>NZ_KL647086.1:3171-43462 GCF_000725625.1 Streptomyces sp. NRRL F-6676
GGCCAGCCCCCCCCGGCCGCGCCCCCCCCCGCGCCCCGGCGGAGCCGTCTGGTGCCACCCCCGCCCCTGCGGGATGATCCCCCCATGGCCGCACCCCCCGGCACGCACCTCCCCGCCCCCACCGCCCGCTGGATCCTCCTCACCACCGTCCTCGGCTCCAGCATGGCCCTCCTGGACAGCACCGTCGTCAACGTCGCCCTCCCCCGCATCGGCCGCGACCTGAACGCCCCCCTCACCGCTCTCCAGTGGACCGTCAACGCCTACCTCCTCACCCTCGCCGCCCTCATCCTCCTCGGCGGCTCCCTGGGCGACAGATACGGCCGCCGCCGCGTCTTCGTCCTCGGCGTGACATGGTTCGCCGCCGCCTCCCTCGCCTGCGGCCTCGCCCCCACCCCCGGCATCCTCATCGCCGCCCGCGCCCTCCAGGGCATCGGCGGCGCCCTCCTCACCCCCGGCTCGCTCGCCCTCATCCAGGCCTCCTTCCACCCCGACGACCGGGCGCGGGCGGTCGGCATCTGGTCCGGCTTCGGCGGCATCGGCGCCGCCGTCGGCCCGTTCCTCGGCGGCTGGCTGGTCGACGGCCCCGGCTGGCGCTGGGTGTTCCTGCTCAACGTCCCCCTCGCCCTGATCTGCGTCCCCGTCGCCCTGCGGCACGTCCCGGAGTCCTCCGACGAGCGCGCCCACGGCCGCTTCGACCTGCTCGGCGCCAGCCTCGGCGCCCTCGCGCTCGCCCTGGTGACGTACGCCCTCGTCGAGGCCCGCCAGGGCTCCCTGACCGTCGCGCTCACCGCGCTCGCGGGCGTGGCGGCGGGCATCGGCTTCCTCCACGTCGAACGACGCGCCCCGGACCCGATGATGCCGCTGTCGATCTTCGCCTCGCGCCAGTTCACCGCCGTCAACCTGGTGACCCTGTGCGTGTACGCGGCGTTCGGTGGCTTCTTCTTCCTGACCGCGCTCCAGCTCCAGGTGGTCTCCGGCTACTCAGCGCTGAAGGCCGGCACGGCCATGCTGCCGACGACCGCCCTGATGCTGCTGTTCTCGGCCCGCTCCGGCGCGCTGGCGGAGCGGATCGGGCCGCGGCTCCCGCTCACCGTCGGCCCGCTGCTGTGCGCGGCCGCGATGCTGCTGATGCTGCGGGTGGGGGAGGACGCGGCGTACCTCACCGACGTGCTGCCCGCCCTGCTGGTGATGGGCGCCGGCATGGTCACCCTGGTGGCACCCCTGACGGCGACGGTCCTGGCCTCGGTGGACAGCGGCCGGGCCGGCCTGGCGAGCGGCATCAACAACGCGGCCGCCCGGGCGGCCGGCCTCGTGGCGGTGGCGGCCCTGCCCCTGCTGACCGGCATGAACGACGAGGCCTACCGCTCGCCCGACGCCTTCGACACGGCGTTCGGCCACGCCATGCCGATCTGCGCCGCCGTCCTCGTGGCAGGCGCGGTCCTGGCCGCCGCCACGGTCCGCCGTCCGTCCCCCGACTGCGCCCACCCCGAATGCCACCGTCATGGCAACGTGACGACGCCTCCGCTGGAGCCGCCCCGGGAGGGGTACGAGGCCGCGTGACCAGGGGAGCGCCCCGGCTTCGGCGCCTTCCAGCTCGGGAGGAGCCGTGCGAGGGCGGGTGCGGGTGGTGTGTGGTTGCTCGCGCAGTTCCCCGCGCCCCTTCAGGGCGCCCCGCTCACCCCCGGAGCGCCCCGTCCCGCAGACTGTGAGGCATGTCCATTCACGAGAACCTCCTCGGGGGCCCGCCCCCGACCCACCTCCCCGACGACCCGGAGCCCCGCGAGCTGCTCGCCACCGGCACCTCCCCCGCCGACGTCGCCGCCAAGTACCCCACGTCCTCCCTCGCCTGGGCCCGCCTCGCCGACGAGGCCTTCGAGCGCGGCAGCGTCGTCGAGTCGTACGCCTACGCCCGTACGGGCTACCACCGCGGCCTCGACGCCCTGCGCCGCAGCGGCTGGAAGGGGCACGGTCCGGTGCCCTGGGAGCACGAGCCGAACCGCGGCTTCCTGCGCGCCCTGCACGCCCTCGCCCGCGCCGCCGAGTCGATCGGCGAGCGGGAGGAGTACGAGCGGTGCAGCCAGTTCCTGAAGGACTCCTCGGAAACGGCGGCGAAGACGCTGGGCTGAAGACGCCGGGCCGACCCGTACGGAGGGTCCGCTTCCGCACCTGCGGGGGCGGGCCCCCGCGGATCTTCGGCACCTTGCGGGCCCCCGGCCGATTGCGGAGGATGCCGTTGGGGACCGGGGCCCCCGTGCCGGCATCGGCAGGGGCGGACCGCTACCCGGAGTAACGCAGGAGACAGCGATGTCCCAACCGGCTCACGAGCCCCACGAGCCCGAGACCCCGCATCTCGACTTCGACGGCACGACCCCCTACGAGGACTACGTCCGGGCCGACGTGCTCACCCACCTCCAGCACCCCCTCTCCGACGACCCCGGCGAGATGGTCTTCCTGGTCACGACCCAGGTCATGGAGCTGTGGTTCACCGTGATCGTCCACGAGTGGGAGACCGCCGCGCACGCCCTGCGCAGCGCGGACGACGTCCCCACCGCGATCGCCGCGCTCAAGCGTTCGATACGGGAGCTGGAGGCGCTCAACGCCTCCTGGACCCCGCTCGCGCACCTCACCCCGGCGCAGTTCAACTCCTACCGCTCCGCCCTCGGCGAGGGCTCCGGCTTCCAGTCGGCGATGTACCGGCGCCTGGAGTTCCTGCTCGGTGACAAGTCCGCGTCCCTGCTGGTCCCGCACCGGGGCGCGCCCCGCGTCCACGCCGAGCTGGAGAAGGCGCTGCACGAGCCGAGCCTCTACGACGAGGTGGTGCGGCTGCTGGCCCGCCGGGGCCACGCGATCCCGGAGTCCGTGCTCCACCGTGACGTGTCGCTGCGCTACGAGCCGTCCGCCGAGGTCGAGCGGGCCTGGACGGCCGTCTACGCGGGCGACCCCGAGGACGAGCTCGCCCGCCTCGGCGAGGCGCTGACCGATGTCGCCGAGCTGGTGTGGCGCTGGCGCAACGACCACCTCGTCGCCACCCGGCGCGCCATGGGCGCCAAGGCCGGCACGGGCGGCTCGGCCGGCGTCGCCTGGCTGGAGAAGCGCGCGCGCCACAATGTCTTCCCCGAGCTGTGGACGGCGAGGTCCCATGTCTGAGCCGATCGTGTCCGAGCCGGCCGCCGTGTCCCCGCCGGACGGATCCGAGCCGGCCGCCGTGTCCCTGCCGGACGGATCCGGGCCGGCCGCCGTGTCCCCGCCGGACGTGTCCGGGCCGGCCGCGCGCGCCGTGGAGCTGGACGCCGAGGACGAACTGGCCCCCCTGCGCGCCAGGTTCGTCCTCGAAGGCCCCGACGAGAGCCCGGGCGGTGCCGCCGTCTATCTCGACGGCAACTCGCTCGGCGCGCTCCCCGTCGGCGTCGCCGAGCGCGTCGGCGACGTCGTGCGCCGGGAGTGGGGCGCCCTGCGGATCCGCTCCTGGGAGGAGAGCGGCTGGTGGACGGCGCCCGAGCGGGTCGGCGACCGGATCGCCCCGCTGGTGGGCGCGGCGCCGGGCCAGGTCGTGGTGGGCGACTCGACCAGCGTCAACGTCTTCAAGGCGCTGGTCGGAGCGGTACGGCTGGCGCGGGGCGGCGCCGGGCGCGCGGCTGCGGACCGGGACGAGATCCTGGTGGACGCCACCACCTTCCCCTCCGACGGCTACATCGCCGCGTCCGCCGCCCGGCTGACCGGCTGCACCCTCCGCCCGGTCGCCCCCGCCGACGTCCCCGCGGCCCTGCGCGAGGGCGGCGGCCGTACGGCGGCGGTGCTGCTGAACCACGTCGACTACCGCACCGGCCGGCTGCACGACCTGCCCGCGCTGACCGCCGCCGTGCACGCGGCGGGCGCGGTCTCCGTCTGGGACCTGTGCCACAGCGCGGGCGCGCTGCCGGTGGGCCTCGACGCACACGGCGTGGACCTCGCGGTCGGCTGCACCTACAAGTTCCTCAACGGCGGGCCCGGCGCACCGGCGTTCCTGTACGTGCGCGAGGAATCGCAGGAGCGCTTCGACTCGCCCCTGCCCGGCTGGAACTCGCACGTACGTCCGTTCGGGATGCGGCCGGAGTACGAACCGGCGCCCGGCGCCCTGCGCGGCCGGGTCGGCACCCCCGACATCCTGTCCATGCTCGCCCTGGAGGCGGCGCTGGACGTGTGGGAGGGGGTGCGGATCGAGGCGGTGCGCGCCAAGTCGCTGGCGCTCACGGACTTCTTCCTGCACTGCGTCGGGGCGTATCTGCCGGCCGGCCGGGTGGAGTGCGTGACCCCGGCCGCGCACGCGGAGCGCGGCAGCCAGGTGGCGCTGCGCTGCCCGGACGCGGAGGAGGTGATGCGCCGGCTGATCGCCCGGGGCGTGGTCGGCGACTTCCGCGCCCCGGACGTCCTGCGCTTCGGGTTCACCCCGCTGTACCTCGGCTTCGCCGACGTGGAGCGGGCGGCCCGGGTGCTGGCGGAGGTCGTGGCGGAGGTCGACGCGGCGGAACCGCCCCGATCTCACCCAGCGTGACATCCGGGTGCGGGCGCACGTCACCGGGCTGATACCGTCCCGGCAACCGGCCGGAAACCCACCGGCCACCGTCAGCCCAATTACGCACCGCCGCTGAGAGGTTGGACCATGCCGGACCAGGCCGCCGCCGCTGCCCGCGACGCCGCCGAAGAGGCGTCCGCCCTCTCACACCCGCCCGTCGCCCCGGACGCCACGGCCGCGTACGGCGCTCACCCCGATCAGGTGATCGATTTCTACGCCCCGCGTGACATGGCCGGAAATGTCCTGTCCGGGGCGGAGGCCGGGACCGGGGCGGCGGGGTCCGCGCCGCTCGTGGTGGTGCTGCACGGCGGGGCCTGGCGCTCCCGGTACGACCGCCGGCACGTCACCCCGTTCGCGGACTTCCTGGCCCGCCGCGGTTTCGCCGTGGCGAACGTCGAGTACCGACGCGGGGCGGCGGACGGGGCGGCGGACGGCGTCGCGGACGGCGCGGACGGGCCGGGGGCCGGGGTGACGCCGGTCGCCGGGCGGTGGCCGGAGACGTTCGACGACGTGGCGGCGGCACTGGACGCGCTGCCCGCGCTCGTCCGCGAGGCCCTCCCGCGGGCGGACGTCCGCCGCACGGTCCTGACCGGCCACTCGGCGGGCGGCCACCTCGCCCTGTGGGCCGCGGCCCGGCACGTCCTGCCCGCCGACGCCGCCTGGCGCACCGACCGGCCGGCCCCGCTGCGCGGCGTCGTCGCCCTCGCCCCGGTGGCGGACTTCGAGGTCGCCGAGAAGCTGTCGGTGTGCGAGGGCGCCCCTCGCCAACTGCTCGGCGGCGACGAGCACTTCGCGCTGCGCAGGCCGTACGCGGACCCGTCGCTCCTGCTCCCCACCGGTATCGCGACGACGCTGGTGCAGGGCCGTACGGACGTGGTGGTGCCGCAGGCGGTGGCGGAGTCGTACGCCGACGCGGCGGCCAAGGCGGGCGAGGTGGTGGGACTGACGCTGCTGGAGGACGTCGGCCACTTCCCCCTGATCGACCCGGTGGCGGACGCGTGCGCGGTGGTGGCGGAGGAGATCGCCCAACTGGCGTGGTGACCGCCCGGCCGGCGTGGTGACCGCGGGCCCGCGTCGCCGCTGTAGTACCTGAGAGGGAGGCCCGGAAACCCCTCCCGGTGAGGACGACGGCGCCCCCGCCCGCCGCCTACCGTCGTCACCGTGACCGAGACGACCCAGACGCACATGAGTCCACCGCGGAGCGGGATGACGGAGCGCAGCCCCGAACTCCGCCTGTTCGCAGGCGTGTTGAACGGCCTGCGGAGTGACCTGTTCCGCGACGTCCTCGCCTACCGCCCGCTGCCGCCGATGCGTGCCGACGGCCCGCTGCTCCGGGGACTGCCCGGCAGGGTCCGGGAGTACGCGGCCTGGGCGCCGCACGCCCTGGTGGCGGCGGCCGGCACCGTGGCGATGCTCGTCGTCTGGGCGGAGCGGGACGGGGGCGCGGCGGCCGTGGCGGCCGGGCTCCTGGTCCTGGTGCCGGTGCTGCTGACGCTCGCCCGGCCCGTGGGAGCCTTCTGGCTCTCCCTGGCGGTGGCCCCGGTCGCCACCGAACTGCTGGACGACTCCTGGAGCGACTGGCCCTGGCCCGCCGGTGTGTTCGTGGGCCATCTGACGGTGCTCATGGTCGTCGCGATCCGCACCCGGCCCCGCACGGCGTGGTGGATGTGGCTGCTGACCGGGGTGTACAGCCTGTCCACCGACCCGTTTCTCGCCGGGACCCACTACCAGCCCGCCAACACCGCGCAGATGCTGACCACGTCGGCCGTCCTCCTGCTCGCGGTCACCATCTGGCACGTACGCCGCACCGCCGAGCGCCGGGTCAGCGCCGAGCAGACGCAGACCGAGCGGGAACGCTCCCGGCGCACCCTGCTGGAGGAGCGCACCACCATCGCCCGGGAACTGCACGACGTGGTCGCCCACCACATGTCGGTGGTCGCCATCCAGGCGGAGGCCGCCCCCTACCGGGTCGAGAACCCGCCGCCCGAGCTGGAGAAGGCCTTCGTCACCATCCGGGAGAACGCGGTGGCGGCACTGACCGAGCTGCGGCGCGTCCTCGGCGTCGTCCGCGCGGAGGACTACGAGGTCCCGGACGCCCCGCAGCCCACCCTGGCCGACTTGGACGCCCTGCTCGCCAATGTGCGGGAGGCCGGCCTCGCGGTGGAGAAGGTGGTGACGGGCGCGGTGCGGGAGCTGCCGCAGGGCGTGGAGCTGTCGGCGTACCGGATCGTGCAGGAGGCGCTGAGCAACAGCCTGCGGCACGCGCCGGGGGCGGGCGCCCGGGTGGAGATCGGGTACGTGCTCGGCGGGCTCGGGCTGCGCGTGGTCAACGGCCCGGCACCGCAGCCGTCCCTGGTCAAGCCCTCGCCCGGCGCCGGGCACGGCATCACGGGGATGCGGGAGCGGGTCACCATGCTCGGCGGGGAGATGACGGCAGGACCGGCCGACGACGGGGGGTACGAGGTGACGGTGTTCCTGCCGGTCGCCACGGTCGCCACGGTCACCACGGCCGCCGAGGACGGCGCGGCCGCCGGGACCGCCGGGGCCGCTAAGGACACGGCGTGACGGACGGGACGGCGACGGGCGGCCGGCCCGCGATACGGATCGTGATCGCGGACGACCAGATGATGGTGCGCGAGGGCTTCTCGGTCCTGCTCAACGCGATGCCGGACATGGAGGTCGTCGGGGAGGCGGTCAACGGGAGGGAGGCCGTGCGGCGGGTCCGGGAGCTGGCCCCGGACGTGGTGCTGATGGACATCCGCATGCCGGAGCTGAACGGCATCGAGGCGACACGGGAGGTCGTCGCGGCCGACGGGCGCACGAAGGTGCTGGTGCTGACCACGTTCGACCTGGACGAGTACGTGTACCAGGCGCTGCGGGCGGGGGCGTCCGGTTTCCTGCTCAAGGACGCCTCGGCGCGGCAGTTGGCCGACGGGGTGCGGGTGGTGGCGGCGGGGGAGGCGCTGCTCGCCCCCTCGGTGACCCGGCGGCTGATCACCGAGTTCTCCCGGCTGGCCGACGCCCCGAAGCTGCCGGCCGCGGCCCGGGGCGCGTACGGGGAGCTGACCGAGCGGGAGACGGAGGTGCTGGTGCTGATCGCGCAGGGGCTGTCCAACGCGGAGATCGCGGGGCGGCTGGTGGTGGCCGAGTCGACGATCAAGACGCATGTCAGCCGGGTCCTGGTGAAGCTGGGGCTGCGCGACCGTACGCAGGCGGCGGTCTTCGCCTACGAGGCCCGGCTGGTCACGCCGGGCTGACGCGGGACGCCGACGCCGGGGGGGGCGTGCCGCGGCCGGCGCGGACGGCGTCGTCGGTGCCGCGCGGCACGGCAGGGCCCCGGCGGACCCGGACCCCTGGTCAGCCGGGGTCCCGCTCGGTTAGCGTCCCCGCATGGCTGCCGTTGTGTCCGATCTGGCGTTCGACCCCTGGGACCCGGGGTTCGTCGCCGACCCGTACCCCGCCTTCGCCGAGCTGCGCGCCCGGGGCCGGGTGCTGTACTACGAGCCGAGCGACCAGTGGCTGGTGCCGCACCACGCGGACGTCTCGGCGCTGCTGCGGGACCGCCGGCTCGGCCGGACGCATCTGCACCGCTTCTCCTACGAGGAGTTCGGCCGCACCCCGCCCCCGCCGGAGCACGAGCCGTTCCACACGCTCAACGACCACGGCATGCTCGACCTGGAGCCGCCGGACCACACCCGGATCCGGCGGCTGGTGTCGAAGGCGTTCACCCCGCGCACGGTGGAGCGGCTGCGCCCGTATGTGCACGGGCTCGCGGACGAGCTGGTGGCCCGGCTGGTGGCGGCGGGCGGCGGCGATCTGCTGACGGACCTGGCCGAACCGCTCCCCGTCGCGGTGATCGCCGAGATGCTCGGCATCCCGGAGTCCGACCGTGCCTCGCTGCGGCCCTGGTCGGCCGACATCTGCGGGATGTACGAGCTGAACCCGTCCGAGGAGACGGCGCGGCGGGCGGTGCGGGCGTCGGTGGAGTTCTCCGAGTATCTGCGCGGTCTGATCGCGGCCCGCCGCAAGGAGCCCGGCGAGGACCTGATCTCGGGTCTGATCGCGGCCCACGACGAGGACGACCGGCTCACCGAGCAGGAGATGATCTCCACCGCCGTCCTGCTGCTGAACGCGGGCCACGAGGCGACGGTCAACGCCACCACCAACGGCTGGTGGGCCCTGTTCCGTCACCCCGGGCAGCTGGCGGCCCTGCGCGCGGACCACTCCCTGGTCCCGTCCGCCGTCGAGGAGCTGCTGCGCTACGACACCCCGCTCCAGCTCTTCGAACGCTGGGTCCTCGACGAGATCGAGATCGACGGCACGGTGATCCCCAGGGGCGCGGAACTCGCCCTGCTGTTCGGCTCGGCCAACCACGACCCCGAGGTGTTCGAGGCTCCGGGCACCCTGGACCTCGCCCGCCGCGACAACCCGCACATCTCCTTCAGCGCCGGCATCCACTACTGCATCGGCGCGCCCCTCGCCCGTATGGAGCTGGCGGCCTCCATGACCGCCCTTCTCACCCGCGCCCCCACCCTGCGCCCCACGGCGGAACCGGAGCGCAGGCCGAACTTCGTCATGCGCGGCCTGGACGGCCTGACCGTCGAGGTCGGCTGAGGCTGCCGGGGGCGCTCCGGGGAGCCGTCACCCGCCCCCCGGCAACGTCAGCCCCCACGCCCCCTCCCGTGCCTCCCACGTCCGGGTCCGTACGGGGCCGGACGGGACCGTGTCCGCGCGGTAGTGGAAGTCGGCGCCGGAGACCGTGATCCGGCGGCCCGTCGCCCGCAGGGGTTCCACCGCAGCGCCCAGGGCCACCGGGCGCAGCTCCACCGCCACCAGGCCGCCCGCGGCCCCGAGCCGTACCGTCACGGATTCCAGCGGCTGGTCCAGGTCCACCACCGTCTCGCCGTCGACCTCCACCCGCAGCCGCTGCGGCCCCTCGCCGCCGGGCCGGGCCGGGCGGGCGGCCAGCGTCCGCGCCAGGGAGCGGCAGGTCCGCAGCCAGGGCCGCGGCCGGCCCCCCGCCGCACGCCCCGCCGCACCTCCCGCCGCCTCCGTCTCCGGCCCCCACCCGTCCTCCGGGCCGCCGTCCGCCGGGGAGCCCCCGGCCCCGGAGGGGATGCGCACGCCGCCCAGCACCACTCCGTCGCTGTCGTCCACCAGCAGGTCGAGGCGCCGTTCCCGCCCCTCCAGGACGGCCCGCGCCGCCGCCACCGCGCCCCCCGGCACCCCCAGGGACCGGGCAAGGGCCACCGGACCGCCCACCGGCACCACCGACACCGCGCATCCGGCCAGTTCCCGCCGCCGGTGCAGCAGGGCCACCGTCCGCAGCAGCGCCCGGTCGTCACCCACCACCACCGGCCGGCGCGGGCCGCGCCGCAGCAGCGCCCGCGCGAACTCCTCCGGTCCCTCCGGCAGGCACACCTTGGTGGCCGCACCCGCGCTGAGCACGTCCTTCGCGATCCGTACGGACTCCCCGTCGGTGCGCCGGGCGGCCGCGTCCACGACCACCAGGAGCTGTTCGGACGTCGCGGAAGGGGACGCGGAAGTCATCGCGGTAGTCGCCACCTCGGCCATGCCTCGCTTCCTCGGGTAGCATCTTTGTGCAAGAGCCCCTTGCGCTATTGCGCCAGGGGCTTCGTCTATACCGGGGCATCCGGGTCCGACGGTGCGCGGCCGACGAAGGCCGCCAGGGTGCGTGGCACAGGGTGGTGCCCGTACGCCCCCGACCTTGGACATGCCCCGCCCGGAAGGGGTGTACGCGCGTGCCCGCACTTGTGCTGCTCGGTGCTCAGTGGGGTGACGAGGGCAAGGGAAAGGCGACCGACCTGCTCGGTGGCTCCGTGGACTACGTAGTGCGTTACCAGGGCGGCAACAACGCCGGCCACACGGTCGTCGTGGGCGACCAGAAGTACGCACTCCACCTCCTCCCCTCCGGAATCCTCACCCCGGAGTGCACTCCGGTCATCGGCAACGGTGTCGTCGTCGACCCGTCGGTCCTGTTCTCCGAGCTGAACGGGCTGAACGAGCGAGGCGTCGACACGTCCAAGCTCCTGATCAGCGGAAACGCTCACATCATCACGCCGTACAACGTGACCGTCGACAAGGTCACCGAGCGGTTCCTCGGCAAGCGCAAGATCGGCACCACCGGGCGCGGCATCGGCCCGACCTACGCCGACAAGATCAACCGCGTGGGCATCCGGGTGCAGGACCTGTACGACGAGTCGATCCTCACCCAGAAGGTCGAGGCGGCGCTCGACGCCAAGAACCAGATGCTCACCAAGCTCTACAACCGCCGCGCGATCGCCGTGGACCAGGTCGTCACCGAGCTGCTGACCCACGCGGACCGCCTCAAGCCGTACGTCGCCGACACCACCCTGGTGCTGAACGACGCGCTCGACGAGGGCAAGGTCGTCCTGTTCGAGGGTGGCCAGGGCACGCTGCTGGACATCGACCACGGCACCTACCCCTTCGTGACCTCGTCCAACCCGACGGCCGGTGGCGCCTGCACCGGTGCCGGTGTCGGCCCGACGAAGATCAGCCGGGTCATCGGCATCCTCAAGGCGTACACCACCCGCGTCGGCGCCGGGCCCTTCCCGACCGAGCTGTTCGACGAGGACGGCGAGGCGCTGCGCCGCATCGGCGGCGAGCGGGGCGTCACCACCGGCCGCGACCGCCGCTGCGGCTGGTTCGACGCGGTCATCGCCCGCTACGCGACCCGCGTCAACGGCCTGACCGACTTCTTCCTCACCAAGCTCGACGTCCTCACCGGCTGGGAGCAGATCCCGGTCTGCGTGGCGTACGAGATCGACGGCAAGCGCGTCGAGGAACTCCCGTACTCCCAGACCGACTTCCACCACGCGAAGCCGATCTACGAGAACCTGCCGGGCTGGTCGGAGGACATCACCAAGGCGAAGTCCTTCTCCGACCTGCCGAAGAACGCGCAAGGCTATGTGAAGGCGCTGGAGGAGATGTCCGGCGCCCCGATCTCCGCGATCGGCGTCGGCCCGGGGCGGGACGAGACGATCCAGATCAACTCGTTCATCTAGCCCGCCCCACGCGGGAAGCACGTCCTTGCGGGCCCCCGCGCCCCGAGCCGGTGACCGACGGCCACAGCGCCCGTCGGTCACCGGCTCCGGCATGCGGGGGCGGCCCGGGGCGCCGTCACCGCACCGCCGCCCCGTCCAGCGCGTTGTTCACCAGGGCGGTGGCGTACTCCTCGTCCAGGGGCGCGTCGGGGAGGAGCAGACGGTTGTAGCAGGCGCCCCAGAGCTGGTCGACGAGGATGCCGAGGTCCATGTCGGAGCGGAGCTGTCCGCGGTCGCGGGCCCGCTCGAACGCGGCCAGTGCCAGCGCCCGGCGCGGCGCGGAGTAGTGCCGGGAGAACGCCGCCGAGAGCTCCGGGTCGGTCTGTGCCACCCCGATCAGCCCCGCGATGGCCGTGCCCGTGCTGCCCCGCGTCACCAGCCGCACGAACGCGCGCAGCTGGGAGGTGAGGTCGGCCCGTATGTCGCCGGTGTCCGGGAACTCGAGCTGCTGCTCGCTGTGGGCGAAGAACGCCTCCGCCGCGAGCGCTCCGGCGGACGGCCACCACTTGTAGAGGGTCATCTTGCTGGACCCCGCCGCCGTGGCGACCCGGTCGAAGGTCACCGCCTTGATCCCCTCGTTCAGCAGCAGGTCGGCGGCGGCCCGCAGCACCCCCGTCCGCACCTCCTGCGCCGGCCGCCGTCCCCGTCCGCGCCGGGGCGGGGGCGTGTTCAGGGGCTTGTCCGTCATGTGTGCGTTCCCTCTTCCATGTCCGCGCTCCTTCTTCCGGGTCGGCGACGGCCAGCTTAGTGGACAGGTTGTCTTTATGTGGCTACGGTTATGTGTACGGCAAGTCCACATACCTGGGAGCCCCCATGCCTGAGAACCAGACCCCCGCAGACCGGCCGACCCCGCGCGTCGCCGTCGTCACCGGCGGATCCGGCGGTATCGGCCGGGCCGTCGTCGAACGCCTGGCGGCGGACGGGACGGCGGTGCTGGTGCACTACAGCGGCAACGAGGCGAAGGCGCGGGACGTCGCCGGGGCCGTCACCGCCGCGGGCGGGCGGGCCACGGTCTTCGGCGGCGACGTCGCCGACCCCGAGGCGATGGCGGCGATGTTCCGGCACGCCACCGAGACGTTCGGCGGCATCGACGTCGTGGCGCACACGGCCGGCATCATGCCGCTCGCCCCGATCGCGCGGATGGACCTGGACACCTTCGACCGCGTCCAGCGGACCAACGTCCGCGGCACCTTCGTCATCGACCAGCTCGCCGCCCGCCAGGTCTGCTCCGGCGGCGCGATCATCAACTTCTCCACCTCCGTGACGCGGCTCCAGTTCCCGGGCTACGGGGCCTACGCGGCGTCCAAGGGCGCGGTGGAGGCGATGACCCTCATCCTCGCCCGGGAGCTGCGCGGCCGTGACATCACGGTCAACGCCGTCGCCCCGGGCCCCACGGCCACCCCGCTGTTCTTCGAGGGCAAGAGCGAGCAGGACATCCAGCGCATCGCGGGGCTCAACCCGATGGAGCGGCTGGGCACGCCGGAGGACATCGCCGAGGTGACGGCGTTCCTCGCCGGCCCGGCGCGCTGGGTCAACGGCCAGGTGCTCTACGCCAACGGCGGGGCCGCCTGATGTCCGTCGTCCTCGTCACCGGTTCCAGCACCGGCATCGGCCGGCTGACCGCCCTGACCCTGGCCCGGCAGGGCCACCGCGTCCACGCGAGCGTGCGCTCCCTCACCAGTGCGGACGGTGCCGCCGCGGCGGCCGACTTCGCCCGGATCGCGGCGGCCGAGCACCTCGACCTCGCCGTGCTGGAACTCGACGTGACCTCCCAGGAGTCCGCGGACGCCGCCGTGTACCGCGTGGTCGACCGGGAGGGCCGCCTCGACGTCGTCGTCAACAACGCCGGGCACCTCTACGTCGGCTACGTGGAGGCCTTCACCGACGACGACCTGACGCGGCTGCTCGACGTCAACGCGGTCGGCGCCCACCGCGTCAACCGCGCCGCCCTGCCCCACCTGCGCGCGCGGCGCTCGGGCACGCTGCTGTACGTGGGCAGCACCATCGTCGTGACCACGCCGCCGTTCCTCGGCCCGTACGCCGCGTCCAAGGCCGCCTTCGACGCCCTGGCGGTGACGACCTCCTACGAGGTGGCCGAGTTCGGCATCGAGACCACCATCGTCATGCCCGGGGCGATCACCCGGGGCACCTCGCACTTCCCCCGGGCGAGCCACGCCTCCGACACCGCGGTCGCCTCCGCCTACGCGGCACTCGACCCGCTGGTCGCCCGCAACGAGGCCGCCACGGCGAGCCTGGTGCGCCCCGGCGTCGACCCGGATCCGCAGGGCGTCGCCGACGAGATCGCCCGGGTGCTCGCACTGCCCCACGGGGAGAAGCCGTTCCGTACCGTCGTCGACTTCACCGGGGCCGGGGTCGACCACGTCATGGCCTTCTCCGATCTCACCCGGGAGACCTTCGTGCACCGCATGGGCTTCGGCGGCATGCTGCGACCGCGCGCTCAGCCGCCGTCCGCCGAGCAGCGGGCGGCTAGCTGAAGACGATCATCGAGCCCTGCGCCAGGCTCCGCGTCGCCGCCGCGTGCAGGCCGAGCCAGACGTGGCGTTCGCGGGCGAAGGGGCTGGGGTCGTACGGGGGCGCGGGGGCCGGTTCCTCCAGGTCCGTGGGGCCCGCCGGGGGCTGCGGCGCGGCCGGGGGGTTGGCCGGGTCGATGCCGATCGCCGGGGCCACCGCCTCCAGTTCGCGCAGCAGGGTGTACGACGAGCCCAGTGGGCCGCCCCCGGCGAGGAGTTCGTCGTTGGACAGCGGAACGGGGAACTCCACGGGGACGTACGCGCCCGCGTGGTCGTAGTGCCAGACCAGGTGCGAGCGCTGGGCGTTCTCCTCGAACATCTCCAGCAACTGCTCGTAGTCGCCGCCCAGTTCGTCCACCGGCGTCACCGCGAGCCCGCACACCTGGAGCAGATACGCCCGGCGCAGGAAGTGCAGGGCGTCGTAGTCGAAGCCCGCGACCGGGGCGACGTCCCCGGACAGTCCCGGCATGTACTGGTACACCGGCACCGGCCCCATCCCGGCCTCGGCGAGCGCCTTGTCGTAGAGCGCGAGTTCCTCGGCGAAGGGGTTGTCCGGGGTGTGGCACAGCACGTCGACGAGCGGGACCAGCCAGAGGTCACATGCCAACAGGGAGCTCCTCGTGATCAAGGGGGGGGAGGGGGACGGGGGACCGTGGGAAGCCTAACGAAAGGGTGTGCGGTCCCGGTCAGGCGTCGCCGCCCGGCCGGGTCGTTATGGTGCCCTTCCCGTCCAGGTCCCACACCCACACGCCGCCCACCCATGTACCGGGGTCACCGGTGAGGTCCTGCACGGTCTTGCGCAGCGCCTCGTCGCCCGCCTGCGGTGCCAGCACCAGCACGCCCGCCTTCCAGTACGCGAAGTCGGCCCGCGCCTGCCGCCGCCAGCTGTCGAGCTCCAGGTTGGGCGCGGTGCCGCTGTTGCGGACGTCGCTGAAGAGGTTGGACGTGGCGCGCGGGACGGCGCCGTAGATGCCGATGCGGTCGGGTCCCCAGGGGCCGTTGAAGTAGCCGCCCGGCAGCCTGAAGCCGAGGCCGGCGGCGGTCTGCCAGTGCAGTGCCTCCGCGTACCCGGGGTCGGGCAGCGGCACCGGCACCAGGGTCTCGCCCGGGCCGACGTACGACTTGTAGGTGCCGTCCGCGATGAACGCCGGCACCTTCTCCCGGGGAACCGTCTTCAGCGGCGCCGGGACGATCGGCAGCAGCGCGGCGACGACGGCCGCCAGGCCGACGAGCCGCGCGCCCGTGAAGGCACCGGAACGGGACCCGGTCGCCGCCGTCGGCTTCGGCGCGAGGCGTTCCAGCGCCAGCGCGAGCAGCATGCCGAGCGCCGGCGCGCACACCATCGCCACGCGCCCCTCGATCACCGACTCGAACAGCGGCCGGTGCGCGAGCAGCTTCCACGGCCCCGGCAGCGTGGTGTCCGTGAGCGGGAGGCGCACCTTCGGCCCGAGCGACAGCAGCGCCGCCCCGGCCGCCGTGACCGCCAGCGCCTTGACCAGCGCCCTGTCCCACAGTCGTACGACGATGCCGAGCGCGAGCAGCGCCAGCGGCCAGCCGTAGAAGGCGTTCTGCTCGGTCGGGTTGAGCGACAGCGCGTTCGCGTGGTCCGCGTCGCCCGCCAGTGACCGCTCGGCGAAGGCGATCAGGGCGAGCGGGCTGTTGCCCGCGTTGTCGCCGTGCAGCACGCTCTTGTAGCTCTGCGGCCCGAAGAACTGCCAGTACAGCGCGAACGACACCAGCGGCAGACAGACCGCCGCCGCGATCCCCAGCCCCTTCGCCAGCGGCCGCCACGCCGCCCGCGCCACGTCCCGGCGCACGACGGCGTAGGAGCCCGCGAACAGGACCAGCCCCAGCGCGGTGAGCAGCAGCGGCTCCTCGCCCAGATAGATCTGGTACGCCGTCATCACGCCGAGCACGATCCCGTCGCGCCCCACGCGGGTGCCCGCGCACAGCCGCAGCGCCCGGTCGATCATCAGCGGGATCATGAACAGCACGACGAAGTTGGGGTGCGCGTTGGCGTGGCTGACCATCGGCGGCGCGAACGTGGCGAGCGCGGCCCCGGCGAAGGCCGCGCCCCGGTGCCGTACGACCCGCTTGACGATCAGCCAGTACCAGGCGGTGGCGGTGGCGGCGAGCCCCAGCGTCATCACCAGCGCCAGCGACACCGCGGGCCCGAGCCACAGCGTGAGCGGCGCGAACGGCACGCTCAGCCCCAGCATGACCGTGTTGGCCATGAGGTTCACGCCGTCCGGGAAGCCCTGGAGGGTGGTGAACAGCGGGTTGCGCAGGTGACTGACGTTGTCGGCGGTGACCGCGAAGAACCACTCCCACTGGTTCTGGTCCTGGAGGGAGTCGGGCAGATAGCGGTGGTCGGGACCGGCCCAGCGGCCGGAGTACAGCAGGAAGGACAGCAGCAGGAACAGCACCGGCACCAGCAGGTCGGCCGGGCGCACCGCGCGCACCTTGAGGACCGTGAGCTCGGCCAGCATGCGGCCGTAGTCCAGGGGCCGCACCTTCGAGCCGGGCTGGTGCGCCCAGCGCACCGGCACCTCGGCGACGGGCCAGCCGGAGCGGCGGAAGTGCTGGAGTATCTCCACGTCGATGCCCCAGCCGTCGAGCCGGGAGGCGGCGAACGCCTCGCGCGCCCGGTCGCCGTCGAACAGCTTGAAGCCGCACTGGGTGTCGCGGATGCCGGGCACCGCGACCCCGCGTATCAGCACGTTCCCGGCCCGCCCGAGCAGTTCCCGTATCCGGTGCTGATGGCGTTCGATCGTGGCGCCGTCGGTCGCCCGGGAGCCGATCGCGGCCGCGCTGCCGTCGGCGAGGGCGGCCTCGAGCCGGTCCAGCTCCTCGATGGGCGCGGCCAGGTCGGCGTCGGTGACCAGCACCCGGCGCCCGCGCGAGGCGAGCACCCCGAGCCGCAGCGCATGGCCCTTGCCGCGGTTGGCGGGGCTGCTCAGCAGCCGTATGCGCGGATCGCGGGCGGCGGCCCCGGCCACCACCTCGCCGGTGGCGTCGGTGGAGCCGTCGTCCACGACGAGCACCTCCCACGCGTCCGGGCGCCCGTCGCCGCCCCCGCCGCTCTTGCTCAGATACGTGACGATCGCGTCCAGCGTGGGCGCCAGGCGCCGCTCCTCGTTGTACGCGGGCACGACGACCGTCAGGTCGATGGAGGTGGCCGACATGTCCTCTATGACGTCCTGGGCGGCGGTCCGGCTCATCCGACGGCCGCCAGCCGTTCCAGCAGGGCCAGGGAGTGCGCGTCGTACGCGGTGACGACGGCGTGCGCGCCGGCCGGGTCGCGGCGGGCGAGCGCGTCGACGAGATCGGTGTGGCCGGCCCAGAGCAGCCCCCGCAGCGGGGGCGCCCCCGCGGGCCGGTCGGGGTCCGGGGGGTCCGTCCGGTTCCCGGGGGCGGTGACCCGGCGCAGGTGCTGCACCGCGCACGCCCAGGTCTGCACGCGCAGCCGGTGCAGGAAGTCGGTCAGATACGGGTTGCCGCACAGCCCGCCCAGCTCGCGCCAGAAGCGGACGTCGTAGCCGATGAGCACGTCGAGGTCGCCCGCGGCGGCCGCGCGCCGGGCCTCCTCGCCGCGCCGCCGCACCCCGGCGAGCGCGCCGGCCGCGCCGGGATCGGCGTCCAGGTCGATGCCGGTCGCGGTGAGCCGGCGGAAGATGCCGTCGGTGACCAGCGCGCGGGCCTGGAGCATGCCGCGGTAGTCCGCGAGGGAGTAGGCGCGCACCTCGAAGCCGCGGTGCTGCACCGCGTCGAGCAGCCCCTGCGCGGACAGGTCGACCAGCGCCTCGCGGACCGGGGTGGCCGAGACGCCGTACTGCTCGGCGATCTCCTTCACCGTGAACTCCTGCCCCGGCTGGAGCCGGCCGGCCAGCACCTCGTCGCGGAGCGCGTCCGCGAGCTGCTGCCGCAGGGTGCTGCGGGTTACGGCGCCGTTGCCGCCGATGCCGGGCATGCTGGCCTCGCTCCCATCCGCGCTGAGGTCGCGCGCGGGTGCGCGCGGGGGACGTGCGTCCGCGAAACGTACGTACGCGCGAGGCACGCACCTTTCTCCGAGCACGTCACCTTACGCTGCACGGGTTGCGGGCAGGGGCGGACCGTGGTGGCGGGGATCGCGGGTCCGCGTCGCGGGAGCGTGGGTCCCGTGGCGTGACACTGTTCCGGCCCGGTCACGGTCGGGTGCGGGACGGAACCGGACCCGGGCCCGGGTCGGTCGTGAACCGCGACGGTCACTATTCTCGGCCGGGGTTCCAGGCACGGGGGCGGCGGCCCCGGGGGAGGACGGTGCGGCGGTGGAGCAGCTCGGTGCGGGGGATCCGCAGGTCATCGGGGGGTACCGGCTGCTGGCGCGGCTCGGCGCCGGGGGCATGGGGAACGTGTATCTGGCCCGGTCCGACCGGGGCCGCACGGTCGCCGTGAAGCTCGTCCGGCGGGAGCTGGCCGAGCGGGAGGAGTTCCGCGCGCGGTTCCGCCAGGAGGTCGGGGCGGCGCGCCGGGTCGGCGGGGACTGGACCGCGCCGGTCCTGGACGCCGACACCGAGGCCGAGGTCCCGTGGGTGGCCACCGGGTACGTCGCCGGGCCGTCCCTGGAGTCCGTGATCAGCCGCGACCACGGCCCGCTGCCGGAGAGTTCCGTACGCTCCCTCGCGGCCGGGCTCGCGGGCGCCCTGCGCGACATCCACGCGGCCGGGCTCATCCACCGCGATCTCAAGCCGTCCAACGTGCTCGTCACGATCGACGGGCCGCGCGTCATCGACTTCGGCATCGCGCGGGCGCTGGAGACGGCGGGCGACGAGGGCCTCACCCGCACCGGCGCGCTGGTCGGCTCGCCCGGGTTCATGGCGCCCGAACAGGTGCGCGGCGACCGGATCACCCCGGCCTGCGACGTCTTCTGCCTCGGCTCGCTGCTCGCCTACGCGGCCACCGGGGAGCTGCCGTTCGGCGCGGCGGACAGCGGGGCGCACGCGCTGATGTTCCGCATCGCGCAGGAGGAGCCGGACCTGGCGAAGGTGCCGGAGGGGCTGGCCGGTCTGGTACGGGACTGTCTGCACAAGGACCCGGCGCGGCGGCCCTCACCGGCCCAGGTGCTGGCCCGGACGGGGGCCGGGGACACGCTGGCCGACGGGCGGCTGGGGGAGCCGTGGCTGCCGGGGGCGCTGGTGGCGCAGCTGGGGCGGCACGCGGTGCGGCTGCTGGAGGTGGAGAGCCCGGGGCCGGTGGCGTCCGCCCCGGGGGTGGAGAGTCCGGGGCCGGTGGCGTCCGCCCCGGGGGATGTGGTGCGGACGCCCACGCAGGTGGTCGGCGGGAGTGGAGGCGCGGGCGGGTACGCGGGCGCGGGCGGGGGTACGCCGCCCCCGCCCGCGTACCCGGGTTTCGGGCCGCCTTCCGTGCCGGCGCCTGCCCCGGTGCCCGCGCCGAGGGCAAGCCGGCGGGGGACTCTCGCGCTGGTCGCCGTGGCGGTGGTCGTGGCGCTGGGCGCGGGTGGGGCGGTGCTGGCGGTGATGCGGGGCGAGGGCGACGGCGGCGGTGGCGGCACGGGCGGGCACGGGGGCACGGCGTCCGCGTCCGCCACGACCGGGTCGCCGTCCACCGGCACGGGGGCGGTGCCGGAGGGATACGTCGGGACGTGGACGGCGAGCATCGACAACGCGAACGGGCACAGTACGCGGCGGCTGGTCGTGAAGCAGGGAAAGGTGGGGGAGAAGGTGCTGACGCTCACGGCGGAGGGGCCGGCGGGGAGCGGGACGTACCACTGCGTGTTCGTGGCGGAGCTGGCGGCGGAGCCGGTGGAGGGCGGGCCGGTGTCGATCGGGCCGTCCACGGTGCGGGACGCCCGCCCGGCAACGTCCTGCACCCCGGGGGACCCGACCCGGCTGACCCTCCTCCCGGACGGCCACCTGCGCCGCACGACGAGCGACGGCGAGTCCCTGACATACGCCCGCCGGGGCTGAGTGGACCCCGAACGGGGCTTCGCCCCGTTGCGCAGTTCCCCGCGCCCCTAAAAAGCAGGGGGCGCCACCTGCTTTTTTAGGGGCGCGGGGAACTGCGCGATCAACCACGACGCACCCGCACCCGCCCACGAACCCACCCACCCGAGCTCTCCGGCGCCCTCCCCACCCACCCCGGGGGGCCTGGGGGCGGAGCCCCCAGGTCAGGGACGGGACGGGTAGGGGCGGCGGGGGCGAAAAACTACCCCCGCGGCTCCGGCGGACGTTGGCGCGGCATGTGCGGCCGGGGCAACGACGCCCGCGCCCCCGCCACCGGCGGCGCCTCCGGCCGCGGCGGCCCCACCCCCACCTCCCCCCGCACGGAAGCGACCCCCACCCCCCGGAACTCCACCATCCACCCCGCCGTCTCCCCCCGCACCAGCTCCCCCACGTCCTCGGCGAACCCCCGCAGCACCCCCAGGCACCGCTCCGCCGCCTCCGCGGCAGTCCCCTCCGCCGGCCCCAGCACCTCCCGCACACTCTCCGCCGCCCAGTCGAACTGCAACGCCCGCAGCCTCCGCTGCACCGCCTGCGCCGTCGCCACGTCCCGCATCCACCCGGACGTCACCCCGAAGAACCGGTCCCCGGCCACGCACGCCGCCCCGAGCAGCAGCGCGACATACGCCCACGGCACCACCCCGCCGACCACCCCGGTCACGTCGAGCAGCGGCAGCACCGCCCCGCACACACCCCCCGCCGCCGCCCCGCCCCGCAGCACCCGCGCCGCCCGCCGCTTGCCGACCCGGTCGGCGAGGTACCACGCGACCGTGTCCAGCGCCCCGCGCTCCACCCACAGGTACAGCTCGTGCAGCCGCTCGGCCGGCTCCCCCCAGTCACCCTGCGGAAACGGCCGCCCGGCGAGGTCGACCGGCCACGGCCGGACACCCCCGCCACCCCGGACGCTCCCCTCGCCCCGGCCGTTCTCCTCACCCCGGCCACCCCCGCGCGGACCCTCCGGCTGCACTCCCGGCTGACTCACCCGGCACTCCCTCCTGAACGGCACGGCCCCCCTTCCTACCGCCCAATGGGTGGCGAGGGAGCGGGTTTCGCCGCTTATCCGCCAGGACGGGGGGCTTGGTCAGGTATAGGGCGCCCCCCGATTTCACTCGAAAGAGTGGCGGAGCGCAGCTGCCGGAGAGCACGTAGGCTCGTGCCGAGCGGAAAAACCGAGCCCGCGCGCACCCGCGTCCGAGCGGGGACGGGCGGCCACGAGCCGCACAGAAGCGCACACGTGCCGTACACAACAGGAGCTGATCGTGATCCCCGGTGGTGGCCAGCCCAACATGCAGCAGCTGCTCCAGCAGGCCCAGAAGATGCAAGCGGACCTCGCCCGGGCCCAGGAGGAACTGGCGCGCACGGAGGTCGACGGGCAGTCGGGCGGCGGCCTGGTGAAGGCGACCGTGACCGGTTCCGGCGAGCTGAGGGCGCTGAGGATCGACCCGAAGGCGGTGGACCCGGAGGACACCGAGACCCTGGCCGACCTGGTCGTCGCGGCCGTCCAGGCGGCCAACGAGAACGCGCAGACCCTCCAGCAGCAGAAGCTCGGCCCGCTGGCCCAGGGCCTGGGCGGCGGCGGCATCCCCGGTCTGCCGTTCTGACGTCCCCCTGACGTCCCTTCTCAGTGGCACGGCGGCCAACTACCGTACGTACCAAGGAACCGAGCCCGGCACCGCACGGAGGACCGGGCTCACACGGGAAAGGCACATCCGTTGTACGAAGGCGTGGTCCAGGACCTCATCGACGAGCTGGGGCGGCTGCCCGGCGTCGGTCCGAAGAGCGCGCAGCGGATCGCCTTCCACATCCTCCAGGCGGAGCCGACCGACGTACGCCGCCTCGCGCAGGCGCTGCTCGAGGTGAAGGCGAAGGTCCGCTTCTGCGCGGTGTGCGGCAACGTCGCCCAGGAGGAGCACTGCGCCATCTGCCGTGACCCCCGCCGCGACCTGGCCGTCATCTGTGTGGTGGAGGAGCCGAAGGACGTGGTCGCCATCGAGCGCACCCGCGAGTTCCGCGGCCGCTACCACGTGCTGGGCGGCGCCATCAGCCCGATCGAGGGCGTCGGCCCCGACGACCTGCGCATCCGGGAGCTGCTCGCCCGCCTCGCGGACGGCGCGGTCAACGAGCTGATCCTGGCCACGGACCCCAACCTGGAGGGCGAGGCCACCGCCACGTACCTCGCCCGGATGATCAAACCCATGGGCCTCAAGGTCACCCGCCTGGCCAGCGGCCTCCCGGTGGGCGGCGACCTGGAATACGCGGACGAGGTGACCCTCGGCCGCGCCTTCGAGGGGAGACGACTCCTAGATGTCTGACGCCACGCTGCACTCCAAGACCCAGAACCCCGACGACTTCGCGGTCCAGGTCGCCGACCAGATCGAGAGCTTCCTGGTCGCCGTCACCGAGGTCGCCCGGGGCGACGAGCCGGACTCGGCCGTCCCGTTCCTCCTCCTGGAGGTCTCCCAGCTGCTGCTGGCCGGCGGCCGGCTCGGCGCGCACGAGGACTTCCTCCCCGAGGAGCGCTACGAGCCCGACCCGGGCCCCGAGCCGGACGTCGACGAGCTGCGCGAACGCCTGGCCAGGATGCTGGACCCGGTGGACGTCTACTCGGAGGTCTTCGACCCCTACGAGCCCCGCAAGGCCCCGGTCCCGGCCCGCATCTCGGACGACCTCGCGGACGTCATCACCGACCTGCGCCACGGCATGGCCCACTACCGCGCGGGCCGCAGCACCGAGGCCCTGTGGTGGTGGCAGTTCTCCTACTTCTCCAACTGGGGCTCCACCGCCTCCGCGACCCTGCGCGCCCTCCAGTCCCTGGTCGCCCACGTCCGCCTCAACCAGCCCCTGGAAGAACTCGACGGCCTGGACACCGACCAGGACCTCGGCGAGGAGATCCTCGCGGAGGAGGCGGGCCGCGTCATGGCGGAGGAGATCGGCGAGCCGCTGGGCGTGCGCCCGGTGAGGTGACACCACGCGGCACTCACCGACGCGGCCCGGCCACGGCTCCGTGCAGCGCCGCCGCGTCGACGTGGGGCGCGGTCGATGTCGGCACGCTGTACCAGCGCAGCGGCCAGGTGTTGCCCTCCAGCGCGGGGATGCCGATGTAGGTGACCGTGCGCTCGCCGTGGCCGGAGAGCCGCTGCACACCGGTCGGCCAGTCGTACCGCCGTACGGTGCCGGGCGGGAGCAGGAAGTACACCCAGCGCCCCCGCGCCGCCTCGCACACGATCGGCCCCGCGTCCTCGTCCGTCGCCTCGATCAGATGGTCGGCGACCAGTTCCCCGCGCAGCCCCTCGATCCGTACGGCGTCGAAGTGGACGCCGGTCACATGCAGCCGGTGACCGGAAGGGGGGACCCACACGGGCCGGTGAATTGTGCTCGTCATGGTCACACCGTGCCGCTCAGCTCTCTACGGTCGGTAGCGACCCGGGGGATACGCGCCCCGGCGTACCCGTCGGAGGTGGTTCCCGTGCCCGGCCAGAACAACTCCCAGCCGCCCGTCGCCTGGCGCTACAGCGGCAACCAGATGAAACGCTGGCGCACGAAGGCGAACATCAGCCGCGAGCAGCTCGCGGAGGCGGCCAGCTACTCCCCGGACACCATCAAGTCCATGGAGCAGGGGGTGCGTATGCCGACCCCGCGCGTCCTCGACGTCGCCGACGAACTGTGCCACGCGGAGGGCCTGTTGAGCGCGGCGAAGGACTACCTGCTGCGAGAGCGGTTCCCGGCGCGGGCGCAGGACTTCATGGAGAGGGAGAAGGAGGCGATCAGTCTCTGGTGGTACGAAGTCGTCCTCATTCCGGGCTTGTTGCAGACCGAGAGCTACGCGCGTGCGCTGATCGAGAATCGGCAGCCACCGCTGGAGAAGGAGACGGTGGAGGAGCGGATCGCTGCGCGGATGGAGCGACAGGCCTCACTCACCGAGCGGAAGCCTCTGGTGTCCTTGAGCTTCGTTCTGTACGAGGCAACTCTGCGAAACCCAATGGTGGACGTTGAGCAGATGACTCGATTGCTGGAAGCATCGACGGCCAGGAACGTCGTCTTGCAGGTGTTGCCATTCGAACGCGTCATCAGCGACGCGATCATGGGGCCGATGGTGCTTCTGGAGTCCCGCGATCACGAGCGCTATGCCTTCACGGAGGGGCCGTTCGCCAGCGAACTTTCGGCCGATCCGGGGGTTGTCAGCCGCGTGTCGGAGCGGCTTAGCATGATCCGCGCGCAGGCCCTCAGCCCGGCTGAGTCGGCCCGCTTCATCGAGGGGATGGTGGATCGGCAATGAGCGACCAATTGAAGTGGTTCAAGTCCAGCTACAGCGACAGCGAGGGCGGTAACTGCGTCGAGATCGCCCAGGCATGGTTCAAGTCCAGCTACAGCGACAACGAGGGCGGCGCGTGCGTCGAGGTCGCCCACGGTGACGTCGTGCACGTCCGTGACTCCAAGGCCGCCCCCACCGGCCCCGAACTCCGCATCGCCGCGCCCGCCTGGTCGGCGTTCGTCGCCGCAGTTCGACCCTGATCGCGCCGTTGACCTTCGCGGATCTTCCCGTAGTGTGTGGCCGGGTCGAACGCCCTCCTCGACCCGCCTCGACGTGTGCCCCGGCAGGGGCGCCCGCTCGATGACGAATGCGCCGACGCAGGAGGGAACCCCCCATGCCCGCGAAAGTTCTCATCACCGGTGCCGGAGGCATGCTGGGCGGCGCCGTCACGGCCGCGTTAGCCGCCCGGCACGAGGTCGTCGGGTGGTCCCGCAGCCGGACGGGGCCCGACCTGTTCAGCGTCGACGCGACCCGTGCCACCGAGGTCGACCGCTTCTTCGACGGTCACCGTCCGGACGTCTGCGTGCACCTCGTGGCCTGCGCCGATGTGGCGGTATGCGAGCGGGACCCCGGACTGGCCCACGAACTGAACGTCCGGACCACCGAGAACGTGGCCCGGGCCTGCGCACGCCACGCGGTCGGGCTGGTCTACACGTCGACCGAGTACGTCTTCGACGGCACGTCGGAGTCCGGCTACGCGGAGGACGACACCCCGAATCCTCTCCAGATCTATGGTCGGACCAAGCTCCTCGGCGAGGAGCGCGTCCGTGAGGTGCCCGGGCACCTGACCGTCCGCCTCCCCATCCTCTACGGCCCGCCCGTTCCCGGCCGTGCCCACGGCTGGGTCGAGGCCATGCTGCGCGCGCTGGGGGAGGGGCGCCCCGTCGAACTCGACGACGGCGTCGAGCGACAGCCCACATGGACCGGGGACGTGGCGAGAGCCCTGGAGCAGGCCGTCTCCGGCCGGATGACGGGGGTGCTGCACGTGGCGAGCCGGGAACGCCTGACGAAGCTCGCCTGGGGGCGGCGGATCGCCGAGGCGGCGGGACTGCCGGCCTCGCTGCTCCGCCCCGCCCGCCCGGTGCCCGACGGGCACGGCGTGCCGCGCCCCGCGCGCCCCTGGCTGCTGACCGGCCGGCTGGAGCGGCACGGCGTGGACGTGCCGGCGGACGTCCCCCACCACGTGAAGTCCCACGTCCGCTCCCTCGGCTTCTAGGCCCGGCGGTCGCAACCGTTCATCACCGTTCTTCGCGGTACCGCCCGGTCCTCCCCGCACGTCCGGGACGCCCGCCCGCCCGCGCACCCGTGCGCCCGCGTGTGAGCCGTCCGTCGTGTCGTGGGGCGTCCCGGTGCCGCCGGCGCAGAGACAGACGGAGGCAGGCCCATGAGGATCATCGTGCTCGACACCCAGTGCGCCCGGCACGCGGACTCCCCCCGGGCGGTCACGCCCGCGGTGCGGGAGGCCGTCCACGAGGGCACCGTCAGCGGTGTCACGGTCATCGGCGGCGACGGGGCCGCCGGCCTCGGCGACTGGCCCGGCCTGGTGCGGTGGGTCGCCGCGCCGGGTGCCCGGCAGCGGCTGCGGGAACTCGCGCGGGCGGTGCGGGAGGAGGTGGGCCGGGTACTGGTCGTCGACTGCGCGTGTGAGATACGGCCCGACACCCTCGCCGCGTTCGCCAGTCTGACGACGTCCACCGTCCTGGTGACCGGCCGCCCGGACCTCCCCGTGCGGGCGCGCGCGGTGGTCCGCCAGGAGGGCCGCGACCCCCTGGTGCTGGACGGTCTGGCCGCCCCGGCCGGACCGGACGGTGCCGGTGACCGGGGCGGGCCGGGAGCCCTCGGGTACCTGGGCGCCGTCATGCTGGTGAACGCCGACAGACCGGCGCTCGCGGACATCCTCGGCGAGCGCCCGGACCCGCCCTCGTGGTGCGAGGCGCTCGGTCTCCTCGCCCGGCGGGTGCGCGTCCGCTGCGCGGTGCTGGCGCACGACGTCCACGGCGACGACATCGTCGTCGAGAACTGGCTGGCCGGCGGCTCCTACGCGCGCACCTACGTGCATCTGCACCCGCAGGGGCGCCGCATCGTGCGCAAGGAGGCGTTCGGCGAGGGGCAGGACAAACTGTCCGACGAAATAGGCTGGCTGCGCGGCCTCGACGACGCCGCGCGCCGCCACTTCCCCGACGTCGTGGAGCACCGCATCGGCATGCGGGGCGCCTCGATGGACCTGCACTACCACCGCCTGCCCACCCTGCGCGGACTGATCCTCTCCGGGGCGATCGACGAGGAGGAGGCCGCCCTGTGGGTGCGCCGCGTCCTCGCCGTCCTCAAACGGGACCTGTACCCGGCCGGTGACCGGGAAGTGCCCGAGGACTACATACGGCGCACCCACCTGGACCGCATCGTCGCGAGGCTGTCGGAGACGGCCGCCGCGCTTCCGTACCGGCACCGGCTGTGGGCGGCGGACCGCGTCCGGGTGAACGGGGTCTGGCTGCGCAACATCGGCAGCGTCGTCGCCGATCTGCGGCGCGACGAGCGGATGCTCGCGCTGCTGACCCCCGAACGGCTCCGGCGCACCCACGGCGACCTGCACTTCGACAACGTGCTGATCGACCGGCACAACCACCGGTTCCTGCTGATCGACCCCCGGGGCAACCCCGGCTACGACGTGGCCTACGACCTCGGGAAGGTCTGGCACTCGGTCAACTCGCTGTACGACCTCATCCACGGCGGCCACGTCCGGGTCGCCGTCGGGGAGACCGGGATCGACTACACCATCACCGCGCCCGAACTGGTCACCTTCTACCGCAGGGTGCGCCGGCGCCTGCACACCTGGCTCGCGGCGACGCAGTGGCACCAGGGGGAACCCCGCTGGCTGCTGAAGGTGCGGCTGGCGGAGGCGGCGCACATGTGCAGCGTGATGCCCTTCCACATCGCCCACGACGAGCGGGAGACGGTCGCGCTCGCCTGCTACGCCCGGGGCGTGGAGCTGATCAACGGCCTGTACGCCGAACTCACCGAAGCGGTGGGACAGCGGCGCGCGACCCGCCCTTCACCGGTGTCCTGACGAACGACGCCGGACGACGACGAACGGCGACGGACGGCGACGGACGCCCATGAGAACCACTGCGACCCCTTGCGACCACTGCGACCACTGCAACCCCTGACGGAAGGAAGCCGTGACATGCGTGTAGTGCACCGCGCGGACCAGGAGGCCGCCGCGCGCCCGGACGGCCGGACCGTGCTGTCCCTGCTGGACCTCCCCGTGGACGTGCCCGTCGACCGGGTCGGGATCCTGTTCGTGGAACACCCCGCCGACTTCACCGAGACGCGCCATTACCACCGGCAGCTGCACGAGATCTTCTACTTCCTCGACGACGCCGACTACCGGGTCGGCGACACCGTGGTCCGGCTCCGGGCGGGCGACCTCCTGGTGCTGGAGCCGGGGGACGTGCACGGCGCCCTGCCGGTGCCGCACCCCGTCCGGCTGATCGTCTTCCACGTGCCCGAGCGGGACGGGGACAAGGTGGAGGTGGCGTGACCGTCAAGGGGTACATGTTCGACTTCTCCGGCACGCTCATGCGCGTCGAGCCCACCGGGGACTGGCTGCGTGCCGTACTCGACGACCTGGGCATCGACGCCGGGGAACGGGAGCTGGCCGCGTGCACGGAGCGCCTGGAGCGGCTCGGCGCCCTCCCGGGCGGTGTCTCCCCCTCCGCCCTGCCGGACCGGCTGCGGCCCTCCTGGGACCGGCGCGACCTCGACGGCGACAGTCACCGGCGGGCCTACGTCGGGCTGATGCGCGAGGCGGGTCTGCCGTGGGGGGAGGAGGTCCACGACGCGTTGTACGCGCGCCACATGACACCGGCGGCCTGGCGGCCCTACCCGGACACGGCGGAGGTCCTCGGGGAGCTGCGCCGGCGGGGCGCGCCGGTGGCCGTGGTGAGCAACATCGGCTGGGACCTGCGGCCGGTCCTGCGGGCGCACGGGCTGGAGGAACTCGTGGACGTCTTCGTCCTCAGCTGCGAGCACGGGGTGCAGAAGCCGGATCCGAAGATCTTCCGGCTGGCCTGCGAGGCGCTGGCGCTGCCGTACGAGCGGGTGCTCATGGTCGGCGACGACAGGGTCGCGGACGCCGGGGCGGGCCTCCTCGGCTGCCCGGTGCACTTCGTGGACCACCTTCCCGCGCACGCCCGGCCGGACGCGCTGCGGGCGGTGCTCGGCGGGAAAATGTGATGCCGGGCACTTTCCGCGTGGCCGGAGCGTTCCTCGGGCAGAAGCCGCTCGGGCACGGCGTCCGACGGAGTACGTCGTCCCGGAGCGGCCGGTGGTTTCCGCAGGAAACCGGGGTGATCACGCCATGAGCGGGACATCTCACCATGCGGTATCCCGGAAGGGAGATTCGGCCGCTCGATAGACTGAGCCGACCGCGCCGTACATACGTATGTGCGGACATCGCGGACAGAGACGGACTGAGCGAGGAGCGCACGTGGGCCTTGTCGTGCAGAAGTACGGAGGCTCCTCCGTAGCCGATGCCGAGGGCATCAAGCGCGTCGCCAAGCGGATCGTGGAAGCCAAGAAGAACGGCAACCAGGTGGTTGTCGTGGTCTCCGCGATGGGCGACACGACGGACGAGCTGATCGATCTCGCCGAGCAGGTGTCGCCGATCCCTGCCGGGCGCGAGCTCGACATGCTGCTGACCGCGGGAGAGCGGATCTCCATGGCCCTGCTGGCCATGGCGATCAAAAACCTGGGCCACGAGGCGCAGAGCTTCACCGGCAGCCAGGCCGGTGTGATCACCGACTCGGTCCACAACAAAGCGCGGATCATCGACGTCACGCCCGGCCGCATCCGCACCGCGCTCGACGAGGGCAACATCTGCATCGTCGCCGGTTTCCAGGGTGTCAGCCAGGTGGGCAAGGACATCACCACGCTGGGCCGCGGCGGCTCCGACACCACGGCCGTCGCGCTGGCGGCGGCGCTGGACGCGGAGGTGTGCGAGATCTACACCGACGTGGACGGCGTGTTCACCGCCGACCCGCGAGTGGTGAAGAAGGCCCGGAAGATCGACTGGATCTCCTTCGAGGACATGCTCGAACTGGCCGCCTCCGGGTCCAAGGTGCTGCTCCACCGCTGTGTGGAGTACGCCCGCCGCTACAACATCCCGATCCACGTCCGCTCGTCGTTCAGCCCGTTGCAGGGCACGTGGGTCAGTAGCGAGCCGATCAAGCCGGCGCAGTCGGCACAGCACGTATCGCAAGGGGAACCAAAGGTGGAGCAGGCCATCATCTCCGGGGTCGCGCACGACACCTCGGAGGCCAAGATCACCGTCGTCGGCGTGCCCGACAAGCCGGGCGAGGCCGCGGCGATCTTCCGCGCCATCGCGGACGCCGAGATCAACATCGACATGGTGGTGCAGAACGTCTCCGCCGCGTCCACGGGGCTGACGGACATCTCCTTCACCCTGCCCAAGGCCGAGGGCCGCAAGGCGATCGACGCGCTGGAGAAGGCGCGTGACGTCATCGGCTTCGACTCGCTCCGCTACGACGACCAGATCGGCAAGATCTCCCTGGTCGGCGCGGGCATGAAGACCAACCCCGGGGTCACCGCCGGGTTCTTCGAGGCGCTGAGCGACGCGGGCGTCAACATCGAGCTGATCTCGACCTCCGAGATCCGCATCTCGGTCGTCACCCGCAAGGACGACGTCCCGGAGGCCGTCCGCGCGGTCCACAGCGCGTTCGGCCTGGACTCCGACAGCGACGAGGCGGTCGTCTACGGAGGCACGGGTCGATGACCCCGGACCCCCCACGCGCCCCCGCCGTCACACGCGATCACGGCCCGGGGCTCGTGGGGGCACCCGCGCCCGTTCAGGGGCGCGGACCTGTGCCTACCCACGCCTCCGCCCAGCCCGCGCGCCCCAAGGGGCGCGGGGCTGTGTCGATCAGCGGCTTCGCCGCGGGGCGCGAGCGACCACCACGCACCCGCGATCGCGACGACACCGCACCGCCCCCCACCGCGGGCGCCGCAGGTGCGGCAGCCGCACAGGCCCGCACCCCTCAGCCGGCCCCCGGCCAAGCCGCCGCGTCGGTCCGGCACAGGGACAGACCCGTGCTGGCGGTCGCCGGCGCCACCGGCACCCTCGGCGCCGTCATGCTCCGCATCCTCTCCCAGCGCGCCGACATCTGGGGCGAGATCCGCCTTCTCGCCTCCCCCCGCTCGGCCGGCCGCAAGCTGACCGTCCGCGGCGAGGAGACCGAGGTGGCCGAGCTGGACGAGGCCGCCCTCACCGGCGTCGACGTCGCCCTGTTCTGCGTCCCCGAGGACGTCGCCCGCCGGTGGGCCCCCGTCGCCGCCGCCCTGGGCGCCGTCGTCGTCGACAACTCCGCCGCCTTCCGGGCGGAGGCCGACGTCCCCCTGGTCGTCCCCGAGGTCAACGCGCACACCGCGCGCGTGCGCCCCCGCGGGATCCTCGCCAGCCCCGGCTGCACCACGCTCACGATGATCGTGGCGATGGGCGCGCTGCACGCCGAGTTCGGCCTGCGCGAGCTGGTCGTCTCCTCGTACCAGGCGGTGAGCGGTGCGGGCCGCGCGGGCGTCGAGACGCTGCGCGAGCAGCTCGCCCTCGTCGCCGGTACGGAGCTGGGCACCCACCCGGGCGATGTGCGCCGCGCGGTGGGCGAGGCCACCGGCCCGTTCCCGGAGCCGGTCGCGCTCAACGTCGTCCCGTGGGCCGGCACGCTCGGCGAGGACGGCTGGTCCTCGGAGGAGGCCGGGCTGCGGGAGGAGACCCGCAAGGTCCTCGGCCTGCCGCGGCTGCCGCTCGCGGTCACCTGCGTCCGCGTCCCCGTGGTCACCGCCCACTCCCTCACCGTCCACGCCGGTTTCGAGAACGAGGTCACGGTCGACAAGGCCCGGGAGATCCTGGCCACCGCCCCCGGCGTCGTGCTGTGCGACGACCCGGCGGCGGGGGAGTTCCCCACCCCGGCGGACGTGGTCGGCACGGACCCCGCGTGGGTGGGCCGGGTGCGCCGGGCGCACGACGATCCCACCGCGCTCGACTTCTTCGTCTGCGCCGACAACCTCCGCAAGGGCGGCGCCCTCAACGCCGTCCAGATCGCCGAACTCGTCGCGGCGGAACGGGAGTAGGGCCCCGGCGGCGACGGCGGCCACGCGGACCGCGAGCGCGTACGAGGGCACACGGGAGCGATGAGGGGCATCCGACCTGTCCCTTCGGGCTTTCGGCATGCCCTATACGCTGGTCAAACCGTCAAGTATTTGTAGGATCTGTGTCAGTCCTGTGGCCGGGCCGGACCCACCTGGTCCGGACCACTTGAACCAGACCCGTACGGGAAACGAAGATTTCCTCCCCGCCTCCGTCACCGGACGCAACCGGACGGACGGCGGGGAGCGTCATTGCGTTCGCCCTTCGGGGGGTCGGGCAGCGCAGACAGGGCACGGCACAGGGGAAGAGCTGGTAGGCATGAGGGCACGGGACGTACTGTCCGCCGCCACGGGGGAAGCACACCGGATACACGGGGCGCCCGGGTGCGCACCGCTGACGGGCGTGCGACGGGGCGTACCCGAACCCGCGTACAACCCTGACGGCCCCAGGCGTGTCCAACATGCGTGGCAGCAGAGGTACTCGAATTCACCGCGGCGGTACAGACGGGGGGCACGGCCCTGCGTCCGCCCCGCCGGGTCCGCATGCCCGGCGCGCCCGGCGGCATGCCGGTGATCGCGCCCATGCCCGCAGCGCGGCCCACCCGCATACCGAGCCAGCGTGAGGGAGCAGAGGAGGCCGTGGCGACCGGTACCACGGTCGACCACCTCACGGAGACGTACCGGACGCACTACCGCTCCCTGCTGGGCCTCGCGGCGCTCCTCCTCGACGACACCGCCTCCTGCGAGGACGTCGTCCAGGAGGCGTTCATCCGCGTCCACTCGGCCCGCAAGCGCGTCCGCGAGCCGGAGAAGACGCTCGCCTATCTGCGCCAGACGGTGGTGAACCTCTCCCGCTCCGCCCTGCGCCGCCGCATCCTCGGCCTGAAGCTGCTGTCGAAGCCGATGCCGGACATGGCGAGCGCGGAGGAGGGCGCCTACGACCAGCTGGAGCGGGACTCCCTGATCAAGGCGATGAAGGGCTTGCAGCGCCGCCAGCGCGAGGTGCTGGTGCTGCGTTACTTCGCGGACATGACGGAGGCGCAGGTCGCGGCGACGCTGGGCCTCTCCCTCGGGTCGGTCAAGGCGTACGGCTCCCGCGGCATCGCGGCGCTGCGCATCGCCATGGAGGCGCCGGCATGACCGAGCACGACAGGAACACCGGGCAGGGCAGCGAGCACGACGACGATCAGCAGGCTGGGAACGGAACTGTGAACCACCGCCCCGAGGACCACGGCCACCCGGCCGCCCCCGGCGCCGACCCGGCCGACCGGCCCGCCGCACCCGAGTCCGACGACGCGCACGACGACGACCTCGGGCTCGCCCCCGACGAGCTGGCGTTGCGGCGCGTGCTGCACTCCGCCGTCGGGGACATCGAGCCCCGCGACGGCGCCCTGGAGCATCTGCGCCGGGCGGTGCCCGCGCGCCGGGCGCGCAAGCGGCAGGCACTCGTCGGCATGGCGGCCGCCGCGCTCTTCGCCGGCACGGCCGTCCCCGCCCTGCTGCACGTCTCCCACGCCACCGGTTCGAACGCCGACCCCTCCATCGCGGGCCAGGCCTCGCAGGCCCACGGCGGCGCGGGCCAGGACAAGGGCAAGAACGGCGGCTCCGGCGACGACAACGGCGCCTCCGACTCCGTCAAGGACAAGGGCACGTCCGGCCACGAGGGCAAGCGGGACAAGGGCACCGGCAAGGGCCGCGGCGCCACCGGCAGCGGCTCCTCCGCCCCCGGCTCGGGCATCACCGACTGCACGGCCGCCCAGCTCGGCGGGGCCACCTCCAGCATCGCCGCCGCCGACTCCACCGGCATCGTCTACGGCACCTTCCGCGTCGCCAACATCTCCGGCACGACCTGTACGGTCTCCGGCCCGGGCACGGTCGGCACGGCCGCCCAGGGCGCGGCGGACCCGACGCGCGTCACCGTCGTCAGCCATGTCGCGGGCGACGCCGCCACCGGGCTGCCCGACCCGTCCCAGGAGCTGGCCTCGCTGATCCTCAAGCCCGGCATGGCCTACCAGGTGCAGTTCGCCTGGGTGCCGTCCGAGACGTGCCCCACCGAGGGTGCCAGCGGCGGCGGCTCCGGCGGCCCCTCGCCCGACCCGAGCGCGTCGGACGGCACCGCGGGCTCCTCCGAGGGCTCCTCGGCCACGAACGGCAACACGGCCTCCTCGCAGCTCCTGCGGGAGGACGGCGTCGCCGACGGCAGCGTGGTCGTCTCCCACACGGCCGCGACGGGCTCGCCGACGGTGACCGCGACGGTTCCGAACGCGTGCGCGGGAACGGTCTACCGGACGGGAGTGCTGGCGGGGTCCTGAGCCGGGGGCCCGGCCCCGTCGGTGTCCTTTTCCGGGTCACTGCCGTCCTCGGCGTCCCCCGCCGGGTCACTGCCGTCCTCCGGCAGGATGCCCAGCTCCGCGTCGCGCTGGAACTCCACCTCGCGGCGCAGCAGCCGGAACCACATGAAGACCACGAAGCCCGCGAAGACGAACCACTCGCCGGTGTAGCCGAGGTTCTGGAAGGCCCGCAGATCGAGCCCGGAGTCGTCGGGCCGGCTCGCCGGGACCGCCGTCATCCCGGAGTCCGCCTTGTCGAGCGTGACCCAGGCGTCGTACACGTCGTACGGCACCAGGTTCACCAGCGAGGCCGCGCTGATCGCGCCGACCTGCCCGGCGGGCAGTCCGCCCGCCGCGCTCGCGCCGTTGTCGCCGGGCGTCTCGGAGGCCTGGAGCGCGCCGGTGACGGTGACCTCGCCGGCCGGCGCGGCCGGTGCCTTCGCCGCGGACGCGGTGCCCGGCAGCCAGCCCCGCACGACGGGCAGCGCCTTGCCGCCGTCGGTGCGGAGCATCGTCAGCACGTAGTAGCCGTCGCGGTCGTCCAGCTCACGGCCGGGGACGAGGAGCTGCCTGCCGTAGTGCCCGGTCGCGGTGGCGCGCTTGCCGGAGGTGGACTTGTCCACCGGCAGCAGCGAGGCGAGCGGGCGCGCGGCCTCCTTCTTGTCGGCCGCGGCCTGCTCGGTGGCGGTGCGGTGGTCCTGTACACGGTCCTCGAAGCGGCTGAGCTGCCAGGTGCCCATGAAGACGCAGACGGGGATCGCGAGGAGGGCGAGTACGTTGATCGCCCACCAGCGGGGGGTCAGGAGGAACCGGTACACAACGTCAACGGTACGGCGGGGACGGGCGCGGGGGGCACGCGGGGTGCCCCCGGGCCGCCTACGCCCCACCCCCCACATGCCGCGCCGCGAACTCCAGTTCCAGCCGCACCTGCTTGATCCGCTCGTCCACGACGAGGGACCCGTGTCCCGCGTCGTACCGGTACACCTCGTGGACCGCGCCCCGCGCGGCCAGCCGGTCGACGTAGTTCTCGATCTGGCGGATCGGGCAGCGCGGGTCGTTGACGCCCGCCGAGATGTACACCGGCGCCTTCACCGCGTCGACGTACGTCAGCGGCGACGACGCCTCGAACCGCTCCGGGACCTCCTCCGGCGTGCCGCCGAGCAGCGTGCGGTCCATCGCCTTCAGCGCCTCCATCTCGTCGTGGTACGCCGTGACGTAGTCCGCGACCGGCACCGCCGCGATGCCCACCGTCCACAGCTCCGGCTGGACGCCGAGGCCGAGCAGGGTGAGGTAGCCGCCCCAGGAGCCGCCGGTCAGCACCAGCCGCTCGGGGTCGGCGAGGCCGGAGGAGACGGCCCACTCGCGGACCGCCGCGATGTCCTCCAGCTCGATCAGGCCGACCCGGTGCTTGAGCGCGTCGGTCCACTCGCGGCCGTAGCCGGTGGAGCCGCGGTAGTTGACGCGGACGACCGCGTACCCGTGGTCGACCCAGGCGGCGGGCGCGGCGGCGAAGGCGTCGCTGTCGTGCCAGGTGGGGCCGCCGTGGATGTCGAAGACGGTGGGCAGCGGCCCGCTCGCCCCGGCCGGCTTCTGCACGAGCGCGTGGACGCGGCCGCCGGGCCCCTCCACCCACACGTCCTCCACGGGCACGGAGGCCGGCGCCTTCATCCCGGGCGGGTCGAGCACGACGCGCCCCGTCGTGGACCGCACGACCGGCGGCTCGGCGGCCGAGGACCACAGGTACTCGACGCTGCCGTCCGGGCGTGCGGTGGCGCCGGAGACGGTGCCGGGCGGGGTGGACAGCTCGGTCAGGGCGCGCTCGGCGAAGTCGTAGCGGAACAGCTCACTGCGGGCCTCGAAGCTGTGCGAGACGAGCAGGGCGGAGCCGTCCGGGTACCACTCGGCGGCCACGTCGCCGGGCAGCTCCAGCGCGAGGTCGGTCTCCTCGCCGGTGGCCACGTCCCAGACCAGCGGCTCCCAGCGGCCGCGGCGCTGATGGCCGATGAGCAGCCGGGTGTCGCCGTCGACGGGTGCGAAGCCGAGCACCTCCAGGCCCAGCTCGACGGTGCCGCCCCTGGTGTCGTCGAGCTCGGCGACGGCGGTGCCGTCGGGGCGCAGCACGCGCAGCGCCGAGTGCATGGCGTCGCCGTGCTCGGTGTGCTCGATGGCGAGCAGCGAGCCGTCGTGCGAGAGGTCGCCGACGCCGGCGGACTCGCGGTGCCGGTAGATCTCGACGGGGTCCTCGCCGGTGCGGACGAGGTGCAGGGTGGTCCCGTCCTCGTCGGTCGACCGCCCGACGACGGCGGTCCGCCCGTCCCGCCCGAGCGCGAGCCCGGCGGGATAGGAGGGCGCGAGCCCGGGAGCGGCGGCCTCGTCACCGGCCCCGGAGGCACTGCCGGTGAAGGCCTGGCGCCGCCAGATCCCGAACTCATCCCCGTCCGTGTCGTCGAACCACCAGATCCACTCGCCGTCGGGCGACAGCACCCCGTCCGTGGTGCCGTTCGGCCGGTCGGTCACCTGCCGCTGCGCACCGGTGGCCCGGTCCCACGCGTACAGCTCGTACGTCCCGGTCGCGTTCGACACGAACAGCGCCCGCTCCGGCGCGTCCTCCGCCCAGTCCGGCAACGAAACCCGCGCCGCCCGAAACCGCATCTCCCACGCCACCATGCCGCCACTCTCACTCATGGGTACATCTTGCCGCGCCCCGGACTCCAAGCGGCGCGGGGCTGTGTCGTCTGCGCGGCTCGGCCGCGGGGGGCGCGGGGTTGTGTGGTCTGCGCGGCTCGGCCGCGGGGGGCGCGGGGCTGTGTGGTCTGCGCGGCTCAGCCGCGGGCGGCGCGGGGCTGTGTCGTTTGCGCGGCTCGGCCGCGAGGGGGCGCGAGTACGCACCGTGCCCCGTAAGGGGCGCGGGGAACTGCGCGAGAAGCCCCCACCCACCCGCATTCGCCCACGCACCCACCCACCCGAGCTCTTTTGCGCCTCTTCCGGGGGGCCTGGGGGCAGAGCCCCCAGGTCAAGGATGGGACGGGTAGGGGCGGCGGGGGCGAGAAAAAAGGCGCCCGCGCCGATTCGGCGTACCGCATCCCCCGATCCCGCCACCGTGGACAAACGACCCTCCGGCCCCCGCGCCCTACCGTGGACCCGCACCCCGCCCGCGGCGGAACCGCGGAGCGATCCGCACCCCACCGCGGACCGATCCGCACTGCACCCCACCGCGGAGCGATCCGCACCCCACCGCGGCGGAACCGCGGAGGACCCCGCACCCACCCGACCCGGAAGGCAGGCACCCCGCCCCATGACCTCCACCCACGCCTTCTGGCTCGCCGGCCGCCAGGCCACCGGCGAGCACACCCTCGACGTCACCTCCCCCTGGGACAACACCCTCGTCGGCAGGGTCAGCCTGCCGACCGACGCTCACGTCGAGGAGGCCGTCGCCGCCGCCCACGCCGTCCGGGACGAGTTCGCCGCCACCCCCGCCCACACCCGCGCCGCCGCCCTCGACCACGTCGCCCGCCGCCTCGCCGACCGCGCCGAGGAGATCGCCCGGCTCATCTCGGCCGAGAACGGCAAGCCGGTCAAGTGGGCCCGCGGCGAGGTCGGCCGTGCCGTCTCCGTGTTCCGGTTCGCCGCCGAGGAGGCCCGCCGCTTCAACGGCGGCGAGGCCCAGCGCCTCGACACCGACGCCGGTGGCCAGGGCCGGCTCGCCCTGACCCGCCGCTTCCCCAAGGGCGTCGTCCTCGGCATCGCCCCGTTCAACTTCCCGCTCAACCTCTGCGCCCACAAGATCGCCCCGGCCATCGCCGCCGGCGCGCCGATCATCCTCAAGCCGGCCCCGGCCACCCCCCTCTCCGGGCTGATCCTCGGCGAACTCCTCGCCGAGACCGAGCTGCCCGCCGGCTCCTGGAGCATCCTGCCGGTGCCCAACGACCGCATGCCCGCCCTCGTCCAGGACGAGCGGCTGCCGGTCATCTCCTTCACCGGCTCCGACAAGGTCGGCTACGCGATCATGGACTCGGTGCCGCGCAAGCACTGCACCCTGGAACTCGGCGGCAACGGCGCGGCCGTCGTCCTCGCCGACTGGGCGAGCGACGCCGACCTCGACCGGGCCGCGCACCGCATCGCCACCTTCTCCAACTACCAGGGCGGCCAGTCCTGCATCTCCGTGCAGCGCGTGATCGCCGACGCCGCCGTCTACGACCGGCTGCTGCCGCGCCTCGTCGCCGCCGTCGAGGCCCAGGTCACCGGCGACCCCACCGACGACGCCACCGACGTCGGCCCGCTGGTCAGCGAGGACGCGGCCAAGCGCGTCGAGGCATGGGTCCAGGAGGCCGTCGAGGGCGGCGCCACCCTGCACACCGGCGGCAAGCGCGAGGGCGCCTCGTACGCGCCGGCCGTCCTCACCGGCGTACCCGCCACCGCCACGCTCGCCCGCGAGGAGGTCTTCGGACCGGTCCTCACCGTGCAGAAGGCGGACGGCGAGGCCGAGGCGTTCGCCGCCGTCAACGACTCCAAGTACGGCCTCCAGGCAGGCGTGTTCACCCACGACCTCCAGGCCGCGTTCCGTGCCCACCGCGCGCTCGAGGTCGGCGGCGTCGTCATCGGCGACGTGCCGTCCTACCGCGCCGACCAGATGCCGTACGGCGGCGTCAAGCAGTCCGGCGTCGGCCGCGAGGGCGTGAAGTTCGCGATGGAGGACTACACCTACGAGCGGGTGCTCGTCCTCACCGGTCTCGCGCTCTGAGCGGAACCCCGGGCGGCAGACCCGCAGGGATCGCCGGCCGGGGCACCCGCGGGCCGCGGGGCGGACCGGACTTCGGCCACCGACAGCCTGACGGTCAGCGGCGGCCGAGCAGGGTGGGGCCCCCGGGTACGGGGCCGGTCCGCACGACCGGCCGGCCCCGCCCCCGGTCGCGTGCCGGGGGACCCGCCCGGTGTCAGGAGGCGGAGGGCGCCGGACCGGTGCTCGCCCGCACGGTCAACTCCGGTGCCAGCAGGACCACCTCGTCCTCGCCCCGGCCCTCCAGCTTGGCGACGAGCCGGTCCACCGCGCGGCGCCCCATCTCCTGTGCCGGGATGGCGACGGCCGTCAGCCGCACCGACGCCTGCACGGCGACCTGGTCCGGGCAGACGGCGATCACCGAGACGTCCTCCGGCACGGCCCGGCCCTGCTGACGCAGCAGGGCCAGCAGCGGCTCCACCGCCGACTCGTTCTGCACCACGAACCCCGAGGTGCCCGGCCGCTCGTCGAAGATCCGGGACAAGGTCAGGGCCATCGCGTCGTACCCGCCCTCGCAGGGCCGGTGCAGCATCCGCAGCCCCAGCTCGCCCGCGCGGGTGCGCAGCCCGTCGAGCGTGCGCTCGGCGAACCCGGTGTGCCTCTCGTAGACGGCCGCCGCCTCGCCGATGACAGCGATGTCACGGTGCCCGAGCATCGCGAGGTGCTCCACGCACAGGGCGCCGGTGGCGGTGAAGTCGAGGTCGACGCAGGTGAGTCCGGTGGCGTCGGCGGGCAGTCCGATGAGCACGGACGGCTGGCCGGACTCGCGCAGCAACGGCAGCCGTTCGTCGTCGAGTTCGACGTCCATCAGGATCATGGCGTCGGCGAGCCCGCTGCCGGTGACGCGCCTGACGGCGTCGGGGCCCTCCTCACCGGTGAGCAGCAGGACGTCGTAGCCGTGGGCGCGGGCGGTGGTGGCGACGGCGATGGCGATCTCCATCATCACCGGCACGTACATGTCGGTGCGCAGCGGGACCATCAGCGCGATGATGTTCGACCGGCTGCTCGCCAGGGCCCGCGCACCGGCGTTGGGGTGGTAGCCCAGCTCCCGGATGGACTCCTCGACCCGTTGCCGGGTTCCCGAGGAGATCGACCGCTTGCCGCTGGGCACATAGCTCACCGTGCTCGCCGACACTCCGGCATGCTGGGCGACCTCGGCGAGGGTGACCATCCGGTCCTCCAGGAGGCGAAGCGCTTCGACAGCGCGAGAACGACAAACTCGGCAGTTGACCTGGCCCGACCTTAACCGCCTGGATCACCGCTGTCCATACGCGTCGAAGCGCTTCGACGCGCTGTCGGAGAAGCGCCCGCCACCACGCACCCCGGGGCCCAAGGGGCAGCGCCCCTCGAAGGGACGGGAAGGGCAGGGGCGGCGGGGGCGAAAGACCCCGGCCCCGCCCCACCGGCCCACCCCCACTGGTGACCCCCCGACAAACCGGGTACATACGATCGAGTAACCCCACACCACGGACAGCCGACAAAACAACCCCACACCCACTCCGCGGCGAGGTGACCGCCATGTCCGCAGCACCCCCCACCCCCCAGAC
>NZ_JOHS01000057.1 GCF_000725625.1 Streptomyces sp. NRRL F-6676
GCCCACGCCCCCGCCGGCACCGCCGTCGCCAGCGTCGCGAGCAGGAGCCCCGCCCACAGCGCCGACCGCCGTATCCCCGGCCGCCCCACCCCGGTCCCCGTAACAGCCCCAGCTCCAGCCCTTGCCCCTGGCCGCACCCCAGCCCCCGTCCCTGTCCTCGGCCTCACCCCAAGCGCCGTCCCTATCCCCGGCCCCGCCCCAGGCGCCGTCCCCGTCCTCGTCCCCGTCCCCGCCCCTGTCACCCCGGGGTTCTTCGCTCTCCGTTGCCTCGTTCGCATGGGGAGACTCTGCCGTGATCGGCGAAAGCCCGCTGGAGCCTGTGGACAACTCGCCGGTTGTGGACATCGGCGTCACCCGGTGCTCCGCGGGTCCCGTACACTTCAGGTGGCGACCCGGGCCACCGGGTCGACTTCGCACGCCCCGGCACGTGATCCGGCAACGGTCCGTGTCAGCGCCCCTCGGTCCTTCGGGCAGGGCGCACCGCGGGCGTCAGGCGCGGGTGCTGTCCGGCATCCGCGGCACAACCGAGAAATTCGAGGAGTGCGGCCATGGCCGTCGTCACGATGCGGGAGCTGCTGGAGAGCGGCGTCCACTTCGGTCACCAGACCCGTCGTTGGAACCCGAAGATGAAGCGGTTCATCTTCACGGAGCGCAACGGCATCTACATCATCGACCTGCTCCAGTCGCTGTCGTACATCGACCGCGCCTACGAGTTCGTCAAGGAGACCGTCGCCCACGGCGGCACGGTCATGTTCGTCGGTACGAAGAAGCAGGCGCAGGAGGCCATCGCGGAGCAGGCCACCCGCGTCGGCATGCCCTACGTGAACCAGCGCTGGCTGGGCGGCATGCTCACCAACTTCTCGACCGTCTACAAGCGGCTTCAGCGCCTCAAGGAGCTGGAGCAGATCGACTTCGAGGACGTGGCCGCCTCCGGCCTCACCAAGAAGGAGCTCCTGGTCCTCTCCCGCGAGAAGGCCAAGCTGGAGAAGACCCTCGGCGGTATCCGCGAGATGCAGAAGGTGCCCAGCGCCGTCTGGATCGTGGACACCAAGAAGGAGCACATCGCGGTCGGTGAGGCCCGGAAGCTCAACATCCCGGTCGTCGCCATCCTGGACACCAACTGCGACCCCGACGAGGTCGACTACAAGATCCCGGGCAACGACGACGCGATCCGCTCCGTCACCCTGCTCACCCGCGTGATCGCGGACGCCGTCGCCGAGGGTCTCATCTCCCGGTCCGGTGCCGCCGAGAACAAGGGCGAGAAGGCCGCGGGTGAGCCGCTCGCCGAGTGGGAGCGCGACCTGCTCGAGGGTGGCGAGAAGAAGGCGGAGTCCGAGACCGCCGCTCCGGCCGCCGAGGACGAGAAGCCCGCCGAGGCCCCGGCTGCCGAGGCTCCGGCCGAGGCTGCTCCGGCCGCCGAGGCGGAGAAGCCGGCCGAGACCCCGGCCGCCGAGGCCGAGCAGGCCTGACGCGACGACCGGGACGCGTCCGGTACAGGCCCGCCCGGGCGGGTTCGTCCGGGCAGGCACCCGGAACGCGTCCGGTCGTCCAGCGCGTTGACGGCGGGAGCGGTGACACGATCTCCGCTCCCGCCGTTCACCCGTAGGCCGGCGGCGCCCCACGCGGCACGCCCCGAGGTGTGGACCGCGGACCCCGCCGACCGTCGATCTTCCAGACTTCGCGAGAAGGATTCACAGACTGATGGCGAACTACACCGCCGCCGACGTCAAGAAGCTCCGTGAGCTCACCGGCGCCGGCATGATGGACTGCAAGAAGGCGCTCGACGAGGCCGAGGGCAACGTCGACAAGGCCGTCGAGGCCCTGCGCATCAAGGGCCAGAAGGGCGTCGCCAAGCGCGAGGGCCGCTCCGCCGAGAACGGCGCCGTGGTCTCCGTCCTCGCCGACGACAACACCTCCGGCGTCCTGGTCGAGCTGAAGTGCGAGACGGACTTCGTCGCCAAGGGCGAGAAGTTCCAGGCGGTCGCCAAGGCGATCGCCGAGCACGTCGCGAAGACCTCCCCGGCGGACCTCCAGGCGCTGCTCGCCTCCGAGATCGAGGCCGGCAAGACCGTCCAGGCGTACGTGGACGAGGCCAACGCCAACCTGGGCGAGAAGATCGTCCTGGACCGCTTCGCGCAGTTCGCGGACGGCTTCGTGACGGCGTACATGCACCGCACGATGCCCGACCTGCCGCCGCAGATCGGTGTCCTGGTCGAGCTCGACAAGGAGAACGCCGAGATCGCGAAGGGCATCGCCCAGCACATCGCCGCGTTCGCGCCGAAGTACCTCTCCCGCGAGGACGTCCCGGCCGAGGTCGTCGAGGCCGAGCGCCGCATCGCCGAGGAGACCACCCGCGCCGAGGGCAAGCCCGAGGCCGCCCTGCCGAAGATCGTCGAGGGGCGCGTCAACGGCTTCTTCAAGGACGCCACGCTGCTCGGCCAGCCGTACGCGCTGGACAACAAGAAGTCGGTCCAGAAGGTCCTGGACGAGGCCGGTGTCACCCTGAAGCGCTTCACGCGCATCAAGGTCGGCATCTGAGTCCGTACCGCGACGGGGGCGCGAGCCCTATAGGGTCGAGAGCGGCCGTCCGTGCCGTCGCGTCGTGCGTGGCACCGGTGCCGCCGGCGTCCTGAGATGTTCGGGACGTCCGGCCGGTGCCGCCTCGCACGCGCGCGTGGCGGACGACAGCACAGCTGACTGACGAGGAGGCCATTGCCGCGCATGGGAAGCGAACCACGCCCCCGCCGGCAATGGCCTTCTTCGTATGTGTGACACGTAAAAGAGGCGAGATCTCCATGACCACCAAGGCCGAGAAGAGCGACGACGGCGGCAAAGTGCGCGGCCGGTATCTGCTGAAGCTGTCCGGGGAGGCGTTCGCCGGCGGTGGCGGGCTCGGCGTCGATCCGGACGTGGTGCACGCCATCGCGCGGGAGATCGCGGCCGTGGTGCGGGACGGCGCGCAGATCGCCGTCGTCATCGGGGGCGGCAACTTCTTCCGCGGGGCGGAGCTCCAGCAGCGCGGGATGGACCGGGCACGCTCGGACTACATGGGCATGCTCGGCACGGTCATGAACTGCCTCGCCCTCCAGGACTTCCTGGAGAAGGAGGGCATCCAGTGCCGGGTGCAGACCGCGATCACCATGGGGCAGGTCGCCGAGCCGTACATTCCGCTGCGGGCGGTGCGGCACCTGGAGAAGGGCCGTGTGGTGATCTTCGGCGCCGGGATGGGCATGCCGTACTTCTCCACCGACACCACCGCCGCCCAGCGCGCCCTGGAGATCGACGCCGAGGCGCTGCTCATGGGCAAGAACGGCGTGGACGGGGTCTACGACTCCGACCCGAAGACCAACCCCGGCGCGGTCAAGTTCGACGCGCTCAGCTACGGCGAGGTCATCACCCGGGACCTGCGGGTCGCCGACGCCACCGCGATCACGCTGTGCCGGGACAACAAGCTGCCCATCCTGGTCTTCGAGCTGCTGACGGAGGGCAATATCGCGCGTGCCGTCAAGGGTGAGAAGATCGGCACCCTCGTGGGTGAACAGGACAGCCGGAGCTGACGGAGGCGCCCCGGACCGGGGGATGGACAATGTCCTGCCGGTCCGGAAGCGTGCAGGAACAGCAAGAAGACGCGACGCAGCCGGCCGCCGTCCCGACCAGGATCAGATGCCGGGCCCACTCAAGACACGCAGGAGCAAGTGGTGATCGAAGAGACCCTCCTCGAGGCCGAGGAGAAGATGGAGAAGGCCGTCGTGGTCGCCAAGGAGGACTTCGCCGCGATCCGCACCGGCCGTGCGCACCCGGCGATGTTCAACAAGATCGTGGCCGACTACTACGGTGCGCCGACGCCGATCAACCAGCTGGCCTCGTTCTCGGTGCCGGAGCCGCGCATGGCCGTGGTGACCCCGTTCGACAAGACCGCGCTGCGCAACATCGAGCAGGCGATCCGCGACTCCGACCTCGGCGTCAACCCGAGCAACGACGGCAACATCATCCGCGTGGTGTTCCCGGAGCTGACCGAGGAGCGCCGCCGGGACTACATCAAGGTCGCCAAGACCAAGGGCGAGGACGCCAAGATCTCCATCCGTTCGGTGCGCCGCAAGGCCAAGGACACCATCGACAAGCTGATCAAGGACGGCGAGATCGGCGAGGACGAGGGCCGCCGCGCGGAGAAGGAGCTCGACGACACCACCGCCAAGTACGTCGCCCAGGTGGACGAGCTGCTCAAGCACAAGGAAGCCGAGCTGCTCGAGGTCTGATGAACGACTCATCCTGGGGGGCGCCGCCGCAGGCCGGGTACGGGGGGCGGTCCGAGCGGGGCCCCTTCCGGGGGGCCGCACCGGCGGGTCCCGCCTACGACGCGCGGGACGCCCACGGTCCGTCGCAGACTCGGCCCATGCCCATCGTGCCCGACGTGCCCGCACCCGGCGGGGACCAGGACGGCCGGGGGGCCGCCGCACCGGGCGGCCCCCCGTTCCACCACCCGGCCCCGCCGCAGCCGCCCTACGGGACCCCGTCGCCCCCCGGTGCCCAGCCGTACCCGGGGGCCCAGCCGCAGAAGCCGGAGCCCATGCCCGAGCCAGCCGCCGCCCAGCCGGCGTCCGCGCCCCAGTCGGGCCCGCCGCCGAAGAAGAGCGCGGGCCGTGACCTGGGCGCGGCCATAGGGGTCGGCGTCGGGCTCGGCGTGGTGATCGTCGCGTCGCTGTTCTTCGTCAAGGCCGTGTTCGTCGGCGTCATAGCGGTCGCCGTCGTGGTGGGGCTGTGGGAGCTGACCAGCAGGCTGCAAGAGCGCAAGGGCATCCGCGCGCCCCTGGTGCCGCTGGCGCTCGGCGGGGCCGCGATGGTCGTCGCCGGGTATCTGCGGGGCGCGCAGGGCGCCTGGGTGGCGATGGCGCTCACCGCCCTCGCGGTCCTGGTGTGGCGGATGACGCAGCCGCCGGAGAACTACCTCAAGGACGTCACCGCGGGCGTGTTCGCCGCGTTCTACGTGCCGTTCCTCGCCACGTTCGTCGCCCTGATGCTGGCCGCCGACGACGGCCCCTGGCGGGTGCTGACGTTCCTGATACTGACGGTGGTCAGCGACACCGGCGCCTACGCCGTCGGCTGGCGCTTCGGCCGGCACAAACTCGCCCCGCGGATCAGCCCCGGCAAGACCCGCGAGGGGCTGATCGGCGCGGTCGCCTTCGCGATGGTGGCGGGCGCGCTGTGCATGCGGTACCTCGTCGACGACGGGAAGTGGTGGCAGGGCCTGCTGCTCGGCCTCGCCGTCGCGGCCACGGCCACGCTCGGCGACCTCGGCGAGTCCATGATCAAGCGCGACCTGGGCATCAAGGACATGGGCACGCTGCTTCCGGGGCACGGCGGCATCATGGACCGGCTTGACTCCTTGCTGCCGACGGCGCCGGTGGTGTGGTTGCTGCTGGTCGGCTTCGTCGGCTCGGGTTGACAGCGAGCAGGTATCCTGGAAGGGCCCGTGGCGTATGCCGCGGGCCCTTCCCGTTGTCCCCGCTCCCCGCGGGGGCTGTTCCGTGAGCTCTCCTGGCGTCGGCATGGTTCTGCCGTTGTCCCCGCACCGGCGGGGGGCCAGGGTCCTGTCGTCATGAGGAGTCACCCGACCGTGGCACGTCCAGCCCCCGGCGAACTCACCTTCGCCGCACCCCGCGGAGCGAAGCGGCCGCCGCGGCACCTCGCCGACCTCTCGCCCGCCGAGCGCAAGGAGGCCGTCGCCGCGATCGGCGAGAAGCCGTTCCGCGCCAAGCAGCTCTCGCAGCACTACTTCGCCCGGTACGCGCACGACCCGCAGGCGTGGACGGACATCCCCGCCGCCTCGCGCGGCCGGCTGCGGGAGGCGCTGCTGCCGGAGCTGATGACGGTCGTCCGGCATCTGTCGACCGACCAGGACACCACCCGCAAGACGCTGTGGCGGCTGTTCGACGGCACGCTCGTCGAGTCCGTGCTGATGCGCTACCCGGACCGGGTGACCATGTGCATCAGTTCCCAGGCCGGCTGCGGCATGAACTGCCCGTTCTGCGCCACCGGCCAGGCGGGCCTGGACCGCAACCTGTCGACCGCCGAGATCGTGCACCAGATCGTCGACGGCATGCGCGCCCTGCGCGACGGCGAGATCCCCGGCGGCCCCGCCCGGCTGTCGAACATCGTCTTCATGGGCATGGGCGAGCCGCTCGCCAACTACAACCGGGTCGTCGCCGCGATCCGCCGGCTCACCGACCCCGAGCCGGACGGCCTCGGGCTGTCCCAGCGCGGCATCACCGTCTCCACGGTCGGCCTCGTCCCGGCGATCCACCGGTTCACCGACGAGGGCTTCAAGTGCCGGCTCGCGATCTCCCTGCACGCCCCCGACGACGAACTGCGCGACACCCTCGTCCCCGTCAACACGCGGTGGAAGGTGCGCGAGGTCCTCGACGCCGGGTTCGAGTACGCGGCCAGGTCGGGGCGGCGGCTGTCCATCGAGTACGCCCTCATCCGCGACATCAACGACCAGGCGTGGCGCGGTGACCGGCTGGGCCGGCTGCTCAAGGGCCGCCCGGTGCACGTCAACCTGATTCCGCTCAACCCGACGCCCGGCTCGAAGTGGACCGCCTCGCGGCCCGAGGACGAGAAGGCGTTCGCCGAGGCGATCGCCGCGCACGGTGTGCCGGTCACCGTCCGGGACACCCGGGGTCAGGAGATCGACGGCGCCTGCGGCCAGCTCGCGGCGACCGAACGGTAGGCCGCCCCACCGGCTCACCGGGACCGAACGGTAGGCTTACGGACAGACGGTAGTCTTTTCAGCCATACACATCTTCATATTCCGACAGGGGAGCGCCACAGCGCTGAGAGTGCGGCAACCGGGCCGCAGACCCTCTGAACCTCGCCCAGGTCATTCTGGGTAGGGAGATCGGTCGTCACTCGAGCTGTTGCGCCCTGTCCGGGCCACCGCCGCCCCGCGGGCGGAGGAGGCCCGGACGGGGCCGCGTCTTCTCCTGGTCACCCCAGGAGGAAATCCAGTGCACACCAAGAGCTTGGTGGCCGTCGCCGTGGGCTTCGGCCTCCTCACGCTGTCCGCGTGCGGCTCGTCGTCCGGACCGGACGGCGACACCGGGTCCGGCGACTCCAGAACCGTCACCCTGGTCAGCCACGACTCGTGGGCCGTCTCCAAGGACGTGCTCAAGGACTTCGAGAAGAAGTCCGGCTACACGGTCAAGGTCCTCAAGGACGGCGACGCCGGACAGGCCGTCAACAAGGCCATCCTCACCAAGGACAACCCGCAGGGCGACGTCTTCTTCGGCGTCGACAACACCCTGCTCTCCCGCGCCCTCGACAACGGCCTGTTCCAGCCGTACGAGGCCAAGGGGCTCGACAAGGTGGGCGCCGCCTACCGGCTCGACGACAAGCACCGGGTCACGCCCGTCGACTACGGCGACATCTGCGTCAACTACGACAAGGCGTACTTCAGCGAGCACAAGCTGACCCCGCCCGCCTCCTTCGCCGACCTCACCGAGCCCCGGTACAAGGACCTCCTCGTCACCGAGAACGCGTCCACCTCCTCGCCCGGCCTCGGCTTCCTCCTCGGCACCGCCGCCCAGTACGGCGACGGCTGGCAGGACTACTGGAAGAAGCTCAAGGCCAACGGCGTCAAGGTCGTCGACGGCTGGGAGCAGGCCTACAACGAGGAGTTCTCCGGCTCCGCCGGCGGCAAGAAGGCCAAGGGCGACCGCCCGCTCGTCGTGTCCTACGCCTCCTCCCCGCCCGCCGAGGTCGTCTACGCCGACCCGCAGCCCAAGAACGCGCCCACCGGCGTCGCCGACGGCACCTGCTTCCGGCAGATCGAGTTCGCCGGGCTGCTGAGCAACGCCCACCACACCAAGGGCGGCAAGGCGCTCCTCGACTTCCTGCTCTCCACGGAGTTCCAGCAGGACATGCCGCTCAACATGTTCGTCTACCCGGTCGTCGACGGTACGAAGGTGCCCGAGGCGTTCACGAAGTACGGGCCCGCCGCCAAGAACCCCGAGACCATGGCCCCCGACCGAATCGCCGACCACCGTGACCAGTGGGTCAAGACGTGGACCTCACTCGTACTGAAGTGACGGACGGGACGGACGGGACGGACGGGACGGACGGGACGGATGTGACGGACGCGGTGGACACGGCGGAACCGGCCGGAGCGACCGGCGGAGCCGCCCGCGCGGGACGCCGGCGGAACGCGGCGCGGCTCGGCCTGATGGCCCTGCCCGTCGCGTTCTTCGCGGTGTTCTTCGCCTACCCCGTCGCCGCCATCGTCGCCCGCGGCCTGAAGACGGACGGCGGCTGGCAGTTCGGGCGGATCGCGGACGTCCTCGGCCAGTCCGGCATCCGGCACGTGCTGTGGTTCACCACCTGGCAGGCGCTCGCCTCCACCGCGCTCACGCTGGCGATCGCGCTCCCCGGCGCGTACGTCTTCGCGCGCTTCGACTTCCCCGGCCGGCACGTCCTGCGCGCGGTGGTGACCGTGCCGTTCGTACTGCCGACCGTCGTCGTCGGCACCGCCTTCCTCGCCCTCGTCGGCCGCGGCGGACTCCTCGACGAACTGTGGGGCGTGCGCCTGGACACCACCGTGTGGGCGATCCTGCTCGCCCACGTCTTCTTCAACTACGCCGTCGTCGTCCGCACCGTCGGCGGCCTCTGGTCACAACTCGACCCCCGCCAGGAGGAAGCCGCACGGCTGCTCGGCGCCTCCCGGTTCACCGCCTGGCGCACGGTCACCCTGCCCGCGCTCGGCCCGGCCGTGGCCGCCGCCGCGCTCATGGTGTTCCTGTTCACCTTCACCTCCTTCGGCATCGTGCAGATTCTCGGCGGCCCCACCTTCGCCACCCTCGAAGTGGAGATCTACCGGCAGACCTCCGAGATCTTCGACCTCACCACGGCGGCCGTCCTCACCCTCGTCCAGTTCGCCGCCGTCGGCGCGATCCTCGCCGTGCACGCCTGGACCGTGCGCCGCCGGGAGAGCGCGCTGCGGCTCGTCGACGCCTCCCTCACCGCCCGCCGCCCGCGCGGCGCCGGACAGTGGGCGCTGCTCGGCGGCGTCCTCGCCACCGTCGCCCTGCTGCTGGTGCTGCCGCTCGCCGTCCTCGTCCAACGCTCCCTGGACGCACCCGGCTTCGCCTACTACAAGGCGCTCACCCGCGAGGACGGCGGCACCTTCCTCGTCCCGCCGATCGACGCCGTCGGCACCTCCCTGCGCTACGCCCTCGCCGCCACCGTCGTCGCCCTCGTCATCGGCGGCCTCGCCGCCGCCGCGCTGGCCCGCCGCGACGCCGGACGGCTCGTCCGCGGCTTCGACGCGCTGCTGATGCTGCCGCTCGGCGTGTCCGCCGTCACCGTCGGCTTCGGCTTCCTCATCGCCCTCGACGAGCCCCCGCTGGACCTGCGCTCCTCCTGGATGCTCGTGCCGCTCGCGCAGGCCCTGGTCGGCGTGCCCTTCGTGGTGCGCACCATGCTGCCCGTGCTGCGCGCGGTCGACGACCGGCTGCGGCAGGCGGCGGCCGTCCTCGGCGCCTCCCCCTGGCGGGTGTGGCGCGAGGTCGACCTGCCGCTGGTGCGCAGGGCGCTGCTCGTCGCCGCCGGGTTCGCGTTCGCCGTGTCGCTGGGGGAGTTCGGGGCGACCGTGTTCATCGCCCGCCCCGACAACCCCACCCTGCCCGTCGCCGTCGCCCGGCTCCTCGGGCGGGCCGGCGAGCTCAACTACGGGCAGGCGATGGCCCTGTCCACGATCCTGATGGTGGTGTGCGCGCTCGCCCTGCTCCTCCTGGAGCGGCTGCGCACCGACCGGAGCGGGGAGTTCTAGATGCTGCTCAGTCTCCAGGGCGCGCGTGTCCGCTTCGGCGGGCGGACCGCGCTCGACGCCGTCGACCTGGACGTCGCCGAGCACGAGACCGTGTGCGTGCTCGGCCCCAGCGGCAGCGGCAAGTCCACCCTGCTGCGGGCCGTCGCCGGACTCCAGCCGCTGGACGCCGGACGGGTCCTCCTCGATGGCCGGGACCAGGCCGCCGTGCCCGCCCACCGGCGCGAGGTCGGCCTGATGTTCCAGGACCACCAGCTGTTCCCGCAGCGCGACGTCGGCGGCAACGTCGCCTTCGGCCCGCGCATGCGCGGCGTGCCGAAGGGCGAACGGGCCGAGCGGGTGCGGGAGCTGCTGGAGCTGGTCGGGCTGCCCGGCGCCGAGCGCAGGGCCGTCGCCGCGCTCTCCGGCGGCGAGCAGCAGCGCGTCGCCCTCGCCCGCGCGCTCGCCGCCCGCCCCCGCCTCCTCATGCTCGACGAGCCCCTCGGCCAGCTCGACCGCTCGCTGCGGACACGCCTCGTCGTCGAACTCCGCGAACTCTTCGCCCGGCTGGGCACCACCGTGCTCGCCGTCACCCACGACCAGGGCGAGGCGTTCGCACTCGCCGACCGGGTCGTCGTCATGCGCGACGGGCGCATCGCCCAGACCGGCACCCCGCTGGAGATCTGGCAGCGCCCCGCCGACGCGTTCGTCGCCCGCTTCCTCGGCTTCGACAACGTCGTCCCGGCCACCGTCACCGGCCAGGCAGCCGACACCCCCTGGGGCACACTGCCGGTCCCGGAGGGTTCCCCGCAGGGCCCCGGCACCCTGCTCGTGCGGCCCGCCGGGGTACGGCTGGTGACCGGCGCCGAGGGCCTCCCGTGCACCGTCACCGCCCGCACCTTCCGCGGCACCCACGTCTCCGTCCACCTCCGCCCCGGGCGCGCGCCCCGCCTGGAGGCGGCCTGCGCACTGCGGGACGCCCCCGAGGTCGGCAGCGAGGTCGGCGTCACGTTCGACGCCGCCGAGACCGTCCTGCTCGGCTGAACGCCCCGCGGCCCCCCGGAACATGACGGCGGCCCGCCCCCGCGAGGGGACGGGCCGCCGACGCCCAGCAGATACGGCGGGGACGTCAGCCGGTCTTCGAGGCGCCGCGGCGGCGCATCCCGAAGAACACCGCGCCGCCACCGATGACGACCAGACCGGCGGCGATGCCGGCGATCATCGGGGTGTTCGAACTGGCACCGGTCTCGGCCAGGTTGGACTCACCCACGGCCGCAGGCGACGGACCGTTGTCGCCGCCCGAAGCGGCCGGCGCGGTGGCGCCCTCGGACGTGGTCTCCGACGGGGTGGCCTCGGGCGTGGTCTCGTCCGACGGCTTGTCCGCCGTCTGCGACGGCTTCGGCGAAGCGGGCTTCGACGGGGTGGTGTCGTCGGAGGCGCAGGCGGTGCCGGGGGTCGTCAGGCCGCCCTTGATGTCCTCGTCGACGGCGCCGTTGTCGGCCTTGACGTGGACGCGGTAGGTGGCGTTCGCCTTCCAGGCCTCGTCGAAGGTGACGGTGACACCCTCGCGGGAACCCTTGACGCCGGTCTCCTCGCCGATCTTCTGTTCGTCGGCGTTGTTGTTCTCCCGGAACACGGTGATGGTCACCGGGGTGCCGGACGCGTCGACGTCGGTGACGGCGATGACGCCCTTGTCGCCGTCGCACTTGGCGACGGCGGAGAACTCGCTGATGTTGCAGGCGGCCGCGGTGCCGGCGACGCCGAGCGCGAGGGCCGCCGAGGCGGACGCGACCCCGAGGACGCGGGCGGCGCGCGCGGTGGTGCGGCGGGATATGAACGAGGCGGATGAGGTGGACGACTTGGACAAGGTGGCCACTGTGCCCTTCACGGGATGTGCAACTGCGGGGGGTGGACGGGGACTTGAGGCCGCCGCGGTACCGGTTGCCACAGAATCCCCGAGTGGCTCACAGGTCTATAAGCGTCACGTAAGACCTGTCAACGCATATGCCGGGCCGCACCCCTGACTTTGCCCGCTTATTAACCGCTCAGACGTTTGAGTGCCGCCGGGGCTTCCTCCACCGAGTCGACGAGCGCGATCCGCGCCTCCATCGACCGCTCCCGCGCCAGCGCCCGCAACAACGGCCACGCCGGCAGGCGTTCGGTCCAGTGCGCCCGGTCCACCAACACCATCGGCGTCGGCTCGCCCCGCGACTCGTAGTAGTTGGGCGTCGCGTTGTCGAAGATCTCCTGTACGGTGCCGGCCGCGCCCGGCAGGAAGACCACACCCGCGTTCGAACGGGCCAGCAGACCGTCCTCCCGGGTCGCGTTGGCGAAGTACTTGGCCACGTGCGAGGCGAACGCGTTGGGCGGCTCATGACCGTAGAACCAGGTCGGGATGCCCACCGACGCCCCGCCGCCGGGGTGCCGTTCGCGCACCTCGAAGGCGGCGCCCGCCCAGTCCCCGACGGACGGCGTGAACGACGGTGCCTTGCCCAGGAGTTCGAGCGCCTCGTCGAGCATCGCGTCCCCGAAGGGCGCCGCGTACGCCCCCAGGTTCGCGGCCTCCATCGCGCCCGGGCCGCCCCCGGTAGCGACCGTCAGCCCGGCGCGCGCCAGCTCCCGGCCCAGTTGCGCCGCGCCCGCGTACGCCTGGGTGCCGCGCGCCATCGCGTGGCCGCCCATGACGCCCACCACCCGGGCACCCACGAGGAGTTCGTCGAGCGCGTCGGAGACCGCGTCGTCGTGGACGGCGCGCAGCATCGACGCGAACACGTCCCCGTCGGCCTTCGTCCGCTGGAACCAGGCGTACGCGCGGGCGTCCGGCGTCGCCTCGTAACCACCGGTGGCCAGGCCGTCGTACAGCTCGTCGGGGGAGTACACCAGCCCCCGGTAGGGGTCGAACGGCAGGCCGGGGACGGGCGGGAAGACCAGCGCGCCCGAGGCCCGTACGTGCGCGGCCGCGTCGGGGGTCATCGGACAGCCGAGGAAGACGGCGCCCGCGCAGTCCTGGGCGAGCAGCACCTCCGTACGGGCCGTCAGGTCCACGGACTGCACACGGTGCCGGGCGAGGGGGCGGCCGGCGGCGACCACCTCGTCGAACTCGGTGAGCGTCTCGATCTCGCGGTCGTGGGAGCCGTCGAACGGCTGATCGGGTATCGGATGCACCCGCCCATGCTAGGGGTCCCCGTTCCCAGGGGGCGGGATCAGCCCTGCACGGCGGCGGGGTCCATCCACATGACCTCCCAGGAGTGGCCGTCCGGGTCGTCGAAGGAACGGCCGTACATGAAGCCGTGGTCCTGGGTGTCGTCCCGGTCCGTGCCACCGGCCGCGATCGCCCGTTCGACCAGCTCGTCGACCTTCTCCCGGCTCTCCGCGCTCAGACACAGCAGCACCTCGCTGGTGCGCGTCGCGTCCGCGATCTCCTTGTCCGTGAAATCGGCGTAGCGCTTCTTGCCGAGCATCATCGCGACGATCGTGTCGCTGATCACGACGCAGGCGCAGTCCTCCGTGGAGAACTGCGGGTTGATCGTGTAGCCGAGTTCGGTGAAGAACTTCCTCGAGGTGTCGACGTTCTCGACGGGCAGGTTCACGAAGATCATCTGCTGGTACATGGCGGCTCTCCCGGTCCTGGTCGGTGGTGCGCTGTGCCGTACGTGTTCCGTACGGAGGGGCAGACCGGGAGGGGTGCGTGAACTCATCGGTGGACGGAGAACTTTTTGGCGGTCTTCGGCGAGCTGCCGCTCAGCGCGTGAGCGGCAGGGCGGCCAGTTCGGCGATCAGCCAGGTCAGCGGGGCGAGGACGACGAGAAGGGCGGTGGTGCGCAGCAGCGCGGCGGCGCGCAGAAGGGTGGCCGGGGCGCCGATCCGCAGCAGGGCGGCGGTGGTTCCGGCCCGGTCGCGGCGGGCCTCGACGGCCGCCGTCGCCAGCGTCGCGAGGGCGCAGCCGGCGACCAGGAGCGCGCCGAGCGAGCTCAGGGGGCCGAAGGCGGGGGGTGCGCCGTGGGCGGCGGCGTACACCCGCGCGGTGGCGTACGCGCCGGAGGCGACGGCGCACAGCACGCCGAGGGGGCGGCCGATGCGGGTCGCCTCCTCCTGGAGGACGCGGCCGGCGAGCAGTCGGAGGGCGCCGGGGCGGGCCGACTGGAGGAGGCGGCCGCACAGGTGGGTGAGGGCGGGACCGGCGAGGGCGAGGCCGACGGCGGTGAGGGCCCAGCCGGCGAGGACCGCGGCGGAGGTGGCCGCGAGGTCGCCGGGGAGGTCGAGGGAGGGGGCGCGGGGGGTGCGGGCGGCGTAGGTCTCTGTGGTGAGCCCGGCGGCGATGACGGTGAGGCCCCAGGGCAGGCCGGACGGGGTGGGTACGGAGGTGGTGTCGGGGTCTACGGGGAGGGCGCCGTGGGCCGGGGCGGACGTACGGGGTCTCGCTTGCCGCCGCTTGCCGGGTGCCTCTCCCAGGCTCTCAACTTCGTTCGAGCGCGGGGGACCCCCATCGCCTACCGGTGCCGCCTCAGCGGCAAGGTCGGCCGGAGTCGGTGGTGCCGTGTCCCTCCGTGGCCGCAATGTCAGCGCGCTTGCCGCCGAGGCCACCAGCGGGACCACCGTCAGCAGTGTCGCCGTGGCAGGCAGGGGCAGCGGGAGGCCCTTGGCCAGGGCGTCGGTGAGGGAGGTGCGGGGTGGGAGGCCGGGCAGGTCGCCGCGGAGGTGGAGGAAGAGGAGGAGCGCGGCGGCGGAGCCGAGGGCGCAGGACAGGGCCGTGGTGAGGGCCGAGAAGGCCATCAGCCGGCCGGGGCCGAGCCCGATCGCCGACAGCCCGGGGCGCGGCCGGGTACCCGGGTCCGCGCGGGCGACGGCGACCGCGAGGTGCACCGTGGCCGCGGCCGGCACCGCGCACCAGGCGAGCCGCAGCGCGGCCCCGGCGGGGGCACCCGGGTGTCCGAGCGCGTATCCGAACGCGCACAGCAGCAGGAAGCCGGTGCCCGCCGAGGCCGCGGCGACCAGCAGTCTGCGGACCTGGACCAGTACGTGTGCCCGGCGGGCTAGACGGAGAGCGAGCACGCCGCCCGGCCTTCCGTCTCCGCGGCCGGCGGCAGGTGGACGGTCTGCACGCAGCGGCCGTCGAGCAGCGCCACCGAACGGTCGGCGAGCGCCGCCGTCTCGGGCTCGGTCGTGGCGAGGACGACCGTGATGCCGTGCGAGCGGGCCGCCGTGGTGAGCGTGCGCAGCACATGGGCGCGGTCGGCGCGGTGCAGCGCCGCGGTCGGCTCGTCGGCGAAGAGGACGGTGGGCGCGGCGGCCAGCGCGCGGGCGATGGCCACCCGCTGCCGCGCGGCCACCGGCAGGGCGCGCGGGCGTTTGCGTGCGCAGTCGCCGATGTCGAGCCGTTCGAGCCATTCGCGGGCGGTGGTGCGGGCGGCCCGGCGCCCGGTGCCGCGCAGCATCAGCGGGAGGGCGGCGTTCTCCCAGGCGTTGAGTTCGGGGACGAGGTGGGGCTCCGGGTCGATCCAGCCGAACCGCTCCCGGCGCAGCCGTTCGCGCCGCAGCGGGCGCATGGTGTGCATCGGCTTGCTGTTGAACCAGATCTCGCCGCCCTGCGCAGGCAGCAGCCCGGACAGACAGCTCAGCAGGGTCGTCTTGCCGCTGCCGCGCGGGCCGGTGACGGCCAGGATCTCGCCGTCGCGCACGCCGAGCGAGACGCCGTTCAGGGCCGGCGAGCCGTTGTGCTGGAAGTGCAGGGCGCGCGCCCAGAGCACGTCGTTGTCCGGCGGGGCCACCATCGCGTACACCTCGCTTCAGATCCGCTGTCCCGGCCGCGTCGCGCGGGCGTCTCCCGCTGCCGCGTCCCTCGTCCGGACCCCTTCTGGGGGTCCCTCTTCCGGGGGAACGAAGACGGGGCCGATCGGTCACTGGCACGCTAGGCGGCCCCATGGCGGGAGGCCGGACGGCACACGGCCCCGGGTCACCGTTTCCCACTCGAACGGGTGACCCGAGGCCGATGTTGATCATTCAGGACGACGATATGCCCGGCGCCGGGAGGCGGTGGGGCCGCGCCCCGGTCACAGCTTCGTCCACGCCTCCGCCAGCACGCCCCGCAGTATCTGTTCGATCTCGTCGAACGTGGACTGGTCGGAGATCAGCGGCGGGGCGAGCTGGACCACCGGGTCGCCGCGGTCGTCGGCGCGGCAGTACAGGCCGTTGTCGTACAGGGCCTTGGAGAGGAAGCCGTAGAGGATCCGCTCGGTCTCCTCCTCGTCGAAGGTCTCCTTGGTGGCCTTGTCCTTCACCAGTTCGATGCCGTAGAAGAAGCCGTTGCCGCGGACGTCGCCGACGATCGGCAGGTCGTGCAGCTTCTCCAGGGTGGCGCGGAAGGCGCCCTCGTTGTCCAGGACGTGCTGGTTGAGGCCCTCGCGCTCGAAGAGGTCGAGGTTGGCCAGACCGACGGCCGCGGAGACCGGGTGGCCGCCGAAGGTGTAGCCGTGCAGGAAGGTGTTGTCGCCCTTGTAGAACGGCTCGGCCAGGCGGTCGGAGATGATGCAGGCGCCGATGGGGGAGTAGCCCGAGGTCATGCCCTTGGCGCAGGTGATCATGTCCGGGACGTAGTCGAACTTGTCGCAGGCGAACATCGTGCCGAGCCGGCCGAAGGCGCAGATGACCTCGTCCGAGACGAGCAGCACGTCGTACCGGTCGCAGATCTCGCGCACCCGCCGGAAGTAGCCGGGCGGGGGCGGGAAGCAGCCGCCGGCGTTCTGCACGGGCTCCAGGAAGACGGCGGCGACGGTGTCCGGGCCCTCGAAGAGGATCTGCTGCTCGATCTGGTCGGCGGCCCAGCGGCCGAACGCCTCGGGGTCGTCGCCGAAGAGCGGGGCGCGGTAGATGTTGGTGTTGGGCACCTTGTGCGCGCCCGGGACGAGCGGCTCGAAGGGGGCCTTCAGGCCCGGCAGGCCGGTGATGGACAGGGCGCCCTGCGGGGTGCCGTGGTAGGCCACGGCACGGGATATCACCTTGTACTTGCCGGGCTTGCCGGTCAGCTTGAAGTACTGCTTGGCCAGCTTCCAGGCGGTCTCCACCGCCTCGCCGCCGCCGGTGGTGAAGAAGACCTTGTTCAGGTCGCCCGGGGCGTAGTGCGCGAGGCGCTCGGCCAGCTCGACGGCCTTGGGGTGGGCGTAGGACCACACCGGGAAGAAAGCCAGCTCCTGCGCCTGCTTGAACGCGGTCTCGGCGAGTTCCGTGCGGCCGTGCCCCGCCTGGACGACGAACAGGCCCGCGAGGCCGTCCAGGTAGCGCTTGCCCTTGTCGTCGTAGATGTAGGTGCCCTCGCCGCGCACGATCGTCGGCACGGGGGAGTTCTCGTACGAGGACATGCGGGTGAAGTGCATCCACAGGTGGTCGTACGCGGACTTGCTGAGGTCCTTGGCGCTGTCGCTGCTCACGGCTATCGGGTTCCCCACATGTAGGTCTGCTTCTTGAGCTTGAGGTAGACGAAACTCTCGGTGGAGCGCACGCCGGGAACGGCCCGGATGCGTGTGTTGATGACCTCCAGGAGGTGGTCGTCGTCCTCGCAGACGATCTCCACCATCAGGTCGAAGGACCCGGCGGTCATCACGACGTACTCGCACTCGTCCATGGCCGCCAGGGCGTCGGCGGCGGACTCCACGTCCCCCTCCACGTTGACGCCGACCATCGCCTGCCGGCGGAACCCCACCGTGAGCGGGTCCGTCACGGCGACGATCTGCATCACGCCCTGGTCGAGGAGCTTCTGCACGCGCTGGCGCACGGCCGCCTCCGACAGACCGACCGCCTTGCCGATCGCCGCGTACGGCCGCCGGCCGTCCTCCTGGAGCTGCTCGACGATGGCGAGGGAGACGGCGTCCAGGTGGGGGACGCCGTTGCCGTTCCGGTGCTCCCGGGAGGAATCCTTGTGCTCTGCGCTTCGACTGGCCACGGGATCACTGTGCACGACGTCTCGACAGTTCCGCAAGGCGTTATCGATGAAATTCGTTGTCTGGGGTGGGATGAGATGCGGATTTCGCAGCTTCGGGGCGAGTGGGGGTGTTGAAGTCGCGGACGCAGCGACTAGGGTGGGTGTCTCAGCAATTGGACACGTGACACCCACCCGCACGTGACACCCACCAGGAGGGCCGGCAGTGAGCACCGAGCTGCGTCGTCTGCGCAACCACATCGACGGCGAATTCCGCGACGCCGCCGACGGACGGACCACCGAGGTGGTCAACCCCGTGACCGGTGAGGCGTACGCGACGGCGCCGCTGTCCGGGCAGGCGGACGTCGACGCCGCGATGGCCGCGGCCGCCGCGGCCTTCCCCGGCTGGCGGGACACGACCCCCGCCGAGCGCCAGAAGGCCCTGCTGAAGATCGCCGACGCGTTCGAGGAGCGCGCCGAGGAACTGATCGCCGCCGAGGTGGAGAACACGGGCAAGCCGACCGGGCTGACCCGCACCGAGGAGATCCCGCCGATGGTCGACCAGATCCGCTTCTTCGCGGGCGCGGCGCGGATGCTGGAGGGCCGCTCGGCCGGCGAGTACATGGAGGGCCTCACCTCGATCGTGCGCCGCGAGCCGATCGGCGTCTGCGCGCAGGTCGCGCCCTGGAACTACCCGATGATGATGGCCGTCTGGAAGTTCGCCCCCGCGCTCGCGGCCGGCAACACGGTCGTGCTGAAGCCGTCCGACACCACCCCCGCCTCCACGGTCCTGATCGCCGACATCATCGGCTCGATCCTGCCCAAGGGCGTCTTCAACGTCCTCTGCGGCGACCGCGACACCGGGCGGCTGATGGTCGAGCACCCGACCCCGGCGATGGCGTCCATCACCGGCTCCGTGCGGGCCGGCATGTCGGTCGCCGAGTCCGCGTCACGGGACCTCAAGCGGGTTCACCTGGAGCTCGGCGGCAAGGCGCCGGTCGTCGTCTTCGAGGACACCGACATCCCCAAGGCCGTCGAGGACATCTCGGTCGCCGGGTTCTTCAACGCCGGGCAGGACTGCACCGCCGCCACGCGCGTCCTCGTCCACGAGTCCATCCACGACGAGTTCGTCGCCGCGCTCGCCAAGACGGCGTCCGAGACGAAGACCGGGCGGCCGGACGACGAGGACGTGCTGTACGGACCGCTGAACAACCCCAACCAGCTGAAGCAGGTCTCCGGGTTCGTCGAGCGGCTGCCCGCGCACGCCAAGGTCGAGGCGGGAGGTCACCGGGTGGGCGACACGGGGTACTTCTACGCGCCGACCGTCGTCTCCGGGCTGAAGCAGGACGACGAGATCATCCAGAACGAGGTGTTCGGGCCGGTCATCACCGTGCAGTCCTTCCGGGACGAGGACCAGGCGGTGGAGTGGGCGAACGGGGTGGAGTACGCGCTGGCCTCGTCGGTGTGGACGAAGGACCACGGGCGGGCCATGCGGATGTCGAAGAAGCTGGATTTCGGGTGTGTGTGGATCAATACGCACATTCCGCTGGTGGCGGAGATGCCGCACGGGGGCTTCAAGAAGTCCGGCTACGGCAAGGATCTGTCGGCGTACGGGTTCGAGGACTACACGCGGGTGAAGCATGTGATGACGTCGTTGGACGGCTGACGGCTGACGGCTGACGGCTGACGGGGTGGTGGGGGTGGGGTGGGTTTTTCGCCCCCGCCGCCCCTACCCTCCCCCAAGCTCTCAACTTCGTTCGAGCAGGGGGGACCCCCACGTCCCTTCAAGGGGCTCTGCCCCTTGGACCCCGTTGGGTGAGTTGTCGGCTGACCGCCGGTGGGGGCTGGTCGCGCAGTTCCCCGCGCCCCTTGCGGGGGCACGGTGACTGCTCGCGCGCCCCTCTCGTGTCACGCCAGTGCCGCCAGGGCTATGCGTTGTGCCGTCGGGTTCATGTCCTCGCCCTTGGCGTCGGTGGCGTTGACCGAGTACGTGAGGGTGCGGGTGAGGTTTCGGGTCGCGGCCATGACCGCGCTGTAGCCGTAGCGGGAGCCGGACTTGAGCCAGTAGACGCGGTCCTCGTGGACGAAGCGCTGGAGGCCGGCGGAGTAGGTGGCGCCGTCGATGTGCGGCGGGACCGTGAACATCTCCCGCAGTTGCCGGGGCGGCAGGAGGCGGCCCCGGAAGAGGGCGCCGAGCAGGCGTTCCAGGTCGGCGGTGGTGGAGATCATGTCGCCCGCCGCGAACCGGTCCGCCTGGTTCCAGTCGGTCACGTCGACCAGCTCCGTGGTGCCGTCGGCACGCGTGACCGCCTGGTAACCGTGGTTGTGCGGGCCCCGGATACGGGGGTCCGTGCCGGGGAAGTACGTGTGGCGCATCCCGGCCGGGCGCAGGACGCGCCGGGTGGCCTCCTCGGCGTACGAGCCGCCCGTGACCGCCTCGATCAGCAGCCCCAGGAACGTGTAGTTGATGTTCAGGTAGTGCTGTGCGGCGCCCGGGGCGAACTCCGGTTCCCGCGCGGCCGCGGAGGCCGCCACCTGGCGTGGCGGCAGCGTGTCGAAGCGGTGGGCGTACACCTCCTCGAAGGTGTCCCCGAGTCCTTCCCCGGCCGGGATGCCACTGGTGTGGTTCAGCAACTGCCGCACGGTGACGTGCCGGTAGCGGTGCCCCAGGAGGTCCGGCAGGTAGTGCCGTGCGGGCGCGTGCAGCTGGACCCGGTGCTCGGCGGCGAGGTGCAGCACGGTCGCCGCCGTCACCACCTTCGTCACCGAACCGGCGCGGAAGAGGGCGTGCGGGTCGGCCGCGCGCCGGGTGGTGAGGTCGTGCACGCCCGCGCTGCCGCGCCAGCTGCCGTCGGTGCCGCCGACCCGTACCAGGGCGGCGGTCGCGTCCGCGTCCGGCAGTCCGGTGAGCGCGGCGGCCAGCGCCTCGGCGTCCGGACCGGTCCGCCCCTCGCCTCCCCGCGGGGAGCCCGTCCGCGGGGAGGCCGCCCGTGCGGGGCCGGCGGCGAGGCCGAGTGCGGCGAACGTGCCGGTGAGGACGGCGGTACGGCGGGAGACGGGCATCTGCGCTCCAGGGGCGGCCGGGGGAGGGCGACGGACGTGACCATCCTGGGGACGCGGACGGACCCCCGTGATCCTCAACGGGGAGGGTCCATACCCGGAGAACGGCGCGAGGGTTCCCCTAGGGGGCGGGGCGGGGGCTCTGACGCGCGGTGTTCTCAGGGGAGTTGGCGCAGGGCGTGGAGGGTGTCGATGCGGTTGGTGGTGATCGAGTCGGTGCCGGCGGCGAGGAGGCGGCGCATCGAGCGCGGGGTGTCGGGGGTCCAGGCGGAGAGCAGATGGCCGTTCCGGTGGACGTGCGCCGCCAGGTCGCGGGTGATCAGGCCGAAGCGGTAGTTCAGCCAGCGGGGGCGTACCGCGTCGAGGAGGACGGGGCGCGGCGGGGCCAGGGTGGTCCAGGTCAGCGCGATCTCGGCGGCGGGATCGGCGGAGCGCACGGCGAGCATCGCGGCGGCGCCGGCGCAGTAGTACGCGCGCTCCTGCGCCTCGCACTCCCGTACGACATCCAGGATCCGGCGTACCGAGCGGGGTCCTGGGGCGCCGGGCAGGTCGATCATCACACGGCTGCCGGCCGTCGCCGCGAGTGCCTCGGCGAGCGTCGGCACGCCGCCGGCCGTCAGCCCGCGCACCTCGGCGGCGGACAGCGCCGCCAGCGGCCGGTCCTGGCCCCACAGCCGCTTCAAGGTGTCGTCGTGCAGGAGGACGGGGACGCCGTCGCGGGTGAGCCGTACGTCGAACTCCACCGCGTCCGCGCCCCGTCGGAGCGCGGACCGCAGCGAGTCGAGCGTGTTCTCACGGACGCGGTAGGGGTCGCCGCGGTGGGCGACGGCGGTGAAGGTCTGCATGCGGGCCATTGTGACGGGCCGGGGTACGCGGATTCGCGGTGCCCGGCGTCAGGGGGCCCGGGGTGCGGTCAGAGCGCGGGGCTCCAGGTGGTCAGGTACGTGTCGATCTCGGCCGTGAGGCGTGCCTTGCCCGCCGGGTCCAGGAAGGACGCCTCCACCGCGTTCCTCGCCAGTGCCGCGATGCCCTGTTCGTCCAGGTTCAGCAGGCGTGCGGCCACCGCGTACTCCGTGTTGAGGTCGGTGCCGAACATCGGCGGGTCGTCGGAGTTGACGGTCACCAGGACGCCGGCGTCCACGAACGTCCGGATCGGGTGCTCGTCGAGCGTGGCGACCGCGCGGGTGGCGATGTTCGACGTCGGGCAGACCTCCAGCGGGATGCGGTGCTCGGCCAGGTGCGCCAGCAGCTTCGGGTCGCGGGCCGAGCTGGTGCCGTGCCCGATGCGCTCGGCGCGCAGCTCGCGCAGCGCGTCCCAGACCGTCTCCGGGCCGGTGGTCTCGCCGGCGTGCGGCACGGAGTGCAGACCGGCCGCGATCGCCCGGTCGAAGTACGGCTTGAACTGCGGTCGCGGCACACCGATCTCCGGCCCGCCGAGACCGAACGACACCAGCCCCTCCGGGCGCACCCGGTCGTCCGTGGCCAGCCGCGCCGTCTCCTCCGCCGACTCCAGGCCCGCCTCGCCGGGGATGTCGAAGCACCAGCGCAGTACGGTGCCGAACTCCGCCTCCGCCGTCTTGCGGGCGTCCTCGATCGCGTCCATGAACGCCCGCTCGTCGATCCCGCGGCGGGTGGAGGAGAACGGGGTGATGGTCAGCTCGGCGTAGCGGACCTGCTGGCGGGCCAGGTCGCGGGCCACCTCGTACGTCAGCAGCCGGACGTCCTCCGGGGTCCGGATCAGGTCGACGACGGACAGGTACACCTCGATGAAGTGCGCGAAGTCCGTGAAGGTGAAGTAGTCGACCAGCGCCTCGGGGTCGCTGGGCACCTTGGAGTCGGGGTGGCGGGCGGCCAGTTCCGAGACGATGCGGGGGGAGGCGGAGCCGACGTGGTGGACGTGCAGTTCGGCCTTGGGGAGGCCGGCGATGAAGGCGGCGTGCGGGTCGCCGGTGTCGGCGCCGGGCGGCTTGCGAAGGTCGGTGGACAAGGTTCCTCCCCGGAACGGCGCGCCCCCGGCGGCACGCCGGCCGCGGAAGGCGGCGGCGGGCGGGCGTGGGCGCGGGTGATCGGCTGATCGATGACTCGGGGATCATCGTAAGCGGGGGTGGGGGAGGGCGGAGGAGGGTGGGGGTGCGGGGCCGGGAGGCCGGGCGCCTTGGCCGTAGCATGACGGAACGTTCAACAGAGGGGACCCAGCATGTCCGACGACGCGCGGGCGTCGAACGCGCCCGAGAACGCCGACGCTCCGGACCCGTGGGCGCCGCCGGACTCCGCCGGGTCTCCTGCGCCGGGGGCGCATCCGTGGGCGTCGCCGGCGGGGGGCGTGCCGGGTGGTGCGGGGGATGACGTTCAGGACGTCGTGATACCGGGGTCCAGCGTGCCGGCGGCTCCGCAGGACACGGTGATCGCGGTGCCGGGGGCTGCGGGAATGCCTACGTTGCCGGGGGATGCGGGGGCGGGGGGCGGCTCCGTGCACGAGCAGGCGACGGTGGCGGGGGTGCCGGCGGTGCCGGTGCCTGCTGCGCCGGTGCCCGCGGCTCCTGGGTCATTCGGTTCTCCGGGGGCTCCGGGTTCCGTGCCGCCGCCGGGAGGCCCGGCCTCCGGCGGTTATCCGGGTTATCCGGGGTTTCCGGGGGGCTCGTACGGGGGTGCCGGTGGTGGGGCCGTTCCGCCGCCGCCGATCGGGCCCGAGGGGCCGGGGCAGGTGCCGTACGGGTATCCGCCGTATCCGGTCGCGGGTGGTGGATACGGGGGTGCGGCGTACGGGGCGCCGCAGGGCGGGCCCGGTGGGTACCCGTGGGGTGCGATGCCGCTCGCCCCCCAGAACGGCGTGAGCACCGCGTCCCTCGTGCTCGGCATCATCTCCCTGGTGATCTTCTGCCTGTGGCCGGTCGCGATCATCCTGGGGGTGCTCGCGGTGATCCTCGGGTTCGTGGGGCGGCGGCGGGCCAAGCGGGGGGAGTCGACGAATCCGGGGCAGGCGTTGGCGGGGATCGTCTGCGGGGCGGTGGGGCTGGTGCTGGGGGCGACGCTGGTGGTGCTGATCTTCACGGTGTGGGACGGTTCGGACTCGGACTCGGACGAGGATCCGTGGCCGACGGATGACGGGTACAGCACGTCGCTGTCGCTGCCTGTGCTGCGGTAGCCGACGCGTTTTCTCGCCCCCGCCGCCCCTACCCTTCCCCAGGGGCTCCGCCCCTTCCACCCCGGCGGGGGCTACGCCCCCTGCACCCCCAAAGACGCGCAGGGCCGCGCCCCGGACTCCCGGGGCCGCGCCCCTGAACCCCCGGGCAACCGCAACCCCCCTAGGGGCGCGGGGAACTGCGCGAGCAACCACGTCCCACCGGCACCTCACCAGGCACCGCAACCGCCCCCCTCGCAAGGGGCGCGGGGAACTGCGCGAGCAACCACGTCGCACCGGCACTTCACCACGCACCGCAGCCGCCCCCCTCGCAAGGGGCGCGGGGAACTGCGCGAGCAACCACGTCGCACCGGCACCTCACCACGCACCGCAACCGCCCCCCGGCAAGGGGCGCGGGGAACTGCGCGAGCAACCACGTCGCACCCGCACCTCACCACGCACCGCAACCGCCCCCGCACCCCACAACGCACCCAATCCAAACCCACCCCCCCCCGAGGCGGAGCCTCGTTACGCCTCGCCGCGCAGGCGATCCCGCGCCGTCATCAGGGCGAAGCCCAACTCGTTCGCGCCCCGCCACCGTTCCGGATCCCCCGCCGCCTCGTCGTCCGCGGCGAGGCCGATGCCCCAGACGCGGTCCAGCGGGCTCGCCTCGACCAGTACCCGGTCCCCCGTCCCGAGCAGGAACCGCCGCAGCTCCTCGTCCGCCCGGAACTTGTGGACGCTGCCCTCGGCCACGATCCCGAACCGCTCCCGCTGCCACACCGTCTCGTCGAAGCCCCGCACCAGCCGCCCGGCCTTCTTCGCCAGGGCCGGGTTCGGCGCCTCCAGGGCACGTCGTTCCGCCTCCGCGTCGCCGAACAGGCGGGCCTTCGCCGCCATCATCCAGTGCTCCGCCGTCGCGTACCCCACCCCGTCCACCGTGAACGGCGACGGCCACCACTGGCTCAGACAGCTCGCCCCCACGCGGCCGTCGGGGCGCGCCCGGTGGCCCCAGAAGTGCAGGTACTTCACCCGCGCCCCCGCGCGGACCGCGGCCACCAGAGCCTCACGGGAAGTGATCGTCGTCGCCATGCGGGCGAGTCTGGCAGTCGGCACCGGCAGCCCCCACCCAATTACAGCCGCCCCAGGCACTCCGCCGACAGATTCCGTCGCGTAACCAAAAGGAAACAACGGAATCACTTGTTGAGGTCCATCCGCTCTGCCAGGATCGGCACCCAGATCGAGATTCGGCCACGTCGGTTCCGTCGCGGGGACTCGGAGGAGAGCGGCATGCACCACCCCGAAAACGACCCCGAGCACCGCCCTGAGCACCATCCCGAACAGCGCCCTGAACACCATCCCGAACAGCGCCCTGAACGCAGTCCCGAGGACCGCCCAGAAGACCGCTCCGGCGGTCTCCGCGCCCGTGCCCTCCGCGACGTGCGGGAACGTTTCTCGGGCGGCGCGCAGTACCTCGCCGGCGCCCCCGCGCACGGCACCTCGGGCCGGGAGCACGCCGTGGTCGACCCCGCCACCGGCCAGGAGATCCACCGCTTCGCGCTCGCCGGCCCCGCCGACGTCGACCGTGCCGTCGCCGCCGCCCGCGCCGCCCTCCCGGGGTGGGCCGGCGCCACCCCGGGCGAGCGCGCCGAGGCGCTGCACCGCTTCGCCGCCGTCCTCGCCGACCGCGCCGACGAGCTGGCCCGTGTCGAGTCCCTGCAATGCGGCAAGCCGCTCAGGCTGACCCGCGAGTTCGACGTCCCGGGCACCGTCGACAACGCCGCCTTCTTCGCGGGTGCCGCCCGCCACCCGCAGGGCCTGGCCGCGGGGGAGTACTCCGGCGACCACACCTCGTACGTGCGCCGCGAACCCGTCGGCGTCATCGGCTCCGTCGCGCCCTGGAACTACCCGTTGCAGATGGCCGCCTGGAAGGTCCTCCCGGCCGTCGCGGCGGGCAACACGATCGTCCTCAAGCCCGCCGAGCTCACCCCGCTGACCTCCCTCCTCTTCGCCGAGGCCGCCACGCGGGCCGGGATCCCCGACGGCGTGGTCAACGTCGTCACCGGCACGGGGAAGGAGGCGGGGGAGCACCTCGTGGCCCACCCGGACGTGGCGATGGTCTCGTTCACCGGGTCCACCGCCGTCGGCAGACGCGTCGCCGCGCTCGCGACCGCCGGGGTCAAGCGGCTGCACCTGGAACTCGGCGGCAAGGCGCCCTTCGTCGTCTTCGACGACGCCGACCTCGAGGCCGCCGTGCACGGCGCGGTCGCGGGCGCGCTCATCAACACCGGCCAGGACTGCACGGCCGCCACCCGCGCGTATGTGCAGCGGCCGCTGTACGAGGAGTTCACCGCCCGGACCGCCGCCCTCATGGAGACCGTCCGCCTCGGCGACCCGTTCGCCCCGGACACCGACCTCGGCCCGCTGATCTCCACCGCCCAGCGCGACCGCGTCGCCGGCTTCGTCGACCGGGCCCGCGCCCACGCGCACGTGGTGACCGGCGGCGAGGCACCCGGCGGCGACCTCGCCGAGGGCGCCTACTACCGGCCGACGCTCGTCACGGGCGCCGCCCAGGACAGCGAGATCGTCCAGCGGGAACTGTTCGGACCCGTGCTCGTCGTGCTGCCGTTCGACTCCGACGACGACGGGCTGCGGCTCGCCAACGACACCCCCTACGGGCTCGCCGCCTCCGCCTGGACCCGGGACGTGCACCGGGCGCACCGCGCCACCCGAGAGCTGCGGGCGGGCTGCGTCTGGGTCAACGACCACATCCCGATCATCAGCGAGATGCCGCACGGCGGCTATGCCGCCTCCGGCTTCGGCAAGGACATGTCCTCGTACTCGTTCGAGGAGTACACACAGGTCAAGCACGTCATGTTCGACAACACCGCGGTGGCCCGGAAGGACTGGCACCGCACGATCTTCGAAGACCGGCCCTGAACCAGCGGTGCCACGAGCACTCCGGGCCCACCGGAACCCCCCGTCCACCACCGCCTCCACCGGACGCAGGAAGGCCACCACGCGCATGGAGCAGTACGAGCCCGACCGTCTGTCCCCGGCCCAGGTGGCCGCCGTGCGGCGCAGTGCCGCGCGCGGCAGGGCCGCCCTGACCCGCCGTTCGCTGCTGCGGGCCTCCGCGGGCGGCGCGCTCGCGGTCGGCGGCCCGGCGGCCCTGACCGGCTGCGGCATCCCCGCGGCCGGCAAGACACAGGGCGGGGTCTCCTCCCAGGACCACTCGGCCAAGGAGAGGACCGTCAGCTTCTCCAACTGGCCCGAGTACGTCGACGTCGACGACAGCGGCAAGCACCGGCCGACCCTGGAGGCGTTCACCAAGCGCACCGGCATCACGGTCGAGTACACCGAGGACGTCAACGACAACAACGAGTTCTTCGGCAAGATCAAGCCGCAGCTCGCCGCGGGCCAGGCCACCGGCCGCGACCTGATCGTCCTCACCGACTGGCTGGCCGCCCGGCTGATCCGCCTCGGCTGGGTGCAGAAGCTCGACCCCTCCCATCTGCCGCACGCCTACACCCACCTGTCCGCGCAGTTCCGCGACCCCGACTGGGACCCCGGCCGCGCCTACTCGTATCCCTGGCAGGGCGTGTTCACCGTGCTCGCCTACAACAAGAAGGCGCTCGACGGCATCGAGGTCAGGTCCGTCTCCGACCTGCTGGACAACGGCAGGCTCAAGGGCCGCGTCGGGTTCCTCTCCGAGATGCGCGACAGCATCGGGATGACCCTCCTCGACATGGGCAAGGACCCCGCCAAGGTCACCGACGACGACTACGACGCGGCCACCGCCCGCCTCCAGAAGGCCGTGGACAAGGGGCAGATCCGCCGCTTCACCGGCAACGACTACACCTCCGACCTCGCCAAGGGCGACCTGGCCGCGTGCGTCGCCTGGGGCGGCGACATCGTCCAGCTCCAGGCCGACAACCCCGACATCGACTACGTCATCCCCGACAGCGGCTACATGATGTCGACCGACAACCTCCTGGTCCCCAACAAGGCGCGCCACAAGACCAACGCCGAACGGCTGATCGACTACTACTACGAGCTGGAGCCGGCCGCCGAACTCGCCGCCTACGTCAACTACGTGACACCGGTCGACGGCGTGAAGCCCTATCTGGCGAAGATCGACAAGGATGCGGCGAACAACCCGCTGATCGTCCCGGACAAGGTCACGGCCGCCCGGGCGCACGCCTTCCGCGCCCTGTCGCAGAAGGAAGAGACCGCCTACGAAGGCATGTTCGCGAAGCTGACGGGGGCGTGAGGACCACCATGACCACGACACACACGCACACCGGTGAGCGCGGCGACGTCCGGCTGACGGGGATCGGCAAGACCTACGGGTCCTTCACCGCCGTCCACCCGCTCGACCTGACCGTCCCCGAGGGCTCCTTCTTCGCGCTCCTCGGCGCCTCCGGCTGCGGCAAGACCACCACCCTGCGCATGATCGCCGGGCTGGAGGAACCCACCAGCGGCACCGTGCACCTCGGGGAACAGGACGTCACACACCTGCCGCCGTACAAGCGGCCGGTGAACACCGTCTTCCAGTCCTACGCCCTCTTCCCGCACCTCGACATCTTCGAGAACGTCGCCTTCGGGCTGCGCCGCCGCGGCATCAAAAGCGTCAAGAAGCAGGTCGGGGAGATGCTGGACCTCGTCCAGCTCGGCGAGCAGGCGCGCAAGAAGCCGCACCAGCTCTCCGGCGGCCAGCAGCAGCGCGTCGCCGTCGCCCGCGCGCTCATCAACCACCCCAAGGTGCTCCTGCTCGACGAACCCCTCGGCGCCCTCGACCTGAAGCTGCGCCGCCAGATGCAGCTGGAGCTCAAGCGCATCCAGACCGAGGTCGGCATCACCTTCGTGCACGTCACGCACGACCAGGAGGAGGCCATGACGATGGCCGACACGGTCGCCGTGATGAACGCCGGCCGTGTCGAACAGCTCGGCCCGCCCACCGACCTCTACGAGAACCCGCGCACCACGTTCGTCGCCAACTTCCTCGGCACCTCCAACCTCATCGCCGCCGAGACCGACTCCGTCTCCGGCGACGACCTGGTGGTGAAGGCCGGAGACTGCAAGCTCCTCCTGCCCCGAGCGCGATGTTCGGCGCCCACGACGAACGGCGGCAAGGTGCTCGTCGGGGTCCGCCCGGAGAAGATCTCCCTGGTCCACGCCGACGAGGCGGGCGCGATCCCGGACGGCCGCAATCGTGTCACCGGCCGCATCGCCGACTCCAGTTTCATCGGCGTCTCCACCCAGTACGTCGTCGACAGCCCCGTCTGCCCCGGCTTCGAGGTCTACGCCCAGAACATCGACCGCGATCCCCGTCTGGTGCCCGGCGCCGAGGTCGTCCTGCACTGGAACCCCGCGCACACGTTCGGGCTCGACGCCGCACAGGCGCTGAATGCCGGAACGGCCGAGGACGCCGCCGCCGACGGGGAAGGGGCGGCCGCCCGATGACCACCCTCACCGAGGCGCCCCCGCCCCTGGCCCCCGCGCCGCCCGCCGGGAAGCCCCCGCGCCGCCGGGGCCGCTGGACGCCGTACTGGCTGCTGCTCCCCGGCATCCTGTGGCTGTTCGTGTTCTTCGCGCTGCCGATGGTCTACCAGGCCTCCACCTCCGTGCAGACCGGCTCCCTGGAGGACGGCTACCAGGTCACCTGGCACTTCGCCGCCTACTGGGACGCGCTCCAGGCGTACTGGCCGCAGTTCCTGCGCTCGGTGCTCTACGCCGGGTCCGCCACCGTGCTCTGCCTGGTGCTCGGCTACCCGCTCGCCTACCTCATCGCGTTCCGTGCGGGCCGCTGGCGCAACCTGGTGATGATCCTCGTCATCGCCCCGTTCTTCACCAGCTTCCTGATCCGCACCCTCGCCTGGAAGACGATCCTCGCCGACGGCGGCCCCGTCGTCGGCGCCCTCGACTCGCTGCACGTCCTCTCCGTCACCAACTGGCTCGGCATGACCGACGGCCACCGGGTGCTGGCCACCCCGCTCGCCGTGGTGTGCGGACTGACGTACAACTTCCTGCCGTTCATGGTGCTGCCGCTCTACACCTCGCTGGAGCGCATCGACGGACGGCTGCACGAGGCGGCCGGCGACCTGTACGCCACCCCCCTCACCACCTTCCGCAAGGTGACCTTCCCGCTGTCCATGCCCGGCGTCGTCTCCGGCACCCTGCTCACGTTCATCCCGGCCAGCGGCGACTACGTCAACTCCGAACTGCTCGGCTCCACCAATACGCAGATGATCGGCAACGTCATCCAGAGCCAGTTCCTGCGGATCCTGGACTATCCGACGGCGGCCGCGCTGTCCTTCCTGCTGATGGCCGCCATCCTGATCATGGTCACCCTCTACATCCGACGGTCCGGGACGGAGGATCTGGTCTAGATGGCTTCCAAGACCCCCCTGCGGTGGCTCAGGCGCAACCTCGTCGTCCTCGCGGGGCTGTTCACCCTCGGCTATCTGCTGCTGCCCAACGTCGTCGTCACCGTCTTCTCCTTCAACAAGCCCCAGGGCCGCTACAACTACGCCTGGCAGGAGTTCTCCACCGACGCCTGGCGGCAGCCGTGCGGCGTCGCCGGGATGTGCGGCTCGCTCTCGCTGAGCCTTCAGATCGCCCTGTGGGCCACGCTCGGCGCCACTGCGCTCGGCACGATGATCGCCTTCGCGCTCGTCCGCTACCGGTTCCGGGCCCGCGGCCCCATCAACTCCCTGATCTTCCTGCCGATGGCCATGCCCGAGGTGGTGATGGGCGCCTCCCTGCTCACCCTGTTCCTCAACCTGGGCGCCCAGCTCGGCTTCTGGACCATCCTGATCGCCCACATCATGTTCTGCCTGAGCTTCGTCGTCACCGCCGTCAAGGCCCGCGTGATGTCGATGGACCCCCGCCTCGAACAGGCAGCCCAGGACCTCTACGCCGGGCCCGCGCAGACCTTCCTGCGGGTCACTCTGCCCATCGCCGCCCCCGGCATCGCCGCCGGCGCGCTGCTCGCCTTCGCGCTCTCCTTCGACGACTTCATCATCACCAACTTCAACGCGGGCTCCACCGTCACCTTCCCCATGTTCGTCTGGGGCTCGGCCCAGCGCGGCACACCCGTCCAGATCAACGTCATCGGCACGGCCATGTTCCTCGTCGCCGTGGTGTGCGTGCTGGGCGCGATGGCCGTGGGCAACCGGCGCCGGCGCCGCACCGCGTGACCGCTGTCTTCCCACAACCACCTTGTTCCCGTAGGGAGTTGACATCATGGCCCCAGGTGCCATGACCCCCCGTGCCACCGGCCCGTGGACCCGGTCCCTCGCCGCGGCCCGGCCCGTCCCGTACTGGCTCGACGATCCGGACCGCCCGCACCCCGAACCCGCGCTCACCGGCGCCGAAGTCTGCGATCTGCTCGTCGTCGGCGGCGGCTACAGCGGACTGTGGACCGCGCTGCTCGCCAAGGAACGCGACCCCGCCCGGGACGTCGTCCTGCTGGAGGGCCACGAGATCGGCTGGGCCGCCTCCGGACGCAACGGCGGCTTCTGCGCCGCCTCCCTCACCCACGGCACGGCCAACGGCCTCGCCCGCTGGCCGCGCGAGATCCACACGCTCCAGGAACTCGGCGCCCGCAACCTCGACGAGATCGAGGAGGCCGTCACCCGCTACGGCCTCGACTGCGACTTCGAGCGGACCGGCGAGATCGACGTCGCCACCGCCCCGCACCAGGCCGCCGAACTGCGCGCCTGGCACGCCGAGGCCCGCCGCCGCGGCCTGGACGACGGCACCGAGTACCTCGACGCCGGGCAGGTGCGCGCCCAGGTCGACTCGCCGACCTTCCTCGCCGGACTCCACGACCCGCGCGGCGTCGCCCTCGTCAACCCGGCCAGGCTGGCCTGGGGGCTCAAGCGGGCCTGCCTCGCCGCGGGCGTGCGTGTGTACGAGCGCACGCCGGCGCTCACGCTGAAGCAGTACGGCGCGGGGATGGCCGTCCGCACCCCCTACGGGGGCGTGCGCGCCCGGCAGGTCGCGCTCGGCACCAACGTCTTCCCCAGTCTGGTGCGCCGGGTCCGGCCGTACACCGTCCCGGTCTACGACTACGCCCTGACGACCGAGCCGCTCGACGCCGGGCGGCTCGCCTCCATCGGCTGGCGGGGGCGGCAGGGGCTCGCGGACACCGCCAACCGGTTCCACTACTTCCGGCTCACCCCCGACCACCGGATCTTGTGGGGCGGCTACGACTCGGTCTACCCGTACGGCGGCCGGGTGCGCGCGGAGTACGACCAGCGGCCTCAGACGTACGCCCGGCTCGCCCGGCACTTCTTCACCTGCTTCCCGCAGCTGGAGGGCGTGCGCTTCACCCACGCGTGGGGCGGCGCGATCGACACGTGCTCCCGCTTCTCGGCGTTCTTCGGCACCGCGCACGGAGGGCGGGTGGCGTACGCCGCGGGGTACACGGGGCTCGGTGTGGGGGCGACGCGGTTCGGGGCGCAGGTGATGCTGGATCTGCTGGCGGGGGAGCGGACGGAGCGCACGGCGCTGGAGATGGTGCGGAGACGGCCGGTTCCGTTCCCGCCCGAGCCGTTCGCGTGGGCGGGGATCACCCTGACGAAGTGGTCGCTGGCGCGGGCGGACGTGAACGGGGGGCGGCGCAACGGGTGGCTGCGCGTGCTTGACCGGCTGGGCATGGGCTTCGACAGCTAGGGGTGGCCCGGGTGCGTTGTCGGCCGACGGCCCGGTGGGGCTTCTCGCGCCCACGCGGCGGAGCCGCAGATTCGATACAGCCCCGCGCCCCTTGGCAGGCAGGTGGCGCCCCCAGCTTTCAGGGGCGTGGGGCTGTGTCAATGTGCGGCTCGCCGCGTGGGCGCGACCAGCCACGTACCACCCGCGCGAAGACCGTCAGCAGCACCACCCCAAGACACCAGCTGGCCGCGACGTCCAGCGGCCAGTGGTACCCCCGTCGCACCAACCCGTACGACACGCCCAGCGTCAAGGCACCGCACACCGCGAGGATCGCGCGGCGGGCCCGCGCCGACCCGAGCAGCGGAAGCAGCAGCAACGTCGCCGCGCCGTAGGCGACGAGTGCCGTCGCCGTATGCCCGGACGGGAAGTACCCCGTCCCCGGCGGTACCGCCGGCGTACCGGGACGCGCCGTCCAGTTCTTGAACGGGACGACGACCACCGGCACCGCCGCCATCACCAGTACCGCCGCCCCCGGCGCACCCCACCACCGGTCTGGACCAATGGCGCGGCGCCGCCACGCCGCCCACCCGGCGCACACCAGGAGCACCGGAACGGCGACCTGCGCGTTGCCGAGGTCGGAGAGGAGTTCGGAGAAGCGGTCGGGGTGGACGAGCGCCCGGCTGAGCCGCGCGTCGGCGCGCAGCAGGGGGCCGTCGGTGAGGACCTGCCAGGTCAGGAGGGCGAAGAGCACGGCCGGGACGGCGAGCAGGGCAGCGAACCGGAGCGGCGTGACGGGAAAGAGGTCGGCCGGCCCGGAACAGGGGGGGGAGGTTCCGGGCCGGCCGTCCGGACCGGTGTGCCGCCCGCCCCGGGGGGTGTGGGACGAGCGGCCATCCGATCGGTGAGGAGATCCGGGACCGAAGGCCCCGGGTGTGTGCGCGAGGGCACGACCAGGTCGAAGCCGGGAAGGCCGCGGCCGGGACTCGTCCACGGTGCCCCGTGGACGGGGTGTATCTCTCATCTGGGTAGAACCTACGGCAGCCGCGGGGCCTGTGGCACCCGGATCGCCAGGACGCCATCCACCTTGCACACGTTCTTCACGTGCGTTGACGTGGGCTCGACAGACGTGGGGATCCCGGTTCAGATGCGCGCGAACGCCTGCTCGATGATGTCGAGACCCTCGGTCAGGAGTTCCTCGCCGATGACGAGCGGGGGCAGGAAGCGCAGCACGTTGCCGTAGGTGCCACAGGTCAGGACCAGCAGCCCCTCGGCGTGGCAGGCCTTGGCCAGCGCGGCGGTCGCCTCCGGGTGCGGCTCCTTGGTGGTGCGGTCCTTGACCAGCTCGATCGCGATCATCGCGCCCCGGCCGCGGACCTCGCCGATGACCTCGTACTTCTCGGCCATCGCGGTGAGGCGGGCCTTCATGACCGCCTCGATCTCCCTGGCCCGCGCGTTGAGGTCCTGCTCCTTCATCGTCTCGATGGCGCCGAGCGCGCCCGCGCAGGCGACCGGGTTGCCGCCGTAGGTGCCGCCGAGGCCGCCCGCGTGCGCGGCGTCCATGATCTCGGCGCGGCCGGTGACGGCGGCGAGCGGGAGACCGCCCGCGATGCCCTTGGCGGTGGTGATCAGGTCCGGGACGATGCCCTCGTCCTCGCACGCGAACCACTGGCCGGTGCGGCAGAAACCGGACTGGATCTCGTCGGCGACGAAGACGATGCCGTTGTCCGCGGCGAACTGCCGGATCGCGGGCAGGAAGCCCTTGGCCGGCTCGATGAAGCCGCCCTCGCCGAGCACCGGCTCGATGATGATCGCGGCCACGTTGTCCGCGCCCACCTGCTTGCTGATCTCGTCGATCGCCTGGGCGGCGGCCTCCGGGCCCGCGTTCTCCGGGCCGGTCGGCCAGCGGTAGCCGTAGGCCACCGGTACCCGGTACACCTCGGGGGCGAACGGTCCGAAGCCGTTCTTGTACGGCATGTTCTTCGAGGTCAGCGCCATGGTCAGATTGGTGCGGCCGTGGTAGCCGTGGTCGAAGACGACGACGGCCTGCCGCTTGGTGTACGCCCGCGCGATCTTCACGGCGTTCTCCACGGCCTCGGCGCCCGAGTTGAACAGCGCCGACTTCTTGGCGTGGTCGCCCGGGGTCAGCTCGGCCAGCGCCTCGGCGACGGCGACGTACCCCTCGTAGGGCGTGACCATGAAGCAGGTGTGGGTGAAGTCGGCGAGCTGCGCGGACGCCCGGCGCACGACGGCCTCGGCGGAGGCGCCGACGCTGGTGACCGCGATGCCGGAGCCGAAGTCGATCAGCCGGTTGCCGTCGACGTCCTCGATGATGCCGCCGCCGGCCCGGGTGACGAAGACGGGCAGCGTGGAGCCCACGCCCTGGGCCACCGCGGCGGTGCGGCGGGCCTGCAACTCCTGCGACTTCGGGCCGGGGATGGCCGTGGCGAGGTGGCGTTCCTGCGGAAGTGCGGTCATGGGGGGCTCCCGGGTGGTCTTGCTCCGACGGGCGGTGTGCGGACGCGTCGCTTTCTCTTTTTCGCAGGCTAGGTCCGCGCGGTGGGAGTGGGCATGCTCCATGTGGGCGGTGTCGGCGTCCGCCGTTGTCCGTGGTGGACATGGCGGAACGGCGCGGCGGCACCACCCGGCTCCCCCCGCTCCGCCGGGACGGGGAGGGGCGCCCGCCCGGGGCGGCCTGGCGCCCTCCCCCCGCTCCGCCGGGACGGGGAGGGGCGCCCGCCCGGGGCGGCCTGGCGCGTAACCGCTGGACTCGTTCCGTACGGGCATTAAATTGACTCGCGAACCACCCTCGCGCACCACGCGCGGGGACCACCCGCTCAGAACCACAATGGACCAGCCGGCCAGGGGGCACCCTCGATGGACTTCGACGGCACGCACGACGCACGTGGCACCCACGCCCGTCCCGTGCCACGGCCCGCTCCACCGCCGCCTCCGGCCGGGCCGCCTCCGGTTCCGCAGCCCTCCTACGCCCCGCCCGCGCTGCCGCCGATGCCGGCGGGTCCGCCCGCGCCGGAACAGGGACCCGTACGGCCGGCCACCGTCGCCGAATGGCTCGACACGCCCCGGCCCGCCGCCGCCCCCGGGATCTTCCGCTACGGCTACCGGGAGCCCCGCCCGGACAAGGACCCCGAGCGGCTCTCGCCCGTCACCCTCGTCGGGGTCGCCGTACCCCTGGTCGTGGCCCTCCTGCTGTGGTCGCTGTGGCGGCACGGCAGCATCCCCTACCAGTGGGTGCTGCTGAAGCTGTTCACCCCCGGCGACTGGTGGTGGGCCGGCACCACCTCACCGAAGACCTTCGAGGGACAGGAGGCCATCGAGGTCTACAACGGCGTGTTCTTCGGGGTCCTCGTCTACGCCATGGGGCGGCTCGGCAGCTGGCCCGACATCGTGCGGCACGTCGTCACCCGGCGCCCCCAGCCCGCGCGGGCGCTGCTCGCCGCGCTGGGCGCCCTGGTGGTGCTCGGCTTCGTCTTCCCCGACGCCTTCCCCGGCGTCGGCTGGGACGCGCTGCCCGTCGTCGACCCGCTCTTCTCCCTCGTCGTCCTCGTCACCGGCGGCTACGAGGTCTTCCGGTCCGTCCTGCTCACCGACTGCCTCTACGGGCTGATCACCCTGCTCGTCCTGTGGCCCTTCGCCCGGATCGGCGGCTGGTGGGGGTACGCGCGGGAACGGCTCGCGGCACGGTCGCGGGCGGAGGCCGCCACCGGGGGAGCGCCGGCACCGGCGCCCGTGGAGCGGCCCGCCGCACAATGGCCCGAACTGCGGGACGCCGGACAGCACCAGGCCGCCGACCTGCTCAGCGGCGAGGTGCACGGCGGCCGGATGACCGACGTCGACTGCGCCCGCGTCCGGCGCGCCTGGAACACCGCCCGGTACGACGCCACCCGGCTCGCCCGGTTCACCGAGACCGTGCTGCGCCAGGGCGCCGCCGCCTGGCTGCACCCGTCCGGCGCCCGCGACCTGCCCGCCCGCACCGCACGGCACGACGTCCTCGACGGCCAGGTCCGCATCGGCCGCTGGACCGAGCGCGACCGCACGCCCACCCCGTACCGCGGGGCGGGCGCCGCCCTCGACCCCGACGCGCTGGCCACCTCGCTGCTCGCCGTCGGACCCTCCGGCTCGGGCAAGACCCAGTACCTCGTGCGGCCCGTCGTCGAGTCGCTCGCGCTGCACGCGCTCACCGGCGGCTGCGCGGTCGTCGCCGTCTGCGCCGCCGGGACCCCGCTCGGCCCCGACGGCTCCTTCGACGTGGTGCTGCGCATCGGCGACCCGGCCTCCGTGCACGACCTCGACCCGTACGCGGAGAGCGAGGACCCCGAGGAGGCCGCCGCGTTCCTCGCCGAGGGGCTGGTCGGCGACCTGGACGCCGTCGACACCCGGCGGGCCGCCACCGCGCTCGCCCAGCTCCTCGGCCCCTACCGCGCGGTGCACGGCCGCTTCCCCACGCTGCCGGTGCTCCGGGAACTCCTCGAGGGCGACGAGGCCGGGCTCGGCGCACTGCGCGAGGCGCTGGCCGGCTCCGGCGAACCCGGGCACGCCGTGATGCGGCGCGAACTGGAGGCACGGATCCGGCAGGCCGCGAGCCCCGCCGACCCCGCCCCCGCCCTCGCCGACCGGCTCGCCCTGCTCGACCGGCCCGCCTTCGCCGAATTCTTCGGGGCGGGCTCCGGCACCCGGCCCTTCTCCCTGCGCGCCGTCGCCCACCATCCGCTGCGCGTCCGCGTCGAGCTGCCCGAACACGGGCACGAGGACGCCTCCCGGCTGCTGGTCCGGCTGCTCCTCGCGCAGTTCACCAGCGTCGTGCGCGCCGGGGAGCGGCAGCACTTCGCGTGCCTCGTGCTCGACGACGCGACCGGCGCCGTCACCGCGGACTCCGTCCGCCGTATCCAGCGGCTGCGGGCCCAGAACGCGGGCGTCGTCCTCGCGCTGCGCACGGTCGGGGACATCCCCGAGGCGCTGCACGGGCCGCTGTACGGGGCGGTCGGCTGCCGGATGGCGTTCTCCGGGGTGACGACGTGGGACGGCAGCCGGTTCGCGCAGGCGTGGGGCACGGAGTGGGTGGAGACGCGGGACGTCGCCAAGCACACGGTCTTCGCCGACCAGCCGATGACACGGGCGATCCACGCACTGCGGAAACTGGTGACGGGGAAGGCGGTGACGACGGACGCGGTGACCATAAGGAAGGTGGAGCGGGAGCGGTGGTCGGCGTCGGAGCTGGCGCACGAGGTCCCCGCGGGACATGCGGTGCTGTCGGTGGCGACGGTGCGGGGGGAGCACGCGCCGCCGTTGCTGGTGGATCTGCGGGGCTGAGCTCGCCCCCGCCGCGCCTTCCCTTCCCGACCCCGGGGGCCGCGCCCCCGGACCCCCCCGAAATGATTGCGCCCACGCGGCGCGGCCGCAGCTTGACACGGTCCCGCGCCCCTATCGCTGAAGGCCCCATGCCGCCCACGCTCGCCTCGCTCGTCCATCACTCCGCGCTCAAGCTGACCGTGCGTGCGGGGGAGGAGCGGCTCGATGTGCCCGTGCGGTGGGCGCACGTCAGTGAGCTCGCCGACCCCGTGCCCTACATGGAGGGCGGGGAGCTGCTGCTGATCACCGCGCTCAAGCTGGACGCGGAGGATCCCGAGGCCATGCGCCGCTATGTGAAACGGCTGGTGGGCGCGGGGGTCGTGGGGCTCGGGTTCGCGGTCGGGGTCAACTACGAGCGCACCCCCGAGGCCCTGGTCGACGCCGCGCGCGCGGAGGGGCTGCCGCTCCTCGAGGTGCCCCGCCGCACCCCGTTCCTCGCCATCAGCAAGGCCGTCTCCGCCGCCATCGCCGCCGACCAGTACCGCGCCGTCACCGCCGGGTTCGCCGCCCAGCGCGAGCTGACCCGGCAGGCGCTCGGCGGCGGCCCCGAGGGACTGCTCACCGCGCTCGCCGCGCAGGTCGACGGATGGGCCGCGCTGTACGACGCCTCCGGTGCCGTCGTCGCCGCCGCGCCCGAGTGGGCCGGGCGGCGGGCGGGGCGGCTCACCGCCGACGTCGAACGGCTGCGCGAGCGGCCCGCGCCCGCCAGCTCCGTCGTCACCGGCGGCCAGGGCGGCGGCGAGGATGCCGCCGAGGACCGCGTCGAACTGCACAGCCTCGGCACCGGGCGCCGGCCGCGGGCCGCGCTCGCCGTGGGCACCGCCGCCGCGCCCGGCACCGCCGAGCGCTACGCCGTGCACTCCGCGGTCGCCCTGCTCACCCTCCTCACCGAACGCTCCCGCTCGCTCCACGCGGCCGAGCAGCGCATCGGCGCGGCCGTGCTGCGGATGCTGCTCGCGGGCGAGCCCGACCATGCCCGTGCGGTCGCCGGGGACCTGTACGGCGACCTCCTCGACGCCCCGTTCCGGCTGCTCCTCGCCGAGGCGTCCGGGGACGCCGCGGACAGCGCCGGTGATCCGCTGGGCGGGCTCGCCGAGGCGGTCGAGTCGGCCGCCGCGCGGGCGGGGGAGCCGGTGCTCGTGGTGCCGGAGGGGGCCGAGGGACGGCGGCTGGTCGTGCTGGCCGTGGACGGCGGGGCGGGGGTGCGGGCGTGCGCGGAGTACGCGGCGGGGCCCGCCGCCGGGAGCGAGGAGCTGGTGATGGGGCTGTCCGGGCCCGCCGGGCCGACCGGGGCGGGGGGTGCGTACCGGGGGGCCGAGCAGGCGCTGTCCGTGGCGCGGCGGCGGGGGAGGGTGCTCGTGGAGCACGACCGGATGGCGACGGGGTCGGTGCTGCCGTTGCTGGCGGACGACGCGGTGCGGGCGTTCGCGGACGGGTTGCTGCGGGCGCTGCGCGAGCATGACGCGACGGGGCGGGGGGACCTGGTGGCGTCGCTCAGGGCGTGGCTGTCGCGGCACGGGCAGTGGGACGCGGCGGCGGCGGAACTGGGGGTGCACCGGCATACGCTGCGGTACCGGATGCGGAGGGTGGAGGAGATCCTGGGCCGCTCCCTGGACGACCCCGACGTCCGCATGGAACTGTGGCTCGCCCTCAAGGCCACGTCCGACGACCCGGCCGACTGAGGCTCTTCCCCGCCCCCGCCGCCCCTACCCGTCCCATCCTCACAAGGGGCTCCGCCCCTTGGACCCCGAACGCGTCAGAACTCGGGGCGGGTGGGCCTTACGGCGGGTGCGGGTGGGTGACTGGTTGCCCGCGCAGTTCCCCGCGCCCCTACGGGGCGCCCCGTAGGGGCGCGGGG
>NZ_KL647087.1:0-38764 GCF_000725625.1 Streptomyces sp. NRRL F-6676
CCACAGTTCGGGGCGCTGGCGGCGGGGGTCCCACTGGGAGAACTCGTCGCGCAGGGAGAAGACCCGTTCCTTGGCGCGGGCTTTCTCCTCGTCGCGGCGCCCGCCGCCGAAGACGGCGTCGAACTTCTCGCTCTGGATCTTCTCGGTGAGGGGGATGATCTGGAGGGGGTTGCGGGTGCCGTCGGGGCGCTCGCGGAGTATGCCCCGGTCGATGTAGTCCTGGACGGAGGCGATGTGCAGCCGCAGTCGGTGTTCTTCCACGACGCGGTCGCGGTAGGCCAGTACTTCGGGGAAGTTGTGGCCGGTGTCCACGTGGAGGAGGGAGAAGGGCACGGGGGCGGGGGTGGATGTGCACCGCCTCGGACTCCAACGCGTCCAGATGCGAGAGGGCGTACGGGCTGTCGGTCTCCTCGGAGACGGAGGCGACGGTCGTCATGCCAGACCCCTTTCGACGAGCAGCTTGTGGACGGCGGTGGCGGACTGCGCGACGGTCTGGTGCTGCGACTCGATGCGCAGATCGGGCGAGACGGGCTCCTCGTACGGGTCGTCCACTCCCGTCAGCCCGGAGATCTCACCGGCCGCCTGCTTGGCGTACAGGCCCTTCACATCGCGTACGGAGCACACGTCGACCGGGGTGGCCACATGCACCTCGACATACGCGGCGCCGCTCGCCTCGTGGCGCTTGCGCACGGCCTCGCGGCTGTCGGCGTAGGGGGCGATCACCGGGACCAGCGCCGTGACGCCGTTGCGGGCCAGCAGGTCGGCGAGGAAGCCGATGCGCTGCACGTTGGTGTGGCGGTCGGCGCGGCTGAAGCCGAGGTCCGCGGTGAGGAACTCGCGGATCTCGTCGCCGTCCAGCACCTCGACGAGGCGGCCGTCGGCGCGCAGCAGTCCGGCCAGCTCGTGGGCGATGGTGGTCTTGCCGGCGCTCGGCAGACCCGTGAGCCAGACGGTGGCTCCGGTTCTCAACGGCTTCTCCCGGGGATCGTGGGAAACGGTCTGGGGATCGTGGGGAAGGGCGCGGGGGACGGTCCGGTCGCCGTCGGCGGCCGTCATCCGTGCAGCCCGCACTCGGTCTTGGCGCGGCCCGCCCAGCGGCCGGCCCGCGCGTCCTCGCCCTCGGCGACACGGCGGGTGCAGGGGGCGCAGCCGACGGACGCGTAACCGTCCATCAGGAGCGGGTTGGTGAGCACCCCGTGCTCCGCGACGTAGGCGTCCACGTCGTCCTGCGTCCAGCGGGCGATGGGGGAGATCTTCACCTTGCGGCGCTTGTCGTCCCAGCCGACCACGGGGGTGTTGGCGCGGGTCGGGGACTCGTCGCGGCGCAGCCCGGTCGCCCAGGCCTCGAAGCGGGTCAGGCCCTCCTGGAGCGGCTTGACCTTGCGCAGGAAGCAGCACAGGTCGGGGTCGCGGTCGTGCAGCTTCGGCCCGTACTCGGCGTCCTGCTCGGCGACCGTCTGCTTCGGGGTGAGGGTGAGGACGTTGACGTCCATCACGGCCTCGACGGCGTCCCGGGTGCCGATGGTCTCGGGGAAGTGGTAGCCGGTGTCCAGGAACACCACGTCCACGCCGGGCATCGCCCGGGAGGCGAGGTGGGCGACGACCGCGTCCTCCATGGAGGAGGTCACGCAGAACCGCTTGCCGAAGGTCTTCGCCGCCCACCGGAGGATCTCCAGCGCGGAGGCGTCCTCCAGGTCGCGGCCCGCCTGCTCGGCGAGCGCCTTCAACTCGGCCTCGCGGGGCGACAGTTGAGTGTCACCCTCCGAGGCGGTGTCGGACCGGTCGGTCTGCACCGTGGTCATATCTGGTCCCCTCCCGTGTCGTGCCCGTGAAGCCCCCGGGCGAGCAGCCCGAGGAACTTCAACTGGAAGGCCCGGTTGCAGGCCCCGCATTCCCACGTCCCGTGGCCCTGCTCGCCCGGACGCAGGTCCTCCTCGCCGCAGTAGGGGCAGTAGAACGGCGCCGCGCGCTCGCTCACGACAGGGCCTCCTCGGAGGCGCGCGCGGCCCAGTTGGCGAACCGCTCGCCGTCCGCGCGCTCCGCCTGGAAGCGGCGCAGGACGCGCTCGATGTAGTCGGGCAGTTCCTCGGAGGTGACCTTCAGACCGCGCACCTTGCGGCCGAAGGACGGCTCCAGGCCGAGCGCGCCGCCCAGGTGCACCTGGTAGCCGCCGACCTGGTTGCCCTCGTCATCGGTGACCAGCTGGCCCTTGAGACCGATGTCCGCGGTCTGGATGCGGGCGCAGGCGTTGGGGCAGCCGTTGATGTTGATGGTGACCGGCTCGTCGAACTCGGGGAGCCGGCGCTCCAGTTCGTCGATCAGGTCGCTGCCGCGCTCCTTGGTCTCGACGATGGCCAGCTTGCAGAACTCGATGCCGGTGCAGGCCATCGTGCCGCGCCGGAACGGCGAGGGGTTCACCCGCAGGTCCAGCGCCTCCAGGCTCTCCACGAGGGAGTCGACCCGGTCCTGCGGCACGTCGAGGATGATCATCTTCTGCTCGACGGTGGTGGAGACCCGGCCCGAGCCGTGGCCCTCGGCGAGCTCGGCGACCTTGGTGAGCAGCGAGCCGTCGAGCCGGCCGACGCGCGGGGCGAAGCCCACGTAGAAGCGGCCGTCCTTCTGGCGGTGGACGCCGATGTGGTCGCGCCACACCTGCGCGGGCATCTCGGGCGCAGGGCCGTCGATCAGCTTGCGGTGGAGGTACTCGTCCTCCAGCACCTGGCGGAACTTCTCGGCGCCCCAGTCGGAGACCAGGAACTTCAGCCGGGCACGGTTGCGCAGCCGCCGGTAGCCGTAGTCGCGGAAGATCGAGGTGACGCCCTCCCACACGTCCGGCACCTCGGCCTCGGGCACCCAGGCGCCCAGCCGCACACCGAACTTGGGGTTGGTGGAGAGCCCGCCGCCGACCCACAGGTCGAAGCCGGGGCCGTGCTCGGGGTGGACGACGCCGACGAAGGAGATGTCGTTGATCTCGTGCGCCACGTCCAGCAGCGGGGAGCCGGAGACCGCCGTCTTGAACTTGCGCGGCAGGTTGGAGAAGCGCGGGTCGCCGAGGTAGCGGCGGGCGATCTCGTCCAGCGCGGCCGAGCCGTCGATGATCTCGTCCTCGGCCACGCCGGCGACCGGGGAGCCGAGCATGCCGCGCGGGCAGTCGCCGCACGCCTCGGTGGTGGACAGGCCGACCGATTCCAGCCGCTCCCAGATCGCGGGCACGTCCTCGACGCGCACCCAGTGGAACTGGATGTTCTGCCGGTCGGTGATGTCCGCGGTGCCGCGCGCGTAGCTCTCGGAGACCTCGCCGATGGCCCGGAGCTGCTCGGTGGTGAGCCGTCCGCCGGTGATGCGGACCCGCATCATGAAGTACTCGTCCTCGAGCTCCTCGGGCTCCAGCACGCCCGTCCGGCCGCCGTCGATCCCGGGGCGGCGCTGGGTGTACAGGCCCCACCAGCGGAAACGTCCACGCAGATCGTTGGGGTCGATGGAGTCGAAACCGCGCTTGGAGTACACCGTCTCAATACGTGTCCGTACGTTGAGACCGTCGTCGTCCTTCTTGAGCTGCTCGTTGCCGTTGAGCGGGGTGAAGTGCCCCACGGCCCACTGACCCTCGCCGCGGTGACGGCTCACCTTGCGGCGGGGCGCGGCGGAATTGCGAGGGGTGGCGGCCATGGTGGATACGTCCTTCGGGACAGCGGTGAGTGCGGCTCGTACCTGCGCGCACGGGCATGGTGGACAGGCGTGCGCGTCGTTGCGCAGGGGAGGGGGTGCTCGAAGAATCCGGTGGCGCTGGTGCTCAGCTCGCCGGACAGATGGCGCTGGACATGCGGCCGAGATCGACGTGGCGCCGACTCACCAAGGCGATTCCAGTTCCAGACATGACGGAAGCGTGGCACGGCAATCCGGACACCGTCCACCATCGTCCATTATCCGGACGCCCTTGTCCCGGATCGCGAGACAAGGGTGGTCATCGTCACATGCTTCCGGGGTTTGCGTGTCCTCGCAGGTCAGGCCGGGAACGCACCCGGCCAGGGGCCCGGGGAGGCCACCTCCCGCTCCTCCTCCACCTTCGTGTCGAAGAGGTGGAAGCCGCGCCGCTGGTAGTTGGCCAGCGCGTGCTCACCGTCCTTGCTGCACGTGTGCAGCCACACCCGCTTGGTCGGCGCGAGCCCCGGGTGACGCTCGGCCAGGTCCCACGCGCGTGCGATGCCGTACGACAGCAGATGGCCGCCGATCCGCCGGCCCCGGAAGGCGGGCAGCAGCCCGAAGTAGACGATCTCCACGACCCCCTCGTCCTGTGCCTGAAGCTCCACGTACCCGGCCGGTGTACCGCGCTCGTACGCGACCCAGGTCTCCACGCCGGGGCGGTCCAGATGCTCCCGCCAGCGGGCGTACGGCCACGGCAGCCGGTCGGTCCAGCGGATGTCGCCGCCGACCGAGGCGTACAGGAAACGGCTGAACTCGGGCGAGGGCACCTCGGCCCGGACGACGCGGACGTCGCCCTCGGGGGCCTCCGCGGGCAGCAGATCGGTGGGGGAGGTCTGCTCCAGGGACCAGGTGGTCACGGCGATGTTGCTCATGCGGCCAGACAACCACGGGGGCGCGGCCCGCTCCAAGGGCGGTCCGGCAGGGGAGACGGCCGGTGCGGGTGCGGGTGCAGGTGCGGGGGCACGCGGGTGTGAGGGTGCGGGGACCGGTTCCGTCAGTCCACCGTGTCGTCAGTCCACCGTGTCGTCGACCGACGACAGCGGCACCGCGTACAGCACGCGCTCCGGGATCGGCGTGCCCTCCCAGCCGTTGTCCGCGTCGGCCGCCCACTCCGTGAGCGTCCACAGCTCGCCGGTCTCCTGCCAGTACGACAGCGACTCGGTGTGCTGCCCCCAGCAGGCCTTCGTCCGGTCGGCGGTGCAGGTGGCGGCATCGGCACCGGAGTCCGACTGCCGCCACAGCGTGCCGTGCTTGCCGCGCGCGCCGGGGGCCTGACCGACGTACCAGTCGGCCTTGTCCGCCCCGTCCCGCCTGTGCGAGAGGACGCCCTGGACGCCGACCGCCTTCGTCTCGTACGCCTCGTCGGCGCCCGCATCGTCGTTCGCGTCGGTGCCGAGCAGGCCGGTGCGGGTGCTCTGGGTGCTGAAGTAGTAGCGCCAGAGCCGGGCGGGCTGGGTGCCGCCCGAGCTGAACCACTCGTTCGCCACCAGGCTGTCCGGGCTGGAGGTGCGGTCCAGGGAGACGGAGGCGAAGCACGGCACGTGGTCGTCGTCCGACGCGTCGCACGCGCCGCCGGTCAGGTTGTAGGAACCGATGGCGGGCAGCACGTACTGGTAGCCGTGGGCCGAGAAGCCGCCGCTCACCTTGCCGACCGCGCTGCTGTCGACGTCCGCCTGGAGGATCCGGTGCATGTCGAAGACAAACAGCGCGTTGTCGTGGTCGGCGCCGTTCTTCGCGGTGACGATCAGCTTGTCCTGGTACCAGACCATGCCGCCGAGGTGGGAGCGGACGGCGCCGAAGTCGGTGCCGCCGGAGAGCGGGGCGACCAGCAGCACCCAGCGGTACTTCAGGTGTGCCGGGTCGTTGGCGTCGATGAACGCGACCCGGGCGAGCCCCCGGTCGTCGGCGGGCTCGCCCGCCTTGTGGTCGTTGTGCGTCCAGCCGGCGAGGATCACCCGGTCCTCGCCCCACTTGCCGTCGTCGTCCGCGTCACCGGAGGTGGTGACGGACTGCGGCAGCCACTTCTGCGTCGTGGCGTCCCCCGTGTCCCAGCAGTATGCGCGGCTCGCCTCGGGTTCGACGGGCAGCGCGGCGCGCTCCGTGCCGTCGCAGTCGGCCTTGTTCCGCATCGGGTGATTGGCGCTCTGGAGCACGCCGTGCACGCCGACGTTGCCGCCCATCGCCTGGGTGAGCGTGTCCAGGCTGCTCTGCCGCACCAGGTTCTCGTGCAGCTGGAGCTTGCCGCGCTCGGCGGAGGAGGTGAGCGGGGTCAGCGGGCCCGGGTCGTCGTCGCCCGCCGCCTGCGAGGTGCTGATCAGGGTCGCCGCGGCGGTCAGGGCCAGCGCGGTGCCGGCCAGGGTGGCGCGCAGCGCGCGCCCTCGCCTCTGGCGCCGGTGTCTGCCGTGTCCCATCGCTGCCCTCCCGGGACCGTCAACCGTGCGGTACGGCCCCCTCGTTGGCCGTGGCACGAGTGGTGGTCCGGGAAGGATGCTACGGCAGTGGGCCTCGCGGCCCCCCGTCAACGGAAGAATTCGAGGGAGTTCCCTCGCGGAGCGGTGCGGGGGTTTGTTCTTCGGCCGCGGGAGGGGGAGGGGGGTTCTGCCGTGGGGCGGGTGCGGGCCGAGTGCGGCTGGTCGCGCAGTTCCCCGCGCCCCTTAAAAGCGCTGGGGCACCCGGGGTCTTCAGGGGTGCGGGGGCTGCGCGAACGGCCCCCACCGGCCGGCAGCCGCTCCACGACCGAACCCCCCGAGTTCTCCCGCGCCCCCCCCGAAAAATCAACACGCACCCGGGGCCGGCAGGCCCGACCCCCGTGCTCGCGCGACCCCCGGCGCCGTGGACGGGGGCAGCAACTGCCCCCGGTCAGCCGGAAAGCGGACGTCCACCTCCGCGTCCTCGTGCAACCGGTACGGCCGGTGGGCCAGCAACGTGCCCAGATACCGCCGCATCCGGGACAGCTCCGCACGGACGGTGACCGTGCGGCGCGGATCGCCGAACAGGTCCGCCGCCAGCGCGGACGCCGTCCGCCCCGCCCGGTCCAGCGCCAGCAGACACAGCAACTCCGCATGCCGCAGACTCAGTTCCTGCGTCCACGCCCCCGCCTCGCCGGACACCGTCACCGTCCAGTGGCGGGGCCCGGACACGTCCAGGACCATCCGCAGCGCCGTCCGCGCCCCCGCGGGCCGCTCCTGCGGCCGCAGCAGCCAGCCGCCCGGCAGCGGCTCCACCGCGCAGGGCCCGAGCCCCGGCACGGTTCCGCGCCCGGCGCTCAGCGACGCGGGCAGCGCCACCCGCGGGGTGTACGGCACCGACGTCACCGCCGCCGTCCAGCCGTCCCGGTCCACCGCGAGGGCCCTGCTGCCGTCCATCCGCGCCAGCAGCGGCGCCGCCACCGCGCGCAGCCGCTCCAGCGAGGTCAGATGCAGCTCGCGCAGCCGCGCCTCGGCGAGCCGGGCCACCGAGTCGACCCAGGCCAGCGTGGTCGGATGCATCGCCTCCAACGGACCGCTGACGTTGACGATGCCCAGCAGCCGGCCGTCGCGCGGATCGCTGATCGGCGCCCCGGCGCACGTCCACGGCAGCAGCGAGCGCACGAAGTGCTCGCCGGAGAACACCTGCACGGGACGCCGTACCACCAGCGGGGTCCCGACCCCGCTGGTGGCGACGGTCTTCTCGCTCCAGTCCGCGCCGACCTCCAGGCCCATGCCGTCCGCCCGGCGCAGCACCCGCGCGCTGCCCTCGCGCCACAGCACCCGGCCCTCGTCGTCGGCGACGACCATGATGTGGTGCGCGGCGTCCGCGACCGGCAGCAGCGTCTCGCGCAGCACCGGCACCACGTGCCGCAGCGGCGACGCCTGCCGGCGCCGCTCGATCTCGTCCCGGCCGAGGAGCGCGAAGCGCGGCTCGCGGTCCGGGTCGAAACCGCTGCGCAGCATGCGGCTCCAGGACTCCTCGATCACCGCGCGCGGCGCCATGCCCGCCCGCCGGGACCCGAGCGCGGCGGTGCGCACCTCGCCGAGCAACTGCGCCGCCTGCACGGGGTCCTGGGCGGCGAGCCGCGTCACGTCCAGCACAGTGTGGGCCAACTCGGTCCTCCCGGGGGCCCGTCCGCGCGGTGCACGGGCCCGTCGACTGTTCGCTTCCGTACCGCTCTGCTTGCGGCTCCATACTGCCGGTTCCCCGGTGACACAGGGGCACGCCACGGCCACGCAGGGCTGCGGCTTGCAACCTCATGCAACCCTGGCGAACAGCCGTACGGTGATTGAAACTTGTTCAAGCCGTTCCGGTGGTGCCCCCGAGGCGCCGCCGGTGGGGCCGCACAGCGGGGGTGGTGCCGTGTCGGCGCAGCACCACCCCCGCGACGTACGCCTTCGGCGCGGCGGTCCTCAGCCCACCGGGCGCGCCCGCTCCACCACCGACGCCAGGTCGAGCGTGTGCGGCAGGGTGCCGAACGCCGTGCCCCAGTCGCCGCCCAGCCGCGAGGCGCAGAACGCGTCGGCCACCGCGGGCGGCGCGTACCGCACGAGCAGCGAACCCTGGAGCACCAGCGCCATGCGCTCCACCAGGCGGCGGGCGCGGCCCTCGACGTCGTCCAGGTCGGCGAGTTCGGTGAGCAGGTTCTTCACCGCGCCGTCGAGACGGTGGTCCGCGCCCCGGGTGGTGCCGACCTCGCGCAGGAACGCGTCGATCGCCCGCGGCTCCCGCGTGAGCGCCCGCAGCACGTCCAGCGCCTGGACGTTCCCGGCGCCCTCCCAGACGGAGTTCAGCGGCGACTCGCGCAGCAGCCGGGGCATCCCCGACTCCTCCACGTACCCGTTGCCGCCCAGGCACTCGGCGGCCTCCGCCACCAGCGGCGTGCACCGCTTGGTCACCCAGTACTTGGCGGCCGGCACCGCGAGGCGCAGCAGCGCCCGCTCCTGCTCGCCGCCGTCGTCGTAGGCCGCCGCGAGCCGCAGCCCGAGCGCGGTCGCGGCCTCGGACTCCAGCGCCAGGTCGGCCAGGACGTTCCGCATCAGCGGCTTGTCGACAAGGAGACCCCCGAACGCCTCGCGGTGGGAGGCGTGGTGCACGGCCTGCGCCACCGCCTGCCGCATCAGCGCGGCCGCCCCGAGCACGCAGTCGAGCCGGGTCGCGGCGACCATCTCGATGATGGTCCGCACCCCGCGCCCCTCCTCGCCGACCCGGCGCGCCCACGTCCCGTCGAACTCGACCTCGGCTGAGGCGTTCGAGCGGTTGCCCAGCTTGTCCTTGAGCCGCTGGATCCGGAACACGTTGCGCGTGCCGTCCGCCAGTACCCGCGGCACCAGGAAGCAGGTCAGCCCGCCCGGCGCCTGGGCCAGCACCAGGAAACCGTCCGACATCGGCGCCGAACAGAACCACTTGTGGCCGCGCAGCTCGTACGTGCCGTCCTCGGCCAGCGGCCGGGCCTCGGTGGTGTTGGCCCGTACGTCGCTGCCGCCCTGCTTCTCCGTCATCCCCATGCCGAAGAGCACGCCGGCCTTCCGGGCGGCCGGGCGCAGCTCACGGTCGTAGATCATCGACGTCAGCCGCGGCTCCCACTCGGCCGCCAGCGCCGGGTCGGTGCGCAGCGCGGGCACCGCCGCGTGCGTCATCGACAGCGGGCAGCCGTTGCCCGCCTCCACCTGCGTCCACACCACGAAGGCCGCCGCCCGCCGCACATGCCCGGCCGGCCGGGTCCAGGCCGCCGTCAGCCCCGCCGAGACGCCCTTGCCGAGCAGCCGGTGCCAGGACGGGTGGAAGTCGACCTCGTCCAGCCGGTTGCCGTACCGGTCGTGCGTGCGCAGTCTCGGCGGGTTCTCGTTGGCCAGCACCCCCCACTCCTGCACCTGCGCGGAACCGGCCGTCCGTCCGAGACCCGTCAGTTCCCCGGTGACCTCCCCGAGGTGCTCCGGGGCCACATGCCGCTCGACGGCTTCCACGAGGGCCCGGTCGGCGGAGAAGACGTCGTAGCCGACCAGGGGCGGGGCCTGGTTGGTCACCGTGTGCGTGCTGGCTGCCATGCCAGGAACCTACCCTCCGGTACGGGGTTGGTCACCCGCTTCCGGGCGCCCGTGCGAAGAGCCGGGGCGACCAGGGGATGAGCACAGGGTCCGACGGCCGATACCTTTGGTCCGTGCAGCCAGCAAGTGAATCCCCCGACACGCCACCCGGCCGTTTCCACCGGGCGCGTGCCCTGTACCGGAATGTCTCCAAACGCCGGACCGCCTGGCTGCTCCTGAAGGACACCGTCAACTCCTGCATGGAGTACCGCATCCTCGGCCTCGCGGCGGAGGCGGCGTTCTTCACGCTGCTCTCCGTGCCGCCGCTGCTGCTGAGCCTGATCGGACTGCTCGGCTACGTCGACGCCTGGACCGGCACCGACACCATCAGCAGCCTCGAGAACAACATCCTCGACGCCTCCCGCACGGTCCTGTCCGACAAGGGCGTCACCGAGGTCGCCGAGCCGCTGCTGCACGACGTGATGAAGGGCGGCCGCCCCGACATCATCTCCATAGGCTTCCTGTTCGCCCTGTGGTCCGGCTCCCGCGCGGTGAACGTCTTCATCGACACCATCACCGTGATGTACGGCCTCGACGGCACCCGCGGCATCGTCAAGACCCGGCTGCTGGCGTTCGGCCTGTTCATCGTCGCCCTGCTGATCGGCTCCGTCGCGCTGCCGCTGACGGTGGCCGGGCCGGACGCGGTGGTCAGCGTGGTCCCGTGGTCCACGACGGTCGTCCAGATCCTGTACTGGCCGGTCGTCGTCGTCCTCTCCATCGTCTTCCTCACCACGCTCTACCAGGTCTCCGTGCCGGTGCGCTCGCCCTGGGTGGAGGACGTGCCCGGCGCGCTCGTCGCCCTCGCGATGTGGGTGCTCGGCAGCTTCCTGCTGCGCATCTACCTCACCAGCACGGTCGAGGGCCCCACGATCTACGGCTCGCTGGCCGCGCCCGTCGCCGTCCTGCTGTGGATCGGCGTCTCGGCGTTCGCGGTCCTGGTGGGCGCGGCCGTCAACGCGGCGATCGACCGCGTCTGGCCGGCCGCCGCGACCGCCGCCGCCCGCGAGGCCAACGAGCGGTTCCGCCGCGAACAGGCCGCGGAGTACGTCGCCCGCACGGCCGCCCTGCGCGACGAGGACCCGGACGACCCCGACATGCCCTCCGAGTTCCCCGAACGCTGGTCGCGCTTCCTGCCCCCGGAGGACGTGACGTCCCGCCTGCGCGCGCACGTCCGCAGCTATCACCACGGCGGCGGCAAGCCGACCGACCCCGGCGCGGGGCAGCGGCCCGGCTAGCCTGGCGGTATGTACGCGGAACGGGCGTCGCGGCTGCCCGGGGCGGTGGTCTGGCGCCGGCGGATGGAGCGCGTCGGCTCCGCCCGGCCCGAACGCCCCGTCCTGCCCGACGGCTGCATGGACCTGCTGTGGACCGACGGCCGGCTGCTGGTCGCCGGACCCGACACACACGCGTACGTCCCCGGGGCCGCGCCCGCGCGCTGGGCGGGCGTCCGCTTCCCTCCCGGCACCGCCCCGGCGCTGCTCGGCGTCCCGGCGCACGAGGTGCGCGACCGGCGCGTCGACCTCGCCGATCTGTGGCCGGCCGCCCGGGTCCGACGGTTGACGGCCCGCATCGACGGGGCACCGGACCCGGCCACCGCACTGGAGGCACTCGCGCTGGACCGGGCGGCGGACACGGACCCCCCGGACCCGCTGCTGACACAGGTCGTGGCCGCCCTGAACGCGGGCCACTCGGTGACCGAGACGGCCGAAACCCTCGGCATGAGCACCCGCCACCTCCACCGCCGGTCCCGCGCGGCCTTCGGCTACGGCCCGAAAACCCTGTCCCGTGTCCTGCGCCTGCAACGCGCGCTGAACCTGGCGGCGCGGGGCACGCCGTACGGGGAACTGGCGGCCCGCTCCGGCTACGCGGACCAGCCCCACCTGACACGGGAGGTGCGGGCCCTGACGGGGCTGACCCCGGGCCGGCTCTTCCGGCTCCGCTGATCCCGCGGCCCCCGCACACCGGCGGGAAGGGGAGGGGATGTCAGTGGCGGCGGATACTGTCCGTCGCACCGACTGGGGAGGGCTGATGGCGACCAGGTGGAGCATGACGATCGACTGTGCGTACCCGGCGAGACTGGCGGCGTTCTGGGCGCTGGCGCTGGGCTATGCGGAGAAGCCCCCGCCCGCGGGGTTCGGGAGCTGGGAGGAGTGGCTCGCCCATCATGACGTCCCGGAGGAGGAGTGGGACGACGGGGCGTACCTGTCGGATCCGGACGGTGTCGGCCCCGCCCTGTCCTTCCTGAAGGTGCCGGAGCCGAAGGTGGTGAAGAACAGGCTGCACATCGATGTGCAGGTCGGCGGCGGCCGCGAGACCCCGTGGGAGGTGCGCCGGCCGCGCGTGGCCGAGGCGGTGGAGCGGCTGACCGCGGCGGGCGCGACCGTGGTCCGCGAGGAGGAGATGGGAGGCAGACCGGACCACGTGGTGATGGCGGACCCGGAAGGCAACGAGTTCTGTCTGCTCTGACGGGCCCGGCCGGACCGACTGGCCGGTGCGCGACGGGTCGCGTTTTCCAACCTGGTTGGAGGCGTGGGAAGTTGAGATGCGTGGCACCCGTGTAGGACGAGAGTCCAACCCACTGCGGGCTCAGAAGGCCGTGACGGAGACCGCGGTGGGACCACGGGAAAGGGGAGCACCTCATGCACGCGCTGTCCGCGCATCAGGCAGGTATGGCCGCGGGGGACGGTGGGTCCATCGGCACGTCGCTGGCCGGTGTGGCGATCATCGTTCTGCTGCTGGCCTATGTGGTCCTTGTCATCGGGGCACTGATCAGTGTCGTCACCTCCGGAATGACGGGCGGGATGAAACTGGTGTGGATCGTCTTCGTGGTGGTGGCCCCGCTGATCGGCAGTCTTCTGTGGTTCTTCGTCGGCCGGCGCGACTCCTCCCGGAAGAAATCCCTCGTCTGACACGGATCGGCCAGGACAGGAAAGGCTGGCGCAGGACAGGCCAGGGCAGGAGAGGCCGGGGCAGGGCAGACCGGCGCAGGGGGAGGCCGGGGCAGGCCTCTCACAACGCCGCGTAGAGATCCACCGCGTTGCCGTCCGGGTCGTGCACGATCGCGTAGCGCTGGCCCCAGACCGCGTCCCACGGTTCGAGCTCGCCGTGGTGGCCGGCGGTCACCAGGGACTCGTACAACGCATCGACCTCGGCCGGTGTTTCGCAGCGCACGGCCAGGGACGCGCGGCCCCCGGCCGCGGAGGACGGCGGGTGCCAGCCGGGGCGGAAGGAGCGGACCACCTCCTCCGTGTCCAGCAGCAGCCGCGTCCCGCCGGGCACCGCCGCCTCCGCGTGCGGTTGCCGTTCGCTGCCCTCGGGGAAGTCGAAGCCCAGGCGGCGGTAGAAGGCGAGGGAGGCGGCCATGTCGGAGACGACCAGGCCGACCGCGTCGAATCGTGGAGTCATGCGGCCACCGTAGGCGCCGCCGCCACCCCGGGTCTTGAAGGAAACGGACACCCTCTACGCTGCCCACCCATGGCCCCGCGACTCCTCGTGTACACCCGCACCACCGCCTACCGCCACGACTCCATCCCGGACGCCGTCGCCGCGCTGCGCACCCTCGACCCGGACGGCCTCGCCGTGGACGCCACCGAGGACCCCGCCGCCCTGGAGGCCGACCTCGCCCCGTACGCGGCGGTCGTCTTCCTCTCCACCAGCGGCGACGTCCTCACCGACGCCGGCCGCGCCCGCCTGGCCGCGTACGTCGACGGCGGCGGCGGCTTCGCCGGGGTGCACGCGGCGACCTGCACCGAATACGGGTGGCCGTACTTCGGCGAACTGCTCGGCGCCCGCTTCACCCGGCACCCCGCCTACCAGCCCGGCCGCGTCGTCGTCGAGGACCGCGCCCACCCCGCCACCGCCCACCTCCCGGCCACCTGGCAGTTCACCGACGAGTGGTACGACTTCGACACCAACCCCCGTGCCACCGCGCACATCCTGCTCCGTGCCGACGAGTCCTCGTACGACGGCGGCAGCATGGGCGCCGACCACCCGCTCGCCTGGTACCGCGAGCAGGGCGCCGGCCGGGTCTTCTACACCGCCCTCGGCCACGCCTCGCCCGCCTACGCCGACCCCGCCTTCCGCGCCCACCTCCTCGGCGGACTGCGCTGGGCGGCCGGCCTCGCTCACCCCTCCGGGGCGTGAGTCACCCGGATCTTGGACTGGCCGTGCGGCAGCCGCTCCCAGTCGTCCATGAACCGGGCCTCGAGACCGTACGTGGCGGCCAGCGCCACCAGCGTCTCCGTGCGGTAGTAGAAGTCCTCGTGCAGCACGTGGTGCTCCTCGCCCTCGGTCCGGTCGAAGGTGAAGTCGAACCAGCCGCCCGGCCTGAGCACCCGGCCGACGTGCGCCAGGCACTCCTCGATCACCGGCAGCGGCGAGTGGGAGAAGACGCTGTGCGCGTGGACGACGTCGAAGTGCGCGTCGGGCAGGAACGCCAGCGTCAGATCGCGGACCGGCGTCAGCGTCGGGAGCCGCTGCTGCAACCCCATCTCCACGACCGTGCCCTGCGCGGCGGCGAGGATGTCGGGGGAGATGTCCAGGCCGTAGTAGTGCCCGGGCTCCAGATGCCGGATGAACCGCCAGCCGGCGCGCAGATTGCCGCAGCCGATCTCCAGCATCCGGTGCTCGGGGCGCAGCCCGTGCCCGACCAGGTAGTCGAACTGCATCGCGCCCAGCGCCAGCCACCGCTCCCGGGTCGGGCTGCCGACCGCCGCGTCCGGGCTCACCTGCGTGTCGGAACGCATCACGGCCCGGTAGTAGTCGACGTGGTCCGGGTATTTGCGGCGCAGCCACATGTCCCGGGTGACGCGCGCCAGATGCCGCGGCACCCGCGCCGGGTGCCGCACGGCGTAGCCCACACGGTGTCCGAAGCTCGCTCGGTTGACGGTGACGTTCTTGGCCGGCACGGGGTCTCCTCGGTCGTTGTCCGGTCGCTGTCTGCCCTGCCAGCCTGGTGCCGCCGACCGCCCGCGCCCGTCGGCCGACCGGATCGGTTCCCGCGACGGCCCGGCGGACACCGGTGTCAACCGATCGGTTGATGCGCACGCCCGTACGGCCCGATAGACACGAAGGACACGAAAGACACGAAGGACACGAACCGAGAGGGAGCGGGAGGACCGGGGGAACGATGGAACAACCGCACGCGGCCGAGCGCGCCGACCCCGACGCGCGCTGGCTCACCGCCGTCCTGCACACCGCGTTCTACGCCCTGCTGTGCTCCTCCTTCGTCCGGTTCGTCACCCACGACCAGGGCGGCGGGGCGCACCGCGTCTGGACGGTGGCGCTGTTCGTGACCTTCCCGCTCCTCTACACGGCCGGCCGGCTGCTGGTGCCCGCACCCGGCACCCCGCCCACCGCGCGGCACCTCGTGTGGCTGGCGGCCGTCACCGCGAACTGGACCGTGCTCCTCGTCCAGGCGCCGAGCGCCACCTGGTGCGCGATGCCCCTGCTCTTCACCGGCCTGCACGCACTGCCCCCGCGTCTCGCCGTACCGCTCGTCGCGCTGCTCACCGCGATGGTCGTCGCCTCGGAGGTACGGTTCTCGCACGGCACGCTCAACCCCAACATGGTCGTCGCCCCGCCGGCCATCGCCGCCGTCGCCACCGCCGTCCTCGTCCACCTCCAGCGCCAGGCGGCGCGCCAACGGCTCCTCATCGACGACCTGGTCCGCACCCGGCGCGACCTGGCGGCCACCGAACGGCGGGCCGGTGTCCTGGCCGAGCGGCAGCGGCTGTCCGCCGAGATCCACGACACGCTCGCCCAGGGACTGTCCAGCCAGCGGATGCTGCTCCAGGCCGCCGAGCGCCTGTGGCGGGCGAACCCGGCGGCGGCCCACGGCCATCTGCGCGAGGCGACGGGCATCACCGCCCGCAACCTCGCCGAGGCACGGCGCCTGGTCCAGGACCTCGGCCCCGCCGACCTCACCGACGACACGCTCCCCGGAGCGCTCCGCGCCCTCACCGTGCGGGAGAACCGGCCCGGTCTCGCCGTGGAGTTCAGGCTCGACGGCACCCCGGGGCCCCTCCCGGACCGCGTCGAGGCGACGCTGCTGCGCATCGCGCAGGGCGCGCTGGCCAACGTGCGCGAGCACGCGGCGGCGACCCGGGCCGCGCTCACGCTCACCTGCCTGGACGACCGGATCGCGCTCGACGTCGCGGACAACGGCCGCGGCTTCGACCCGGCGGCCCGGCCGGACCCCGCCTCCGGCCGCGGCCACGGACTGCCCGCCATGCGGATCAGGGCCCGGCAGGCCGGGGGCACGCTCACCGTGGAATCGGCCCCCGGCGAGGGCACCGTCGTCACCGCCGTCACCCCGCTGACCACCGAGGAGCCCGCCCCATGACCCCCGTACGACTGCTGCTGTGCGACGACCACGCGGTGGTCCGGGCCGGGCTGCGGGCGCTGCTGTCCAGCGCCGACGGGATCGAGGTGGTCGGGGAGGCGGGCAGCGGCGAGGAGGCGCTCGCGCTCGCCGCGCGGCTGCGGCCGGACGTCGTGCTGATGGACCTCCAGCTCGGCGACGGCATCGACGGTGTGACGGCGACGCGCGAGCTGACGTCGGGGGCGGCGGCGCCGCGTGTCCTCGTCCTCACCATGTTCGACACGGACGCCGACATCACGCGGGCCGTCGAGGCGGGGGCCACGGGGTATCTCCTCAAGGCCGAGCGGCCGGAGGAGCTGTTCGCCGCGATCCAACACGCGGCGGCCGGGCGTACGGCGCTGTCGGCGCCGGTCGCCGACCGGCTGCTGGCGCGGCTGCGGGATCCGCGGCCCTCGCTGTCGGAGCGCGAGCGGGAGATCCTCCAGCAGCTGTCGGGGGGTCTGGGGAACCGGGAGATCGCGCGGGCGCTGTTCATCAGTGAGGCGACGGTGAAGACACATCTACAGCGGATCTACGGCAAGTTGGGGGTGGAGACGCGGGCGGGGGCGGTGGCGGTGGCGAAGGAGCGGCGGCTGGTGCGGTAATGGGTCGCGCCCCCGCCGCCCCACAGTCGGCGCGAAATACGATGCAAGGCACACCGGAACCGCACCACCCGCCCGCCCCACCCCGGCAGGAAGGACGCGCGCATGGCCCCCTCCGAACCGCCTGCCAGCCACCACGGCCCTGGGTCCCCGGACCCCGTCGTACGCACGCCCCACGGCCGCGTCCGCGGCCGCTACGAACAGGGCGTCGCCGTCTTCCGCGGCATCCCCTTCGCCGCCCCGCCCTTCGGCCCGCACCGCTTCCGGCCCCCCGTACCGCCCGAGCCGTGGGACGGGATCCGGGACGCCGGCGCCTACGGGCCGACCCCGCCCAAGCCGCCGTACTCCGAGGCGTTCGCCCGCTTCCTCGCGGACCCGGTGGTCGCCGGCGACGACTGCCTCAACCTCAACGTATGGACACCGGAGCCGGGCCGCGGGGCCCGGCTCCCGGTCATGGTGTGGATCCACGGCGGCGCGCTGACCCGCGGCTCCTCCGCCGTCCCCGTCTACGACGGCACGGCGTTCGCCCGCGACGGCGTCGTCCTCGTCTCCTTCAACTACCGCCTGGGCGTGGAGGGTTACGGCCTCTTCCCGGACGCCCCGCCCAACCTCGGCCTGCACGACCAGCTCGCCGCGCTCGAGTGGGTGCGGGCGTCCGTCGAGGAGTTCGGCGGCGACCCGGACCGGGTGACGGTGTTCGGCGAGTCGGCGGGCGCCATCAGCATCGGCGCGCTGCTGGCCGCGCCGCGCGCCGGGGGGCTGTTCCGGCGGGCGGTGCTGCAAAGCGGGCCGCCGGAGGCGACGGACCGGGACAAGGTGCGGAAACTGGTGCGGCGGATGGCCGCGCGGCTCGACGTCCCCGCCACGGCCGCCGCCTTCGCGGACGTGGACCGCACCCGGCTGGCCGAGGCGCAGGCGGAGGCCGGCCGCATGGCGGGACCCATCCTCGGCGGCCCCGCGTTCGGCATCGTCGTCGACGGCGACCTCGTACCCCGCGACCCGCTCGCCGCGCTGGTGGACGGCGCCGCCCGGGACGTACCGCTGCTGATGGGGTGGACCAGCGAGGAGTACCGGCTGTGGATCGCGCCGACGGGGCTGGTCGAGCGCATCGACCGCCTCGGCCCGCTCGCCGTGGCGCTGGCGATGGCCCGCTGCCACTGCGGCCCCGAGGTGATCCGCGGCTACCGGGCCGCACACCCGACGGCCACGACGTCGGAACTGGTCGGCCAGATGGTCACCGACCACCTCCTGCGGGTCCCACTGCACCGCCTGGCGGACGCGCGCACCCCCGGGTCCGCCCCCACCCACGTCTACGAGTTCGCCTGGCGCTCCAACATCCCCGGTCTGGGCGCCTGTCACGCCCTGGAACTCGGCTTCGTCTTCGACGCGGCGGACGTACCGGAGGCGGAACGGCTCGCCGGCCCGGACGCGCCCCGCGAACTGGCGCGGGAGATGCACACCGCCTGGGTACGGTTCGCGGTGGACGGCGACCCCGGCTGGCCGGCCTGGAACGCGTCCCACCCCGTCCGCGTCTTCGGCACGCCCGGACCCCTCGTCGTCCACGGCCCCCGCGACCCCGAAATGACCCTCTGGCAGTCCCAGACCGACCGCCCCGACCCCCACCGCACCCCCCGAAGAACAACCCGCCCACCCCTACGCGTAACGGCCCCTCTGTCAGCGGTCCGCCGCTTCCGCAAGACGTGAGGGGCCGCGACCTGCCAGAGCGCGCAGACGCCAGAGCACACGGAGATCCGGAAATGAGCGAGCCGTTCCCGCCGATCGAGCCCTACGAGACCGGCATGCTCGATGTCGGCGAGGGCAACCTCGTGTACTGGGAGGTCTGCGGCAATCCGGACGGCAAACCGGCCGCGGTCGTCCACGGCGGGCCCGGTTCGGGGTGCGGCGTCCGCGCACGCCAGCACTTCGACCCGGACAGGTACCGCATCGTGCTGTTCGACCAGCGCGGCTGCGGGCGCAGCCGTCCGCACGCGAGTGATCCCGCCACCGACATGCGGCACAACACCACCCAGCACCTGATCGCCGACATGGAGCGGCTGCGTGCGCACCTGGGCATCGAGCGCTGGTTGCTGTACGGCGGCTCGTGGGGCTCCACGCTCATCCTGGCCTACGCCGAGACACACCCGGAGCGGGTGTCGGAGATCGTCGTCTCCGCCGTCACCACCACCCGTCGCTCCGAGATCGACTGGCTCTACCGCGGCGTCGGCCGGTTCTTTCCCGAGCAGTGGGAACGCTTCCTCGCGGGCGCCCCCGGCACCCCGCGCGACGGTGACATCGTCGCGGCCTACGCCCGGCTGATGGAACACCCGGAGGCCGCGGTACGCGAGAAGGCCACGGCCGACTGGTGCGCGTGGGAGGACACGGTCCTGTCCGGGGAGACGAAGGGCACCGCCAACCCGTACGGCGACCGGCCACCGGCCGCGCGACTGGCCCTGGTGCGCATCTGCTCGCACTACTTCTCCCATGGCGCGTGGCTGGAGGAAGGGGCGTTGCTGCGCGACGCCCACCGTCTGGCCGGCATCCCGGGCGTGCTGGTGCACGGCAGGCTCGACATGGGCGGCCCGCTCGACACCGCGTGGGAACTGGCCCGTGCGTGGCCCGACGCGGAGCTGATCGTCGTGGAGGAGGCGGGCCATCTGGGCGGCGACACCACACGCGGCCATGTGCGCGCGGCCCTCGACCGCTTCGCCCACCGGGACGGGGCGCGGTGAGCCGTCCACCGGCCCCCTTCACGCACCCCCACCCCCCACCACCCCCGCGACCCCCCGCACCCCCGCCGGTCCCACGCGGCAGCAGCCGCCGATGAGGTGGGCGCCTGCCTGGTGCCAGTGCTGTACCGCCTCGGGGGTGAAGGTGGTGGGGCCGGTCCAGGTGTGGGTGGTGGGGGTCCAGGTCTCGCCGCTGTTGGGGTAGGCCACGGCCGGCTTGCCGGTCACCCTCGTCGCGGTCGTCACCGCGTGCTCCACGTCCGCCGGGGCGCAGCAGTTGACGCCCACCGCGATGATCTCCTCCGCCTCGGCGGCCAGGGCGAAGGCCTCCTCCAGGGGTTGTCCGGCGCGGGTGCGGTCGCCGTCGATCGTGTACGACAGCCAGGCGGGGACGCCGAGGCCCCGTACCGCGCGGAGCAGGGCCCGGGCCTCGTCCGTGTCCGGGACCGTCTCCAGGGCGAAGACGTCGGGGCGGGCGGCGGCCAGGGTCTCCAGGCGGGGGCGGTGGAAGGCCTCCAGTTCGGGCACCGAGAGGCCGTAGCGGCCGCGGTACTCGGAGCCGTCCGCGAGCATCGCACCGTACGGACCGGCCGATGCCGCCACCCACAAGGGGCGCGACGCCCCTCGTGCGCGGGCCCGGTGCGCGGCGGTGCGCGCCGACTCCACGCTGAGCGTCAGCAGTTCGGCCGTGCGGGCGCGGTCGAAGCCGTACCGTGCGAAGCCCTCGTACGTGGCCTGGTAGCTCGCCGTGATCGCCACGCTCGCGCCCGCCTCGAAGTAGGCCAGGTGGGCGTCGGTGATCGCCTCCGGTGCCTCGGCCAGGAGCCGTGCCGACCACAGTGCGTCGCCGAGGTCGTGCCCGGCCGCCTCCAGCTGGTTGGACAGGCCGCCGTCCAGGACGACGACCGAGGCGGCCAGCGCCTCGGCGAGCGTAGGACGCCGCGTCTCACTGCTCATACGGTTCATTACACCCCAACATGCCGCATACGTTCGGCGCCCGCCGGAGCCAATATCGATCTCCCTCTACAACCAGCGGCGTCACAGCACGCATACTTCTGTTCACCGGGCAACCCGTACACAGGGCTGGTGCGTTCACGTGTTCGTGACGCAGCATCTGATATCGCGTCCGGCACCGGAGGGGCCCGGGCCCGTGCGACGAGCCCGTACGCCGCCCCTCCCCCCGAACCCTGGGGCGTCCCGACCGGAACCGGGGCGCCCCAGGTCCCGTCTCACCGGCCTGCCGGGCCGGAGACCGCGGGCTCGCGTCCCGCCCCGTCCTGCCGCTGGGCCGGCACGGGAAACGTGACCCCGGTGAGCTTCTCGGAGACGGTCCACAGGCGCTGCTGGGTGGCCCGGTCGTAGGAGTCGGGGCTGGAGGTGACCGGCTTGGGGTAGCCGCGGATCTCGCCCCGGTTGCCGGGGCCGTAGTACTGGCCGCCGAGGACGGCCGGATCCGTGGCGGCGCGCAGCGTGGGCAGGGCACCCATCTCCGCCTTCTGGGTGAGCAGCGGCGCGAGCCGGGTGACCGGCACCCGCAGTGCGGCGGGGGTGTTGCGCGCGAGTTCGGTGTTGGACACCCCGGGGTGGGCGGCCACCGCGACCGTCGTGCCGTGCGGGGCGAGCCGGCGCTGTAGTTCGTACGTGAACATCAGATTGGCGAGCTTGGACTGGCCGTAGGCGCCGGTGCGGCTGTACGAGCGTTCCCACTGGAGGTCGTCGAAGTGGATCGCGGCCCGGATCCGGTGGCCGGTGCTGCTGACCGTGACGACCCGCGAGCCGGGGACCGGCAGCAGCCGGTCGAGGAGCAGGCCGGTGAGGGCGAAGTGCCCGAGATGGTTGGTGCCGAACTGGAGCTCGAAGCCGTCGGCGGTGGTCCGCTTCGGCGTGTACATCACACCCGCGTTGTTGATCAGCAGATCGATGCGCGGATGGGCGGCGCGCAGCTCGGCCGCCGCGGAGCGGACCGAGTCCAGGGAGGTCAGGTCGAGGGCCTGGACGGTGACGTCGCCGGAGATGCGGGCCGCCGCCCGCCCGCCCTTCTCGGGGTCGCGGACGGCCAGGACCACCCTCGCCCCGCGCTCCGCGAGCATCCGGGCGGTCTCGAAGCCCAGCCCGGTGTTGGCGCCGGTCACGACCGCCACCCTGCCGTGCTGGTCGGGGATGTGCTGTTCGGTCCAGTCGCCGCTCATGTCGTCCTCCTGCAAGGAACCGCTGGTCTGTTACGGACGAAGCTAAAAGACTGGCGGTCTGTTGTCAAGAGACTGGCGGTCTCTAAGCTAGGCTGAGGTCATGACATTCCAGCGGGCGCGCAGCGAGGAGCAGCGGGAGATCCGCCGCCGGGCCATCCTGGACACGACGGCGGCGATGCTCGACGAGATGCCCGTGGCGGAGGTGAGCCTCAACGAGCTCAGCCGGCGGGTGGGCCTGGCCAAGTCGAACGTCCTGCGCTACTTCGAGTCGCGCGAGGCGGTACTGCTCGAACTGCTGGACGACTTCCTGGGCAACTGGCTGGCCGAGCTGACGGACGAGCTGGCCGCCGGCATCGACGCCGACGCGGCACCGGACGTACGGGCGACCCGGCTGGCCGAACTCCTCAGCCGGTCACTGGCGAAACACAAGGTGCTCTGCGACCTCTTCGGCGCGCAGGGCGGCGTCCTGGAACACAACGTCTCGGTCGAGGTGGTCAAGCGGCACAAGCGCGCCTCCCTCGCCCGGCTCGAGGACATGACCGCGCTCGTCCGCCGCCACGTGCCCGAACTCGGCGCCGACGCGCAGCTGTTCTGCCTGATGATCCTCGTCTCGGCGGGCGCCCTGTCGTCCTACGTCCCGCCGCCGCCCAGCCTCCTGGCCGCCTACGCGGACGAACCCGCCCTCGGCGCGCTCCACCTGGACCTGCCCGACGCCCTGCGGGTCTCCTTCACCGCGATGCTCCTGGGTGTGCTGCCCCGCGGCTGAACCTTCCCGGCGCGGCCGGAACGGCGGCCGGCGCCGGGCGCCGCGTCACCGCCCGCCGGCCACCGCCGCCTCCCTGGGCCAGTGCTCCAGCGCCACGTGCAGCGCGTCCACCGCCTTGTCCCAGGAGGCCCGTACGTCACGCGGATCGGCGAAGCCGCCCGCCGCCTCCAGCGCGCAGTACCCGTGGAAGGTGGCACGCAACAGCCGTACGGCGTCGGTGAGATCGGGCTCGTCGAGACCGTACGCCCGCAGCATCCCGTACGTGATCTCGGCGGTGCGCCGCATCGCGGGGGAGTCGGGGACGACCTCCGGGTCGATCCGGGTCTGCATCGCCGCGTACCGCCCGGGATGCCGCAGCGCGTACTCCCGGTAGGCCCCGGCGAACGCCGCCAGCGCCTCGCGCCCGGCGCGCCCGGCCACGGCGTCGGCGATCTCGTCGATCATCTCGCCCCCGGCGAGCAGCGCGAGTCGCGTCCGCAGCTCCCGCAGGCCGCGCACATGCGCGTACAGACTGGCGTCCTTCACCCCGAACCGCCGCGCCAGCGCGGACAGCGTGACCTCCTCGAAGCCCACCTCGTCGGCGAGTTCGGCGGCGGCCACGACCAGCCGCTCGACACTGATCCCGGCACGGGCCATGAACACCCTTCCCACGACGGACGACGACCAGGGCCGAGGTTATCGCCCGCGGGGCGGTCCCTGAGCCGTGGACCGGATCGGCCTCACCCGCCCAGTACCGACTCCACGAACGCGTTGCGGAACGTGCCGTCCGGGTCCAGCTCCGCCGCCAGCGCGGCGAAGTCGGCGAGCCGCGGGTAGAGCGCGCGCAGGGCCGCCGGCCCGGTGGTGAAGACCTTGCCCCAGTGCGGGCGGGCGTCGAACGGCTCCAGGGCCGCCTCGAGACGGCGCACCACCGGCAGCACCAGCTCCGTGTCCTCCACCCACGTGAAGTGGAAGGCGACCGAGTCACGGCCGTACGCCGGGCCGAGCCACTGGGGGTCGGCGGCGATCGTGCGGATCTCGCAGGTTTGCAGTACCGGGGCGAGCGTGTCCCGGATCGCGTCCAGGGCGTGCAGTCCCGCCGTCGCGTGCTCCCGGGGCAGCAGGTACTCCGACTGCAACTCGGCGCCGCTGCTCGGGGTGAACTCCGCCCGGAAGTGCGGCAGCCGCTCGTGCCAGGGGCCCGGCACCCCGAACTGCTCGGTGCAGTTGACCGCCGGCATGCCCGGCACCGGGTGCATCTTCTCGGTGGCCGGGGCCGCCCACGGGAACTCCACCGGCGCCTGGTCCGTGCGCCGCTTCAGCCACACCTGGCGGAACCCCGGCGCCCGCCAGTCGGTGAACAGACTCACGCTGTACGCCGACGCCGCCACCGTCTCGAAGTCCAGCCCCGCCAGCGGCAGCTCGGTGAAGACGTGCTGCGCCACCTCGTACGCCGGCTCCAGATCGAGGGTGAGCGCGGTCACCACGCCGAGCGCGCCGAGCGAGGTCACCGCCCCGTCGAAGCGCGGGTCGCCCCGGCCGATGACGACCGTCGAGCCGTCCGCCGTGACCAGCTCGACCTCCCGCACCGTCGCGGCGAGCGGCCCGTTGGCCACCCCCGAGCCGTGCGTCCCGGTGGCCACCGAACCCGCCACCGAGATGTGCGGCAGCGACGCCATGTTCGGCAGCGCCAGCCCGTGCGCGTGCACCACCCGCGCCAGCTCCGCGTACCGCACCCCGCCCCCGACCCGCACCGTACGGGCCGCCGTGTCCACCGCCACCTCGGACGGCAGCGCGTCCAGCGACAGCAGGACACCGTCCGCGCCGGGCTCGGCGATCTCGTTGAACGAGTGCCCGCTGCCCAGCACCCGCAGCCGCGCGCTGTCCGCGACGACGGCCCGCAGCGCGTCGAGCGTGCCCGGCCGGTGCAGCTCCTTGGCCGTGTACGTGATGTTGCCGGCCCAGTTGGTGACCGTGTCCCTCGTCACTGTGGTTCCTCCGGGAAAGTCCCTGCGGCGCTGGTCGCCGCCGTACGCACCTTCTCACCCGCCCCCGGCGCGCGGGGACCCGGTACCGGCACCGGGCGAGCGGGGGCATACCGTGAGGAGCGGAACGTCCGACCAGGGAGGAGACAACGGATGGGCAGCCGCACCGCGCTGGTCGAGGATCTGCTGGAACGGTTCGCGCACGTGCCGCGCGAGGCCGTCTTCAAGGAGGACCTGCTCAGAGGCGGGGTCGCCTTCGACGCGTCCGCGCTCAGCGACAACGAGAGCGGGGACGTCAAACCGAAGTCGTACTTCATCTTCTCCTTCGACCACGGCACCCTCCCCGAGCTGGGCGAGGCCGCGCTGCGCCGTCCGCCGGAGGAGATCATCCTCACCGGCGGCCCCTACGACCTGCGCCGCACCGTCGTCTCGGTGCGGGTGAACCCCTCCTCGCCGTACCGGGTCGCCGCCGGCGAGGACGGCATGCTCGGGCTGTACCTCGACGGGAAGCGGATCGCCGACGTCGGCGTGCCGCCCATGCCGGAGTACTACCGGCACACCCTCTCCAACGGGAAGTCGGTCATGGAGGTGGCCCCCACCATCCAGTGGGGCTACCTGATCTACCTCACCGTCTTCCGCGTCTGCCAGTACTTCGGCGCCAAGGAGGAGTGCCAGTACTGCGACATCAACCACAACTGGCGCCAGCACAAGGCGGCCGGCCGCCCCTACACCGGGGTCAAGGACGTCGAGGAGGTGCTGGAGGCGCTGGAGATCATCGACAAGTACGACACCGCCAAGGCCTCCACCGCCTACACCCTCACCGGCGGCGCCATCACCAAGACGGTCTCGGGCCGCGACGAGGCCGACTTCTACGGCCACTACGCCAAGGCCATCGAGGAGCGCTTCCCCGGCCGCTGGATCGGCAAGGTCGTCGCCCAGGCGCTGCCCAAGCCGGACGTGCAGCGGTTCAAGGACTACGGCGTCCAGATCTACCACCCCAACTTCGAGGTGTGGGACGAGTACCTGTTCAAGATGTACTGCCCCGGCAAGGAGCGGTACGTCGGCCGCGACGAGTGGCACAGGCGCATCCTCGACTCCGCCGACGTCTTCGGCGCGCGCAACGTGATCCCGAACTTCGTGGCCGGCGTGGAGATGGCCGAGCCGTTCGGCTTCAAGACCGTCGACGAGGCGATCGCGTCGACGACGGAGGGCCTGCGCTTCTTCATGTCGCACGGCATCACGCCCCGATTCACCACCTGGTGCCCCGAGCCGACGACCCCGCTCGGCAAGGCCAACCCGAACGGTGCGCCGCTGGAGTACCACATCCGGCTCCTGGAGGCGTACCGGCAGACGATGGAGGACTTCGGGCTCTCCTCGCCTCCCGGGTACGGGCCGCCCGGGCCGGGCAACGCGGTCTTCTCCGTCAGCTCGTTCATGGACAGCCTGCCGGCGGAGCGGACGGCCGAGGTCTGAGAGGCGGGCCGGTCCCGGCTCCGGCCGGGGCCGGCTTTCCCACCGGACGGCGCCGGGACGGCGCGTGCCGTACCCGGATGCGCTGCTTGTCAGTTGTGCGGGAAGCGTGAAAAGCTCGGGCACTGTCGTGAGACGCCCGCCAACTCCCGTACGCAAAGGGCACGTTGGGTTTGCTTGTGGAAGCAGGCAAGTGGGAACAGCCGTTGACGCAGGAGCCCTCATGCCCGACCTGCCGACCCCCCGGGACGCCGCCGAGGCCGCAGAGTTCTCGGAGCTCTGGGACGCGGTCCTGTCCTACGCCGACCTGTGCACGTCGGGCTCGGCGGCCGGCGCGCAGCTGGCGAGGGAGGCGTTCACCCGGGGCATGCACGAGGCGCGGGCCGCCGAGTCCACGGCACGGGGCGCCGGGCGCCGCATCCCGCGGCTGCCGCGCATTCCGCTGCTGCTCACGGTCGTGCGTACGACCGCCGCCGACTGGGAGGCCCGGGGGCTCGGCCACCGGCTCGACCCCGATCTGCGGCTGTGGCTGCACTCCGAGAAGGCCGCGCGGTACACCGGGCCGCCGCTGCGCCGCCCGCTCGCCCTGCGCGCGCTGCGCGACATGCAGGAGCCGGACGCGGCGCTGCTGTGGCTCGCCGAGGCCGAGTCGCTGCCCCTGCCGCACGTGGCCCGCCGGCTGGGCCTCGACCCGTCGGCCGCCGCCGAGGAACTGGACCAGGTGCGGGCGCTGTTCCGCGACCGTTGCCATCGCAACCACCTCGACACGCCCCTGGACGCGGAGTGCCGCGCCTACGCCGGCCTGCTCGACGCGGTCTCCCGGGCGCCCGGCACGGACACCCCCGAGGACCTCTCGCGGCACCTGGCCACGTGCGTGGAGTGCGCCGAGGCCGCCGCGTGTCTGCGGGCCTCCGGCGGCGGACTGCCGGTCGCGCTGGTCGGCGGGGTGATCGGCTGGGGCGGGCTCGCCTATCTGGAGCGGCGGCGCCGGGCGGCGGAGGCGGGGCTGAGCGGCGGCCGGGTGGACGCGGCGGCCGACACCGGGCTCGCGGTCGGCACCGCCGCCCGGCCCCGGATCGGCCGTACCGGCATCCTGGTCGGGGCGGTGCTCGTCTCGGCGCTGGCACTGACGGTGTCCCTGTTGCAGGTCGGTACGCCCGGCGAGAACGTCGCCGCCCGCGACACGGCGGGCGGACACCCCGCGGCCGACCCCTCGTTCTCCGCCCCGCCCACCGCCCGGCCCCCGCACGGCGCGGACACCCCGGCTGTCTCCTCCACCTCCCGCCCGGCGGAGCCCACCGCTACGACGGCGACGCGGGGCGACCGCGACACCGAGCCCCAGGGCGAACCGTCCGGCACGCTCCGGGAGACCTCGGGCGCCGGCTCCGCCGCCCCGGCGGCGGGCTGCGAGGTGGCCTACGACGTCGTCGACGAGTGGCCGGACGGCTTCCAGGCCACCGTCACCGTCACCTCCCGGGCGACGCTCCACGACTGGCGGGTGGCCTGGACGTTCGGCGGCGGCCAACGCGTCACACAGATGTGGGACGCGTCGGTCACCCAGCACGGCACGAGGGTGACGGCCACGGCCGCCGACTACAACCGGAACGTCACCGCAGGCGGCACCTTCGCCTTCGGCTTCCTCGGCTCCCGCGGCGACGCCGACCCGGCCCCGTACGGCTTCACCCTGAACGGGGAGAGCTGCGGCGTGGCGGGCTGAGGGACGGGCGCCCGGAACAGCGAAGCCGTCCCGAGTACCCGCCTCACCGGCCGGGGGGCTCTGCGCGGGTCCCGCGACGCGCTACAGGATCTCGACGGCGTGCACGTGCGGCGGGTTGTTGGGGAAGGTGATGATGAAGTGCTTGGGATAGGAGATGACGGCACCGTTGTCGTCGTAGTACTTCACCGCGTTGTTCCCGGTCGAGATCTTGTTGACGATCACGGTGCCACCGAAGTAGTAGTAGCCCTTGTTCGCGAAGCACGTCACCCCGGGAACTATCACGCCTCCGGGCAACAGGATGGGGTTGCTGTACACCTCGAGGTAGTCGGACGGGCCGCAGTCCACGCGGCTGATGGCGTGGGCGCTGCCGGTGGGGACCACGGCCGCCATGATGGCGGCGGCAGCGACGGGAAGGGCGAGACGCAGTTTCCTAGACAGCATTTCTGACTCCTTTTTGGGGCCCGGAATGTGACGTGACTGCTGTGCGGCGACGACGCTAAAAGTGACATCACCGCACCGTCAAGGACGGTTTCCCGCAGGGGTGTCCCGGTTGCCTCGTGCTCACCTCCCGGACGCCTTCGGCCTGCGGTGATGTGACATTTCCGCGTCGGCGCCGACGCGCTCGACCCGTGCGTGCGACGTGGAGACGGCACCGCCCGGCGGTCGATATGTGGCCGGTTCCTTTCGTTTCTCGACGAGCGTTGCCCGTACATCTGCACTTTTTCCTCGGGCGATGACCGGGAGGGCAATATTGAGGGACAAACGGGCGGCCGACGCCACACTCGACCGGTCGGCGGAAGTTACGGAATGAGCGGTTGAGCCGGGCTCGGCTTCTGAATTCTCGCCGAATATTTCAGCCCGCGTCGCGTTCGAAAGGGTTCTCATGGGCCGTCACGGAGCTGTTCCCGGGTGACGTCGGCGCGGTGGCGGGCCGACCGAGTCGCTCTGCGATGTCCGGGCGGGGCCGAGCCGACCACCGCTCGGCCGGGGCCGGCCGCGGTGGGGTGGAAAAACTGTGGCGCGTCCCCGGCGCGGGCGGCTAGGGTCGCGTTCGTTCCTGCGGCCGCCCCGTGCCGTGGGCGTGCGCGATGTGATCCAGGAGGTGTTGACCGATGACTGTCGTTGCGGTGGGCGTTGCCCGCATCCGGAAGTTCGTCAAGTCCACCTCCGTGGTCGCCGGCTGAGCCGACTTCTCCTTTCCGCGTCCGAGTACGCGGCGCCGGGACCACCCATGTGAAGGGTTTCCCTTGTCTTCCTCTTCTCTTTCCTCTCTTTCGCGCTCGGCCTCGTCGCACCCGCTGGCCCCCTATGGCTGGGACGCCGACTGGGAAGCCGAGTTCGCCCCGTACGCCGAGCAGGGGTTGCTGCCCGGGCGGGTCGTGCGTGTCGACCGGGGGCAGTGCGACGTCGTCACGGCGGGCGGCGTGCTGCGGGCCGACACCGCGTTCGTCACGCCGCACGATCCGCTGCGGGTCGTGTGCACCGGTGACTGGGTCGCCGTCGAGCCCGCCGGTGATCCGCGGTATGTGCGGACGTATCTGCCGCGACGGTCGGCGTTCGTGCGGTCGACCTCGTCCAAGCGGTCCGAGGGGCAGGTGCTCGCGGCCAACGTGGACCACGCCATCGTCGCCGTGTCGCTGGCCGCGGAGCTCGATCTCGCGCGGATCGAACGGTTCCTGGCGCTCGCCTGGGAGTCCGGGGCGCAGCCCCTCGTCGTCCTGACCAAGGCCGATCTCGTGGCCGACCCCGTGACGTTGTCCCACCTCGTCGAGGACGTGGAGAGGGCCGCGCCCGGGGTGCGGGTATGCGCCGTCAGTTCGCTGGACGGGGACGGGCTCGACGTGCTCGGGGCCGTCGTCGCGGGCGGCACCGCCGTGCTGCTCGGGCAGTCCGGGGCCGGCAAGTCCACGCTCGCCAACGCGCTGGTCGGCGAGGACGTCATGCGGGTCCACGCCATCCGTGACGTGGACGGCAAGGGGCGTCATACGACCACCACGCGCAACCTGCTCGTCCTCCCCGGCGGCGGCGTCCTCATCGACACCCCCGGGCTTCGCGGGGTCGGGCTGTGGGACGCCGGGACAGGGGTCGGCCAGGTGTTCGCCGAGATCGAGGAGCTGGCACGGGAGTGCCGGTTCCACGACTGCGCGCACGGTGCCGAGCCCGGCTGCGCCGTGCTGGCCGCGCTCGACGACGGCCGGCTGGCGCAGCGGCGGCTGGACAGCTACCGCAAGCTCCAGCGCGAGAACCAGTGGATCGTCGCCAAGACCGACGCGCGGGCCCGGGCGGAGCTGCGCCGGGACTGGAAGCGGAAGGGGGCACAGGGGCGCGCCGCGATGGAGTTCAAGCGGGGGCGGCACGCCTGACGCCGACGGTGCGGTGACGGGTGGGTGGTCCGGCGGAGCTTGTCAGTGCCGGTGACGGTTGGGTGGTCCGGCGGGCTCGTCAGTGCCGGGCCACCCAGCCCCGTTCGTAGGCCTGCCAGCCCAGTTGGAGCCGGGTCGTCACCCCGGCGATCTCCATCAGGTGCCGCACCCGGCGCTGCACCGTGCGCAGGCCCAGGTCCAGCTGTTTCGCCACGCTCGCGTCGGTCAGGCCGGCCAGGAGCAGGGACAGGATCTCCAGGTCCGTGCCGTCGGGGCCCTCCGGTTCCTGCTCCCGCACGGTGCCGTCGCCGCCCAGGCGCAGCGGCAGCGCCTCCCGCCACACCGTCTCGAACAGTCCCGACAGCACCTCGAGCAGGCCGCTGGCGTGCACCACCAGCGCCGCCGGTTCCGCGCCGGGGAAGGAGATCAGCGGCACCATGGCCAGCGTGCCGTCGGCGACGACCAGCTTCGTCGGGACGCGCTCGGCGACCCGTACGCGCTCGTCCCGGCCCAGCGCGGCCGACAGCTCGCCGACCGCCGCCGGGCCGTCGAGCACCGCGCGCTCCACCACCACGCGGTAGCGCACGCCCCGCGTGGCGGCCTGCTCCTCCGCGTGGTTCTCGGCGGCCGTGACGGCCATCGGCGCGCCGGTGACCAGCGCGCGGACCTCCTCCGTCGCGCCCAGCTGGAGCTGGAGGAACCGCTGCGCGACCGCCGCCGCGCCGGTCACCACCTCCACCAGGTCGTGCACCGTCGGCTCCGCCGCCCGCGCCCGGTACTCCTCTGCCAGCAGCGCCGCCGTCAGCTCCGCCTTCTCCAGCTCGTGCCGGTGCTGGGTGAGCAGCGCGCCGAGCGCGACGCCGGGCGGGGCGGCCACCCAGCGGCCGGGGCGGGAGGAGGACTGGGCGGCGAGCCCGTGCCGCTCCAGACGGCGCAGGGCGCGCTCCGTGTCGTGCTCGCCGAGGGCGAGCCGCCGGGCCAGATCGGGGACGTCGGCGGCGCCCACCGACACCAGGGCGCGGTACGCCGCCTCGTGCGTCTCGTCCAGACCTATCGCTGCGAGCATGCGGCGACGTCCCTCCCGGGGTTGCGTGGTGCGGTGCGGGTGCGGTTCGGATTGCTTGCGTGGCGGGAAACTGCCATGACGCAAACCCGCCCTCCAACATCATCGCCGTACCGGCGTTCACTCTGACAAGGTGGCGCCACCGCCGGTCGTACGGGGCTGTTCAGGTGTCCCGTACGGGGCGGGTGGCGCGCGGCGGTTCCTGCGTGGTCCGGGGCCGGCCCACAGCTCGTTCCCAGCCGCGCGCGTCATGCTCGGCGGGTGGGATCCCGACCGGGTCCGCCGACGCCGCCGGGCGGTCCTCCCGTGGGGGGTGGGGCCGTCCGGCGGTGCGGGGTGGCCGCCCGTCATGCGCCGGGCGCCCTGCGGTTTTTGCGGATGCGCCGTTTTCGAGCGGGTCCCGCGGGCGACAATTGGGGGCATGAGCCAGCAGGGGGAGAGCCGGAAGCGGCCCACCGGCCGGGAGCGGCCCACCGGCCGGGAGGACGACTGGTGGGGGGAGCTGTACGACGGCTCCGCGGACGATGCGGGGCCGAGTGCGGCGGGCGACTCGCTGGACGACCGGTTCGCCTCGGCGGGGGCGGTCGTGGAGGACGGCGACGGGGCGCGGGCGGCTCCGCCGGAGCGTGCGGTGCTCCGCCCCCAGGGCGGTTCCGGGGCTCCCGCCCCCGACCCCGAGGGGGCTCCGCCCCCTGGACCCCCGGGGACTGCGCCCCCTCGCCCCCCGGCGGACACCCCGCCCGCGCCCCCTCCGGCGCCCACCCACGTCGGCTCCGGACCCCCCACCTACGACCCCGAACCCGCCGCGCTGCCGCTCGCCGAGCCGGACGCGCTCGGGGACGTCGTCGCGGACACCGTGCTCGACGGGGCCCGGTACGGCACCCGCACCCTGCGGGCCGTCTCGCTGCGCGGGGACTCCGCCCGGTTCCGCGGGGAACCGCGGCGGGACGCGCTGCTCACCGCCCGCTTCGGCGGCGGCGACGACGCGCTCGTGTTCGTCGCCATGGCCACCGGCGCCCGCGCCACCCCCGGCGCCCACCGCGCCGCCGCCGAGGCGTGCCGGCACCTCGGCCGCGCCGTCGGGCGCAGTCACGCGCGGCTCGCCGAGGACCTCCGCGCGGGCCGCCGCGGCGACCTGAAACCGGGGCTCCAGCGGCTCACCGACCGCTCCCTCGGCCGGCTCCGCGCCGACGCCGCCGAGCGGGGCGCGGACCCGGACACGTACATCGCCGCCCTGCGCTGTCTGCTCCTCCCGGCCGACCCGGCCTGCCGCAACCGCGTCTTCTTCGGCGTCGGCGACGGCGGACTGTTCCGGCTGCGGGACGGCGAGTGGCAGGACATCGAGCCGGCGCCCCGGGCCGGGGAGGACGCCGACGGGGCCGCCGAAGGGTCCGGCGGCGACCGGCTCACCGTCGACCTCGGCATCGCCGCCCCGCCGAGCCCGTACCGGCCCGCCCCCGAACCGCCCCGCGCCCCGTTCCGCTTCCGCGCCTCGCTCGCCCACCCGGGCGACGTCCTGCTGCTGTGCACTGCCGGGCTCGCCGACCCCCTGCGCGGCGAGCCGGAGCTGACCCGGCACCTGACGGACCGCTGGACCGGCGACGAACCCCCGGGCCTCGCCGCCTTCCTCGCCGACGCGCAGGTCCGCGTCAAGGGCTACGCCGACGACCGCACGGCGGCCGCGGTCTGGGAGGGGTAGCAGCTCCCGCGTAGCTCTCACGCCCCGCCCGGCGCCCCGCGGAGTCGCGGCACCCCGGCCGGTGTGGATGGATGGACTGCGGGCACCCCGTGACGTGCCCGCGTCCGCGTGCGGTGCCCGCACCGCCGTCACTCCACGCCGACCGACCCGCCAACTCGAAGGGCACGAGGACCATGGCCAAGCAGAACGTCGCCGAGCAGTTCGTCGACATCCTGGCGCGCGCCGGGGTCGAGCGGTTGTACGGGGTGGTCGGGGACAGCCTGAACCCCGTCGTGGACGCCGTGCGCCGGCACTCCGGCATCGACTGGGTGCATGTGCGGCACGAGGAGACCGCCGCCTTCGCGGCCGGCGCCGAGGCCCAGATCACCGGGCGGCTGGCCGCCTGCGCCGGCTCCTGCGGGCCCGGCAATCTGCACCTCATCAACGGGCTCTACGACGCCCACCGCTCCATGGCGCCCGTCCTCGCTCTCGCCTCGCAGATCCCCTCCAGCGAGATCGGCCTCGGCTACTTCCAGGAGACCCACCCCGACCAGCTGTTCCGCGAGTGCAGCCACTACAGCGAGCTGATCTCCAACCCCCGGCAGATGCCCCGGCTGCTACAGACCGCCATCCAGCACGCGGTCGGCCAGGGCGGGGTGAGCGTCGTGTCGCTGCCGGGCGACATCGCCGATCTGCCCGCGCCCGAGCGGGCCGCCGAGAGCGCGCTGGTCACCTCCCGGCCCACCGTCCGCCCCGGTGACGCCGAGATCGACCGGTTGGTCGCCATGATCGATGCCGCCGACCGGGTCACCCTCTTCTGCGGCAGCGGCACCGCAGGGGCGCACGCCGAGGTGATGGAGTTCGCCGGACGGATCAAGGCGCCCGTCGGGCACGCGCTGCGAGGCAAGGAGTGGATCCAGTACGACAATCCTTTCGATGTGGGGATGAGCGGGCTGCTCGGGTACGGGGCCGCCTACGAGGCCACCCACGAGTGCGAGCTGCTGATCCTGCTCGGCACCGACTTCCCGTACAACGCCTTCCTGCCCAACGATGTGAAGATCGCCCAGGTCGACGTACGCCCGGAACACCTCGGGCGCCGCTCCAAGCTGGACCTCGCGGTCTGGGGCGACGTACGGGAGACCCTGCGCTGTCTGATCCCGCGGGTGAAGGAGAAGAAGAACCGCCGCTTCCTGGACCGGATGCTGAAGAAGCACGCCGACGCGCTGGAAGGGGTCGTCAAGGCCTACACCCGCAAGGTCGACAAGCACGTTCCGATCCACCCCGAGTACGTGGCCGCCGTCGTCGACGAACTCGCCGACGACGACGCCGTGTTCACCGTCGACACGGGGATGTGCAACGTGTGGGCCGCGCGGTACGTCTCGCCCAACGGCCGCCGCCGGATCATCGGTTCGTTCTCGCACGGCTCCATGGCCAACGCGCTGCCCATGGCGATCGGCGCGCAGTTCACCGACCGGCGGCGGCAGGTGCTCTCGCTCTCCGGCGACGGCGGGTTCAGCATGCTGATGGGCGACTTCCTCACCCTCGTCCAGTACGACCTGCCGGTGAAGGTCGTGCTGTTCAACAACTCCTCGCTCAGCATGGTGGAGTTGGAGATGCTGGTCGCCGGGCTCCCCTCGCACGGCACCACCAACAAGAACCCCGACTTCGCCGCCGTGGCCCGGGCCTGCGGGGCGTACGGGGTCCGGGTCGAGAAGCCCAAGGACCTCCCCGGTGCGCTGAAGGACGCCTTCCGGCACAAGGGCCCGGCCCTCGTCGACGTCGTCACCGACCCCAACGCCCTGTCGATCCCGCCGAAGATCAGCGCCGAGATGGTGACCGGGTTCGCACTGTCGGCCTCGAAGATCGTCCTCGACGGCGGCGTCGGCCGCATGGTGCAGATGGCCCGCTCCAATCTGCGCAATGTCCCGCGCCCCTGAGGACTTGACCGACCGTCAGGACTGGCCGGCTGAACCGCCGGGCATGCATCCCCGTGAACGTGTTCGAGGGCCGAGAGCGACCACGACCGCGAACCACGGTGACGTACGACGGGGACCCGGGGGATGACCATGAACAGGCAGACGGTGGCGGAGTTACGCGGCGCCAGGAGCCGGACGGGGGACGACCGGTTGCTGCGCGAAGTGGGCGCAGCGGACCTGCGGTCCGTCGCCGAAGTACGGCACGCGCTGCGCGCGTTGCTGGACGGCCGTGCGGAGCCGGACCGTTCCGCCACCGCCGAGCTGCTGACCAGCGAACTCCTCGCCAACGCACTCGTGCACACCGACGGGGAGGCGGTCGTCACGGCCGTCGTCTCCGGGCGCCGACTGCGCGTGGAGGTACGGGACTTCGCGGAACGGGGCGGCGGCATCGGCGGCGTCGGCGCCGTGGCCCGGTCCGCTTCCGCGGCGGACGACGAGGAGGCCGGGCAGCGGACGAGCGGCCGGGGACTGCTCCTGGTGCGTGCCCTCGCCGACGCCTGGGGCGTCCGCGCGCACGACGTGGGCAAGTCGGTCTGGTTCGAGCTGGAGGGGCTGACGGGGGCCGAGGGGCTGCGACTGGACGGGGACGCGGCCTGAGGGTTCAGGCCGCGTCCCCGTGGCAGTACTGGCTCACCGCGTGGCGGCGCTCAGCCGAACTGCTGCTCCAGGTCCTTGAGCTTGCGCTCCAGCGAGTCGAGCCGGGGGAGGGCCTGTGTGTCGTCCTCCGAGGTGAGGTCGACGGTGACGGACTCCGCGCCACCGGGCCGGACGGGCTGCAAGGAAGGGCGGGCGGCACGCGCGGGCAGCTCCGCCTTGGATATCGCGGGGTCCGCCTGGGCGGGGGCCCGCTCCACCTCGACGGTGTGACCGCCGCCTCCACCGCCGCCGCCCCGGCCGGGCAGCCCGCGGTGACCGCGGCTGATCGCCTTCAGATGCGCGCGGTCCAGCTTCTCCTGCTCGCGCCGGCGCAGCCGGTTCTGCTCCTTCTGGCGCTGGTCCTCGCGGACCTCCTCGACGGCCTCGTCCAGGCTCCGCACGCCCTCCAGCAGCATCAGCGACCACGCCTTGTACGTCTCACGGGGCGCCCGCAGCCAGCGGACGACACGGATCTGCGGCAGCGGCCGCGGCACCAGGCCCTGCTCGCGCAGGGCGGCCCGGCGGGTCTGCTTCAGCGCACGGTCGAACAGCACGGCCGCGGAAAGGGACATGCCGGAGAAGAACTGCGGTGCGCCCGCGTGGTCGATGCCCCTGGGCGCGTGCACCCAGTTGAACCAGGCGGCGGCACCGGCGAACGTCCACACCAGTATCCGGGAGCCGAGCGCCGCGTCGCCGTGGCTGGCCTCGCGCACCGCGAGCACGGAGCAGAACATGGCCGCGCCGTCCAGGCCGAACGGGACGAGGTACTCCCAGCCGCCGGTGAGGCCGAGGTTCTGCTGGCCGAAGCCGACCAGGCCGTGGAAGGAAAGGGCGGCGGCGACCGCCGCACAGCAGAACAGCAGCACGTAGGAGGCGGTGCCGTACAGGGCCTCCTTGCGCCTGCGGCGCTCCTCGGCACGCTCCCACGAGTCGTCCGCGCTCGCGCTCTCCCCGGAGGTGCGCTTGCCGCGCGCCAGCACCGCCACCGCCGCCAGCATGCCCAGGAGCAGTACGCCGCCCGGCAGCAACCAGTTCAGCGATATGTCGGTCAATCTCATCTGGGGTCCCTTGCATTGGGATAGGGCGTAACGCCCGCCATAGTGGCCCACTCCCGAGGGCCCTCAGGGGGTTTCGGGGCAAGAGGCCGCCAAGGAGGTGCAAGGGGATGCCCAGGGCGGCGTTCTGCTCGAACTGCCGCGTGAGGGGCGGGAGTTGAGTTCGAATAAGACTACCCGTACGGGTGGTTCCACGGAAAGTTCCTGCGCGGGGTGAGGATTTTGTGAACTACCTGTGATCTGCGCGGGGTTCCGAGACCTGCCCGACGGTCCGGACCGGTGGGACCGGGCCGGTGGGTCCTGTTCGAAGTGGATCTTACTGACGTGGATCTTACGGCACGCGAAGGCCCGCCCTCGTCCGGGGCGGGCCTGGGGGGAGCGAAGGGTGAGGGTGCCTCAGGCGGCCGCCCCGGCCGTCAACTTGGCGACGCGGTCCTCGTCGCAGGTGCGGGGGCAGGTGGCGCAGGTGTCCCGCGGTTCCAGCGTGTAGTAGAGGCAGCAGCTCACCCGGTCCCGGGTGGTCAGCGGCTCCCCCCGGGGGCCGGTCAGTTCACGGAACGCGGGGGTGCCGGCGTACGGCTTCTCCGTGCCCGGCAGCAGCGCCTCCAGCTCGCGCATGGCCCGCCGCTCCTCGCCGAGCAGATCGCCGACGTACCAGAGCCCTTCCGTTATCTCGTCCGTCGCCATGCCCCACAGACCCCGGCCGCGCCGCCGCATCACCGGGCCGAAGGCGCCGAGCACCGGCTCCAGATGCGCGGCCACCGCCGACCGCAGCTCCGCGCGCAGCGCCTCCTCGTCCCGGACGACACGGGCGCCGGGCGTCGCGGCCGCCGGGTCGCCGGGCAGGCAGGCGAAGCCGGCGGGGCGCGCGGCGAGCCGGCTGTGCTCGCGGTCGTGGGCGACCCGCTCCACGGGCAGGTACGGCACCCGGCGGTGCAGGAACCAGGGGAGGGTGAAGAGGAGGCAGGCGGGCCAGGCGTAGCGGTGCAGGCCGAAGCCGGCCACGACGTCCGGGCGGCCGGGCCGGCCGTGGTCCCGCAGGATCTGCTCCCTGTCCCAGGCCAGGTAGCCGTCCAGCGCCTCGGGGTCCCGCGCGAGCGCCGCCGCGGTGACCCAGCCGTCGCCCTCGGGCAGCGGCTCGTCCGGTCCGAGCGCGGTGACGGTCATCCAGGGGAGCACCTCGGCCATCCGGTCGTACGACTCGGCGAGGACGGCCGCGGCGGTGACGACCGGCGCGGTGGCCTCCGTGACGGTGTGGTCGGCGGGGCGGGTGGCCGTGGACAGCAGCATGCGTTACCACCGTATTCGCGGGGCGTGCAGAGGTAAGGCTTACCTTAGCGCACCTGTGGTCGCTTTGACCTGAGGGCGGGGGCGCCTATGGTTCTCCACGACTGGTGACAAAGGCGCGGCTATGCCGTCAATCGGTGCCGTGTGCCGTCAAGTCCGTTAGGAGCGCCCCGTGGAACAGGCCGCCTCACGTCGTCGTACCGCCGACAGCCTCGGGTCCACGGAATCCCGCCCTCCGGAGCCGAGGGCGGCGGCGCGGGCGCGGGCCGCCGGGTCCGGGCTCGTGCGTCCCGTGTCCGAGGGGCCGGCAGGGGGCCCGGCCGAGGGGGCCGCCCGGGGTGAGCACACGCACGGTGAGTCCCCGATTCCGCTGCCGCGGCGGTCCGTCGTACGGCGCTCCTCGGTGCGGGGGCAGGTGCTGGACGCGTTGCGGGCGGCGCTGGTCGGCGGGGAGCTGGCGCCGGGGGAGGTGTACTCGGCGCCCGTGCTGGGCGAGCGTTTCGGGGTCTCCGCGACGCCGGTGCGCGAGGCGATGCAGCAGCTCGCGCTGGAGGGCGCAATCGAGGTGGTGCCCAACCGGGGGTTCCGGGTGGTCGAGCGGTGCGACCGGGAGCTGGACGAGCTGGCGGAGATACGGGCGTTGCTGGAGGTGCCGGTGGTGCTGCGGCTCGCCCGTACGGTGCCGGCGGGGCGGTGGGCGGAGCTGCGGCCGCTGGCGGAGGCGACGGTACGGGTTGCCTCCGGCGGTGATGTGGCGGGGTATGCGGAGGCGGACCGGGCGTTTCACCGGGCGGTGCTGGGGCTGACGGGCAACGAGCAGTTGGTGCGGCTCGCGGATGACTTGCAGCGGAGGGCGCAGTGGCCCGTGGCACGGCGTGGGGGAGCCGGCGCGGGGGCGCGCCACGGGCGTGCGTCGCTCGTCGCGGACGCGGCGGAGCACACGGCGTTGCTGGACGCGTTGATCGCGCAGGACGCGGGGGTGGTGGGGGCGTTGGTGGCGGACCACTTCGGCACGGCGGGGAGCATGTGACCGCGGTCACGAGCGGGCGGTGACCTTTTCCGGCGGGGGTGCGGGTGCGGGTGTGGGTGCGGGTGCCCTCCGGGCGGGGCGGGGCGGGGCGGGGGGGGGCGGGGGGGGGAGGGGGGGGGGGTC
>NZ_KL647087.1:38847-77726 GCF_000725625.1 Streptomyces sp. NRRL F-6676
GGGCGGGGCGGGGCGGTGCGGGGTGGTGAGGTGAGGTGAGTCGGCGGGTGCGGGTTGGCGGCGGCCGCTCGCGCAGTTCCCCGCGCCCCTTGGCGCCTACGGGGGTGGGTGGTTTCGGGATGTGCGCGGGTGCGGGTGGGACGTGGCTTGTCGCGCAGTTCCCCGCGCCCCTTGCGCCTATGGGGGTGGGCGGATTGGTGCGTGGGCGGGTGCGAGCAGTGGTGGGCCGCTCGCGCAGTTCCCCGCGCCCCTGAAAGCAACGGCCTGCCCCTCCTCCCAAGGGGCGCGAGGGGAACGGCGCGAGCAACCACAAACAACTCGCACCCGCCCACGCACTCAAATCCCCCCACCCCCGTGGGCGCTCAGGGGCGCGGGGAACGGCGCGAGTAACCACAAGCGACCCGCACCCGCCCACGTACCCGAATCCCCCCACCCCCGTAGGCGCTCAGGGGCGCGGGGAACTGCGCGAGTAACCACAAGCGACCCGCACTCGCCCGCGCACCCGAATCAACCCACCCCCGTGGGCGTTCAGGGGCGCGGGGAACGGCGCGAGCAACCACAATCGACCCGCACTCGCCCACGTACCCGAATCAACCCACCCCCGTGGGCGCTCAGGGGCGCGGGGAACTGCGCGAGTAACCACAAGCGACCCGCACTCGCCCGCGCACCCGAATCCACCCACCCCGTACGCGTCGAGCGGGACCGTATGTGACGGTGGTCACAAGGTGTCGTCCACGTGGGGGGCGAGCCATGTGGGGACGCCGCCCAGGAGGCGGAACAGGCGGCCCGCTTCCGCGCGGAGACGCCCTGCCTCCGGTTCCGTCTCCGCGTCCGCGAGGGACACCAGCGCCGGCGCCGTACCGACGAGGAACCCCAGTTCCTCCCGGATCCGCAGCGACTCGGCGAAGCCGTGCCGCGCCTCCGCCAACTCGCCCTCCCGCAGGGCGAGTCCGGCCAGGTGCCGCCAGGTGGAGGAGAGCAGCAGCGGGTCGCCGTGGGCGACCGCACCCGCGTGCGCCCGCCGGTACGCCGCCTTCGCCGCCTGCGGGGAACGCGTGATGTTCTCGGCGAGCAGCCCCCGCCGGAAGTCCAGCTGCGCCCGCGCCACCGCCCCCGGCGCGATCAGCGCCGCCGCCCGCCCGAACGCGGACCGCGCCTCGTCCGCCCGGTCCCGCACCCGCAGCAGCGTCGCCGCGTACGCGAGCTGCCCGCGCTCGCACGCCGCGGCGCCCCGCTCCTCGTCGGTGTGGGCCAGCGCCTCGGCCGTACGCAGCGCGTCCTCGGCCTCGTCCCAGCCCTGCTCGGCGTAGAGGCAGCGCTCCACCAGCAGCGAGACGCGCTGCAACGCGGCCGGTGCGGTGCGCGGTTCGAGCAGCGCCGCCGCGTCGGCCCAGCAGGCACGGGAGCGCAGCCGCCATATCGCGGTCTGGAGTGGATCGTCACCTGCGGTCGTTCCGGTACCAGACATGGCGGTGAGCGCCACATTGCCCTCCCCGAGCGCGCCGTCGAGCTGTTGAGTGGTGGCGGCATTCCAGCACCAATGACGGAGCCCGGGAAGGGGCTGGGTGAAGGATTTCACAAAGTCATGGCCACCGGCCGCGCCGTCCCGGGCGCCGGTGCCCCGCCGCGCGCGCCCCCGCGCCGGACCGGCGCGCGCCCCCCGCGCCGCCCCGCACCCGCCCCGCTCCTCCCTCAGCTCATCCGCAGCGCCAGGAAGAAGTCCAGCTTGTCCTCCAGGCGGGACAGGTCCCGTCCGGTGAGCTGTTCGATGCGGCCCACCCGGTAACGGAGTGTGTTGACGTGCAGGTGGAGACGGGTGGCGCAGCGGGTCCAGGAGCCGTCGGAGTCGAGGAACGCCTCCAGGGTCGGTATCAGCTCGGCGCGGTGCCGGCGGTCGTACTCGCGCAGCGGGTCGAGCAGCCTTGCGGTGAACGCCCGGCGCACGTCGTCCGGTACGAACGGCAGCAGCAGGACGTGCGAGGCGAGTTCGTGGTGGCCGGCCGCGCAGACCCGGCCCTGCCGCGCGGCGGCGACCCGGCGGGCGTGCCGCGCCTCCTCCAGCGCCCCGCGCAGCCCCTCCGCCGAGTGCACCGGCGCGCTGACGCCCAGCGTGAGCCGCCCGTCGCCGTCGAGCCCGGCGGTGAGCGGTTCCCGTACGGCGTTCAGCAGCGTGTCGGCGAGGAGGCCCGACTCGGAGCCGTCGTGCTCGGCGGAGACGGCCGGGAGCGGCACCAGGGCGATGGCCTCCTCTCCCGTGTGGGCGACCGCGATCCGGTCGGCGGGCTCGGGTCCGGTGGCCGACGGGTCGACCAGGATCTCTTCGAGCAGTGCCTGCGCCGCCGGTCCGCCCGCACCACCGGTCCCGTCCCCGCCGTCCTCCCACTCGACCCGGGCGACGACCACCTGCCAGTGCGGGGCCGCGCCGAGGCCGGGCAGCAGAACCGGCGCGGCGACCCGCAGCCGGGCCGCGATCTCGGCCGGCGCGGCGCCCACCTGCACCAGTTCGAGCACCTCCTGCGCCAGCCGCCGCCGTACCGTGCGCGCCGCGTCCCGGCGGTCCCGCTCCACGGCGATGAGCTGGGTCACCCCGTGCAGCAGGTCGAGCCGCTCCTCGGGCCAGTCCCCGGCGTCCGCGGCCACCGCGAGCAGCCAGCCGGAGAGCAGCGCCCCGCGCGTGTCGCCCGACGGCACGCTCCCGCGCGCGTCGCCGGGCTCCCGGGGCGGGCGGCCGGCGCCCACCGGGAAGAGGGAGTACGGCGTCTCGTCCACCGTCACCCGGTACGGCGCCCGCCGCCCCGCGCGCGACGCCGCCAGGTGCTCGGCGGCCAGCCGCGCGCACACCTCGGGCGGCAGCGCGTCGCCGCGCCCGGCGACGATGCGGCCGGTGGGGGAGAGCACCCAGGCGCGCAGGTCCAGGTCGGTGCCGAGCAGGTCGAGGACGACGTCGGGGCCGCCGCCGGCCGGTCCGGAGGTCATCATCCGCCGGTGCCGGTCGACCACCGCCGCCAGATCGCCCGCCCGTTCGCCCGACACCTGCCGTACGACGTACTCGGTGACCGTCGCGAACGCCACCGACTCGTCCACGGCGAGCAGCGGCAGCCGGTGCCGGGCGCACGCGGCGACCAGGTCCTCCGGTACCCCGCTCAGCTCCGCGTCGCCGACCGCGAGCGCGGCGACCCCGGCGGCCACCAGGATCCGCACGAACGGCTCCGAGTCGGCCGGGCCGTGCCGCCAGGCCAGCCCCGTCAGGACCAGTTCCCCGCCCGAGAGATAGCGGCCGGGGTCGGTCAGATCGGTGGTCATCACCCCGCGCACCGTGCGGTCCAGCTCGTCCGCGCCGCCCAGCAGCCGCAGGCCCAGCGCATCGGTCTCCAGCAGTGCGCGCAGCCGCATGTCTCGTCGCCGCCGTTCTCGTCTCTCACAGCATGTCGGAAGTCTGTTCGCAACAGGGCGATTCCGGCCGCGACGGGCCATGGCCTGGTGCGTACGGGGCTGCGGTGCGGCGTCGCGCGAGAGCGGCCGGGTTGCCGACGGCCTCCGTTCATATGAATCTACAAGATGATGGTTGTGGCCAGCGAACTCCTTCGGGTTTTCCGTGACTGACCCCGACCCCCATGGGGCGCTGTACTGGCCGCACCCACGCGCACGGCACACCGCCCCCGGCCGGAGCCGCCGCTTCCGGCCTGGCTCGAATCGAACAGGGAGCCGGTATGGAATTCCTGCGCCCCGCCCACTGGGACGAGGCGCTCGCCGCCAAGGCCGAGCACCCCGACGCCGTACCGCTGGCCGGCGGCACCGACGTGATGGTGGACCTCAACTTCGGCCGCCGCCGCCCCGAACGCCTCCTCGATCTCACCCGCCTCCGCGAGCTGTACGAGTGGGAGACCGGCGCGCAGTCCGTACGCCTCGGCGCCTGCGTGCCGTACGCGACGATCATGGAGCGGCTGCGCCCCGCGCTGCCGGGCCTCGCCCTCGCCGCCCGCACGGTCGCCTCCCCGCAGATCCGCCACCGCGGCGGCGTCGGCGGCAACCTCGGCACCGCCTCCCCGGCCGGCGACGCCCACCCCGCGCTGCTCGCCGCGGGCGCCGAGGTCGAGGCCGCCTCCGTACGGGGCACCCGGCGCATCCCCGTCGACGACTTCTACACCGGCGTGAAACGCAACGCGCTCGCGCCCGACGAACTGATCCGCGCCGTCCACATCCGCACCGCCGACGGGCCCCAGCAGTACGCCAAGGTCGGCACCCGCAACGCCATGGTGATCGCGGTGTGCGCCTTCGGGCTCGCCCTGCACCCCGCCACCCGTACCGTCCGCACCGGCATCGGCTCGGCCGCCCCGACGCCCGTACGCGCCACGCCCGCCGAGGAGTTCCTGAACGGCGTCCTCGCGGAGGGCCGCCACTGGGACACCGGGCGGGCCGTCGCCCCCTCGGCCGCCGGGAAGTTCGCCGCGCTGTGCGCCGCCGCCTGCGACCCCATCGACGACGTCCGCTCCACCGCCCGCTACCGCCGCCACGCGGTCGGCGTCCTGGCCCGGCGCACGCTGACCTGGGCGTGGCAGGAGTACCGCGCCACCGCCTCCGTGGAGGGAGTCGCCTGATGCGCGTCGGTCTCACCGTCAACGGACGCCCCCGGCGGGCCGACGACGTCTGGGAGGGCGAGTCCCTCCTCCACCTGCTGCGCGAACGGCTCGGGCTGCCCGGCGCCAAGAACGCCTGCGAGCAGGGGGAGTGCGGCTCGTGCACGGTCCGGCTCGACGGCGTCCTCGTCTGCGCCTGCCTGGTCGCCGCCGGGCAGGCCGAGGGGTGCGAGGTCGTCACCGTGGAAGGGCTCGCGGACGGCGGCGAACTCGCCCCCGTGCAGCGGGCGTTCCTCGATGCCGGGGCCGTCCAGTGCGGCTTCTGCACGCCCGGGCTGCTGGTCGCCGCCGACGAACTGCTGCGGCAGCGGCCCAGCCCCGCCGACGAGGAGATCCGCGAGGCGCTGGCGGGCAACCTGTGCCGCTGCACCGGCTACGAGACGATCATGGACGCGGTCCGCCTGGCGGCCGCCCGGCGCTCCGAGGAGGCCTGATCCGCGATGGCGACGACCGGATCCCCGAGGGCGGCGACCAGCGCGCCCACGACGACGGCGCAGTCCACCCGTGGCGGCGTCGGCGAGTCCGTCCTCCGTCCCGACGGCATCCTCAAGGTCACCGGCGAGTTCGCCTACTCCTCCGACCTGTGGCACGAGGACATGCTCTGGGGCCGCACCCTGCGCTCCCCGGTCGCCCACGCCGAGATCGTCGCCCTCGACCCCACCGACGCCCTCGCCGTCCCCGGCGTGCACGCCGTCCTCACCCACGACGACCTGCCCACCGCCGTCCGCCACTACGGACTGGAGATCCCCGACACCCCCGTCCTCGCCCGCGACCGCGTCCGCCACCACGGCGAACCCGTCGCGCTCGTCGCCGCCGACCACCCCGAGACCGCCCGCCGCGCGGCGGCCCTCGTCAAGGTCGTCTACCGCGAACTCCCCGTCGTCACCGACGAGTCGAGCGCGCTCGCCCCCGACGCGCCCGTCCTCCACCCCGGCCGCACCGACCCGCACGCCGCCCACGTCCCGCACCCCAACGTCCTGCACCGCCAGCCCGTCCGGCGCGGCGACGTCCCGGCGGCCCGGGAGCGTGCCGACGTGATCGTGACGGGCGAGTACGTCTTCGGCATGCAGGACCAGGCATTCCTCGGCCCCGAGTCCGGGCTCGCCGTGCCCGCCGAGGACGGCGGCGTCGACCTGTACGTCGCCACCCAGTGGCTGCACGCCGACCGGCGGCAGATCGCCCCCGTGCTCGGACTGCCCGAGGAACGGGTGCGGCTGACCCTGGCCGGGGTCGGCGGCGCCTTCGGCGGGCGCGAGGACCTGTCCATGCAGATCCACGCCTGTCTGCTGGCGCTGCGCACCGGACGCCCGGTGAAGATGGTCTACGACCGCTCCGAGTCCTTCTTCGGCCACGTCCACCGCCACCCCGCGCGGCTGCGCTACGAGCACGGCGCCACCCGCGACGGCAGGCTGACCCACGTCAGCGCCCGGATCGTGCTCGACGGCGGCGCCTACGCGTCCACCTCCCCGGCGGTCGTCGGCAACGCGGCCTCGCTCGGGGTCGGCCCGTACGTCGTGGCCAACGTGGACGTCGAGGCGCTCGCCCTCTACACCAACAACCCGCCCTGCGGCGCGATGCGCGGCTTCGGCGCGGTGCAGGCGTGCTTCGCCTACGAGGCGCAGATGGACCGGCTGGCCGCCGAACTCGGCCTGCACCCGGTGGAGTTGCGGCAGCGCAACGCCATGGCCGAGGGCGCGGTCATGCCCACCGGGCAGCGCGTCGACTCCCCGGCGCCGGTCGCCGAACTCCTGCGCCGGGTCCGCGACCGCCCGCTGCCGCCCGCGCGCCAGTGGGAGACCACCGAGGGCGCGGACGTACGGCAGCTGCCGGGCGGCCCGTCCAACGCCACCCACGGAGAGGACGTCGTACGGGGTGTCGGCTACGCCGTCGGCATGAAGAACGTCGGCTTCTCCGAGGGCTTCGACGACCACTCCACGGCCCGGGTCCGCCTGGAGGTGACCGGCGGCGAACCCGTCGCCACGGTCCGCACCGCGATGGCCGAGGTCGGCCAGGGCGGCGTCACCGTCCACACGCAGATCGCCCGCACCGAGCTGGGCGTCGCCCGGGTGACGCTCGCACCGGCCGACACCCGGGTGGGCAGCGCCGGTTCGACCTCCGCCTCCCGGCAGACGTACGTCACCGGCGGCGCCGTACGCCACGCCTGCGCGCTGGTCCGTGAGCGGGTGTTCGAGCGGGGCCGGAACCGGTTCGGAGGCACCCGACCCGCCTGGCTCACCGAGGAGTTGCTGCTGGCGGACGGCAAGGTGGTCACCGCCGGGGGCGAGGTGCTCGCCGGGCTCGCGGACGTGCTCGGCGGGGAGGCGGTGGAGGCCGAACGCGAGTGGCGGCACCGCCCGACCGAGCCGTTCGACCCGCACACCGGGCAGGGCGACGGCCACGTCCAGTACGCGTTCGCCGCGCACCGGGCGGTGGTGGAGGTCGACACCGGACTGGGCCTGGTCAAGGTCGTCGAACTGGCCTGCGCGCAGGACGTCGGCAGGGCCGTCAACCCGCTGTCCGTCACCGGGCAGATCCAGGGCGGTACGGCGCAGGGGCTCGGCATCGCGGTGATGGAGGAGATCGTGGTCGACCCGGAGACGGCCCGGGTGGGCAACCCGTCCTTCACGGACTATCTGATCCCGACCATCCTCGACACCCCGCCGATCCCCGTCGACCTGCTCGAACTGGCCGACCCGCACGCCCCGTACGGGCTGCGCGGCGCGGGCGAGGCCCCTACCTTGTCCTCGACCCCGGCGATCCTGGCGGCCATCCGCGACGCGACGGGTCTGGCGCTGAACCGGGTACCGGTACGCCCGGAGCACATCGCGCTGCGGTGAACGGCCCTGACTCGCTGGAGGAGCCGGTGAACGGCCCTGACTTGCTGGAGGAGCCCGAGAAGATGCTGGACATCGCCGAGGAACTGCACCGGTGGTTCACCGAGGGGCGCGAGATGGCGGTGGCCACGGTCGTCACCGTCCACGGCAGCGCGCCGCGCCCGCCCGGCGCCGCCCTCGCGGTGGACTCCGCCGGCACGGTGACCGGCTCGGTCTCCGGCGGCTGCGTCGAGGGCGCGGTGTACGACCTGTGCCGGCAGGCCCTCGCCGACGGCCGCCCCGTCCGCGAGCGGTTCGGCCATGACGCCGACGACGCCTTCGCGGTCGGCCTGACCTGCGGCGGCGTCCTCGACGTGCTGGTGGTGCCGGTGCGGGCGGGGGACCCGGCCCGGGAGGTGTACGCGGCCGCCGTCGCGGCCGTCGCGGCGGGGCAACCGGTGGCCCTGGCACGGGTGGTGGGAGGCCCGGACCCGTACGCCGGCCGGACCGCAGCCCTGCTCGTCCGCCCCGACGGCACGCACACCGGCGGCCTCGGCGGCGACCCGGCCCTGGACCGCACGGTGGCGGCCGAGGCGCGCGCCTTCCTGGACGCCGGGCGGACCGGCACGGTGGAGGCGTCCCGCTGCGGGGCACCGCTCACGGTGCTGGTCGAGACGTCCGTGCCGCCGCCCCGGCTGATTATCTCCGGCGCGGTCGACTTCACCGCCGCGCTGGTCCGGGCGGGCAAGCTCCTCGGCCACCACGTCACCGTGTGCGACGCCCGCCCCGTCTTCGCGACCCCCGCCCGCTTCCCCGAGGCGGACGAGGTCGTCGTCGACTGGCCGCACCGCTACCTGGACCGCACCCCTCTCGACGCCCGCACGGCCCTGTGCGTGCTCACCCACGACGCCAAGTTCGACGTCCCCCTGCTGCGCCGCGCCCTGCGCCTCCCGCTCGCGTACGTCGGCGCGATGGGCTCCCGCCGTACGCACGAGGACCGCGTGCGCCGGCTGCGCGAGGCGGGCGTGACGGAGGCCGAACTGTCCCGCCTGCACTCCCCGATCGGCCTCGACCTGGGCGCGCGCACCCCGGAGGAGACGGCGGTCTCCATCGCGGCGGAACTGGTGGCGGTACGGAGGGGCGGCACGGGGGCGCCGCTGACGGGGGCGGACGTTCCGATCCACCGCACGGGGCCGCCCCGGGCGGGTGCGGGGGACGCGGTGGACTCGGTGGACGCGGCGGGGCCGGAGGAGGAGCGGATCGGATCGGCCGGGTGAGGGACGTCGGCACCCAGGGGCTCCGGGGAACGCCGCCATGCCGGGGCTTCCGGGGCCGCCGTCATGCCGGGGTCTCCGGGTCCGCCGTCACATCCGTGGATGCCCCCGCGGGTGGTGCTGGTGCGGGCGGTGTGCGGGATCCGTGCCGGCCAGGGCGACCACGACGGCGACGAAGGCCGCGGCGACGACGGTGTCGGTGGCCGGCGGGCCGGTCGCTGTCCGGCCGGCCGCGGCGGATACGGCTGGGGCGGACACGTCCGGGGCGGCGTGGGCGAGCGGCCCGGATGGCCGGAGGGCGGGCCCCACTGCATGGAATCCCCCGTTCCGCGTGCTGTGCCGGTTCCATGCGGCGCCCCCCGGGGCCCGCCTCCCGGCATGCTAGGACGACGGACCGCCTCGGGAATCAGCCCCAGGGAGTGCCGCGCGTACCACGTGAGTTGACCCCCGGCCCGGTCTCCAACCAGCGCGGTACATCAGGGCCCCGCCGGTCAGACCCGTGCGAACGGCTCGGCGTACGTGAAGACGCCCCGCAGCGCGGGGTCGTGGGCGGTCAGGGTGCGGACCTGGAAGTACGCGCCCCACGAGGGGTCCGGCGCGGTGATGCCGTGGACCGTGCTCGTGCGGAAACCGTAGCGGCCGTAGTACGCCGGGCTGCCCAGGAGGGCGACGAAGGGCTCGCCCAGTGCGTCCGCCGCCCCGAGCACGGCGTGGACGAGGGCGAGACCGACGCCGCGGCGCTGGTGGTCGGGGTGCACGCTGAGCGGACCGAGACCCAGGGCGGGGGCAGTGCCGACATGGCCCCGGGTGCAGACGACATGGCCCACGGTCTCGTTCCTGTCGCCGAGCGCCACGAACGACAGTTCCGGCAGCCAGGCGTCGCAGGCGCGTAGTTCGTCGAGGAGTGTCACCTCCACGGGCACCGCGGTCTCCGGTCCGGCGAAGGCGGCCGCGGTGACGGCGCGCACGGCAGGGGCATCGGCAGGGGTCTCGCGTCGGATCAGCACCGGCACAGTCTGGGCTCGGAGCCGCGGCACCGTAAAAGGGTTGGCGAGGCCGCAGGGCACGCGCGTGCGACGGTCATTCGCGTGAACCGTGCTCGGGCCCGGCCCCCCGACTAGGTTGGACGGATGGCGGCGATCGCATCCCAAGAGGCGTTCCTGCGGTCCTTTCATGCCGAGTACCCGGCGGTGACCGCGGAGGCGTTCGGCCGTGGTCGTGCTCCTGACGGCAGGTCCAGCTACGAGCTCTTGTGCGATCGGGTGGCCGGGTGCGAACGCGTACTGGATGTCGGTTGCGGTGACGGGCTGTTGCTCGAGTTCCTGGCGCGGGACGGCGGAAGGCGGCTCGCGGGGGTGGATCTGTCGCCGCACTCCCTCGCACTGGCACGGCGTCGGCCGGCGCTCGCCGGGGCCGGGCTGGAGGAGGGGCGGGCCCAGGCGCTCCCGTTCACCGACGACGGTTTCGACGCGTGCGTCTCCCACCTGGCGCTGATGCTGATGGGCGAGATCGAGCGGGTCGCGGCGGAGATCGCCCGGGTCCTCGTGCCGGGAGGGGTCCTGGCCTGTGTGGTGGGGGGCGGGGCCGTCGGGGGCGAGGCCTACGACCGGTTCCTCGGGCTGCTGCGGGAGACGGTCGGGGCGGCACCCGCCGCGCAGCGCATCCCGGCCCTGGGCGACCGAAGGACACGCAGCCGCGACGGACTCGACGAAGTCCTCGCCCCGGCCGGCTTCGCGGCCGTGGCCTGGGAGACCGTTCCCATCGACCTGAGCGGCCCGGTGGAACAGGTGTGGGCCACCGTCTCCGGCCTCTACGACCTCGGCCCACTGGACAGCGCGGGCGTGCGGCGACTGCGCGCGGCCTTCTTCGCCGGAGTACGTGACCTGACGACGGCGGAGGGGACCGTCCCCTGCGCCTTCAAGGTGCACATCGCGACAGCACGGCTGCGGTGACGTCGGCGCGGGTGGCGCAGCGGGGCGGAGGCCGGGGCTTCAGGGCGTCCGGCCGTCACTCACGGCGGGCCAGTACGTAGGCCTGTGGGGTCTTCTCCCGCAGTGCCGGGTCCGGTTCGCGGGTCAGGCGGGCCGTCTCCGTGAAGCCTGCCGCGGTCAGTTCCCGGGCGAGCCGGTCGGGCGCGAATCGGTGGACGTCCAGGGAGAGTTCGTGGCCGTAGGCCCGGTCCAGGTGGACGCTGTCGTCCTCGCCCGCCTTGTAGGCCAGCGCCAGTTGGCCGCCGGGGGCCAGTACCCGGTGGAACTCCGCGAAATGGCGCGGGAGTTCGCGCGGTGGGGTGTGGACCAGGGAGTACCAGGCGACCGCGCCGGTGAGCGAGGCGTCGGGCAGGTCGAGGGCCGTCATCGTGCCCACCTCGAAGCGCACGCCGGGGCAGGCCTCGCGGGCGACGGCCACCATGCCGGGGGAGAGGTCGACGCCGAAGACGTCCAGGCCGAGGGCGCGCAGATACGACGTCACCCGGCCCGTGCCGCAGCCCAGGTCCGCGACCGGGCCGTCCGTACCCGTGCCGCGCACCTGTCCGGCGAAGAGGCCCAGTACGGCGCGGTCGTAGGGCAGTTCCGTCAGCGAGGCGCCCACCAGGCGGTGGTAGGAGACGGCCGCCGTGTCGTAGGACGCGCGGGTGGTGGCGAGGGGGGAGGGGGTCGGGGAGGTCATGGGGTGGGAGCGTAGGCCGGGGGTACGACAGTCCGTCTCGTCACGTCGTCAGGAGCCGGTCCAGCGCATGGCCGTAGGCCCATCGGGCGCCCGTGCGTACGGCGGGGTCGAGGAGGCGGGGGAAGCCGCGTACGCGGAGGTCCTCCTGCCAGGTCACGCGGGCGCCGCCCGGGGGGTGGGGGTGGACGGTGATGTTCACCCAGCCGCGGAGCAGGCGGCCGCGTTTCTCCAGGCGGCAGTGGGCCGGGGTGTGGTCCGGCGGGGGGTTCCAGGTGGTGACCTCCATCGGGTCGTCGAAGCCCAGGGGGCCCACGCCGGTGCGGCCCACGAAGGCCGTGCCCTCGTGGGTGGGCGGCTCGGTGAGCACGGTGATCCGGGTCAGCGGGACGACGTCGGCGTGGCGCGGCCAGTCCGTCAGCCGCTGCCAGGCCTGGTCGACGGAGAGCCGCGGGGCGACGCGTTCCAGTCGGAAGAGGGCCACGGGGCGATCGTAGGCGGGGGCGGGTCCCCGCGCCCGGCGAGGCGCCCGGGGGTGCTCTGGTACACATCGTCACGAACGGGTACTCGCCGCGACGCAAGTGAACGGCGAGAGTGAGGAGAGGCCCGTGGACGTGCACGTTTGGCGCCGGGCGCTGGTGACCGGGGGAGCGGGATTCGTCGGCTCGCATCTGTGCGAACGTCTGCTCGAACAGGGTGCCGAGGTCGTCTGCGTGGACAACCTCGCCACCGGGTCGCGCGGGAACGTCGCTCCCTTCGAACAGCGGTCCGGCTTCCGGTTCGTGCACGGCGACGTCACCGACCCGGCCGTCGTGCGCTCCCTGCCCGGCAGCTTCGACCTCGTACTCCACTTCGCCTGCCCCGCCTCGCCCGTGGACTATCTGCGGCTCCCGCTGGAGACGCTGGACGTCGGCAGCACCGGCACCCGCAACGCGCTGGAGCGCGCCCGGCGCGACGGTGCGCGCTTCCTGCTCGCCTCCACCTCCGAGGTGTACGGCGACCCGCTCGAACACCCGCAGACGGAGACGTACTGGGGGAACGTCAACCCGATCGGGCCGCGCAGTGTCTACGACGAGTCCAAGCGGTTCGCGGAGGCGCTCGTCACCGCGCACCGGCAGGTGCACGGTACGGACACGGCGATCGTCCGCATCTTCAACACGTACGGGCCTCGGATGCGGACGGGGGACGGGCGGGCGGTGCCCACGTTCATCGCGCAGGCGCTGGACGGGATGCCGCTCACCGTCGCCGGGGACGGCGGGCAGACGCGGTCCCTGTGCTACGTCGACGACACGGTGAGCGGGGTGCTCGCGCTGGCCGGGGCGGCGGGGGAGACCGGGCCGGTGAACATCGGCGGCGCCGACGAGATCACCATGCTGGAGCTGGCGCGGCGGGTGGTGGAGCTGACGGGGTCCTCGTCCCGCATCCGGTTCGTCGAACGGCCCGTCGACGACCCGGCGCGACGGCGGCCGGACACGACGCGGGCGCGGGAGCGGCTCGGCTGGGAGCCCACGACCTCCTGGACGGCAGGACTCGAACGCACGATCGCCTGGTTCACGGCACAGCCGATGGCGGCCTGACCACCGCGCCCCGCACCTCCCCCTACGCGAACGCGAACCCCGCGCCCCGTGAGCGGCGCGGGGAACCGCGCGAGCCATCACGGCGCCCCGTGCCGCGAGCGCCCGGTCACCCAGAGCTGGCAAACGGTTGCGAACTGTCGCAGACCCCACCGAGTCGTCTCAAAGAGTTTAAGACTGCTGCGGGAGGCCACTCGCCGTATCCACAGGAACACGGCCCCCACCCGCCGAACGCGACGGAGTCCCCACCATGCGCATCCTTGGCATCAACGCCCTCTTCCACGACCCCGCCGCCGCCCTCGTCCTCGACGGTGTCACGGTCGCGGCCGCGGAGGAGGAGCGGTTCAGCCGGCGCAAGCACGGCAAGCGCCCGGTGCCGTTCTCCGCGTGGGAGCTGCCGGAGCAGGCGGCCCGCTGGTGCCTGGCCGAGGCCGGGATACGCGCCGACGAACTCGACGCCGTCGCGTACTCCTTCGACCCCGGCCTCGCCCGCCCCGCCGCCGACATGGGGCTGTTCGACCCCTGGGACCCGCTGCGCCTGGAGTACGCCCGCCGCGCCCCCGAGTTCCTCGCGGAGGCGCTGCCCGGACTCGACCCCGAGAAGGTCGTGTTCGTACCGCACCACGCCGCGCACGCCGCCTCCGCCGGACCCGCCTCCCCGCACCCGGACAGCGCCGTCCTCGTCCTGGACGGCCGCGGCGAGGCCGCCTCGCACCTCGCCGGCCGCTTCGAGGGCGGCGAACTGCACACCCTCGCCCAGCAGTCGCTGCCGCACTCCCTCGGCCTGGTCTACGAGGAGCTCACCGAGCACCTCGGCTTCCTGCGCTCCAGCGACGAGTACAAGGTGATGGCGCTGGCCTCCTACGGCAAGCCCCGCTTCCTGCCCCAGATACGCCAGTTCGTGCACGCCACCGGCGACGGCGGCTTCACCGCGCACGGCGTCGACTGGGCCGCCCTCGCGCCCGCCCGCGCCAAGGACGAGGAGTGGAACCAGGACCACGCCGACCTCGCCGCCAGCACCCAGGCCGTCCTGGAGGAGACCCTGCTGGAGCTGGCCCAGTGGCTGCACGGCGAGGCCGGCGGCGACTCGCTCGCCATGGCCGGCGGCGTCGCCCTCAACTGCGTCGCCAACTCCAAACTCGCCCGCCTCGGCCCGTACCGGAACGTGTGGGTCCAGCCCGCCGCCGGCGACGCCGGCACCGCGCTCGGCGCCGCCCTGTACGTCGCCCGCGACCCGCAGCCCATGGCCGGCGCCGACCTCGGCCGCGGCTGGAGCGACGACGAGATCCGGCACTGGCTGGACGAGGCCGCCGTCCCCTACGAGCGGCCCGACGACATCGCCGAGACGGTCGCCGAGGAACTCGCCCGCGACGGCGTCGTCGCCTGGTTCCAGGGCCGCAGCGAGTTCGGGCCGCGCGCGCTCGGCCACCGCTCCCTGATGGCCCACCCCGGCCGCGCCGAGAACCTCGAACGGCTCAACAGGGTCAAGGGCCGCGAGGAGTTCCGCCCCGTCGCCCCCATGGTGCTCGCCGACCGCGCCGCCGACCTGTTCGACGGGCCGCTGCCCAGCCCGTACATGCTCTTCGTGCACGACGTCCGCCGCGACTGGCGCGACCGCATCCCTGCCGTCGTCCACGTCGACGGCACCGCCCGCATCCAGACCGTCGACGAGGGCCAGGAGCCGCTCGTCGCCCGGATGCTGGCCGCCTTCGAACGGCGCACCGGCATCCCGGTCGTCGTCAACACCAGCCTCAACACGGCCGGCCGGCCCATGGTCGACGACCCGCGCGACGCGCTGGAGTGCTTCGGCTCCGCGCCCGTGGACCTGCTCGCGATCGGGCCGTTCGCCGTCCGCCGCGGGAGGGCCTTCGCATGACCGGTCCCCTCGAACCGACGGACGGGCCCCTGTACGCGGTGGTGATACCGACCCTCGTCCGCGACACGCTCGCCGACTGCCTCGCCGCGCTCGCCGCCGCGGCCGGGCCGCGGCCGGCCGAGATCGTCCTCGTCGACGACCGGCCGGAGCCGGACGCGGACCCCGCCGCGCTCGAACACCCGCTCCGGGTCCTCGGCGAGCTGCGCGACCGCACCCGGGTGCTGACCAGCGGCGGGCGCGGGCCCGCCGCCGCCCGCAACACCGGGGCGCGGACCGTCGGCGCGCCCTGGACGGTCTTCCTCGACGACGACGTGCAGGTCGGACCGCACTGGTGCGCCCAGCTCGCCGAGGACATCGAGGAGGCGCCCGAGGACACCGCCGGCATCCAGGGCGTCATCGCCGTGCCGCTGCCCGGCGAACGCCGCCCCACCGACTGGGAGCGCGGCACCGCCGGGCTCGCCGAGGCGCGCTGGATCACCGCCGACATGGCCTACCGCACCGCCGTGCTCAAGGAGGTCGGCGGCTTCGACGAACGCTTCCGCCGCGCCTTCCGCGAGGACGCGGACCTCGCGCTGCGCGTCCTCGACGCCGGGTGGGGCATCCGGCGCGGGCGGCGCACCACCCGGCATCCGGTGCGGCCCGCCGACCGCTGGGTCTCGCTGCGCGCGCAGCGCGGCAACGCCGACGACGCGCTGATGGGCCGGCTGCACGGCCCCGACTGGTGGGTCGAGGCCGCCGCGCCGCGCGGCCGGATCCGTACGCACATCGCCGTCACGGCCGCCGGTGCGGGGGCCTGCGTCCTCGCCGCCCTCGGCCGGCCGCGCGCCGCCGCCGCGCTCGGCCTCGGCTGGGCGCTGGGCACCGCCGAGTTCGCCTGGTCCCGCATCGCGCCGGGACCGCGCACCCGGCACGAGGTCGACACGATGCTCGCGACCAGCGTCCTCATCCCGCCCGCCGCCACCTGGCACCGCCTCACCGGCACCTGGCGCCACCGGCGGGCCCCCGCCTGGCGGGAGGTGACGTCATGACCGCCACGACACCCTTCGGCGGCCCGCCCGCGCCGCGCGCCGTGCTGTTCGACCGGGACGGGACGCTCGTCGAGGACGTGCCCTACAACGGGGACCCCGAGCGGGTCCGGCCCGTCGCGGGGGCGCGCGAGGCGCTGGCGCTGCTGCGGGAGCGCGGGGTGCGGACCGGCGTCGTCAGCAACCAGTCCGGGGTGGCGCGCGGGCTGATCCGCGCCGCCGACGTCGTACGGGTCAACGCGCGCGTCGACGCCCTGCTCGGGCCGTTCGACGACTGGGCCGTGTGCCCGCACGGCCCCGACGACGGCTGCGCCTGCCGCAAGCCCGCCCCCGGGCTCGTCCTCGCCGCCGCCGGACGGCTGGGCGTGCCCGTCGAGCACTGCGTCGTAGTCGGCGACATCGGCGCCGACATCGAGGCCGCCCGCCGCGCCGGGACCTACGGCGTGCTCGTGCCGACCCCGGTGACCCGGCCGGAGGAGATCGCCGCCGCGCCGTGCGTGGCGCCCGATCTGCTGACGGCCGTCCGCACGCTGCTGACCGGGCGCGCGGCCGGGGCCGGTGACGGCGTCGGAGCCCCGGCCGGCGAGGGCGCAGACGGTGGCGGCGGCACGGCCGCCGACCGTGCCGCCGCCATGACCGGGGAGCACGTCGTCACCGACGACGCCACCGCCGTACCCGGGAGGCCCGCATGACCGCCCCGCGCACCGCCGGCCGGGCCCTCGTCGCACGGCTCGACAGCTTCGGTGACGTGCTGCTCGCCGGGCCCGCCGTCCGGGCCGTCGCCGCGCGTGCCACGCACGTGACCTTCCTGTGCGGGTCCAAGGGGGAGCCCGCCGCCCGGCTGCTGCCCGGGGTGGACGACGTCCTCGTGTGGGACGCCCCCTGGGGCGGGTTCGAGCCGCCGGACGTGGACCGGGCGGAGATCGACCGGCTCACCCGCCGCATCGACGCCGACACCGCGCTCGTCCTCACCTCCTTCCACCAGTCCCCGCTGCCCACCGCCCTCGTGCTGCGGCTGGCCGGCGTCGCCCGGATCGCCGCCGACAGCGAGGACTACCCCGGCTCGCTGCTCGACGTACGGCACCACCGGGCGCCGCACGCGCACGAGGTGGAGGCCGCGCTCGACCTGGCCGCCGCCGCCGGGTTCCCGGCCGTCGACGACGGCCGCCCGCGCATCCGCACCACCCCCGACACCCGTGACCTGACAGGGGAGGCGCCCTACGTCGTGGTGCACCCGGGCGCCAGCGTCCCCGCCCGCGCCTGGAGCCCCGACCGCTGCGCCCAGGCCGTGCGCGAACTGGCCGCCGCCGGGCACCGCGTGGTCGTCACCGGCGGTGCGGGGGAGCGGGCCCTGACCGCGCACGTGGCCGGCGAACGGGGGCTCGACCTCGGCGGCCGTACCGACGCCGAACGGCTCGCCGGTGTCCTCGCCGGCGCCTCGGCGGTCGTCACCGGCAACACCGGGCCCGCGCACCTCGCCGCCGCCGTCGGCACCCCCGTCGTCTCGCTGTTCGCGCCCGTCGTACCCGCCGAACGGTGGCGGCCGTACGGCGTGCCGTGCGTGCTGCTCGGCGACCAGGACGCGCCGTGCGCCGGCAGCAGGGCGCGGACCTGCCCGGTGCCCGGCCACCCCTGCCTGGACTCGGTCACCGCGCACGACGTCCTGGCCGCCGTCGAGAAGGTGGCGCGGGAGAAGCCGGCCGTGAAGAAGAAGGCCGTGAAGAAGGCCGTGAACAAGGAGGCCGTCGAGAAGGTGAGGGCCGTATGAGGATCCTGATCTGGCATGTGCACGGCTCCTGGACCACCGCGTTCGTCCAGGGCCCGCACACCTACGTCGTCCCCGTCACCCCCGACCGCGGCCCCGACGGCCTCGGCCGGGCCCGGACCTGGGACTGGCCCGCCTCCGTCGTCGAACTCCCGCCCGCCGAACTGCGGCACACCGAGCTCGACCTCGTGGTGCTGCAACGCCCGCACGAGTTCGCGCTCGCCCGCGAGTGGCTCGGCCGCACCCCCGGCCGGGACGTGCCCGCCGTGTACCTGGAGCACAACGCGCCGCACGGGGACGTCCCCGACACCCGGCACCCCGCCGCCGACCTGCCCGGCATCCCCGTCGTGCACGTCACCCACTTCAACCGGCTGATGTGGGACACCGGTTCCGCCCCGGCCACCGTCGTCGAGCACGGCATCGTCGACCCCGGCCCGCTCTACACCGGCGAACTCCCGCACGCGGCCGTCGTCGTCAACGAGCCGGTGCGGCGCGGCCGCACCACCGGCACCGACCTGCTGCCCGCCTTCGCCGCCGCCGCGCCGCTCGACGTGTTCGGCATGGGCACCGCGGGCCTCGCCGGCCACGTGGGTCTGGACCCCGCGCGCTGCCGGGACCACGAACTCGTGCAGGGCGAACTGCACACGGCGCTCGCCCGGCGCCGCCTCTACGTCCACCCCGTCCGCTGGACCTCCCTCGGCCTGTCCCTGCTGGAGGCGATGCACCTGGGCATGCCCGTGGTCGCCCTCGCCACCACCGAGGTCGCCGAGGCCGTGCCCGAGGACGCCGGGGTGGTGTCCAACCGGATCGACGTACTCACCGACGCCGTACGGGAGTTCGTCGCCGACCCCGAGCAGGCCCGCCGCACCGGCGCGCGCGCCCGGGCGGCGGCGCTCGCCCGCTACGGACTCCCCCGCTTCCTCGACGACTGGGAGCGGCTGTTCAAGGAGGTGACCCGATGAGGATCGCCATGGTGTCCGAGCACGCGAGTCCGCTCGCCGCGCTCGGCGGCCCCGACGCCGGAGGCCAGAACGTGTACGTGGCGCGCCTGGCGGAGGAGCTGACCAGGCGCGGCCACCAGGTCACCGTCTACACCCGGCGGGACGCGGCCGGGCTGCCCGACCGGGTGCCGCTGCCCTGCGGCGCCGTCGTCGAGCATGTGCCGGCCGGGCCGGCCGAACCGATCCCGAAGGACGAACTCTTCGCGCACATGCCCGCGTTCGGGGCGTATCTGGCCCGGGTCTGGGCCCGCGAGCGGGGCCGGCCGGAAGTGGTGCACGCGCACTTCTGGATGTCCGGCATCGCCGCCCAGCTCGGCGCGCACCCGCACGGCATCCCGGTCGTGCAGACGTTCCACGCCCTCGGCACCGTCAAGCGGCGCCACCAGGGGCGGGCGGACACCAGCCCGCCCGAACGCATCGGCGTGGAGCGGGGGCTCGGCCGCACCTGCGACCGGGTGCTCGCCACATGCAGCGACGAGGTGCACGAACTCGCCGCGATGGGCGTCCCCTCGCGGCGGGTGTCGGTGGTGCCGTGCGGAGTGGACGCGGAGCAGTTCCGGCCGGAGAGAGAGCGGCCGGGAGCGGACGGTACCGCCCGTGCCGACGGCCGGCCGCGCGCCGGCGGGACCCCGCGTCCGGGCGGACCCACGGCCCCCGAACGCTCCGGGGCGGCGGCGCGGTGGCAGGTGCCGGAACGGCGCGCGGCGCACCGGCTGCTCGCCATCGGCCGGCTGGTCCGCCGCAAGGGCTACGACCAGGCCGTCCAGGCCCTGCCGCGGATCCCCGACACCGAACTGCTCATCGCCGGCGGCCCCCCGGAGCACCTGCTCGCCGACGACGCCGAGGCCGAACGGCTGGTCCGGCTCGCCGAGGACCTCGGCGTCGGCGACCGGGTACGGCTGCTCGGCGCGGTCGACCCGGCGCGGATGCCGGAACTGATGCGCAGCGCCGACCTGGTGCTGTGCACGCCCGCGTACGAGCCCTTCGGGATCGTGCCGCTGGAGGCCATGGCGTGCGGTGTGCCGGTCGTGGCGACGGACGTCGGCGGCCACCGCGACAGCGTGGCCGACCGGGTCACCGGGCGGCTCGTCCCGCCCGGCGACCCCGGCGCGATCGCCGCGGCGGTCCGCGAACTCCTCGACGACACGGCGCTGCGGCGACGCTACGGCGCCGCCGGCCGCGACCGCGTCCTCGCCCGCTTCACCTGGCAGCGGGTGGCGCTCGGCGCGGAGCAGGTGTACCGCCAGGTCGCGTCGGACCGGGAGCTGCGCACGGAGGTCGCCTGATGCGCGGCCCGCGTACGGCGCGCGGCGCGCTGCCGGCCCGCCGTCGTCCCGTGGACGTGAACCGACCGGAGAACCCTCTCGCGGAGGAGAAGGCCCGATGACATACGCACCCGTCGTGAGCCATTGCGACGAACTCCTCGACGCCCTGGGGCCGTTCCGCCGCTCGGCCGCGGTGGCCGGCCGGTGGGGCGAGCGGCTCGCCGCCGCGCTGTGCGGGGGCGGCCGGCTGCTGGCCGCGGGCAACGGCGGCAGCGCGGCCCAGGCCCAGCACCTCACCGCCGAGCTGGTCGGCCGCTACCGCACCGACCGGCCGCCGTTCTCCGCGATCGCCCTCCACGCGGACACCTCCAGCACGACGGCGATCGCCAACGACTACGGCGTCGACGAGCTGTTCTCCCGTCAGGTGCGCGCCCACGGCCGCCCCGGCGACGTCCTCATACTGCTGTCGACCAGCGGCGCCAGCGCCAACCTGCTCTCCGCGGCGGACGCCGGCCGGGCGGCCGGCCTGCACGTGTGGGCGCTGACCGGCCCCGCCCCCAATCCGCTGGCCGCCGCGGCCGACGAGGCGTTCTGCGTGGACGCCCCCTCGACGGCGACGGTCCAGGAACTCCACCTGGTCGCCGTCCACATGATCTGCGCCGCCTTCGACGACACCCTGGAGGCCGACGGCCTCCTCGCCGCCGACCCCCCGACAACCCACGGCACGGGCATCGCCCGCTCCCTGAGCGCCCACACCGACGGCGCCGCGCGCGACGTCTCGCGCTCCGCGCGGGGCGCGCAGCCGCCGCCCTCCGGCCGGGCCGACGGGCGGGCCGACGGCGCCCCGCAGTTCGGTCCCGCGGTGGCGGAGCCCGCGGTGGGCGGTCCCGCGGGGGGCGGCCCGGTGGCGGCGGGGCCCGGGGCGGCCGGTCCGGCGGGGGCCGGCGCCGGTGGAGCCCCCGCCGGAGCCTCGCACGGTACGGCGTCGCCGCCCGCTCCCGCCCGCCCCCGCGACGGGCGTCCCGCCGCACCGGACGGCACGCGCACCGCGTCCGGCCCCCGCCCCGCGCGTGACGGTGCGCACCGGCTCGACGGTGTACGGCCGGTCGCGCCCGACGGCGCCGTCGGCGACGCCCTCGGGCGGCGCGGTGGGGCCCTCCGCCCCGAAGAGGCCACCGGCCGTGACGGCGTACCGGCCGACGGGCGGCCCGCACGGCGGACGACCGCGTTCGACGGTGCTTCCCGGCCCGGGGCCGACGGCACTCCCCGGTCCGGCGCCGACGGCACTCCCCGGTCCGGGACCGATGGTGCTTCCCGGTCCGGGGCCGACGGCGTCCTCCGGCCCGGGGCCGACGGCACTCCCCGGTCCGGGGCCGATGGTGCTTCCCGGTCCGGGGCCGATGGTGCTTCCCGGTCCGCGTTCGACGGTGCTTCCCGGTCCGGGGCCGACGGTGCTTCCCGGTCCGGGGCCGACGGCACTCCCCGGTCCGGGGCCGACGGCGTCCTCCGGCCCGGCGCCGACGGCACTCCCCGGCCCGGGGCCGACGGCGTCCTCCGGCCCGGGAACGGCGGCGTCGGGCGGGCGCAGGCCGGTGGTGGTCGTGAGGGGGCCGGTCTTCGTGGGGGGACCGGACGGCACCGGGCCGTGCCGGGGCGTGGGGCCGGACGGAAGGGGCCGCGGGATGAGTGACTCCACCGTGCGCGCGCCGCTGCTCGTCGTCGGGGACGCGCTCCTCGACCGGGACGTCTCCGGGCGCGCCGAACGGCTCGCCCCCGACGCCCCCGTCCCCGTCGTCGCCGACGGCGAGGAACGGCTGCGCCCCGGCGGCGCCGCCCTCGCCGCCTACCTCGCCGCCCGCGACGGCCGCGCGGTCACCCTCGTCACCGCCCTCGGCGACGACCCGGCCGCCCGCGCCCTGCGCCGGCTCCTCGAACCCTGGCTCACGCTGATCGCCCTGCCCACCACCGGCGCACTGCCCGAGAAGACCCGCGTGCTGGCCCAGGGCCGCCCGCTGGTCCGCGTCGACCGCGGCACCGGCCGCGCCGCCGCCGCCACCGACGAGGCCCGCGCCGCGGTCCGCTCGGCCCGCGCGGTGCTCGTCTCGGACTACGGCCGAGGCGCCGCCGACGTCCTGCGCGACGCCCTCACCGAACGGCCCCCCGCCGTCTGGGACCCGCACCCCCGCGGCGGCCCGCCCGTGCCCGGCACCCGTCTGGTCACCCCCGCCGCCGCCGAGGCCAAGGCCTTCGCCGGGGACGGCGGAGCCCCCGCTCGCGACAACGACCTGCGCGCCACCGCCCACGGCGCCGCCGCCCTCGTACGGGACTGGCGGGTCGGCTCGGTCGCCGTCACCCTCGGCGCCCGCGGCGCCCTGCTGTCGTACGGCGACTTCCCGCTGCTCGTCCCGGCGCCCGAGGCGCACGGCGGCGACAGCTGCGGCGCGGGCGACCGGTTCGCCGCCACGGCCGCCGGGCTCCTCGCCGACGGCGCCGCCACCGACGAGGCCGTCCAGGGCGCGGTCACCACGGCCTGCGCCTTCGTCGGCGCGGGCGGCGCGGGCGGGCTCCGGTGGGAGACGGCCGGTTCGAAGGCCCGTACGGCGGCGACCGGTTCGACGGCCCCGACCCCTCATGACGCCGACCCCGCCACCGGTGACGCCGAACGGCTCATCGCGCACGTCCGCGCCACCGGCGGCACGGTCGTCGCCGCCGGCGGCTGCTTCGACCTGCTGCACGCGGGCCACGTCGGACTGCTCCAGGCCGCCCGCCGCATCGGCGACTGCCTCGTCGTCTGCGTCAACTCCGACGCCTCCGTCCGCCGCCGCAAGGGCGACGGCCGCCCCGTCAACCCCCTCGCGGACCGCGTCCGCGTACTGCGCGCGCTGGAGTGCGTGGACGCCGTCGCCGTCTTCGACGAGGACACCCCCGAGGCCCTGCTCACCCGGCTCAAGCCCGATGTGTGGGTCAAGGGCGGCGACTACACCCACGCCGATCTCCCCGAGGCCGCGCTGCTCGACGGCTGGGGCGGGCAGACCGTGCTGCTGCCCTACCTCGACGGCCGCTCCAGCACCAGCCTCGCCGCCCGCGCGGCGGCCGCCGCGGCGGCGGGGGGCGGGGGCGGCGGCGGACGGCGAAGCTGACCCGCCACCCCTCACCTCCCTCTCGCCACCCCCGACCCCGGAGTCCCGCCCCATGACCCAGCGCCCCGCCCCGCCCTCCGCCAGCCCCCGCCGCCCCCGCCTGCTCGTACTGCGGGCGCTGGGGCTCGGGGACCTGCTCGCCGGGGTGCCCGCGCTGCGCGCGCTGCGCCGGGCCTTCCCGGAGCACGAGACCGTGCTGGCCGCGCCCGCGGACCTGGCCCCCCTCGCCGCGGCGAGCGGCGCCGTCGACCGGCTGCTGCCCGCCGCCGCCCCGGGGCGGGCCGTCCCCGCCGCCCTCGACTGGACCGGGCCGCCCCCCGACCTCGCCGTCGACCTGCACGGCAAGGGCCCCGAGAGCCTGCGCCCGCTCCGGGCGCTGCGCCCCCGCCGGATCCTCGCCTTCGCGGCTCCCGACGGCCCGCCCTGGTACGCCGAGGAGCACGAACGCGACCGCTGGTGCCGGCTGCTCACCTCCTACGGCATCCCCGCCGACCCCACCGACCTCCGGCTCCCCCCGCCGGACGCGCCCTCCCCGGCGCCCGGCGCGGTCGTCCTGCACCCCGGCGCCGGCGCACCCTCCCGCTGCTGGCCCGCCGACCGGTACGGCGCCGTCGCCGCCGAACTCCGCGCGGAGGGCCGACGAGTGGTCGTCACCGCCGGGCCGGGGGAGGAGGAGCTGGCGGCCGGGCCGGCCCGGCGCGCGGAACTGCCCGCCGAGGACGTCCTCACCGGCGGCCTGCCGTTCGAGAGGCTCGCCGCGCTCGTCGCCGGCGCGGACGCCGTCGTCAGCGGCGACACCGGGATCGCGCACCTGGCCGTCGCGTACGGCACCCCGTCCGTCACCCTCTTCGGACCCGTCCCGCCCAGCCAGTGGGGCCCGCCCCGGCACCCCCGCCACCGCGCCCTGTGGCACCCCGGGCCGCCGGGCGACCCGCACGCCGCCACCCCCGACCCGGCACTGCTGCGCATCACCCCGGACGAGGTGCTCGACGCCCTCCGCCGGCTGCCGGCCGCCGACCCCGCCCCCCTCCCAGCCTCCCGGTGACCCCCATGACCCGCGCCCCCTCCGTCGGTATCGCCCTCGCCACCCGCGACCGGGCCGACACCCTCGCGACCACCCTCGAACACCTGCTCGCACTCCCGGAACGGCCCCCCGTCGTCGTCGCCGACAACGGCTCCACCGACGGCACCCCCGCGATGCTCGCCCGCCGCTACCCCGAGGTCCGCGTCCTCGCCCTCCCCACCAACCGGGGCGCCCTCGCCCGCACCGACGCCGTACGCGCCCTCGACACCCCCTACGTGGCGTTCAGTGACGACGACTCCTGGTGGGAGCCCGGCGCCCTCGCCACCGCCGCCCGGCTGCTCGACGCCCACCCCCGGCTCGGACTGCTCTCCGCCCGCACCCTGGTCGGCCCCGCGAACGAGCCCGACCCGCTCAACGCCGTCCTCGCCGGCTCCCCCCTCGGCACGGACCCCGAGCTGCCCGGCACCCGCGTCCTCGGCTTCCTCGGCTGCGCCGCCGTCGCCCGCCGCACCGCCTACCTCGACGCGGGCGGCTACCATCCGCTGCTGTTCTTCGGCGCCGAGGAGACCCTGCTCGCCTACGACCTCGCCGCCCGTGGCTGGGGCGTCACCCACTGCCCGGAGGTTGTCGCCCACCACCACCCGGCGGTCTCGGACCGCCCGCACCGCTCCGCCGTCGTACGCCGCAACGAACTGCTCACCGCCTGGCTGCGCCGCCCCCTGCCGTACGCCGTCGGCCGCACCCGGCGGCTGGCCGCCGACGCCCGCCACGACCCCGTCGCCCGCCGCGCGCTGCACGAGGCACTGGTACGGCTGCCGGCCGCGCTGCGGCAGCGCCGGCCGCTGCCGCCGGAGGTGGAACGGGCCGTCCGCCGGCTGGAGCGGGCCCCCGCGCGGCAGGAGGAGCCGGTATGACCCACGAGGAGCACACACCCAAGGACGACCGGACGACCGTCGTCGTCATCACCCACAACCGTCGGCCCGAACTGATGCGCACACTGGACCAGTTGGCCGCGCTGCCGGAAGCTCCGCCGGTGATCGTCACCGACAACGGCTGCACCGACGGCACGGCGGAGGCGGTCGCCGAGCGGCACCCCTGGGTGACGCTGCTGCGGCCCGGCCGCAACCTCGGCGCCGTGGGCCGCAATCTGGCGGTGGAGCGGGTGCGGACCCCGTACGTGGCGTTCTGCGACGACGACTCCTGGTGGGAGCCGGGGTCGCTGAGCGCGGCGGCCGACCTGCTCGACCGGCACCCGCGGCTCGCCGCCGTCACCGCGCGGATCCTGGTGGAACCGGCGGGCACCGAGGACCCGATCGTCGCCGAACTGCGCGACTCGCCGATCCCCGGCCCCGACTGGCTGCCCGGGCCCGCGCTCGGCTCCTTCCTCGCGGCGGCGACCGCGCTGCGGGCGGACGCGTTCCGGGCGGTCGGCGGATTCTCCCCCCGGCTGTGGCTGGGCGGGGAGGAGGAACTGCTGGCGGCGGACCTCGCGGCGGCCGGATGGTGGCTGGCGTACGCGGAGGAGCTGACGATCCACCACGCCCCGTCGGTGGCACGGGACGCCTCGCTGCGGCGGGCGCACGGGATCCGGAACACGCTGTGGTTCTCGTGGCTGCGGCGGCCGGCGGGGGTGGCGCTGCGGAAGACGGTGCACATGGCGCGGACGGTGCCGCGGGACACGACGTCCCTGCGCGGGTTCGCGCTGGCCGCGGCGGGGGTGCCGTGGGTGGTGCGGGAGCGGAGGGTGGTGCCGCCGGAGGTGGAGTCGAGGCTCCGCCTCCTGGACGACACCCAACGCCGCTCGAAGGCCCGCCACTACGGCAACTGAGTGCGGGGCCGGCAGCTCCCTGCTCCGCGCAGGAGCCGATCGCCGCCGCGGCCTCGGGGCGCGAGCCGGGTCAGCCGCGGAGCGCGGCGGTTTCGCGGAGGAACTGACGGTGGCCGATCAGCTTGTAGGCCAGACGGGCCGGGGCGGGTACGACCCGCATGAACCTCCGACGTTCCGCGTCGTCGGCTTCCTCGGTGATGTGGCCGAGGATGACCAGTCGCCGGGTGAGCGGGATCGCGCTGATGCCGTGCTTGCCGAGTGCGTCCCATTCGCCTTGCGTCAGGGTGACCGAGACGACCGGGAGCACCTTCTGCTCCTCCTCGGCGAGGTGATCGATCAGCGTCGGCATCATGGCTTCGACACGGGCGGCCATCTTCTCGCCGGTGGCCGCGTCGGCGGTGGCCGTCCACGCCGGCAGTTCCGCGTCGACGGCTGTGACGGCGTCGTCGACCTGTATGTGCTGTGCGTCCATCCGGTCCAGCAGATCCGGATCGAGCGCGGTGCGCTCGCGCAGCAAGGGAAAGAGCAGTTCGTCCTCGCCGGTGTGGTGGGTGTGCAGGAAGTCCAGCATCTCCCGGGCATGCGCGCCGATGACCTTCGATCGTGCACGGTCGTCGGCCGCGGAGCGAAGAAGTCGGGGGAGCCGGCCGAACTCGCGCCGGATGACACGGTGGATCAGCACCATCTCGTGGGTGTCCACCCCGGGGCCGGAGGTCGTCACCGCGACTCCTCGATCGTCGCGGCGTTCCGGACGGTTTCGGGAGCGGGGAACTCGTCGCGGTGGGCCCGGGCCCAGTCGGCGAAGCCGCGCGCCGGGCGGCCGGTGACCGCGGTGACGTCACCTGTCGGCTCGGAGTTGTACGGCTCCTCGGTGGAGCGGAAGAGCTCGATGACGGCGTGCGCGAGCTCCTCGGGCATGCCGTAGGACACCATCCGCGCGAGCGTGTCGGCCGGGTCGGCTTCGGTGTAGCGCAGATCGCGGCCCAGCACCTGGCCGAGGATCGCGACCTGTTCGGAGGGGCTGAGCGGTTCGGGGCCGGTGAGCTCGTAGACACGGTGCTCGTGGCCGTCCTGGGTGAGACAGGCCGCGGCGACGGCCGCGATGTCCGCCGGGTCGACGACGGCCGCCCGGCCACCGGCGAACGGGGCGTACACGACCTGCCCGGCGGCGATCATTCCCGCCCAGTCGAGCGCGTTGGACATGAACGCGGTGGGCCGCAGGAACGTCCATCCGATGCCGCTGTCGCGGAGGGCATCCTCGCCGGCGCGGTGCAGGGCAGTGATCGGGTCGGTGGCGCCGTGCCCGACGTTGCGCACGGACAGCTTGACGATCCGCTCCACGCCCGTTCGCCGCGCCGCGGCGACGAGTCGGTGATCGTGTGCGGCGATGTGGAGGCCCTCGGTCAGCAAGAACACCGCGCGTACACCGTCCAGCACGGGTGTCGGATCGCTGTCACCGAGATCGGCCACGATTTTCTGGACGCCGTCCGGGAAAACCGCGCCGGGATTGCGGGTGAGAGCCCGTAGTCGACCTGCCTGGGTGGGGAGAAGCGCGGTGATGACTTCCGAACCTACGGTGCCGGTGGCTCCGGTAACCAAAATCATGGGTTCTGGTCCTTTGTGAGATCGGGTTTCGGGGTGAGGGGGGAGCTGCGGTGGGCGTGCCGGCTCTCGCTCGGCTTCGCGGCGCACCAGAGCGACCGCCGCCCTCTAAACTAGTCAGCTTTCCTTATCAATATAGTCACGCATCCGAACCGATGGCAACATCGGCAGGTGGGAGGTCGCCGAGGGGTGGACGGTGTGCGCGGAGCGTGGCGTCCCGGTACATGCCGCCCCGCGGTCCGATGGGCGGCGCCATAGGGTGTGGACCTCGCGGAATCAGGCGGACGACGAGGCTGGGAGCGACATGGGTGACGAGCGGCGGGTTGATCTGGGGACGGCGTTGTTCATCCCGTACCGGTACACCGAGGACCGGATCTACCGGGCCCTGCGGGACGCCGGGTTCGACGACTGGACCCTCGCCCAGTGCCGGGTGTTCCAGCGTGTCGCCCAGGAGGGGTCGCGCCTCACGGACCTCGCTGACCAGGCGCAGGTGACCAAGCAGAGTGCCGGCGTGATGGTCGATCAGCTGGAGCGCCTGGGCTACGTCCGCCGGGTCCCCGACCCCGCGGACGGCCGTGCCCGGCTGATCTCGATCGAGCCGCGTGGCCGACGGGCGGTCGAGGTGGCCAAGGCGACGCTCGACGAGATCCTCTCCGAGTGGGAGGCCTACCTGGGTACCCGCAACTTCGCGCTGCTGGAGCAGATCCTCGATCAGCTCCGCGAGATCACCGACCCCTACGCACGGTAGGCCCGGGCCGCGCCGAGCCGTCCGCACCGGCACCCGCCGGCCCCGGCCCGTCGGAGCCGGCGGGTGCCGACGGGTCTCGGCTCCGCTTTTGACATAGTCAGCTTCTCTGACTACATTGGTAATGATCCTGACTATGTCCCGGATGATGGGCGGCCGGCTGCCGCGGTGTGCGGTGCCCGGACGGGCCGGCTGTTGCCGCACGGGCCGCCGCCGCATCCTTCAGCAGAGAGCGGACCATCATGAAGTTTCTCGTTCTTGGAGCAACCGGGCGCACCGGCATTCTCTTGACGCGAAAGGCATTGGACCAGGGGCACCAGGTCACCGCCCTGGTTCGGCGGGCCGACGCCACCGTTGATCCGCGCGCCCGAATCGTCAGTGGCGACGTCACCGACGCCGCCGTGATCGGGACGGCGGCCCGAGGCCACGACGCGATCATCAGCGCGCTCGGAGTGAAGAACGCCCGCGCGACCCCAACGCTGATCACCGACACCGTCCGCGCGGTCATCGCATCCGCGAAAACATCAGGTGTCGACCGTTTCGTCCTTCTGTCCGCGTTCGGAGTCGGCGACTCCCTCGCCAAAGCCTCATTCCTCGTCGGTCCCCTTTTCCGAACCGTGCTTCGGAAGGTCTACGCGGACAAAGCCGCATCGGAAGTGCTCCTGAGGGCCAGCGATCTGAAATGGACCCTCGAATACCCCGGAGCACTGAACAACGGTGACAGCGCCCGCTACAACGCCGTCGCGCTCGCGGACGTCACGAAAATGCCGCTCTTTCCCTCGGCCTCTCGCGGCAACGTCGCCGACTTCCTCCTCCGCTCCGCCGTGGAAGGCACCTTCGTCCGGCAGGTCGCCGTGGTCACGGACGCCGCATAGGTCACCGCCGTAGGCCGCGGCACCGTGGGACGTCAGCCGTGGCGACCCGTACCCCTCCGCCGCGTCTCCGTGCGGCCTTCGGTCACCGGACCTTCACGCTGCCCACCCCCTTCCCTCGCATCCCCGGGGCACCCGCTCACGCGAACCGCATGAAAAGGGGCCCCCGTGTTCGTCGTCGTCGCCGTCCTGCTGCTCCCCCTCGCCGGAGTCACCCTCGCCGCCCTGTCCTGGTGGGAGGAACGGCTCTTCACCACCCCCGAGACACCCCGCCATGCCCGCACGCCCCACCACCGCCGCCACCTGCGCCTCATCCCGGGCGGCCGCACCGCCCACGACCGCACCGCCCCCGCCGAACAGCGCGACGCCGCCTGAGGCACAGCCCCGGACGGCGTCACACCCTCACCCCACTCGGCTCAGCGCCGGCGCCCCCTCCGTACCACCAGCAGCCCCACTCCCACGGCCACCACAGCCACCACCACGCCCACCACCGGTACCACCGGAACCCCCGCCGCCCGCTCCCGCACGGCCGCCGCCTTCTCCCGGGCCCTGGCCTTCACATCCGTCTTCGCGGCCAGCTCCTCCACCGTGCGGCCCAGCTCCGCACGGGTGTGCGCGATCTGTTCGCGCAGTTCCTCCCTGGTGGCGGGGCCGTCCCCACCGGACGGACTCCGCTCAGCCATCGATGCCATCGGCATGTCCTTCCTCGTAGCGGTCACTCACTCGTTCTCCAGGCGGCGCTTGTCCTGCTCGTCCCACGCCCGCGTGTCCCGCGGCTCCGCGTACGGCTCCTCGTCCGGGGGCAGCCCGCCCGCCACCGCCCGCTGCCGTGCCGTCTCCGCGTCGAACTCCAGGCCCAGCAGGATCGCCAGGTTGCTGATCCACAACCACACCAGGAAGACGATGACGCCGGCCATCGTCCCGTACGTCTTGTTGTACGAGCCGAAGTTGGCGACGTAGAACGCGAACCCGGCGGAGGCGACGAGCCAGATCAGCAGCGCGAGCGCGCTGCCGGGGGTGATCCACCGGAAGCTGCGGACCTTCGCGTTGGGCGTGGCCCAGTACAGGATCGCGATCATGATCGTCACCAGGATCACCAGCACCGGCCACTTCGCGATCGACCACACCGTCAGCGCCGTGTCGCCGAGCCCCAGCGCGTCCCCGGTCCGCTTGGCGATGCCGCCGGTGAACACCACGATGCAGGAGCTGATGACGGCCAGCACCATCAGCACCACCGTCACCCCCAGCCGCAGCGGCAGCACCTTCCACACCGGCCGCCCCTCGGGCATGTCGTAGACCGCGTTGGCCGTACGGATGAAGGCGGCGATGTAGCCCGACGCCGACCACAGCGCAAGGACGATGCCGACCACCGCCATGATCGAGCCGGTGCCGCCGCTGCCCTGCAACTGGTGCACCGCGTTGGTGACGATGTCCCCGACCGAGCCGGGGGCGAGGTCGTTGACCTGGTCCAGCAGTTTGTCGGTGGTCGACCTGCCCGTCATGCCGAGTATCGAGACCAGGACCAGCAGCGCCGGGAACAGGGCCAGCACCCCGTAGTAGGTGAGCGCGGCGGCGCGGTCGGTCAGCTCGTCGTCCTGGAACTCGCGCAGGGTGCCCTTGAGCACCGCCTTCCAGGAGCGTGCGGGCAGCTCGGTCGGCGTGTCCGGGGCGCGGCGCTCCACGTCCGGGTCCGGGCCGTACCGCTGCGCCCCGCCCCCGCTGTCCGGGATCGCGCCCGCGGCAGGGTCCGCGGCCGCGGCAGGGCCCGCGTCGGCGTCCGTACGTGCGCCGGCGTCCGCGTCCTGGTGCCTGTGTCCGAGTTTCGATAGCCGAGACATACGGTGCGGGTATCCCCGACGGGCCCGATCACGCTCCGTCCCTTACACCGTCGTACGTCCCTGTACCGGCCGTTTGGCGCCGGGGCGCCGGGAAACCCGGACGGGGCGAAACGATCTGTCCCAGCGGACCGGACGGAGATGCCATGGACGAGCAGGTCACCCCTTCACAGGCGGAGGGCGAGCGGGACGACGCGGACGACGCGACGGCCGGCGGCCGCACGGACGTCCCGCACCCGACGCCCTCACAGGCCGAGGGCGAGCGCGAGCCGGACGACGGCCCGGAGGACCTCAGCGGGCCCTGACCGGACCGCGGCCGCAGCGGGCGCAGACGTCGGCGTGCGGCACGGCGAGCAGCCGGTCGCGCGCGATCGGCTCGCCGCACACCGTGCAGCGCCCGTACGCGGGGGTGCCGAGGCGGTCCAGCGCGGTGCGGATCCGCTCCAGCAGCGTCCGCGCCCGCTCGGCGTCCGAGCGCAGCCGGTCGGCGGCGGTCACCTTGGCGGCGAGATCGCCCGCTTCCGGATCGCAGTCCGTGTAGAGCGTGGCGGCCTGCGCGTCCACGGCCGCCAGCTCCGCACGCAGCCCCTCCGCCCGCGCGGCGAGCCGGGCGCGGAGGTCGTCGAGATCCCGGGCTGACAGTTCTTCGGTCGGCATGACGGCTCCTCGTTCTCGACGCCTGCGGGTTCCCGCCGGGGCGCGGACCACACGCCGACGGGCAGGCGGGCCACATGCCGACGGGCAGGCGGCCACACGCCGACGGACAACGGGAGGGCACGGTGCGACGAAGGATTCTGCTGGTCGGCTGGTTCAGCTTCGCGGACGGCGAGGCGACGGCGGGCGACGTCCTGGCCCTGCGCCGGGTGGAGGACGTCCTCGACCGGGCCGGCCTCGCCCACGACGCGGTCTGGAGCCCCGGCTTCCGCCCCGGGGAACTGCACTTCGACGCCGTCCGGCCGGGGGACTACACGCATCTGGTGTTCCTGTGCGGGCCGCTGCACGGGCCGCAGGTGGCGGCGCTGCACGAGCGGTTCGCCGGGTGCGTACGGATCGCGGTGGGCGTCTCCGTGGTCGACCCCGGCAGCGCGGCGGTCAGCGGCTTCCACCGGGTACTGCCCCGGGACGCGCCCTCCCGCGAACCGGCGCGGGACCTCGCCGCGGGCGCGCCGCAGATGTCCTCCGCGCCGGTGGCCGGGGTGGTCCTCACCCATGGGCAGGGCGAGTACGGGGGGCGCCGGCGGCACGACGAGGTCGCGGAGGTGCTCACGCGCTGGCTCGGTGGCAAGGACTGCGCGCGGCTGCCGCTGGAGACCCGGCTGGACGCCCACGACTGGCGGCTGGCCGCGACGGCGGGCCAACTCCAGTCCGTGATCGGCCGGTTGGACGTGGTGGTGACCGACCGGCTGCACGGCATGGTGCTGGCACTGCGGGCCGGCGTGCCCGCGCTGGCCGTCGACCCGGTCGAGGGCGGCGCGAAGGTGACCGCCCAGGCCCACGCCTGCGGCTGGCCCGCGGTGGTCGGCGCCGAACGGCTGGACGTACGGCGTCTCGAGCACTGGTGGGACTGGTGCCTGACGTCGGGACGGGCGGCGGCGCGACAGGTGCGGGAGGAGTTCCGCGGGGCCGCCGGGACGGGTGTGACGGCAGGTGCCCGGGACGGCACGGCGGGGCTGCTCGCGGCCCTGGAGACACGGGAGTCGGGGGCGCCGCGCGGTGGTTAGTCCCCCGGGGTCCGCGGGCACCCGCACAGAGCGTCCACAGGCCAGGCGTTTCCGGGAGGAACCACAGTGACCACCGGCCGGATCCCCGATCACGAGAAGCGGATACTCGAGGACATGGAGGCCGCCCTCCGGCGCGGCAACCGGCGGCTGGACCGGCGGTTGCGCACGCTGCGGGTGCGCAGAGGCCCGGACCCGCGCCGGCTCGCGTCCTACGAGCCGAGGGCCGCGGTGGTGGCGGTGTGGCTGTGCGTGGCGGTGGCGCTGATGGTGACGGGGATCTGCACGGGGGAGCCGGCGGTCATCTGGTCCTTCGCGGCGGTGTGGCCGGTGGCGCTGTTCGGGGTCTTCCGGCTCCTGTGCCGGCGGTCCAGCCCCTGACGGGGCAGGGTCTAGCTTCTTGGGTTCACGGCTCGCCCTGGTTGCCTGCGGTTGCTTGGCGGGTGCGGCGTGTGGGTGGCTGGTCGCGCCCACGCGGCGGAGCCGCACATTGATACAGCCCCGCGCCCCTGGGACAGCCGGGGTGGACCGGGGTCCAGGGGCGCAGCCCCGGTCGTCATCCGGGGGTCCAGGGGGCGGAGCCCCCTTGGGGGTTGGGGCGTAGCCCCGAGGCTGCCCCGGGGGCGGAGCCCCTCATGTCGCTTGCCTCCGGTGCCGTCCCGGCGTACGTGAGCGAACCCACCCGCTTCCCCCGGAGGGGGCACGCATCGGGTGCCCTCAACGTGGCACCTGATCTCCCATGCACTGGTACCGAAAGGCGACGCAGACCGTCCATGGGCAGATGAGGGCCGGGGTCCTCACCGCCCACCGCGCATGGTCGGGACCCGGCCGCGAACGCGACCTGGTCGTGCAGGCGTTCAAGGCGGCCCTCGCCGCCTTCCTCGCCTGGCTCGCCGCCGGCTGGTGGCTGAACGCACCCGTCGCCTTCGTCGCCCCCTGGGTCGCCATCGTCCTCGTCGAGTCGACGGTGTACCGCTCGATCGCGCACGGGTTGCAGCAGCTCGCCGCGATCGCCACCGGAACCGTCGTCGCCACGGCCTTCGCCCTCGCCCTGAACAACACGCTGCTCGCGATGGCCGTGGTGCTCCCCGCCACCGTCCTGCTGGGCAACTGGCGGCGCCTGGGCAGCCAGGGCATCTACGCGGCGACCGGCGCCCTCTTCGTCCTCACCGGCCCGTCCGTCGGCGTGCTGACCTCCGCCGCCCGGATCGGCGAGGCCGCCTTCGGCGCACTGGTCGGCATCGCCGTCAATGTGCTGATCCGGCCGCCGGTGTATCTGCGCAGCCCGCGCGCCGCCCTGGAGGACGCGGCCGACGAGGCGCGGTCCGTGATGGAGGACGTGGCCGAGGGGCTCGACGGCGGCGAGTGGGACGCGGCCGAGGCCGGCGACTGGCACGAACGCGCCCTCCACCTCAGCCGCCTCGTCGACCAGGCCCGCTCCGCCCTCGGGTGGAGCCGCGAGAGCCTGCGCGTCAACCCGCGCCGCCGCTCCCGTGCCGTCGCCGAGCCGGGCAGCGCGTACGACGACGCCGTCGCCGTCTTCGACTACGTCGCCGTCCACACCGCCGGCGTCACCCGCACCGTCCTGGAGACCGTGGGCGAGGACCGCAGGGCGTCCTGGCCCGGCTCCCGGATCGCCGGCCCCTACGCCGCGTTCCTGCGCCGGGCCGCCGACGCCGTACGCCTCTACAGCGCGGTCCGCTTCGACGACGGCTCCGCGGCGGAACTCGACGAGGCCGTCGCACGGCTGCGTCACTCCCTCGACGAACTGCGCCGCCGGCTGCCCGACGCGGCCGGCGGCGACCCCGAGGACCTCGCCACCTACGGCACCCTGCTCACCCAGGCCCGCCGTCTCGCCGACCAGCTCGCGCCCGCGGAACGTGACGGGTGAGCGGGGCCCGCCGCCCCGGCGGCCGTTAGGTTGAGGACATGGCCGACGACACCTGGCGGGCCGGCGAGCCCGGCATCCTGCGACTGCCCTCGGGCCGGCTGGTCCGGGGGCGCGGACTGCGGCACCCGCTGCCGCCGGGCAGCACGCCGCAGTACGGCGTCTATCTGCTCGGCGGCCGGCCGCCGGAGACCGACTGGGAGTCCCGCTGGCTGCGCTGGCCGGACTTCCGGCTGCCCGCCGACCGGGCGCGGGCCCGCGAGGTGCTCACCGACGCCTGGGAGCGGGCCGGTGCGGAACGCGTCGAGCTCGCCTGCGGCGGCGGACGCGGCCGGACCGGGACGGCGCTGGCCTGCCTCGCGGTCCTCGACGGCGTACCGGCCGAGGACGCGGTGGCGTTCGTACGGCGGCACTACGACCGGCGGGCGGTGGAGACGCCGTGGCAGAAGCGGTACGTACGGGGGTTCGGGCGGGGCTGAGCGCGGCGGCGTCAGGCCCGGTCGATGTGCACGTTCGTCGACTTCACCCGGGCCGTGGCCTCCACCCCCACCTCCAGGCCCAGCTCCTCCACCGCCTCGCGGGTCAGCAGCGAGACCAGGCGGTGCGGGCCCGCCTGGATCTCCACCTGCGCGGCCACGTCGCCGAGCTTGACGGCCGTGACGATGCCGGGGAACGCGTTGCGGACCGAGGTGTACGAGGGGAGGCCGTCGCCGCCGTCCGCCGTGCCGCCGGTGCGGGCGAGCTCCACGGAGAAGGCGGCGAGGTCGCGGCCGTCGATGAGGCGGCGTCCGCCCTCGTCGCGGTGGGTGGCCATGCGGCCCGCGTCGGCCCAGCGGCGCGCGGTGTCCGGGCTGACGCCGAGCAGGCGGGCGGCCTGGCCGATGGTGTAGGACTGCATGGCCGTCAAGATAGCCCGCGGCACCTCACGCGGTGGACAGGGGGCGTTGCGGGCCGCTCGTGGAGGCCCGCAGCGCCCCCTGGCTCGGTGTGCGACGGGGAACGCGGGACCGTCCCTCCGTCTGCCCGGGCGAGCGGCACGGACGACACGCTAAAACGTCCGGTTCCGGTCCCCCAAGGGGGGAACCCCCTACGCCCGGCACACAGGGAAAACCCTCGGTGACGCGGCGCAGCTTCAGGGGGCGCGGGGCTGTGCCGACATGCGGCTCCGCCGCGTGGGCGCACTCCTTCACGGGGTCCGGGGCGGAACCCCGGGTCGGGACGGGAAGGGGCGGCGGGGGCGGCGGGGCGGAGAAATCACTCCACGCGCCGGGTCGCCGCCAGCCGGACGATGTCCACCCGGGAGCGGATACCCAGCTTCCGGTACACCCTCGTCAGCGTCGCCTCGACCGTCTTGACGCTGATGAACAGCCGCGCCGCGATCTCCCGATTCGTCGCGCCCTCCATCACCAGCGCCGCCACCTGCCGCTCCGTCGCCGCGAGTCCGGCCAGCGCCCCCGGCGGCACCCCCACCGGTACCGCCGCCGAGGCCCCCGCCCCGTCCACCGGCTCCGCCTCCACCTGCCGCAGCCACGGCACCGCCCGGCACCGCCGGAACAACCGCGCGGCCTCCTCGTAGGACGCGGCCGGTGGCCGTCGCCCGCGCAGCCCGGCCAGCGCGTACACCGCCCGCGCCTCCTCGAGGCCGTACCCGAGCCGCCCCAGCCGGTCCCGCGCCGACGTCAGCTGCCGTACCGCGCCGTCGACGTCGCCCCGCGCCGCCCGTACCAGCGCCTCCGCCCGGTCCAGCACCGCCAGCACGCTCTCCCGCCCGAGCGCGGAGGCCCGTACGCGGGTGACGTCGACGAGCCGCTGCGCCTCCGCCGGCTCACCGACGCGCACCAGTGCCTCGGCGAGATCGCCGTGCCAGCGCCCGCGCGCCGGGTCGGTGACGCCGAGCTGCTCCTCCAGGCCCCGCACCCGCCGCAGCGACCGCACCGCGCCCGCCGCGTCCCCGGCCACCAACTGGGCGTGCCCGAGGGCACCCAGCGCGCGGGACAGATAGACCTGGTCGCCGTGGTCCTCGGCGCGCGCCACCGCCTCCCGGGCCAGCGCCAGGGCCCGGTCCACGTCACCGCCCGCCGCCTCGGCGAGCGAGGTGAACATCGCCGCCGCGGCCTGGCCGATCCCCGTGTCGCGGGCCAGCCGCAGGCTCTCCCGGGCCAGGTCGAGGGCGCGGGCGCAGTGCCCGGAGCGCAGCTCCGTCTCGGCGAGGCCGCGCAGGAAGTGCACCTCGCTCTCGACCATGCCGCGCCGCCGCACCTCGCGCAGCAGCGCGCTGATCGTGGTGCGGGCCTCGGCGAGCCGGTCGCTCATGATCAGCCAGCGGAAGCGGGCGGACCCGGCGCCGTTGTGGTCGCAGGCGACCCGCGGGTCCTGCGGCTCCTTCAGCGCCCGCTTGATCGTGGCGGGGGCGTCCGGGTGACCCATCAGCGTCTCGGCCTGGGCCTGGAAGGCGAGCGCCATCAGTTCGGTGCGCCGGTCGCCGGCCCGCTCGGCCAGCGCGGCGGCCCGCGCGGCCTCCTGCCGGGCCTCGGTGAAGTCGCCCTCGTAGAGCATGGCCCGCCAGGCCAGCTGGTAGTGGACGAGGGCGAGCAGCCGGGGGTCCTCGCCGGCGTCGGCGAGCGCCTGCGGGTAGGCGGCGTCGACCTCGCCGAGCGCGTGCCCGGCCGACTCGATGACGACGATCCAGGCCCGTACGCGCTCGGCGGCCCCTGTGGCGTCGGCCAGCACCTGGCGGGCGAGGTTGCGGGCGAGGTCGGTCTCCCCGGCGATCAGCGCGTCCTCGGCCGCCTGCAACCGCCGTACGGACGGGCTCGGGTCGGCGTCCGGCGGGGTGTGCCGGGCGGCCAGCAGCCCGAGCCCGGCGGCCACCGAGGGCGCCCCGCGCTCCCGGGCCGCGGCGGCGGCCTCGCCGAGCCGCTCGGCGACGCCCGGGTCGGTGCCGGGGGTGGCCAGGGCCAGGTGCCGGGCGCGTTCGATCGGGTCGGAGGCGGCCGTGGACAGCGCCGCGTGCGCCGAGCGCCGCTCCTGCGGGCCGGCCTCCGCGTACAGCGCCGCCGAGATCAGCGGGTGTGCGAACCGTACGCCGGGGGAGTCCCGGTCGCTCACCAGGAGCCCGAGCGCGGCGGCCTGCGCGATCTCCGCCTCCGCGTTCTCCCGGCCCGCGGCGCGCAGCAGGGCGGGGGTGGGGCGGGCGCCGGCGCTGGCGACGAGGAGGGTGCGGCGGGCCTCGGCGGGCAGCGCCTCCAGCCGGTTGAGGACGAGGGCGCGCAGCGAGGTCGGCACGGGCAGGGGCTCGCCGGGGCTGGGCGGTACGGGGCTGTCGGTGAGCGCGCGGCCCAGTTCGAGGGCGAAGAGGGGGTTGCCGCCGGAGGTGCGGTGGATGTCCCGCACGGTGGAGCGGGGCAGGGCGCCGAAGCCGCGGCGGGTGAGGAGTTCGGCGGTCTGCGGGCGGGAGAGCGGGCCGACGCGGACGGCGAGGGTGTCCGGGGGCGTGGCGCGGAGGAAGCGGTCGTGCTCCGGACCCGGGCTGCGGGGGTCGGTCTCGGTGCGGACGGCGCACAGCATCCGGATCGGCATGTCGCCCAGGCGCCGGGCGGCGAAGCCGAGGAGTTCGGTGCTTGCGGGGTCCAGCCACTGGAGGTCGTCGGCGACGATCAGGACGGGGCCGCGGGTGGCGAGTGCGCGCAGGGTGGACAGGACGGCCAGGCGCAGCGCGAGGCCGTCGCGCTCCAGGGTGGACTCGCCGCGGCCGGTGAGCGCGGACTCGAGCGCGGTGCGCTGGGCGGTGGGGAGGTGGTCGGCGACGTCGGCGGCGACGAGGCCGAGGAGGTCGGCGAGGGCGAGGAAGGGGAGGTGGGACTCGGACTCGGTGGCGGAGCAGCGCAGGACGGTGGCCGCGGTGGTGGCGTGCTCGGTGGCGAGGGTGCGCAGGACGGTGGACTTGCCGATGCCGGCGGGGCCGTGGAGGAGGACGCTGCCGCCGCGGGTGAGTTGGTCGCGGGCGGTGGCGGCGAGGTCCTCGCGGGTGACGAGGGGGGTGGGGCGGGTTCTGCCGGGTTCTTCGGACTCGCGTCCCACGGTCTCCGCCTCCCTCTCGTGTCGGCCGGGGCCAATCCTAAGTGCGGCACGAGCGTCCCAGAACGGAGGTTTTCCGCCCCCGCCGCCCCTACCCTCCCCGTCCCCCAGGGGCTCCGCCCCTTCAACCCCGGGAGGGACAGCGAGTCGGGGGGTGTGGAGGGACGGGGGTGTGGAGGGACGGGGGTGGGTGGGCTTTGTGGGGCGGGTGCGGGCAGGTGGGGGCTGGTCGCGCGGTTCCTCGCGCCCCTGG
>NZ_JOHS01000060.1 GCF_000725625.1 Streptomyces sp. NRRL F-6676
GAAACGCCCGGTTACATTCCGAACCCGGAAGCTAAGCCTTACAGCGCCGATGGTACTGCAGGGGGGACCCTGTGGGAGAGTAGGACACCGCCGAACAATCTTTGGAGGACCTCTGGTCCCAGCGACATGCTGGGGCCAGAGGTCCTTTTTGTTTTTCCGGATTTTTTCAACTGAGCGCGTCGGGTACCCGACAGCGCGAGAATGACCGCAGTACCGAAGACAGGAGTTCCCCATGTCCACCAACTCTCCCGACGAGCGTCCGGAGCGCGAGCAGCGCCGCCGGGACAGTGGTGACCGAGGCGGGCTCCGCGGCGGTCCGCGCCGTGACAGCCGCGATGGCGGTCGCGACAACGGCCGTGGTGGGCACGGCGATCGGGATCGCGGAGGCTTCGTCCGGCGCGACGATCGGCGTGATGACCGGCAGGGCGGTGAGCGGCGTGGTGATGACCGCGGTGGGTTCCGCCGCGACGACCGCCGTGATGACCGCGGAGGCTTCCACCGTGAGGACAACCGCGGTGGGTTCGGCCGACGTGACGATCGGCGCGAAGGCGACCGAGGTGGACGTCCGCCGTTCCGCCGCGACGACCGCTCCGGGGCGCCCCGTCGGGACGACCGTGACCGCGGCTTCCGCCGTGACGGCGACCGGCCGGCGTTCCGCCGTGATGACCGACGCGATGGTGATCGACCGGCGTTCCGCCGTGATGACCGACGCGATGGTGATCGACCGGCGTTCCGCCGTGATGACCGCCGTGACGGCGACCGACCGGCGTTCCGCCGTGATGACCGGCGTGATGGTGATCGACCGGCGTTCCGCCGAGACGATCGCCGTGACGACCGTGGTGGCTTCCGCCGTGATGACCGTCGTGACGACCGACGGGATGACCGTCGTGACGACCGACGTGGCGATGACCGCCGTGGAGGCTTCCGTGGGCGGGACGACGACCGCGGGGGCTACCGGGGTCGAGACGATCGTGGCGGGTTCCGGAGCGAGGAGCGTGGAGACCGCGGTGACCGCGGTGACCGCGGCGGGTTCCGGCGCGATGACCGGCGTGATGACCGGCGTGGCGAGGAGCGCGGCTCCGGATTCCGTCGTGATGACCGGCGCGACGACCGTCGTGACGACCGAGGTGGGTTCCGGCGCGAGGACAGCTCCGGGCGGGGCGGCCAGGGGCAGGGCTTCCGGCGCGACGACGATCGCCGGGGATACGGGCGCCGTGACGACGACCGGGGTGAGCGCGGCGGGTTCCGCGGGCGCGACGACCGTGGCCGTGACGACCGCAACCGTGATGACCGCGGCCGTGACGACCGTGGGCGCGGGCCCCTGCGTGACGACCGTCGCGACGACCGCGGCGGGCGCCCCGGTGGTTTCCGCGGCCGTGAGGACCGCCGGGACGACCGCCGGGACGACCGCCGTGACGACCGGCGTGGCGGTGGGCGGTTCCGCGACGACCGGGACCGCGACCACCGGGACCGTGACCGCGATCGCGAGCCGATCAAGCGGCTGCCGATCCCCGAGGACGTCACCGGCGACGAGATCGACAAGGACGTGCGGCAGGAGCTGCTGAGCCTGCCCAAGACGCTCGCCGAGGACGTCGCCAAGAACCTGGTGATGGTCGCCCGGCTCATCGACGAGGACCCCGAGGGCGCGTACGGCTACTCCAGGGTCGCGCTGCGGCTGGCGTCCCGTGTCGCCGCCGTGCGCGAGGCGGCCGGGTTCGCGGCCTACGCCAACCAGAAGTACGGGGAGGCTCTCGCCGAGTTCCGGGCGGCTCGGCGGATGACCGGCAACACCGACCTGTGGCCCGTCATGGCGGACTGCGAGCGTGGGCTCGGCCGGCCGGAGAAGGCGCTGGACATGGCCGGGGCGCCCGAGGTGCACAAGCTGGACAAGGCCGGGCAGGTCGAGATGCGGCTCGTCGCGGCGGGGGCGCGGCGGGACATGGGGCAGCTGGACGCGGCGATCGTCACGTTGCAGAGCCCCGAGCTCGCGTCCACCTCCGTTCAGCCGTGGACCGCGCGGTTGCGGTACGCGTACGCCGATGCGTTGCTCGCGGCGGGGCGTGATGGGGAGGCGCGGGAGTGGTTCGCCAAGGCGGTGGAGTCCGACAAGGACGGGAGCACCGATGCGTCGGATCGGCTGGCGGAGTTGGACGGTGTGGAGTTCGTGGACGCGTTGGGTGACGAGTCCGAGAGTGACGAGTCCGAGAGTGACGAGTCCGAGCGTGACGAGTCCGAGCGTGACGTGAGCGGCGGGGTGGCTGACGAGGACTGAGGCGCCACGTGGGTGGGCGGCTGGGGTGTTTTTTCGCCCCCGCCGCCCCTTCCCGTTCCCAGCCCCGGGGGCTGTGCCCCCGGACCCCCCTAAAAGATTGCGCAGTTCCCCGCGCCCCTTTTTTTTGGGCGCCTCCTACAGCCTTCTCAGGACCAGGCCCGACGCCGGTTTCGGGCCGAATGACGTCGATTTTCTCGGCATGGTGATGCCCTGTTGGGCCAGGGTGCGGACGATGTCTTCCTGGACCGGGTGGAGGAGTACCGCCGTGCCGCCGTCGCGTTCCGCCTTCTTCACCGTGGATTCCGTGTCGTGTATGTAGGCGACCTGTTCCGGTGAGTCCTCGGGGATGCGCCAGACGTGATTGAGGAGGGTGGCGTGCAGGACCGTCGCGTCCAGGGTGCGCCAGGGCCCGGGACGGTCCGTGGGGATGGTGCGGGCCAGCAGGCCGGGGGAGGGGCGGTCGATCAGGTGGTAGGCGCCGTCGCCCGCGAGCAGGAACGCGTTGCCCGTGCGTGCCGCGTCGGCCAGGGCCTCCAGCGCCTCGGCGAGGGGTGCCCGCAGGTGCCGTACCCGGAACAGGCCCGTGAGCGCGGACAGCGCGTCCGCGGGCGGGAGGTGCGGCAGCAGCCGATGGATGGCGCGGACGCGCAGCGGGTGGCGGGCGGTGTCGACCAGGAGGACCAGGCCGAAGTCCCACGGGCCGGGGGAAGGCTGTTCCACGCGCAGCCGCAGGTATGTCGCCCAGCGGTGGTGGCCGTCGGCGATGAGGGCCTGGCGGCCGGCGAGGTCGTTCCGGGCCTCGGCAATGTCGGCGGGGTCGGTGACCGCCCACAGCCGGTGGCCGAAGCCGTCCTCCGTGGTGGTGGAGAGCAGCGGCGCGCGCCCCGTGGCGCGCTCCACGACGGCGTGTGCGCCGGTGGTGCGGCCGTCGCCGCGGTAGGTCAGCAGCAGCGGTTCGAGGTTGGCGCGGGTGGCGCGCATCAGGTCCGCGCGGTCGGCGACGATGTGCGGCATGACGTCCTCGTGCGGGAGGACGACGCCGTCCGACGGCTCCGACAGGCGCAGCGCGCCGATCAGACCGCGCTGGACGAGGCCGGTGGCGTCGCGCTGCTCATAGACGTAGAGGGCCGGTTCGGCATCGCGGGCGAGGACGCCCTCGGCGATCCAGCGGTCCAGGGTCTCCGCGGCCCGTTCGTTGCGGGCGGCGGGCGTGCCGGCCTGCGGCAGGATCAACCGCACGATGTTGTGCGGGTCGGCGGACTCCAGGTGGAGCAGCCCGTCGGGCCGCACCACCACGTCGTACGGCGGGGACGTCACGGCGGCCAGGCTGCCGACGCGTGCGGGGTCGTAGCGCAGGCCCCGGAAGGGCATCAGGTCGAGACCCATGTGGGCGGGCGCGTCCCCGTGGCCTGCAAAGTTCATTCGAGCATCGTAAGTGCGCCGGTGAGGCTGTCAGTGCCGTGGGGGATGATCGGGGAAGGCGAGTGAACGAGGAGCGATGCGAATGAGCCGGACGACGGTCAGGACGCGGCCCGAGGGCAGCGAACGGCCCCTGAGCGAGGCGTACGACACGGCGCTGCTCGACCTGGACGGGGTGGTGTACGCGGGGGGTGCCGCGATCGACCACGCGGTCGGATCGCTCGGCACGGCCCGGGACGGCGGGATGCGGCTGGCGTACGTCACGAACAACGCGCTGCGTACGCCGGACGCGGTGGCCGCGCATCTGACGGAGCTGGGCATAGCGGCCGAGGCGTCGGACGTGGTGACCTCCGCGCAGGCGGTGGCCCGGCTCATCGGCGACCAGGTGCCGGCGGGGGCGCGGGTGCTGGTGATCGGGGGTGAGGGGCTGCGGGTGGCGCTGCGCGAGCGCGGGCTCACGCCGGTGGAGTCGGCGGACGACGATCCGGTGGCGGTGGTGCAGGGGTTCGGCGGTCCCGAGCTGCCGTGGGGGCGGTTCGCGGAGGCGAGTTACGCGATCGCGCGAGGGGTGCCGTGGTTCGCGTCGAACACGGATCTGACGATTCCCGGTGCGCGGGGCATCGCGCCGGGGAACGGGGCGGCGGTGGAGGTGGTGCGGATCGCCACGGGGGCGACGCCGCAGGTGGCGGGGAAGCCGTTGCCGCCGATGCACCGGGAGACGATTCTGCGGACGGGGGCGGAGCGGCCGCTCGTGGTGGGGGACCGGCTGGACACGGACATCGAGGGCGCGTTCAACGGGGGCGTCGATTCGTTGCTGGTGCTCACGGGGGTGACGGACGGGGCGCAGTTGCTGGCCGCGCCGCCGCACCACCGGCCCACATATGTCGACGCGGACCTGCGGGGGCTGCTCACCGGGCAGCCGGAGGTGTCGTCGGCCGATGACGGCTTCCGGTGCGGTGGCTGGACGGCCGCGGCAGGTGGCGGAGCGCTGCGGCTGGAGGGGGACGGCGAGGCGCTGGACGGACTGCGGGCGCTCTGCGCGGCGGCGTGGACGGCGGCCGGGGAGGGCGCGTGCGGGCTGGACGGGGGGAAGGCGCTGGCGCGGCTCGGGCTGTGACCGGGGCCGGTGTGCCGCGCGGTGCTCCCCTGCCCCGCGCGAGGGGGCGCCGGGCAGGTTAGGTTAACCTAACGTGGTGTTGGTCGACAGTCCTCCCCATCCGCGCGGGGCCGATGCCCCCGCGCCGCCGGTCCGCCGGACGGCGATACGTGCCGTCGGGCTGCTCGTCTCGCTGGTGGTACTCGCCGGGGTCGCGCTCGCGAGTATCGCGGTGGGGGCCAAGGAGCTGCCGTTGGACCAGGTCTGGCACGGGCTGTTCCACGACACCGGGACGTATGCCGACGTGGTCGTCGGGGAGCGGGTGTGGCGGACGGTGCTCGGGCTGCTCGCCGGGGCCGCGCTCGGACTCGCCGGTGCCGTGTTGCAGGCGCTCACCCGGAACCCGCTCGCCGACCCCGGCATCCTCGGCATCAACGCGGGCGCCTCCGCGGCGGTCGTCACCGCCCTCACCTACTTCGGCGTCACCTCGCTCGACGGCTATGTGTGGTTCGCGTTCTTCGGGGCCGCCGCGGTCGGCGCCCTGGTGTGGTTCCTCGGCGGCAGCCGGGGCGCCACCCCCGTACGGCTCGCGCTCGCCGGCACCGCGATCAGCGCGGCGCTCTACGGCTACCTCCAGGCCGTCATGATCATGGACGACGCGGCGCTGGCCAGGATGCGGTTCTGGACGGTCGGTTCGCTCGCCTCCGCGACGCACTCGACCATCGTCCAGGTCGCCCCGTTCATGGTGGTGGGCACCGTGCTCGCGCTCTCGCTGGCGCGGCCGTTGAACGCCATGGCCATGGGGGACGACACCGCCCGTGCGCTCGGCGCCCACCTCAACCGCACCCGCGCGCTGTCCATGCTCGCCGCCACCATGCTGTGCGGCGCGGCCACGGCCGCCTGCGGTCCCATCGTGTTCGTCGGCCTGATGGTCCCGCACGTCGTACGGTCCTTCACCGGGCCCGACCTGCGCTGGATCCTGCCGTACGCCACCGTGCTGTCCCCGGTGCTGCTGCTGGGCGCCGATGTGATCGGACGGATCGTCGCCCGGCCCGCCGAACTCCAGGTCGGCATCGTCACCGCGATCCTCGGCGGTCCGGTGTTCATCTTCCTCGTCCGGCGCAGGAGGACGACGCAACTGTGAAGGCCACACACCTCCGCTCGGTCCGGGCGGTCCGCACCCGCGGTGGGCTCTCCCTCAGGGTGGACGCCCGCGCCTCGGCCGTCGTCGTCCTGCTGCTGCTCGTCGCGCTCGCCGCGAGCGTCGTACTGATCGGCACCGGCGACTTCCCGATCTCCGCCCCCGACGTCCTCAAGACGCTGACCGGGAACGGGACACAGATCCAGGAGTACATCGTCCGCGACCTGCGGCTGCCGCGCGTTCTCGTCGGCCTCCTCGTGGGGGCCGCGCTGGGGCTCGGCGGGGCGCTGTTCCAGTCGATCTCGCGCAATCCGCTCGGCAGCCCGGACGTGCTCGGACTCGGGCAGGGCGCGACGGCCGGCGCGCTCACGGTGATCGTGCTGTTCTCCGGCAGCGCCACCGCCGTCACGCTCGGCGCGCTGGCCGGCGGGCTGGTCACCGGGTTCGCGATCTACCTCCTCGCCTGGAAGCGGGGCGTGCACGGCTACCGGCTGGTCCTGGTGGGCATCGGCGTCTCCGCGATCGTCACCGCCGTCAACGGCTATCTGCTCATCAAGGCCGACATCGTCGACGCCGCCCGCGCGGTGGTGTGGATGACCGGGTCGCTCAACGGCCGCGACTGGACGCAGGTGTGGCCGCTGCTCGTGCTGTGCGCGGTCCTCGTCCCGCTCGTCCTCGTCAACGCGCGCGGGCTGCTGATGACCGAGATGGGTGACGACCTGTCGTACGCGCTGGGCGTGCGCGTGGAGCGCGTACGGCTGGTGCTGATGGTGTCCGCGGTGCTGCTCACCGCCGGTGCCACCGCCGCCGTCGGACCGGTCGGGTTCGTCGCGCTGACCGCGCCGCAGCTCGCCCGGCGGCTGACCCGCTCGCCCGGGCCCAACCTCGTCCCGGCCATGTGCATGGGCGCCACCCTGCTGATCGTGGCCGACCTGGTCTCGCAGCGGGCCTTCGGCGCCGACCAGCTGCCCGTCGGCGTGGTCACCGGGGTACTCGGCGGGGCGTATCTGCTGTGGCTGCTGGTCACCGAGCGCCGGGCGGGCCGGATATGAGCGGCCCGGTGCGCGAAGCCCCGGCGCAGGCACACCCGGCGAGCAAGAACACCCGAAGGAGCACCGTGAACCGCCTGTCCGCCGACAACGTCACCCTCGCCTACGACCAGCGCGTGATCGCCGAGCAGCTGTCGGTCGAGATACCCGACAACTCCTTCACCGTGATCGTCGGCCCCAACGCCTGCGGCAAGTCCACGCTGCTGCGCGCGCTGTCGCGGATGCTCCGCCCGACCGAGGGACGGGTGCTGCTCGACGGGCAGGTCATCCAGTCGATGCCGGCGAAGAAGGTCGCCCGCACCCTCGGGCTGCTGCCGCAGTCGTCGATCGCGCCGGACGGCATCACCGTCGGCGACCTGGTCGGCCGCGGCCGCTACCCGCACCAGGGGCTGCTGCGGCAGTGGTCGGCCGAGGACGAGCGGGTGGTGCGGGAGGCGATGGCGCGCACCCGGGTCGGCGAGCTCGCCGACCGCTACGTCGACGAGCTGTCCGGCGGGCAGCGGCAGCGGGTGTGGATCGCCATGGCGCTCGCCCAGCAGACCCCGCTGCTGCTCCTGGACGAGCCGACCACCTACCTCGACATCCAGCACCAGATCGACGTCCTCGACCTCTGCGCCGACCTGCACGAGGAGCAGGGGCGCACGCTCGTCGCCGTCCTGCACGACCTCAACCACGCGGCCCGGTACGCCACGCATCTCGTCGCGCTGCGGGACGGGCGGGTGGTGGCCGAGGGGGCGCCGAAGGAGATCGTCACGGCGGAGCTGGTCGAGGAGGTCTTCGGGCTGCGCTGCCAGATCATCGACGACCCGGAGACGGGGACCCCGCTGGTGGTGCCGGCGGCTCGCACGGCTCGCGCGCGTACGGAGACCGAGGCTGTCCACGCGAAGGTTCCGAAGCCGGCTAGAGAAGCCTCCTGAGCCGGAGCAGGTCCCGCAGCCCCGCCTCCAGCTTCACCCGGCCCGAACCCCACGCCCGCGCGAAGTGCAGCTCGCCGTCGACCAGGGCCACCAGGTCGTCGCCCGTCATGGCCAGCCGTATCTCGGCCTTCTCGGGCGGCAGTCCGCGCACGGTGTCGCGCACCTCGATCCGGCCGCCGCGCAGCCGGCCGACGAAGGTGACGTCCAGGTCGGTGATCCGGCAGCTCAGCGAGCGGTCCAGGGCGGCGGCCGCCGCCGCGTCGCCCTCGGCGCCCGCGAGGGTCTCGGAGAACCTGCTCAGCGCCGTACGGCACTCCTCGATCGTCGCCATCGGCATCGACGGTACCCCAGGGCCACGCGGTAGCGTCGGGGCATGACCGACGCAGTACCGGAGCCCCGGGCTCCGGAGGAGGAGCCGGCGGCCCCTCATCAGGAAACCGACCCCGCGGCCCCCGCCCCGCTCCAGGTCCCCCGCACCCCCACGGGCCACCCCGGCGTCGACGCCCACCTCGACCGGCTGGCCGATGCCGACCACCTCGCCACCGACGGCCACCTCCAGGTGTACGAGGATGTACACCGAGGGCTGCGCGACGCGCTGACCGCGCTCGACTCCCGTCCGGGACCCGAGCCGCCCCCACCGACCCACGGGACACGGGACTAGGAGCTGAGGAGCACGTGGCAGGAGTGGCACGCCGCCGACTGGACGCAGAGCTCGTACGGCGGAAGCTGGCGCGCTCGCGGGAGCACGCGAGCCAGCTGATCGCGGCCGGGCGGGTCACGGTCGGCAGAGCCGTCGCGACCAAACCGGCCACCCAGGTCGAGACCGCCGCCGCGATCCTCGTGGCCGAGGACGACGGCGACCCCGACTACGTCTCCCGGGGCGGCCACAAGCTCGCCGGCGCCCTCGAGGCCTTCGTCCCGCGCGGACTCGTCGTACGGGGGCGGCGGGCACTCGACGCCGGCGCCTCCACCGGCGGCTTCACCGACGTGCTGCTGCGCGCGGGCGCCGCGCACGTCGTCGCCGTGGACGTCGGATACGGACAACTCGCCTGGACTCTGCGAAGCGATGAACGCGTCACCGTCAAGGACCGTACGAACGTACGCGAGTTGACGCTGGAGGCGATCGATGGGGAGCCTGTGGATCTTGTCGTGGGGGACCTGTCCTTCATCCCGCTGGGACTGGTACTGCCCGCCCTCGCGCGATGCGCGAAACCGGACGCCGACCTGGTGATGATGGTCAAGCCCCAGTTCGAGGTGGGGAAGGAACGGCTGGGCAGCGGGGGCGTCGTCCGCAGCCCCGAGCTGCGCGCGGAGGCCGTGCGCCAGGTGGCCGGGCGGGCGTGGGAACTCGGGCTCGGGACGAACGGCGTGCGTGCCAGCCCGCTGCCCGGACCCGCGGGCAATGTCGAGTACTTTCTGTGGCTGCGAGCCGGGGCACCCGCACCGGACCCGGCCGACATCGACCGTGCAGTGGCGGAGGGGCCGCGTTGACACAGACCCAAGCTCGAACCGTATTCCTGCTCGCCCACACCGGGCGCCCGGCCGCCATCCGCAGCGCCGAGCTCGTCGTCGCGGGGCTGTTGCACGCGGGACTCGGGGTGCGCGTCCTGGAGGCCGAGGCCGCCGACCTGCCGCTGCCCGAGAGCGTGCAGCTGGTCAAGGAGGCCACCCCGCAGTGCCTGGACGGCTGCGAGCTGCTCATCGTCCTCGGCGGTGACGGCACGCTGCTGCGCGGCGCCGAGTTCGCCCGCGCCTCCGGCGTGCCGATGCTCGGCGTCAACCTCGGGCGTGTCGGCTTCCTCGCGGAGGCCGAGCGGGACGACCTCGACAAGGTCGTCGACCGGGTGGTCAGCCGCGCCTACGAGGTCGAGGAACGCATGACGGTCGACGTCGTCGTGCACCGCAACGGCGACATCGTGCACACCGACTGGGCGCTCAACGAGGCCGCCGTGCAGAAGGCCGGCGCCGAGAAGCTGCTCGAGGTCGTCCTGGAGATCGACGGGCGGCCGGTCACCGGGTTCGGCTGCGACGGCATCGTCTGCGCCACGCCCACCGGCTCCACGGCGTACGCGTTCTCCGCGGGCGGGCCCGTGGTGTGGCCGGAGGTGGAGGCGCTGCTCATGGTGCCGATCAGCGCCCACGCCCTGTTCGCCAAGCCGCTGGTGACCTCGCCGGACTCGGTGCTCGCGGTGGAGGTGCTGCCGCACATCCCGCCCGGCGTGCTGTGGTGCGACGGCCGGCGCACGGTGGAGCTGCCGCCGGGCGCCCGGGTCGAGGTGCGCCGGGGCGCGGTGCCGGTCCGGCTCGCCCGGCTGCACCACGCGTCCTTCACCGACCGCCTGGTGGCGAAGTTCGCGCTGCCGGTGTCGGGGTGGCGGGGCGCGCCGAACTAGCCGCACCAGTCGTACGCGCGTCCGGACGCGGCTCCGCAACGAGCGACCCCCGGGGAAGTCACGACCTGCGGCTTCCCCGGTCGGGTGGGGTGGCGTCGCACATCGTGGCCGAAACCTCGTATGGTCGACGTCGTGTTGGAGGAGATGCGGATACGGTCGCTCGGGGTCATCGACGACGCGGTCGTCGAGCTGTCGCCCGGCTTCACCGCCGTCACCGGTGAGACCGGTGCCGGCAAGACGATGGTGGTCACCAGCCTGGGGCTGCTGCTGGGCGGGCGCGCGGACCCGGCACTCGTACGGATCGGCGCCAAGAACGCCGTCGTCGAGGGCCGCATCAGCGTGCCCGGCGAGGCCTCGGCCGCCGTACGGGCCGAGGAGGCCGGCGCCGAGCTGGACGACGGGGCGCTGCTGATCAGCCGTACCGTGTCCGCCGAGGGCCGCTCCCGGGCGCATCTCGGCGGGCGGTCCGTGCCGGTCGGGATGCTCGCCGAGCTCGCCGACGAGCTGGTCGCCGTGCACGGCCAGACCGACCAGCAGGGGCTGCTCAAACTCACCCGGCAGCGCCAGGCCCTCGACCGGTACGCCGGGGACGCCGTCGCCGTACCGCTGACGAAGTACGGTGAGGCCTACCGGCGGCTGCGGGCCGTCGCCGTCGAGCTGGAGGAGATCACCACGCGCGCGCGGGAGCGGGCGCAGGAGGCCGATCTGCTGCGCTACGGCCTCGACGAGATCGCGGCCGTCGAGCCGCGGGCCGGCGAGGACGTGGAGCTGGCCGCCGAGGCCGAGCGGCTCGGGCACGCCGAGGCCCTCGCCTCCGCCGCGACAGCCGCGCACGCCGCGCTGGCCGGCAACCCGGAGGACCCCGAGGGCATCGACGCCACCACGCTCGTCGCGGGCGCCCACCGCGCCCTGGAGGCCGTACGGTCGCACGACACCGCGCTGGCCGGCCTCGCCGACCGGGTCGGGGAGATCGGCATCCTCCTCGCCGACGTGGCCGGGGAGCTGGCCGGATACGCCGACGACCTCGACGCCGACCCGCTGCGGCTGGCGGCGGTGGAGGAGCGGCGGGCCGCGCTCACCCAGCTCACCCGGAAGTACGGCGAGTACGACAAGGACGTGGCCGCCGTCCTCGCCTGGGCCGAGCGGAGCGCCGCGCGGCTGACCGAGCTGGACGGCGACGACGAGCGGATCGGCGAGCTGACCGCCGAGCGGGACGCGCTCCGGGCCGAGCTGGGCGGGCTGGCGCAGGAACTGTCCGACGCGCGGACCGCCGCCGCCGAACGGTTCGCCGCCGCGGTCACCGCCGAGCTGGGCTCGCTCGCCATGCCGCACGCGCGCGTGACGTTCGCCGTACGGCAGACCGAGGACCCCGAGGGGGTCGAGGTCGGCGGGCGCACGGTCGCCTACGGGCCGTCCGGCGCCGACGAGGTCGAACTGCTGCTCGCCCCGCATCCGGGGGCGCCGGCGCGGCCGATCGCCAAGGGCGCGTCCGGCGGTGAGCTGTCCCGGGTGATGCTCGCGGTGGAGGTCGTCTTCGCGGGCACCGACCCCGTGCCGACGTACCTCTTCGACGAGGTCGACGCGGGCGTCGGCGGCAAGGCGGCCGTCGAGATCGGGCGGCGGCTGGCGAAGCTCGCGAAGAGCGCGCAGGTCGTGGTCGTCACGCACCTGCCGCAGGTGGCGGCCTTCGCCGACCGGCAGCTGCTGGTGGAGAAGACCAACGACGGCTCGGTGACCCGCTCCGGGGTGAAGGTCCTGGAGGGCGAGGAGCGGGTGCGCGAGCTGTCCCGGATGCTCGCGGGCCAGGAGGACTCCGAGACGGCGCGGGCGCACGCGGAGGAACTCCTGGCGGCGGCGCGGCGGGACGGCTAGCGGAAGGCATCGGGACCGGTCGGGGTCCGGGCCGGGAGGTCGTCCCGCCCGGACCCGCGCGCCCGGCCCCACCTGGCGTGCCGCCTCACCTGCCGTGCGCCCCCACCCGTCGCCCGGCCCGGCCTGTCGTGCGGCCCGGCCTGTCGTGCGGCCCGGCCTGTCGTGCGGAACCGGTACGCTCCTTCGCCGTAGGTGCGTTCGGGCGCCGGTGCCGCAACGCCCGTGCGCCCTGGCATTGTTGACCCCACGCACGCCCCGGACGGCCCGCGCGGGCACCGCCGTCGCCCGTCGTGCGCGCGCTCCGTACGTTGCACCGTGACCGCCCGAACCGTTCGACGCCGAACCAGGAGCCACGCCCACGTGACCCTCGTGAGCAGCCAGTTGCCGCCCGGACAGCCGCCGCGGGGGCAGGCGCCCCTGCACGCCGTGCAGGTGCTCGGCGGCGGCAGCGCGGGCAGCAGCGCGCACGTGCGGTCGCTCGCCGCCGGGCTGGTCGCCAGGGGCGTACGCGTGACCGTGTGCGCCCCCACCGAGGCGGAACGCACCTACGACTTCACCGGCACCGGCGCCGCCCACGTCGCCGTGGACCGCAGCACCGACCCGTCCTCCGTCGCCGCGTTGCGCGCCGTCTGCGCCGACGCCGACCTGGTGCACGCCCACGGGCTGCACGCGGGGCTGCGGGCCTCCCTCGCGCTGGGCCGCCGGGTGCCGTTCGTCGTCACCTGGCACACCCGAGCGCACGCCGAGGGGCCCCGTGCGCATCTGCTGCGGCTGCTCGAACGGCGGGTCGCCAAGGCCGCGTCCATCCTGCTCGGCACGTCCTCCGACCTCGTCGACCGGGCGCGGCAAAGGGGGGCGCGGGACGCCCGGCTCGCCGCCGTCGCGCTCCCGGCGCCGGGCGGGTGCGGCGGCACGGGCGACGACGAGTGCGACGGCTCAGGCGGCAGCGACGGCAGCGAAGGCAGCGACGGCAGCGGTGACGCCGACGGCTCCGCCGCGTCCAAGGCACGCGCCGAACTCGGCGCCGTGGGGCGGCCGTTGCTCCTCGCCGCCGGCGCGCTCGAACGGCACCGGGGGCACGAGGTGCTGCTCGACGCGGTGCGGGTGTGGCGGCACCACGAGCCCGAACCGTTGCTGGTGATCGCGGGGGAGGGGCCGCTGCGGCCGGAGTTGCAGCGGCGCATCGAGGAGGAGCGGCTGCCGGTGCTGCTGCTGGGCAGCCGGGAGGACGTCGCGGAGCTTCTCGCCGCGGCGGATCTGGCGTTGCTGCCGAGCAGTTGGGAATCGAGGTCGGTGCTGGCCCAGGAGGCGCTGCGGGCGGGTGTGCCCTTGGTGGCGACGGCGGTGGGGGGAACCCCCGAGCTCGTAGGGGACGCCGCGGAGTTGGTCCCCTACGGGGACGCGGAGGCGCTGGGTGCGGCGGTGGTGCGGTTGCTGGGGGATGCGGGGCGGCGGGCGTGGCTCGTGGAGCGGGGGGTGTGGCAGGCGGGGACGTGGCCCACGGAGGACGCGACGGTCGCACAGGTGCTGAGTGTGTACGACGAGCTGACGTCGCCGGTGCGCTTCGTCTGAGCGCGGGATACGGCCTCGCGCCCCCGAAGGGGCGCGAGGAACCGCGTCATCAACCCCCGTACGCCCCCGACGCCGTCAGGCGCAGCGCGGTGTCGATGAGGGGGACGTGGCTGAAGGCCTGGGGGAAGTTGCCCACCTGGCGTTGCAGGCGGGGGTCCCACTCCTCGGCGAGCAGGCCGAGGTCGTTGCGCAGGGCCAGCAGCTTCTCGAAGAGGCGGCGGGCCTCGTCGACCCGGCCGATCATCGCCAGGTCGTCCGCCATCCAGAACGAGCAGGCCAGGAAGGCCCCCTCGTCGCCCGGCAGCCCGTCCACGCCCTCGTCGGAGCCCGACGTCGGGTACCGCAGGATGAAGCCGTCCGCCGTGGACAGCTCGCGCTGGATCGCCTCGATGGTGCCGATGACCCGCTTGTCGTCCGGCGGCAGGAAGCCCATCTGCGGGATCAGCAGCAGGGACGCGTCCAGCTCCTTGGAGCCGTAGGACTGTGTGAAGGTGTTGCGCTCCTTGTCGTAGCCCCGCTCGCACACGTCGCGGTGGATGTCGTCGCGCAGCTGCTTCCAGCGCTCCAGCGGGCCGTCGGCGTCGCCGGACTCGATCAGCTTGATGGTGCGGTCGACCGCGACCCAGGCCATCACCTTGGAGTGCACGAAGTGGCGGCGCGGGCCGCGCACCTCCCAGATGCCCTCGTCGGGCTCGTCCCAGTGGTCCTCGAGGTAGCGGATCAGCCTGAGCTGGAGGACGGAGGCGTAGTCGTTGCGGGCGAGCCCCGTCATATGGCCCAGGTGCAGGGCCTCGGTGACCTCGCCGTAGACGTCCAGCTGGAGCTGGCTGGCGGCGCCGTTGCCGATGCGTACCGGCGCGGAGTGCTCGTAGCCCGGCAGCCAGTCCAGCTCGGCCTCGCCGAGCTCGCGCTCGCCGGCGATGCCGTACATGATCTGGAGGTTCTCCGGGTCGCCCGCGACCGCGCGCAGCAGCCACTCGCGCCAGGCGCGGGCCTCCTCGCGGTAGCCGGTGCGCAGCAGCGAGGAGAGCGTGATGGCCGCGTCGCGCAGCCAGGTGTAGCGGTAGTCCCAGTTGCGCACGCCGCCGAGGTGCTCGGGCAGCGAGGTGGTGGGCGCGGCGACGATGCCGCCGGTGGGGGCGTACGTCAGGGCCTTGAGCGTGATCAGGGAGCGGACCACGGCCTCGCGGTAGGGGCCGTGGTACGTGCAGTGCCCGACCCACTCGCGCCAGAACTCCTCGGTGGCCCCCAGGGACTGCTCCGGCTCGGGCAGCGGCGGCGGCTCCTTGTGCGAGGGCTGCCAGGAGACGGTGAAGGCGACGCGCTCGCCGGGCGCGACGGTGAAGTCGTTGTACGTGGTCAGCGACTTGCCGTAGGTCTCCGCCTCGGTGTCGAACCACACGGAGTCGGGGCCGGCGACGGCGACGGTGCGGCCCTCGTGCTTGTGCACCCAGGGGGTGATCCGCCCGTAGGAGAACCGCATCCGCAGCACCGACCGCATGGGAACGCGGCCGGTGACGCCCTCGACGATCCGCACGAGCTGCGGGGCGCCGTCGCGCGGGGGCATGAAATCGGTCACCCTGACCGTTCCGCGTGGCGTGTCCCACTCGGACTCCAGGACGAGTGACTCGCCCCGGTAGCCGCGGCGGGTCGCGGTCGGCGGCTCGGCGTCGGAGGCATGGGCCGGCCCGAGGCGCCAGAAGCCGTGTTCCTCCGTGCCGAGCAGCCCCGCGAAGACGGCGTGGGAGTCGAAGCGGGGCAGGCACAGCCAGTCCACTGTGCCGTCCCGGCAGACCAGTGCGGCGGTCTGCATGTCTCCGATGAGTGCGTAGTCTTCGATACGCCCGGCCACGTGCAACTCCAGTCGAACGGCCACGTCGCCCCGCATGGGGCGGTCGCTCTTTGCGGTCAAGGGGTCGGTGTGAAACGTCGTCGTACACCGACCCCGTTCGGGAAAATATGCAGGAAATATGCGGTCGATGTGCAACGAACTGACGAGCTCGTATTGTTCCGGTGGCGGGCGGGGGTGTGCCGTTTGCCGGGGTGCTCGGCAGCGAGTGTCCGAGCAGGATACGACGCACCCGGGTGGTGCGCGTGCCGCTCCGGGCAACGCGGGTGACCCGAACGAGTGAGCATCGGGTGAGAACCGTGGAGGCGTGGCGTGTCCGTGGTGACACGTGCGCGGAGCGTGGCCGAAAGCGGTCGCTCGTAATGGCCGAAGACGGGTCGGAACCGGACGCTCCGGACGCCGGCGGGCGCTCTGACGGCTTTCGGCCCCGGCCCGGAAGACGTCCGGAAAGATCCCCGGGGAGGACGGCGGGAGAACCCCGGGAGGACTGAGGGGGAACCCGGGAGGGCCTGGAGGCGGGACCCGGGGAGGGCGGCGGGAGCGTCCCGGGAGGGAGCCGCCGGGAGCGGCTCCTCTCCGTCGCTGTTACGCTGGTAGCCCGTGGACCGGTGGACTTCAAACCCCCGAACCGCAGCGACGGCGCCCCCGGAAACCTCCGGAACGCAACGCGCCGCTCCGCACTCCAGACCGCGACCACGGGAGCCCCCTCTTGGCCATGCCGCCCGCTGCTTTCCGCAACAGCACAGCCACGACGACCAAGCACATCTTCGTCACCGGGGGTGTCGCCTCCTCGCTCGGCAAGGGTCTGACCGCCTCCAGCCTCGGCATGCTGCTCAAGGCCCGGGGCCTGCGGGTCGTGATGCAGAAGCTCGACCCCTACCTGAACGTCGACCCCGGCACGATGAACCCCTTCCAGCACGGTGAGGTGTTCGTCACCAACGACGGCGCCGAGACCGACCTGGACATCGGCCACTACGAGCGGTTCCTCGACCGCGATCTGGACGGCTCCGCCAACGTCACCACCGGCCAGGTCTACTCCACCGTGATCGCCAAGGAGCGGCGCGGCGAGTACCTGGGCGACACCGTGCAGGTCATCCCGCACATCACCAACGAGATCAAGCACCGCATCCGGCGCATGGCCACCGACGAGGTGGACGTCGTCATCACGGAGGTCGGCGGCACGGTCGGCGACATCGAGTCGCTGCCCTTCCTGGAGACCGTCCGCCAGGTCCGCCACGAGGTCGGCCGCGACAACGTCTTCGTCGTGCACATCTCCCTGCTGCCGTACATCGGCCCCTCCGGCGAGCTGAAGACCAAGCCGACCCAGCACTCCGTCGCCGCCCTGCGCAACATCGGCATCCAGCCGGACGCGATCGTGCTGCGCTGCGACCGCGAGGTGCCCACCGCCATCAAGCGGAAGATCTCGCTGATGTGCGACGTCGACGAGGCCGCCGTGGTCGCCTGTCCGGACGCCCGCTCGATCTACGACATCCCCAAGACCGTGCACGGCGAGGGCCTGGACGCCTATGTCGTCCGCAAGCTGGACCTGCCGTTCCGCGACGTGGACTGGACGACCTGGGACGACCTGCTCGACCGCGTCCACAACCCCGACCACGAGGTCACCCTCGCGCTCGTCGGCAAGTACATCGACCTGCCCGACGCCTACCTCTCCGTCACCGAGGCCCTGCGCGCCGGCGGCTTCGCCAACCGGGCCCGCGTGACGATCAAGTGGGTCACCTCCGACGACTGCAAGACCCCGGCAGGCGCCGCCCGCGAGCTCGGCGACGTCGACGCCATCTGCATCCCCGGCGGCTTCGGCGAGCGCGGCGTGACCGGCAAGGTCGGCGCCATCCAGTACGCCCGCGAGCAGCGCATCCCGCTGCTCGGCCTCTGCCTCGGCCTGCAATGCGTCGTGATCGAGGCCGCGCGCAACCTGGCCGGAGTGGACGACGCCAACTCCACCGAGTTCGACCCGGCCACCGCCCACCCGGTCATCTCCACCATGGCCGAGCAGCTCGACATCGTCGCCGGTGAGGGCGACATGGGCGGCACCATGCGGCTGGGCATGTACCCGGCCAAGCTCGCCGAGGGCTCCCTCGTGCGCGAGGTGTACGACGGCAAGGAGTACGTCGAGGAGCGCCACCGCCACCGCTACGAGGTGAACAACACCTACCGCGCGGAGCTGGAGAAGAAGGCCGGGCTGCTGTTCTCCGGCACCTCCCCGGACGGCAAGCTCGTGGAGTACCTGGAGTACCCGCGCGAGGTCCACCCCTACCTGGTGGCCACCCAGGCCCACCCGGAGCTGCGCTCCCGCCCGACCCGACCGCACCCGCTCTTCGCCGGGCTGGTCAAGGCGGCGGTCGCGCGCAAGACCGCGAAGTAGCCGGACGGCCGTCGGGGCGTACGACGGCTGTACGGTGGCCGGGGTGCGGGTCCCCGGAACCCCAGGGTTCCGACGGGCGCGCACCCCGGTTTCGTGCACATGGGGCCCACGCGGCTCATGGGGAAGGACAGGCATGACGATCAAGGACGCCGCCGAGGAGTGGGAGATCCGGGGCACCGAGACCCCGTTCCGGGGCAACAAGACCTCCGTCCGCACCGACGAGGTGGTCATGCCCGACGGGTCGGTCGCACGCCGGGACTACCAGGTGCACCCCGGCTCGGTGGCCGTCCTCGCCCTGGACGACGAGGACCGCGTCCTGGTGCTGCGCCAGTACCGCCACCCGGTGCGCCAGCGGCTGTGGGAGATCCCGGCCGGACTGCTCGACGTCCCCGGTGAGAACCCGCTGCACGCCGCCCAGCGCGAGCTGTACGAGGAGGCGCACGTCAAGGCCGAGGACTGGCGGGTCCTCACCGACGTCTACACCACCCCCGGCGGCTGCGACGAGGCCGTGCGGATCTTCCTCGCCCGTGACCTGTCGGAGGCGGAGGGGGAGCGGTTCGAGGTCGAGCACGAGGAGGCCGACATGGAGCTCGCCCGGGTGCCCGTGGCCGAGCTGGTGCGCGGGGTGCTCGCCGGGGAGCTGCACAACAACTGCCTCGTCGTCGGCGCGCTGTCGCTGGTGGCGGCGCGGGACGGGGAGGGCCTGGACGCCCTGCGCCCGGCGCTCGCCCCGTGGCCGGCCCGCCCGTTCGAGGCGTGAGCACGCGCACCCCTTCCGCAAGTCCTACGATCGCCTGATCCGATCGGGTGAGCCGCGTGCCGTGCCCGCCCCGGTCCGCCGGGAGACCTCAGAGCGTCAACTAGGCTCTGAGGACGACCCGTGCGGAGTGCGGCGGGTCCGTGCGCGCAGTGGGACGGGAGCGTGACCCGTGACGGATCAGGCGGTGGACACCGACGACGGCGGACTGCCCGGCCCCGCGCCGGACACGGCCCCCGCCGGGCGCCGGCTCCCCGAGAGCCGGTCCCCGGAACGACAGGCCGACGACCGCCGGCACCCCGAACGTCCCGCCCCCGACCCCGAATTCCTCGGCCGCGCCCACGAACTGCGCGAACTGCGCGCCGACATCGCCCGCGCCGGCCTCGACACCCTCTCCGGCCGCAAGGCCCCCCGCGCCCGGGTGCTGCTCATCGCCGGGCGTCCGGGCCAGGGCCGTACCGCACTCGCCGAGGAACTGCTGCGGCGGGTGGCCGACGACTACGAGGACGGGGTGCTGCGCGCCCGCCTGAGCGAACCCGACGGCACCCCCGTCCCCACCGAGCGCACCGCCCGGCAGCTGCTGACCGCGCTCGGCCGGCCCGTACCGCCCGGGGCCGGCGAGGACGAGCTGAGCGAGCTGCTGCGCGAGGCCCTCGGCGAGCGGCGCGTACTGCTCCTGCTGGACGACGCGGCCGGCGCCGAACAGGTCGACGCGCTGCTGCCCGACAGCCCCGACTGCCTCGTCGTCGCCGTCTCCCGCGGGCCGCTGACCGGCATCTCCGACGTCCGCCCCTGCACGGTCGGCGGCCTGGACACCGCGTCCGCGGTGGCCCTGCTCACCCGCCGCACCGGCGCCGTCCGCATCACCGTCGACCCGCGCGCCGCCGAGCAGCTCGCCGAGGCGTGCGGCGGCCAGCCCGCCGCGCTGGTCCTCGCCGGGGGCTGGCTGGCCGCCCGCCCCAAGGCCGCCGTCGCCGACGTCACCCGGCACCTGAACGCCGACACCGAGGGCGGCGCCCCGCTCGCCAAGGTGTTCCGGCTCGCCTACGCCGGACTGCCCGCCGGTGCCCGGCGGATGCTGCGGCTGCTCTCCCTCGTCCCCGCCGTCCCGGCCGACCCGCACACCGCCTCCGCGCTGGCCGGCTGCTCGATGGGCGCCGCCCGCAGCGTCCTCGACGCGTGCGTGGACGCCGGATTCCTGCACCGCCTGCCCACCGAACTGCCGCAGTACGAGGTCCCCGGCTGCCTCCAGCCCCTGCTGCGCGCCCGCGCCGAGGCCGAGGACCGCCCCGGCGAGCTGCGCCTGGCCCGCGCCCGGATGCTGGAGCGCACCCTGCGGCTGTTGCAGTCCTGCCGTGCCGTCACCGAGACCGACAGCCCCGCGTCCCGGGAGAAACTGCTGGCCACGCCGCCCGCGCTGCGCTTCGCCGACCCGCGTGCCGCCGCCGACTGGCTGCGCGCCCGGCAGCCCGCGCTGCTGGCCGCCGCCCGGCTCGCCGTCGCCGACGGGGAGCTGGACACCCTGGCCCGCCGGCTGATGTCCCAGCTGGTGCGCGCCATGGTGGCGCACCTCGGCACCCAGGCCGCCGCGCCCGAGCTGTACGGCATCCACCTGCTCGTCCTCGACGTCGCCGAACGCCGCCACCTGCCCCGGGAGCGGGCGGCGGCGCTGCTCAACCTCGCCGACCTGGACGCCCGGGCCGGCCGTGCCCGGGACGCGCTGGCCCGCTACCGGGCCGCGCTCGACGCCGGGCGCGAGGCGGGCGACCCGTACGCGACCGGCCGCGCGACGGAATCCGTCGGCGCGGCCCACCTCGCGCTGGGGGACCCCGACCGGGCCGCCGACTGGTTCGGGCGCGCGCTCGCCCAGCGGCTCGCCCGCGACGAGCGCGCGGACGCCGCCCGGCTGCACGGCCGCATCGGCGGGGCACACGCCCGCGCGGGGCGGTACGCGGAGGCGCTGCGCTCCTGGCGGTCCGCGGTCACCGGGCACCGGCGCGGCGGTGACGTCGTCGCACAGGCGCGGGCGATGGGCGAGCTGGCCGGGGTGCAGGAGGCCGCGGGGCGCGCGGACGAGGCGCTTCAGACGTACCAGGAGGCGGTCGAACTGGCCCGGCGCGCGGAGGACGGGCGGCTTCAGTCGGCCCTGCACACACGGCTCGCCGAGGCGCTGGAACGCACGGGCGACCCGGCGGGGGCCCGGCTGCACCGGGGAGCCGCCGAGCGGCTGCGGGAGGCGGAGCCCGGCACGGCGCCGGACGGCGCAGAGGTGTGACGGCAAGGAACACAGCCTGAAACACCTACGAAATCCGCAGTGCATCCGCAGAAGATTTGCCCTTTGGAAGGCTGGACAGAGGGAACACCTTCATTAGACTGATTTGGCCGCACCTTCTCGTGCGGTCTGCCCCGGTGTGCCCTCACGCGTCCGGGTATGCAGTCATTGACGTTTCCTGCGAACCAAGGACCGTGATCGACGTGAAGGTCGGTATTCCCCGCGAGGTCAAGAACAACGAGTTCCGCGTGGCCATCACCCCGGCCGGTGTGCACGAGCTCGTTCGAGGGGGTCACCAGGTCGTGGTGGAACGGGGCGCGGGTCTCGGCTCCTCCCTCACGGACGACGAGTACACCGCCGCCGGCGCCCGCATCCTGGACACCGCCGACGAGGTGTGGGCGGCGGCCGATCTGCTGCTGAAGGTGAAGGAGCCGGTGGCCGAGGAGTACCACCGGCTGCGCAAGGACCAGATCCTCTTCACCTATCTGCACCTGGCCGCCTCCAAGGAGTGCACCGACGCCCTGCTGGAGTCGGGCACCACCGCCATCGCCTACGAGACCGTCGAACTGCCCGGCCGCGCGCTGCCGCTGCTCGCGCCCATGTCCGAGGTGGCCGGCCGGCTCGCCCCGCAGGTCGGCGCCTACCACCTGATGCGCGCGGGCGGCGGGCGCGGCGTGCTGCCCGGCGGCGTCCCCGGCGTGCCGGCCGGCCGGGCCGTCGTCATCGGCGGCGGAGTCTCCGGCTGGAACGCCGCGCAGATCGCCATCGGCATGGGCTTCCACGTGACCCTGCTCGACAAGGACATCAACAAGCTCAAGGAAGCCGACAAGATCTTCGGCACCCGGATCCAGACGGTCGTCTCCAACGCCTTCGAGCTGGAGCGGGCGTGCCTGGAGGCCGACCTCGTCATCGGCGCGGTGCTCGTCCCGGGCGCCAAGGCGCCGAAACTGGTCACCAACGAGCTGGTCTCCCGGATGAAGCCGGGAAGTGTCCTTGTCGACATCGCGATCGACCAGGGCGGCTGCTTCGAGGACTCCCGCCCCACCACGCACGCCGAACCGGCCTTCCCGGTCCACGAGTCGGTGTTCTACTGCGTCGCCAACATGCCCGGCGCCGTCCCCAACACCTCCACCTACGCGCTCACCAACGCCACGCTGCCGTACATCGTGGAACTGGCCGACCGGGGCTGGACGGAGGCGCTGCGCCGCGACCCCGCGCTCGCCAAGGGGCTCAACGTCCATGAGGGCAAGGTGGTTTACAAGGAGGTCGCCGAGGCACACGGTCTGGAGCACGTGGAGCTGTCCACCCTGCTCGGCTGAGCGGCGGGGGCGCGGCGCGCTCCGGCGTGCCTCCACATCTCCCCGCAAGTCGCCTGTGCCACAAGGCGACAGGTCAACATTCGCGGTCAACGCCGCGCACCCGGCCGGACCTTGTCGACAAGGTCCGGCCGGGTGTGTGTATGGTCACTTTGCGACGCTCGTTCAACTCGTCGCAAAAACAACCGTTCTACCGATTCGCGCACGGGGCGAATCCGGCATTCAGCAGCTGTACGCCCTCCGTACGCCCTTGACAGGGGGATGTTTCATTGCCGACACATCGGGCCGGGTCCGGCGGATTGTGTTGCTGCGGACGGCCGACACGCCATAGAGTCGCCAACCGTCGGCATGGTGCCACGCTGACCTGTCTAGAAGTTTCCTGGTCACCAAGGAGGTAAGACGACTTGTGAACGAGTCGACATTCACTCCCGGGGGTGGTCAACCAGGAATGCCTGCGCGAGGGTCGGACCCCGCGAGGCTCGAGGCTGTCGGCTCCGTCGCTGTCCGTACCTTCGCAGCCCACCAGAGCCACAGCCCCCACATGGCTCCGACAGCACACAAGAGCATGGATGGCCCACACGTGAACGCCATGGCCGGCGACAGCAGGGGCGAGGTGCACAACCACTTCGCCGACTACGACGAACTGCCCGACGGGCACTTCTACGACCCCGACGCGGAGTACGAGCCCGACCCCGAGTACGCGGCCACGCTCGCGCCCGACGCGGCCCGTCAGCGGCGTGAGCGCATCGGGCCGACCGGGCGTCCGCTGCCGTACTTCCCCATCCCGGGCCCGCTCACGGACCACGGCCCCGCGAAGATCATCGCGATGTGCAACCAGAAGGGCGGCGTCGGCAAGACGACGTCGACCATCAACCTGGGCGCCGCGCTCGCGGAGTACGGGCGCCGGGTGCTGCTCGTCGACTTCGACCCGCAGGGCGCGCTGTCCGTGGGTCTCGGGGTCAACCCGATGGAACTCGACCTCACGGTCTACAACCTGCTCATGGAGCGGGGCATGGCCGCCGACGAGGTGCTGCTGAAGACCGCGGTCCCCAACATGGACCTGCTGCCCAGCAACATCGACCTCTCGGCGGCCGAGGTGCAGCTCGTGTCGGAGGTCGCGCGCGAGTCGACGCTCCAGCGCGCGCTCAAGCCGCTGATGTCCGACTACGACTACATCGTCATCGACTGCCAGCCCTCCCTCGGCCTGCTCACCGTCAACGCGCTGACCGCCGCGCACAAGGTCATCGTGCCGCTGGAGTGCGAGTTCTTCGCGCTGCGCGGTGTCGCGCTGCTGACCGAGACGATCGAGAAGGTCCAGGAGCGGCTCAACCCCGAGCTGGAGCTCGACGGCATCCTCGCCACGATGTACGACTCGCGCACCGTGCACAGCCGCGAGGTGCTGGCCCGGGTCGTCGAGGCGTTCGACGACCACGTGTACCACACGGTCATCGGACGTACGGTCCGCTTCCCGGAGACCACGGTCGCCGGTGAGCCGATCACCACGTACGCCTCCAACTCCGTCGGTGCCGCCGCCTACCGCCAGCTCGCCAGGGAGGTGCTCGCCCGGTGTCACGCCGAGTGAGTCTGCCGGGGGCCGACGAACTGTTCCGTACGACAGGGGGGATGGCGCTCCAGGCGTCCACCCCCCGGCGCCAGGCCAACGGCGAGGCCCGGGTGCCGGCCCCCGCGGGGGAGGGCGACGCGGCCGCGGCCGCGGAGGACGCCCCGACGGCGGTGCCGGTGCAGGGCGGTGACGGCGAGGGCGACGAGCACGTCGCCGCGGACTCCGGTGCGCAGAGCGGTGAGTCGCGCGGGGCACGCTCGCCGGACGGGCCCGGGTCCGGGGCGGGCGCGGGCACCGCGACCGCGCGGCGGGCGGCCGGGCCGGAGGGCGCTGGTGTGCCCGCCGCCGCGGCTCAGCCTCGTCGGCGCGGGCGGAACGCGAATCGGCGGCCCAGTGGGCGGGAACGGCACGACGAGAAGATCACGGTCTATGTCTCCGCCGAGGAGCTGATGGACCTGGAGCACGCGCGGCTGGTGCTGCGTGGTGAGCACGGGCTGGCGGTGGATCGCGGCCGTATCGTCCGCGAGGCCGTCGCCGTGGTCCTGGCGGACCTGGAACAGCGTGGGGACGCCAGCATTCTGGTACGGCGGTTGCGGGGCCGGTAGGCCCGCGCCCGCGTCTCGGTGCGGCGGTGCAGGGCTTCCGCTCGCCCCCGCCGCCCCTTCCCTTCCCGGCCTCCGGGGGCCCGCCCCCGGACCCCCACACGGGGCTCCGCCCCGTTTCGCGCCCACGCGGCGGAGCCGCATGGTGACACAGCCCCGCGCCCCTTTCAGCCGGGTCGGTAGTCCTGTGCCGCGGACGGCAGAAGGTAGCCTGCGAGCGCTATGACCCCGCCCGACACTCCCCGCGGCCGCCGCCGCCCTCTGGGCGCCGGGCCCACCTCGCCCCGCACGCTCACGCCCCCCGAACAGGACGCCGCGCCGTCGCCCCCGGCGCAGTCGCCCCCGGCGCCGCCGTCCGAGCAGGCCGCCGAAGCGCCGCCCCCGCCCGAGCGCGTCGTCGACACGGAAACAACGCCCGAGCCGCTTGCCGAGCCGGAGGGTGTGTTCACCGTGCGGCTGGTGAACTTCGAGGGGCCCTTCGATCTGCTGTTGCAGCTGATCTCGCGGCACAAGCTGGACGTCACCGAGGTCGCCCTGTCGAAGGTGACCGACGAGTTCATGGCGCACATCCGGGGGATGGGGAGCGACTGGGACCTGGACCGGACGACCGAGTTCCTCGTCGTCGCGGCCACCCTGCTCGACCTCAAGGCGGCCCGGCTGCTGCCCACCGCCGAGGTCGAGGACGAGGCCGACCTCGCCCTGCTGGAGGCACGCGACCTGCTGTTCGCGCGGCTGCTCCAGTACCGCGCGTACAAGCGGATCGCCGAGATCTTCCACGGGCGGGCCGAAGCCGAGGCCCGTCGCTACCCGCGCACCGTCGGCCTCGAACCGCACCACGCCGAGCTGCTCCCCGACGTCGTCATCAGCATCGGACCCGAGGGGTTCGCCCGGCTCGCCGTCAAGGCGATGCAGCCCAAGCCCAAGCCGCAGGTCTACGTCGACCACATCCACGCCCCGCTGGTGAGCGTCCGCGAGCAGGCCGGCATCGTCGTGGCCCGGCTGCGCGAACTCGGCGAGGCCAGCTTCCGGGTACTCGTCGAGGACACCGACGACACCCTCACCGTCGTCGCCCGGTTCCTCGCCCTGCTGGAGCTGTACCGCGAGAAGGCCGTCGCCCTGGACCAGGAGACCGCCCTCGGCGAGCTCCTGGTCCGCTGGACCGGTGACGGTGACCAACAGCCCACCGTCACGGACGAGTTCGACCGCCCACCGGAGAAGAAGGAGGAGAAGGACGCGTGAGTGAGCAGATCGCCGGGGGGACGGAGGCCGGCACCGACCCCGCCCTCGACCCCGTCGCCGGGCTCGACCTCAAGCCCGCTCTCGAGGCCGTCCTCATGGTCGTCGACGAGCCCGCCACCGAGGCGCACCTCGCCAAGATCCTCCAGCGGCCCCGCCGCGAGATCACCCGCGCCCTGCGCGAGCTGGCCGACGAGTACACCGCACAGCGCCGCGGCTTCGAGCTGCGCTTCGTCGCGAACGGCTGGCGCTTCTACACCCGCGCCGACTACGCCCCCGCCGTCGAACGCTTCGTCCTGGACGGGCAGCAGGCCCGGCTCACCCAGGCCGCGCTGGAGACCCTCGCGGTCGTCGCCTACCGCCAGCCGGTCAGCCGCAGCCGTGTCTCCGCCGTCCGCGGGGTCAACTGCGACGGCGTCATGCGCACCCTCCTCCAGCGCGGGCTGGTGGAGGAGGCGGGCACGGAACCCGAAACAGGTGCGATCCTGTACGTGACGACGAACTACTTCCTGGAGCGGATGGGCCTGCGCGGCCTGGACGAACTCCCGGAGCTCGCGCCCTTCCTCCCGGAGGCGGAGGCGATCGAGGCCGACACCCAGGAGGGCGTACCGTCGTTCGACCCGGACGCGCCGGACCCGGACGAGGACCGCGCCCCGGACACCACGCACCACACGTACACCACGCACCACACATACACGACGACGACGGAACTTTGATGCGAAGCAGCGGCAGCGGCAAGAGCGGCGGGCGCGGTAACCACCGCGGTGCCGGCAACAACAGGGACGACAGGCAGGGGCAGGGCGGCCGCCCCCGCCGGCCCCGCCCCGAGGAGCGCCGTTACGACGTCGGTCCCGGCGCCACCAAGGACGGCCCGAAGGCCGGCCGCGGCGACTCCGCGCGGGGCGCCGGCGCGCGCGGCGGGGCCAAGGGCGGCCCCCGCCAGCCCCAGCAGGGCGGCAGCGGCGGCACCGGCCGCGGCGGCCGTTCGGCCCCGGCCCGCTCCCGCGAGTACGAGGCCCGCGCCGAGGAGCGCAACCGCGAGCGGTACGCCGACAAGAAGGACGTCCGGCCGCCGAAGACCTTCCCCGGCGCGGAGCAGGAGGGCGAGCGGCTGCAAAAGGTCCTCGCCCGCGCCGGCTACGGCTCCCGCCGCGCCTGCGAGGAGCTGATCGAGGACGCCCGCGTCGAGGTCAACGGCGAGATCGTGCTCGAGCAGGGCAAGCGGGTCGATCCCGAGCACGACGAGATCAAGGTCGACGGGCTCACCGTCGCCACGCAGTCGTACCAGTTCTTCTCGCTGAACAAGCCCGCCGGCGTCGTCTCCACGATGGAGGACCCCGAGGGACGGCAGTGCCTCGGTGACTACGTCACCAACCGCGAGACCCGGCTCTTCCACGTCGGCAGGCTCGACACCGAGACCGAGGGCGTCATCCTGCTCACCAACCACGGCGAGCTGGCCCACCGGCTGACCCACCCGCGCTACGGCGTGCGCAAGACCTACCTCGCGCACATCGTCGGCCCCATCCCGCGCGACCTCGGCAAGCGGCTCAAGGACGGCATCCAGCTCGAGGACGGGTACGCGCGCGCGGACCACTTCCGGGTGGTCGAACAGACCGGCAAGAACTACCTCGTCGAGGTCACCCTGCACGAGGGCCGCAAGCACATCGTGCGGCGGATGCTGGCGGAGGCGGGCTTCCCGGTCGACAAGCTCGTCCGCACGGCGTTCGGCCCGATCACCCTGGGCGACCAGAAGTCGGGCTGGCTGCGGCGGCTGTCGAACACGGAGGTCGGCATGCTGATGCAGGAGGTCGAGCTGTAGGCCGGTGCCCTGCTCGTACCGTCTCGTCAGACGGGCGCCGCGGTCCCGGCGCCCTCCTCGCTGACTACGCTTGACCTACACCATCCGTACGCACGCCGTAGGCGACACAGCGAGGAGCAGCACGTGGCGGTACGAGCGGTCCGGGGCGCCGTCCAGCTCGAGCGGGACGAGGCCGGACACATGAGCGAGCAGGTCGGCGAGCTGCTCACCGCACTGATGGAGCGGAACGGGCTGACCGCCGAGGACCTGATCAGCATCTGGTTCACGGCCACGCCCGATCTGCACAGCGACTTCCCGGCGGTCGCCGCCCGCAAGCTCGGCATCGTCGACGTGCCCCTGATCTGCGCCCAGGAACTCGACATCGCGGGCGCCATGCCCCGGGTCGTACGGATACTCGCGCACGTCGAGACCGACCGGCCGCGCGCCGGCCTCGCCCACGTCTACCTCGGCGCCGCGGCCGCCCTGCGCAAGGACATCGCCCAGTGAGAACCGCACTCGTCCTCGGCACGGGACTGATCGGCACCTCCGCCGCGCTCGCGCTGGCGCAGCGCGGTGTCACCGTGCACCTCGCCGACCACGACCCCGAGCAGGCCCGGACGGCCGCCGCACTCGGCGCCGGCACCGACGAGGCCCCCGAGGGCCCCGTCGACCTGGTGCTCGTCGCCGCCCCGCCCGCCCACGTCGCCACCGTGCTCGCCGACGCCATGCGACGCGGCCTCGGGTACGGCTACCTCGACGTGGCCAGCGTCAAGGGCGGCCCCCGCCGCGAACTCGAGGCCCTCGGCCTGGGCGACGAGCTGCTCGCCCGCTACCTCGGCACGCACCCCATGTCCGGCCGCGAGAAGTCCGGCCCGCTGGCCGCCACCGGGGACCTCTTCGAGGGCCGCCCCTGGGTGCTGACCCCCACCCGGGACACCGACACCGAGGTGCTCAACCTCGCCCTCGAACTGGTCTCGCACTGCCGTGCCGTCCCCGTCGTCATGGACGCCGACGCCCACGACCGCGCCGTCGCCCTCGTCTCGCACATGCCGCATCTGGTCTCCAGCATGGTCGCCGCACGGCTCCAGCACGCCGAGGAGAGCGCCGTACGGCTGTGCGGGCAGGGCATCCGGGACGTGACCCGGATCGCCGCCTCCGACCCCCGGATGTGGATCGACATCCTCTCCGCCAATCCCGGACCCGTCGCCGACCTGCTCACCGACGTCGCCGCCGACCTCGACGAGACCGTACGGGCGCTGCGCGCATTGCAGTCCTCCGACGACAGCAAGCGGCGCGAGGGCGCCGACGGCGTCGAGACCATGCTGCGGCGCGGCAACGCCGGACAGGTCCGGGTCCCCGGCAAGCACGGCAGTGCCCCGCGGGCCTACGAGGTCGTCGCCGTGCTCATCGACGACCAGCCGGGCCAGCTGGCCCGTATCTTCGCCGACGCGGGGCTGGCCGGCGTCAACATCGAGGACGTCCGCATCGAGCACGCGACGGGGCAGCAGGCCGGTCATGTCCAGCTGATGGTGGAGCCGAGCCGTGCGCCCGTCCTCACGGCGGCGCTGCGGGAACGGGGCTGGGCGATCCGCCAGTGACCGTCCGGCGCTGACCGCCGGGCGGTGAGCCGGGCTCGGCTGTCGGAGGGGTGTCCGTGAGCCAGTAACCTTGTGCGGGACGCCCCAGGGCCGTCCCGCACCACCCTTCACCCACCACCCTGCACCTGGAAGGTGTTCCACCGTGGAAAGCGTCCCGGCAGTGATTGTCGCCATCGACGGCCCCTCCGGCACGGGCAAGTCGAGCACGTCGAAGGCCGTGGCCGCACAGCTCGGCCTGAGCTACCTGGACACCGGCGCCCAGTACCGGGCGATCACCTGGTGGATGGTGACCAACGGCATCGACATAGACGACCCGTCGGCGATCGCCGACGCGGCCGGCAAGCCCGAGATCGTCTCCGGCACCGACCCGGAGCGGCCGACGATCACGGTCGACGGAACCGACGTGGCCGGTCCGATCCGCACCCAGGAGGTCACGGCCAAGGTCAGCGCCGTCAGCGCGGTGCCCGAGGTGCGTGCCCGGATCACCGAGCTGCAACGCTCGCTCGCCGCGGGTGCCGCGCGGGGCATCGTCGTCGAGGGCCGCGACATCGGCACGACCGTGCTGCCCGACGCCGACCTGAAGATCTTCCTCACCGCCTCCCCGGAGGCGCGTGCCGCCCGCCGCAGCGGCGAGCTCAAGGGCGCCGACGTCCAGGCCACCCGCGAGGCCCTGATCAAGCGGGACGCGGCCGACGCCGGCCGCAAGACCTCCCCGCTGGCCAAGGCGGACGACGCGGTCGAGGTGGACACCACCGAGCTGACCCTTCAGCAGGTCGTCGAGTGCGTCGTCACCCTCGTCGAGGAGAAGCGGGCCGGGAAGTGACCGTGCCCTCCGCTCCGTCCGGCCGCTCCGCTCCGTCCGTGCCCTCCGCTCCGTCCGGTCCGTCCGGGAAGGGTGCCGAGGTGGGCCGGCGCATCGGCGTCGGACTGATGTACGGGCTGTGGAAGCCGCGCGTCCTCGGTGCCTGGCGGGTGCCCGCCACCGGTCCGCTGATCTTCGCCGTCAACCACTCGCACAACGTCGACGGCCCCATGGTCATGGGCGTGGCGCCCCGGCCGACGCACTTCCTGATCAAGAAGGAGGCGTTCGTCGGCCCGCTGGGGCGCTTCCTCACCGGCATCGGCCAGCTCAAGGTGGACCGCCACTCCACCGACCGCACGGCCATAGGGCAGGCGCTCGGTGTGCTGGCGGACGGCGGAGTCCTGGGCATCTTCCCGGAGGGCACCCGGGGCGAGGGCGACTTCGCCTCGCTGCGCGCCGGGCTCGCCTACTTCGCGGTGCGTGGCGGCGCCCCGATCGTCCCGGTCGCGGTGCTGGGAAGCACGGACCGTCCCGGACGGTTGATAAAGGCGCTGCCCCCACTGCGCTCCCGGGTCGATGTCGTCTTCGGTGAGCCCTTCGAGGCGGGCGACGGCAGCGGGCGGCGCACCCGCAAGGCGCTGGACGAGGCCACCGAGCGCATCCAGAAGCAGCTCACCGCGCACCTGGAAAACGCCAGGCGCCTCACCGGGCGCTGAGTGACACTTGAGTAGTGGATCACCCGGTACAGGGGGGTTCCACCGATCACCACGATGAACGAGGTACGGACTTCATGAACGACCACATCCACCCCGAGGGCTCGGGCGAGGAGCACGACCACGGGGCGCTCGGCGACGCCGAGTACGCGCAGTTCATGGAGCTGGCCGCCGAAGAGGGCTTCGACATCGAGGACGTCGAGGGCGCGATCGAGGAGGCCGGGCACGGCCCGCTGCCGGTCCTCGCCGTCGTCGGCCGCCCCAATGTCGGCAAGTCGACACTCGTGAACCGGATCATCGGCCGCCGCGAGGCGGTCGTCGAGGACAAGCCGGGGGTCACCCGCGACCGCGTCACCTACGAGGCCGAGTGGGCCGGCCGCCGCTTCAAGGTCGTCGACACCGGCGGCTGGGAGCAGGACGTCCTCGGCATCGACGCCTCCGTGGCCGCGCAGGCCGAGTACGCGATCGAGGCCGCCGACGCGGTGGTCTTCGTCGTCGACGCCAAGGTCGGCGCGACCGACACCGACGAGGCCGTCGTCCGGCTGCTGCGCAAGGCGGGCAAGCCGGTGGTGCTGTGCGCCAACAAGGTCGACGGCCCGAGCGGCGAGGCCGACGCCTCCTACCTCTGGTCGCTCGGCCTCGGCGAACCGCACCCGGTCTCGGCGCTGCACGGCCGTGGCACCGGCGACATGCTGGACAAGGTCCTGGAGGCGCTGCCCGAGGCGCCGCGCGAGTCCTTCGGCGGGACCGGCATCGGCGGGCCGCGCCGTATCGCGCTCATCGGCCGGCCCAACGTCGGCAAGTCCTCGCTGCTGAACAAGGTGGCCGGCGAGGAGCGCGTCGTCGTCAACGAACTGGCGGGCACCACCCGCGACCCGGTCGACGAGCTGATCGAACTCGGCGGCGTGACCTGGAAGTTCGTCGACACGGCGGGCATCCGCAAGCGGGTCCACCTCCAGCAGGGCGCCGACTACTACGCCTCGCTGCGCACCGCGGCCGCGGTGGAGAAGGCGGAGGTCGCGGTCATCCTGATCGACGCGTCCGAGTCCATCTCGGTCCAGGACCAGCGGATCGTGACCATGGCGGTCGAGGCGGGCCGCGCGATCGTCCTCGCCTTCAACAAGTGGGACACGCTCGACGAGGAGCGCCGCTACTACCTGGAGCGGGAGATCGAGACGGAGCTGGGCCAGGTGGCGTGGGCGCCGCGAGTCAACGTCTCGGCGCGCACCGGGCGGCACATGGAGAAGCTGGTCCCCGCGGTCGAGACCGCGCTGGCAGGCTGGGAGACGCGGGTGCCGACGGGGCGGCTCAACGCGTTCCTCGGCGAGCTGGTCGCCGCTCATCCGCACCCGATCCGGGGCGGCAAGCAGCCGCGCATCCTCTTCGGTACGCAGGCCGGCACCAAGCCGCCGCGGTTCGTGCTGTTCGCCTCCGGGTTCATCGAGGCGGGGTACCGGCGGTTCATCGAGCGCCGGCTGCGGGAGGAGTTCGGCTTCGAGGGGACGCCGATCCACATCTCCGTGCGGGTGCGGGAGAAGCGCGGCAAGAAGAAGTGACCGGCGGGGGGGGGGGGGGGGGGGGGGGGGGGGGGGGGGGGGGGCGCCCCGCCCCGCGGGGGCCGGGCGCGCGAGTGGGTCTGCTGCGCGGCGGCGGCACGGCGTGCGCCGTGCGCGCCGGCGCTGAAGGCGCCGTACGTGCCGTGGGTGGGGGAGTGGTAGGTGCCGGTGCGGTGGTGGAAGGCGTCGCCGAAGCCGGTGAAGCGGAACTCCTCCTCGCCCGTGCGGTCGCCGGGCAGGGCCCGGTAGGACCTGACGTACTCGGCGTAGAGCGCGTCGTAGATCGGCGTGGCCGAGGAACCGCCGGGGGCGTCCGCCGCGCTCCGGGCGGCCGGAACGGGGCGGAAGGCGGGGCGGCGGGGGGCGTCATATGCGTGCACGTAACTGCCAACGACGTGGCGCACCCTTAGGATGCGCCATTTCCCCCCACTCCCATCCTTAGGGGGGCCAACCCCCTAAACCCCCGTGGGGCCCCGCGGCCCCGGCCGGCAAGGAACCGTCAGGTGCCCGCCAGGGGGAGGGCCGCGCCCACCAGCTTGCCCTCCGCTGCCGCGCGGTCCAGCGCATCCCGCAGCAGGTCCTCCCTCGGCTGCCGGCCGATGGACCCGACCGGAGCCGCGAACAGCAGCACCTGCTGGTGCTTGCCCGCCGCCGTCCGCCACCCGTCCGTCACCTGCAACGGCTGGTGCGCCTGCCACCACGCCACCGGCGACCCCCCGGAGGGCCCCGGCTGCAACACCGCGTGCAGCCGCCCCATCGCGAGCAGCACCGACCAGCCGTGCAGCACCGCCGGCGCCGTCTCGATCGCCGTCAGCGGCATGAACCCCTGCTCGATGAGGAGCGGCAGGAAGTCGTCGCCCATCCCCGTGGCCCCGGGCCGCGCGATCGGCGCCGTCGGCTCGACGACCAGCGCCGGATGCAGCTCACCGGCGATCAGCACGAGCCCGCTGGTGACCCCGAGCACCGCCTGCTCGGGCGCCGCCGCGCCCGGCACCTGCGCCGCCTGCCCGGCCTGCCCCGCCGCCGAGTCCGCCGTGATGGAGCGGACCGCACCCCGCAACTGCTCCTCGGTGACCTTGACGACCTGCGACGGCAGACAGCCGGCGTGGGCGAAGGCGAGGACGGCGGTCTCCTCGCCGACGAACAGGACGGTGCTCGTGCGCTCCTGCTCCGAGTCGCCCGGGGTACGGCACGACGTGCAGTCGTAACCGCCCGGGGCGTTCTCTCCGGCGAGCAGCCGTTCGGCCTCTTCGTCGCCGATCTCGGCGCGTACGTCGTCGCTGACATCGAGCATGCGCGGCACGGGTGGCTCCCTCGGGATGCGTGCGTGACGGTGCCGGGTGGCTCCCGGCCATGAACCGGGGGCCCGGCTCATGAAGAACACAACGGAGGACCTGTGGCCGGAGTCACGCCCGGCGGCGAACGGAATCGAACCAACCGACGCACAGGGTGAGAGCACTCCCGGAATTCGTCACTCCGCGTCAACTGCGCCGACCGTCAAGGAAGTTGACGCGGTGAAGTGACTCACAGGCCACCTCGTCGCACGGTCGACAAATCCGGAAATCAGGGAATGAAGTGGGTGTCCGGAAATCGTCGCTACCGGGAGTAACGACTGTGTGGCCTGGCCGTACGGGCCGGCTGTTGATGCCGGGCCGCCGTCCTCCCTACATTCCTCCGCCGTGTGCAACGAGCACCGCCCGGGCACGTCCGCCGGCCGGACCGCGACGCCGGTCCGGGGCACCACACCGACGGACGGGGCGGCGCACGACGACCGCGTACGACACGCGGGACGCCGTGCGGCGCCTGGGGGACCCCGGGTATGCCGAGAGGGAACTACATGTCCGCATGTGCCGACAACTCCCGTCCTGACAAGGTCCGTACGACGCCGGCCACGGACCGTGCGCCGCGTACACCGCGCACGTCACGTACGGCGCGCCGGGCCGCGGTCCTCGCCGGGGCGGCGCTGCTCGCCCCGGCCGGTCTGCTCGCCGCGACCGGCACCGCCGCCGCGGCCGACGGCAGGGTGTGGGACCGCATCGCCCAGTGCGAGAGCGGCGGCGACTGGCACATCGACACCGGCAACGGCTACTACGGCGGGTTGCAGTTCTCCGCCGGAACCTGGCGTGCCTACGGCGGCACCGCGTACGCCGCCACCGCCGACGGAGCCTCGCGGGAGGCCCAGATCGCGGTGGCCGCCAAGGTGCAGCGGGCGCAGGGCTGGGGCGCCTGGCCCGTCTGCTCGGTCCGCGCGGGAGCCACCGGGAGCGCCCCGGGCGGCGCCGACGGCGCCTCGAACGGCTCCCGCCACCGGGCGGCACCCGAGTCCGCCCCGTCCCGGCGGCCGGCACGGGCCCCCGAACGCCCGGCGGCGGAGCGCGCCGACCGCGGTGCCTCGCGCGGCGCCCACGGCGACTGCACGGTCCGCAGCGGCGACACCCTCAGCGGCATCGCGCGGCGGCACGGCACCAGCTGGCAGCGGCTCTACACCGCCAACGAGGACGTCATCGGTGCCGACCCCGACCTGATCGTCCCCGGTCAGCGGCTCGCTCTCTGATCCGGAGCCCCGAGGTCCCTCGCGTACCCCTGAGTTCCCCTGCCGCCCGTGACGCTTGCACAGGGCAAATGGTTCCCCGAACGGGTTATCGATAGCGCATCCGTTCTGGAACAAGATGGTGAGGGAGCCCAACCCCTTCCCGCGGTGGCGGGTCTAACCATGCAGTAGGCGGACGAGCCAGGGGAACTCAGGGGATACAGGGACGCATGCATATTTCTTTCCTTCTGCACAACGCGTACGGGATCGGGGGGACGATCCGTACGACGTACAACCTCGCGTCCACCCTGGCCGAACAGCACGACGTGGAAATAGTCTCCGTCTTCCGCCACCGGGACGAACCCGTGTTCGCCCCCGGCCGGGGTGTCCGCGTACGCCACCTCGTCGATCTGCGCCGGGACACCGCCGACGCCGACGACCCCGAACGGCAGCGTCCCGCCGAGGTCTTCCCGCGCGCCGAGGGCCGATACCACCAGTACAGCGCCCTGACCGACCGGCGCATCGCCGAGCACCTCGCCTCCGTCGAGGCCGACGTGGTGGTCGGCACCCGCCCGGGGCTCAACGTGCACCTCGCCCGGCAGACCCGGCGCGGCCCGCTGCGCGTCGGCCAGGAGCACCTCACCCTCGACAACCACTCGCCCCAGCTGCGGCTCGCGCTGCGCGGTGTCTACCCGAGGCTGGACGCGCTCACCACCACCACGGAGGCCGACGCCCGCTCCTACCGCCGCAAGATGCGGCTCCCGGGGGTCAGGGTGCAGGCCGTGCCCAACCCGGTGCCCGCGCCCGGCATCGAACCGGCCGACGGCACCGGCAAGTGGGTCGTGGCGGCCGGCCGGCTCGCCCCGGTCAAGCGGTACGACCTGCTCATCAAGGCCTTCGCCAAGGTCGCGGCCGAACGTCCCGACTGGCGGCTGCGGATCTACGGCGGCGGCAAGCAGAAGGACAAGCTGCGCGCCCTGATCGACCAGCTCGCCCTGTACAACCACGTGTATCTGATGGGCCCCGCCCACCCCATCGAGCCCGAGTGGGCCAAGGGCTCCCTCGCCGCGGTCACCTCCAGCATGGAGTCCTTCGGCATGACCATCGTCGAGGCCATGCGCTGCGGCCTGCCGGTGGTCTCCACCGACTGCCCGCACGGCCCCGGCGAGATCATCTCCGACGGCGTCGACGGCCGGCTGGTAAAGGTGGGCAGCGTGGACGCGATCGCCTCCGGGCTGCTCGGCCTCATCAACGACGACGAGCTGCGGCAGCGGATGTCGCACGCCGCGCTCGAGGACTCCGCGCGCTTCGACCCCGCGCGGATCGCGGAGCGGTACGAGTCGCTCTTCACCGACCTCGGCGCCCGCGCCGGCGCCTCGCTGGGCGGCCGGATGCGCGGCTCCTTGCACCGTACGCGCGCGGCCCTGCTCGGCAGCGCCTACGCCGTCCGCGACGCCGGACACGCGGCCTGGCGGCAGAAGGGACACACGTCATGACGCAGCCGCTGGCCGACGACCGGCCCCTGAGATCCCCGCAGTCCGAGGAGGACGCCATCCTGCCCCCGCGTGCCGACTGCATCGCCGACTCCGCCGGCGGGCTGACCTTCGACGTCCTCGACGGCGGTGAGAGCGGTCCGGCGCACCTCGTACTGGTCCGGCGGGGCGCCGAGGACGACGTGGTGCGGCTGCCGTTGACGCCGGTCGGGCGGGGGCGGCTGCGGGCGGTGCTGCCGAGCAGCGTCGAACTGGCGGAGGGGCGGTGGGACGCGCAGGTGCGGATCGGTGACGCGCGGGCGCGGCGGCTGACCCCCGGCGTCAACGATCTGCGGGCGCTCGTGGACCGGGCGCCGAGCGCGGACGCGGGGCGGATCGCGGTACGGATTCCGTACGCGACGAAGCACGGCAATCTCAGCGTGCGCAGCTGGCTGCGGGGTCCGCACGCGGAGGCGGGCGCACTCACCCTCGAGGAGACGCGGCTGACGGTCCGTGGCCGGCTCTACGGTGCGGGGCTCGGTGACGGGGCGTACGTGGAGCTGGATGCGGGGGAGTCGGTGCTACGGGCGGAGGTGACCGCGGAGCGGTCGGTTCCGGGGGGATTCCTGTGCGTCGTGGACTACGCGGCCCTCACGGAGGGGGTCTGGAAGCTGTGGCTCCGACCGGAGGGAGAGGCCGGCCCCCGTGTCCGTCTGTCCCGCCTCCTGGACGACATACCCGACAAACACGACATCTTCCACTACCCCCGAACGGCGTACCCCTCCAGCGCCCCCAAGCTCCACATAACCCCCGCCTACACCCCCTCCAACGACCTGACCCTCACCACCACACCGGCGACGTAGAACAGCAGGACCGCACCGGGGGAGCCCTGTCAGGGGCGCGGGGTCGCGTCTTCTGCGCGGCTCCGCCGGGGGGCGGCGAACCGTCGGCCGGGTGCGCGCCCCGCGGGCCGGTGGCGGGCGGGCGGTTCACCCGGTGGTCGACTGGTGGGCGTGCGGCTCCGGCTGGGGGGCCTGTGCCGCGTACTCCGGGTGGTGGAGGTCGAACGCCGGTGACTCGGAGCGGATCCTCGGGAGTGCCCGGAAGTTGTGCCGCGGCGGCGGACACGATGTCGCCCACTCCAGCGACCGCCCGAACCCCCAGGGATCGTCCACCGCCACCCGCTCCCCGTACCGCGCCGTCCTCCACACGTTGTACAGGAACGGCACCGTCGACACCCCCAGCAGAAACGCCCCGATCGTCGAGATCGTGTTCAGCCAGGTGAAGCCGTCCACCGCCAGATAGTCCGCGTACCGCCGCGGCATCCCCTCCGCCCCGAGCCAGTGCTGCACCAGGAACGTGGTGTGGAACCCGACGAAGAGCGTCCAGAAGTGGATCTTGCCGATCCGCTCGTCGAGCATCTTCCCCGTCAGCTTCGGCCACCAGAAGGAGAACCCCCCGAACGTCGCGAAGACGACCGTGCCGAAGACGACGTAATGGAAGTGCGCGACGACGAAGTACGAGTCGGTGACGTGGAAGTCCAGCGGCGGTGAGGCGAGGATGACGCCGGTCAGCCCGCCGAAGAGGAACGACACCAGGAAGCCCACCGCCCACAGCATCGGCGTCTCGAAGGAGAGGGAGCCCTTGAGCATGGTGCCGCTCCAGTTGAAGAACTTCACCCCGGTCGGCACCGCGATCAGGAAGCTCATGAAGGAGAAGAACGGCAGCAGCACCCCTCCGGTGGCGAACATGTGGTGCGCCCACACGATCACCGAGAGGCCGGTGATCGCCATGGTGGCGCCGACCAGGGTGAGATAGCCGAAGACCGGCTTGCGGCTGAAGACCGGGATGATCTCCGTGATGATCCCGAAGAACGGCAGCGCGATGATGTAGACCTCGGGGTGGCCGAAGAACCAGAACAGGTGCTGCCACAGCAGCGCCCCGCCGTCGGCCGGGGCGAACACCTGCGCCCCGAACCGCCGGTCCGCCTCCAGGACCAGCAGCGCCGCCGCCAGCACGGGGAACGCGATCAGCACCAGGATCGACGTGAACAGGATGTTCCACGTGAAGATCGGCATCCGGAACATCGTCATGCCCGGCGCCCGCATTCCGACGATCGTCGTCAGGAAGTTCACCGCGCCCAGGATCGTGCCGAACCCGGCCAGTGCCAGGCCCATGATCCACATGTCGGCGCCGATGCCGGGCGAGCGGTCCATGCTGTTGAGCGGGGCGTAGGCGAACCAGCCGAAGTCCGCCGCCCCGCCGGGGGTGAGCAGGGAGCCGAGCACGATCAGCCCGCCGAACAGGAACAGCCAGTAGGACAGCATGTTCAGCCGCGGGAAGGCCACGTCGGGGGAGCCGATCTGGAGCGGCATGATCTCGTTGGCGAAGCCCGCGAAGGTGGGGGTCGCGAAGAGCAGCAGCATGATCGTGCCGTGCATGGTGAACAGCTGGTTGTACTGCTCGTTGCTCATCAGTTGCAGCCCCGGCCGGGCCAGCTCGGCGCGCATCAGCAGCGCCATCACCCCGCCGGCCAGGAAGAACACGAACGACGTGATCAGATAGAGGTGGCCGATCTTCTTGTGGTCGGTGGTGGTCAGCCAGTCCACCACGATCCGTCCCGGCGTCCGTCCGGCCCCCGCCGGCCGCCGTACCGCGGCCCTGGTCTCCGTCCCCATTCGCCTGCCCCTCCGCCGTCGCGCTCCGGGCTTGCCCTGCCCGCCGCCCCGGCCGGTGGTGCTCGCGCGGGGTGTCCACGAGCACGGCCATGATGGCGCGCCGCTCCCGGGCGCGACAGGGGGCGTGCGGCGGTCCTGTGCGGGAACCGTGTATTTCCCGTGGCGTGCCGGGTTCCGCGGAGGTGTCGGGTATCGGCGGAAAAAATGTGCGGCGGGGTGGCGCCCGTACTTCCGTGTGGATATTCCGAATGACTTTTCGGGAGCGGCTTCGGCGCCGCGCAAGCCGGTGCGGAATTACGTTCGACGGGTGGCCCGAGGGCTGTGAAACCGCTCGTTCGAGTGAACTGGTTGGGCCGAAACGCGTGTCGTTGTCCTGTGACAGAAGCGTGACCGGCAGGGAACGTACGGAGCGTCAGGGGCCGTCGGCGTCGGGGGCCCGGCGGATTCTGTGCGGCCCGGGCTCCGCTTCCCCCGGGCGGACGGCGCCGCCTACCGTGGCCGTATGGCACCCATTCCCACACCCCCAGCGGAACCCCAGGACTCCCCGGAGGCGTACGTCGGCCAGGAGGCGGCGCGGGCCGAGCGGCTGGCCCGGGAGCGCGGCTGGACCACCGTGCGGTCCCTGGCGCCGGGCACGGTCATCACGATGGAGTACCGCGCCGGACGGCTGAACTTCGAGGTGGCGGACGGCACCGTGACGCGCTGCTGGAAGGGCTGAGCACCCGGCGCCCGCCGGTCGCCTCGCGCGCCGTTACGGTCAGTTGCCGCCGAGCGGGCGGGCCGAACCGGCGGCGGTGCGCGGCGAGCGGTCCGAGTGCGGCGGGCGGCGGCTGCCCGCCGGAGTGACCGGCGTGCGCTCGGAGCGCGCGGTGTGCGGCCCCGGCGCCAGATACGCCGGCGCGCGGGACGCACGCGGGGCGACGCTGTCCCGGGCCGGGGGATCGCTCTCGTCGGCCGTACGGGCCGCCTGCGGCGCCGGCGTGGCCACCGGGGCGACCACGGGGGCGGGGGAGGCGGCCGGAGCCGGAGCGGGGGCCGCGGCGGGCGTCGGCGCCGGCGCGGGGCCCAGGAGGCGGCTGCGCCAGCGGTCCCGCAGGTCCAGGATGACCACCTCGGCGCGGGCGATCAGCGGCTCGCACCACGGCAGCCCCAGCAGGATCAGCAGCCCCGCCGTCCAGCCCAGCACCACGTCGCTCAGCCAGTGCGTACCGAGATAGACGGTGGTCAGACCGACCCCGAGCGAGGTCACCGCCGACAGCGCGGAGAGCCAGCGCCTGGCCCGCGGGGTGGAGGCGAGATAGGCCAGGATGCCCCAGGTCACCACGGCGTTGGCGGTGTGCCCGGAGGGAAATATGTCGCCGCCGCGCCACATCTCGTTGGAGCCGATCGCGGTCGCGTAGTGCGGTCCGAGCCGCCCCATCCCGTACTTGGCGGCGCCGACGGTGACGTTCAGCAGCAGCAGCGCCGCGCCCAGCGTGAGCAGCGGGCGCAGGGTGTGCTGCCGCCAGGAGCGCCAGCCCAGCCAGGACGCCACCATCACCGCCGTGGGGCCGCGCTGACCCAGCACCACGTAGTAGTCCAGGAACGCGTGGATCTCGGGCCACTGCTGGTACGGCCGGAAGAACATGACCTGCCAGTCGAGCCGCACCAGCCAGGAGGTGATCACCACGGCCCACACGATCGCCCCGTAGAAGGCGAGCGTCCCGGCGAAGAGGACCACGCGGTGCCGGCTCATCCTCGGCACGTCGATGTGGACCGGCCGCTCCGGCTCACGGTCGAGCCGCGCGAACAGCCCGTCCAGACGGGTCAGCATTGCTTCGGTACGCACTCAATCGACGTTACAGCGAGTGAGCTGTCGTCCCCGCACTATCACCGGGTTTGTGATGACGATGTGATGTGGGATTCCTCTCAGCGGAGGCTTATTTTCTGTGTAATTCCTGTTCGGGGGCCCGGTCTCCCCTTCATTTCCTTTGATCTTCCGGCGTTCCGGTTATGCGTCCGTATTCAATTCGTTCACCGAATCATCGGCCGGAATTACCCGGGCGCTCATTGATCCGTTCGGGGCCGGCCGGGGCGGCCCGGGGAACGGTCAGGGCGGCCCGGAACCGTTCAGCCACACCGCCCCGTAGACCGCGGACGCCACCGCGACCACCCCCAGAACCGTCGCCGAGCCGCGTGGACGCCAGGCGGCCAGGGCCCGCGCGAGCGGCAGCAGCAGCGGGAAGGCGGGCAGCAGCAGCCGCGGCTTGGAGCCGAAGTAGCTCGACGCGCACAGCGCCAGCGCGGTCACCACCCCCGCGTAGACCAGCAGCGGCAACGGCTGGCGCTGCCGTACGCACGTCACGTACAGCCACACCACGAGAGAGACCCCGACCAGCAGCCCGAGACCGGCCAGGGCGGAGGGGAACGACGTGAACTTGTCGCCGACGAAGCGGGCGAAGGCGTACCCGCCGTCGAAACCGTTGCGCCAGCCCGCCTGGACGTCGAGGTAGCCGAACGGCCCGCCGCCCGTGCGGTGCCCGACCCACAGGACGTAACCCGCCGCCCCCAGCGGCGCCAGCACCACCCCGAGCAGCCGCGCCGCCGGAACCCGGGGACCGGCGCCGCCCGCGCGCCGCTCCCGCAGATACGACTCGGCCGCCGCCGCCCACACCGCGGCCACCACCGCGAGACCCACCGGCCGGGTCAGCCCCGCCAGCAGGGCCAGGACGCCCGCACCGGCCCAGCGGCCGGTCAGCACCGCGTACAGCGACCAGGCGGCCAGCGCGGTGAACAGCGACTCGCTGTACGCCATCGACTGCACGATCCCCACCGGCAGCACCGCCCACAGCAGCACCGCGTACAGGGCCGCCCGCCCGCCGTACACCCGCGCCGTCACGGCGTGGATCCCCGCGGCCGCGGCGAGCGAGGCCAGCGCGCTCACCAGCAGCCCCGCGTCGGCGTACGACAGCGGGGTCAGGGCCGCGCCGAGCCGCTCCAGCCAGGGCAGCAGCGGGAAGAAGGCGAGGTTGGAGTGGACGTCGCCGTCCGGCAGCCGCACCTCGTAGCCGTAACCGAGCTCCGCGACCCGGGTGTACCAGAGCGAGTCCCAGCGCGCGGACAGCAGTGTGCGCGGGTCCGCGCCGTGCGCGGCGCTCACCAGAGCGAGCGCCAGCAGGCCCAGCGCGCGCACGGCCGCGTACCCGAGCAGGGCGGGCAGCCGCCCCTCCAGCCGGGCGGGCGCCGTACGCAGAGCAAGATCGGTCACGCGCTCGATTATCGACGCCGGCCGGGACGGCCGTGCCCCGTGGGGCCCTCAGCCCCGCGAGAGCGTGGTGTACACCACACGCATCACGCGTGAACGTGAGGGGTCCGCCACTGGCCACCGGCCGGAACTCGCGTACTCTGGCGGCTCACTCGCATCGTTGCGTGGGCCCCACGGAGCACCACTCCCTCGGGCCGCAGCCCCGCGGGGACGTCCCCACCCCGTGGATCCGCCGATGCGAGGAACCATCTGGGAGGTACGTACATGTCCGGGACGACCACGGCCGCCGCGCGACGCCGTCGGGAGCCCGGGGCGGGTGCCAACCGCTGGGTCGTCCTCGTCGTCCTCTGCGTCAGCCTGCTGCTCGTCGCCGTCGACGCCACCGTGCTGCACGTCGCGGTACCGGCCGTCACCGAGGACCTCGAACCCGGCGCGATCGAACTGCTCTGGATCGTCGACGTCTATCCGCTGGTCTGCGCCTCGCTGCTGATCCTCTTCGGCACGCTGGGCGACCGGATCGGCCGCAGACGCGTCCTGCTGCTCGGCTACGCCCTCTTCGGCATCGCCTCGGCGATCGCGGCCTTCGCCGGTGACGCGCACGTCCTCATCGGCGCGCGCGCCCTGCTCGGCGTCGGCGGCGCCATGATCATGCCGGCCACGCTCTCCCTGCTCCGCCAGGTCTTCCCCGACCGGCGGGAGCGGGCGCTGGCGATCGGGGTGTGGAGCGCGGTGGCGGCGGTCGGCGCGGCCGTCGGACCGCTGCTCGGCGGGTTCCTGCTGGAGCACTTCTGGTGGGGTTCGGTCTTCCTCGTCAACATCCCGCTGATGCTGGTCAGCCTGCCGGTGGGGCGGGCGCTGCTGCCGGAGTCGCGGGGCGAGGGCGACGGGCCCTGGGACGTGGGCGGCGCGTGCATGGCCGCCGCCGGGCTGTTCGGCACCGTGTTCGGGGTGAAGCGGCTGGGCGGCGGGGAACCGCCGCTGTCCCTGCTCACCCTGGTGCCGCTGCTGGCCGGGGCGGTGCTGCTGGTGCTGTTCGTACGGCGGCAGCGGAGCCGGGCGCATCCGCTGGTCGACCTCGGGATGTTCGCCCGTACGGCGTTCAGCACGTCCGTCGGGTGCATCGTCCTCGCGATGCTCGCGCTGGTGGGCCTGGAGCTGATCGCGGCGCAGTACCTCCAGCTCGTGCTGGGACTTTCGCCGTTGCAGACGGGGCTGCGGCTGCTGCCGCTGACCTTCGCGGCGATGGCGGCGGGGCTGCTGGGCTCCCGGCTGCTGCACCGCTTCGGCCCCCGGCGCACCGTGGCCGCCGGGTTCTGCCTCACCGCGGGCGCGGTGCTCACCCTCACCGTGATGGGCGGACACGACGAGCCCGGGCTGCTCCTCGGCGCGTTCCTGCTGCTCGGGTTCGGTCTGGAGACGACGCTGTTCGGGGCGTACGAGTCGATGCTGAGCGAGGCGCCGGTGGAGCAGGCGGGGGGCGCGGCGGCGATCGGGGAGACGTCGTACCAGCTCGGTGCGGGAATCGGGATCGCGCTGCTGGGGAGCGTGATGAACGCGGCGTACGCGCCGGGGCTGGCGTCCGTGCCGGGGGTGCCGGCGGGGGCGTCGGCGGCGGCGGGGCATTCGCTGGGGGAGGCGTATGCGGTGGCCGGGCGGCTCGGGGGTGAGCGGGGGGAGCTGCTGCGGCAGGCCGCGCGTCACTCGTTCGTGCATGGGCTGCATGTGACGTTGCTGGTGAGCGCGGGGTTGTTGCTGGCGGGGGCGGTGATGGCGTTGCGGTTGCCGCGGGTGATGCAGTGCGCGGAGGTGCCGTCGGGGACGGGTGCGGGGGCGGAAGCGGTGCCGGGGGGTGCGGTGCCGGCACCGCGCGGCGTGGAGACGTCCAGGGTGTCGGCGTAGGGGGGCGCCCGGGAGGGCTCGGGTGGTGGGGTGCGTGGGCGGGTGCGGGTGATGGGTGGTTGCTCGCGCTCGCGCGGCGGAGCCGCAGATCAGGCACAGTCCCGCGCCCCTGAAAAGCAGGGGGCGCCCCATTGCTTTGAGGGGCGCGGGGAACTGCGCGACAAGCCGTAACGCACCCGCACCCGCCGACGCACCCCACCGCCCGAGTTGCCAGGCGCCCGACGGCACTCCCCGGTGCTAACGTGCCGTGCCGTACCCCTGACTAGCACCGCTAGTTTTCGCCGTCGCCGGAGGTGTTCATGTCCGCGTCCGCAAAGCCCCCCGCCTTCGACCCCGTCGACCCCCTCGGTCTCGACGACCTCCTCTCCGCGGAGGACCTCGCCGTCCGGGCCACCGTCCGGGACTGGACGGCCCGCCGCATCGCACCCCACATCGCCGAGTGGTACGAGAACGGCGAACTCCCCGGCATCCGGGAGCTCGCCCGCGAACTCGGCGCCCTCGGCGCGCTCGGCATGTCGCTCACCGGCTACGGCTGCGCCGGCGCGAGCGCCGTCCAGTACGGCCTCGCGTGCCTGGAACTGGAGGCCGCCGACTCCGGCATCCGCTCCCTCGTCTCCGTGCAGGGCTCCCTCGCCATGTACGCGATCCACCGCTTCGGCTCCGAGGAGCAGAAGCAGACCTGGCTGCCCCGTATGGCCACCGGCGAGGTCATCGGCTGCTTCGGGCTCACCGAGCCCGACCACGGCTCCGACCCCGCCGCCATGCGCACCCACGCCCGCAAGGACGGCACCGACTGGGTCGTCAACGGCCGCAAGATGTGGATCACCAACGGCTCGGTCGCCGGCGTCGCCGTCGTCTGGGCCCAGACGGACGACGGCATCCGCGGCTTCGTCGTCCCGGCCGGCACCCCCGGCTTCTCGGCCCCCGAGATCACGCACAAGTGGTCACTGCGCGCCTCCGTCACCAGCGAACTCGTCCTGGACGACGTACGGCTGCCCGCCGACGCCGTACTGCCGGAGGCGACCGGGCTGCGCGGCCCGCTGAGCTGTCTGTCGCACGCCCGTTACGGAATCGTCTGGGGGGCGATGGGTGCGGCCCGCTCCTGCTTCGAGACGGCCCTGGAGTACGCGCGGACGCGCGAGCAGTTCGGGCGGCCCATCGGCGGCTTCCAGCTCACCCAGGCCAAGCTCGCCGACATGGCGGTCGAACTGCACAAGGGGATCCTGCTCGCCCACCACCTGGGGCGGCGTCTGGACACCGGCCGGCTGCGCCCCGAGCAGGTCAGCTTCGGCAAGCTCAACAACGTGCGCGAGGCCATCGAGATCTGCCGCACCGCCCGGACGATCCTGGGCGCCAACGGGATCTCGCTGGAGTACCCCGTGATGCGGCACGCCACCAACCTCGAGTCGGTGCTCACCTACGAGGGCACCGTCGAGATGCACCAGCTCGGGCTGGGCAAGGCGCTCACCGGTCTGGACGCGTTCCGGTGACCTGAACACCGGAAAGGGCGCGGGCGCCGGTGAGCGGCCCTGCCTCAGCTCTGGTTGAAGAAGCCGTCGGACGGCCCTCTCATCGCCTCACCGCTGACGATCTCCGTGTCCGCCGGCGTCAGCAGGAAGACCCGGGTCGAGACGCGGTCGATGGAGCCGCGCAGGCCGAAGATGAGCCCGGCCGCGAAATCCACCACGCGCTTGGCGTCGGCGGGCTCCATACCCGTGAGGTTCATGATGACCGGGACGCCGTCCCGGAAGAGTTCGCCGATGGCCCGGGCGTCCCGGAAGCTGTCCGGGGTGACCGTGGCGATCCGGCGGCTTCTGTCCTCGACCGCCTCCGAGGCCACCTTCACCCGGGGGTCGGTGACCCAGGCATCGCCGGTCTCCTGACCCTCGGCGTAGTCGTCGTCGTAGTAACGCTCGTCATCGTTGTCGTCGACGAGGCCAAGCCAGGCACTCGCCTTGCGCACCGATCCCATGGACGCCTCCTTTCACAGCGGTCCTGCCTGCCTTCCGCATCCCCATGGTCGACCATGATGCGGAGGGAGCGCCAAGGGGATAGACGTCGCGCGGGGGTTTCGTGACGGTACTGGTGCAGAGCGCGTTCGTCGAGAGGCCGCGTTTCCCAAGGGTCGCGACACAAACGGGTGCTGACTGGAAGTGAAATATGATTCTTCACGGCGACCGGGTGACGGCTGATACGGACGAGTGAACGACACGGCGGCCCGGAAGAGCCCGTGAATCCCGTCCGGAGCAGGGCCGGAAGAAACCTTGAACCGGTACGATGCCGCAGCTCAACGTCGTTTTTTCGGTTTCCGCTCCACATCGTGCACACTACCGGGGGAAGTGTCGTGTTCGGAATCGTTCGCCCCTGCCGCCACCGGCTGAGCGAGGGGCTCAGGAATCAGTGGATGGCGCACTTGTGCGGGCTCTGCCTGGCGCTGCGCCAAGACCACGGACAATTCGCGAGGGTCGCGACAAACTATGACGGGCTCCTCATATCGGTGTTGACGGAGGCTCAGTCCGCGCCCGCCGCCACGGCACGGCGCACCGCGGGGCCCTGTCCGCTGCGCGGCATGCGGACCGCGTCCGTCGCCCGCGGCGAGGGCGCCCGGCTCGCCGCCGCGGTCTCGCTGGTCCTCGCCTCCGCCAAGGTGCGTGACCACGTCGTCGACGGGGACGGGCTGCTGGCCCGCCGACCGGTGGCCGTCGCCGCCCGCCGGGTCGCCGCGAGCTGGGGGCGCGCGGGCGCCCGTACCGGACAGGACGTCGGGTTCGACACCGCGCTGCTCGTCGACGCGGTGGAGCGGCAGGCCGGCATCGAGGCGCTCGCCGGACCGGGCACGCCCCTGCTGACCGTGACCGAGCCCACCGAGACGGCCACCGCGGCCGCGTTCGCGCACACCGCGCTGCTCGCCGGGCGCCCGGCCAACGCCGCACCCCTCGCCGAGGCCGGACGGCTCTTCGGGCGGCTCGCGCACCTGCTGGACGCGGTCGAGGACCAGGTCCAGGACGCCGCCACCGGCGCGTGGAACCCGCTCACCGCGACCGGCACCCCGGCCGCCGAGGCCCGGCGGCTCGCCGACGACGCGCTGCACGGGATCCGGCTGGCGCTGCGCGAGGTGGAGTTCACCGATCCGGCACTGGCGCACCTGCTGCTCGTGCACGAACTGCCGCGCTCGGTGGACCGGGCGTTCGGGACGGAGTCGTGCGGGCACGCCGGGCACGGTGGCCCGGCGCGGAGTGCGTTCGGCCCGCCGCAGCCACCGCACGGGGCACCGCAGCCATCGCACGGGGCGCCGCGGTCGCCGTACGGGGCCCCGCCGTTCGGGCCGCCGGAGCCGCCGCGGCCGCCGGAGAAGCGGGGCTGGCTCGCGGGGTGCGCGGTCGCCACGGGGCTGTGCTGCACCTGCCAGGTGTGCTGCGCCGACGAGTACGAGGGGCCCTGGTCGCGCAAGAAGCGGGAGGGGTGCCTCAGCAACTGCGACTGCGACTGCGACGGGGACTGCTGTGAGGCGTGCAGTTGTTGCGAGTGCTGTGAGTGCTGCTCCTGCTGCGACTGCGGCTGAGGGCGCGCCGGGACCGGTCCCGTTCGGAAGATCCCCCGAAACCCGGTATGGGTGCAGCCGGGCAACTTCGCGCGCATATGAAAGGGTTGTCCGTATGACGACGGACGCACCCGAGGCGTGGAAGCAGTGGCAGGAACACCGTCTGGAGACGGTCTCGGCCCCCTACGGGCCCCTCGCGCTGACCGGCACCCACTGGATCGAGGATTTTCCGGACGGTCGAATTCCGGACACCCCCGGGCACTGGTCGGCCGAGGAGGACGCGGTCGTGCTCACGGCGCGCGCGGAGGACGGGCTGTCGGTCGACGGGGAGCCCTTCACCGGCCGGATCCGCCTGGTCGCCGACCCGGGACCGGCGGAGGCGGCCCGGGTCGCGCACGGCGAGCGCCGCCTGGTCGTCCTGGTCCGCGAGGACGGCTGGGCGCTGCGCGTGTACGACCCGGCCGCCCCCGCCCGCCGGGAGTTCCGCGGCATCGAGGCCACGCCGTACGACCCGCGCTGGACGGTGCCGGGCCACTTCACCCCGTACGGCGCCCTCCGGACCGTGCGCGTGGAGAACGCCGACGGCCGGCACCGGGGGCTGCGGCTCGGCGGGGTGCTCGCCTTCACGCTCGACGGGCAGGACCTCACCCTCCAGGTCTCGGTCCGCGACGACGGCTCGCTGCGGGCCGTCTTCACCGACACCACCGGCGCGGACGGCGCGAGTTACCGCTTCCGGTTCCTGCGCGCGCCGGCGCCCGACGCGCAGGGGAGCACGACGGTGGACTTCAACCGCGCGCACCTCCCACCGTGCGCCTTCTGCTCCCATTTCCTCTGTCCGCTCCCGCCGCCGGGCAATACGCTGGACGTCGCCGTCGCGGCCGGGGAGCGCACCCTGCGCTGACCCGACGCGCCGTCAATCCGCACGCGACGCACACCGGTTCACGACAGTTCCCGCACGCCTTCCCGTCCGTATCCACACAGGTGCGGGCCGGCCGCGCCGCTCGGCCGAAAGGCGCCCTTGCGTCCGTCGGCCGGGTGACCGAATACTGCCCCCACAGCGCTTGTCAGGGACACGGCGTGTTCGCAACCCGGACGCGCCGGCCCCCGGCTGCGCCTCACCGGGCCCCGTCCCCACGCGGGCCCCCGACTTCCCCCGATGGAGGAACGAAAAGTGAGGATCAAGCGCACCACCCCCAGCAGCGGCATCTCGAGACGGACCCGGCTGATCGCCATCGGTTCGACGCTCGTGGCCGCCGCCGCGATCGCGGTCCCCAGCGCGAGCGCGTCCGACACCGCCGCCACCTTCAGCACCGCCCAGCTCAACCGGGCCGGCGGCTCGGTGCTCGAGGCCGATGTCCCGGGCACCGCCTGGGCGGTCGACACGGCCAACCACCGCGTGGTCGTCACCGTCGACAGCACGGTCTCCCAGGCCGAGATAGCCAAGATCAAGCAAGCGGCCGGCAGCGAGTCCGGCGCGCTCACCATCAAGCACACCCCCGGCACGTTCAAGAAGCTGATCGGCGGCGGCGACGCCATCTACGCCAGCGGCTGGCGCTGCTCGCTGGGCTTCAACGTGCAGGACTCGAGCGGGAACTACTACTTCCTGACCGCCGGGCACTGCACCGACGGCGCGGGCACCTGGTGGTCGAACTCCTCCCACTCCACGACGCTCGGCACCACCGCCGGGTCCAGCTTCCCCGGCAACGACTACGGCATCGTGCGCTACACCAACAGCTCGGTGAGCAAGTCGGGCACCGTGGGCAGCGTGGACATCACCAGCGCGGCCACGCCGTCCGTCGGCACCACCGTCTACCGTCGTGGCTCCACCACCGGCATCCACAGCGGCCGGGTCACCGCGCTCAACACGACGGTCAACTACGGCAGCGGTGACGTCGTCTCCGGGCTGATCCAGACCACGGTCTGCGCCGAGCCCGGCGACTCCGGCGGTTCGCTGTACTCCAACAGCGGCGTCGCCTACGGTCTGACCTCCGGCGGCAGCGGCGACTGCACGTCCGGCGGTACGACCTTCTTCCAGCCGGTGACCGAGGCCCTGAACGCGTACGGGGTGCACGTGTACTGATCCGGTTCCCTGCGGAGCCGATGATCCGGTTCCCTGCGGTGCCGCCCGTGTGAGAGCCCCCGTACGCCGTGGTGTACGGGGGCTCGCCCCGGTGTCCGTCCCGGAGCTACCGTGAGGTTGGACCAGGTGCGGGCGGGCGGCCGCGACACGCCCCCGCGGCGCACCCTCGCTGCGGACCCGAGGGGGCCGACATGGTCGAGGAACTGGTGACGGCGGGCGTGGCCTTCGTCTGCGCCGCGGGTGTCTACCTGATGGCGGGAGCCCGGGTCGTCAAACAGTACGAGCGCGGTGTGGTCCTGCGGCTGGGCCGGCTGCGGTCGGACGTGCGCGGGCCCGGGTTCACAATGGTCGTTCCGTTCGTGGACAGGCTCCACAAGGTCAACATGCAGATCGTGACGATGCCGATTCCCGCGCAGGAGGGGATCACGCGGGACAACGTCACGGTGCGGGTGGACGCGGTCGTGTACTTCCGGGTGACCTCGGCGGCCGATGCGATCATCCGGGTCGAGGACTACCGGTTCGCGGTCTCGCAGATGGCGCAGACCTCGTTGCGGTCGATCATCGGCAAGAGCGAGCTCGACGATCTGCTCTCCAACCGGGAGAAGCTCAACCAGGGGCTCGAGCTGATGATCGACAGCCCGGCGGTGGAGTGGGGGGTCACGATCGACCGGGTGGAGATCAAGGATGTGTCCCTGCCGGAGACGATGAAGCGGTCGATGGCGCGCCAGGCGGAGGCGGACCGGGACCGGCGGGCGCGGGTCATCAACGCGGACGGTGAGTTGCAGGCGTCGAAGAAGCTGGCGGAGGCGGCGGCGCAGATGGCCGATCAGCCGGCGGCGTTGCAGTTGCGGTTGTTGCAGACGGTGGTGGCGGTGGCGGCGGAGAAGAACTCGACGCTGGTGTTGCCTTTCCCGGTGGAGCTGTTGCGGTTCCTGGAGAAGGCGCAGCACGGGGCGGCGCCGGCCCCTGCCGCGGCCCCTTCGCCGGCACCGGAGCCGGAGCCGGTGCGGGAGGTGCGCGGGCCGGAGGCGTAGGCCGGCGAGGGGAGGGGGTGTTCGCCCCCCCGCCGCCCCTGCCCTCCCCCGAGCTCCCGGCTGCGCCTGGGCAGAAGGCGCGACGGCGCTGCCGGGCCGCAGCCATGACCTGACCGCGGCCCGCGCCCACCGTGTCATCCGCGTCATCCGGGTCGGCGAACGCCGGGGCGTGTCCGTCCTCGCCGACCGCGCCTGCCAAGGCGCAGGCCCCCCGGGTCACCACCGGACGCCAACGGCCACGGGTGGTGAGCCCGCCCTCACCCGGCGCACCGTCCACCGGGCACCGGCCGCGGCCGGAGGCTCAGGAGCCGGCCACGTTCGTGGGCGCGGTCCAGCCGGTGGCTCGGATCCACTGGGCCAGGTCCAGGGTGGCCGGCTCGATCGAGCGCACCACCGAAGGGTCCGCGGGGTGTTCCGCGGCCTTCGCGAACTCGCGGAACATCACCCTGTCGAGCTCGGTGGGAAGCACGCTCAACGGGACGGCCTCGTACCGTGCCGGGAGCCCGGCGCGCGCGCCGAACGCCGCGGCCATCTGGGGGCCCGTCAGCTCGTCGCCGACGAGCTCGACGGCTCCGCCGGGCGCCTCCGCGGTGCCGAGCAGGAGCGCGGCGGCGACCCGGCCGATGTCCCTGACCGAGATCATCTTCAGGGGGACGTCCTCCGGCAGCGGCAGCCTCAGCACGATCTCCCCATGCTCCAGGCTCGGTGCCATCACGCTCGCGAAGTTCTCCATGAAGGCGGTCGCACGAACCATCGAGGCCCTGAGGCCGGACTTCCTCAGGTACTCCTCGATCGAGTGCTTCGAGTCGTGGTGCGGCACACCCGACTCCCGGTCCGCTCCGAAGACCGAGTTGAACACGACGTGCGGGACGTCGGCCTCGACCGCCGCGTCGACGAGCGCGGTACCGATGCGGATCTCCGCCTCGACCTCTTCGAGGCTGTTCGCCTCCGGGGTCATGAAGTAGAACCCCTCGACCGTCGCCAGCGCGGCGGCCAGCGACGCCGGGTCGTCGGCCCGGACGGCCGCCAGTTCGACGCCGCGGGCGGCCAGCGCCTGAGCCCGGTCGGACTGCGGGTTGCGGACCAGGGCCCGCACCCGCGCCTTGTGGTCCAGCAGCGCGTCGACCACCGCCCCGCCCTGTTGCCCCGTCGCGCCGAAGACCGCGATCGTGCCGGTCGTCTGTGTGCTCATCGCTGCCACCCTTCAGTAGTTCATGGCGTGAACGAAACTAGTTCACGCCATGAACTGTGTCAAGGTGCGGGTGCGGCGGCGGCACCTCACGGGGTGACGGGTTGGTTGGAGGTGGGCACGGAGAGGTCCGAGGTGTCCACGATGGCGGTGGCCACGCGCTCGAAGTCGCGCTGGTCGTCGGCGTCGAGGTTCCTCGCGATCTCGGGCAGGCGCTTGGCGATCTCGGCGTAGATGGCCTCGGCGAGCACCTTCCCCGTGGGCGTCGCACTGAGCATGACGACCCGCCGGTCCTGCGCCGAGCTTGCCCGGCCGACCAGCTCGCGCCGCGCGGTGCGATCGACCAGCTGACTCAACGCGTTCTTGGTCATGCCCAGCGACGCGGCGAGGTCGGCCATCTGCCGCGGCTCGTTCCTGACCGCGCAGAGCAGCGTGGCCTGCGAGGGGGTCAGATCGAACCCGGCGCAGATCTGCGCGTACTTGCGTTGAATCACGACCGAGAGCCAGAAGAGCTTGTCGCCATAGTCCACGCCGACCTCCCCGATCCGATTGGCGAACGATCAGCCTACTCGTCGCGGGCCGGCAGACCACGCCACCCACCAGGTTATGCGCACCTCCGCGAGAGCGGCCTGGCGCTCCTGCCCCCACCACTTTGATCGGCTCGCCCTGTCGGGCCCGCACGGTCGGGCCCGCACGGTCGGCGCCGATCTCGTCGGCCACCGCCGGGGCGACCTCGACCTCGACCTCGACGGCGGAGCGGATGCGGTGGGTGACCGCGCCGCCGTACTGGTCGGTGCGCTCGTCGGCGTTCTCGGAGAGGAACCGGCCGGAGGAGCCTGCCGTGGGGCGTCACGCCGCCAGTGAGCCCGGTCCGATCGCTCCGGGGCCGAACTTCGCCCGGACCCGGTCCGCGACCTCCTCGATGCGGCGGACCTTCTCGTCCACCGGATCGAAGGTGAGCTGGTGCGCGGCCCGCTCGGCGGGGGTCAGCCCCTCGGCGCGCAGCGCGAGGCCGCGGACCCGGGCGCGTTGCAGGCCGAGCGCCTCGTACAGGCGGTAGGCGGTCCGGGTGAGCGCCGCCGAGTGCGCGGTCGGCTCCGCCAGCGCCCGGCTGCGGACGGTCGCGGAGCGGTCGGCGTAGCGCACGGTGAGGGTCAGCGTTCCGCACACGTGTGCGGTGGCGCGCAGCCGGACGCCCAGTTCCTCCGCCGCCGAGAGCAGCGCGCGCCGGTGCCGGCCGGGGTCGAGCTCGTCCAGGTCGAAGGAGCGTTCGGTGGCGAGGGAGCGCGCGACCGCGTTCGGGACGACCTGGCCGCGGTCCACGCCGTTCGCCCGCTCGTACAGCTCACGGCCGGCCTTGGCGCCGACGAGCCGCTGGAGCGTGGCCGGGGGCGCGGCGGCGACCCTGCCCACCGTGTCGAGCCCGTACTCGCACAGCGTGCGGGCGGTGGCGCCGCCGACGCCGGGCAGCGCCCGTACCGGCCGTCCGGCCAGGAACTCCGTCACGCCGGCCGCGGTGTCCGGTACGGCGACGACGGCGCCCGGCGCCGCCTCCCGCAGCGCCATGCGGGCCAGCATCGGCCCGGGCCCGGCGCCGACCGCGCAGTCGATCCCGTGGTGGGCGAGCGACCGTACCCGGATCAGCCGGGCCAGTTCGACGGCGTCCCGGCCGAAGTAGCGCTCGGCGCCGCGCAGATCGGCGAGCGCCGTGTCCGGCGGCAGCGCCTCGACGACGGGCGTGAACTCCTCCAGCAGCCCGAGCAGCCCCGGCAGGGCCGCCTCGTACACCGGCGGCAGCTGGAAACGTACGCAGAGGATGGTCATCCCGCACTCCCCGGGCTCTGGTGCCACAGTTTCCTTCCGCCCGGCGGGCCCTCGCCCGCGGGGCGCAGATCGGCCCAGGGGTGCATCTCGTACCCCGTGGGCATCCGGATGCGCCGCCCCCGGCCGTCGCCCCGGTCGTCGTCCCCGTCCTGTTCCCCCTCGGTCTCCTCGGCCCGCTCCAGTTCCCGCCGCCGGCGTTCCATCGGGTCCGGCGCGGCGGAGCCGGCCGGGCGCGGCAGCCCGTCGGACCCGGCGACCGCCCCGGCCCGGACCCGGCCGCCGGAACCGGGGCCGCCGTCCTCGCGGCCGGCGCCCGCGGTCTCCGTCCCCGTCTCCGCCAGCCGGGCCGCCACCCCCTTGAGCCCCTCCCGCCGGCGTATCTCCAGCAGTTCCGCGAGGTTCCAGGCCGCCGCGCCCACCACGCTCAGGCTGCGCGGGCCGCGCCGCTGGACGACGCCGCGCACCAGCAGCAGCCAGGAGTGGAAGACGGTGTGGGCGCAGGTGTCGTGGGAGTCGTCGAAGAAGGCCAGGTCGACCAGGCCGGTGCCGTCGTCGAGGGTGGTGAAGATGACCCGGCGGCCGGAGCGGATCGGCGGGGTCTGGGTGGCCGCCTTGGCGCCCGCGACCAGCACCGTCTCGCCGTGCCGGGCGTCGCGCAGCCGTCGTGCGGACAGCACGCGCAGCTCGTCGAGGAAGGCGCGGTGGTCGTCCATCAGATGGCGCGAGGCGTCCATGGAGAGGACGCCCAGTTCGGCGCTGAGCCGTTCCTCGTCCGACAGGTCGGGCAGCCCGGCGGAGGCGGTGCGCCGGCCCCCGGCCAGCGGGAGCTGTCCGCCGCCCCCGCCGCGGGCGCCCCGGTGCAGTTCGGTCAGGTGCAGTTGCAGGTCGCGCCGGTTGGCGCCGAACGCGTCCAGCGCGCCGACCTGCGCGAGCCGTCCGGCGATCGGTCTGCTGGGCCGGGCGCGTTCCCAGAAGTCGAGCAGGGAGGCGTAGGGCTGTCCGGCGGCGATCCGTTCGGCCTCGGCCTCGCTGATGCCGTGTACGTCGGAGAGGGCGAGCCGCAGCCCCCAGGCGCCCGCACGCCCCTCGTCCTCGGACACCAGTTCGATACGGTGGGTGACCCCCGACCGGTTCACGTCCAGCGGCAGCACCGGCACACCCCGCCGCCGCGCGTCCGCGAGCAGCAGCCGCTTGGGATACATCCCGGGGTCGTGCGTGAGCAGCCCGGCGTAGAAGGCGGCCGGGTGGTGCGCCTTGAGCCACGCCGACTGGTACGTGGGGACGGCGAAGGCCACCGCGTGCGCCTTGCAGAAGCCGTAACTGCCGAACGCCTCGACGATCTCCCAGGTGCGCGCGATCGTCTCCGCGTCGTACCCGCGCGCGGTCGCCTGCTGCGCGAACCAGACCCGGATGCGGCCCTGCGAGTCGGGGTCGGAGAGCCCGCGCCGCACCCGGTCGGCCTCGTCGAGTCCGCAGCCGGTCAGGGTGTGCACGATGTGGATGATCTGCTCGTGGAAGACGACGACGCCGTACGTCTCCTTCAGCGGTTCCTCCAGGTCGGGGTGGGGGTAGCGGATCGGGGCCCGGCCGTGCCGGGCCTCGATGAACGGCCGCACCATGTCGGCGGCGACCGGTCCTGGCCGGAAGAGCGAGATGTCGACGACCAGGTCGTGGAAGGTGGCCGGCTGGAGCCGGCCGACCAGGTCGCGCTGGCCGGGCGACTCGATCTGGAAGCAGCCGAGCGTCTCGGCGGACCGGATCAGCCGGTACGTCGCCGGATCGCCCGGCTCCACCGCGTCCAGGTCGATCCGGTCGCCGCTGGTGCGTTCGACCTCGGCGACCGCGTGCGCCATCGCCGACTGCATCCGCACCCCGAGCACGTCCAGTTTGAGCAGCCCCAGCTCCTCCACGTCGTCCTTGTCGAACTGGGACATCGGCAGCCCCTCGCCGCTGGTCGGCACGACCGGCGTACGGCCGCGCAGGGAGGCGTCGGAGAGCAGCACCCCGCACGGGTGCATGGCGACCCCGCGCGGCAGCGCGTCGAGGGCCTCGACCAGCTCCCAGAGCCTGCCGTACCGCTCCCGCTCACCCGCGAGCGCGCGCAGCTCGGGCAGCTCGTCTAGGGCCGCGCGGGCGTCACGGGCGCGGATGTGCGGGAAGGACTTGGCGATCCGGTCGATCTCGGCGGGGTCCATGGACAGCGCCGCGCCCACGTCCCGGATCGCGTGCCGCACCCGGTACGTCTCCGGCATCGCGACGGTGGCGACCCGCTCGGCGCCGAACCGGTCGATGATCGCGCGGTAGACCTCGATCCGGCGCGCGGACTCCACGTCGATGTCGATGTCGGGCAGCACCGGGCGCCGCTTGGACAGGAAGCGCTCCATCAGCAGCCCGTGCTCGACGGGGTCGGCGTGCGCGATGCCGAGGAGGTGGTTGACGAGGGAGCCGGCGCCGGAGCCGCGCGCGGCGACCCGGATGCCCATGCCGCGCACGTCGTCCACGACCTGGGCGACGGTGAGGAAGTATGAGGCGAAGTCGTGGTGGGCGATGATGTCCAGCTCCCGGTGCATCCGCTCCCAGTACGCGCGCCGCCCGGTGAGCCCGAGCCGGACCATGCCGGCCGCCGCCCGGGAGGCGAGGGTGCGCTGGGCGGTGCGGCGGTCGGCGCCGACGAGGTGGGGCTCGGGGAAGTGGACGGTGCCGATGCCGAGGTCGTCCTCGGGGTCGACCACGCACTCGGCGGCCGTGGCCCGGGTCTGCTCCAGCAGATGGCGGGCGGTCCCGGGGCGGAAGCCGGCCGCCTCCACGATCCGCTCGGCGGCGTGGGCCATGGCGGCGGTGTCCTTCAGCCAGGCCTCGCCGGAGTCCAGCTCCTTGGTGGGATCGACGGGGACCAGACGGCGGGCGGCGTCCAGGACGTCGGCGACCGGGCCGAGGCCGGGGTCGGCGTAGCGCACGGCGTTGCTGAGCACGGGCCGCACACCCTGCTCGGCGGCGAAGCCGACGGTACGGGCGGCCAGGCGCAGGGAGCCGGGTCCGGTGCCGGTGCGGCCGTGCCAGACGGCCTCCAGGCGCAGGGCGGCGCCGTACGTCTCGCGCCAGGGCGCGAGCAGCCGGGCGGCGCGGTCGGGGCGGCCGGCGGCGAGGGCGCGGCCGACGTCGGAGTCGGGGCCGAGGAGGACGGTGAGGCCGTCGCCGTGGTTGGCGTCCTGCGGCAGCAGCGGGGGGCCGTCGCCGGGGGTACGGCCGGCATGGGCCGCCGAAACGATTCTGCATAGATCGGCCCAGCCGGGGGCGCCGTCCCGGGCGAGGAAGGTGACGCGCGGGGCGGACTCGTCCACGAAGGCGCCGCCGCGGACGGGGGTGCGGCGGCGCCCCTTCGGGGCGGGGCCGTACGGGGCGACGGCCAGGTCCACGCCGTACAGCGGGCGGACCCCGGCCTTGGCGCACGCGCGGGTGAACCGGACGGCGCCGGCGAGGGTGTCCCGATCGGTCAGCGCGAGGGCGTCCATCCCGCGCTCGCCGGCCTGCTCGGCCAGCCGTTCGGGGTGCGAGGCGCCGTAGCGCAGGGAGAACCCGGAGGCGGTGCGCAGATGCGTGAACGCCGGCACGACACCACACCTCCCGCGGGCGCGTTCTCCGCGCCTTACTCGAACATTCGTTCCCTACCCCACCCTACCCCCACCTTCGAACGTCCGTACGAAACCCGCAGGCAGGGCCTCACCTGCGGGAAAGGGGGTTCGGGGGTGGTTCAGGGGTGGTTCGGGAGCGTGTTCGAGTGCGGGTGCGTGGGGGGCTCGCGCGGTTCCCCGCGCTCCTGACGGGGGTGGCCGAAGCGGGTGACCGCCGTCGGCCCAGACCTTGGTGGCGCCGGTACGGCCCGCCTCCGTGAACTAGTTGGCCCAGGGCGGGGTGAGGCGGGTGCCGTCGGCGAGCTCCGCCTCCAGGCCGGTGGAGGTGGTGACCCAGGAGACGGCGGTGCGGCCGGTGGGGTTCTCGATGCCGAGGGTCGTACCCGGGTTGACGACCACGGCGTCGCCCGCGACGGCCCGCTCGGTCCGCCCGTCGAGGGTGATCAGCAGCTCGCCGTCGAGCAGGTGGAAGACCTCCTCCCGGCTGACGGTGTGCGCGGGCGCCGCCGCCCCGGCGGGAATCTCGACCCGCCAGGCGCACAGCTCCTTGCTGCCGGTGCGTGGGGTGGCGTACGAGACGAAACGGGCGCCGTGGACCTCGTGGACCACGGCCTCGGACGAACGGACGACGGGCATGGGAGCCTCCGGTGGAGAGGGCGGACTGGGGGGCGGGTGGCTACTTGGTCAAGTTGCTTGACCATTTGCCCTCTCCATGGTCAAGCAGCTTGACCAATTCGTCAAGGGTGTTCTAATGCCTCCGTGGAGAACCCCGAGGCCCTGGCCCTGTCCGCCGCCCTGCTCGCCGCCGCCGGTGAACTCACCCAGCGCATCCACGAGGGCGTGCTCGCCCGCGGCTTCGAGGGGCTGCGGCCCGCCCACGGGTTCGCGTTCACCCGGCTCGCTCCGGACGGGGCGACGGTCACCGACCTCGCACTGCACCTCGGGGTCACCAAGCAGGCCGCCAGCCAGCTCGTCGACGAGCTGGTGCGCAAGGGGTACGTCGAACGCCGGCCGCATCCGGACGACGCGCGGGCGCGGCTCGTGGTGATGACCGGACGCGGCTGGGCCTGCGCGCGGGCCGCGGAGGAGGCGGCGGCGGAGGCGGTGCGGCCGTGGGCCGAGCGGCTGGGGGAGCAGGGGGCGCGGGCACTGCGGGGCGCGTTGCTGACGGTGGCACCGCGGGGGCCGGTGCGGCCCACGTGGTGACGTCCGTGACATCCGGGGGCGGGTGCGGAGAGGGCCGGCGGGCCGCCGGGCCCGGAACCGCGGGCGGGGTCCGCCCGGCCTGAGCCGCCGGGCGGACCCCGCTGGTGGGTGTGTCGTCGGCAGGTGCCTGGTTCCGGGTGCCTCGGTCAGCGGCCGTGGCGGCCCGCGTGGGTCGCGCGGCGGCGGACCGAGGCGAACAGGGCCGCCGCCCCGAGCGCGAGGGCGGCGGCGCCGCCGATCGCGACGTACGTGGTGTGCCCGTCGGCGCCGGTCTCGGCGAGGTTCCCGGTGGCGCCGTCGGCCTTCGGCCGGTTGGCCGAGGTGTCCTCGGCGGTGGTGTCGCCGCCCGTCGTGGTACCGGTGGCGGTGGCGCCGTCCGACGTGGCGTCGGCGGGGCGGGGCGCCGCGGAGGTGTCGGCGTCCTGGTCGCCGTGGCCGTGGTGCTCGATTGTCGACTTGTCGGTGCCGGCCGCTATCTGCTGGTCGGTGGGGGCGGAGGCGGCCGGGGCGGGGGCCGCGTCGGCCGAGCCGCTGTCGTCGTTGCCGTCGCTGTTCGCGGTTCCGCTGCCGCCGAAGTCGACGTCGGAGCAGGAGTAGAACGCCTCCGGGCTGTCCGAGCGCTGCCAGATCGCGTAGAGCAGGTGCTTGCCGGAGCGCTGGGGGAGGGTGCCGGAGAAGGTGTAGAAGCCGTTGACCGGGGCCGGGTCGGTGGCGGTCGCGACCGGGTGGTCGAGGTCCAGGTCCTTCCAGGCGAGGGGCCCCGCGGGGTCGTAGCCGGACTTGGTGACGTAGACCTTGAAGGTGCCCTTGTGGGGGGCGGTGACGCGGTACTTGAAGGTGTACGCGCCGCTCTTGACGGAGGTGGTGGGCCAGTCGGCGCGGGCCAGGTCCAGGCCCTTGAACTCGTCGTTGTCGGCGCTGCACAGCTTGCCGTCGGGGATGAGCGTCTGGTGCCGGCCGGCGGCGTCGCCGATGCGGATGCCGTTCCAGTCGTAGAGCGCCTGGGTGCCGCCGGTGGCGACCGCCGCCTTGCACGCGGCGGACTTCGGGGACTCCGGGCCCTCGGCGTAGCACTGGGCCACCCGGCTGACCGGGTCGCCCATCGTGCCGTGGGCGGCGGCGGGGGTGGCGGTGAGGGCGGTCAGGGCGAGGGGGGTGCCGGTGAGGAGGGCGAGGGTGGTGGTGACGCGGCGGCGGGGGCGGCGGCTGGGGGCGGGCATGGGGGGCTCCTCGGGGTCCTGGGCGGCGGGTGCGGTCAGCAAGTTAGCCGCGGAGGACGGGGGAAGCCGCTGTTCGAGGCGGGGGAGGGGGATCCTTATGCTCGCGTTAAGGGAGTGCTCAGGCTGGGCTCAGGGAGAGGGGGTGGGAGGCGTTTTTTCGCCCCCGTCGCCCTCGCGATCGCTCGCGCCTCTGCGGCGGTAGCCGCACATGGATACGTTCCGCGCCCCTACGGGGGCGCTGTCAGCCGTCTGGCCACCAGGTGCGGTGGATGTCCTTGCGGATCTCGGGGCGTTCGGTGGGGCGCTCTTCGGATTCCTCCCGCACGCGGCGGGAGGCCGACTTCCTCAGCGGCTTCTGCACGGTTGTCCGGCGCATGGCTGCCTCCTAGCGAGATCACCAGGTCCCGCGTTCCCACGGGGCTAGACCTCTACCCGGAGCCTGGCCCATCCCACCCTCGATGTCAGTGGCGCTTGTCACGATTGGGCTGTCAGTGGCACCTGCCACGCTGACCCCATGAGCACCCACAGTGAGAACGGACCTGCCACCGGTGACGACTGGGACGCGTTGGCCGCCGCCTTCGACGACGAGCCGGATCACGGGCTCGGCGATCCGCGGGTACGCGCCGCCTGGGCCGAACGGATGCGCCGCTGGCTGCCCGGCGATCCCGGTGACCTGCTCGACCTCGGCTGCGGTACGGGCAGTCTGTCGCTGCTCGCCGCCGAGGCGGGGCATCGCGTCACCGGCGTCGATCTCTCGCCGGCCATGCTCGACCGGGCCCGGGCCAAGCTCGCGGGCCGCGACGCGGAGTTCCTGGCCGGGGACGCGGCGGCGCCGCCCGTGGGGGAGCGGCGCTTCGACGTGGTGCTCGTCCGCCATGTGCTGTGGACCCTGCCCGACCCGGCGGACGCCCTGCGGCGCTGGCACGGTCTGCTGCGGCCCGGCGGCCGGCTGGTGCTGGTCGAGGGGGTGTGGGGCACGGTGAGCCCGGTCGGCATACCGGCGGAGCGGGTCACCGGGCTGCTCGCGCCCCTCGTCGCGGAGGTGGCGGTGGAGCGGCTGTCGGGCGACTCCCGGCTGTGGGGGCGGGAGGTGACGGACGAGCGGTACGCGGTGGTGGGGGTCAGCTGAGGAGGTCGGGGAAGGCGGGGCTCAGGGCCAGCGCCTCCAGGGAGTCCAGGGCCTGGAGCGCGGCCCCGGCCGCCGCCGGGTCGGTGCGGGCAAGGCCGCTCTGTTCGAATTCGTCCTCGTCCAGGCGGAGGACCGTCGTGCCGTCGGCCGAGCGCCACAGGTCCAGCTCCAGGTCCTCCGAGACGAGTTCCGTGCCGGTCAGGGCGGCGGGGCGGGTGATGTCGCAGTACCAGCCCTTCAGGGTGCCGGTGGCGTCGCGGACCTCCTTGACCGCGTACCAGCGGTCGCGCCAGTAGTGCTCGGTGAGGACGTCGCCCGGCGCGAAGCGGACGAAGCCGAAGTCGCGTACCCCGGGGTTCGACCAGGAGGCCCGTACGGTGATCCGGCGGCCGTCGTCGGCGAGGAGCTCCGCGGGGTAGCGGATCTTCGTGCGGCCCGCCTTGCGGAGCACGACCTCGACCGTGCGCGCGGCACGGTCAGGCGAGGGTGCGGACATGGCGCACCTCCGTCGCGCAGATCTCGTAGCCGAACCACTTGTTGATCGCCAGCATCGGCCCGTTGCCGTCGTCGTTGCCCGTCAGGGCCTCGGTGAGGCCGGCCGCGCGGGCCCGGTGCAGGGAGTCGTTCTTGGCGAGCTTGGCCAGGCCCCGGCCCCGGTACGCGCGGGCCGTGCCCGTCATGACCGTGCCGTAACGGGTGCCGCCGTTCGTACGGGCCATGGTGAACGCCGCCGGGCGGCCGTCGACGACCGCCACCGAGGTCAGCTCGTGGCTGGTCAGCGGGTGGTGCCAGGTGCCCTTCAGCCAGTCCTCGTAGTCCGTCAGCTCGTAGTCCACGTCGCTCGGCTCGTCCGCCAGCGTCTCCGCGTCGAGCGCGAACAGCGGGCGCGGGTCGGCGGCGAACGCCGTGCCGGGCAGGATCTCCACGCCGGGCGGCGGGGGCTGCAACGGCGGCAGGGAGCCGTCCGTCAGGTCCAGACGGAGGAAGTGCGCCGAGCGGCTCGCCCGGTAGCCGCGCCGCTCGGCGAACGCGCGGTTCGCCGGGGCGTCCAGCACCCAGGAGTACACCTCCGTCACCCCCAGGCCCCGCAGCCGCTCCTCGGCGGCCCGCACCAGCGCCGAACCCGCGCCCCGGCCCTCGCCGTCCGGGCGTACGTAGATGTTGAGATACGCCAGTCCCGGCTGCGGACTGTCGTGCACCACACCGACCTGGGCCGAGCCCACCGCCTCGCCGTCCACCCTCGCCAGCAGCGGCTGATAGTGGGAGTCCGGATGCGCGTGGCGCAGGTTGTAGGCGATGGCCTCACCGGTCAGCAGGACGAAGGGCAGCGCCTCGTCGCGGATGCGGGCGAAGGCCGCGCAGTCGGCGGCGGCGTCGGGGCGCAGGGCGTGCACGGTCACGGTCGGGGTCATGTCGCGGAACGGTACGGGGAGCGGGGGCGCGGACGCCTTCGAATATTTCCCGCGCTGCGCGAGAATCGGGACGTGAGTCTGGAGATCGACATCATCGACAGTACGGAGGGCGGCGCGCCCTACGAGCAGGTGCGCGCCCGGATCGCCGAGCAGGCGCGGTCGGGGGCGTTGCCGGTGGGCTACCGGCTGCCGACCGTCCGCGGGCTCGCCGGGACGCTGGGCCTCGCCGCGAACACCGTCGCCAAGGCCTACCGGGCGCTGGAGGCCGACGGCGTGATCGAGACGCGGGGGCGGAACGGGACGTACGTCGCCGCCGCCGGCTCCGCCGCGGAGCGGACCGCCGCGACGGCCGCGCGGGAGTACGCGGAGCGGGTGCGGCGGCTGGGGCTGGGGGAGGACGATGCGCTGGCCGCCGTCCGGAATGCCCTGAGGGCGGTGTACGGGGGGTAAGGGCCCCGCGAGCCGCCGCGCGGGAGCCGGCACGGTCGTTCGGTTCAGCGTGGGGGGCGGGGGCGCATCGGGGGCAGGTGGTGGGGGGTGCGGGTCACCGTCCGGCCCGCCGCCCGCGCGGTCCGGGCGAACAGCATCGCGTCCAGGACCGCCGCGCCCTCCGGGTCGTTGTTGAAGTACGCGTACACGTCCGACTCGCCCGGCCACGCCTCCGCGATGCGGCGCACCCAGCTCGACAGGGACTGCCGGCCGTAGTGCGGCCGGCGGCGGGCGCGGCCCGAGTGGAAGCGGACGTACCCCCAGTCGGCGGTGCGCCACAGCGGGGTGACCGGGCGGGAGAGGACGTCCGCCCAGCACAGTGCGGCGGCGTGCGCGGTGAGGACCTCGTGGACCGCCGGGGTCCACCAGGACTCGTGGCGGGGTTCGACGGCGACGCGGGTGCCGGCGGGGAAGCGGGCCAGGCAGGCGTCGAGGAGGGCGGGGTCGGCGCGGAGGGTGGGGGGCAGCTGGAGCAGCACCGGGCCCAGGCGGTCGCCGAGGCCGGCGGCGTGGGTCATCAGACGGTGTACGGGTTCCTCGGGGTCGCGGAGGCGTTTGATGTGGGTGAGGAAGCGGCTGGCCTTGACGGCGACGACGAAGTCGGGCGGGGTGCGGGTGCGCCAGCGTTCGAATGTCTCGCGGGTGGGGAGGCGGTAGAAGGCGTTGTTGATCTCTACGGTGGTGAAGTGGGTGGCGTATTCCTCCAGCCAGCGGGTGGTGGGGAGGGTGGGGGGATAGAGGACGTCTCGCCAGTCCTTGTACTGCCAGCCGGAGGTGCCGACGAAAAGGGGCATACGGACATGTAAGCACCGGGGGGTGTGTGCGGGGAGGAGCGCGGGAGAGCTCGGGTGGGCGGGTTCACCGGCGGGCGCGGGTGCGGGTGCGGATACGGGTGCGGGTGCGCGTGCGGCGTGGCTTGTCGCGCGGTTCCCCGCGCCCCCGGCGGTACCCGTCCGGGGCACCCCCAGGGGCGCCATCAGGGGCACCACCCGCCGGGCGGTTACAGATACAGGCCCGATTCCCTGTCCCGTTGGTCCGGGACCGATGTCGGGGTCGTGCCCCGGTGGAGGGCGTAGAGCTCGGCGAGGGTGGCGCCGTCCCGGGGGACGGCGGCTTCGCGGTCGGGGAAGTCGGGGCCCAACCAGGTGAGGGCCTCGGGGCGGGTCAGGGGGCCCACCTCGATGCGGGCCAGGCAGCGGCCGGGGCGGACGACGGCCGGATGGAGGCGTTCCAGGTCCTCGTTGGTCGTCACGCCCACCAGCACGTTGCGGCCCTGGCCCAGCAGCCCGTCCGTCAGGTTCAGCAGCCGGGACAGCGCCTGGCCCGCCATGTGCCGCGCCTCGCCGCGGATCAGCTCGTCGCAGTCCTCCAGGAGCAGCAGCCGCCACCTCCCCTTGCCGCCCGCGTCCTCCTCGCCGATCGCGATGTCCATCAGATAGCCGACGTCACCGAACAGCCGCTCGGGGTCCAGCACGCAGTCCACCTGGCACCAGTCCCGCCACGAGCGGGCCAGCGTGCGCAGCGCGGAGGTCTTGCCCGTGCCCGGCGGGCCGTGCAGCAGGAGCAGCCGGCCCGCGATGTCCTCGGGGGTCGTCTTCATCAGACCGTCCATCGCCTCGGCCACCGGCGCGGTGTAGTTGCCCCGCGTCTCCTCCCACGTACCCGCCGAGATGCGCCGTGTGGTGCGGTGCGGGCCGCGTCGCGGGGACAGGTGCCAGAACCCCATCGTGACGTCCTCCGGCTGCGGCTCCGGCTCGTCGGCCGCGCCGTCCGTCGACTGGGCCAGCACCTCCTCCGCCAGCTCGGCGGTGGTCGCGGTGACCGTGACGTCGGCGCCGCGGTTCCAGCGGGAGATCAGCAGCGTCCAGCCGTCGCCCTCGGCGAGCGTCGCGCTGCGGTCGTCGTCGCGTGCCGTGCGCAGTACGCGCGCGCCCGGCGGCAGCAGGGACGCGCCCGACCGCACCCGGTCGATGGTGGCCGCGTGGGCGCAGGGCTGCTCGCCCGTCGCGAAACGGCCGAGGAACAGCGCGTCGACGACGTCGGACGGGGAGTCGGAGTCGTCGACGTTGAGCCGGACCGGCAGGACGTCGTACGGGTTCTCGTACGGGGTCGCGGACGTGTTGTCGTGCGGCTGCCGGGCGTGCGGCCGCGGCTTCTCGGACGGGTTCGCGGACATGTCGCCATGATCCGTCAGGAACGCGGCCCGCGCACCGGGTTTCTCCCGGCCCGTGCCCGGTCGTCCGCCTGACTGGACGTCAACTGGGGCGACGACACGCGGTCACCTGTACCGGTGAACCGCCCCGGCGGCCCCCGCGCGGACGCCTACGCGCAGGTGACCGGCGCCTTACCGCTGTTGAACAGTCGTCAACAATTTTGGCATGAGCACTTCCTGTCAACACGCGTAGCTGCTACCACGGTCGTGGCAGAGATCCTGCTAAAGGGAGGTTCCATGAGACGTTCCCGAATCGCGGCATACGTGACCTCACTCCTCCTCGCCGTCGGCCTCACCCTCACCGGGGTGGCCACGGCGCAGGCGTCCTCGGTCGCGGCCGGCACCGACTACGTGGCCCTCGGCGACTCCTACTCCTCCGGCGTCGGCTCGGGCAGCTATCTGAGCTCCAGCGGCGACTGCAAGCGCAGCACCAAGGCCTACCCCTACCTGTGGCAGGCCGCCCACTCGGTCTCCTCGTTCAGCTTCCTGGCCTGCTCCGGCGCCACCACCAGCGACGTCATGTCCGGCCAGCTCGCCACCCTCACCTCGGCCACCGACCTCGTCTCGATCAGCGTCGGCGGCAACGACGCCGGCTTCTCCGACGTCATGACGACCTGTGTGCTCCAGTCCGACGCCGACTGCCTCGCCCGGATCGACACCGCCAAGGCGTACGTCGACTCCTCGCTCCCGGGCCGGCTCGACACCGTCTACTCCGCGATCACCGCCAAGGCCCCCGCCGCCCGCGTGGTGGTCCTCGGCTACCCGCGCTTCTACCAGCTCGGCACCACCTGCCTCGGCCTCTCCGGGACCAAGCGCGCCGCGATCAACGACGCGGCCGACCACCTGGACGCCGCCCTCGCCAAGCGCGCCGCCGACCACGGCTTCGCCTTCGGCGACGTCCGCACCACCTTCACCGGCCACGAACTGTGCTCCGGCTCGGCCTGGCTGCACAGCCTGAGCCTGCTCAACATCGGCGAGTCGTACCACCCGACCGCCGCCGGACAGTCCGGCGGCTACCTGCCCGTCCTGAACAGCCTCGCCTGAACGACCGGTTCGCCACACCGGGGGCCCGTCCGCGATCCACGCGGGCGGGCCCTCAGCCGTCCGAGGAGGACGAGGGCGGGCCCTCAGCCGTCCGAGGAGGGGGACGAGGACGAGGGCGAGGGCGAGTCGCTGGTGGACGGAGTGTGATCGACGCACTTCACGGAGAGGGGAAGGGAGTTGGAGGTGGCACGCGCGGGAGAGCGGACCTCGGCCCAGATGCTGCCGTCGGACTCCTTGCCGCGGACGCTGACGGAGTCCTTCCACAGCACACCCCTTCCGCCGGTGCCGAACGGCTTCGTGCGCCAGTCCGAGACCGGGCCGTCCCAGGTGTTCCAGCGGTACTCCACCTTCGTGGGCACCCGCTTCACCGTGACGTCCAGCTCGATGTCGAGGTCATGACGGCCCGCCGTGCATTGCCCGGTGTACGGACGGGCGCCGGAGATCGTCACCTTCACCGACTGCGCGGGCGGCGCCGCCGACGTCGTACGACCGCTGTGGCTCGGAGTGTCCTTGCTCCCGCCCGTACTCCGTCGCGGACCGCCGCCGTCGCTCCCGCTCGCCGCCCCGCTCGTCGTCGCCCGGCCGCCCTTCGTATCCGTATCGTCGTCGCCCCGGTCGAGCAGGGCGTAGGTCAGCCCCGCGAGCGCCAGCGCGAGGGCGAGGACGCCGGCGACGAGGACGACGACCGTACGGCGGTCGCGGCGCGGGGCTGCGGGAGGGGGCGGGGCGGTGACCGGCGCGGCCGTCGTCGTCGGCTGCGGCGGGCCGGGGTCCGCCAGGGCGGCGAGCGTCGGGGGGTACGGTGTTCCGGCCACCGGCGGGTTGTCGCCCGCGGCGATCGCCCGCAGGCCGTCCTCGGCCCGCCCGGCGGTGATCCGCTCCGCCGGGTCCTTGCGCAGCAGCCCCTCGACCACCGGCGCCAGCGGACCCGCCCGGCGCGGCGGCGGCAACGCGTCGTCGACGACCGCCCGCAGTGTGCTCAGCGGGGTCTCCTGGCGGAACGGCGTGGCGCCTTCCACCGCCGCGTACAGCAGCACGCCGAGGGACCACAGGTCGGACTCGGGACCGGGGTCCCGGCCCAGCGCGCGCTCGGGGGCCAGGAACTCCGGCGAGCCGATCACCTCGCCGGTCATGGTCAGCGCGGAGCTGCCCTCGACCCGGGCGATGCCGAAGTCCGTGAGGACCACCCGGCCGTCGTTCCCCATCAGCACGTTGCCCGGCTTGACGTCCCGGTGCAGCACCCCGGCCGCGTGCGCGGCCCGCAGCGCGGACAGCACCTCGGCGCCGATCCCCGCCGCCCGGCGCGGCGGCAGCGGGCCCTCGGCGTCCAGCAGATCGGCGAGGGTGATGCCGCGGACCAGCTCCATCACGATCCACGGCCGGCCGTCCGCCACGGCCACGTCGTACACCGTGACCACATTGCGGTGCGCGACCCGGGCCGCCGCCCACGCCTCCCGCTCCAGCCGCGCGTACATCCGCTCCCGCTCGGGCGCCGGCAGCCCGTCGGGGGCGCGCACCTCCTTGACGGCGACCTCGCGCCGCAGCACCTCGTCACGGGCCCGCCACACCGTTCCCATGCCGCCCTCGCCGAGCGGCGACAACAGCCGGTAGCGTCCCGCGACCACCCGCTCAGGGCCCGGTTCTCCGTCGGACACGGGCGTCCCCCCGTCGCGTCGAGTGCGCCTGCCACGCCCGTTCAAAGTAGCTCAGCCGAGGGCGGTTGCCGCCCCCCTGAGCACCAGTCCGGCGCCGAGGACCAGGACCACGCAGGCCGAGCCCAGCGGCACCGCCCGGCGTACCAACGCCACCGCCGCGCCGCCGGTCCGTCGGGGGCGGCGGTCCAGCAGCCGGGTCACCCCGCCGCCGAGCCGGACGACGGCGAAGCCGGCCGCGGTCAGCGTCAGGGCGAGCCCGACGCCGTACGCCACGACGAGCAGCAGCCCGAACCAGGCCTGGCCCAGGGCGGCGGCGCCGACCAGCACGACGACGGCGGACGGCGAGGGCACGAGCCCGCCCGCGAAGCCGAGCAGCAGGGTGCCGCGGAGGGTGGGGGCGGTGGGGTGGGTGTGCGGGGGCCCGTTTCCGTGCGCGTGTTCGTGACCGTGCGCGTGTTCGTGACCGTGGGTGTGGGTGTGGGTGTGGGTGGGTTCGTGGCTGTCCTCGTGTCCGTGGCTGTGCTCGTGCCCGTGTCCGTGTCCGTGTCGGTTGTGCCAGGCCCGGCGTACGAGTGTGAGGCCCGCCGCGGTGACGAACGCGCCGCTCGCCAGGCCCAGCCAGGTGATCACCGAGGGCGCCGCCGCCGAACCGGCCGTGACCAGCAGGCCCAGGGCGACGACGCCGAGGGTGTGGGTGACCGTCACCGACGCGGCGAGCGGCAGGACGTCCCGCGGCCGGGCCCGGCCCCCGCGTGCCGCGGCCGTCGCGGCCATCAGGGTCTTGCCGTGGCCCGGCGCGAGCGCGTGCAGCGCGCCGAGGCCGACCGCGAGCAGCACGGCGAGCGCGGCGAAGCCGAGGGTGAGGTCGTGCCGGGCCACCAGGCCGTCCAGCGCGCGGGTCCAGCGGTCGGCGCCGCGCGGCAGCACCGAGGCGGCCGGGGCGTCGTCCTGCCGCTCCCGGGGCAGCGCGGGGCCGCCCGGGCGCACATCGAACGACGCGCGCGCGGTGTGCGCGGGGGAGGACAGCAACTCCTTCGGATACGTGGTCAGTTCGCGGGAGACGGATCTCCCGGGTACGTCGGAGCCGGTGAGCGTCGTACGGTCGCCGCGTGCGGTGATCTCCCGCCAGCCGGGTCCTGGAGCCGTGCCGCCCGCGCCGCGGAACGCCACGCGGACGGTGCCGTTCTCCGGCAGCGGAGCGGTCAGCCGGCACTCCACCCGCAAGGTGTCCAGACCCGCCTGCCCGGGGCGGCGGTGCGCCGAGCTCGCGGTGACGGTGAGCCGGGCGGCGCGGTCCGCCACGGTCACCTCGCTGCCGCGCGCGGCCTCGCCACACCGCTGCCGGGCCCAGCCGGTGAGGCCGCCCGACCGTTCGATGTCCGGCCCGGCCTGGGTCGCCGGGATCTCCGCGAGGTCCTCCACGTGGTCGACCCGCAGCGTTCCGGGGGCGGCGACCAGGCCGTCGTACCGGTTGACGGTGAAGTTGCCGAGCGGATGCGCGGTCGCCTGCCCGGCGGGCAGCAGGACGAGCGCGGCGACGGCGGTGACGAGTCCGGCGCCGGCGGTGAACGCGCGGTGACGGGGCCTCACTCGGCGGCTCCCAGGGACTTCAGCGCGGTACGTGCCGTGCGGGCGCCGAGCGGTGCGAAGCCCGGGTTGAGGTCGAGTGCCGCCGTCAGGGAGGCGCGGGCCCGGTCCGGATGACCGGCGGCCCGCTCGATCATGCCCCGGTGGTAGAGGAAGGAGGCGTTGCGGTAGCCGGTGGCGGTGGCCCGGCGCGCGTACGGGAGCGCCTGCGCGTCCTTGCCGTTGACGTGCAGCGCCCAGGCGAGCGCGTCGGCCGTGTGCACGGTGTGGCGGCGTTTCCACTCGGCGCGGGCCGCCTTGAGCGCGGCCCCGGGGTCACCGTGGTCGGCCGCGGCGAGCGCGGTGTCGAGGTCGGCGTCCACGCCATTGGCGCGGGCGAGCGAGACCCAGGCGTGCACCAGGGCGTACTGGTCCCGGGCCCTGGCCGCGTCGCCTTCGGCGCCCCGCTCCTCGTACAACTCGCCGAGTTCGACGAGGGGCTGGGGGAGCGGGTAGCGGGCCACGATCTGTTCCATGCCGCGGATCGCGGCCGTACGGTCGCCCAGCGCGGCCTGGGTGCGGGCGCGGCCGTCGAGTGCCGGCAGATAGCCGTCGTCGGCGGCGAGCGCCCGGGCGTAGTGGTGCAGGGCCGTCTCGTACTCGCCCTGGTTCCAGGCGAGTTGGCCGAGCGCGGTGGCCACGTACGCGATGTCGCCGTGGGTGGTGGCGGTGTCGAGCGCGTGGGTGAGGACGCGGCGGGCGGTGGTGACGTCGCCGCGCAGTTCGTGGACGTAGGCGTAGCGGGTGAAGACGGGGATGCCGGGGCGGCGGGAGTCGGCGAGGTCCGCCGCCTTCGAGGCGTCGGTGTAGCGGCCGAGTTCGACGAGGGCGTCGATGCGGGAGGACAGGGCGCGTTCGCTGTACGGGTTCTCGGCGAGGGCCTCGTCGGCGTACGTCAGGGCGCCGTGGAAGTCGTGCCGGGCGGCGGCGAGGGCGGCCCGGGCGGCGAGGGCGGGGTCGTGGTGGGGGTCGGTCTTCAGGGCGTGGGTGAGGGCCTTGTCCGCCTGGGGGTAGCGGGAGGGGTCGCCCTCGGTGCGGGCCTGTTCCACGTAGGCGAGGGCGAGGGTGGACCAGGCGGTGGGGTCCTGGGGTTGTGTGCGGAGGTGTGCCTGGAGGGTTTCTATGCCGGCGGCGAGGTCGTCGCCGGTGAGTAGTTGTGGAGTGGGGGTGGTTGTCGTCGTGTGGTGCGAGGTGGCGGTGGTGGGGGGTGGGGGCTGGGTCGCGCCTGCGGCGATCGCGCCGGTGGTGAGGGCGACGGCGAGGGCCGTGGCGGAGAGGGTGAGGTGG
>NZ_JOHS01000061.1 GCF_000725625.1 Streptomyces sp. NRRL F-6676
GTCATGGGGTGGGCTCCTGGGTGGTGACGGTGCCGTGGTGCTCGGGGGTTGCTGGTGCGGGTGGGGTCGTGCGGGGAGTGCGGCGGTCGAGCCCGGGGGTCGCAGGTGCGGGTCGGTCGGTGCCGGCCGGGGGGAGGTCGCGCGACTCGGCGCTACGAGGTGCCGCTCGCGGCTTGGGCGGGTGTGCCCGCAGCCGGGGTGGGCGCGCCCGCCGGGGGTGCGGGCGCGGGGGGTGCGCCCGCCGGGGGTGCGGGCGCGGGGGGTGCGGTCGCCGGGGGTGCGGTCGTCGGCCTGTTCGGCTCGGAGGGGGCCTTGGCCGCCCTCACCAGCGCTTCCGCCACCTCCAGCACGTGGTGGCCCTTCATCGAGGGGAGGCAGGTGCCTCTGGACGGGCCGATCGCTTCGGACCAGGCCGGCGGGATCGCCGACGTACCGGTCGTCGCGCCGGACAGGGCGCCTGCCACCGCTGCCGTCGTGTCGGCGTCCCGGCCCATGTTGACGGCGGTCAGCACCGCCTCGCGGAAGTCGCCGTCCGCCGCCGCGTACGCGCCGAACGCGAGGGCGACCGCCTCGGGGGCGAGGTCGGTCCAGGGATAGCCGCCGACGACCACCGCGGAGCGGACCGCGCGTTCGCCGCGGTGCGCCGCGGTCACCGCGCGGCGCAGTGAGCGGGCGGTCCAGGAGTCGTCCGGGACGACCGCCAGCGCGGAGGCCACGACCGCGCCGACCGGCGCCCCGGCCATCGCCGCCGCGACGCCCGCCGCCACCGCCTGACCGCCGTAGATCCCCTCGCCCTCGTGGCTGACCGAGCCGTCGATCGCGACCAGCCGGGCCGCCTCGGCGGGCCGCCCCGCGGCGAAGACCCCGAAGGGCGCCGCCCGCATGGCGAGCCCGTCGCTCCAGGCGTGCCGGTGCTGCGCGGAGATCGGCGCCGCCAGCCCCCGGCGCAGGTTCTCCAGCGTGCCGCGCTCGCTGAACCCGGCGCCGCGGAAGGGACCCTCGTCCCGGTCGGCGATCCAGTGGTGCCAGGCGTCCTCGACATGCGCCACGGTGAGCGCCGAACCGTGGCGGGCCAGCAGCAGCCCCGAGAACATCGCGTACTCGGTGTCGTCCGTGCCGGCCGGGTGCGCGGCGACGTACCCCGTGATGCGGCCCCAGCGGGCCCGGATCTCGGACGGTTTCAGGTTCTCGGCGGGGGCACCGAGCGCGTCCCCGACGGCCAGCCCGAGCAGCGCGCCGCGCGCCCGGTCGAGCAGCCCACCGGGGTCCGGACCCGGATGCGCCGGGGCCGGGGCCGGAGGCGGAGGCGGTGACGGGGACGGAGGCGGTGACGGGGACGGTTGTGGGGATGGTGACGGGGCCGGGGGCGGTTGCGGGGGAGTGCGGGCGGGGGAAGCCATGGCGCCGCTCCTTCCGGGGGCACGGCCTGCGCGCCGCTCCCGCGATGGGAGCGCGGTCCGTGGGAGACCCCTGCCGGATCCGTCCCCGAACGGCGGTTCACAGGAGCGCGGAGTGCCCGACTGTCACCCGGTCGCGCGTCGCCCGGGCGTACGATCGAAACGGCGCCGGGGACCACAAAAGCCCAGGTAAGGTCTGCCTTTCCTTGCTGGCGGGCGCGGAATTCACGGCGTACCTTGGGTGTTGTCCAAGTATGGACTCAGTCCAAATGAGTCGCGAAAGCTTCCCGTACGACACACCCTGGGGGACCGCATGGCCGTCATCGAGACCGGTGCCGCACTGCACGAGGCGCACCGCGACAACCACACCCACCGCGACGTCAACGGCGGCTGGCTGCGCCCCGCCGTGTTCGGCGCGATGGACGGGCTCGTCTCCAACCTCGCGCTGATGACCGGCGTGGCGGGCGGCGAGCTGAGCCGGTCCACGATCGTGCTCACCGGGCTCGCGGGTCTCGCCGCCGGTGCCTTCTCCATGGCGGCCGGCGAGTACACCTCCGTCGCCTCCCAGCGCGAGCTGGTCGAGGCCGAGCTGGACGTCGAGCGGCGCGAGCTGCGCAAGCACCCCAAGGACGAGGAGGCCGAGCTCGCCGCGCTGTACGAGACGCGGGGCGTGGAGCCGGCGCTCGCCCGCGAGGTGGCCCGTCAGCTGTCGAAGGACCCCGAGCAGGCGCTGGAGATCCACGCACGCGAGGAGCTGGGCATCGACCCCGGCGACCTGCCCTCCCCGCTGGTCGCCGCCGTCTCCTCCTTCGGCTCCTTCGCGCTCGGCGCCCTGCTGCCCGTGCTGCCGTACCTGCTGGGCGCCACGGTCATCTGGCCCGCCGTGCTGCTGGCGCTCGCCGGACTGTTCCTGTGCGGCGCCGTGGTCGCCCGGGTGACCGCGCGCAGCTGGTGGTTCAGCGGTCTGCGCCAGCTCGCGGTGGGCGGTGCGGCGGCCGGTGTGACATACCTCCTGGGCAGCCTGTTCGGCGGGGCCGTAGGATAAGAGGGCGCAGGTTTATGCAGGGAACCGTATACGTAGACACTACTCGGCGGTATCCCGGTCGGTTTCCGTGGTTTCGGCGACTCGGCCACTGGGCATGAGCCGTAAGCGCTGTGGGCAATGAGGCCCGCCGTGCACCCCGTGGGGCGGGCGGCACCGCCCTCCCACCGGACCGGCGGTCACCGATCTGCCCGTACGGTCCCCCCGACTTCCACCGTCGCGCGCGGTACCCCCGCCGCGCTCCCGGTGACCACATGATGTCCGCGCGATGTCCTTCCCGATGTCCGCATGATGGAACGGAGTATCCGGTTTCCGGGATTCGCTTCATCATGTAACCTGCTCGAAATTTCACGCTCATGTGTACTTGTCCCTGAACACATGGCGCAGACGCACCGCCACACGGTGCACCGCACCGCCGCAGTGCAGTCGCACCGCCGGATCACGGTGGAGCCGCAACGCCACCGCACCGCCCACCGCGGTGCACTCGCACCGCCACGGCGGCGCACACTTCTCGCAGAGGGCCAACGTCGTCCCTCGGCACCCGCTCCTCCCGCACAGGCCGCCCTCACGGCCGGGAGGCGCGCGCACCCCAGCCACATGACGACGACGGGAGAGCCGATGCGTACGACGCGCCAGCCGTCCCAGCATTCCACGACTGGCCAGAACTGGTCCTTCATGGATGCTCGCCCTGCCGCGCAGGGCATGTACGACCCGCGCAACGAGCACGACGCCTGCGGCGTCGGCTTCGTGGCCACGCTCACCGGTGAGGCGAGCCACACGCTGGTCGAGCAGGCGCTCACCGTCCTGCGCAACCTGGAGCACCGCGGTGCCACCGGCTCCGAGCCCGACTCGGGCGACGGCGCCGGCATCCTCTCCCAGGTCCCGGACACCTTCTTCCGCGAGGTGGCCGGATTCGAGCTTCCCGAGGCCGGCGCGTACGCCGTGGGCATCGCCTTCCTGCCCGAGGCGGGGACGGACGAGGCCGCCGCCCGTATCGAGCGCCTCGCCACCGAGGAGGGCCTCACCGTCCTCGGCTGGCGCGAGGTGCCGGTCGCGCCCGAGCTGCTCGGCGCCACCGCCCGCGCCACCATGCCCGCCTTCCGCCAGGTCTTCGTCACCGACGGCGCCTCGACGGGCATCGCGCTGGACCGCAAGGCGTTCGCCCTGCGCAAGCGCGCCGAGCGCGAGGCCGGCGTCTACTTCCCGTCGCTGTCCGCGCGGACCATCGTCTACAAGGGCATGCTGACCACCGGCCAGCTCGAACCCTTCTTCCCGGACCTGTCCGACCGCCGCTTCGGCTCCGCGATCGCGCTGGTGCACTCCCGGTTCTCCACCAACACCTTCCCGAGCTGGCCGCTGGCCCACCCGTACCGGTTCGTCGCGCACAACGGCGAGATCAACACGGTCAAGGGCAACCGCAACTGGATGCGCGCCCGCGAGTCCCAGCTCGCCTCGCGGCTGCTCGGCAGCGGCAACACCGAGGCCGAGAACCTGGAGCGGCTCTTCCCGGTCTGTACGCCGGACGCCTCCGACTCCGCCTCCTTCGACGAGGTCCTCGAGCTGCTGCACCTCGGCGGCCGCTCCCTGCCGCACTCCGTGCTCATGATGATCCCGGAGGCCTGGGAGAACCACGCCTCCATGGACGCCGACCGCCGCGCCTTCTACGCGTACCACTCCACGATGATGGAGCCCTGGGACGGCCCGGCCTGCGTCACCTTCACCGACGGCACCCAGGTCGGCGCGGTCCTCGACCGCAACGGTCTGCGCCCCGGCCGCTACTGGGTCACCGACGACGGCCTCGTCGTCCTCGGCTCCGAGGTCGGCGTCCTCGACATCGACCCCGCCAAGGTGGTCCGCAAGGGACGTCTCCAGCCGGGCCGGATGTTCCTCGTCGACACCGCCGAGCACCGCATCATCGAGGACGACGAGATCAAGGCCCAGCTCGCCGCCGAGCAGCCGTACGCCGAGTGGCTGGAAGCCGGCGAGATCGAGCTGAGCGACCTGCCCGAGCGTGAGCACATCGTGCACACCCACGCCTCGGTCACCCGCCGCCAGCAGACCTTCGGCTACACCGAGGAAGAACTCCGCGTCATCCTCGCGCCGATGGCCAAGGCCGGCGCCGAGCCGATCGGCTCCATGGGCACCGACAGCCCGATCGCCGCGCTCTCCGAGCGCCCGCGCCTGCTGTTCGACTACTTCACCCAGCTCTTCGCGCAGGTCACCAACCCGCCGCTGGACGCCATCCGCGAGGAGCTCGTCACCTCGCTGCGCTCCTCGCTCGGCCCCTCGGGCAACCTCCTGGAGCCCACCGCGGCCTCCTGCCGCAGCGTGCTGCTGCCCTTCCCGGTGATCGACAACGACGAGCTGGCCAAGCTCATCCACATCAACGCCGACGGCGACATGCCCGGCATGAAGGCCGCCACCCTCTCCGGCCTGTTCCGGGTCTCCGGCGGCGGCGAGGCGCTGGCCGCCCGCATCGAGGAGATCTGCGCGGAGGCCGACGCCGCCATCGGCAACGGCGCCCATCTGATCGTCCTGTCCGACCGGCACTCCGACGCCGAGCACGCGCCGATCCCGTCGCTGCTGCTCACCTCGGCCGTCCACCACCACCTCATCCGCACCAAGCAGCGCACCCAGGTGGGCCTGCTGGTCGAGGCCGGCGACGTCCGCGAGGTGCACCACGTCGCCCTGCTCATCGGCTTCGGCGCCGCCGCCGTCAACCCCTACCTGGCGATGGAGTCCGTCGAGGACCTCGTCCGGGCCGGCACCTTCCTGTCCGGTATCGACACCGAGCAGGCCATCCGCAACCTGATCTACGCCCTCGGCAAGGGCGTCCTGAAGGTCATGTCCAAGATGGGCATCTCCACCGTCGCCTCCTACCGGGGCGCCCAGGTGTTCGAGGCCGTGGGCCTGGACGACGCCTTCGTGGAGAAGTACTTCAACGGCACCACCACCAAGATCGGCGGCGTCGGCATCGACGTCATCGCCGAGGAGGTCGCCGCCCGGCACGCCAAGGCCTACCCGGCCACCGGCATCGCCCCCGCGCACCGCGCGCTGGAGATCGGCGGCGAGTACCAGTGGCGCCGCGAGGGCGAGCCGCACCTGTTCGACCCGGAGACGGTCTTCCGCCTCCAGCACTCCACCCGCACCCGCCGCTACGACATCTTCAAGAAGTACACGGACCGGGTGAACGAGCAGTCCGAGCGCCTGATGACGCTGCGCGGACTGTTCCAGTTCACGTCCGGCCGGGGACCGATCCCCGTCGAGGAGGTCGAGCCGGCCTCCGAGATCGTCAAGCGGTTCTCCACCGGCGCCATGTCCTACGGCTCCATCTCGCGCGAGGCGCACGAGACGCTCGCCATCGCCATGAACCAGCTCGGCGCCAAGTCGAACACCGGTGAGGGCGGCGAGGACCCCGACCGCCTGTACGACCCGGCGCGCCGCTCGGCGATCAAGCAGGTCGCCTCCGGCCGCTTCGGCGTGACCAGCGAGTACCTGGTCAACGCGGACGACATCCAGATCAAGATGGCCCAGGGCGCCAAGCCCGGCGAGGGCGGCCAGCTGCCCGGCCACAAGGTGTACCCGTGGGTGGCGAAGACCCGGCACTCGACGCCGGGCGTGGGGCTCATCTCCCCGCCGCCGCACCACGACATCTACTCCATCGAGGACCTGGCGCAGCTGATCCACGACCTGAAGAACGCCAACCCCAGGGCCCGCATCCATGTGAAGCTGGTCTCCGAGGTCGGCGTCGGCACGGTCGCGGCCGGTGTGTCCAAGGCCCACGCGGACGTCGTGCTGATCTCCGGCCACGACGGCGGCACCGGCGCCTCCCCGCTCACGTCGCTCAAGCACGCGGGCGGCCCCTGGGAGCTCGGCCTCGCCGAGACCCAGCAGACGCTGCTGCTCAACGGCCTGCGCGACCGGATCGTCGTGCAGACCGACGGCCAGCTCAAGACCGGCCGTGACGTCGTCATCGCCGCGCTGCTCGGCGCCGAGGAGTTCGGTTTCGCGACCGCGCCGCTCGTCGTCTCCGGCTGCGTCATGATGCGCGTCTGCCACCTGGACACCTGCCCGGTCGGCATCGCCACCCAGAACCCGGTGCTGCGCGAGCGGTTCTCCGGCAAGGCCGAGCACGTGGTGAACTTCTTCCAGTTCATCGCCGAGGAGGTCCGCGAGATCCTCGCCGAGCTGGGCTTCCGCTCCATCAAGGAGGCCGTCGGCCACGCCGAGGCGCTCGACGTCACCCGTGCCGTCGACCACTGGAAGGCGCAGGGCCTGGACCTGGCACCGCTGTTCCACGTCCCCGCGCTGCCCGAGGGCGCCGCCCGCCACCAGGTGATCGCCCAGGACCACGGGTTGCAGAAGGCGCTCGACAACCAGCTCATCAAGCTGGCCGCCGACGCCCTGTCCGCCGACTCCGCCGCCGACGCCGCGCCGGTCCGCGCCCAGGTCCCCATCCGCAACATCAACCGCACGGTCGGCACCATGCTCGGCCACGAGGTGACGAAGAAGTTCGGCGGCGCCGGCCTGCCCGACGACACCGTCGACATCACCTTCACCGGCTCCGCCGGCCAGTCCTTCGGCGCCTTCCTGCCGCGCGGCATCACCCTGCGCCTGGAGGGCGACGCCAACGACTACGTCGGCAAGGGCCTGTCCGGCGGCCGCGTGATCGTCCGCCCCGACCGGGGCGCCGACCACCTCGCCGAGTACTCCACCATCGCGGGCAACACCCTCGCCTACGGCGCCACCGGCGGCGAACTGTTCCTGCGCGGTCGTACGGGTGAGCGGTTCTGCGTGCGCAACTCCGGCGCGCTCGTCGTCTCCGAGGGCGTCGGCGACCACGGCTGCGAGTACATGACCGGCGGCCACGCCGTCGTCCTCGGCCCCATCGGGCGCAACTTCGCGGCCGGCATGTCCGGCGGCATCGCCTACGTCGTCGACCTCGACCCGGCCGACGTCAACCCGGGCAACGCCGACGCCGTCCGGGAACTCGACGAGGCCGACCGGCAGTGGCTGCACGAGGTCGTGCGCCGCCACCAGGAGGAGACCGGCTCCACCGTGGCCGCCAAGCTCCTCGCCGAGTGGGACACCGCGGTGACCCGCTTCAGCAAGATCATCCCCAGCACCTACAAGGCTGTGCTCGCCGCCAAGGACGCCGCCGAGCGAGCCGGTCTCTCCGAGACCGAGATCACCGAGAAGATGATGGAGGCGGCGACCAATGGCTGATCCCAAGGGCTTTCTCAACCACGGCCGCGAGGTCGCCCGTTCCCGCCCCGTCGAGGAGCGGGTGCGGGACTGGAACGAGGTCTACGTTCCCGGCTCGCTGCTCCCGATCATCTCCAAGCAGGCCAGCCGCTGCATGGACTGCGGCATCCCGTTCTGCCACAACGGCTGCCCGCTGGGGAACCTGATCCCGGAGTGGAACGACTTCGCCTACCGCGAGGACTGGTCCGCCGCCTCCGAGCGGCTGCACGCCACCAACAACTTCCCGGAGTTCACCGGGCGGCTGTGCCCGGCCCCGTGCGAGTCGGCGTGCGTCCTCGGCATCAACCAGGCGCCGGTCACCATCAAGAACGTCGAGGTCTCCATCATCGACAAGGCGTGGGACACCGGTGACGTGACGCCGCAGATCCCCGAGCGCCTGTCCGGCAAGACCGTCGCCGTCATCGGCTCCGGGCCGGCCGGTCTCGCCGCCGCCCAGCAGCTCACCCGGGCCGGCCACACCGTCGCCGTCTACGAGCGCGCCGACCGCATCGGCGGCCTGCTCCGCTACGGCATCCCCGAGTTCAAGATGGAGAAGCGGCACATCAACCGCCGCATCGAGCAGATGCGCGCGGAGGGCACCCGCTTCCGCACCGGCGTCGAGGTCGGCCGGGACGTCACCGCGGCCGGCCTGCGCAAGCGGTACGACGCCGTCGTCATCGCCGCCGGCTCCACCACCGCCCGCGACCTGCCCATCCCGGGCCGGGAACTCAAGGGCGTCCACCAGGCGATGGAGTACCTGCCGCTGTCGAACAAGGTCCAGGAGGGCGACTACGTCACCTCCCCGATCTCCGCCGAGGGCAAGCACGTCGTCGTCATCGGCGGCGGCGACACCGGCGCCGACTGCGTGGGCACCGCCCACCGCCAGGGCGCGGCCTCGGTGACGCAGCTGGAGATCATGCCCCAGCCCGGCGCCGAGCGGAACCCGGTCAGCCAGCCCTGGCCGACGTTCCCGATGCTGTACAAGGTCACCTCCGCGCACGAGGAGGGCGGCGAGCGGCTCTACTCCGTCTCCACCACCCACTTCGAGGGCGACGAGGACGGCAATGTGCAGTGGCTGCACCTGGCCGAGGTCGAGTTCGTCGACGGCAGGCTGAACCAGAAGCCCGGCACCGAGCGCAAGATCCCCGCCCAGCTGGTCACCCTCGCCATGGGCTTCACCGGCCCCGACAAGGAGAACGGCCTGATCGAGCAGCTCGGCCTGGACCTCGACGAGCGCGGCAACATCGCCCGCGACGCCGACTTCCAGACCAACGTCCCCGGCGTGTTCGTCGCCGGTGACGCAGGGCGCGGCCAGTCGCTCATCGTGTGGGCCATCGCCGAGGGCCGCTCCGCGGCGCGCGGCGCGGACCGCTTCCTGACCGGCGCCAGCGACCTGCCGGCGCCGATCCGGCCGACGGACCGCTCGCTGACGGTCTGACCCCGACCGGTGACCCCGCCGGGTCCGCGTGGAGCGGCCCGGCGGTAAGGTCGTCGCACACACGTCCCGTACAACGGCGTACGGGCGGGACCTCGTGGGGGAGCGATTCCTCTTGAGGCCCCCCGAACGGCGCCCGCCCCGCAGTCCCCGACCGGACACTGGGCGGGCGTCGTTGCATGTGGTCCGGGCGGCTACCGGCCGACGCGGTAGCGCTCGCCGTACGCCCGCCACACCAGGGGGGTGTCCAGACCGACGTTGCCGTCGTCCAGGAACCGGCGCAGCGCCGTGTCGATGCGCGAGGTGTCGCCGTGGTCGTCCCCGGCGTCGTCCCTCTTGATGGCCTCACGGTGGACGTCCAGGAACGCGTTCAGATACGCCGTGCGCGAGCCGCCGTCCGACGGCAGCTTCGCCCGGCGCAGCGCCTCGTCCCGCAGCCCGTAGAAACCGTCGGCGTCGACGCCCGGGCCGTGCAGCACCATGGCGTCGTAGTAGATCAACTGGCCGAGCGTGCCGAGTCCGTCCAGCTTGGCCAGCCGGACCGCCGGGTCGAAGTAGACCCGGTCGCGCTCCTTCTCCTGCGCGGTGCGGAACGCCTTCACCCGCGCCTCGGCCCGCCAGGCGGCGGTGAACCCGGGGTCGAGACCCTTGTGCGAGTCGGTGCCGTTGACCGCGCGCAGCGCGGGGATGTAGGGGGCGAGGCGGTTGTCCGGGTGGGCCTTGGTGTAGCGCTCGACGAGGGTGAGCAGGTCGTCGGTGCCGGTGCAGAAACCGATGATCCCGGCGGTGTAGCCGTGCCCGTCACCGGTGTCCTCGATCGAGTCGTACGCCGTGCGCCAGTCCAGCGTGGAGTTCTCCACGCTGGAGACGAAACGTTGCGCCAGCTCCTTCTTGGCGGGCGCGGCGAGCCCCGGCGGTGCGTCGGCGACGACGGCGTCGTCCGCGCGGCGCTCCTTCCCGTCCGCGACGGAGGCGGAGGCGGACGCGGAGGTGGACGCGGCGGGCGCCACGTCGCCCCCGCCGTCGGGCGTGGCCAGATGCACGACCCCGACAACGACGGGCACGGCGAGAACGAGCAAACACCCTCGCCACGCCCCCGACCGAGGCTCCGCCCCAGACCCTGCCCCTGACCCCGACTCCGCACGCATGCGGGCAATCTACCGAACAGCTGTGAAACAGGGGGATGGAGGGATCTGTGGGTTTTCGGGTGCGGGTGACCCCTGGTCGCTCGCGCAGTTCCCCGCGCCCCCTGCTCGCGGCCTTCAAGGGGCGGAGCCCCTTGAAGGGGCGGGAAGGGTAGGGGCGGTGGGGGCGGAGAACCCCTCGGGTCAGCCGATCTCGTACCGCTCCCCGTACACCCGCCACCGCAACGGCGTATCCAACGCCAGATTCCCCTCCCGCAGGAACACCCGCTGCGCCGTGTCCACCCGGCTCGTGTCCACCCCCGCCCCCCGCTCCCGCATCGCGGCCCGCCGCACATCCAGGAACGCCCCGAGATACTCCGCCTCGGAACCCCCCTCCGCCGGACTCTCCGCCCGCCGCAGCGCCTCCGCCCGGATCCCCCCGAAGCTCCCCGCCCGCTTCCCCGGCCCGTGGAAGACGATCGCGTCGTAGTAGATGAACTGCCCCAGCGCCCCCAGCCCGTCCTCCTTCGCCTGCCGCACCGCCGGATCGAAGTACACCCGGTCCCGCTCCGCGTCCTGCGCGCGCCGGAACGCCGGCACCTCCGCCTCCGCCTTCCACGCCGCCGTGAACCCGTCCCCGAGCCCCTCGTGCGAGTCCGTGCCGTCGACCGCGCGCAGCGCGGGGAGGTACCGGGCGAGCCGGTTCCCGGGATGGTCGTCGGTGTACGTCCGCACCAGCGTCAGCAGATCGTGCGTGCCCGTGCAGAACCCGATGATCCCGGCGGTGTACCCCTGCCCGTCGCCGATGTCCTCGATGTAGCCGTAGGCGCTGCGCCAGTCCAGCGTGCCGTTCTCGGCGCTGGCCACGATCTGCTGTGCGATCTCCTTCTTCGCCGAGGAGTCCAGCCCCGCCCCGCGTCCGCCGTCTGCCCGCCCGGCCCCGTCGTCCACGGCCCGGTCGCCGGACCCGGGCGCCAGGCCGTACACCGCGGCCACGACCAGCACGGCCACGGCCGCCCACCACACGTGACGGACTCGCTTCATGCGGGACAGCCTAGGGTCGGCGTACCGCCGTCCGGGGCGCCGACGCGGCCGGGCGCACCCACCGGGGGAGGCCCGCGCACCCCCGGTCAGACGCCGCGCCCCGCCCGTCCCAGCAGTTCCGTCACGATCGCCGCGTGCCCCAGCTGCCGGTCGTCGCCCGCGACCACCCGGCCGTCCCGGACCAGCGTCACCTCCACCGTCGGCGCCCCCTTCTCCGCCACGAACCGCCGCACCCGGTACCCGGGACCCGGCCCGTAGGCCGCCTCCAGACCCGCCCGCAGCTCCGCGGCGACATCGGCCGCCGCCCACCGGCGCGCCTCCGCCAGCGCCTCCGCACGCGCCCCGGCACCGGCCGCCAGCAGCGCCCGTACGCACCCGGGCGAGCCCCGCCGCGCCGCCGCCACCAGCGGCGGCTCCCCGCCCGGGCCCGGCCGGTCGGGGTCCGCGCCGGCGGCGAGCAGCGCCGCGACCACCCCGGCGTGCCCGAGCCGCACCGCCCAGGTCAGCGACCGGAACCCGTACTCCTCCTCCAGGTCCACCGTCGCCCCGGCCGCCAGCAGCGCCCGTACGACCTGCTCGTGTCCGCCGCACGCCGCCCCGCACAGCGGCGCGTCCGTGCCGCCGCTCAGCCGGTCCGGGTCGGCGCCGGCCGCCAGCAGCAGCCGTACGATGCCGGGCTCGTCGCCGACCGCCGCGACGTACAGCGCCGTCTGCCCGTCCTCGTCGGCCGCCTCCGGGTCCGCACCGTCCCGCAGCAGCCGTACGACCGCGTCCGCGTCGCCTTCGTACACCGCCGCGAGCAGCCCCGGCGGCCCTTCCCTGTCCATCCCTCGACCCTCGCGCGCGAAGGGGCTGCGGGCAAAGGAAAAAGGGTGCGTTCGCACGTGTTCTGCACCACCCGGCCGCCCGCCGTCCCCCTCGCCGCCCGTGCCTACGTGTCGCACTCCAGCACCGTCCGGCACAGCCCGCACCGCGCCCGCACCCGCCCCCGTACCGGCACCCGGATGCGCTGGAAGCAGACGGGGCAGGGGAACGCGACCCGCAGCGGCTCCCGCGCGCCCGGCGCGAAGGAGTACGCCGTCCCGGCCTCCGCGCGCTGTCCGCCCCCCGCGCGCTCCAGCGCGTGCCGGCGGTCGCGTGCGTAGCGCCGGCGGCCCGCCCAGCCGGCGGCCGTCAGCGGCGGCTCCCGCTCGTCCTGCCGGGCCCGCGCGAGCCCCCTGGTGTACGCCGTGTAGGCCTGCGGGCTGGTGAACCACACCGACGGGTCCTCCCCGAACGCCAGCGCCCGCTTGGCCAGGACGTACCCGAACTCCTCCGGTGTGAGGTAGCCCAGCTTCTGCGAGGACGCCCCGTCCTCCCGGTAGGCGTCGAGCAGCAGCCAGCCCGCGCCGAGGTAGGCGGCCGCCGTGTCGGTGAGGATCTCGTTGTCCCGGGTGCCGGGGAACGCCAGGTCCAGGCGGTGCAGATAGACATGCATCACTTCGTGCGCCAGAGCGGCGCCGATGTCCCGGCGGTGGGTGCGGAACCGGTCGTTCAGCTCGATGAAGTACTCGGGGCCCGCGGCCAGTTCCACATGGGCCGCGTGCGTCATCTCCCGGAAGCCGACGATCATCCGGGCGTCCGGCAGCCGGTAGTGGCGCACCATCTCCCGGGCCACCCGCTGCGCCCCCAGATGCAGATCGTCGACGTCGGCGAAGGCCACGTCCACCGGGAGCACGCTGGTGTCGAACGTCCGCACGGTGTCGTACGACAGCCGCCGGTACAGCGCGGTGACGGCCGCCCGCACCGTGTCCAGATGAGGGAAACCGTGCTCCACCGGCCCACCGTTCACCACACCCGCACCCCCGGAAGACGCCGACCGCGCGACCTCCCACTGTAGGCCCGACACCCCCGCGCGGCCCCCCGTGCGCGACGGCGCTGTCCGGCCTGCGGAACGTGCCGGGGCCGTACCCCCGCCGCCCCGTAGGGTGTGCGCCCATGACCACCAGCAACAGTGCCGGGACCGATCCCGCGGTCCGCGCCGAGCTCGAACGGCTGCGCGACAGCATCGACAACATCGACGCCGCCGTCGTCCACATGCTCGCCGAACGCTTCAAGTGCACCCAGCAGGTCGGCCATCTCAAGGCCGCGCACCGGCTGCCCCCGGCCGACCCCGAGCGGGAGACCCGTCAGATCACCCGGCTGCGCCGGCTCGCGGAGAGCGCCAAGCTCGACCCGGCGTTCGCCGAGAAACTCCTCACCTTCATCATCGCGGAGGTCATCCGCCACCACGAGCACATCGCGGACACCGCCGCCGACCCCGCCCCCGGCGCCCCCGCGAACCCCTCCTGAGCCGCCCGCGCCGCCCACCGCGCCCCGTCGCGCTCCGGGCGGCGCCCGCCGTCCGCAGGGCCCCCCTGTGCCGTGCGGACGGCATCGGGCAGCATGGCCACCATGTCCGTACTGACGCGCGACGAAGCGCAGACCCGTGCACAGCTACTTGACGTCCACCACTACACGGTCGGTCTCGACCTCACCGTGGGCGACGACACCTTCGACTCCCGTACCGTCGTCCGGTTCACCGTGCGCGGCGGCCGGCACGGCACGGACACCTTCGTCGAACTCAAGCCGGCCGCGCTGCGCTCCGTCACCCTCGACGGACAGTCCCTGGACCCGGGCACCCTGGACGACAACCGGCTGCCCCTGAAGGGCCTCACCCCCGGCGAGCACGAACTGCGCGTCGACGCCTCGATGCGCTACTCCCGCACCGGCGAGGGCATGCACCGCTTCACCGACCCCAGCGACGGCGAGGCGTACGTCTACACCCAGATGTTCATGGACGACGTCCAGCGCGTCTTCGCCGCCTTCGACCAGCCCGACCTCAAGGCCGTCTTCGACCTCACCGTCACCGCCCCCGAGGGCTGGACCGTCCTCGCCAACGGCGTCACCGAGCACACCGGCGACGGCGTCTGGAAGGCCGCCACCACGCCGCTGATCTCCACCTACCTCGTCGCCGTCGCCGCCGGACCCTGGCACTCGGTGCGCACCGAGCACCGCGGACTGCCCTTCGGCATCCACTGCCGCCGCTCGCTCGCCCCGCACCTCGACGCGGACGCCGAGGAGATCCTCGACGTCACCCGCGCCTGCTTCGACCGCTACCACGAGAAGTTCGAGGAGCCCTACCCCTTCGACTCCTACGACCAGGCGTTCGTCCCCGAGTTCAACGCCGGCGCCATGGAGAACCCCGGACTGGTCACCTTCCGCGACGAGTTCGTCTACCGCTCCGCCGTCACCGACACCGAGCGCCAGACCCGCGCCATGGTCATCGCCCACGAGATGGCCCACATGTGGTTCGGCGACCTCGTCACCCTGAAGTGGTGGGACGACATCTGGCTCAACGAGTCCTTCGCCGAGTACATGGGCTACCAGACCGCCGCGGAGGCCACCCGCTTCACGGAGACGTGGACCGAGTTCGGCGTCTCCCGCAAGGCCTGGGGCTACGACGCCGACCAGCGCCCCTCCACCCACCCCGTCGCCCCCGAGGCCGTCCCCGACACCGCCTCCGCGCTGCTCAACTTCGACGGCATCTCCTACGCCAAGGGCGCCTCCGCGCTGCGCCAACTGGTCACCTGGCTGGGCGAGAAGGACTTCCTGGCCGGCATCAACACGCACTTCGCGCGGCACAAGTTCGCCAACGCCACCCTCGCCGACTTCCTCGACTCCCTCGCCTCCGCGACGGAACGCGACGTCCACGCGTGGGCGGACGCGTGGCTGCGGACGACGGGGGTCGACACGCTCACACCCCGCATCGCCCGCGCCGACGACGGCACCCACACCCTCACGGTCGCCCACGACGGCAGCCGCCCCCACCGCATCGCCGTCGGCCTCTACGACCACGACCTCACCGACGAGGGCCGGCTCACCCTGCGCTCCCGCCCCGAACTCGACGTCCCGGGCAGCACGGAGCACCCCCTCGGCAAGCGTCCCGTCCTGCTCGTGCTGAACGACTCCGACCTCACCTACGCCAAGGTGCGCTTCGATGCGGAGTCGTACGACACCGTGCGCGCGGCCCTCTCCGGCCTCCCCGACCCCCTCACCCGGGCCGTCGTCTGGAACTCCCTGCGGGACGCCGTGCGGGACGGTGAACTCGCCCCGGAGGTCTACCTGGAGACCGCCCGCGCGCACCTGCCGCACGAGACCGACGTGGCCCTCGTCCAGGGCGTCCTCGCCTTCGCCGGCGGCCAGATCGCCGATCGCTACCTCGCCCCCGGCCGGCGGCCCGCCGCCCTCGCCACCCTCACCGACCTCGGCCGCGACCTGGTCCGCCGCACCGAGGACGGCGACCACCCCGGGCTGCGTCTGGCCGCTGTGCGCCACCGCATCGACGTCGCCGCGCACCCCGACACCCTCGCCGCCTGGCTCGCCGACGGCACCGTCCCCGGCGGCCCCGAACTCGACCCCGAGCTGCGCTGGCGCATCCTCGGCCGGCTCGCCGTCCTCGGCGCCACCGACGAGGCCGCCATCGCCGCCGAACTCGCCCGCGACCCCAGCGCCACCGGCCAGGAGGGCGCCGCCCGCTGCCGCGCCGCACTGCCCGACCCGGCGGCCAAGGCCCGGGCCTGGGCGGCGATGTTCACCGACGACCCCGCCGCGGACCTGTCGAACTACCTGTTCACCGCCACCGCCCGCGGCTTCTGGCAGCCCGAACAGGCCGATCTCCTCGCGGAGTACGTCGGCCGGTACTACGAGGACGCCACCGCCCTGGCCGCCCGCCGCGGCCCCGCCATCGCCGACGCGGCCGGCCGCTGGGCGTTCCCGGCCTACGCCGTCGACGCGGACCACCTGCGGCGGGGCGAGCGGTGTCTGCGCGAGGACGACCCCGCCCCCTCCCTGCGCCGCAGGCTCGCCGACCAGCTCGACGACCTGGCGAGGGCCCTGCGGGTGCGCGAGGGCTGACCGGCAGGTGTGTGTCGGGGGCGTGCGCGCACACGCCCCCCCGCACGGACTACACGGGGAGGTCGTCCGCACCGACGTGGTGCACCCGCACCATGTTCGTCGTCCCCGGCACCCCGGGCGGCGAACCGGCGGTGATGACCACGAGGTCCCCGCGCGCGCAGCGCCCGTACCGCAGCAGCAGCTCGTCGACCTGCGCGACCATCGCGTCCGTGGTGTCGGCGGCCGGGCCCAGGAACGTCTCCACCCCCCACGTCAGGCTCAGTCGGGAACGGGTCGCCTGCTCGGCGGTGAAGGCGAGGAGCGGGATCGGCGAGCGGTAGCGCGCGAGGCGGCGCACCGTGTCACCGCTCTGGGTGAACGCCACCAGGAACGCGGCCCCGAGGAAGTCGCCGATCTCGGCCGCCGCCCGGGCGACGGCGCCGCCCTGGGTGCGCGGCTTGTTCCGGTCCGTCAGCGGCGCGAGCCCCGCGGCGAGGAGATCCTCCTCCGCCGCCTCGACGATCCGCGCCATCGTCGTGACCGTCTCCACGGGGTGCCTGCCCACGCTCGTCTCGCCCGACAGCATCACCGCGTCCGTGCCGTCGAGCACCGCGTTCGCCACGTCGCTGACCTCCGCGCGCGTCGGCCGCGTGTGCTCGATCATCGAGTCGAGCATCTGCGTGGCGACGACGACCGGCTTGGCGTTGCGCCTCGCCAGCCGCACCGCCCGCTTCTGGACGATCGGCACGTGTTCGAGCGGCATCTCGACGCCCAGGTCGCCGCGGGCGACCATGATCCCGTCGAACGCGGCGACGACGTCCTCGATCGCCGCGACCGCCTGCGGCTTCTCCACCTTGGCGAGGACGGGGAGCCGTCGGCCCTCCTCGTCCATGACCCGGTGCACGGCCTCGATGTCACGGCCGCTCCGGACGAACGACAGGGCGACCACGTCGAAACCGGTGCGCAGCGCCCAGCGGAGATCGGCCTCGTCCGCGGGCGACAGCACGGGCCCGGGACCGCTGACGGGCCCCCGCAGATCGGCGAGCACCCCCACACTGCGCCCGGTCTCGTCAGCGGCCTTCCGCACCCACCGATACCGCTCCTCGTGCTCCCCGCGCCCCCCGTGCCCGAGCGCGAACCGGGCCACATCCATCCCGGCATCGACCAGCGCTTTGATCCGCTCGTACGAGCCGGTGGCAGGACCCAAGGTGCAAACGATCTTGACGCGTCGCATATGTCCGACTTTATGGCAGCGCACCCGGCAGGGGCGCGGGGAACCGCGCAACGGGGCGAAGCCCCGTACGGGTCAAAGGGGCGGAGGTCCTTGAGAACGGGAAGGGCAGGGGCGGCAGGGGCGGAAAACTCACCGCGGCAACCCCCGGTCACCAACTCGCAACCCCCACCCCCTGTCGCACCCCCGCACCCCCGGGCCACAATCTACGCGCGTCACCACACCAACAGACCCGCCCCACCCCAAGGAGCCCTCCTCACATGCCCCTGAACCGCCGCCGGTTCCTGGAGAACGCCGCGCTCACCACCACCGCCGCCACCCTCACCACGACGGCGGCCACCACCACCGCCCAGGCCGCCGGCTCCCACAAGAAGCCCGAACGGCGCCACACCCTCACCGTCATGGGCACCACCGACCTCCACGGCCACCTCTTCAACTGGGACTACTACAAGGACGCCGCGTACACCGACACCGCCGGCAACTCCCTGGGCCTGGCCCGCATCTCCACCCTCGTCAACCGGATCCGCGAGGAGAGGGGCCGTCACAACACCCTCCTCATCGACGCCGGCGACACCATCCAGGGCACCCCGCTCACGTACTACTACGCCAAGGTCGACCCCATCACCGCCAAGGGCGGCCCCGTCCACCCCATGGCCCGGGCCATGAACACCATCGGCTACGACGCCGCCGCCCTCGGCAACCACGAGTTCAACTACGGCATCGACACCCTGCGGAAGTTCGAGGCCCAGCTCGACTTCCCCCTCCTCGGCGCCAACGCCGTCGACGCCACCACCCTCAGGCCTGCCTTCCCGCCGTACCTCATCAAGACGTTCCGCGTCCACGGCGGCCCGCCCGCGAAGGTGGCCGTCCTCGGCCTCACCAACCCCGGCATCGCCATCTGGGACAAGGCCTACGTCCAGGGCAGGCTCGCCTTCCCGGGGCTGGAGGAGCAGGCCGCCAAGTGGGTGCCCAAGCTGCGCTCCATGGGCGCCGACGTCGTCATCGTCTCCGCGCACTCCGGCGCCTCCGGCACGTCCTCCTGGGGCGACCAGCTGCCCTACGTGGAGAACGCGGCGGCCGACGTCGCCAGGAAGGTGCCCGGGATCGACGCCATCCTCGTCGGCCACGCCCATGTCGAGATCCCCGAGCTGAAGGTCACCAACGACACGACGGGGAAGACCGTCGTCCTCTCCGAACCCCTCTGCTTCGCCGAACGCCTCACCGTCTTCGACATCGAGCTGACCCTGCGCAAGGGCCGCTGGGAGGTCGCCTCGGTGAGCGCCTCGCTGCGCAACACCAACGAGGTCGAGGACGACCCGCGCATCACCAAGCTGCTCACCGACGAGCACGCCGCCGTCGTCACCTACGTCAACCAGGTCGTCGGCACCGCCACCGAGACCCTCACCACCGTCGACGCCCGCTACAAGGACGCCCCCATCATCGACCTGATCACCAAGGTCCAGGAGGACGTCGTCAAGGCCGCGCTCGCCGGCACCGAGTACGCCGCACTCCCCGTCCTCGCCCAGGCGTCGCCGTTCTCCCGCACCTCCGAGATCCCGGCCGGCGACGTCACCATCCGCGGTCTGTCGAGCCTGTACGTCTACGACAACACGCTCGTCGCCAAGCTCCTCACCGGCGCCCAGATCCGCGCCTACCTCGAATACTCCGCCGAGTACTACGTACAGACCGCGGCCGGCGCCCCCGTCGACGTCGACGCGCTCACCAACGCGGGCGACCGCCCCGACTACAACTACGACTACGTCTCCGGACTCACCTACGACATCGACATCGCCCAGCCCGCCGGCAGCCGCATCAAGAACCTCGCCCGCGACGGCAGCCCGCTCGACGACTCGGCGCGGTTCGTCCTCGCCGTCAACAACTACCGCGCCAACGGCGGCGGCGCCTTCCCGCATGTCGCGAACGCCAAGGAACTCTGGTCGGAGTCGACCGAGATCCGCACCCGCATCGCCGAATGGGTCACCGCCAAGGGCGTCCTCGACCCCAAGGACTTCGCCTCCGTCGACTGGAAGCTGACCCGCGACGGCACCCCGGTGTTCTGACCCCTGTCACACGTCACACCCCGTCCACGAGGGGCGTCAGCGCCACCGCGCCGCCGCCCCGCGTGGACGGGACCCGGCGCGCCGCCCGCTCCCGCAGACCGAACGACGTGAACGCCGTCCGCCGCGGCAGCGGATACGGCTCCGCGCCCGTCACCGCGTTCAGGATCGTCGCACTGCGCCACGCCGTCATGCCCAGATCCGGCGCGCTCACCCCGTGGGTGTGCGACTCCGCGTTCTGCACGTACACCGCGCAGCCCGTCGCGGCGATCTCCCGCGCGAGCACCAGCCGGTACTTGTCGTCGACACGGGGACGCCCGGCGGCGTCCCGGCAGAGATAGGGGTCCAGCGACCGCAGCAGCGACCCCACCGGACGCTCCCGGAAACCCGTCGCCAGCACCACCGCGTCCGTCGCCAGACACGTCCGCAGCCCCTGCCGGCCGTGTTCCAGGTGCAGTTCGACCCGGGAACCCGACAGCCACCCGGCGGTCCGCACCCGTACCCCGGGGGTCAGCACGACGTCCGGCCAGCCGCCCGGCACCGTACGGCGGTACAGCTCCTCCTGCACCGCGGCGATCGTCCCGGCGTCGATGCCCTTGTACAACTGCCACTGCGTGGGCAGCAGCCGGTCCCGCACGGGCTCGTCCAGGGCGTGGAAGTAGTCCGCGTAGTCCGGGGTGAAGTGCTCGAGCCCCAGCTTCGAGTACTCCATCGGCGCGAACGCCTCCGTCCGGGCCAGCCAGTGCAGCCGCTCCCGGCCCGCCGGGCGGTGCCGCAGCAGATCGAGGAAGACCTCCGCCCCCGACTGCCCCGCCCCCACCACGGTCACATGACCCGCCGTCAGCATCCGCTCCCGGTGGGCCAGGTAGTCCGCGGCGTGGCACACCGCCACCTCCGGCGCCCCCACCAGCGGCCGCAGCGCCTCCGGCACATACGGCTCGGTGCCCACCCCGAGGACCACGTTGCGGGTGTGGGCTCGGCCCAGCGCCTCCACCCCGCCCTCCGCGTCCACCTGGCTGTAGTCCACCTCGAACAGCTCACTGCGCGGATTCCACCGCACGGCGTCCACCTGGTGCCCGAAGCGCAGGGCGGGCAGCCGCTCGGCGACCCAGCGGCAGTAACCCTCGTACTCCGCCCGCAGGATGTGCGGCCGCTCCGAGAAGTAGAACGGGAACAGCCGCTCGCGCGCCCGCAGATGGTTCAGGAAGGACCACGGGCTCGTCGGGTCGACGAGGGACACCAGGTCGGCCAGGAACGGCACCTGGAGCCGGGCGCCCTCGATCAGCAGCCCCGGGTGCCAGTCGAACCCCGGCCGCTGTTCGAGGAAGACCGCGTCGAGACCGGGCAGCGGCTGGGCGAGCGCCGCCAGCGACAGATTGGCCGGCCCGATGCCGACACCGACGAGATCACGGGGGGACGCGGACGTCATCAACGGAGGTGTCCTTCCACCAGGCGCAGCAGACCCGCCCACTCGTCCGTGCGGGCATGGGGATTGAGAAGAGTGACCTTGAACCACAGCCGGCCGCCGAGCCGCGCCCGGCCCAGCACCGCCCGTCCCTGGAGCAACAGCCGCCGCCGCACCTCGGCGACGAGGTCGTCGTCCGCCCCCGCGGGCCGGAACACCACCGTGCTGATCACCGGCCGGCCGTACAGCTCGAACCCGGGGTGCGCGGCCACCAGCCCGGCGAACTCCCGCGCCCCCGCGCACACCCGGTCCACCAGCGCCCCCAGCCCCGTACGCCCCAGCGCGCGCAGGGTCACCGCCATCTTGAACACATCGGGACGGCGGGTCGTGCGCAGCGAACGCCCCAGCAGGTCCGGCAGCCCCGCCTCGACGTCGTCGGCGGCGCTCAGATAGTCGGCCCGCTGCCCCAGCACCGCCAGATCCCCGCCGTCCCGTACCGCGAACAGCCCCGCCGCCACCGGCTGCCAGCCCAGCTTGTGCAGATCCAGCGCCACGCTGTCGGCGGCGTCGAGACCCGCGAGCAGGCCGTGGTGGCGGTCGCTGAACAGCAGCCCGCCGCCGTACGCGGCGTCCACGTGCAGCCGTGCGCCGTACCGGGCGCACAGCGCGGCGACCTGCGGGAGCGGGTCGATCAGCCCGGCGTCCGTCGTCCCCGCCGTGGCGGCGACGAGCAGCGGGCCCGACGTCCGCGCCAGCACCGCGTCCAGCGCCAGGGGATCCAGCACGCCGTCCGGCGCGGGCACCACCACCGGGTCCGGGAGCCCGAACAGCCACGCCGCCCGGGTGAGCGAATGGTGCGCGTTCGCCCCGCACACCAGCCGCACGTCCGGGCCGCACGCCTCCCGGGCCAGCAGCACCGCGAGCTGATTGGCCTCCGTGCCGCCCGACGTCACCAGCGCGTCCGCCATCCCGGCCGCCCGCGCCAACGCCCGTGTCACCAGCGCCTCGAGGGCCGAGGCGGACGGGGCCTGGTCCCAGGAGTCGAGCGAGGGGTTCAGTACGCTCACGGCCAGGTCCGCGGCGACGGCCACGGCCAGCGGCGGACAGTGCAGATGCGCCGCGCACGACGGATCCGCCGGATCGGCGGCCCCCGCGGCGAGCACCCGTACGAGGTCGTCCAGCGCGCCCGGGTCACCCTCCTCGGGCAGTACCTCGCCCATGACGTCCCGCACCAGGGCCGCCACCGCCCCCGGACCGCCGGCGGGCAACGGACCGCCGCGCTCCCGGCCGCCCTCCTGGAGCGCACCGAGCACGCGGTCGACCAACGACCGCACCACGGCCGCGCCCCCCGGACCGGAAGCCAGGGCTGAAGTGCACATACGACATCCTCCGGGCACACGGAGCCGGAAAACCCGCGCCCCGCACCCCCCAACGACACCACGCAGGGTGGGGAAACGGGGCCGGAACGGGCACCGAGCGTGACGGAAGGTGACGGTGCACAGCAAAGATGATGTGCGACAGCCCGCCGTGGGACGGCGAGGGGCCGGCCATGGAAAAGGCGGAGGCCCACGTTCCCGTGAGTCTCCGCCTCGCTGTGTACCGGGTGCGGGACTCGAACCCGCAAGCCCTCTCGGGCAGAGGTGTTTGAGACCTCCGTGTATACCGTTCCACCAACCCGGCCGGCGCACGGTGAGTCTACCCGGTCATCATCGCTCCGTGCTCCTGGGTAGGCTGCGTAGGCAGCACTACCTGCCAGGCCCCGAGGAGTCCCCGTGACCGTGCCCGAGTCGCCCCAGTCCGCTGACACAGCCGATGACGACAAGTCGCACGTGCCTCCCTTGACGACGCGCGTGGTCATCGCCGAGGACGAGGCGCTCATCCGGCTCGACCTCAAGGAGATGCTGGAGGAGGAGGGCTACAGCGTCGTCGGCGAGGCCGGGGACGGCGAGCGGGCCGTCGAGCTGGCCCGGGAGCACCGGCCCGACCTCGTCATCCTCGATGTGAAGATGCCGAAGCTGGACGGCATCTCGGCGGCCGAGAAGATCGCCGAGGAGCGCATCGCCCCGGTGCTGATGCTCACCGCGTTCTCGCAGCGCGACCTCGTGGAGCGGGCGCGCGACGCGGGGGCGATGGCGTACCTGGTGAAGCCGTTCAGCAAGAGCGACGTCGTCCCGGCGATCGAGATGGCCGTCTCGCGGTTCACGGAGCTGAAGGAGCTGGAGAAGGAGGTCGCCGACCTCTCGCAGCGCCTGGAGACGCGCAAGCTGGTGGACAGGGCGAAGTCCGTGCTCCAGACCGAGTACGGGCTGACGGAACCGGCCGCGTTCCGGTGGATCCAGAAGACGTCGATGGACCGGCGGATGTCGATGCAGCAGGTCGCGGAGGCCGTCATCCAGGACGCCGAGGAGAAGAAGGCGGCGAAGGGCTGAGGACGCAGGCGAAGGGCTGAGGCCCGCCGCCCCCCCACCGCACGACAGGGCCCGCACCCCCGGAGGGTGCGGGCCCTGTCGTGCACGGTCTCGGTGGCTCAGTCCTCGCCGAGGTACGCCTTGCGGACCGACTCGTCGTGCAGGAGGTCCTGTCCGGAGCCGGACAGGACGATGTTGCCGATCTCCATGACGTGCCCCTGGTCGGCGAGCGAGAGCGCCGCCTGGGCGTTCTGCTCGACGAGGAGGATCGTCGTGCCCTGGGCCTTGAGCTCCGCGATGGTCGCCATGATCTTCTGCATCATGATCGGCGAGAGGCCCATGGAGGGCTCGTCGAGCATGAGCAGCTTCGGCTGGGACATCAGGGCGCGGCCCATGGCGAGCATCTGCTGCTCACCGCCGGAGAGGGTGCCCGCGGCCTGCTTCCGCCGCTCCCCGAGGATGGGGAAGAGGTCGTAGGCACGCTGGATGTCCTTCTCGATGCCCTCCTTGTCCTTGCGGAGGAAGGCGCCGAGCTGGAGGTTCTCGGCGATGGAGAGGCGCGGGAAGATGTGCCGGCCCTCGGGGGAGTGGGCGAGCCCGAGCGAGACGATCTTGTGCGCGGGGACGCCGGTGAGCGGCTTGCCGTCGAACACGATCCGTCCGGAGCTGGGCTTGAGCAGTCCGGACAGGGTGCGCAGGGTGGTCGTCTTGCCGGCGCCGTTGGTGCCGATGAGGGTGACGACCTGGCCGCTCTCGACGCTGAACGAGATGCCCTTGACGGCTTCGATCTTGCCGTAGGCGACCTTGAGGTCCTCGACCTCCAGGAGTGCGGTCACTGGGCTTCTCCCTTGGTGGTGCCGGTGCTCTCCGCGGCGTCGGCCTCGCCGGCGCTCCCCGCGGCGTCCTCCTCGGCCGCGCGGACCTCCGCCGCCTCGGCGTCCCCGGGGGCGCCCTCGAAGGGCTCGCCGAGGTAGGCGGCGACGACGCGCTCGTCGGCCTGGACGACGTCGGAGGTGCCCTCGACGAGTTTCTCGCCCTGGACGAGGACGGCGACGCGGTCGCAGAGGTTGAAGATGAAGCGCATGTCGTGCTCGATGACGAGCACGGCGATGCCCTTGTCGCGGATGGCGAAGACGAGTTCCTCGGTCGCCCGCGTCTCCTGCGGGTTCATTCCGGCCGTGGGCTCGTCGAGGAGGAGCAGACCGGGCTCGCTGGCGAGGGCGCGGGCGATTTCGAGCTTGCGCTGTTCGCCGTAGGGAAGATTGCGGGCGAGATGATCGCGTTTGTGGGCCAGCCCGATGAATTCGAGCAGCTCCAGCGCCCGTTCCTCGCTCGCCTTTTCGGCCTTCCGGAATCCGGGGCCGCGCAGCAGGGCGGACCAGAGCCCTTCCTTGGTGCGCGTGTGGCGGCCGACGAGGACGTTTTCCAGGACGGTCATGTTGGCGAAGAGCCGGATGTTCTGGAAGGTCCGGGCGATTCCGGCCTTGGTGACGAGATGGGGTTTGGGCGGAAGGATCTTGTCGTGGTAGCTGACGGTTCCTTCGGTGGGCACGTAAAGACCGGTCAGGCAGTTGAAGAAGGTGGTCTTTCCGGCTCCGTTGGGCCCGATCAGGCCGACGATCTCGCCCGTGTTGACGGTGAGGTCGACGGACCGTACGGCGGTGAGGCCGCCGAACCGCATGGTGACGTCGCGGGCCTTGAGTGCGGGAGTGGTCATGGTGGTCACGCCCCTGCCTTGGTGACGCCGAGGGTGGAGTCGGGAAGGCCCTTCTCGGGGACGTCGAGCTGGTCGATCTCGTGGAATTCGAGCTGGCGGCGCCGGTTGGCGATGACGCCCTCGGGACGGAAGCGCATCAGCAGCACGAGCGCGATGCCGAACGCGAAGAGCTCGTAGTTCTGGAGGAAGCCGAGCTTCTCGGGGATCAGATAGAGCAGCGCGGCACCGAGCAGCGGGCCGTTGACGGTGCCCATACCGCCGAGGACGACGGCGGCGAGCAGGAACGCGCTGTTGGGCGGCGCCGCGCCCGCGAACTGGTACGGCGCCGGGTTGACGCTGTACGAGACGTGCGCGCCGACCGTGCCGGCCAGGCCGGCCAGCGAGGCGCCGAGGGCGAAGGCGACGAGCTTGACGCGGAAGCCGTTGATGCCCATGGCGGTCGCGGCGGTCTCGTCCTCGCGGATGGCGATCCAGGAGCGGCCGATACGGCTGTCGGCGGCCCGGGTGAAGACCAGGACGACGATGGCCGTCACCAGCAGCATCAGGAAGAAGTAGTTGGAGAACCGGCCGAGGCTGCGGCCGAGGACGTCGTGGCTGTCGCCGAGGTTGAACCCGAAGATCTCCAGGTCCGGGATGCGGCTGATGCCGTTGGGGCCGTTGGTGATGTTGGGCCCGGAGCTGCCGTCCATGTTGTTGACGGCGATACGGAAGATCTCTCCGAAGCCGAGGGTGACGATGGCGAGGTAGTCGCCGCGCAGCCGGAGCGTCGGGGCGCCGATGAGGACGCCGAAGACGAGCGTGACGGCCATGCCGGTCAGGGCGGCGGCCCAGAACGGGAACTGGGTGCCGGAGAACCTGCTGTACTCACTGCCGGAGACCAGGGCCGCGGTGTACGAGCCGACGCCGAGGAAGGCGACGTAACCGAGGTCGAGGAGGCCGGTGAGGCCGACGACGATGTTGAGGCCGAGGGCGACGGTGCCGAAGGTGAGGATGTTGACGCCGAGGTTGGCGTTGTGGTCGTCGCTCTGGGTGAAGGGGAAGATCACCGCGGCCAGGAAGGCCAGGGCGACCGCGAAGCCCTTGTGGCGGGCGCTGATCTCCGTGTAGTGGGCGAGCAGCCCCGAGCGGTTGAACGCGAAGAGGGCGAAGACGAGGAGCAGCACGAAGCCGACGAAGGTCTCGCTGTCGTCGCTGTCGATGCCGATGCCGTAGGTGAAGGCGATCAGCGCCACGGCGGTGCCCAGGGTGATCACGAGCCGGCGCACCCAGGGGTTGGCCGGAACGGTGAAACGGCCCGGGTCGGGGGCGGTCAGATAGGCGCGGATGCCGCCGGGCCCGGCCGGCGCGGTGAGCGCGCCGACGACGGCGAGGGCACTGGCGACGGCCGCGACGTAGCCGCCGGGGTCGAGGTTGGCGAGGCCGCCGAGGTCGACCGCGATGGCGATGACCGCGAACCAGCAGACGGCGAACGCGGACAGGGCGGCGTAGAAGAGGGCCGAGGGCGTGGCGATCCGCTCCGCGCCGGGGAGCCGGAGCAGACCGAGGCGGGCGGCGCCGAAGAAGAGCGTGACCACGCCGGCGACGATGGCGAGGATCTGGAGACCGGCGGGGTAGCCGTAGACCGTCAGATCGCCGGGGAACTCGCTGGTCCAGGTCCAGGACAGGAAGGCGGAGGCGATGGTGCCGGCGCCGCCGAGCAGGACGAGGGCGAGACCGGCGCCGGGGGCCAGGGGTATCAGCCCGCGGGGAGCGGGCGGCGCGGGCGACACGGTGGGTTCCGGTGTCGTGGGTTCCGGGGTCGTTGTGTGGGTCATGGGATCACGCCCTGTCCGCGACACGTTCCCCGAGCAGGCCCTGTGGCCTCAGCAGGAGGACGAGGATGAGGAGGACGAAAGCCCACACGGAGGCCCAGCCCTGGCCGCCGAGCTGCTCCATGCCGGGGATGTCCGCGATGTAGGCGGTGGCCATGGCCTCGGCGACACCGAGGACGAGACCGCCGAGCATGGCACCGTAGATGTTGCCGATCCCGCCGAGGACGGCGGCGGTGAAGGCCTTGAGACCGGCCTGGAAGCCCATGTCGTACTTGACGGAGCCGTACTTGAGGCCGTAGGCGACGCCCGCGACCGCGGCGAAGAGGCCGCCGATGGCGAAGGCGATCACGATGATGCGGTTGGTGTCGATGCCCATGAGCTGGGCGGTGTCCGGGTCCTGGGCGGTGGCCTGCATGGCGCGGCCGGTGCGCGAGAGACGGACGAAGAAGGCCAGGGCGGTCATGCACAGCACGGCGGCGACGACGAGGAAGATGTCGCCGCTCTGGATGCGCACGGAGCCGACGTGGTACGGCCCGAACGGCAGCTGCGGGAAGACGCGGTCGGTCTTGGCGCCGGGGTACCAGTTGAAGACGGCCTGTTGCAGGGCGAGGGAGAGGCCGATCGCGGTGATCAGGGGGGCCAGGCGTGGTGCGCCGCGCAACGGACGGTAGGCGAAGCGTTCGGCTCCGACGGCGACGAGGACGGCGACGACCGCTCCGCCGGCCAGCATGAGGGGGAGGGCCAGCCACATGCTGGTGTTCCCGGGGAGCCAGAGGTAGACCGAGAGGGCACCGAAGCCCCCGGTCATGAAGATCTCGCCGTGGGCGAAGTTGATGAGCTGGACGATGCCGTACACCATCGTGTAGCCGATGGCGATCAGCCCGTACATCGAGCCGAGGAACAGCCCGTTGGCCAGCTGCTGCGGCAGTGTGTTCACCGCGCGGCCTCCGTGTGAAGTGAGGGAGTGGACCGGTCCGGTGGGACGGCCGGACCGGCATAGGGAAGGGGCCGCGCGGTGACGGGTGGTCTGCCGCGCGGCCCGGGGTGGTGCGGTGCGGTCAGCCGGCGTCGTAGGTGCCGCTCTTGACGGCCTTCCACTTGCCGTCCTTGACCTGGTACACGGTCAGCTGCTTGTTGGTCGTGTCGCCGTACTCGTCGAAGGCGACCGGACCGGCGATGCCGTCGAACTTGACCTTCTGGACCTGGTCGACGATCTGCTGGCGGGCGTCGTCCGGAACCTTGCCGTCCTTCACGACCTCGCCGACGGCCTTGATGATCGCCGTGGCGGCGTCGTAGGAGTAACCGCCGTAGGTGCCGTAGTCACCGGGGTACTTCTTGGCCTTGTAGGCGGAGATGAACTCCTTGGCGGCGGGCAGGGTGTCGACGGGGACGCCGACGGAGGTGGCGAGGTCGCCCTCGGAGGTCTTGCCCGCGGTCTTGATGTACGTGTCGGAGAACATGCCGTCGCCGCCGAACAGCGGGATGTCGGCGCCGGCGTCCTTGAGCTGCTTGGTGAGGATCTGCGACTCGTCGTACTGGCCGCCGTAGTACAGCATGTCGGCCTTGGAGTTCTTCACCTTGGTGACGAGGGTGGAGAAGTCCTTGTCACCGGTGTTGACGTGGTCGGTGCCGGCGATCTTGCCGCCCAGCTTGGTGAAGCTGGAGGTGAACAGCTTGGCGAGACCGGCGCCGTAGGTCTGCTTGTCGTCGACGACGTAGACCTTCTTCTTCTTCAGCGTGTCGTGCGCGTACTGCGCGGCGAACCCGCCCTGGAGGGCGTCGGTGGTCGCGGTGCGGAAGTACGTCTTGTACGGGCGCGCCTTCTTGGTCTGCCAGTCCTTGCCCTGGGTCAGCTCGGGCGCGGTGTTGGAGGGCGAGATCTCCACCAGGTTGGCGGTGGCGAAGACCTGCTGCATCTGGGTGGCCACACCGGAGTTGAGGGGGCCGACGACACCGAGGACGTCGTCGTCGGCGACGAGCGCGGTGGCGTTCTGCTGGCCGGTGGCGGGAATGGCCTTGTCGTCCAGGGCCTTCACCTTGAAGGTGACGCCGGGGACGGTCTTGTTCTTGTTGGCGTCGTCGACGGCGATCTGCACGCCGTACTGGATGCCGAGGCCGGTCGCGGAGTTCTGGCCGGTCAGCGGGGCGTCGACGCCGATGACGACGGTGGTGCCGCCCTTGTCGTCGCTGCCGCCGCTGTCGTCCCGAGAGCCGCAGGCGGTGAGGGTGAGTGCTCCCGCCGCCAGGGCGGCGGTGATGGCGATGAGCGAACGTGGGCGCACGATCGTAAGTCCTTTCACTGGCACAGCTGTTTCCCCGTGGAAGCAGCCGAGTCGTACGGCGGCCGGTTGTGGCTTTTCGGCTGCGCGGTGACTGGCGGTGACTCTAAGCGTGTGCGAGGAACGCAGAGGAGGACTTGGCCAAGGCTGTGACGCTCTTGTTATGACACGAGGTAATGCAGAGCGGTACCGACTGGGCGGAACGGCGGAATTCTGACCCATTCGTCCGGTCCGCATGCTGAGAACTCGCAGCACGGAGCGGATTCGTTCAGGAGTCTCGGCGGTTTTACTGATGACGGGGAAACGTTGCCAGAGGTTGCTCCGGGTGTTTCGGGCAAGGGGTGTGCGCCGTGCTGCTCCGGGTGAATATGGGGGTGTTTATTACCCGTGTATTACGCAGCGTTACGCCCGGGAAAGGGAATCCGGCATTCTTCGGCACGTCGCGTATGTCGTCCCATACGCGGATGCGGGGTGGCGGACGCGGGGTGGCGGGGGCCCCGCGGACATGCCTGTGCCGGAGCGCGGTGCCACGCACTCCGGCACGAGGGGGGTCCGGGCTGGTGTTTCGAGCGTTCGCCGGGTGTCCCGGCGCTTCAGGCGTTAGCCGGGGCGGCCTGGCGCTTCAGGCGTTCGTCGGGGTGTCCCGGTGCTTCAGGCCGTGGCGGGGGCGGCCCGGTGCTTCAGGCCGTGGCGGGGCCTCCCGGTGTTTCAGGCTCCGGCCGGGGCGTCCGGCGCGGTGCCGGGGGTGACGTCCCGCAGCATGCAGGTCAGCCGGGCGCTGCACACCCGCCGACCCTCCTCGTCGCTGATCACCACGTCGTACGTCGCCGTGGAGCGGCCCCGGTGTAGCGGGGTCGCCACACCGGTGACCAGGCCCGACCGGGCGCCGCGGTGGTGGGTGCAGTTCAGGTCGACGCCGACCGCGAGCTTCTTGCTGCCGCCGTGCAGCATCGCACCCACGGAGCCGAGAGTCTCGGCCAGGACGGCGGAGGCGCCGCCGTGCAGCAGCCCGTACGGCTGGGTGTTGCCCTCGACCGGCATCGTGCCGACGACCCGGTCCGCGGACGCCTCGGTGATCTGCACGCCCATCCGGGTGCCCAGGTGCCCCGCCGAGAACAGCGCCACCAGATCCACGCCGAGCGCGGCGTACTCGTCGACGACCTCCTGCGGGAAGGTCACGTTCTGCTGTTCACCCATGGGCCCTGGCTCCGTTCGTTCGTCGTGGACGGTCCCCGTCCGTGACCGGCCGCCGGCGACGGGGCCGCCGCCGGCTTCGCTGAGCGAACGCTCAGTCGGTCGCCGATTGTTCCAGGCGGACCACGACGGACTTGCTGGCGGGGGTGTTGCTGGTGTCGGCGGTGGCGTCCAGCGGGACCAGCACATTGGTCTCCGGGTAGTACGCCGCCGCGCAGCCCCGGGCGGTCGGGTAGTGCACGACGCGGAAGCCGGGCGCCCGCCGCTCCACGCCGTCCCGCCACTCGCTCACCAGATCGACGTAGGTGCCGTCGGCCACCCCCAGGGCACGCGCGTCCTCGGCGTTGACCAGCACCACCCGGCGGCCGTTCCGGATGCCCCGGTAGCGGTCGTCCAGGCCGTAGATCGTGGTGTTGTACTGATCGTGCGAGCGCAGCGTCTGCAACAGCAGCCGGCCCTCGGGCAGCTCCGGGTACTCCACCGGGGCCGCGGTGAAGTTGGCCTTGCCGGTGGCGGTGGGGAAGCGCCGCTCGTCGCGCGGGGCGTGCGGGAGGGCGAAGCCGCCGGGGCGGGCCACGCGCGCGTTGAAGTCCTCGAAGCCGGGGACGACGCGGGCGATGCGGTCACGGATCGTGGCGTAGTCCCGCGCGAACTCCTCCCACGGCACCTTGCTGTCCTGGCCGAGCACCCGCCGCGCCAGCCGGCACACGATGGCCGGCTCGGACAGCAGCTGCGGACCGGCGGGCTTCAGCCGGCCCCGGGAGGCGTGCACCATGCCCATGGAGTCCTCCACGGTCACGAACTGCTCGCCGCCGCCCCGCACGTCCCGCTCCGTGCGGCCGAGGGTGGGCAGGATCAGCGCGCGGGCGCCGGTCACCGTGTGGGAGCGGTTGAGCTTCGTCGACACGTGCACCGTGAGCCGGGCGCGGCGCATGGCGGCCTCGGTGACCTCGGTGTCGGGCGAGGCGGAGACGAAGTTGCCGCCCATCGCGAAGAAGACCTTCGCCTCGCCGTCGCGCAGGGCGCGGATGGCCCGGACGACGTCGTAGCCGTGCTTCCGGGGCGGGGCGAAGCCGAACTCCTTCTCCAGGGCGTCCAGGAAGGCGGGGGCGGGCCGCTCGAAGATGCCCATCGTGCGGTCGCCCTGCACATTGGAGTGGCCGCGCACCGGGCACACGCCCGCGCCGGGACGCCCGATGTTGCCGCGCAGCAGCAGGAAGTTGACGACCTCGCGGATCGTGGGCACCGAGTGCTTGTGCTGGGTCAGACCCATCGCCCAGCACACGATGGTGCGCTTCGAGGCGAGCACCATTCCGAGGGCGCGGTCGATGTCCTCCCGGGTGAGACCGGTCGCCGTGAGCGTCTCCGCCCAGTCGGCGGCCCGGGCCGCCTCGGCGAACTCCTCGAAACCGTGAGTGTGGGCGGCGACGAACTCCTCGTCGACCGCGCCGTCCGTCTCGAGGATCAGCTTGTTGAGAAGCCGGAACAGGGCCTGGTCGCCGCCGAGCCGGATCTGAAGGAACAGGTCCGTGAGCGCGGCACCCCTGACCATGCCCTGCGGCGTCTGGGGGTTCTTGAACCGCTCCAGGCCCGCCTCGGGCAGCGGGTTGACGCTGATGATCCGCGCGCCGCCCGCCTTCGCCCTCTCCAGCGCGGAGAGCATCCGCGGGTGGTTGGTGCCCGGGTTCTGCCCGGCCACGATGATCAGATCGGCCTGGTGCAGATCCTCCAGGAGGACGCTGCCCTTGCCGACGCCGATCGTCTCCGACAGGGCCGAACCCGAGGACTCGTGGCACATGTTGGAGCAGTCGGGCAGGTTGTTGGTGCCCAGCTCGCGGGCGAAGAGCTGGTAGAGGAACGCCGCCTCGTTGCTGGTGCGGCCCGAGGTGTAGAAGACCGCCTCGTCGGGGGAGGAGAGCGCGGTCAGTTCCTCGGCGACGATGTCGAAGGCGCGGTCCCAGCCGATCGGCTCGTAGTGGTCGGCGCCCTCCGGCAGATACATGGGATGGGTGAGCCGGCCCTGCTGGCCCAGCCAGTAGCCGCTGCGCCCGGCCAGATCGGCGACGGAGTGCTCGCGGAAGAACTCCGGGGTGACCCGGCGCAGGGTGGCCTCCTCGGCCACCGCCTTGGCACCGTTCTCGCAGAACTCGGCGGTGTGCCGGTGATCGCCCTCGGGCCAGGCGCAGCCGGGGCAGTCGAAGCCGTCCTTCTGGTTGACGCGCAGCAGCGTCAGCGCCGTGCGCCGCACGCCCATCTGCTGCTGGGCCATGACGAGGCTGTGCCGGACGGCCGGGAGGCCGGCCGCCGCGTGCTGCGCCCCGGTGACCTGCGGGGCGTCCTGCACCGGATCGGCCTTCGGCGGCTTCGTTGCCATCGCACGCTCTCCCTTGCGCCCGCGGGTGTGACCTGCCGTCTCCGATCCTCGCACGGGGCACCGACAACGCCGCCCCCGGTCGACGGGAGCGATGTTCGCCGGGTGGGGGAGGGGTGGTCGGGGTGTTCGCTCCTCCGGCCGGGCGGGTTCCCGGGCCGCGGCCCGGGCGGTTTCCGGTGGCGGACCAGGCGGTTTCCGGTGGCGGCCGGGCGGCGCGGGGGCCGGTGGGGCCCGGCTGTCAGTGGGGCGTGGCAGGATCGGGGACGTGGCAGAGACAGCATCGAAGAAGACCGACACGACCCCCGGCGGCGACCGTCCACGGCTGATGCTCATGGACGGGCACTCGCTGGCCTACCGCGCGTTCTTCGCGCTCCCCGCGGAGAACTTCACCACCGCGACGGGCCAGCCGACGAACGCCATCTACGGCTTCGCGTCGATGCTGGCGAACACGCTGCGCGACGAGGCGCCCACACACTTCGCGGTGGCGTTCGACGTCTCCCGCAAGACCTGGCGCTCGGAGGAGTTCACCGAATACAAGGCGAACCGCTCCAAGACCCCCGACGAGTTCAAGGGCCAGGTCCAGCTCATCGGCGAACTGCTGGACGCGATGCACGCGGACCGCTTCGCCGTCGAGGGGTTCGAGGCCGACGACATCATCGCCACCCTCGCCACCCAGGCCGAGGCCGCCGGCTTCGACGTGCTGATCGTCACGGGCGACCGCGACTCCTTCCAGCTCGTCAGCGACCACATCACGGTGCTGTACCCCACCAAGGGCGTCTCGGAGCTGACCCGGTTCACCCCCGAGAAGGTCGTCGAGAAGTACGGGCTGACGCCCGCCCAGTACCCCGACTTCGCGGCGCTGCGCGGCGACCCGTCCGACAACCTGCCCGGCATCCCGGGCGTCGGCGAGAAGACGGCCGCGAAGTGGATCAACCAGTTCGGCTCGTTCGCGGAACTCGTCGAGCGCGTCGAGGAGGTCAAGGGCAAGGCCGGGCAGAACCTGCGCGACCACCTGGAGTCGGTCAAGCTGAACCGCCGGCTCACCGAACTGGAGCGCCAGGTCGAGCTGGAGAAGACGGTCGCCGACCTGGAGCGGGTCGCCTACGACCGCAAGGCGGTCACGATGCTCCTGGACACCCTGGAGATCCGCAATCCCTCCCTGCGCGAGCGGCTCTTCGCCGTCGATCCCGGCGCCGAGCAGGCCGAGGCCACGCCGGTCGCCGCCGGTGTCGCGGTGGACGGCGCGGTGCTCGGCGCGGGCGAGCTGAAGCCCTGGCTCGCCGAGCACGGCACGGTGCCGCTCGGCCTGGCCACGGTCGACACCTGGGCGCTGGGCACCGGCTCGGTCGCCGAGGTGGCACTCGCCACGGCCACCGGTGCCGCCGCCTGGTTCGACCCCACCGCGATCGACGAGGCCGACGAGCAGGCGTTCGCGGCCTGGCTCGCCGACGCCGAGCGTCCCAAGGTGCTGCACAACGCCAAGGGCGCGATGCGCGTCTTCGCGGAGCACGGCTGGACGATCGAGGGCGTCACGATGGACACCGCCCTCGCCGCCTACCTGGTCAAGCCCGGCCGCCGCTCCTTCGACCTGGACGCGCTGACCCTGGAGTACCTCGGCCGCGAGCTGGCGCCCCCGGCCGCCGCCGACGGCCAGCTCGCCTTCGGCGCCGACGAGGAGGCAGAGGCGGACGCGCTGATGGTGCAGGCCCGCGCCATCCTCGACCTCGGCGAGGCGTTCACCGGCAGACTGGAGGAGGTCGGCGCGGCCGATCTGCTGCGCGACATGGAGCTGCCGACCTCCGCGCTGCTCGCCCGCATGGAGCGGCACGGCATCGCCGCCGACCGGGCGCATCTGGAGTCCATGGAGCAGATGTTCGCGGGCGCCGTCCAGCAGGCGGTGAAGGAGGCGCACGCGGCGGCGGGCCACGAGTTCAACCTCGGCTCGCCCAAGCAGCTCCAGGAGGTCCTCTTCGGCGAACTGGGCCTGCCGAAGACGAAGAAGACCAAGACCGGCTACACCACGGACGCCGACGCCCTGGCCTGGCTCGCCGCCCAGACCGAGAACGAACTCCCGGTGATCATGCTCCGCCACCGTGAGCAGGCCAAGCTCCGCGTCACCGTCGAGGGACTGATCAAGACGATCGCCGCGGACGGCCGCATCCACACCACGTTCAACCAGACCGTCGCCGCCACCGGACGGCTCTCCTCCACCGACCCCAACCTTCAGAACATCCCCGTCCGCACGGACGAGGGCCGCGCCATCCGCCGCGGCTTCGTCGTCGGCGAGGGCTACGAGTCGCTGATGACGGCCGACTACAGCCAGATCGAACTGCGCGTGATGGCCCACCTCTCCGAGGACGCCGGCCTCATCGAGGCGTTCACCTCCGGCGAGGACCTGCACACCACCGCCGCCTCCCAGGTCTTCGGCGTGGAACGCTCCGCGGTGGACGCGGAGATGCGCCGCAAGATCAAGGCGATGTCGTACGGCCTGGCGTACGGACTGTCGGCCTTCGGCCTCTCCCAGCAGCTCAACATCGACGCCGGCGAGGCACGCGCCCTGATGGAGGCCTACTTCGAACGGTTCGGCGGCGTACGGGACTATCTGCGCCGCGTGGTGGACGAGGCCCGGGCGACGGGCTACACGGCCACGCTCTTCGGCCGCCGCCGCTATCTGCCCGACCTCAACAGCGACAACCGCCAGCGCCGCGAGGCCGCCGAGCGCATGGCGCTCAACGCCCCGATCCAGGGCACGGCGGCGGACATCGTCAAGATCGCCATGCTCAAGGTCGACAAGGCGCTGCGCGCGGCCGGCCTCACCTCCCGCATGCTGCTCCAGGTCCACGACGAAATCGTCCTCGACATCGCCCCCGGCGAACGCGATGAGGTCGAAGCCCTGATCCGCCAGGAAATGACCACAGCGGTCCACCTCAAGGCCCCCCTGGACGTCTCGGTGGGCTCCGGCCCCAACTGGGAATCAGCGGCCCACTAACCTGACCCGCCCCCACCCCACAGAGCGGCGCCGTCCTGCGGCCCCGCCGGGGGTGGGCGACCCGTGCGGGGTCGCGCCGGGCTTTTGAGGTGCGCGGGGCTGTGTCGTTGCGCGGCTCCGCCCGGGGTGGGCGACCCACGCGGGGTCACCCCGGGCTGTTAAGGGGCATGGGGCTGTGTCAATGTGCGGCTCCGCCGCGGGTGCGCGACCCACACGGGGCCACCGCAGGCTTTTAAGGGGCGCGGGGCTGTGCCACAGCGCGGCTCCGCCGGGGGTGGGCGCCCCATGCGGGGTCGCGCCGGGCTTTTAGGGGCGCGGGGCTGTGTCTTCGCGCGGCTTCGCCGCGGGTGCGCGACCCACACGGGGCCACCCCAGGCTTTTAAGGTGCGCGGGGCTGTGTCTTCGCGCGGCTTCGCCGCGGGTGCGCGACCCACACGGGGCCACCCCAGGCTTTTGAGGGGCGCGGGGAACTGCGCGACAA
>NZ_JOHS01000062.1 GCF_000725625.1 Streptomyces sp. NRRL F-6676
CCCGCAGCCCCCACACAACCCCACCCACCCGAGCTGTCCCGGGGTACAAGGGGCGGAGCCCCTTGAAGGGACGGGAAGGGTAGGGGCGGCGGGGGCGAAAGAAACCCCCCGGCTCCCCGACACACCCGATACCCCGCGGAGCGACTGGGTACTCGGCACATCGAACACAAGCCGGACAAAACTCCCACCCGAGGGGATGACTCGCATGCTGGTCCTCGGACTGCTCCTCCTCGCGGCCACCGCGGCCTTCACCGGCCTCGCGATCGCCGACAACCTCGGGGGCGGCCCCGAGTACTCCGTCTCCGTGCTGGGCAACCACATCGCCACGATGAACGCCCTCGCCCTGTTCTGCGCCGGCCTCGCCCTGGCCCTGCTGTTCAGCCTCGGCATGGCCACCGCGCTGAACAGCGCGCACCGCCACCACCGCCGCCACCGCCGCGGCCGGGGCTACGGCAGGGGCGGCACCCAGGCCTTCGACGAGCCGATGGGCCCGGGCGGCCGCCACGCCTGACCGCCCACGCCCCGCGGAGACACTGATGCCCCGCGGGGATCCTCACGCCCCGTAGGAGCGAGGGATCCTCACGCCCCGCAGGACCGCAGGAACCTGCGCGTGCGCACCGCGATCGGCAACGGCTTGTCCGGTGCGCACGGGTACATGTCCTGCTCCACGATGGCGAACAGGTCCACGTCGAGCTTCTGCGCCGCCGTGAGCACCGGCCCCAGCTCCGGCACACCCCCCGGCGGCTCGCACATCACCCCGCGGGCCACCGCGGGCCCGAACGGCACTCCGCCCGCGACGACATCCGCGAGGACGTCGGGGTCGACCTGCTTGAGGTGGAGGTAGCCGATCCGCTCCCCGTACGTCTCGATCAGCTTGACGCTGTCGCCGCCGCAGTAGGCGTAGTGCCCGGTGTCCAGGCACAGGTTGACCAGCGCGGGATCGGTCGCGTCGAGGAACCGTTCGACGTGCTCCTCGGTGTCGATGTGGGTGTCGGCGTGCGGGTGGACGACGATGTCGAGGCCGTAGGTGTCTCTGACCTCGCGGCCCAGGCGTTCCATGCCCCGGGTGAGGTGGGTCCACTGCTCGGCGGTGAGTTCGGCGGGCTCGAGGATCTCGGCGGTCTTGTCGTCGCGCCAGAAGGACGGGATGACGACGAGGTGCCCCGCGCCCATGGCGCGGGTGAGGGCGGCGACGCGGCTCACCTGCTCCCAGGTGGCGTCCCACTCGGCGGGGCCCCGGTGCAGTCCGCAGAAGATGGTCCCGGCGGAGACCTTCAGGTTCCGCCGGTCCGCCTCGGCGGTGAGCCGGGCCGGGTCGGTGGGCAGATAGCCGTAGGGGCCGAGCTCGATCCAGGAGTAGCCGGCCTCGGCGACCTCGTCGAGGAAGCGCTGCCAGGGCACCTGCCGGGGATCGTCCGGGAACCAGACGCCCCAGGAGTCGGGGGCGGAGCCGACCCGGATGCGGTCCAGGGCGGGTGCGGGGGAAGCGCTGCCGGTCATGTCACACGGTCCCTTCAGGGGTTGCCTTCACCGGTGCCTGGACGTCCGGAGTCCCGGGGAGTTCCTCGACGTCCACGCCGCTGACCTGTGCGAGTTCGTGCTTGAGGGCGGCCAGTTCCGCGCCGCCCGCCATGTGGTTGGTCAGTTCCTCCAGGCTCACCTCGCTGCGGGCGGCGGACAGTTCCAGGGTGCCGAGGCGCAGCACGCTGAAGTGGTCGCCGACCATGTAGGCGTGGTGGGGGTTGTGGGTGATGAAGATGACGCCGAGGCCGCGGTCGCGGGCGGCGGCGATGTACTTGAGGACCACCCCGGACTGCTTGACGCCGAGGGCGGCGGTGGGCTCGTCGAGGATGAGGACGCGGGCGCCGAAGTAGACGGCGCGGGCGATCGCGACGGACTGGCGCTGGCCGCCGGAGAGGGTGCCGATGGGCTGTTCCAGGTCGTCCAGGACGATGCCCATGTTGCGCAGTTCCTCGTCGGCGGTCCGCTTCATGCGGGCGATGTCGAGGCGGCGTACGGGCCAGGGGCCCTTGGTCATCTCGGAGCCGAGGAAGAAGTTCCGCCACACCGGCATCAGCGGCACGGTGGCGAGGTCCTGGTAGACGGTGGCGATGCCCTTGGCGAGGGCCTCGCGCGGGGTGCCGAACCGTACGGGGGCGCCGTCGACGAGGAACTCGCCCTCGGTGTGCTGGTGCAGCCCGGAGATGATCTTGATGAGGGTGGACTTGCCGGCGCCGTTGTCGCCGAGCACGCAGGTCACCCGGCCGGGGTGGACGGTGAGGTCGACGCCGTGCAGGGCGCGGATGTTGCCGTAGGACTTCCCGGCGCCGCGCAGTTCGACGAGCGGGGCGGTGCCGGCGCCGTCCGTGCCGGAGGCCGCTGCGGGGGCCCCGGTCGTCTCCTCGGAGGGCGCGGTGCTCTTCTTGGGGTCAGCGGTGGTCATGGGTGGTCACCTCCGGGCCGCCGACTGGCGGACCCACAGATTGATGAGGGTGGCCCCGAGGAGCATCACGCCGAGGAAGGCCTTGAACCAGTCGGGGTTCCAGCCGGCGAAGACGATGCCCTGGCTCACCATGCCGAACATGAAGGCGCCGAAGACCGGCCCGATCGCGGAGCCGTAGCCGCCGGTGAGCAGACAGCCGCCGATCACGGCGGCGGCGATGTAGATGAGCTCCTGGCCGACGCCCTCGCCGGACTGCACGGTGTTGAACGCGAACAGCTGGTGCATGCCGACGAACCAGGCGCCGAAGCCGACCAGCATGAACAGCGAGATCTTGGTGAACCTCACCGGCACGCCGACCGCGCGGGCGCTGTCCTGGTTGCCGCCGACGGCGAAGATCCAGTTGCCGTACTTGGTGCGCAGCAGCACCCAGGTGGCCAGCGCGGCGAACACCAGCCACCACACCACGGTGATCTTCACCTGGACGTCGCCGAGGTGGAAGGAGGAGGAGAAGACGCTCTTGGCCTGGTCGAAGCCGTCCATGTCGCTGATGTCGTCGGTGGCGACGTTGCCGGTGACCAGCTTGGTGACGGCCAGGTTGACGCCCTGGAGGCCGAGGAAGGTGCCGAGGGTGACCAGGAAGCTGGGCAGTCCGGTGCGGACCATCATCCAGCCGTTGAACGCCCCGATGGCCAGGGACAGCACCAGCGCGACGAGCACGCCCACCCAGACGTTCATGGTGAGCTGGAAACTGATCATGGCCGCGGTCAGCGCCGAGCTGATCACGGCGACACCGGCCGACAGGTCGAACTCGCCGCCGATCATCAGCAGCGCCACGGGCAGCGCCATGATGCCGATGGTGGACGCCTGGTAGAGGACGGTGGCCATCGAGCTGCCCTGGCGGACGCTCGGCGCCATCACGAAGAAGAACACGAACACCGCGACGGCGCCGAGGAAGACGCCGACCTCGGGCCGGGCGAGCAGCCGCAGCGCCAGGGAGCGCTGCCGGGTGCGGCCGTCGCGCTGCCCGGAGCCGGAGGCCGGCGGCGAGTCCGCCGCCGGCGCTGCCTGCTGGGTCATGCCCATCACCGGGTGCCCTTCGTGGCGAACTCCGAGATCTTGTCGACGTTGGCCTTGTCGACGAAGGCCGGGCCGGTCAGCACCGGCTGCTCACCGCCGCCGCTGTAGTTGCCGTTGTTCTTGTACAGCCACAGGGAGTCCACGGCGAGGTAGCCCTGGAGGTAGGGCTGCTGGTCGACGGCGAACTCGATGGTGCCCTTCTTGATGGCGCCGGTGAGGTCCTTGTTGAGGTCGAAGGTGGCGACCTTGGCCTTGCTGCCGGCGTCGCCGACGGACTGCGTGGCCGTCATGGCGAACGGGGCGCCGAGGGTGACGACGTGGTCGATGGAGGTGTCCTGCTTGAGCTTGGCGGTGATCGTGGACTTCACGGACGGCATGTCGGTGCCGTTGACGTAGAGGTTCTCGATGTCGCCGTCGAAGGTCTTCTTCACGCCGTCGCAGCGCTGGGTGAGGCCGACGTTGCCCTGTTCGTGGACGACGCAGACGGCCTTCTTGGCGCCGACCTCGTTGAGCTTCTTGCCGAACGCCTCGCCCGCCACGCTCTCGTCCTGCCCGAAGAACTCCAGCAGGCCGAGCTTCTTCCAGTCGGCGAGGCCGGAGTTGAGGCCGATGACGGGGATGTCCGCGTCGCCGGCCTTGCCGATGACGTCCTTCATGGCGTCGGGCTTGGCGAGGGTGACGGCGATGCCGTCGACCTTCTGGTCGACGGCGTTCTGCACCAGGTTGGCCTGGTTGCCCGCGCTCGGGTCGGAGGAGTAGATCAGCTTGATGTTGTCCTTGGCGGCGGCGGCCTCGGCACCCTTGCGGACGATGTCCCAGAACGTGTCGCCGGGTGCCTGGTGGGTGACCAGCGCGACCGTCATGCGAGGAGTGCTCGCCTTGCCCGCGGCGGCGCCCTTGGCGTCGTCCTCGGCCTTCTTCCCGCCCGAGCTGCTGGAGCAGCCGGCTATCAGCAGGGCCGATATCGCCGCCGTGGCGACGAGCGCGACTCTGCGGGAGCGGGGGTGATTCGTGCGGTCCATCTTTCCAGCACCTCACTGTGCGGCCGGGGAAGGGTACGGGACGCCGGCGGGCGGGCGTCGATGCCCGCTCACAGGTCCGGGGCAGAGTACCCGGGCCGTGGCACGTGGTCCGGGCGGGGTGTTCGGGCGGGTGTTGGGACGGGATACAAACCCCTGCGCCACCCCACTGTCAATACTTTGTCAAGACATCACTTCACAAGCAGGTCCGTATGTCCGTACAAGCTCATGTCAGTACAAAGCCTTGACATGCGGTCCCGGGGCGCCTACACCTGTGCGCATGTCCCCGCCCACCGGTTCCTCGACCGCCGATGCCTCGGCCGGCACCTCCTCCGCCTCCTTCGACCTGCTCACCATGGGACGCATCGGGGTCGATCTTTACCCCTTGCAGACCGGAGTGCCACTGTCCGAGGTGGAATCGTTCGGAAAGTTCCTCGGCGGCAGCGCGGCCAACGTGGCCGTGGCCGCCGCGCGCCTGGGCCGGGCGAGCGCCGTCCTCACCCGCACCGGCGACGACCCCTTCGGCGCCTATCTGCACACCGCGCTGCGCGAGTTCGGCGTCGACGACCGGTTCGTCACCCCGGTCGCGGGCGAGCAGACTCCGGTGACGTTCTGCGAGATCTTCCCGCCGGACGACTTCCCGCTGTACTTCTACCGCCGCCCCAAGGCGCCCGACCTCCAGATCACCGCCGCCGAGCTGGACCTCGCCGCGATCCGCTCGGCCCGGATCTTCTGGATCACCGGCACCGGGCTGAGCGAGGAGCCCAGCCGCTCGGCCACCCTCGCCGCCCTGCGGGCCCGCGCCAAAGCCGGCACCACCGTCTTCGACCTCGACTGGCGGCCGATGTTCTGGCACGACCCGGAGACCGCCCGCCCGTACTACGCCGAGGCGCTGCGGCACGCCACCGTCGCCGTCGGCAACCTCGACGAGTGCGAGATCGCCACCGGGGTGCGCGAGCCGCGCGCCTGCGCCGAGGCGCTGCTGGCCGCCGGGGTCGAACTCGCCGTGGTCAAGCAGGGACCCAAGGGCGTCCTCGCCGTCCACCGCGACGGCACCGAGGCCGAGGTGCCGCCGGTGCCGGTGGAGGTCGTCAACGGCCTCGGCGCGGGCGACGCCTTCGGCGGGGCGCTCTGCCACGGTCTGCTCTCCGGCTGGGCGCTGGAGAAGACCATGCGGTACGCCAACGCGGCCGGGGCGCTCGTCGCCTCCCGTCTCGCCTGCTCCGCCGCGATGCCGACACCCTCGGAGGTCGAGGCCCTCCTCACCGGCGGCTAGGGCCCTTCTGACGGCTCTCCGCGGCGTCGCGACGCCCGGCACGCACTCTCGCCGCACCGCGCGAAAGCCCAAGTAGCGCCGCTACGAGGACTTCCACACGGCACGCCGAGAGCACGCACCGAACGCCGCTCCTTCTCCCACGGAGATCCATCAGAAGGACCCTAGGGCCTTCCTCGCCCGCCCCACCTCTCGTCCGCGGCCCACCGGCGCCGCCCCAGAACGGAGCACCCCCCTTGAGCAGCATCAGCATCCCCGACCTGGTCGCGGTGCGCGTCCGCCGTCCCGAGGCCATAGCCGAGGCGGCGGCCCGGCGCGCCCGGCGGCCGCTGATCGGCGACAGCGGCCGACTGATGATCGTCGCCGCCGACCACCCGGCCCGCGGCGCCCTCGGCGTCGGCGGCGACCGGCTGGCCATGGCCAACCGCGCCGACCTGCTGCACCGGCTGTGCACCGCGCTGTCCCGGCCGGGGGTGGACGGCGTGCTGGCCACCGCCGACGTCCTGGAGGACCTGCTGCTGCTCGGCGCCCTGGAGAACAAGGTCGTCATGGGCTCGATGAACCGCGGCGGCCTCGCGGGCGCCGCCTTCGAGATGGACGACCGCTTCACCGGCTACCGCGCCGAGGACATCGAGCGGTTCGGCCTCGACGCGGGCAAGCTGCTGCTGCGCATCGACTACGACGATCCCGGCTCGCTGCGCACCCTGGAGTCCGCCGCCCGCGCGGTCGACGCCATGGCCGCCCGGCGGCTGCCGGTCTTCGTCGAGCCGTTCCTCTCCCGCCGGGTGGACGGCCGGGTCCGCAACGACCTGAGCGCCGACGCCGTCACCCGCTCGATCGCCATCGCCTCCGGGCTCGGCGGCACCTCCGCCCACACCTGGCTCAAGCTGCCCGTCACCGAGGACCCCGACGACATGGCGGCCGTCCTGGAGGCCTCCACGCTGCCGGTGGTGCTGCTCGGCGGCGAGGTCGGCCCGGACCAGGACGTCGCCTACGAGAGATGGCGCAAGGCGCTGCGGCTGCCCACCGTGCAGGGTCTGGTCGTCGGCCGCTCGCTGCTCTACCCGGCGTCGGGCAGTGTGGAGGCGGCGGTGGACACGGCGGTGGGGCTGCTGTGACCACCGGCCCCGCGCGGCACGCCGACCCGTCAACCCAACGCACACCGGTGAGGTTTCCATGAGCCCTTCCCCGCGCGTCCGTCTGACCGTCGCCCAGGCCCTGGTGCGGTTCCTCGCCGCCCAGTACACCGAACGCGACGGCACCCGCCGGCGGCTGATCGCCGGCACCTGGGGCATCTTCGGCCACGGCAACGTCGCGGGCGTCGGCCAGGCGCTGGTGGAGTACGCGGGAGTGATGCCGTACCACCAGGGCCGCAACGAACAGGCCATGGTGCACGCGGCGGTCGGCTACGCCCGGCAGCTGAACCGGCTCTCCGCGCAGGCCGTCACCACCTCCATCGGACCCGGCGCCACCAACCTGGTCACCGGCGCCGCGCTCGCCACCGTCAACCGGCTGCCGGTGCTGCTGCTCCCCGGCGACCACTTCGCCACCCGCCCCGCCGATCCGCTGCTCCAGCAGCTGGAGCACCCGTCCGGCGCGGACGTCACCGTCAACGACGCGCTGCGCCCGGTCTCCCGGTTCTTCGACCGGATCACCCGCCCGGAGGCGCTGATCGCTTCCGCGCTCCAGGCGATGCGCGTGCTGACCGACCCGGCCGAGACCGGCGCGGTCACCCTCGCCCTGCCCCAGGACGTGCAGGCCGAGGCGTACGACTGGCCGGCGGAGTTCTTCGCCACGCGCGTGTGGCACGTACGGCGTCCCGAGCCGGACCCGGCCGAACTGGCCGAGGCGGTGCGGCTGATCAGGGCCGCCCGGCGCCCGCTGCTCGTCGCGGGCGGCGGGGTCCACCACAGCGAGGCCGAGGACGCGCTGAAGGCGCTGGTGGACGCCACCGGCATCCCGGTCGCCTCCACCCAGGCGGGCAAGGGATCGCTGCGCCACGACCACCCGGCCGACCTCGGCGGCATCGGCCACACCGGCACCGCGGTCTCCGACGCGCTCGCCCGCGAGGCCGATCTGGTGATCGGCGTCGGCACCCGCTACTCCGACTTCACCACCGCCTCCGGGACCCTCTTCCAGCACCCGGACGTCCGGTTCGTCAACCTCAACATCACCGCCTTCGACGCCCACAAGCTCGCCGCCCGCACGCTTGTCGCCGACGCCCGCAGCGGCCTCGCGGCGCTCACCGTGGCGCTGGCCGACCACCGCGTCGAGGCCGGGTACGAGGCGGAGTACCGGGCCGGCAAGGAGCGTTGGGAGCACGTGGTGGAGGCCGCGTTCACGGGCGACGACGACGCGGTGCCCACCCAGACGCAGGTGCTCGGCGCCCTCGACGCGGTCGTCGGCGACACCGACGTGGTGATCAACGCGGCCGGTTCGCTCCCCGGTGATCTGCACAAGCTGTGGCGGGCCCGGTCGCCGCGCCAGTACCACCTGGAGTACGGCTACTCCTGCATGGGCTACGAGATCCCGGCCGGCATCGGCGTCCAGCAGGCCGCCCCGGACGCGGTGGTGTGGTCGCTGGTCGGCGACGGCACGTATCTGATGATGCCGACCGAGATCGTGACCGCCGTCCAGGAGGGACTGCCGGTCAACCTGGTGCTGCTCCAGAACCACGGCTACGCCTCCATCGGCGGTCTGTCCGAGGAGACCGGCGGCGAACGCTACGGCACCGCCTACCGGTACCGCGCCGCCGACGGCACCTTCACCGGCGACCCGCTGCCGGTGGACCTCGCCGCCAACGCCGCCAGCCTCGGCATGGACGTCCTGCGCGCCAGGACCGTGCGGGAGCTGCGCGACGCCCTCGCCGCGGCCCGCGCCTCCGACCGGCCGACCTGCGTGTACGTCGAGACCGACCCGGCGGCGACGGCTCCCCCGGCCGAGGCGTGGTGGGACGTGCCCGTCGCCGAGACCGCGGGCCGCGCCGCCGCCGTCGCCGCCCGCGAGCGCTACGACCGCCAGGCCGCCGCCCGCCGCCGCCACCTCTGACCGCCGCCCGGCCCCCTCCCGGCCCCCTCCTCGTCCCCTCCCCCGCCCACTTCGCACCGAAAGGCCCCGCCCGTGAACGCCCCCGCGCACACCGCCCCCCAGACCGTGAGCCACTGGATCGACGGCAGGCCGGCCGCCTCCGCCTCCGGCCGCTCCGGCCCCGTGTACAACCCGGCCACCGGCGCCGAGGCCCGGCGGGTCGCCTTCGCCTCCGTCCAGGAGGTGGACACCGCCGTCGCCGCCGCGAAGGCCGCCTACGCCGACTGGAGCCGGGCCTCGCTGGCCCGGCGCACGGCGGTCCTGTTCAAGTTCCGCGAGCTGCTGGACGCCCACCGCGACGAGATCGCCGCGCTGATCACCGCCGAGCACGGCAAGGTGCACTCCGACGCGCTCGGCGAGATCGCGCGCGGCATGGAGATCGTCGAGCTGGCCTGCGGCATCCCCGCGCATCTCAAGGGCGAGCTGTCCACCCAGGTCTCCACCCGCGTCGACGTGGCCACCCTGCGCCAGCCGCTGGGCGTCGTCGCCGGCATCACGCCGTTCAACTTCCCGGCGATGGTGCCGATGTGGATGTTCCCCGTCGCCATCGCCTGCGGCAACACCTTCGTGCTCAAGCCGAGCGAGAAGGACCCCTCGGCCTCCCTCCGGCTCGCCGCGCTGCTGACCGAGGCGGGGCTGCCGGACGGCGTGTTCAACGTCGTCCAAGGCGACAAGACGGCCGTGGACCGGCTCCTGGAGCACCCCGACATCGCCGCCGTCTCCTTCGTCGGCTCCACCCCGATCGCCAAGTACGTGCAGCTCAAGGCGGTCGAGCACGGCAAGCGGGTGCAGGCGCTCGGCGGCGCCAAGAACCACATGCTGGTGCTGCCCGACGCCGACCTCGACCTCGCCGCCGACCAGGCGATCAACGCGGCCTACGGCTCGGCGGGCGAGCGGTGCATGGCGGTGTCGGTGGTCGTCGCCGTCGGCAGCATCGGCGACGAGCTGGTGTCGCGCATCGCCGAGCGGGCCAAGGCGCTGCGCATCGGCCCCGGCGACGACCCGGCCAGCGAGATGGGCCCGCTGATCACCCGCGAGCACCGCGACAAGGTGGCCGCGTACGTGGCGGGCGCGGCGGACCAGGGCGCCGAGGTCGTCGTCGACGGCACCGGGTACACCGTCCCCGGTCACGAGGACGGCTTCTTCACCGGCGTCTCGCTGCTCGACCGGGTGCCGGTGACGGCGGACGTCTACCGCGAGGAGATCTTCGGCCCCGTGCTGTGCGTGGTCCGCGCGGAGACGTACGACGAGGCGATCGAACTGATCAACAGCTCCCGCTGGGGCAACGGCACCGCCATCTTCACCCGGGACGGCGGCGCCGCCCGCCGCTTCCAGCTGGAGGTGGAGGCGGGCATGGTCGGCGTCAACGTGCCGATCCCGGTGCCGGTGGGCCACCACTCCTTCGGCGGCTGGAAGGACTCCCTCTTCGGCGATCTGCACATCTACGGCAATGACGGCGTCGCCTTCTACACCCGGGGCAAGACGGTCACCACGCGCTGGCCCGACCCGTCCGACGGCGGCATCAACCTCGGCTTCCCGAGTCACTCATGACCCGTACGGCGGCCGGGGCGAGTGCCGGGGCGGGGGCGCCGGCGGCCCCGGGCGACCTCGCCTTCACGCTGGACCGCGGCAGCCCCGTCCCGCTCTACCACCAGCTCGCCGAGCAGCTCACGGCGGCGATCGAGCGGGGTTCGCTCGGCCCCGGCAGCCTGCTCGGCAACGAGGTGGACCTCGCCGGGCGGCTCGGGCTGTCCCGGCCGACGGTCCGCCAGGCCCTGCGGTCCCTGGTGGACAAGGGGCTCCTCGTCCGCCGGCGGGGCGTGGGCACGCAGGTGGTGCACACCAGGGTGCGGCGCCCGCTGGAGCTGAGCAGCCTGTACGACGACCTGGAGACGGCGGGGCGGTCCCCCACCACCCGGGTGCTGCGCAACGAGGTCGGCCCGGCCCCGGCGGAGGTGGCCGCCGCGCTGGGCGTCGCCGAGGGGGCCGGGGTGCACCGCCTGGAGCGGCTGCGGTTCACCCACGGCCGGCCGGTGGCGTACCTGACCAACTTCGTCCCCGAGGGGCTGCTGGAGCTGGACACCGGGCGGCTGGAGGCGACCGGCCTGTACCGGCTGCTGCGAGCCGCCGGGTTCACGCCGCACAGCGCGCACCAGACGGTCGGCGCGGTGCCGGCCACCGCCGAGGAGGCGGCTCGCCTGGAAGAGCCCGAGGGGGCCGCGCTCCTGACGATGCGGCGTACGGCGTACGACCACACGGGGCGGGCGCTGGAGTACGGCTCGCACCAGTACCGGGGGTCGCGCTACACGCTGGACTTCCAGTTGCTGGCGCGTTCCTGAGGGCGCTCCCGGGGTCCTCTCAGGCGGAGCCCATGTCCGCCAGTCCCCTCTCCACCGTCATCTCGGGCGAGTAGCCCAGCTCCGTCCGCGCGGCGGTGATGTCGTACGCACGGTCGCGGCCGGTGAAGCTCACGAGCCAGTTCGTCAGCGGGGGCGCCGGCTTCCGGCGGAGCAGCCGCGCCGTGCGGCCCATCGTCGCCGCCACGGGCGCGGCCATCGCCGGCGGAACGCTGCGGCTCCGGGACACATCGACGCCGCGGGTCGCCGGCAGGGGGGTGAGGAAGTCCCGCAGGGCCATCGGCGTGCTGTCCGTCACGTAGTAGACGCCCCGGTGGCGGCCCCGGGTGAGCGCGCGGTCCACGGCGCCGACGAGCCGTCCGCCTCCGGCGGCTGAGGGGCGCGGCCGGGCCACCGCCTCCGGCGGCCGAGGAGCGCGGCCGGGCCCGTCGCGCGCATGCCGAAAGGGGTGGGGTCGCCCCTCCTGGCCGAGAGACGCCCCACCCCGCTTCCGTACCGCCGGATCACACCTCGCCGAAGGCCGTCCGCAGCGTGCCGACCGCCTGGGCGATCGCCGCGCCCGCGGCCTGCGTGCCGCGCAGCGCGTTGAGCATCACGAAGTCGTGGATGATGCCCTGGTAGCGCACGGCGGTGACCGGGACGCCCGCCTCGCGCAGCTTGTCGGCGTACGCCTCGCCCTCGTCGCGCAGCACGTCCGCCTCGCCCGTGATGACGAGGGCCGGCGGCAGACCGGTGAGCTGCTCGGTGGTGGCGCGCAGCGGGGACGCCGTGATCTGGGCGCGCTCGGCCTCGTCGGTCGTGTACTGGTCCCAGAACCACCGCATGCCGTCCCGCCTCAGGAAGTAGCCCTCGGCGAACTGGTGGTACGAGCCGGTGTCGAAGCGCGCGTCGGTCACCGGGTAGAACAGCACCTGCTGGACCAGGGGCACGTCACCGCGCTCCTTGGCCATGAGGGTGAGCGCGGCGCTCATGTTGCCGCCGACGGAGTCGCCGACCACGGCGATCCGCGTCGCGTCCAGTTCCTTCTCCGCCCCCTCGCGGACGATCCACCGGGCCACGGCGTAGTTCTGCTCGATGGCGACCGGGTAGCGGGCCTCGGGCGAGAGGTCGTACTCGGGGAAGACGACGGCCGCGCCGGCACCGACGGCGAGCTCGCGGACCAGCCGGTCGTGGGTGTGGGCGTTGCCGAACACCCATCCGGCGCCGTGGATGTAGAGGATCACCGGGAGGGTGCCGGTGGCGCCCGCCGGGCGGACGAGCCGGGCCCGCACGCTGCCCGTGGGACCGCCGGAGACGGTGATCCACTCCTCGTCGACCGCCGGCTTCCCGATCTCGCCGGACTGCACCTCGTCGACCGCCTTGCGGCCCTCGACCGGGCCGAGGTCGAACAGGTAGGGCGGATTGGCCGTGGCCTCGACGAACTCCTGCGCGGCGGGCTCCAGGACCGGGCGGGGGCCGGTGGTGTCGGTCATGTCGATCTCCTCGGATCGGGTGCCGCGGGCACGCCCCGGTCGACGGTGTCCGTCGGGGCGGCGGCACGAGAAGTAAAGTAGCTCGCTACTAAGTCGCGCGCAACTTATTAGGGCTCGATGTGATCGATGGCGATAGAATAGGGACCGCGTGAACGACGCGGAACGCTAGGCTGGACCCGCTCCGGACATGACGCCTCGACGAGGCGACGAGGACATGAGGCGATGAGAGCATGACGGCGAGAAGCGCGCAGGACGACCCGCACGCGGGGGCCGCCGCCGCACCGGGTTCCCTGCTCCTGGACGACCAACTGTGCTTCGCCCTCTACGCCGCCTCGCGCGCCGTCACCGCGCGCTACCGGCCGCTCCTCGACGAACTGGGCCTGACCTACCCGCAGTACCTCGTGATGCTGGTGCTGTGGGACCGGGACGGCAGCACGGTGAGCGACCTGGGCAAGGCACTCCAACTGGAGTCCAGCACCCTCTCCCCGCTGCTGAAGCGGCTGGAGGCGGCGGGGCTGCTGCGCAGGGAGCGCCGTCCGGACGACGAGCGCTCGGTCGCCCTCCGCCTCACCGACGCCGGCGCGGCCCTGCGCGAGCGCGCGGCCGCCGTGCCGACGTCGATGGGTGACGCGATGGGGCTGACGGCGGAGGAGGACGCGACGGCGAAACGCCTGCTGCGCCTCCTCACCGCACACGTCACACAGGACCGGTGAGCACCCGCCGCGCGGGACCTCTCAGCTCAGAAGCTCCTCAAGTCACTTGATTCGCACGGCGGTTGGCGCCGAGCATGAAGGTGCCCGCACGGAGGGCGCCGGACCCCCGACAACCGGCCCCGCCCGACCGGGCGCGCGCTCACAGGGCCACCCAGCCTCCCCGCTCCGCGGAACGTGCCATCGCGTCCAGCGCCTCCCCGCTGCGTACGGCGTCCGCAAGGGTCGGCCCGTGAGCGCGCCCCTCCGCCACCGAACGCAGGAACCCGTAGGCCTCGATCACCTTGAGGTCGTCGTACCCCATGGCGTTCGCCGCGCCCGGCTGGAACGCCGCGTACTCGCCCCGGCCGGGGCCGACATGGACGGTGCTCACCGGCTGGTCCTGGTACGCCGTCCCCTGGCTCACTCCCAGCTCCCCCATCCGGCGGAAGTCCCAGAACAGCGCCCCCGTGGTGCCGTGCACCTCGAAGCCGTAGGCGTTCTGCTCCCCCACCGAGACACGGCAGGCCTCCAGGACCCCGCGCGCACCCGAGGCGAACCGCAGCAGGCAGTTGACGTAGTCCTCGTTCTCCACCGGGCCCCGCTCGCCGCCGGAGGCCCGCACGTGCCCGGCGGTGGCGCCGGTCGGCCGGGGCCGCTCGGGCAGGAAGACGGCGGTGTCGGCGACGAGCGCCTCGATCTCGCCGAGCAGGTACCGGGCCAGGTCCACGCCGTGCGAGGCGAGGTCGCCCAGGACCCCGCTGCCGCCGCGCTCCCGCTCGTAGCGCCAGGTCAGCGCACCGTCGGGATGGGCGGCGTAGTCGCTGAAGAGCCGGACGCGGACATGGGTGACGTCCCCGATCCCGCCCTCGGCGATCAGCTCCCGGGCGTACTGGACCGCCGGGGCGTTGCGGTAGTTGAAGCCGACGGTGCCCTGGACGCCGACGGCGGCCACGGCGTCCGCGACGGCGCGGGCGTCGGCGGCGGTGAGCCCGACCGGCTTCTCGATCCAGATGTGCTTGCCGGCCGCCGCCATCGCCGTGCCGATCTCGCGGTGCAGGAAGTTGGGCGCGGCGATGCTCACGGCGTGCACACGGGGGTCGGCGGCGACATCACGCCAGTCGCGGGTCGCGGTGGCGAACCCGTACTGGCCGGCGGCCTGTTCGGCCCGCCCCGGCACGTCGTCGGCGACGGCGACGAGCCGCGGCCGCAGGGGCAGTTGCGGGAAGTGATGCGGCACCCGGGCGTAGGCCTGACTGTGCACCCGCCCCATCCACCCGAATCCCACGACGGCAACCCCGAGCGACTCCACCATTGCTTGTCCTTTCCACCGAGCCGGACCGCCAGCGTACGAGCCCGGGGGTACCGCGCCCCGGGGAAGGGGCGGCGGGGACGGAAAACTGGCCGTGCGCACCCCCTTGTGCCGCACCCCCACCTTCCTTACTTTCCAGTAAGTCCGTTGTCATGACCACACCCACGACCGACGGGACCCCCCATGCCCAGACCGCGCCCGCTCCTCACCCTCGCCGCCGCCCTGGCCCTGACCACCCTCACCCCGGCCGCGGCCGCCGCCACCACGACGACCGCCACCACCCCCCTCCAGGAGGTGATGTTCGTGGGCAACAACTGGGACGGCACCGCCGACGTCATCCACTCCTCCGGCACCTACGCGAAGATCGGCAGCGTCGACGTCGTCCCCGACAAGGCCGCCCGCATGGCCGAGATCAACGCCGACCCCATCAAGTGGATCTACTTCCAGGCGATCCGCAACAGCGTCGGCGAAGGCCACGACCAGTTCGTCGACGACATGTACGCCACCCCCGACGGCCGGTCGATGGTCGTCTCCCGCCCCAGCTTCGCCGACGTCGTCTCCCTCGACCTGACCACTGGAAAGGTCAACTGGCGCTTCCCGGTGGAGGGTTACCGCGCCGACCACATGGCCGTCTCCCCCGACGGCACCCGCGTCGCGGTCTCCGCCTCCACCGCCAACAAGGTCCACGTCCTGGACATCACCACCGGCAAGCAGCTCGGCCAGTTCGCCACGGGCGACAAGCCGCACGAGAACATCTTCACCAAGGACGGCAAGTACATCTGGAACATGTCGATCGGCGACGTCAACACCTCGCTGGACTCCCCCGGCTGGGACTGGACGAAGGGCGACCGCCACATCACGGTGGTCGACGCCACCACGTTCCAGCAGGTCAAGGTCATCGACATGCGGCAGCGGCTGGACGCGTTCGGGCTCAAGGACTACTCCGACGCGGTCCGCCCGGCGGTGTTCTCCCCGGACGAGTCGACGTTCTACTTCCAGGTCTCCTTCTTCAACGGCTTCTTCGAGTACGACGTCGCCACCGACCGGATCACCCGGATGAAGACCCTGCCGAAGAACCCCGACACCAGCGACGACCGGACGACCATGGTCAACGACTCGCGCCACCACGGCCTTTCGATGAGCCCGTCGGGCAGCAAGCTGTGCGTCGCCGGGACGATGGACGACTACGCCACGGTCGTCGACCGCGCCACGCTCCAGGAGGGCCCGCTGGTGGCCGCGTCGAAGCCGTACTGGGCGACGGTCAGCGGGGACGGCAAGGACTGCGTCATCTCCGAGAGCGGCGCGGACCGGGTGACGGCGATCGACTTCGCCACGGGGAACAAGCGGGTCTCGGTACCGGTCGGGGACCACCCGCAGCGGGTACGCCTGGCCCACGTGCCGGAGGGCTGGACGGGACCGTCCGGCGGCTGACGCGCGGCGGCGGGGGCCGGCCGGCGCTCAGCCGCCGGCGGCCCCCGTGCCGGTGCGCGGCGGGAGGCGGTGGAGTTCCACGTCCGTCAACCCGCCGCGCCCGGTGACCGTCGCCGTCATGTACGTGTGGTGCGGCCGGCGGCGGCGGTCGGTGGGCGAGCCGGGGTTGAGCAGCCGCAGCCCGCCGGGGGCGGTGGTGTCCCAGGGGATGTGGCTGTGCCCGAAGACCAGGACGTCCAGGTCGGGGAAGCGCTCGGCGCACCGGCGCTCCCGCCCCCGCGCGTCGCCGGTCTCGTGCACGACGCCGAACCGCAGCCCTTCCAGCTCGGCCCGGGCCACCTCGGGCAGCCGGGCGCGCAGCTCGGGCCCGTCGTTGTTGCCGTACACCGCGAGGAGCCGGGCGGAGCGGCTCTCCAGCAGGTCCAGCGTGGCCGTGTCGACCCAGTCCCCGGCGTGGATCACCACGTCGGCGCGGGGCAGCTCGGCGAGCAGGGGCGCCGGGAGCTCCCGTGCCCGCTTGGGCAGATGTGTATCGCTCATCAGCAGAAGGCGCACGGTCCCAGCGTCACACACGGACGGAAGCGGGTCGGTACCGCGCGGGCGCCTCCGTGCCCGGCCGGCACCCGGGTCGGTACCGCGCGGGCCTCCGTGCCCGGCCCGCGCGGATCAGTACCGCGCGGGCCCGTCGGGGCCCGGATCCGGCTCCAGCGCCAGTTCCGCCCACACCTGTTTGCCGCCGCTCGCCGGTACCGCCCCCCACACCGCCGACATCGCCTCGACCAGGAGGATGCCGCGGCCGCCCGTCGCCTCCCAGCTCAGGCTGGTCGGCTTGACCGGGGTGCGGGGCGAGGAGTCGGCGACGGCGATCCGCAGCCGGTGGTTGATCAGGGTGAGGTCGAGGCGGACCGGGCCGTCGGTGTGCACCAGCCCGTTGGTGACCAGCTCCGACACCACCAGCAGTGCGGTGTCCGCCGCCTCCGCCATCCCCCAGGAACGCAGCACGCGCCGGGTGAAGCGGCGGGCGTGCCGTACCGCCTCGGGCACCCGCCACACCGACCAGCTCTCACGCAACGGCCGCTGGGTCATGCCGTCGTAGCGCAGCAGGAGCAGGGCGACGTCGTCGCCGCGGTTGGCGTCCGTCAGGAGCGCGTCGGCGACCGGGCCGAGCCCGGCGGGGTTGCCGGCGGCGAGCCGCGCGGCCAGCCGGTCCAGGCCGACCTCGTAGTCGGTGTCGGCCGACTCGACAAGGCCGTCCGTGGTCAGCGCGAGGACCGTGCCGGGCTGGAGCCCGAGCGGTGACATGGGGTAGTCGGCCTGGGCGACGACGCCGAGCGGCGGGCCGCCCTCGACGTCCAGGGTCTCGGTGCGTCCGTCCGGGTGACGCAGCACCGGCGGCAGATGCCCGGCCCGTACGCACCAGGCGGAGCCCTCCTCCATGTCGATGTCGACATAGCAGCATGTCGCGAAGAGGTCGCTCTCCAGGTCGACCAGCAGCCGGTTGGCGCGCGAGACGACGACGTCCGGGGGGTGGCCCTCGACGGCGTACGCGCGCAGCGCGGTGCGCATCTGGCCCATCAGGGTGGCGGCGGAGGCGTTGTGGCCCTGGACGTCGCCGATGACGAGGGCGACGTGGTTGTCGGGCAGCGGGATGACGTCGTACCAGTCGCCGCCCACCTCCAGGCCGGAGATCGTCGGGAGGTAGCGGGCGACGGCCTCGGCGCCGGGGAGCCGGGGCAGCCGGCGCGGCAGCAGGGTCCGCTGGAGCATGCCGATCAGCTCGTGCTCGGCGTCGAAGGCGTGGGCGCGCAGCAGCGCCTGTCCGGCGAGGCCGGCGGCGGCGGTGAGCAGGGCGCGTTCGTCGGGCGCGAAGTCGTGCGGGGCGTCCCAGCCGATGAGGCAGGCCCCGGCCAGCCGGCCGCCGGCGGGCAGCGGCAGGACGGCGAGGCCGCCCGGGCCGACCTCGGCGAGCGCGGGTTCGAGGGCGGTGCCGGCGGGCCGGATGGTGATGCGGCCCTCGCGCAGGGCGGCGGCGAGCGTCGGCATGGCCCGGACGGGGGCGTCGGGCCACTCCGAGCGCCACTCGGAGCGCCACAGGGCGGGCCAGGCCTCGGGTTCGGGCGGGTCGAGGACGGTGACGACGAGGCGGTCGCCCTCCAGTTCGGCGAGGGCCAGCCGGTCGGCGCGGAGCGGGACACGCAGGGCCGTCGCCACGGCCTCGCCGACGCCGCGGACGGTGCCCGCGGTGGCCAGCGCGGCGGCGAGGCGCTGGATGCGGGTGACGTCGCTGACGCCGGGGCGGAGGGTGGAGGCATCGGCGACGGTGCCGACCAGGCGGGCCGGGCGGACGTCGTCCGGGGGCAGCAGGCGGCCGCGCATCCGCAGCCAGCGCGGCTCGCCGGAGGACTGGAGGATGCGGAACTCCAGTTCGCGCTCGCCCAGGGAGATGTGGTCGGGCTCGACCAGCGACATCAGGGAGGGGAGATCCTCGGGGACGGTGCGGGCGAGCAGCGTCTCGACCCTGCCGTCGAACGCCTCCCGGGCGAGGCCGAAGAGGTCGAGCACGGCGTCGTCGACCTCCACCCGGCCGGTGTCCATGGCGAGGCTGAAGGAGGCGGAGCGGGGGGTGTCGCGGCTGTCGTCGTCCGCCGGCCCGGGGGCGGTACGGCGGCTGGTGACGGCCTCGGCGATCAGGACGAGGCAGGCGCGGTCCTCGGCGTCGAAGCCGTCGGGGCTGTCGTGCACGGCGACGAGACAGCCGCCGTCGCGCAGCGGGAGGACACCGAGGGAGAAGTCGCCGAGGGGCGGGGGCGGGAGGCGGCGGGGGCCGGCGTGCTGGGCGAGGTCGGCGGCGGTGAGCCAGTGGGGGTGGCCGGTGCGGTGGGCGTCGGCGGGGGGCGAGGGGGCGGTGAGGGGGTAGGTGTCGCGGAGGCCGTAGAGGGTGCGGGGGACGCCGACGGACTCGGTGAGCGCGAGGTGGCCGGCCGTCTCGTCGGGGGTGTAGAGGGCGGCGGCGGTGGCATGGGCGAAGACGAGGGACTGTTCGAGGGTGCGGCGGAGGCGGTCGTCGGGGGTGAGGTCGGCGGCGAGCGTCTTGAGGGCAAGCTCGGCACGCGGTGTTCCCGATCCGCGTTCCACAGTGCGCCGCTCACTGACCACGCCGTCATTACAGCGCGTATGGGGCGGATGTGCAGCCCCTACGACACATACGCGGTTTTCCGCACCCACTGCCCCTGGGGGTCCCTGGGGGCTCCGCCCCTCGCCGTGCGGGGCGCAGGCCCGTGGGGGAGGCTGGATGCGGTGGCGACGGAAGGAGGTGGTCGGCGTGGCCGACGACCCCTCGACCCCGGACCCCGCCCCGGCCGGCCACCCCCTGCTCTCCCTCACCCTCGCCGCGATGCTGGACGACCTCCACGCCCTGTCCGGCGCCGTCTACCTCCTCTCGCCCGGCGAGCCGGTACTGGAGATGAAGGTCATGGCCGGCCTCCCCCGCGCCTTCGCCTCCCCCTGGGAACGTGTCGCCCTCGGCTCCCCCGTCCCCGTCGCGGACGCGCTCCGCGAACGCCGTCTGGTGTGGGTCAACGGCGAGGTCGAGATGGCCCACCGCTACCCGCGCATCGCGACGGTCCTCCCGTACCCGTTCTGCCTGGCCGCACTGCCGCTCGCGACGGAGGACACCGCGTACGGCGCGGTGTTCGTGACCTGGCCCGGCTCGCACCCCCCGCAGCTCTCCGAGCGCGAGCGCCATCACCTCACCACCGCCTGCGAGAGGCTGGTGACCCGGCTGGAGCGGGCCGCCGCCGAGCGCCGCCCGGTCGGCTCCGAGCCCGACATCCTGCCGCCGCCCACCGAGGCGGACGCGGCCGGCCGGTCCGGCGCGCTGGAGGCGGTCCGCATGGCGGCCCGGCTGCCGTACGGGCTGTGCGCCCTCGATCTGCACGGACGGATCACCTTCGCCAACCGGGCCGCCGGCGAACTGCTCGGCGTGCCGTCCTCCGGGCTGCCCGGCACGCTGCTGTGGGCGGTCGCGCCCTGGCTGAACGACCCCGGCTACGAGGACCACTACCGGGCCGCGCTGCTGAGCCGGCAGGTCACCACGTTCGTCGCGCTGCGCCCGCCGGGCAGCTGGCTGTCCTTCCGGCTCTATCCGGGCGAGGACGGTCTCAGTCTGCGCATCTCCCCCTCGCGCGAGGTCTCCCGCGACGGCCCGGGAGGCCGGGGCACCGGAACCGCGGAGCCGTCGCGGCAGGTGGGCGGCAGACGGCTGGTGACGATCGCGCACGTCCTCAATCTGGCCGGCGCGCTCACCGAGGCCGTGGGCGTGGAGGACGTCGTGCAGCTCGTCGCGGACGAGATCGCGCCGGCCCTCGGCAGCCAGGGCCTGATGATGCTCGGCTCGCACGGCGGCCGGCTGCACATCCTGGGCCACCGCGGCTTCCCCGACGAAGCCGCCGTCGAGCGCTGGGACGGCACGCCGCTGACCGCGCCGATCCCCAGCGCGCGTGTGCTGTCCACCGGCGTGCCGGCGTTCTTCGAGACGCCGGAGCAGCTGGAGCGGCTGTATCCGCTGCCGACGCCCACCTCGGACGGCATGGCCGCGTGGGCGTGTCTGCCGCTGATCGCCTCGGGGCGGCCGGTGGGCACGTGGGTGGTGGCGTACGCGCGGCCGCACGCGTTCCCCGCCGACGAGCGGGCGGTGCTGACCAGCCTGAGCGGGCTGATCGCACAGGCCCTCGAGCGGGCGCTGCTGTACGACGCCAAGCACCGGCTCGCGCACGGGCTGCAACAGGCGCTGCTGCCGCCCTCGCTCCCGGCGCTGCCCGGCCTCCGGACGGCCGCCCGCTATCTGCCCGCCACCCAGGGCATGGAGATCGGCGGCGACTTCTACGACGTGGTGCCGACCTACGACAGGGCGGTGGCGGCGATCGGGGACGTGCAGGGGCACAACGTGACGGCGGCGGGGCTGATGGGGCAGATCCGTACGGCGGTGCGCGCCTACACGACGGTGGGGCAGGGGCCGGGGGAGGTCATGCGCAGCACCAACCGGCTGCTGATCGATCTGCGCGCCGATCTCTTCGCGAGCTGTGTGTATCTGAGCATCGACAGCGGGCGCGGCCGGATGGTGCTGGCGCGGGCGGGGCATCCGCCGCCGTTGCTGCGCCGGCCGGACGGGCGGGTGCGGGTCCTCGACCTGGCCGGGGGGCCGCTCCTCGGGATCCAGGAGTCGGCGGTGTACCCGACGGCGGAGGTGGCGTTCCCGCGCGGGTCGGTGCTGGCGCTCTACACGGACGGGCTGATCGAGTCGCCGGGGGTCGACATCGACGTCGCGCTGGGCGGACTGGCGGAGCGGCTGGCGGGTGACCCGGCGGAGCCGCTGGACGCGCTGGCGGACCGGCTGGTGGGTCCGGGCGCGGCGGGCGAACGCCCGGACGACGTGGCGCTGCTGCTGCTCCGGGCGGTGTGAGGACCAGGCCCTTCCTCGCCCCCGCGCCCCTGACAGGGGCGCGGGGAACCGCGCGAGAAACCCCGCCTCACCCGTCAGTGCCCTCGTCGATGCCCGTGCTTCGAGGACTCGATCCCCGACCCACCGGCCTGGGTGGCAGCCCCACCACCCTGGTCACCGGCCTGACCGCCGGCCTGGTCACCCGCCTGCCCACCGTCAGCCGCCTGACCGCCATCCGCGGCCTGCCCACCGTCACCGGCCGCCTGGCCACCGTCGGCCGCCTGGCCACCCCCGTCCCCCAACGACGCCCCCGTCGCCTCCAACGCGGTGGTCACCGGCTGGAAGAACGTCTCGCCCCCCGCCGTGCAGTCCCCGCTTCCCCCCGACGTCAGCCCGATCGCGCTGCCGTCCTGGGTGAACAGCGACCCGCCGCTGTCCCCCGGCTCCGCGCACACATCGGTCTGGATGAGCCCGGTCACCGTTCCCTCGGGGTAGTTGACCGTGGCGTCGAGACCGAGGACCGACCCGTCGTGCAGCCCGGTCGTGCTGCCCATCCGGAACACCTGCTGTCCCACCGCCGCCTCCGCGGCCCGGGTGATCCGCACGGCCTGTCCGCCGCCCACGTTGACCTCACTGGGTGCCTGTGTGGCCGGGTCGTCGTACGTGACGAGGGAGAAGTCGCCGTCCCCGGGGAACGTGGCCTGGTCGACGGTGGCGATGGGCTGCCCGTTCTGGTCGTCGGCCCACTGGTCCGCCGCGACCCCGCAGTGACCGGCGGTCAGGAACGCCGGACTGCCGTCGCTCGCGGTGACGTTGAAGCCGAGGGAGCAGCGGGCGTTGCCGCCGAAGATGGCGTCGCCGCCGGAGACGAACGTCTTGAAGGTGCCCTGGGACTTCTTCAGGGTGGCCATTCCGGCGCCGAGGCCGTCGACGGTCGATTCGAGCCGGTCCCACCTGGCGCCGGTGACGGTGCTGTCGGCGGTGACCCGGATCTCGTTGGTCTTCGGGTCGACCGACCAGGCGGTGCCGGGGATCGTGGCATCCGTGCGCAGCGTCTTCGCGGCGGTCTCCAGCGCGCCGGTGCTGTTGCGGACCTGGTTCGGCACGGCGCCGGCCTCCTTGACGGCGTTCACCGTCTCCGTGTCGTCGGCGGCATCACCCACCACGTTGACGACGATCCGCTTGCTGCCCGCGTCGTAGTAGGACCCCGCGAAGGTGTCGCCGAGCCGGGACTGGAGCCGGGAGGCGAGGCCGGCGACGTCGGCCGCCTTGAACGTCTTCGGTGTCGCGTCGTCGGAGTCCGTCTGCGAGGCGTTGGCGTTGGGCAGCAGGAGCGCCGCCGCTCCGAGCGCGGCGACGCCGCCCACCGCGATGACGGCTTTGCGCTTGGGTATGCGTTTGTGACTCAACTCTGGACCTCCTGGGGACGGGGTCGTGCGTGCGCCGCCGTCCGGCAGCGGGCTGGGGACGCCTTGTCGCCCGTTGGTACGCAGTGGAGCGGCGTGGTGTTCAACTGCCTTCCGGAACACCCCGTTTGAGTCGCCCACAGGCATCGGGAGCGGCCCGACGGAACGTCACCGGAACGACACCCTCCGCATTTGCGGTGAAGCGGAACGTCGGCTTCGGCAAATCTGCACATCGAATGCGCAGCGGGGTCACCGCCCGCCGCGGCCGTCCACATCGCCGGCACCCTTCGGCGTACGGCGGCCGGAGGTGACCCCTGTGACGGATGTGCCGCAAGGGAGGTGACGCGACGATGCCGCGCAGCATGTGAAGAAGTGGCCGACGCGCCGTGCCCGCGCCTGCACCGATCGGGCCGCCCCCTCGGCAACCGCGCTGGTGGGGGCCGCTGTTGAGTGGAAGCCCGGCGCGCGGTCGTGCTTTGATCCTTCGCACCGCGGCGGTCGCCCCACGGCCTTGTGCAGACAGGGCCCGGCCGACCGCGGTCGCGGCCGGCCGACTGTCCGCAGAATCCATCTGTCAGCAGTGGGGGCCGCTCTCCCCCTTGTTGCATACCCATAGGAAGGGAAGTTCCCTGATGAACTCCACCCCCCAGGTCGAGACCGCCGAGATCTCGGACGCCGAGCTCGACGCCGTCTCCGGCGGTCTGTCCCTCAACGCCGTCGGCACCGTCACCGGCGTGGTGGACGGCGTCGCCCCGGTGTCCGGCCTGGTGAACACGGCCGTCAACACCGTCGAGGGTGTCACGGGCCTGAACACCGCCCCGGTCACCGGCCTGGTCGCCGGTCTCTGAGCGCATCTCGCTCGCGGACGTCCCGGAACCGCCCCCCGGTTCCGGGACGTCCGGGTTTCCCCGCCCCCGACTCCCCATGGCCCGCCCCCCGTCAGGGCCTCTCCCCGTCACGCGTCAGGTGAGGCAGTAGCCCCGTGCAGTTCCGCCAACAGGCCCTCGCCAAGCTCCAGTCGCCCGAGGAGCTCGACCTCCCGGTGCGGCTGGCCCGCCCGCAGGGCTGGCTGGTGCTCTGCGTGACCGTCGTCGTGATGGCGGCCGCCTCGGTGTGGGCGGTCACCGGCTCGGTGCCCGCCACGGTCGACGCCCCCGCCGTCCTCACCCACGCGGAGGGCAGTTACGTCCTCCAGAGCCCCGTCGCCGGACAGGTGACCGCGGTCCTGGCGAAGGAGGGCGAGCGGCTGTCCGCCGGCGCCCCGGTCGTCAAGGTGCGTACGAGCGACGGTGACACGGTGGTGCGCACGGTCGCCGCCGGGCGGATCTCCGCGCTCGCCGCCGACATCGGCCGCATCGTGCGGGCGGGCGCCGACATCGCCGCCGTCGAGAAGGTCGCACACGCCGGCGACCCGCTGTACGCGACGGTGTACGTCCCCGCCCAGAACGCCGCCTCCCTCCCCGACAAGGCCGCCGTCGACCTCACCGTGCAGTCGGTACCGGCCCAGCAGTACGGGGTACTGCGCGGGCGGGTGGTCCGGGTCGACCGCACCGCCCAGACCCGTACCCGGATCACCGCGTTCCTCGGCGACAGCGCGCTCGCCGGGCAGTTCACCGCCGACGGCCGCCCGGTGGCCGTCCTGGTGCGGCTGCTGACGTCGTCCGCCACGAAGAGCGGCTACCGGTGGTCCTCGGCGGACGGTCCGCCGTTCCGGCTCACCTCGATGACCATGGCCACCGCCTCGGTCCGGCTCACCGACCGGCGTCCCCTCGATTGGCTGCTGCCGTGACACCTGTCCAGGAAACCCTCCCCCCGCGCGGCCGCCGCCGTGCGGCACCGCCGAAGCGCACCCGGCGAAGCGGGACCCCGCGCACGCGGCGCCGTACCGTGCGCACGCCCACCGTGTTGCAGATGGAGGCGGTGGAGTGCGGGGCCGCCTCGCTCGCCATGGTGCTCGGCCACCACGGGCGGCACGTACCGCTGGAGGAGCTGCGCATCGCCTGCGGCGTCTCCCGCGACGGCTCGCGCGCGAGCAACCTCCTGAAGGCGGCCCGGAGCTACGGGCTCACCGCCAAGGGCATGCAGATGGACACCGCCGCCCTCGCCGACGTGGCGGCGCCCGCCATCCTGTTCTGGGAGTTCAACCACTACGTCGTCTACGACGGCACCGGGCGCCGCTTCGGCCGGCGCGGGGTGTTCGTCAACGACCCCGGAAAGGGTCGCCGGTTCGTGCCGCGGGAGGACTTCGACACCAGTTTCACCGGGGTCGTCCTCGTCATGGAGCCCGGCGCGGACTTCACCGAGGGGGGTCGCCGGCCGGGGGTGTTCGGCGCGCTGCCGGCCCGGCTGCGCGGCACCGCGGGCACACTGCCCGCCGCCGTCCTGGCCAGTCTGCTGCTGGTCGTGGTCGGGGCGGCCGTGCCCGCGCTGAGCCGTACGTACATCGACACCTTCCTCATCGGCGGGCGGACCTCCTCGCTGGGCGTGCTGTTCACGTCCATGGCGGCGTGCGTGCTGCTCACGGTGGTGCTGACCTGGTTGCAGCAGGCCAACCTCCTGCGCGGCCGGCTGATCTCCTCGACCCTGTCCAGCGCCCGCTTCCTGCGCCATCTGCTGCGGCTGCCGGTCACGTTCTTCGCCCAGCGCAGCCCCGCCGACCTGGTCCAGCGGCTCGGCTCCAACGACGCCGTCGCCGAGACCCTGGCCCGGGACCTCGCGGCGGCGGGCGTGGACGCGGTGGTCGTCGTGCTGTACGCGCTGCTGCTCTACACCTACGACCCCCAGCTCACCTTCGTCGGCATCGGGGTGGCGCTGCTCAACATCGTGGCGATGCGGGTGGTCGTACGGCTGCGTGCGACCCGGACGGCGAAGCTGCGCGCGGACACCGCCCGGCTCACCAACACCGCCTACACGGGCGTGCAGTTGATCGAGACGATGAAGGCGACCGGCGGCGAGGACGGCTACTTCCGCACCTGGGCCGGGCAGCACGCCACCACCCTGGAGGAGCAGCAGCGCCTCGGGGTGCCGAGCGCCTGGCTGGGCGTGGTGGCGCCGACGCTGGCCACGCTGAACAGCGCGCTGATCCTGTGGATCGGCGGGCTGCGCGCGGTCGAGGGGCATCTGTCGGTGGGCCTGCTGGTCGCCTTCCAGGCGCTGGTCGCCCGGTTCACCGCCCCGCTGACCCGGCTCAACGGGGTGGCGGGCCGGATCCAGGACTTCGCGGCGGACGTGGCCCGGCTCAAGGACGTGGAGAGCTTCCGCGCCGACCCGCTGCACACCCGGGGCGCGGGCGGGACGTCCACGCGCCGGCTCCAGGGCCATATCGAGCTGGAGGACGTCTCCTTCGGCTACAGCCCGCTGGACAAGCCCCTGCTCACCGGCTTCGACCTCACTGTCGGGCCCGGCCGGCAGGTGGCGCTGGTGGGCGGCTCGGGCAGCGGCAAGTCGACGGTGTCCCGGCTGATCGCGGGCCTGTACGCACCCTGGGAGGGCGTCATCCGGATCGACGGGCAGCGCCTGGAGGACATCCCGCGCGGCGCGCTCGCCGCCTCCGTCTCCTTCGTCGACCAGGACGTGTTCCTCTTCGAGGGTTCGGTGCGCGACAACGTGGCGCTGTGGGACCCCTCGGTGCCGGACGAGGCGGTGGTGGCGGCGCTGAAGGACGCGGTGCTGTACGACGTCGTCGCGCGCCGCCCGGGCGGGATCCACAGCAGGGTCGAGCAGGACGGCCGGAACTTCTCCGGCGGTCAGCGCCAGCGCCTGGAGATCGCGCGGGCGTTGGTGCGCGATCCGAGCATCCTGGTCCTCGACGAGGTGACCAGCGCGCTGGACGCGGAGACGGAGCAGACCGTCATGGACAATCTGCGGCGGCGCGGCTGCGCCTGCGTGGTGATCGCGCACCGGCTGAGCACCGTGCGCGACAGCGACGAGATCGTGGTCCTGGACCACGGCACGGTGGTCGAACGCGGCCGGCACGCGGAGCTGCTCGCGGCGGGCGGGGCGTACGCGGCGCTGGTCAGGGAGCGGTGACGTGATCCCGGAACAGATCCCCCCTGCGCACCAGGCAGGCCAGTCGGGCGGGCCGGGCCGGGAAGCCCCGTACGACCGGCCGCCCGAGGGCGACCTCGTGCTCTCCGCCCTCGGCGGGCTCGGCACCCCGCTCGACTGCGCGGCGGACCGCACCCGCCTCGACCTGGACGGCCCCCAGGTGCTGTGGCTGGTGGTGGCCGGCGCACTCGACCTGTACGCGGTGGACGCGGCCGCCCAGGGACACTGGCACCATCTGGGCCGGCCGGCGCCGGGCACGCTGCTGCTCGGCCCGGTCGCGGGGCCGCGCCACACGCTGGTCGCCCGCCCGGTGGGCGACTGCGTGGTGCGCAGGATCCCGCTGCGCGAGCTGTACCAGCAGGCGGAGACGGCGACCTGGTCCTACGACGCCTACGGCAATCCGCAGTACGTGCCCCCGGCGACCAGCCCGCTGGAGTACGCCCTCGCGCTCGGTGTCGGGCGCGGGCTGTCGGTGCTGTTCCAGGCGCCGATGGCGGGCGAGACGGCGGCCACGCCCGCGGACGACGACGTGTTCTGGATGCAGGTGCCCCCGGGCAGCGTGGCGTACGGCTCGCTGTACGGGGCGGAGGCTGCGTCCGACCTGCTGCTGGACCCGGGCCTGTGGCAGGGCCTGGTCGACCAGCAGTACCGGCTGCTGACCACGCTGGACCGGTGGATCGAGGAGCTGGAGCGCAGCCACGAGGACCGTACGGCGGCCGGCATCCGGGCCGGCGAGGCGGCCCGCGCACAGGCCGACCGGACGCTGCTCGCCTCCCTCGGCCCGGCCACGGCGGGCCGGCGTCCCACGGCCGCCGACGCCGACGCCACGTACGCCGCCTGCGCCCTGGTCGCCGAGGCGGCCGGACTCGCGCTCGCGGACCCCGCCCGGGGCGGCGCCGGCGGCGAGCGGCTCGACCCGGTGGAGCGGATCGCGCTGGCCTCCCGGGTGCGCACCCGGACCGTACGCCTGGCCGGGCGCTGGTGGCGGGACGACATCGGCCCGCTGGTGGGCCGCCGGGCCCTGTCGGGAGCGCCGGTGGCGCTGCTGTGGCGCCGCGGCGGCTATGTCGCCGTCCATCCGGCGACGGGCCGCGAGACCCCGGTGGAGAAGGCGAACGCGGTGGAGTTCGAGCCGGGGGCGGTGATGTTCTACCGTCCGCTGCCCGAGCGCCGACTGTCCCTGCCCCGGCTCGCCCGGTTCGTGCTGCGCGGCAGCCGCCGTGATCTGGGCCGGCTGCTGCTCAGCACGCTGGTGACGCTGACGATCGGCGCGCTGGTGCCGGTCGCCACCGGCAAGGTGCTCGGCTCGTTCGTGCCCCGGGCGCGGGCGGACCTGATCGGCCAGGTGTGTCTGGCGGTGATCGTGGCGGGCGTCGTCTCGGCCGCGTTCACGCTGTCGCAGAACCTGACGCTGCTGCGGCTGGAGGGCCGGATCGAGGCGACGCTGCAACCCGCCGTGTGGGACAGGCTGCTGCGGCTGCCGACGGCGTTCTTCGCCGAGCGGTCCACGGGCGAACTGGCCGGCGCCGCCATGGGAGTGAGCGCGATCCGGCAGCTCCTCGCGGGGGTCGCACCCGTACTGGTGCAGTCGGTGACCGTCGGCGCGATGAACCTGGGGCTGCTGCTCTGGTACAGCGTGCCGCTGGCGCTGGCCGCGCTCGGCATGCTGGTGGTGATCGCCGCCGTCTTCCTGGGGCTCGGGCTGTGGCAGGTGCGCTGGCAGCGGCGGCTGATCGTGCTCACCAACAAGCTGAACAACCAGGCGTACCAGACCCTGCGGGGGCTGCCGAAGCTGCGGGTCGCGGCGGCCGAGAACTACGCGTACGCCGCCTGGGCACGGCAGTTCGCGCGCAGCCGCGAGCTCCAGCGCAAGGTGGGCGGCATCAAGAACCTCAACACAGTGCTCGGCGCGGTGTATCTGCCGCTGTGCTCGCTGGTGATGTTCATGCTGCTGGCCGGTCCGGCGCGCGGCTCCCTGTCGGCGGCGGCGTTCCTCACCTTCAGCACCGCGGTGACCATGGTGCTGACCTCGGTGACCCAGCTGACCGGCGCGTTCGTGTCGGCGGTGGCCGCGCTGCCGCTCCTGGAGGAGATCCGCCCGGTCCTCGACACCCCGCCCGAGGTCCGCTCCGGCAGCACACCCCCGGGCGAGCTGAGCGGCGCGCTGGAGGCCCGCCGGCTCTCCTTCCGGTACGGCGACGACGGCCCCCTCGTCCTGGACGACGTGTCCTTCGCGGTCCGGCCGGGCGAGTTCGTGGCGGTCGTCGGACCGAGCGGCTGCGGCAAGTCGACGCTGCTGCGTCTGCTGATCGGCTTCGACCGGCCGGTCTCCGGCAGCGTCCTGTACGACGGCCAGGACCTGTCGGCCCTCGACCGCTCGGCGGTGCGGCGGCAGTGCGGGGTGGTGCTCCAGCACGCGCAGCCGATGACCGGCTCCCTCCTCGACGTCATCCGGGGCACGGAACCGTGCACCCCGGAGGAGGCGATGGCAGCCGCCGAGCTGGCCGGGCTCGGCGACGACATCCGCCGCATGCCGATGGGCCTGCACACCATCGTGCAGGGCAGCGGCTCCCTCTCCGGCGGCCAGCGCCAACGCCTGATGATCGCCCAGGCGTTGCTGCGCCGCCCCCGCATCCTCTTCCTCGACGAGGCGACCAGCGCCCTCGACAACGAAACGCAACGCACGGTCATCGAGAGCACCCGGGCACTCAACGCGACCCGGGTGGTCATAGCCCACCGCCTCTCCACGGTCCTGGACGCGGACCGCGTGGTGGTGATGGAGGACGGCAGAGTGGTCCAGGAGGGCCCACCGGCCGCCCTCCTGACCGAGGAAGGCGGCCGCCTGCGGGAACTGGTACGCCGCCAGATGACCTGACGAACCCACGCGGCGGCAACCGCGCCCTCCCCCAGGGGCGCGGGGCCGTGCTCCCTCTGCGGCTCCGCCGCGTGGGCGCGGGCAGCCAGAACCCACCCGCACCCGCCGACGCACACGTACCCCCGAGCTACGACGCGCCCTTGCGGAACCGCGAACCCCCCACCGTCACCGCGAGCACCCCCACCAGCGCGAGCCCCCCGGCAGGGGCCAGCACACCCCACGGCGCCCGCTCGACGTACGGCTGGTTCTCCGAGAGCAGCCGCCCCCAGTCGGCGGACGGCGGCTGCGCGCCCAGCCCCAGGAACCCGAGCGCCGCCAAGGCGAGCGCGACCCCCGGCAACCGCAGCAACCCGTGCCGCACCACCGCCGGCACCACCCCCGGCACCAGCTCACGCCACAGCACGTACCACCGCCCCGCCCCCAGTCCCCGCGTCGCGACGACATGCGTGGCGGCGCGCTCCTGCCGCAGCAGCGCCGAGGTGTGCGCGGCGAGCGGCGCCCACGCGACGGCGGTCACGGCGAGCGCGGGCGTCGCGGGCCCGCTCCCCGCGACCCCGGCCACCAGCAGCCCCGCGAGCACCGGCGGCACGGCGTTCACCGTGTCGACGAGCGGCCCCGACACCCGCGGCACCAGCCCGAGCAGTACGCCGAGGACCAGCGCCGCCGCGCTGATCGCCAGGGCGAGCGCGAGCGTGCCGAGGGCACCGTGGGCGAGCCGGGCGAGGACGTCCCGGCCGAGCGCGTCGGTGCCCAGCGGATGCGCCCGGCCGGGCGCCCGCAGCCGGGCCGTGGTGTCCAGCGCGAGCGGATCGCGGACGAGCCCCACGCCGACGGTCACGAGGAGCACGGCACCGAGGACCAGCGGGACGACCCGCCCGCCGGCCGGCACGGGCGCGGGCCGGTGCAGCGAGGGCAGCGCCCGGTCACGCAGGGCGGGCCCGGTCAGCACCCGCGCACCGAGCCGGGCGAGCCCGGCGACGACCGCCCCGAGCACGACGAGGGCGAGCGTGCCCGCCTGGAGCACCGGAAGATCCTGCGCGAGCGCCGCCTGGAGCGTGGTGCGGCCGAGCCCGGGGATGTCGAAGACCTGCTCGACGGCGACGGACCCGCCGGTCAGGCCCACCGCGAACAGCCCGGTGTTGGGCAGCAGCGCGGGCAGACAGCGGCGCAGCGCCATGCGGGCGAGACGGCGCCCGGGGACACCGCGGGCGGTGGCGGCCGCCGCCCAGGGCTCGGCGAAGGCCGCGGGCAGCAGGTCGTCGAGGAGCCGCCCGAGCAGGGCCCCGGCGGGCAGGCCGAGGGCGAGCGCGGGCAGTACCGTCCAGCGGGGCCCGTACCAGCCGAGCGCGGGCAGCCAGCCGAGCCGTACCCCGACGACGGCGGCCAGTACGGAGGCGAGGAGGAAGTCGGGCAGGGCGGCGAGCGTCGCGGCGGCGGCACCGGCGCGGGGCGGGGCGGCCCGGTGCGTGGCGCCGCGCCACAGCGTACGGGCGCAGACGGCGCCGGCCGTGAGCGCGGCGACGAGCAGGGCCGCGCCCATCAGCACCAGGGAGGCGCCGAGCGCCCCGGTGACCGTGGGGGTGACCTCGGCGCCGGAGATCCAGGACCGCCCGGCGTCCCCGTGCGCCAGCCCGCCGGCCCACTGCCGCAGCAGACCGAACGGCCCTGCGTCCAGGCCGAGTTGGTCCCGTACGGCGGCGAGCGCGGCGGGATCGGGAGCGCGCTCGGCGGAGCGGGCGCGCAGCACGGTGCGCGCGGGGTCGGTCCGCGACAGCCAGGGCAGGAGGGCGATCCCGCACACCAGCGCCCCGGCCACGCACACCCGCCAGGCCAGGCCCCCGAGCCGCCCGCCGACCAGGACGGACCAGCGGGCGGCACGGGGGCCGTGCGGCTGTCGAGCGGCCCGCCGGACGGTCCGCGGAATCGTGCGCGGCATGGCGGTCAGCGACTGGTTCCGGCGCCGAGGAGCGTGCGCTCGTAGGGGTCGAGGAGCGTGCCCCGTACGCCGGGCGCGATGCCGGTGAGGACTCGCTGGTGGACCAGCGGGACCACCGCGTCGGTGCCGAGGAGGGCCGACTCCGCGGCCATCGCGGCCCGTTGGCGGTCGTCCGTGTCGTCGGTGCCGGCCGCCGCGGCCACGGCCCGGTCGACCTTCTCGTCGCACAGCCGCGCGAGGTTGTAGCCGCCGTCGCAGGTGTAGTCGCTCTCCAGGACGGAGACGGGGTCGCCGGTGTCGAGCAGGGTGTTGCGGGCGGCGAGGACGGCGTCGAATTTCCCGTCGAGCGCGTCGCCCTCGAGCCGCGCGTACTCCCGTACGACGAGTTCGACCGCGAACCCTGCCTTCTCCAGCTGCTCCTTCACCACCTGCGCGGCTTCGGGGAGTTCGGGCCGGTTGTCGTACGTGGCGAGGGTGACGGTGGCGCCGTCGGGGTCCGTGGCGGGGGCGCGGCCGGCCGGTGCGGTGCGCAGTCCGGCGGCCCAGGTGACGGCGGGCCCGTAGAGTCCCGCGCCGGGATCGGCGTACCCCTCGTGGACGCCGTCGGCGAGGGCGGAGGTGTCGACGGCGGCGCGGGCGGCGGCCCGCCGCCCGGCCTCGGCGAAGGTGCCGGAGCGGGTGTTGAGCAGCAGGCTGGTGGTGCGCGTGGTGGCCGTCTCGCGCAGGGTGCCGCCGTCGAGGGAGGCGGCCTGGGAGACCGGGATCGCCTCGGCGATGTCGACGTCGCCGGTGCGCAGCGCACGGGCGCGGGCGGTGCCGTCGGCGATGAACCGCGCGTCGACGCCGGCGGCCCGGGCGGGCCCGCCCCAGTGGTCGTCGAACCGGTCGAGGGTGGCGGCGGTGGTACCGGTGACGTGGGTGAGGGTGAACGGCCCGGTGGCGGTGCCGGCCGGGTCGGGGACGTCCGTACGGTACGCCTTCGGGGAGAGCACGGCCAGGCTGGGCCCGGCCAGCCGCAGCGGCAGCGCGGGGTCGGGCGCGGTGGTGGTGAGGCGGACCTTCCGCGCACCGGCGGCTTTCGCGGTGAGGGTCACCCCGGCCAGCGCGGTGGGCAGCGGCTCGGCCTCGGCGGCGTGGGTGAGGGCGCCCGCGACGGCGGTGCCGGTGACGTCGGTGCCGTCCTGGAAGGTGGCCTCGCGCAGGGTGAACTCCCAGGTGCGGGAGTTCTCGCGGTGCCAGGACCCGGCGAGCGCGGGGGCCGCGCGCCCGTTGGCGTCCAGGGCGGTGAGCCCCTCGGTGACGCCGAGCCGGCTGAGCAGGGTGGCGTCGGCGCCGTACGGCGAGAACCGCTCGGCGGGCGGGAACGCGAGCGCGACCCGCAACCGGGCACCGTCACCGGAACCGGAGGACCCGTCGGCGGAGCCCGCACGGTCGGAGAAACAGCCGGCGAGCAGCGGCAGGAGCAGCAGACCGGCGGCGGGCCGGCGGTGGCGGCGCGAACGGCGCGGGGAACGCATGGAGGCTCTTTCTGGTTGCGGAGGGCTCGGGGCGGGCGAGGTCAGCACGACGACGGCAGGGCCACCTCGAAGTGCACGACACCGGACTCCCCGTCCTGCTCCCGCTCGTCCCGGACGACCGTGCCGAGCGAGCGCCAGAAGGGTTCGGCGCCGGGAACGGCCGGGTCGGTGTGCAGATAGACGGCGGTGTAGCCGCCGTCCGCCGCGGCGAAGCCGAGGAGTTCGCGCACCATACGGCGGGCGAGCCCGCGCCTGCGGTGCGCGGGGCGGACGTAGACCCGGCGCAGTTGGGCGGTGCGCCCGGAGGGGTAACGCGCGGCGAGGTCACGGGGGTTGGGCGGATGGGCGGGGCCCCGGGAGTCGAGCGCGGCGGTGGCGACGACCTCGCCGTCCGGGTCGAGGGCGACGAGCAGGGTGTGGCGCGGGTCGGCGAGATAGGCGGCCGCGGGGTCGACGATGTCGCCGTGCCACCGCGGCACGTACCCGGTGCCGAAGTCGCGGTAGACGGTGTCGAGCATCACCGTCCGGGCGCCGTCGAGGTCGTCGGGTGTCGCGGTCCGCACACAATAGTCTTCCTGTCGCACCTGCACATCATATGCAGTAAGGAGTTTTCAAGATCCCCCACCCATCCCTCCGCGCTCTCTCTGCCCTCGCTCGGCCCTCCTCCCGCCCGGACGGTCGCACGGTCCCTCCCGCGAACGCCGGACGCCGGCGCCCCGCCGCATCCGGCCCGCGGGCGTGCCGTATCGGTCGCGCCCGTCCCGCGCAGGCGTGCGCGGACGCAATGCGGGTATGTCGCACCGCATGCGTGTGGGTGTGGTGGACGTGGGGTCGAACACGGTGCGGCTGGTGGTCGCGGACGCGGTCGGCGGCATACCGCTGCCCGTGCACACCGCGAAGTGGCGGCTGCGGCTCTCCGAGGACGTCGAGCCGGGCGGTCCCGTGCCCGAGGCGGCCGTGGAGCGGCTGGTGGCCGCGGTCGGCGAGGCGAACGCCACGGCACGGCGGTGGGGCGCGTGCGATCCGCCGGCCTTCGCGACCGCCGTCGTGCGCAACGCCCCCAACCGGCAGGAGGTGCTGGACGCGGTACGGGCCGGCACCGGGGTGCCGCTGTGCACACTGCCGGGCGAGGTGGAGGGCGAGCTGACGTTCCTCGGGGCCCGGCGGTGGATGGGCTGGCGGTCGGGACCGCTGGCCCTGCTCGACATCGGCGGCGGCACGCTGGAGGTGGCGTTCGGCCGGGGCCGGCTGCCGGACTTCGTGGCCTCGCTGCCGCTGGGGGCGCGCCGGCTGACGCACGAATTCTTCGCGGACGAGGAGGATCCGCCGTCGGCGGAGAGCGTACGGGCGATGCGGCGCGCGGTCCGTCACCAGTTGCGGGACGTGGCCGCACGGATCCGCTGGGAGGGCCCGCGCACGGCGGTCGCGACCTCGCGCACGTTCCAGCAACTGGCCCGGCTCTGCGGGGCCGCGCCCGGCCGGCACGGCCCGTTCGTGGAGCGGGAACTGCACCGGGGTGAACTCCGCCGCCAACTCGACCGCCTGGCCGGCCTCCCCGCGGCGGACCGCGCCCAGCTGCCCGGCATCTCGGCACCACGGGCCCGCCAGAGCCTGGCCGGCGCGGTGGTCGCCCACACGGCGATGAAACTGACGGGCCTCACCACCCTGACGATCTCCCCCTGGGCGATCCGCGAGGGCATCCTCCTGCGCCACATTGAGGACGGCCCCGCCTGGTGGACCACCATCACCCGCCCCGAAGGGCACACCACACCGCCGGTCCCCCTACGGGTGGCGACCCCGTAGGGGACGCGCCGTAGGGGACGCGCCGCAGAGGGCGCGCCCCTCAGGGGCGCGGGGAACTGCGCGACCAGCCACATCTGACCCGCACCCGCCATACACCCGCCCCCGAGCTATGAGGCGCCCTACACCGGAGGCGCCCTACACCCATCCACCCCCATCCCACCCACCCCGGGGTCCAAGGGGCGAAGCCCCTTGAAAGGACGGGAAGGGTAGGGGCGGCGGGGGCGAAAAAGGGTACCCGCACCCCATGAACCGCACCCCTCAGGAAGGCCTCCCC
>NZ_JOHS01000063.1 GCF_000725625.1 Streptomyces sp. NRRL F-6676
CCGCAGGCGCCGTGTGACCGGAGTGGGCCGTGGGGGTGCGTCGCAGTCCGTCGCGTAGCTCGTCGCAGCAGACGCGCACCCGTCCCGGGATACGGCCGTATGCCAGCCCGGCGACGGACTCGACGCACCCCCACGGCCCCGACCCCACCACACCACCCCCCGCGCACCCCCACCCCACCACCACCGGAGCCAAACACCCCCGCTCACGCCTCGCGCAGCCGCCAGCCGTGGTGTACCGGCCCCACACCCGCCCCCAGCGGGAACCCCGCCTCGATCGCCCCCGTCACATACGCCTTCGCCGCCCGTGCCGCCTCCGGCACGGAATCCCCGTACGCCAGCCGCGCCGCCAGCGCGGACGCCAGTGTGCACCCCGTGCCATGCGTGTGGCGGTTGTCATACCGAGGCGCACGCAGCCAGTGCTCCTCCGCCCCGTCCGTCAGCAGATCCACCGCCTCGCCCGCCCCCACCAGATGCCCACCCTTCACCAGCACCCACCGCGGCCCGTACGCCAACACCGCCCGAGCCGCCGGCCGCAGCTGCTCCTCCGACTCCACCCGCACCCCCGTGAGCTGCGCCACCTCGTCCAGGTTCGGCGTCGCCACCGTCGCGACCGGCAGCAGCCGCGTCCGCACGGAGTCGAGCGCGGACTCGGCGAGCAGCGAGTCCCCGTGCTTCGACACCCCCACCGGATCGACGACCACGGGCACCCCCACGCCCGCCGGCAGCTCCGCCAGCAGCTCCGCCACCGCCTCCACCAGCTCCGCCGACGCCAGCATCCCCGTCTTGACGGCCTGCACCCCGATGTCGTCGACGACAGAGCGGTACTGCGCCCGCACCGCCCCCACCGGAAGTTCCCACGCCCCCTGCACGCCCACGGAGTTCTGCGCGGTCACGGCCGTGAGCACGCTCATCCCGTGCACGCCCAGCGCCAGCATCGTCTTCAGATCGGCCTGGATCCCGGCGCCCCCGCCGGAGTCGGACCCGGCCACGGTCAGCACCCGGGGCGGAGCGACGGCGGCGCTCATGACTCGATGTCCCCGAAGTGGTCCCAGCCGCCCTTGCTGGTCCACGGCGCCCCGTCCACCGTGACCTGCGGCAGCGCCGAGGGGTGCAGCACCTCGCCGATCACCTTCCACCGTGCCGGCAGCTTCACGTCGGGCGGGAAGGTCGCGACGATCGCGTGGTCCTCGCCGCCCGTCAGCACCCATTGCAGCGGATCGACGCCCACCGCCTGCCCGATGTCGTTCATCTGGGAGGGGACGTCCAGCGCCCCGGACCGCACGTCGATCCGCACCTTGCTCGCCTCGGCGATGTGCCCCAGGTCGGCGATGAGCCCGTCGCTGACGTCGCACATCGCGGTGGCGCCGAGCCCGGCCGCGGCCGGCCCCGCGTGGTAGGGCGGTTCGGGCCGCCGGTGGGCCTCGACGAAGGCCCGCGGCGACCGGAACCCCCGGGAGAGCACCGCGTGCCCGGCCGCGGACCACCCCAGCCATCCGGTGACGGCGACGACGTCACCGGGCTGCGCCCCGCCCCGGGTCACCGGCTCGTGGTTGCGCAGATCGCCCAGCGCCGTGATGGCCACGGTGATGGTGTCGCCCCGCACCACGTCACCGCCCACCACCGCCGCACCGGCGACCTGGCACTCGTCGCGCAGCCCGTCCATCAGCTCGGTCGGCCAGGTGACCGGCAGTTCCGCCGGGACGACGAGGCCGAGCAGCAGCGCGGTCGGCACCGCCCCCATCGCGGCGATGTCCGCGAGGTTCTGCGCGGCGGCCTTGCGGCCGACGTCGTACGCCGTGGACCAGTCGCGGCGGAAGTGCCGCCCCTCGAGCAGCAGATCGGTGCTCGCCACCACTCTGCGGTCGGGCGCGGAGACCACCGCGGCGTCGTCGCCGGGGCCGATCCGCACCGCCGGGGTGGTGGTGAGCCGGGAGGTGAGCTCCCTGATGAGCCCGAACTCCCCCAGCTCGCCCACGGTGCCCTTCATCGTCGTATCGCCCCTTCTGTCCCTGTCCGCACCACGTGCCCGATCCCGGGCCGGCCCGCACTCACGGCCGTCACCACCCATCCTGTGTCCGCCCCGGCACGCACACCCGCCGCACCACGGCGTGCGCGGGTCTCCCCGCGGCCGACGGCGACGCGATACCGTGGCGTCCCTTTCCCCCACATGATCCTCGTGGCCGCCCTGGAGGTTCCGTGGTACAGGCGTACATCCTGATCCAGACGGAGGTCGGCAAGGCGTCGACCGTCGCCGAGACGATCAGCAAGCTCCCCGGCATCATCCAGGCCGAGGACGTGACGGGTCCCTACGACGTCATCGTGCGCGCGCAGGCCGACACGGTCGACGAACTCGGCCGCATGGTGGTCGCCAGAGTCCAGCAAGTGGACGGCATCACACGCACGCTGACCTGCCCGGTGGTGCACCTGTAGCCCCCGTCTACCCTTGGCCGGTGAACTTCTTCCGCCACCGGCTCCTCGGCCTGCCCGTCGCCCCCGTCGCCGCGCTGCTGCTGGCGGCGACGGGCTGTTCCTCGGCAGACGGCGACGCCGCCCTCGCGGTTCCCTCCCCCGACGTGAAGACGGCGAAGGTGTGCCGGGCGCTGCACCGGGTGCTGCCCGGGAAGCTGGACGGACGGAGCCGCAACGACCCCGGGCCCCGGTCCGCCTACACGGCGGGCTGGGGAAGCCCAGCGATCATACTGCGCTGCGGTGTCGTACGACCGCCGAAGATGATCGACCCGAAGGTGGCCGAGGGCGGCGATCCGGACGCCGTGGCCGGTGGCGTGAACGGCGTCGACTGGCTGATGGAGAAGCAGGACGACGGCACCTGGCGGTTCACCACCGCCAACCGCGTGGCCTATGTGCAGGTGAGCCTGCCGAAGGGGATGTCCGGGCAGGAGGAGGGCGCCGGCGTCCTCACCGGACTGGCGTCCGCCGTCAAGAAGGCGGTCCCCGAGGGAACCGCCTCCATGACCTGAACCGTTCCGCGACTCCCGTCGGCGGTCAGCGCAGTCCGGTGGACCGCCCGAGCGCCGTCACGATCAGCCGGTCCACCAGCTCCCCGTAGGAGACGCCGGTCGCCTGCCACATCTGCGGGAACATCGAGATCGGCGTGAAGCCCGGCATCGTGTTGATCTCGTTGATGACGAACTCCCCGTCCTCGGTGAGGAAGAAGTCCGCCCGCACCAGCCCCTCGCAGGAGGCCGCCTCGAACGCCTCGACGGCCAGCCGCCGCACCTCGGCGGTCTCCTCCGGCGTCAGCGGGGCCGGGACCAGACCGGGTGTGGAGTCCAGGTACTTGGCCTCGAAGTCGTAGTACGCGTGGGCGTCCGGCGGCGGGATCTCGGCGGGCACCGAGGCCCGGGGCCCGTCCTCGAACTCCAGTACCCCGCACTCGATCTCGCGGCCCCGCAGCTCCGCCTCGACGATGATCTTCGGGTCGTGCCGCTGCGCCTCGGCGATCGCCTCGTTGAGGCCGGCGAGGCCGCCCACCTTCGTGATGCCGATGGACGAGCCCGCGCGCGCGGGCTTCACGAACAGCGGCCAGCCGTGCTCACCGGCGAAGTCGACGATCTTCTTGCGGGCGGCCGCCCGGTCGTTCGCCCACTCGCGCGGCCGGATCACCACGTAGGGGCCGACCTTCAGCCCGAACGAGGCGAACACCCGCTTCATGTAGTCCTTGTCCTGGCCGACGGCCGAGGCGAGCACGCCCGAACCCACGTACGGCACACCGGAGAGTTCCAGCAGCCCCTGGAGGGTGCCGTCCTCGCCGTAGGGGCCGTGCAGCACGGGGAAGACGACGTCGACCTCGCCGAGCGCCTTGGGCACCGAGCCGGGCTCGCTGTAGACGACCTCGCGGCTGGCCGGGTCGACGGGGAGCAGCACGCCGCCCTCGGCCGCCTCGGCGAGTTCGTCGACGTCCGGGGGCCGCCGGTCGACGATGGCCATGCGGGCCGGTTCGTCGGCAGTGAGCGCCCAGCGGCCTTCCCGTGTGATGCCGATCGGCAGGACGTCGTACTTGGTCCGGTCGATGGCGTTCAGCACGGCGCCGGCGGTGACCACGGAGATCCCGTGTTCGGAGCTGCGGCCGCCGAACACGACGGCCACGCGCGGCTTGCGGGGCGGCTGCCCGGGACTCTGGGGGAGGTTCTCGGTGCTCATATCGCGATGAGAGTACCCGTCCGTGTGCCCGGCGTCAGCGCCCGCCGCCGGCCGTCGCTGAGCGTCGCACGGATAGTCGCTCAGCGTGGCACGGACGGCCGCACGGACGGCCCCGGACCGGGCGGTGACGCGCGCGCTCCGGGCCGCGCCGGCCGGTGTCAGCGGCGTTCGGCCTTGGCGCTGCGGCCCATCAGTTCCTGGACGGCGGCCACCGGCGACTTGCCCTCGTGGACGATGCCGACGACGGTCTCGGTGAGCGGCATGTCGACGCCGTGCCGGCGCCCCAGATCCAGTACGGACTCGCAGGACTTGACGCCCTCGGCGGTCTGCCGGGTGACCGCGATGGTCTCCTGGACCGTCATGCCCTTGCCGAGGTTGGTGCCGAAGGTGTGGTTGCGGGAGAGCGGCGAGGAGCAGGTGGCGACCAGGTCGCCGAGGCCCGCGAGGCCGGAGAAGGTCAGCGGGTCGGCGCCCATGGCGTGGCCGAGCCGGGTGGTCTCGGCGAGGCCGCGGGTGATGAGCGAGCCCTTGGCGTTGTCGCCGAGCCCCATGCCGTCGGCGATGCCGACCGCGAGCCCGATGACGTTCTTGACCGCGCCGCCCAGTTCGCAGCCGACGACGTCGGTGTTGGTGTACGGGCGGAAGTACCGCGTGTGGCAGGCGGTCTGGAGCCTGCGGGCGACGTCCTCGTCGGTGCAGGCGACCACGGCGGCGGCCGGCATCCGGGCGGCGATCTCCCGGGCGAGGTTGGGGCCGGTGACCACGGCGATGCGCTCGGGGCCGACCTTGACGACGTCCTCGATCACCTCGCTCATCCGCATCGCGGAGCCGAGTTCGACGCCCTTCATCAGCGAGACCAGGACGGTGCCCGGGGCGAGCAGCGGGCCCCACTCGGCGAGGTTGGCGCGCAGCGTCTGGGACGGCACGGCGAGCACGGTGAAGTCGGCGCCGCGGGCGGCCTCGGCGGCATCGGCGGTGGCCCGCAGATTGTCGGGGAGTTCGACACCCGGCAGATAGTCGGGGTTGGTCCGGGTGGAGTTGACCGCCTCGGCCACCTCCGGGCGCCGCGCCCACAGGGTGACCTCGCACCCGGCGTCGGCGAGCACCATGCCGAAGGCCGTGCCCCACGATCCCGTACCGAAGACGGCGGCCCTGACCGGCTCGCTCACGTGCCCTGCCCCTCTTGCTGTGCGTGCTGTTCGCGCACGTCCCGCGGTGCGCGGTCCTGCTGCTCGTCGTCCCGCCGCTCGTCGACTTGCCGCTCGTCGGCCCGGCCGGCCTTCTCCCTGGCGGCGGCCGCCGCGGCGGTGCGTCTGCGCTGTGCGATGCGGACCTCGCGCGGGTCGTAGCGCTTGTCGGGCGCCTTCTCGCCGCGGATCTCCTCGAGCTGGCGGGTGATGGCGGCCATGATGACCTCCGTCGCCTCCTTCAGCAGCTCGGGTGTCATCTCGCGGCCGTAGAAGGAGCTGAGGTCCACCGGCGGGCCCGCGACGACGCGGTGCGTCTTGCGGGGGAAGAGGGCCGGCTTCTTGGCGTACGGCGGCAGCAGTTCGTTGGCGCCCCACTGGGCGACGGGGATCACCGGGCACCGGGTCTGGAGGGCGACGCGGGCGGCGCCGGTCTTGCCGGTCATGGGCCACTGGTCCGGGTCGCGGGTGAGGGTGCCCTCGGGGTAGAAGGCGACGCACTCGCCGCTCTCGACGGCGTCGATCGCGGCCCGGAAGGCGCTGAGCGCGTCCGTGGTCTCGCGGTAGACGGGGATCTGCCCGGTGCCGCGCATGGCGGCGCCGACGAATCCCTTGCGGAAAAGCCCGCTCTTCGCGAGAAAGCGCGGCACACGCCCGGTGTTGTACTGGTAGTGCGCGTACGCGAAGGGGTCCACATGCGAATTGTGGTTCACCGCGGTGATGAATCCGCCGTCGGCCGGCATGTTCTCCATTCCGCGCCAATCCCGCTTCAGCAGAACCACCAGCGGCGGTTTGCAGATCACCGCGGCGAAGCGGTACCAGAAGCCGATTCTCCGGCGGGGCACACGGACACCTTCCTCTAGGGGCTTTCGGGCCTGACGGGTCTGGAACCCGGGCCCGGGGGAGCCGCACAAGTGTGGCCCCGGGCCGCCTGTCTGTCGAGAACACCGTACGCCCCGGTGTGTGAACCGCCAGGTGGGACGTGGGCGGACGGTGTGCGGTCCGGGTGACAATGGGCGCGACGGGTCGGCGGACGGAGCGCGCGTGCAGTGGTCGTTGGTCATTCCGGTGAAAGCCCTGGCGCGGGCCAAGAGCCGCCTGACGGACACCGCCGGGGACGAAGTGCGCCCGGGGCTCGCGCTGGCGTTCGCGCAGGACACGGTGGCGGCGGCGCTCGCCTGTCCCCAGGTGCGCGATGTGGCGGTCGTCACGGACGACCCGCTCGCCGCGCGTGAGCTGTCCGCGCTGGGCGCGGTGCCCGTCCCCGACGAGCCGGCGGGCGGGCTGAACGCGGCGCTGGCGCACGGGGCGGGGGCCGTGCGGTCCCGGCGGCCGGGCGCGGCGCTGGCCGCCCTCAACGCCGATCTTCCGGCGCTGCGGCCCGCCGAATTGGGGCGGGTCCTCGATGCGGCCGTCGAATTCCCGCGGTCCTTTCTCGCGGATGCCGCGGGAATCGGTACGACGTTGCTCGCGGCGGGGGCGGGGCAGGAATTGCGGCCGGCGTTCGGTGTGGATTCCCGGCGGCGGCATCTGGCTTCTGGGGCGGTGGAACTCGCGCCGGGCGCGGTGGACTCCGTGCGGCAGGACGTCGACACGGGGGCGGATCTGCGGGCGGCGCTGGCGTTGGGGGTGGGGGTGCGGACGGCGGCCGCGGTGGGGGCCCTGCCGCTGGGGGCGTTGCCGTCCGGGTGCGGGTATTAGGCTGCGGGTATGCAGGCGACCGCGTACACGTACGACTCCGAGACCCGTGCCGGGCAGGTGCTGCTCGACGACGGGACGCCGGTCGCGTTCGACGCGGCGGCGTTCGACGCGGGGGGACTGCGGCTGCTGCGCCCCGGGCAGCGGGTGCGCGTGGAGACGGCCGGCGAGGGCGACGCCCTCCGCATCACCCTGGTGACCTTGCAGACGTTCTGAGATCGGGGGGGTGGCCCGGGATTTTCCTCGCCCCCGCCGCCCCTACCCGTCCCGTCCTCAAGGGGCTCCGCCCCTTTGACCCCGTACGGGGCTTCACCCCGTTGCGCAGTTCCCCGCGCCCCTGAAAAAGCAGGGGCTTCCTGCTTTTTCAGGGGCGCGGGGAACCGCGGGACCAGCCACGGCGCGGCCGCACCCGCCCGACGACCCGCACCTCCGAGCTACTGGGCGCCCCTGCACCGCGGGCCGGACCCCAAGGGGTCCGGCCCGGCACGTGTCAATAACTGGCTGTGCGCGGCTCACTGCCGCGCACTGCTCGCCCGCTTCGCCGTCGTCGTCTTGCGCGCCGGCGACTTGCGTGCCGGTGCCTTCTTCGCGGTGGCCTTCTTCGCGGGGGCCTTCTTGGCCGTCGCCTTCGTGGCCGTCTTCTTCGCCGCCGCCGTGGACTTCTTCGCGGCGGCCGTCTTCGCCGTGCCGGTCGTCTTCTTGGCGGCGGTCTTCTTCGCCGTCGCCGTGGTCTTCTTGGCGGCCGTCTTCTTCGTCGCCGCCGCGGCCGTCTTGCGCGCGCCCGTCGCCTTCTTGGCAGCGGCCTTCTTGCCCGCGGCCTTGGCGATGGTGGGCGGCGGGCCCGAAAGGCTGCCCTTGGGCGCCTTCTTGACCGCGACCTCGCCGCCCTTGGGCAGCTTCTTGGACCCGCTCACCAGGTCCTTGAACCCCTGACCGGCGCGGAAGCGCGGCACGGACGTCTTCTTGACCCGCACCCGCTCCCCGGTCTGCGGGTTACGGGCATAGCGGGCCGGGCGGTCCACCTTCTCGAAGGAACCGAAGCCGGTGACGGAGACCCGGTCCCCGGCGACGACCGCGCGGACGATGGCGTCCAGTACGGCGTCGACCGCGTCGGCGGCCTGCTGACGCCCGCCCATCTTGTCGGCAATCGCTTCTACGAGCTGCGCCTTGTTCACGTCTTCCCCTTCGGAGACATTGCCCGAACGAAACTGTTCAAGCCTTTTCGCACGTTAGGCAGATACATACCGCAAATCAAACACGAAACGGGCTAATCACCCTTGTGCCGCAACGGACTCGGCTGCCGGGAACTCCCCTCAGCCGTCGGCCCCGGGGAGCCGGCCCTCGTCGAGGTCCTCCGAGAACCGCTCCAGGCGCCTTGCCGCACCGGCGAGATCGTGTTTGGCCGCGGCCGTAATGACCAGCAGCTTCCGGGTCAGCGCCATCCGTACGCCCTCCGGGACTTGCAGTGCGCGCACCCTGGAGTGCGCTTCCTTGAGCTGGTTCGCGACCGCCGTATAGAGCTCGAGTTGGCCGTCGTGTTCCATGCACAGATTGTGCCATCTGGGGCGAGTTGTCGCCCCCGCAGGGGGCAACTGCCGTTGCGGACAGTCGTCCGGGCAGGTGCCGCGATCACCCCGTCGGGGGTCGCGTACCCAGGCAAACACCTTTGTAACCTGGGCAGTTGGCTCCGAGTACGGGGGCGCGCCGGCCGGTCCGGGCGCCGACACGGCCGTATCCCCGACCGTCCACGATTGGGGGTACGCGGCTGTCGGCGGTGGCCGAAACCCGACGGGTGGCTTCCGGCCGACCGGCCGGAAGGCGCCACCGGACCACTCCCGGCACCCGGAAACGGCGAACGCCCGCCGTCCCTGGGGGACGGCGGGCGTTCGCCGGTGCGTGGCCGGGCGGGCCGGAGGGTCAGACCGGGAGCGTGCGCGGCTTGAACGAGGGCCGCTTGGCCTCGTACGTCGCGATGTCCGCCTCGTTCTGGAGCGTGATGGAGATGTCGTCGAGGCCGTTCAGCAGCCGCCAGCGGGCGTTCTCGTCCAGCTCGAAGGAGGCGGTGATGCCCTCGGCGCGCACCTCGCGGGCCTCGAGGTCGACCGTGATCTCCGTCTGCGGGTCCTTCTCGGTGAGCTCCTGCAACGCCTCCACGACCTGCTGGTCCAGGACGACGGTGAGCAGGCCGTTCTTCAGCGAGTTGCCGCGGAAGATGTCGGCGAAGCGGGCCGAGATCACGGCCTTGAAGCCGTAGTTCTGCAACGCCCACACGGCGTGCTCGCGGGAGGAGCCGGTGCCGAAGTCGGGGCCGGCCACCAGGACCGTGGCGCCCTGCCGCTCGGGCTGGTTGAGGATGAACGACGGGTCCTTGCGCCATGCCTCGAACAGCCCGTCCTCGAACCCGTCCCGCGTCACCTTCTTGAGCCAGTGGGCGGGGATGATCTGGTCGGTGTCGACGTTGCTGCGCCGCAGCGGGACGGCCCGGCCGGTGTGGGTGGTGAATGCTTCCATGACTGATCAGACTCCAGCGGGCACGGGGGCGTCGGACAGGTCGGCGGGGGACGCGAGGTGGCCCGTGACCGCGGTGGCGGCGGCGACCTGCGGGGAGACCAGGTGGGTGCGCCCGCCCTTGCCCTGCCGGCCCTCGAAGTTGCGGTTGGAGGTGGACGCCGAGCGCTCACCGGGGGCGAGCTGGTCGGGGTTCATGCCCAGACACATCGAGCAGCCCGCGTGCCGCCATTCGGCGCCGGCCTCCTTGAAGACGACGTCCAGGCCCTCGGAGACGGCCTGGAGGCCGACCCGCGCGGAGCCGGGGACGACCAGCATCCGTACGCCGTCGGCGACTTTGCGGCCCTTGACGATCTCGGCGGCGGCACGCAGGTCCTCGATGCGGCCGTTGGTGCACGAGCCCACGAAGACGGTGTCGACCTTGATCTCGCGCAGCGGCTGCCCGGCCGCCAACCCCATGTACTCCAGGGCCTTTTCGGCGGCGAGCCGCTCCGAGGCGTCCTCGTAGGAGGCCGGGTCGGGGACGGCGGAGGAGAGCGGGGCGCCCTGGCCGGGGTTGGTGCCCCAGGTGACGAACGGCGACAGCGCGGCGGCGTCGATGACGACCTCGGCGTCGAAGACCGCGTCCTCGTCGGTGCGCAGGGTCTTCCAGTACGCGACGGCGGCGTCCCAGTCGGCGCCCTCGGGGGCGTGCGCGCGGCCCTCGAGGTAGGCGAACGTGGTCTCGTCGGGGGCGATCATGCCGGCGCGGGCGCCGGCCTCGATCGACATGTTGCAGATGGTCATGCGGGCCTCCATCGAGAGCTTCTCGATGGCGGAGCCGCGGTACTCCAGGATGTAGCCCTGGCCGCCGCCGGTGCCGATCTTGGCGATGATCGCGAGGATCAGGTCCTTGGCGGTGACGCCGTCGGGCAGCTCGCCGTCGACCGTGATCGCCATGGTCTTCGGGCGGGCCATCGGCAGCGTCTGGGTGGCCAGTACGTGCTCGACCTGGGAGGTGCCGATGCCGAACGCCAGCGCGCCGAACGCGCCGTGCGTGGAGGTGTGCGAGTCGCCGCAGACGACGGTGGTGCCGGGCTGGGTCAGCCCGAGCTGCGGGCCGACGACGTGCACGACGCCCTGCTCGACGTCGCCCAGCGGGTGCAGCCGGACGCCGAAGTCCGCGCAGTTCTTGCGCAGCGTCTCCAGCTGGGCGCGGGAGACGGGGTCGGCGATCGGCTTGTCGATGTCGAGGGTGGGGGTGTTGTGGTCCTCGGTCGCGATGGTGAGGTCCAGGCGCCGCACCGTGCGACCGGTCTGGCGCAGCCCGTCGAAGGCCTGCGGGCTGGTCACCTCGTGCAGCAGGTGCAGATCGATGAAGAGGAGGTCGGGCTCGCCCTCGGCGCGCCGGACGACGTGGTCGTCCCAGACCTTCTCCGCGAGTGTCCTACCCATCGCTTTCCCTCCGGCCGGCGACGACTGTGTCCGCCGGCCCAACTAGAGATCCTGGGGGGAGCGCCCGTCCCCTGCGAGTTCCGGTGAACTCCCGGGCGTCCGCCGTCGGGCCCGTGGTCACCGGGCCCGCTGTGTGGTGCTGTGTGTGTTCCAGAGTGGCGCGTTCCACGGAAAATTGAACTTGCGTTTCACAGAGTGAGACGCAAGTATCGTTGCATGGACAACAGTAGCGGCGTCGGCGTCCTGGACAAGGCAGCCCTTGTCCTGAGCGCCCTGGAGTCCGGACCCGCCACCCTCGCAGGACTGGTCGCGGCCACCGGACTGGCACGACCCACGGCCCACCGGCTGGCCGTGGCGCTGGAGCACCACCGCATGGTGGCGCGGGACATGCAGGGGCGTTTCATTCTCGGCCCCCGGCTGGCCGAACTGGCCGCCGCGGCGGGCGAGGACCGGCTGCTGGCGACGGCGGGCCCGGTCCTCACGCACCTGCGGGACATGACGGGCGAGAGCGCCCAGCTCTACCGCCGCCAGGGCGACATGCGCATCTGCGTCGCCGCGGCCGAGCGGCTGTCCGGCCTGCGGGACACGGTCCCGGTCGGCTCGACGCTGACGATGAAGGCCGGTTCCTCCGCGCAGATCCTCATGGCCTGGGAGGAGCCGGAGCGCCTGCACCGCGGGCTTCAGGGCGCCCGCTTCACGGCGACGGCGCTCTCCGGCGTACGGCGCCGGGGCTGGGCCCAGTCGATCGGCGAGCGCGAGCCGGGCGTCGCCTCCGTCTCCGCGCCGGTGCGGGGTCCGTCCAACCGCGTGGTGGCCGCCGTGTCGGTCTCCGGCCCCATCGAGCGCCTCTCCCGCCACCCGGGCCGGATGCACGCCCAGGCGGTCATCGACGCCGCCGGCCGCCTCTCCGAGGCCCTGCGCCGCTCGGGCTGACGACCCCGACCCCGCCTCGACCGGGGAGGGCCGGCCCCAACGCCGCGGCAGACCCTCCCCCGCCCCTCCTCCCCCGCGCCCCCGGTCAGGCGGACCGGTGCGCGAACCGGTCCTTCGCCCTGCGCCCCCGCTTCTCCAGCGGCAGTTGGCCGTGCGCCGCCGCGAGGCCGAAGGGCGGCATGTCCGCGTAGATCGACTCGTAGGACCCCTCGGGCACCACGTAGGTCTCGTGCCACAGCCCCACGTGCTGCCGCGCCTTTCCCTCCCGCTCCTTGCGGTTGAGGATCGCCCAGGCCCGGTGGTGGAACATGTCGGGCGAGGTGGCGTACGCGTAGAGCTTCTCCTTGGACTCCCAGTACTGGACGACGTAGTACGTCCGCGGCGAGGCGGTCAGCAGGACGTGACCGAGCAGTCCGCGCCCGGGGTCCCGCGTCAGTTCGCGCAGCATGCGCGGCATCGCGCGCAGCACCGGCAGCCAGTGGTGCGCCGCCCAGAAGTGGTTGATCCGCATCCCGATGAGCAGGACGACGACGTCACCCTCGGCGCCGGCGGTGGTGCGGCCGGCGGTGACGGACTTGCCTCCCATGAGCTCTCCCCCTGGAGTCGTCAGTTGGCTAGCGGCACTATCCGATCGCCGCATGCTTGGATAGTGCCGTTGTCCGAGGAGGAGCGCAAGGGATGCGGCTGGCCGAGTTGAGCGAGCGGAGCGGGGTGTCGACCGCGACGATCAAGTACTACCTGCGCGAGGGCCTGTTGGCGCCGGGCCGGCAGGTCAACGCGACGACCGCGGAGTACGACGAGGAGCATCTGCGCCGGCTGCGGCTGGTGCGGGCGCTGATCCAGGTGGGCCGGATCCCGGTGGCGACCGCCAAGGAGGTCCTCGGACACATCGACGACGAGTCGCTGGGCCGGACGATGCGGCTGGGCGCGGCCCTGTGGGCGCTGCCGCAGCCGCCGGCGCCGGACGAGGACGACCCCGCCGTGACCGCCGCCCGGCGCGAGGTGGAGCGGCTGCTGACGGAGGTGCGCTGGGACTCCGTACGGGAGCTGGGCGACCTCTCCCCCGTCCACCGTTCGCTGGTGACGACGGTGGCGACGCTGATCCGGCTCGGCTACGACTGGAACGCCGAAGTCCTGGTGCCCTACGCGCGGTTGATGCGCCAGGTGGCGGCGCGCGACCTGGACTTCCTGGAGACGCACGAGTCGGATGCGGAGAAGGCCGAGATGGCGGTCGCGGCGGCGGTGCTCTTCGAACCGGTCCTGCGGGCGCTGCACCGGCTGGCCCAGGAGGAGGAGTCGGCGCGGCGGTACGGCATCGTCTGAGCGGCACCCTGCCGCGCACACGGCGAAGGGCCCTCCCGAGGGAGGGCCCTTCGTCTTCTCGTGTACCCCCGACCGGATTCGAACCGGCGCTACCGCCTTGAGAGGGCGGCGTGCTAGGCCGCTACACAACGGGGGCGTGGATCGTACGAGCGCTCAATGCTGCACCGCCGCAGATCCGAGCTGGTCTACCTGGACTCGAACCAAGACTAACTGAACCAGAATCAGTCGTGCTGCCAATTACACCATAGACCAATGATGGTTTAGACCAGTCAGTACCCCCGACCGGATTCGAACCGGCGCTACCGCCTTGAGAGGGCGGCGTGCTAGGCCGCTACACAACGGGGGCCCTAGCGGCTCCGACATGATCGGAACCCGTACCCCCGACCGGATTCGAACCGGCGCTACTGCCTTGAGAGGGCAGCGTGCTAGGCCGCTACACAACGGGGGCTTCGCGGATGAGATCCGCTGGTGCAGACTGAAGCGTCTGCGAGCTGGCCTACCTGGACTCGAACCAAGACTAACTGAACCAGAATCAGTCGTGCTGCCAATTACACCATAGGCCACTGGAACGCAAGCCCCTGCGGGGTTTTTGTTCTAGTTCTGCGCTTCCGGTTCCCGATGCCTCTCGGCCCGTTCCGCGGTGGCGCAGGAAGAACATTACCCGAAGGTGGACGGCGCTCCAAAACGGGTTGTGACGGCTCAGCCCTCGTCGGGGTCGGGGAGGACGAAGAAGTCGGTGAGGTAGCAGGTGACCTCGCCCGCCGCCGAGCGGCCTATCCAGGTGGGGTACGCGCCGTCGCCCCAGCCGGAGGAGAAGGCGGCCAGGGTGTGGCCGGTGCCGGGGGCGGTGACCAGGTGCGGTCCCGGGGCCCAGTCGCTGTTCTCGAAGGCGTCCCAGACGGGGCCCTCGTCGCCCTCCCTCTCGGCGAAGGAGGCGTCGGCGGCCGCGTCGTAGAAGCAGCCGGCGCCGGCGTCCACGCCGTAGCCGTAGAACTCGTCCTCGCCGAGCGCGGCGGTGTCCTGGCCGGGGCACAGGGCCGGCTCCCAGCGGACGGTGGGCTCCTCGCGCACGACCAGCCGGGCGGCGGCCACACGCAGGTGCGGCTCCTCGGACGGGGGCTCCTCGGGCTCGGTCAGGGTCGCCACGGCGGCCTCGACGCGGTAGCGGCCGGGCTCGACGGCGACGGTGAACGGTTCGCTCTCGCCCCGCCCGAGGGACACGAAGGGATCGCAGGCCACGACCTGCCCGGTGGGCAGCCACAGTTCACCGCCGTCGGCCACATGGAGCGTGCCGACGGTTCCCGACTCGTACGTGAAGGTGGAACCGGGGGTGAACAGCCACGCGTAGTCGCGTGCGGTCATCGGCATGACGGGCCCTTCCGGGGTGCGTCGCCCGTGCGGCCGGGGTCGGGGCGGGCGAGGAACGGTGGAATGCCGAAGACTAGTCTCCGGGCCGGGAACCTCGCGGGGGCGGTGCCGCCGAGGACCGGCGGGAGCGGGGACGCGGGCGACGGCGGTGGTCCCGCGGCCGGTCCGGGCGCGGTCCGCGGCGGCGGGCGGGCAACGGCCGCTCCCGTGCGCCGAGTTCGCGGCACCCCGCCGCGGTCCGCCGGCCGCGGCCCTCCGGGCCCGGCCTCCCGGCCCCGCCGGAGCGGCGGCACCCCTCCCCCGGCCGGCGCGGGAGCGGCCCGGCCCCGTCCTTCAGGTTCCGTCCGCCGCCCGTGGCGCCGGTCCGGTCAGTCCGTACAGCAGCAGGTCCGTGAGGGAGTCCACGACGTCCGGGGCGTCCTCGCCGCCGGGGGGCGTGAGCAGGGCGTAGTTGAGGGTGACGAGCATCGCGCCCATCGACGCCGCGACGAACTCGGGGTCGCCCGGCAGCCGGTGTCCGCGCTCGACCAGGTACTCCAGGTGCTCCCGGATGGTCGCCGTCTGCGCGCGCAGGTCGCGCCAGGCCCGGCCCGTGCCGGGATCGTCGGCCACCATCGCCTGGAACAGCGCGAGCGCGACCGGGCGGTTCTGCCGCATCACGGTCCACGCGGCATCGAGGTGGTCGCGCAACTGCTCGCGGTCGGTCAGGTCGTGGTCGCGGGGGTGTTCCAGGCCCCTCATGCGCGTGTCGATCGCTCCCTCCATCTCGGCGAGCAGCGCCTGGAGCAGCTCCTCCTTGCCGGCGAAGTGCTCGTAGAAGGAGCCGGTCGAGCGGCCGGCCGCGGCGGTGATGTCGGTGATCTTCGTATTGAGGTAGCCGCGCTCGCTGAACAGCCCCCGCGCCGCGTCCAGCAGCGCGGCACGCGTCTGGGCCGCCCTGACCTTTCGACTGACGGAGCCCTGCGGCATGTCGTCCTCCCTCGGCTGTTGACAGGCGCCAGCGTATCGGAACACACTTTCACCGAACCAATATTCAGTGAACATGAATTCAGGGAGGCTCTCATGCGCACGATCGTGATCGGTGGAGGCATAGCCGGGCCCGCCATGGCCCTCGCGCTGCGGCGGATCGGCCACGAGGTGACCGTCTACGAGGCGTACGAGGTTCCGCCCGAGGAGGTCGGCGCCCACCTCGGCCTGGCGGTCAACGGCCTGCGCGCACTGGAGAAGCTGGGCCTCCTGCACGAGGCGCAGGCGGCCGGGTACCCCGTCGAACGGATGCGGTTCTACACGCCGGGCGGCCACCTCCTGGGCGACGCGCCACGTCTTCGGCGCGAGACCGACTCGATGCGCAGCGTCGCGCTGCACCGCGGACAGCTTGTCGCGATCCTGCGGCGCGCGGCGCTCGACGCGGGCGCGAAGATCGTCACCGGCGAACGCCTGGTGGGCGCGACGGAGTCGGCGGACAGTGTGGTGGCCGAATTCGCCTCCGGCCGGCGCGAGAGCGCGGAGCTGCTCGTGGGTGCCGACGGCATCTGGTCGACGGTGCGCGGGCTGATCGACTCGTCCGCGCCGCGCGCGGAGTACGCGGGGCTCTACGGGGTCGCCGGCGTCGCGCACGTGAAGGGTCTCGAGACCGGCGTCTGGAACCTCACCTACGCGCGCAGCGGCGCCTTCGTCCACACCACCATCGACGAGAACACCCAGTGGTGGGCGGCTCAGATCGGGGATCCGGTCAAGCCGAACCTGCGGGGCATCGACGACGCCGAATGGCTGCGGCGCATCACCGAGTTGTTCCCCGAGGCCATGCCGCGCACCATCATCGGAGGCGCGACGGAGATCGTCGCGTCCGGCTACCTGAACGTCTGCGACACGGTCCGGACGTGGCACAGCGGGCGCATGGTCCTGGTCGGCGACGCCGCCCACCCCGTCGGCGTCGGACACGGCGCCTCGGTGTCGATCGAGGACGCGCTGGAGCTCGCGGCGGCGCTGAGCGGGGCTCCGAGCGTCCCGGCGGCGCTCAGGACCTACGACACGGCACGCCGCCCGCGCATCGACAAGCTGCTCAAGCACGGGCACAACGCCCGTGAGACGAAGCGGCCCGGCGCCGTGAAGCGACAGATCGACCAGGCGAAGATGCGCGTGCTCCTCCCGTTCTTCGACCGGGCGCAGGGCTATCTGTACGACTACGAGCCGCCGTCCCTGCCCGCCGTGGGCGCCTCACGGTAGGGCCTCGTTCACTGCGGGACGCGCCCCAAACGGATGGCCCCCCGTGTGGCGCCGCATCGAGAAGGAGGGGCAGTTGCTGAAGACGCGCGTACGGAAGAACCTGGCCATCGGGCTGGTGATCACGACCGTCATGACGGCGCTGTCAGTGATCGTCGCGGAGGACGGCAGCAGGGTGGAGGAGTTCAGGGAGTCCCTGGCGGTGGGCCTGTCGGTGACGGGGGCGGTGACGGAGGTGACCTGGTTGCTGCGGCGCAGGCGTGCGGCACGCTCGTCACCCTGACCAGCGGACGGGCACCGGCCCTCCGCCGCTTGTGTCGCAACAGCATCCCGGCCGACGGCCGACGCGAAGGGACCTTCTGGCAAGGGTGGCGGTGCTGCGAGGGCGGCCTGCGCCGGATGCTGGTCCGGTGCAGGCCATCCCCTTTTGTACAGCCGGGCTAGGCAGCCAGGATCGTAGGCTTGGCCGTCCGTTCCAGTTCCTGGAAAATGACCTTGAGGGTTTCGAGCTCGTCCCTGGTGAAGAGGTCGTCCGGGCCGCCGGGCGAAAGGTCGGCGAACGAGTCCTCGTAGAGGTCGCCCAGACCCAGGATCCCTCGCTTGACCACCGTGTCGATGATCAGTGCCAGGAAGTCGATCTGGCGGGAACTGAACTGCTTGCCGGCGCAGAATGCCTCGAACGCCTTCTGCGCGGCCTGACGGTCCAGTCCGCACAGTCCGCGGACGAACAGTCCGAGGCCACCGGAGGAGCGGACTTCGTCGAGGTCTTCCGGGGAGGCGATGGCCTCCGTAAGGAAGATCTCCTCCAGGGCCGCGAGGTCGAGCTCGGTGATCTGCTCGTTGAGACGCAGTTTGCGCACCACCGGCTGATCCTCGTGGCGCAGCAGGTAGGCGCGGGCCTTCTGCTTGAAGCGCTGCTCATCCGTACCCTGGGGCATTCCCTGGATCTCGGCCTCGGTGATGTCACCGAGTTCGTCGGTGAAGTCGGTGTAGACGACATTCCGCTTCACCTTGGGGTCGGTGAGGCGTGCCAGTCGGCGCATACGGCGCCGCATGCCCTCCAGCATCGGGAGAGTGACGTCGCTCCACCACTCGTCGCCCGCCACGTCTTCCAACAACGCGGCCTGTTCGCCGACCGCCGGGATGTTGGTCTTGGTGAGCAGGTTGGACGCGATGTCCTGGATCTTCGTGCGGAGCTTCGGGAATTCCTTGCCACCTTCCAGGGCCGCGAGCTGGAGGCCGTACGCCATCAGGTCGAACCGCTTGGCCTCCTCGCCCGTCTCCTCGTCGTCAGGGCGGTACTCGCTGGGCAGGCCGAGCACGTGCTCGCGGAGCGCGGTGTCCGCGTCGTCGTCCACCCGGTGCCAGCGGCCGAAGTCGCTGAAGACCTCGATCTCCCGGCGGTGCGGGCGGACCAGGAAGTTGTCCAGGTTCATGCCGGTGACGGTGTGGTGCAGCCGGTGGGCCAGCGACCAGCGGATCTCCGCTTCGCTGTTGATCGCGCCAGGGCCGGCGTCCCGTGCCGGGTCGGGCTGCTGCCGCTTGTCCAGGACCCTGACCAGGTCGAGCTGGCGCTGGAGGAGCTTCTCGGTGAGGGTGACGGCCCTGCGCCCCTCCGACCGGTCGAGCTGACTGTTGAAGAAGTCGATGTTGCCGCAGAAGTCGAAGACGTAGAAGTTCTGCTTGTTGTGGTCGGGGTTGTCGGGGTCGGGGCCGTAGAGGGCGGGGCGCAGGCGGGTCCCGCGACCGATCATCTGCCAGAACTTGGTCCTGGAGAAGACCGGCTTCGCGAAGACCAGGTTCACCACCTCGGGCACGTCGATGCCGGTGTCGAGCATGTCGACGGAGATGGCGATGTCGGGGGCGTTCGGCGGGTTCTTCGGGTTGGAGAAGTCGTCGATGAGGGACTGGGCGTACGTCTCCTTGTACGTGATCACGCGCGCCGTGTGGCCACCGCCCTGCGGGTAGTTGGCGTTGTAGCGCTCCTCGATGTACCGGGCGTGGTCGTTGTTCTTCGCGAAGACGATCGTCTTGCCGAGCCGGTCGCCGCCCTCGACGCGGTGGCCGCGCGTCATCAGCGTCTCCAGCATCTTGTCCACAGTGTCCTTGTTGAAGAGCAACTTGTTCATGTCGTGGCGGTCCACCGCGTCCGGGATGTCCCCGTCCTCGGTCCACTCCTTGGCGTCCCACTCGGCCTTCTCCTCCTCGGAGAGGTCCGCGTACCGGATGCCGTGTTCCATGAACTTCAGCGGCACCTTCACCGCCTTGGGAAGCACGAGGTAGCCCTCGGCGGCGGCTTCCTGGAGGCCGTAGGAGTCGGTGGGAACCCCGTCCTCCATGGCGAAGAGCTTGTACGTGTTGTGATCGATCTCGTCCTTGGGCGTGGCGGTCAGGCCGAGCAGCAGCGAGTCGAAGTAGCGGAACAGCTCGCCGTACTTCGCGTACACGGAGCGGTGCGCCTCGTCGATCACGATCAGATCGAAGTGGCCCGGCCCGAAACGGCGGCGGCCCGCGCCATCCACGACGTCGATCTGCTTCATCATCGTCTGGTACGTGGAGAGGTAGACGCGGGCCGAGGCCGCCTTGTCGTCGAGGAGGCTGGCCGCGGGGGTGTTGGGCAGGTTCTCCTTGAACGCCTTCATCGCCTGGGTGACCAGGGCCTGCCGGTCGGCGAGGAACAGCACGCGCTGCGCCCAGCCGGCCTTCATCAACTGGTCCACGAGGGCGACGGTGGTACGCGTCTTGCCAGTGCCTGTCGCCATGACGAGCAGTGCCTGACGGCCCCGGTCCCGCTCGAAGGTCTCCCCCACCCGCTTGATCGCGCGGAGCTGGTAGGGACGGCCGGCGATCTTCTCGTTCACCGGTGTGGCGGTGAGGGAGAGACGTCCGGCGCGCTGGCGGATGCGCCAGTGCAGTTCGTCCTTGGTGAGGAAGCCCTGTACCAGTCGGGGCGGATAGCCCTTCTTCTCGCCCCACGGGGCGTCGTCCCAGAGATAGGTCTCGTAGCCGTTGGTGTAGAAGATCACCGGACGGCGGTTGAACTGCTTCTCGAGCGCGTCGGCGTACAGCTTCGCCTGCTGCTGACCGTCACGGGCGTCCCGCTGGGTCTTCTTCGCCTCGACGACGGCGAGGGGCTTGCCGTCGTCGCCCCAGAGCACGTAGTCGACACGCCCCTTGCCCGTCTTGGTGGGCATCCCTGTCGCTATCGGGTACTCGGTGTCCTTGCCCGGGGTGAGGAGGTCCCAGCCCGCCTCCTTGAGGAGCAGGTCGATGAAGGCGTCGCGGGTGGCCTGCTCGTCGTAGTCGTGGGTGTCCTGTACCGCCTGGTTGGCGGCCTTCGCGGCGGCGACCTGCGCCTTGAGCTCTTCGAGCTGCCGGGCGAGGTCCGCATTCTGCGCGCGCTCGGCCGCGAGCTGCTCGGCCTGCTCCTTGAAACGTGCCTCGTCCTCCGCCTCCTTGGCCTTGAGCTCGGCCTGCTTCAGCGCGCGGGCCTGAGGGGAGAGGGGGCGCGGTACGAGGCTGGTGTCGAACGCCAGCCCGGCGGGCGGCAGCGCGGCGGGCTGGCGGGTGTAAGTCCGGGCGAACCAGTAGAGGGAGTGGAACAGCTCCTTGACGCTGGCCTCGGCAACGGCCCTCGGGACGGGGGCGGCCTTGTGCACGGCGTTGTTCCCGTGGCTGCGGATGAGGTTCATCTTGGCATTGACCGTCGGCCCGACGAGCAGCTTGAAGGTCGGCTCGTGGAGCATCGCCGCGAGGTCTTTTTTGTAGGGCTCGGTGAGGCTGCTGTCCGTGTCGTACATCCAGCGAGCGGTGATCTCGATGGCTCGGCGGGCGTAGAAGCAGGCGGCCCGGGGGTCATGGTGGATCAGCCGCTCGGCGCGGATCGCTTCGTCGTAGAGGGCGGGCCACTCGGCGCGGAGGAAGGCGAAGTTGCCGCCCGCGGCGCGGCCGACGTTACTGGCGGCGGCACGATCGCGGGCGTGTTTGTCGTGGCCGGCCTGGCCCTGGCCGTCACTGTTCTGGCCGCGCTGATTGTTCTGACCGTTCTGGTCGCTGCCCATGGCGGTGCGGTGTCCCTCTCCCCTGTCGCGGCCCTGTCGTACGGGCCAGGGGCTCGGCGTCCCCCGACCCGCACGAGGCCGACGTATCCGTCTGTCTGCTACGGCAACGCCACCCGGGGGGCCGGGCTCCCCTGCCCGGCCGTGGGGGTGGCGTGTGGTGCTGGTGATGCGGCCGGTGCGGTGCACCGGGTACGGCGAGAGCGACTTACGCGGCTTCGCCGCAGGCCTCATGATCCCAGAGGGTGCCGGAGAAGGCACGGTGCTGGAGGGAGGTGAAGAGTTCGTCGAGGGTGGCTAGGTGAGTGCGATGTTTGCGCTGGGCGCCTCGAATCTGTTCGAGCGCCGCCTCGAATTCGCGTTGACTCCTCATTGGGGGAACGAATACAGGCAACCCCTTAACGTCTTGCTGGTTGATACTCGACTGATTCACCGCGTCTTTCGCCGACTCAAGAATACACCTTCGCACGAATGCCGACTGTAGATATTTTCCAACAAATTCGGGGCGCACAACAGAAGGATCAACGCGAACGCGCATCATATTCGATTCGAATACGGAACCCCCGGGCACCTCTCCAACCAATACGGACTTGCCCAGATGACTCCGACTGTTAACACGATTGATGACAATGTCAAACTTTTGGAGGCTGTAACGTTCTTGCTCCAGCAGGCTTGCGCTAACTAGTCTCCATTGCGAAGGAGGCTTCAATTCTCCCACCTGGAAGGAATCGATCCTCAAAATAGGAACACCGTCACCATAATCCCCCGCAGGCTTGTACAATCCGTTTTGCGGACCATCCAAGATGACCTCGCCGAGATTACGCTGCTCCCATCCCATGGGGTTACTCGCAGGATCACCAAACATGTCGAGGAAGACGGACTGGGCGAGATCGTCGAGGAGAGCGATGCCCTCTCGACGCCTGGCGCGAAGCGTGTCTACCTGGTCGAGGACGGCGGCGATGCGCTTCTGCTCCGCGAGGGGCGGAAGCGGGACGCGGATCCCGGCCAGTTCCTTCGGCGCCAGTCGGGGAAGGTTGGCACCCGTCGCGCGGGCGTTCGCAAGTCTGATCATTTTGGGTTGCCGCAGGTAATGCAGCAGGTACCTGCCCACCAGATCACTCCCCGGGCGCACCGGGATGATGTCGGTACTGCACACGCCGGCGAAGTCTGGGGCTGCGATCTTCCCGAGGTAGGGACGGAGTTTCCCATAGAGGATATCGCCCGCGACGAAGGTGAACTTCGAACTGATGACGCCTTCCGATTCCACGGTAGCGTCACCAAGGATGCGGCCACCTCGCTCAATGTGCTCCAGCCCCAGATACCTGGTCCCGCGGGGAAGTCCCTGCGGCTCGACGACGGAGCGTGAGATCTCAGCCACATCCCCCAGGGCAACCTCGTTCCATCGACTCACGCCAGCATCCCCTTCAGCTCCTCCGTGCCCTTGGCGATCTCTTCGTTCAGTCGCTCCAGGTCCGCCAGGATTTCCGTCGGCGTCCGCGTCACGGTTTCCTCTTGGACGATCTCCTTGTATCGGTTCAGGGAGAGGTCGTACCCCTGGGCCGCGATGTCCGCCTTGGGTACGCAGAAGCTCTGCTCTGTCCTCGCCCGGTCCCGCTCCGCACCATCCCGTTCTCGCCAGCGGGCCAGGACGTCTGGGAGGTTGTTCTTCAGAAGTTCGTTCGGCGTCAGCGGGGCGCCCTGCGGGCGGACGCCCAGGCGGTTCTCCGGGAGCAAGGCATTGCGCTTGTCATCCAGGCTCAGGCCGTCGGCCTGCACGTCGTAGAACCAGACGTGGTCCGTGCCGCCCGATTCCGTCTTCGTGAAGAACAGGATCGCCGTCGAGACACCGGCGTACGGTTTGAAGACCCCGCTCGGGAGCTTGACCACCGCCTGGAGCTGTTGCTCCTCCACCAGGATGCGGCGCAGCTCCTTGTGAGCCTTGGTCGAACCGAACAACACCCCGTCCGGGACGACGACGGCGGCCCGGCCACCGGGCTTCAGGAGCCGCAAAAATAGGGCCAGGAACAGCAGTTCCGTCTTCTTCGTCCTGGCGATCCGCTGGAGGTCCACCGCCGTGGACTCGTAGTCCAGGCTCCCTGCGAAGGGGGGGTTCGCCAAGATCAGCGAGTAGCGCTCGGCCTCGCCGGCCGCGCTCTCCGCGAGCGAGTCGCGGTAGCGGATGTCCGGCCTCTCGATGCCGTGCAGCAGCATGTTCATCGAACCAATGCGGAGCATCGTGGAGTCGAAGTCGAAACCGTGGAACATCGACTCGTTGAAGTGCTCTCGCTGCTCCTTGTCGAGCAGCGCATCGCGGTGCACCCGCTGCACGTAAGACGCCGCCTGCACCAGGAAGCCGGCCGTGCCGCACGCCGGGTCGCAGATCTCGTCGCGGGGACCTGGCTGGGTCATCTCGACCATGAGGTCAATGATGTGGCGCGGCGTACGGAACTGACCATTCTGACCGGACGTGGCGATCTTCGCGAGCAGGTACTCGTAGATATCACCCTTGGTGTCGCTGCTGTCCATGGAGATGTCGTCGAGCAGGTCGACGACCTTCGCCAGCAGGTTGGGCCCTGGAATCGTGAACCGGGCGTCCCTCATGTGATGGGAATACGTCGATTCGTCCCCGCCCATGCCGCGCAGGTATGGGAAGACGCCGTCGGCGACGATCCCGTACATGATCTCGGGGTCCTTGACCTTGAAGTTCTGCCAGCGCAGATCCTGCTGGTCCTTGGAGAAGAAGGGGGCCGGGTCGGCCTTGCCCGTCGCCGTCGCCTTGCGGTCCTTGCGGGTCTGGATCTCGTCCAGCCGCTTGATGAAGAGCAGGTAGGTGATCTGCTCCATCACCTCCAGCGGGTTGGAGATGCCGCCCGACCAGAACGCGTCCCAGACGCGTCCCACCTTGCTCTTCAGTTCGCCCGTAATCACACGGAGGATCCTACGACCCCTGAGCCCGGAGGCGGATCAGGTTGCATCTTCTGCCCCAGCCCCACCGGGCTCCTCAGACGTCGACCTCCGCACGTACCGTCTTGCCCGGCCCTCCGTCCGTGCGTGGCACGACCGCCCAGCGGTTCGCCAGCGCTACGACCAGGCACAGGCCGCGGCCCGTCTCCGCGTCCGGCTCGGACGGCAGTGAGGGTGATTCGGGTGGCATGCGGTCGTCACGTGTGTCCGTCACTTCGACCCGTACGAGGCCCGCGCCCGGGTCGAGCCACAGGCACAGCCTGAAGTCGCGGCCAGGTACGCGGCCGTGCGTCACGGCGTTCGTGGCGAGCTCCGCCACGATCAGGGTCACCGTGGCGTTCACGTCAGACTCGTACGGGTGGCCCCAGGCGTCGAGGCGGTGGGAGGCGAGCCTGCGGGCCAGACGGGCGCCACGGGGCGTGGCCGTGAAGGTCATGCGGAACTCCCTCACGGACCACAGGTATCGGTCCGTGTCCTCGGAAGAGTGCGTTTCTGTCGTCATGGCCACGAGCGTGGGCCGACGCGTTTACCTTGACCAGCAACGACATCCTCACACAGCGCTGTTGTACGACTGCGGTGGGTGCCCTGTCGGGGGCGGTGGTGAGCCAGGTGCTGGAGGGAAACCATGACGCAGATTCCGGAGCAGGCCGCCACGCGGCGGAGCGAAGACCCGGCCGACGAGTTGTTGCGGTCGTTCGGTAGGCAGATCAAGATCCTGCGCGAGCGGGCCGGGCACACCCAGGCTGCCCTGGCGCAGCTCATCGGGTACAGCGAGGCCCAGATGGCGGCCATCGAGCAGGGCCGGCGCATCGCACGCCCCAACACGATCGATCGGCTCGACCAACTGCTGGAGGCCGAGGGGATGCTGCTCGCCATGAAACGGCCGGTGGCGCTCACCCGGTACCCGGCCTTCTTCCGTGACGCGGCTCGGATCGAGGAGGAGGCCGTCGAGTTCCATGCCTACGCCGCCCTCGCCATCCCAGGGCTCCTGCAGACGGAGGGCTACGCGCGGACCATGTTCACTGTCCGTCGGCCTCGTCGCGGCGAGCCCGAGATCGAGCAAATGGTCACCGCTCGCATGGCTCGGCAGAGCATCTTCGAGCGACGCCCGGCACCCACACTCAGTTTCTTGATCGAGGAGTCCGTGCTGCAACGGCCCTACGGCGGGCTCGGTGTGCTTCGTGAGCAGTTGGAGCATCTGCGACTCGTAGGGGAGAACCCCAACGTGGAGATCCAGGTGATGCTCACCCGAAGCGAGGATCACGCGGGCGCGGATGGGCCATTCACGTTGATGACGCCACGAGGCGGAGAGGCTGTCGCCTACGTGGAAAGCCAAGGAAGGGGGCAGGTGATCACCGACCGCGAAACCGTGCGCACGATGTCCGTCCGGTATGGAATCCTGCGAGCCCAGGCGCTGTCCCCTGTCGAATCCCTGCGCCACATCGAGAAGTTGCTGCAAGGAGAGCTATGAACACCGAGCGGTCCGACCTCCAGCCCCTCCAGTGGTTCAAGAGCAGCTACAGCGGCGGTGAAGGTGGCGAGTGCGTCGAAATCGCCACCGCTCCCACCACCATCCACATCCGCGACTCCAAGGTCCCCACCCACGGCATCCTCGACGTACACCCCACCACCTGGTCCGCCTTCCTCGGCTTCGCCCGCCAGGGTTGACCGAAACCCGATCCGTCGGTCAACCGTGTGTGACGCCTGGCTTGACCGTCCGTAGCTGCCTTGGCAGGATCGGGCTCAGCAAGCAAAACACCGCGCATATGGCTGCGCAGACCCTGTGGCCGTCCCTTCGGGGGCGGCCACAGACGTGTTCCGGGGAGGTTCGGTGCATCTCTGCTACATCGACGAGGCGGGCAACGGGCAGACACTCGACCCTGCCAGACCCGACGCCCCTCCCGTACTCGTCGTCGGCGGATTCACCGTGCCCCGGAACCACGTCAAGTCCCTCACCTGGGCTTTCCTCGACGTCAAGAAGCACTACCGGCCGCAGTTACGGAACGCCGAGCAGCTCTCCGAGGTGATCCAGCACGAGATCAAGGGCGCGGACGTCCGCAAGAACCTCCGCGCCGGCAACCACAACTGGCGACGTGCGGCCATGGATCTGGTGGCCTCACTGCTCGACATACTGGAGGCTCACGAAGCCCGCGTCCTCGCCCGCGTGTGGATCAAGGAGGAAGGGCTGGCCTTCGACGAGTCCGGGGTCTACCCCGCCTCCGTCGCCGCGCTGAACGAGACCTTTCAGGCACAGCTCGCCCACGAGCACTCGCGCGGCATGATGGTGCTCGACAGCCGCACCAAGGTGAAGAACGCGCCCAATGTGCACTGCGTGACCACACGCAAGTACCGGGCAGGCGGTGACAGCCTGCGCGGGGTCATCGAGTCGCCTGTTTTTGGTCACAGTGACACGCACACGCTTCTCCAGGTGGCGGATCTCCTGGTCTCGTCGCTGCTCTTCCCCATCGCCTGTCACGCCTACCTCTCCGACGTGACGTGGAACGTGCACTGCGACGATGCCTATGCGCCACTGCGGGAAGAGTTCGGCGCACGACTCAAAAAGATGCAGTTCCGCTACCAGGACCCCGTGGGCAAATGGCGGGGCGGGATCGTCGTCTCGGACCGGAGGACCCAGCAGTCGTCCAGCCTGATGTTCGGTCCGGCCAAGACGGCTGTCCGGCCGATTCCCGCCCTTCCGGGGCAACCGGGTGCTCCGGCCCCCGAGCGGTCCGAGACCGAGTCGGACGGCGGTCTGCCCCTTCTCCCGTAGACGGGCGGACATGCGGGAGGGCGGCAGCTTCACAGCTGCCGCCCCGCCGTATGCCGGGAGAGCTACGCCGCGAGCTTCGCCAGGGCCGCGTCGATGCGGGCGAGGGTCGTGTCCTTGCCGAGGATCTGGAGGGACTCGAAGAGGGGGAGGCCTACCGTGCGGCCGGTGACGGCGACGCGGACCGGGGCCTGCGCCTTGCCGAGCTTGAGGCCGTGGGCCTCGCCGGCGGCCAGGACGGCCTCCTTCAGGGAGTCGGGGGAGGTCCAGTCGGCCGATTCGAGCTTCTCGCGGGCCGTGCGGAGGAGGGCGTCCGAGCCCTCCTTCATCGCCTTGGTCCAGCTCGCCTCGTCGAAGACCGGCTCCGGGAGGAACAGGAAGTCGACGTTGTCGGTGATCTCGGAGAGGACCTTCAGGCGGGTCTGGGCGTGCGGGGCGATCGCCTGCCACTTGGACTCGTCGAAGTCCTCCGGGGCCCAGGGCGCGAAGGGGGCCTTCAGCCAGGGGGCGCAGCGCTCGGTGAAGTCCTTCACGTCGAGCAGCCGGATGTGGTCGGCGTTGATCGCCTCGGCCTTCTTCAGATCGAAGCGGGCCGGGTTGGGGTTGACGTCGGAGATGTCGAACGCGGCGACCATCTCCGCCACCGAGAAGATGTCCCGGTCGGCCGAGAGGGACCAGCCCAGCAGGGAGAGGTAGTTGAGCAGGCCCTCGGGGAGGAAGCCGCGCTCCCGGTAGAGGTTGAGGGAGGACTGCGGGTCGCGCTTGGAGAGCTTCTTGTTGCCCTCGCCCATGACGTACGGCAGATGGCCGAAGTGCGGGACCTGCTTGGCGACGCCCAGCTCGATCAGCGCCCGGTAGAGGGCGATCTGGCGGGGGGTGGAGGAGAGCAGGTCCTCGCCGCGCAGGACGTGGGTGATCTCCATCGCCGCGTCGTCCACCGGGTTGACGAGGGTGTAGAGCGGGGCGCCGTTGGCGCGGACGATGCCGTAGTCCGGGACGTTCTCCGGGAGGTACGTGATCTCGCCGCGGACCAGGTCGTCGAAGGTGATCGCCTCGTCGGGCATGCGGAAGCGGACGATGGGCTCGCGGCCCTCCGCCTCGTACCGCTCCTTCTGCTCGGGCGTGACCGTGCGGCACGTGCCGTCGTAGCCGGAGGGGCGGCCGGCGGCGCGGGCGGCCTCGCGGCGCTCCTCCAGCTCGGAGGCGGTGCAGTAGCAGTAGTACGCGTGGCCGGCGTCGAGCAGCTTCTGGGCGACCTCCTTGTAGAGGTCCATGCGCTGCGACTGGCGGTACGGCGCGTGCGGGCCGCCCGTCTCGGGGCCCTCGTCCCAGTCGAAGCCGAGCCAGCGCATCGCGTCGAGGAGCTGCTGGTAGGACTCCTCGGAGTCGCGGGCCGCGTCGGTGTCCTCGATGCGGAAGACCGCCGTGCCGCCGGTGTGCCGGGCGAACGCCCAGTTGAACAGGGCGGTGCGGACCAGGCCCACGTGGGGGTTACCGGTGGGCGAGGGGCAGAAACGGACGCGTACAGGTGCGCTAGCCACGCTTGACAACCTTGTTGGTGAGAGTGCCGATGCCTTCGATGGTGACGGCGACCTCGTCGCCGACGTGGAGGGGGCCGACCCCTGCCGGGGTGCCGGTGAGGACGACGTCGCCGGGGAGCAGCGTCATGGCCTCGGTGATGTTGACGATCAGGTCCTCGATGGGGTGGATCATCTCGCTCGTCCGGCCGAGCTGGCGTTGTTCGCCGTTGACGGTGAGCTGGATGGTCGCGTCGTTCGCGGCGGCGAGGTCCATGTCCGTCTCCACCCAGGGGCCGAGCGGGCAGGAGGTGTCGAAGCCCTTGGCCCTGGCCCACTGCTTCTCGCGGCGCTGGACGTCACGGGCGGTGAGGTCGTTGGCGCAGGTGTAGCCGAGGATCACGTCCTTGACGCGGTCGCGGGGGACCTCCCGGCACATGCGGCCGATGACGACGGCGAGCTCGGCCTCGTGGTGCAGGTCCTCGGAGAAGGAGGGGTACGCGATCTCGTCGCCGTGGCCGATCACCGAGGTGGAGGGCTTGAAGAAGGCGAAGGGGGCGTCCGGGACCTCGTTGCCCAGTTCGCGGGCGTGGTCGGCGTAGTTGCGGCCGAAGGCCACGACCTTGTTGGGGAGGACGGGGGGCAGGAGGCGGACCTTGTTCAGGGGGACCTTGGTGCCGGAGAGTTCGAAGTCGGCGAAGGGGATGCCCTTGATGATGTCGAGCACGAGTTCGTCGGGGCGGGTGCCTTCCACCGCGCCGAAGGCGACGTTGCCGTCGATGGAGAACCTGGCGATGCGCACGGGATGCTCGTGCCCCTCTGTCTGTTGACCTGGTCGTCTTTGTGCCGGCTCGCGGCCGCGGGGCGGGCCGGCGGGGGTTGGGTGACCAGGCTAGCGCGCGGGGGCGGGGGTTCGCCCGGGGAGGGTTTTCGCCCCCGCCGCCCTTACCCTTCCCGTTCCTTCAAGGGGCTCCGCCCCTTGGACCCCGGGGGGTGTGTGGTCGGGTGCGGGTGGGTGGGGGCTGGTCGCGCCCGCGCGGCGGAGCCGCAGATCCCGTACAGCCCCGCGCCCCTATGGGGCGCGGCCCCCCTACTCCGCCGCGGGCCCCTGTGCCGGGATCTCCATCAGTACCGTGCGGCGGGGGTTGGCCGTCTGGGTGGGGAGGTCGACGGGGTGTTCCGGGTGCTCGAACGTTTCCAGGTCGTCCGCGTCGGTCAGGTGGGCCAGGGTCGTGCGGCGCGGGTTGGCAATGTTGCGGAACATCATCGTCGTCTTCACGGTTGTACCGGACCTCGTCGTGAGAGCGCCCGGCGGTGCTCCCGCGAAGGGGCCGCTCCGGGCGGGTTGTCGGATTCGCCTTCTCTGTAAAGCGTCAGGCTAAACATCCAATTCCCGGGGGAACTCGTGAAGACCCCTTGATCCCCATGTGAGTTTGCTCACTTACCCATACATAAAAAGGTCGAATCGGACCCACACCTTCCGGACACGAAAGGTGCGTTACCTGTCCAACTCGTACATTCCTCTCCTGATCATGGCGACTGGGACACCGAGCCTTGGCCAACGGCTCGTAGGGATACGTCCGTTATGTACGCGCGGCCCCTCTACGCCCGGTGATCCACCCCTCACATCCCGTCACCGTGGTCACGGGCTCGCCCATGGGCCTTGTTGGAGATCCGGCACTGTGCTGGAATCTCACGGACCGCCGCAGGATCGAGCCGGCGCACAGGGGGCGCACCAGCGCCGGGTGGCGGCGAGATAGGGGGAACCAGCGCCGGTCACTCACGACCACCATGGGGGGCGTATTTCAGGGCGCCCCCTACGACGCCGACACCGTCCCGCCGTTCACGCGGAGGGGCGCCTGGTCCAGAGGTTGCGACGCTAGTGCAGGGACGTTTCAAGAGGGATGGCAGTGCTTCGGCGGAGCCGGAGCCGCACGGCGGGACTGGCCCCAATGCCGGCAGTTCCTCCCCCCAGCGCGCCCAGAACCCGGCGCCGACCGCCGCCGGGTCCGATTCCTCCGGCCGTCCGGGCGGGAACTCCTCGGCCCAGGGACGCAGCGGCGGGTCCGCCGCGGCCGCGGGACGCCCGGGCGCCGCCCCGGACGCCACGCCGCCGGCCAAGCCCAAGGCCGCCGGCCCGACCGGTCCCGGCCCGCGAATAGCCCTGCGCAACTGGCGCATCTCCACTCGTCTGGTCTCCCTGCTCGCCCTCCCCGTCGTCGCCGCCACCTCGCTGGGCGCGCTGCGGATCAGCGACTCCATGGACGAGATCAAGCAGCTCGACAACATGGAGCTGCTGACGAACATGACCCAGCAGGCCACCGAGCTGGCCGCCGCGCTCCAGAACGAGCGCGACCAGTCGGCGGGCCCGCTGTCCAACGGCGCCAAGGCCAACGACTTCTCGGTCAAGGGCGCGCGCGAGAAGACCGACCAGGCGCGCGTCAGCTTCGTGGACGCCACCCAGGACATCAACGACGCGGCCGGCGACGGCAACCTCTCCGGTGTGCGCGAGACGGTCGTGGGCCTCGTGGGCGAGCTGGGCAACCTCAGCTCGATCCGCAACGACGCCTACCAGACCGAGAAGAACTCCGCCCAGACGGTCGAGGCGTACCACCGGCTGATCACCCAGCTGCTCGACCTCTCCCAGGACATGGCGCAGGCGACCAGCAACCCGGAGATGATCCAGCGCACCCGCGCGCTGACGGCCTTCTCCACCGCCAAGGAGTACGCCTCCGAGCAGCGCGCGATCATCGCGGCGGCGCTGCCCACCACGAACAACACGTTCGGCAAGCTCTCCGAGAGCGACCGGCAGTACGGCCAGTCCGCCCTCGAGGGCGAGGACTCCGAGATGAAGAGCTTCTCGGACATCTACGGCGACGGCGTCACCGAGCTGCTGAAGCCGATCGCGAACGGCAACGCCACCGTCGAGGCCTCGGACAACTACGCCACCCGCGTGCTGCGCAACACGGACGGCATGCGGACGCAGTCCAAGCGCTCGTACAAGGACTGGATCGACGACGACTCGAACAAGATCGACCTGATGTCGAAGATCGAGACCGGTCTGCTCAGCGAGATGGAGCAGAAGGCGCGTGAGCTGCGCAACGAGTCGCAGCAGGAAGCGATCATCTCCGGTGCGCTGATCCTGCTCGTCCTCGGTGTCTCGCTGGTCGGCGCCTTCATCGTGGCCCGCTCCATGATCCGCTCGCTGCGCCGGCTTCAGGAGACCGCCACCAAGGTCGCCCAGGACCGGCTGCCCGAGCTGGTGCAGCAGCTGTCCGAGTCCGACCCGCAGGACGTGGACACGTCCGTGGAGTCGGTCGGTGTGCACTCCCGGGACGAGATCGGCCAGGTGGCCGCGGCCTTCGACCACGTGCACCGCGAGGCGGTCCGGCTCGCCGCCGAGCAGGCCCTGCTGCGGGGCAACGTCAACGCGATGTTCACCAACCTCTCGCGCCGGTCGCAGGGCCTGATCCAGCGTCAGCTCTCGCTCATCTCCGAACTGGAGTCCCGCGAGGCCGACCCGGACCAGCTGTCCTCGCTGTTCAAGCTGGACCACCTCGCGACCCGTATGCGCCGGAACGGTGAGAACCTCCTGGTCCTCGCGGGTGAGGAGCCGGGCCGCCGGTGGACCCGCCCGGTCCCGCTGGTCGACGTGCTCCGTGCCGCCGCCTCCGAGGTGGAGCAGTACGAGCGCATCGAACTGGCCGCGGTGCCGACGACCGAGGTCGCCGGCCGCGTGGTCAACGACCTCGTGCACCTGCTCGCCGAGCTGCTGGAGAACGCGACATCGTTCTCCTCCCCGCAGACCAAGGTGAAGGTCACCGGTCACGCGCTGCCCGACGGGCGGGTGCTGATCGAGATCCACGACACCGGCATCGGTCTCTCCCCCGAGGACCTCGCCGCGATCAACGAGCGGCTCGCCTCGCCGCCCACCGTGGACGTCTCCGTCTCCCGCCGCATGGGTCTGTTCGTGGTCGGCCGGCTCTCCCAGCGCCACGGCATCCGCATCCAGCTGCGCCCGTCGGACTCCGGCGGTACGACCGCGCTGGTCATGCTCCCCGTCGATGTCGCCCAGGGCGGCAAGAAGCCGCAGGGCAAGCCCGGTCCGGGCGGCCCCACCGGCGGTCCGGCCGCCGCGGCGGCCGCGGCCGGCGCGGCCGCGGCCCGGCGCCAGAACGGCGGCCAGCAGGGCGGCGGCGCGCTCGGCGCCGGTGACTCCGCGGGCGGCGGTCTGCTCGGCGGTGCCCCGCAGCGCGGGCAGGTCGGCGCGGGCCAGGGTCCGCGGGCGGCGCTGCCCGGTGCGGGCCAGGGCGGCCGGCCGGGCGGACCGGGCGGTGCCCGGGGTCCGCAGGCGGGCGGCGGCGCCCCCTCGCTGTTCGAGCAGAACGCCTTCGAGTCCGGTGCCTCCGGCGGTGCCCCGCAGGGCCGGCCGGCCCCGGCGGGCGCGGGCGCAGGCGGCGGCTACGGCCAGGGCGCTCCCGGCGCCCCGCAGGGGCTCCAGGCAGCCCAGGCCTTCCAGGACTCCGGCGCCCCGGGTCAGGGGAACTTCGACGGCGGGCCCGGCGCCCGCCCGGCGGCCGGCGGTTTCGAGGAGAACGCGGGCCGGGCCCCGCAGGAGCGGCAGCCCCGTGAGGGCGGTGGCCGGCGCAGGCCGCTGCTGCCCGGCCGCGGCGGCCCCCGCGCGGAGCTGCCCGGCGGCAACCCGCAGCCCCGTACGCCCGGTTGGGGCGAGGAGAACGCGCAGCGCCCCTCGCTGGACGCCCCGCGCGGCCACGAGGAGCCGGACGCCCTCACCTCGACCTCGCAGATGCCGCGCATCGACGACCGGCAGGGGCCGGGTTCGACCGCGGAGATCCCGCAGCTCGGCGAGCCGCCGCACGGGTTCAATGACCGGCTGGGCGATCAGCCGAACAGCCAGGGCGCCGGCTTCACCGGCCCGAACACCCCGGGCGGCGACTACTCCGCCCCGGGCGCCGGGTTCCCGCGCCGGGACACGGGCGGCCCGCAGCACACCGGGTCGTTCGTCCGCTCGGACGTGTTCGGCGGCCCCCAGCAGAACGGCCCTCACCAGAACGGTGCACAGGCGGGCGGTCCGCAGCAGGGCGCCCCGCAGCCGAACGGCCCCCACCAGAACGGCCGGCCGAACGCCCCGCGCCCGAACGTGCAGCGTCCGGGCACCACCCGGCCGGGCGGCCCCGCCTCCTATCCGGGCCAGGACACCGGTCAGTTCCCCGCGCAGCGCGGACAGGAGACCGGCCAGTACCCCGCCGAGCGGGCCGGGCACGGCCACGACACCGGTCAGTACGCCGCCCCCCACCAGGCCCACGACACCGGGCAGTTCCCGGCCGTCGGCCACGGTCAGGGGCAGAACCGGCACCAGGGCCAGGACACCAGCCAGTACGCCCCGCAGGGCTACGCCGGCCAGGACCCGTCGTCCACCGGCCAGTTCCCGGCTCCGGGCTACGGCGCCCAGGACCCGGCGGCCACGTCCACCGGCCAGTTCGAGCGGCCGCAGGTGAACGGCGGCGCCCCCGACTTCGGTGCGCCCCGGCCGGCCGCCCCGCAGCGTCCGGTGCACCGCGAGCCGGAGGCGCTGCCCCCGGCCACCGGTCCCGGCGACGGCCGTACCCCGCTGTACGAAGCTCTCGAGACCAACTGGTTCCACGGCGCCGGCCGCGCCGACGAACCGCAGCAGGCGCCCTCCGCCCCGGCACCCCAGCCGGCAGCGGCCCCGGCGCCCGCTCCCGCTCCCGAGCGGCGTCCGGCCGAAGCGGCCTGGCGCAGCTCGCCCAACGACGACCTGGTCCGGCAGGCGGAACGCGTACGGCAGCCGCAGTCCGGTGGTGTCACCACCTCGGGACTGCCGCGACGGGTGCCGCGCGCCAACCTCGTACCGGGCACGGCACAGCAGCAACAGCACCAAACCGGTCCGCAGGTCTCGCGTGCGCCCGATGACGTACGCGGCCGGCTGACCAATCTCCGACGGGGCATCGCCCAGGGTCGTCAGGCCGGTCCTCCCGGCAGCGGCCAGACCGGCAGCTTCCCCAGCCCCACTCACCAGCAGGAGCGTTAGTTGAGCCCGATGAGCCAGGCGGCACAGAACCTCAACTGGTTGATCACCAACTTCGTGGACAACACCCCCGGGGTGTCCCACACCGTCGTCGTGTCCGCCGACGGACTCCTTCTGGCGATGTCGGAAGGGTTCCCGCGGGACCGCGCGGACCAGCTCGCGGCCGTCGCGTCCGGCCTCACCTCGCTGACGGCCGGGGCCTCCCGGATCTTCGAGGGTGGCAATGTGGCGCAGACGGTCGTGGAGATGGAGCGCGGCTTCCTCTTCCTGATGTCCATCTCCGACGGCTCGTCCCTGGCCGTGCTCGCGCACCCCGAGTGCGACATCGGTCTCGTCGGCTACGAGATGGCGCTGCTGGTCGACCGTGCGGGCGCGGTGCTCACACCGGACCTGCGCGCCGAACTCCAAGGCAGTCTGCTCCACTGATCGGCCCGGTACCACCCACCTCACCGAATCACCGTCCGGCCGCCACAATCCCCCCACCGGCCCCGTCAGACGGCACGACCGACCGACCTGCTGTCCCGCCCGGAGGATCCATGACCCCGCCCACCGCCTCTCATGATCCGTACGCCGAGCCGTACGGGGACGAGGGCGACCAGCCGCTGGTACGTCCGTACGCGATGACCGGCGGCCGGACGCGGCCGCGCTACCAGCTGGCCATCGAGGCGCTCATCAGCACGACGGCCGACCCGACGCAGCTCATGGGGCTGCTCCCGGAGCACCAGCGGATCTGCCACCTCTGCCGTGAGGTGAAGTCGGTCGCGGAGGTCTCGGCGCTGCTGTCCATGCCGCTGGGTGTTGCTCGGATTCTTGTCGCGGACCTCGCCGAGGCCGGTCTCGTCGCCATCCACCAGCCCGGTGGCGACGAGAACGCCGGTGGCGCTCCGGACGTGACGCTGCTCGAAAGGGTGCTCAGTGGACTTCGCAAGCTCTGACGGGGGTCGCGCGACGACCTCCGCCAAGATCGTGGTGGCGGGTGGCTTCGGCGTGGGCAAGACCACGTTCGTCGGCGCCGTCTCCGAGATCAACCCGCTGCGCACGGAGGCCGTGATGACCTCCGCGTCGGCGGGGATCGACGACCTGACCCACACCGGGGACAAGACCACCACGACGGTGGCCATGGACTTCGGACGTATCACGCTCGACCAGGACCTGATCCTCTACCTGTTCGGCACGCCCGGCCAGGACCGCTTCTGGTTCATGTGGGACGACCTCGTGCGCGGCGCCATCGGCGCGGTG
>NZ_JOHS01000064.1 GCF_000725625.1 Streptomyces sp. NRRL F-6676
CCACCCCCCTACGCTTTCCCCTCCCCGCGGGCTTCGCCCCGGCCCCCTGAATCCGCTGAACCCCCTGAACGCCCTGAAGGACCGGACTCAGATCGCTCAGATCGCCAGATCCTTGATGATCTTCGCCACGTGGCCCGTCGCCTTGACGTTGTACAGGGCGCGTTCGACCTTCCCCTCCTCGTCCACGACAACCGTCGACCGGAGGACGCCGACGACCGTCTTGCCGTAGAGCTTCTTCTCGCCGAAGGCGCCGTACGCCTCCAGGACCCGCTTGTCGGGGTCGGCGAGGAGAGTGACCTTGAGGGACTCCTGCTCGCGGAACTTCGCCAGCTTCTCCGGCTTGTCGGGCGAGATGCCGATGACGTCGTAGCCGGCGCCGGCGAGGAGTTCCAGGTTGTCCGTGAAGTCGCAGGCCTGCTTGGTGCAGCCGGGGGTCAGGGCGGCGGGGTAGAAGTAGACGATGACCTTGCGGCCCTTGTGGTCGGCGAGGGAGACCTCGTTGCCGTCGGCGTCCGGCAGGGTGAAGGCGGGGGCGGGGTCGCCGGGCTGGAGTCGCTCGCTCATGGATACCTCACTGGGGGCGGGGCAGATGGGGTGGAAGGTGTGGTGTGACAGGTCGTGCGCCTCCGAGCCTAATCGCCTCCCGTCCGCCCCGGCCGTCCGCCCATCGGGGGTGCCGTGGGGTGCGTTCGCCCGGAAGCTGACAGACTGTCGACCAGCACACTTCGCGACGACCACGGAGGAAACGCGGTGGCGGACACGCCGAGCACGCCGGACACCAGGACTCCGGCACAGATCGAGGCGGACATCAGGCGCCGCCGCGAAACCCTGGCCGAGACACTCGACGAGATCGGCGTCCGGGTCCACCCCAAGACGATCGTCGGCGACGCGAAGGCGAAGGTCGCCGCGCAGGTCGACCACACCCTCGGCCGCGCCTACGTCGGGGTGAACCGGGCCGTCAGCGACGTGAAGGCCCAGTTCGTCGACGAGGAGGGCGCGCCGCGCCTGGAGCGCATCGTGCCGGCCGCGCTGGTGGTGGCAGGGGTCGTCGGCCTGCTCGCCCTCGGTCTGCGCCGGGACTCGTCCCCGGCGGCCCGCCGCCGGCGCAAGCACTGACCCGACTGCGGACTCCCGGGCGCCGGGCAGGTAGGTTCGTGGCGTGAGCGAGAAGACCCACGACGACAACCACGACAAGCTGCCCATCCGGATGCTGCACGACCGGGTGCTGGTACGGCAGGACACCGCCGAGGGCGAGCGCCGCTCGGGCGGCGGCATCCTGATCCCCGCGACGGCGGCCGTCGGCCGGCGCCTCGCCTGGGCCGAGGTCGTCGCGGTCGGACAGAACGTCCGCACGGTGGAGCCGGGCGACCGCGTCCTGTACGACCCCGAGGACCGCGCCGAGGTCGAGGTCCGCGGCACCGCCTACGTCCTCATGCGCGAACGCGACCTCCACGCGGTGGCCGCCGACCGCTTCGAGGGCTCGGAGGATTCGACGGGGCTGTATCTGTAGCAGACCCAGCGAAGGGGCCGGCGACAAACGTCGCCGGCCCCTTCGCCATGCGGCTCACGGCTCTCTCGACTTCGCTTACCACCGCATCCGCACCCTGCTCGCGTAACCGCCAGGCGCACAGATCGTTACTCCATACGAGTCGCTATTTCGTACGAGTCCGCCACAGGTGATCGAAAGGGGGGGAGTCATGCCGGTGAGCCGATATACGCGGGAAGTCCTGGCTGATGCGGCAGCATCGTCCAGGACGCTTTCCGAAGCACTGGTGATGCTGGGAGTCGATCCCAAGGGCCGCTCGCGTCGTTATCTGCACGATCGGATGCGCACACTCGGAGTGGACACGTCCCACTTCGAACGCGAAACGGGAACGCGATGGACCAGAGAGATCCTTGAACCCGCCGTGGCCGCGTCCACAAGTGTCAACGGTGTGCTGCGACACCTGGGGATCGACGTTGTGGGCGGCCACCACACGAACATCAGCCGCCGAATCCAGGCCTACGGGATCGACACCTCTCACTTCCGCAGGGAAGCCCGAGCCGACATCCCGAAACAGCGCCGAGCCCCCGGACAGTTGCTGATCGAACAGATCTCTCCCCATGCCCGGCGTGTGCCCGGTGAGCGGCTCAAGCGAGCCATGATCGAGCTGGGCGCGGACGAGCGGTGCGCCGCGTGCGGAACCGAGCCGGTCTGGCGCGGCCGCCCCCTGCCACTGGAGGTGGACCACGTGGACGGCGATTGGCGCAACAACCGCCCGGAGAACCTGCGGCTGCTCTGCCCCAACTGTCATTCGGCCACTGACACGTACCGAGGCAGGAAAAAGGGACGGGCAGCGTGAAACAGACGGCACGCTACACGAAAGAGATCCTCACGGAGGCGGCAGAGAACTGCTCGAACATCGACGAGGTCATCACTTACCTCGGTGTGCGCTCATACCACCAGCTCCGCCGCCACTTGTTTCGAAGGTTCGAACATTTCGGCATCGACGTCAGCCACTTCACGCGATTCGAACGAGGACCCCGCTCATGCCCGAAGCCGTCCCGAAGCGAACTTCTCACGGCCGTGACAGCAGCGTCATCGATCGCGGGCACGCTACGGGAACTGCGGTTGTCCGACACCGCCTCGGTCCGCAAGCGGTTCCATGAATGGGTCGCGGAATTCGACATCGACACCTCGCACTTCCTGGGGCAAGCTCACCAGCGTGGAAAACCCGGTCCAACCCCTCGCAAGAGAGCTGTCGACGTTCTGGTGCAACACGACGGCAAACGGCGCACAAAGACCGCCCTGCTGCGCCGGGCCCTCCTTGAGGCGGCTGTGCCCGAACGGTGCGACGAGTGCGGAACGCCGCCCGAATGGCACGGGCGTCCCATGACGTTGGAGATCGACCATGTCAACGGCGACTGGAGCGACGACCGGCGCCCGAATCTGCGGTTCCTGTGCCCCAACTGCCATGCGGTCACCAGGACATGGTGCCGGGGCGGTCGCCGCAGAAGTACGTAGTGGCCCTTCGCCCACCCCCGGCCGGCCCAGCCAGTAGAGTGGGCACGGTGCGGGCGCCCGTACTCCAATGGGCAGAGAGGCTAGTCTTAGATACTAGATGTTGTCGGTTCAAGTCCGACCGGGCGCACCGAAGAGGGAGCGGACACCACGACGTGGTGTCCGCTCCCTCTTTCACGACAGCGTCAGCCCAGCAGTTCCCGTACCGCCGGGACCAGGGCGCGGAAGGCCTGGCCGCGGTGGCTGATGGCGTTCTTCTCGTCGGCCGTCAGTTCGGCGCAGGTGCGGGTGTCGGCGTCGGGCTGGAGGATCGGGTCGTAGCCGAAGCCGTTGGTGCCGGCGGGGGCGTGGCGGAGGGTGCCGCGGAGTTGGCCCTCGACCACGCGTTCGGTGCCGTCGGGCAGCGCGAGGGCGGCGGCGCAGGCGAAGTGGGCGCCGCGGTGGGGGTCGTCGATGTCGCCGAGCTGGGCCAGGAGGAGATCCAGGTTGGCCTGGTCGTCGCCGTGCCGGCCGGCCCAGCGGGCGGAGAAGATGCCGGGGGCGCCGCCGAGGACGTCCACGCACAGCCCGGAGTCGTCGGCGACCGCGGGCAGCCCGGTGGCGCGGGCCAGGGCATGCGCCTTGAGCAGCGCGTTCTCGGCGAAGGTGACGCCGGTCTCCTTGACGTCGGGCACCTCGGGAAAGGCGTCGGCACCGACGAGCTCGTGCGGAATCCCGGCATCGGCGAGAATCGCGCGCAGCTCGGTGATCTTCCCGGCGTTACGGGTGGCGAGGATCAGGCGGGTCATGCGCCCAGTATCGCCGGTGCCCGGGGAGCGCCGCGCAGGCCCGCCCCCGTCCGCTCACCCGCAGCGCGGTGTCACGGCGTGCAGACCTTCGTCAGTTCGCCCGCCGCGTCCGTCACCGGGCTGACGTCGGGTGTCTCGTCGCCGTTGCGGACGGCCGTGCGGACGTTCGACACGGCGTCGCGCAGATCGTCGACCGCCTTGTTGACGTCCGCGTCGTCCGTCTTGTCGCCGATCTTGTCCAGGTTCTTCTCTATCGCGTCGAGCGACTGGTCGGTCTGCGTCGGGTCGTTCGCCGCGTTCTCCACGGCCTGCTGGAGGTCGGTGACGCTGTCGGCGATGGCGTCGGCGGTCTGGACGCAGTCCAGCGCCTTGTTCACCGCGTCGCAGCCGACCGCGGCCGGTACGGCGACGAGTACGGCGGCAACGGCGAACGCTGCGGTACGGCGGCGGTGGCGGCGCGCGGCCATGGAAGGTCCTCCCCGTGAACATGAGTGCGTACATGCCTGAGCATGCCCACACCTGCGTGGCCGGGCGCACGGCCGGAAGACCGTACGCCCATACCGTTAAGAACGCGCCCGCTCAGTCGGCGGTTGCCTCCAGGGCCGCGCGCTGGGCGGCGGCCAGCTCGTCGCACCCGGCGACCGCGAGGTCCAGCAGCGCGTTGAGCTCCTTGCGGTCGAACGGCTCGGCCTCCGCCGTGCCCTGGACCTCGACGAAGCGGCCGTCACCGGTGCAGACCACGTTCATGTCGGTGTCGGCGCGGACGTCCTCCTCGTAGCAGAGGTCGAGCAGCGGGACGCCGCCGACGATGCCGACGGAGACGGCGGAGACGGTGCCGGTGAGCGGCTTGCGGCTGGGCTTGATCAGCTTCTTGGTGTGCTGGGCCCAGGTGATAGCGTCGGCCAGCGCGACGTACGCGCCGGTGATCGCGGCGGTGCGGGTGCCGCCGTCGGCCTGGAGGACGTCGCAGTCCAGGACGATGGTGTTCTCGCCGAGCGCCTTGTAGTCGACGACCGCGCGCAGGGAGCGGCCGATGAGCCGGGAGATCTCGTGCGTACGGCCGCCGATCCGGCCGCGGACCGACTCGCGGTCGCCGCGGGTGTTGGTGGCGCGCGGGAGCATCGAGTACTCGGCGGTCACCCACCCCTCGCCACTGCCCTTGCGCCAGCGCGGCACGCCCTCGGTGACGGAGGCGGTGCACAGCACCCTGGTGTCGCCGAAGGCGACGAGCACGGACCCCTCGGCGTGCTTGCTCCAGCCGCGCTCAAGGGAAACGGGACGAAGCTGCTCGGCCGCACGGCCGTCGATACGAGACATGGGAGGAGCCTAGCGGGACCGGGCCGCTCGAAGGGGCGCGGGGAACCGCGCGACGGGGGTCCGGGGGCGGAGCCCCCGAGGGACGGGAAGGGCGGGGCGGAGGGGGCGAGAACACCGCCCCGCCCCTGCCCCTCCCGCGCCACTCACATCAGGTCTTCGATCTCCGCCGCGATCGGGTCCGCGTCCGTTCCGATCACGACCTGGATCGCCGACCCCATCTTCACCACCCCGTGCGCCCCCGCCGCCTTCAGCGCCGCCTCGTTGACCAGCGACGGGTCGTGCACCTCGGTCCGCAGCCGCGTGATGCAGCCCTCGATCTCCTCGATGTTCTCGATCCCGCCGAGCCCGGCGACGATCTTCTCAGCCTTGGTGGCCATGTCCACTCCCTGCGTGCGCTGGCGCTGATGCGGCGTACTGGTCTACACCACGCGGACCACGGTAGCCGACCCGGGTAGCGGGCGACGGCCCAAGGGAGCCGTACGGAGCGTGACATTCCGGCAGCGGAAATCGCGGGTTCCTTATGCGGACCTCATCTGCTACAACAGGTCTACACCACTGAGTGGTGTAGACCACCACCGATGGAGGACGTATGACCACCGCCACCGCGACGGCGGCCCCAGCGAAGAAGCGGGGATCGGGCCTGTTCCAGGGCCTGCAGAAGGTCGGTCGCAGCCTACAGCTCCCGATCGCCGTGCTGCCGGCGGCCGGCATCCTGCTGCGACTGGGCCAGCCGGACGTGCACGACAAGCTGCATCTGCCCGACAAGGTGACGGCGGTGTTCGCCACGGCGGGCGGCGCCCTCTTCGACAACCTGCCGATGCTGTTCTGCATCGGCGTCGCGATCGGCTTCGCCAAGAAGTCGGACGGTTCGACCGCGCTCGCCGCGCTGGTCGGCTTCCTGGTCTACAGCAACGTGCTGAAGGCATTCCCGGTGACCGAGGCCAAGGTCACCAAGGGCGCGGACGTCGCGGCGACGTACAACAACCCCGGGGTGCTCGGCGGCATCCTGATGGGTCTGCTGGCCGCCGTGCTGTGGCAGCGTTACCACCGCAAGAAGCTGGTGGACTGGCTCGGCTTCTTCAACGGCCGCCGGCTGGTGCCGATCATCATGGCCTTCGTCGGCACGATCATGGGCGTCTTCTTCGGCCTGATCTGGAAGCCGATCGGTGAGGGCATCTCCAACTTCGGCGAGTGGATCACCGGTCTCGGCGCCGTCGGCGCGGGCCTGTTCGGTCTGATCAACCGTGCGCTGATCCCGGTGGGCATGCACCAGTTCGTGAACACCGTCTCCTGGTTCCAGATCGGTGACTACAAGGACGCGACGGGCGCGGTCATCCACGGTGACCTCAACCGCTTCTTCGCCGGTGACCCGACCGCCGGACAGTTCATGTCGGGCTTCTTCCCGATCATGATGTTCGGCCTGCCGGCCGCCGCGCTCGCCATGGCGCACGCCGCCCGTCCCGAGCGCCGCAAGGCCGTGATGGGCATGATGGTCTCGCTCGCCCTGACCTCGTTCGTAACCGGTGTGACCGAGCCGATCGAGTTCGCGTTCATGTTCATCGCCCCGGTGCTGTACGTGATCCACGCGGTGCTGACCGCCCTGTCCATGGCGATCACCTGGGCGCTCGGCGTCCACACGGGCTTCACGTTCTCCGCGGGCTTCATCGACTACGCGCTCAACTGGAACCTGGCCACCAAACCATGGCTGATCATCCCGATCGGTCTGGTGTTCGCGGTGATCTACTACGTCGTCTTCCGGTTCGCCATCGTCAAGTTCGACCTCAAGACCCCGGGCCGCGAGCCCGAGGAGGAGGTCGAGGACCTCACCAAGGCGTGAGGCCCGGCCCCACGGCACGACGACGCCGTACGCGTACGGCATGACGCGGGCCCCGGAACCCTGTCGCAGGGTTCCGGGGCCCGTCCGTGTACGGAGCCGGCCGGCCGTCAGATCTCGTACGTCGCGCCCGGCGCCGCCAGTTCCGTCGGGCCGGGGAAGACCTCGCGGGCGTCGGTGAGGTTGACGTGGGGGTCCGTCCACGGGGGGATGTGGGTGAGGACCAGGCGGCGGGCGCCGGCCCGGGCCGCGCTCTGGCCGGCCTCGCGGCCGTTGAGGTGCAGGTCCGGGATGTTCTCCTTGCCGTGCGTGAACGCCGCCTCGCACAGGAACAGGTCCGTGTCGTGGGCGAGTTCGTCCAGCGTCTCGCTGACACCGGTGTCCCCGGAGTACGTCAGCGAGCGCCCGCCGTGCTCGACGCGGATGCCGTACGCCTCCACCGGGTGCCGCACCCGCTCGGTGTGCACGGTGAAGGGGCCGATGTCGAACGTGCCCGGCTTGACCGTGTGGAAGTCGAACACCTCGCTCATCGAGGAGGCGGACGGGGTGTCGGCGTACGCCGTGGTCAGCCGCTGTTCGGTGCCCTCGGGGCCGTAGACCGGGAGGGGGGCGCAGCGGCCGCCGTCGTGCCGGTAGTAGCGCGCGACGAAGTACGCGCACATGTCGATGCAGTGATCGGCGTGCAGATGACTGAGGAAGATCGCGTCGAGGTCGTAGAGACCGCAGTGGCGCTGCAACTCGCCCAGGGCGCCGTTGCCCATGTCGAGGAGCAGCCGGAAGCCGTCGGCCTCTACGAGGTAGCTCGAACAGGCCGATTCCACGGACGGGAACGACCCCGAGCAGCCGACGACGGTGAGCTTCATGGAGCCGGAACCTCCGCGTGGCGTGGCGTGCGGGCAGGGGGACGGAAGGGGGGTCGTGCGGTCCGTCGAGCGTAAGGCGCGAAAGGGTGGGCCGCTCCTCCGCCAGGGGCTGTTGTGGGCGAACTCACCTGTGGTGTCACGCGTTCGGCTGGAACCGCGGCACGGGGCTGACGGCCGGGCGGGGACGGCGCCGGCGTCGTACTGTCGTGTGCATGGACACGTCCTGGTGGCTGGCGCTCGTGGCGGTGGTGCTGCTGGCCTTCGTCGCGGCACTGGTGGACGGGTGGGGGCGCCGGGGCCGGCGCCGTCCGCCGCGGAGCGCGCGGCCCGGGAGCCGCGGGGCGGCCGGCGAGCGGCCCCGCCCGGCGGAGATCTGGTGGGCGGACGTGCCCCCCGACGACGGCGCGGAGGGCGACCTGCCCTGCCTGGTGCTGGCGGTGCGCGGGGACCGGGCGGTGGTGGCCCGCATCACGAGCCGGTACCGCGAGGAGCGCACCGGCGTGATCCCGCTCCCGCCGGGCACGGTGGGCGACCCGCGGGACCACCCGCGCTTCCTGGAGACGGACGAACTGCGCGACGTCCCCCTGTGGGACTTCCGCCGCAGGGTCGGCGCGGTGGACCCGGCGCTGTGGGACCAGGTGCGGTATCTGGCGGGCTGAGCACAGCGAACAGCCTCGCGCCCCTGCGCAAGGGGCCGCGAGGCCGTGTGTGGTGACGTGGGCGCGGTCGGCGGGCCGCCGCGCGAGCCCCTACGCCCAGAGCTGGCCGTGCAGGGTTTCGATGGCCGCCTCCGTCGTCTCGGCGGTGTAGACGCCCGTCGAGAGGTACTTCCAGCCGCCGTCGGCCACGACGAAGACGATGTCGGCGGGCTCGCCCGCGGTCACCGCCTTCTTGCCGACGCCGATCGCCGCGTGCAGCGCCGCGCCCGTGGAGACGCCCGCGAAGATGCCCTCCTGCTGGAGCAGCTCGCGGGTGCGGGTGACCGCGTCGGCGGAGCCGACCGAGTAGCGCGTGGTGAGCACGGAGGCGTCGTACAGCTCCGGTACGAACCCCTCGTCGAGGTTGCGCAGGCCGTAGACGAGGTCGTCGTAGCGCGGCTCGGCGGCGACGATCCTGACGTCCGGCTTCTGCTCGCGCAGGAAGCGGCCGACGCCCATCAGCGTGCCGGTGGTGCCGAGCCCGGCGACGAAGTGCGTGACGGAGGGCAGGTCGGCGAGGATCTCGGGGCCGGTGGTGGCGTAGTGGGCGCCCGCGTTGTCGGGGTTGCCGTACTGGTAGAGCATGACCCAGTCGGGGTGCTCGGCGGAGAGTTCCTTGGCGACGCGGACCGCGGTGTTGGAGCCGCCGGCCGCCGGGGAGGAGATGATCTCCGCGCCCCACATGCCGAGCAGGTCCCGGCGCTCCTGGGAGGTGTTCTCCGGCATCACGCACACCATGCGGTAGCCCTTGAGCTTGGCCGCCATGGCGAGCGAGATGCCGGTGTTGCCGGAGGTCGGCTCCAGGATGGTGCAGCCGGGGGTGAGCCGGCCGTCCTTCTCGGCCTGCTCGATCATGTGCAGGGCGGGCCGGTCCTTGACCGAACCCGTCGGGTTGCGGTCCTCGAGCTTGGCCCAGATACGGACGTCGGCGGACGGCGAGAGCCGCGGCAGGCGCACCAGAGGGGTGTTGCCCACCGCGGCCAGCGGGGAGTCGTAGCGCATCGGCTCGGCGGCCGATCAGCGCATGCCGCCGGCCACGGCCGGCAGGATCGTCACGTTGTCGCCGTCGGTGACCTTGGTGTTGATGCCGTCGAGGAAGCGGACGTCCTCGTCGTTCAGATACACGTTGACGAAGCGGCGCAGCTGCTCGCCGTCCACGATGCGGGCCTGGATGCCCGGGTGGCGGGCATCGAGGTCGGTGAAGAGGGCGGCGAGGGTGTCCCCGTTGGCCTCCACGGCCTTCTGGCCGTCGGTGTACGTGCGGAGGATGGTCGGGATGCGGACCTCGATGGCCATGGTGGCGGCTCCTGTCGGATGAGTGGGGTCGGTGGGCGCGCAGCGGTGCCGCGCCGCGGGCTCACGGCCGTACGGCGGCAGGGAACGTCAACAGATGGCGCTGTTCAGCCTGCACAGATCGACGTGCAGCCGCGCCACGAGCAGCGTGCTCGGCGTCTTGTCGCTCACGTCGTTCAGAACCATGCGGTCATCGTATCGATTCCCGCCCTGTTGCCCGGAGTGTGATCCCAGAGTTCGGACGATATTCAACCGAGGGGTGAGATTGGTGAGATCGGGGACGGTGTCCGCCGGGTCTGCGGTCGGTTCGCCGGGTGTGCGGGTGTGCGGTCGGTTCGCCGGGTGCGTGAGTGGTCTCAGTACGCCGTGACGACCTGGACCTCCTCCTCGGTGACCTCTCCTTCCACGATGCGGAACGAGCGGAACTGGAACTCGCCGGCGTCGTCGGTGTCCGCGGTGGAGACCAGGACGTAGTGCGCGTGCGGCTCGTTGGCGTAGGAGATGTCGGTGCGCGAGGGGTAGGCCTCGGTGGCGGTGTGCGAGTGGTAGACGATCACCGGCTCCTCGTCGCGGTCGTCCATCTCGCGGTAGAGCTTGAGCAGGTCGCCGGAGTCGAACTCGTAGAACGTGGGCGAGCGGGCCGCGTTCAGCATGGGGACGAACCGCTCGGGGCGACCGGAGCCGGCGGGTCCGGCGACCACGCCGCATGCCTCGTCGGGGTGGTCCTGGCGGGCGTGGGCCACGATCCGGTCGTAGAGCTCCTGGGTGAGGGTCAGCATGCGGCCAGCATAGGCAACGGGCCGCCGCGTACCGAGGGGTGGTACGCGACGGCCCACATGCCGGACGGTGGCCGGGTGCCGCCGTCACCGCGGAGCGGAGTGGGGCGGGGCGGGGCGGCTCGGCCCGGGCGCTCAGCCCACGCGCTCGGTCGCCGGCTCCGGTTCGCGGCGCGCGGTGACCTCGGGGCTGCGGGCCTTGAGGACCGCCCAGCCGATGCCGAGGGCGACCGCCCAGACGGCCATCACGTACAGACAGATCCTGGAGTCCTTGTCGTAGGCGATCAGGCCGGTGACGAAGAGCAGGAACGCGATGGCGACGTAGGAGAACGTCGCGCCGCCCGGCGCCGGGAAGGAGGAGGCGGGCAGCCGGCCGGCGTCCACGGCCCGGCGGTAGCGGACATGGCTGACGAGGATCATCAGCCAGGTCCAGATGCCGGCGGCGGTGGCGACGGAGGTGACGTAGCCGAACGCCTTTTCCGGGACGACGTAGTTGAGGACCACGCCGATGGCCATGAAGGCGGTGGAGACGGTGATGCCGAGCGCGGGCGTGCGGGTGCTGGACAGCCGCTGGAACACGCGGGGCGCCTCGCCGTTGTCGGCGAGGGTGCGCAGCATGCGGCCGGTGGAGTACATGCCGGAGTTGCACGAGGACAGCGCGGCGGTGAGCACGACGAAGTTGACGATGCCGGCGCCGGCCGGGATGCCGATGACGGCGAACGCCTTCACGAAGGGGCTGACGTCCGCCCCGAACTCGGTCCACTTCACCACGGAGAGGATCACGGCGAGGGCGCCCACGTAGAAGAGCGCGATGCGCCAGGGCAGGGTGTTGATCGCCTTGGGCAGCGTCTTCTCCGGGTTCTCCGACTCGCCCGCGGTGACGCCGACCAGTTCGACGGCGAGATAGGCGAACATCACGCCCTGGAGGGTCATCAGGGAGGAGCCGATGCCCTTGGGGAAGAAGCCGTCGAACTCCCAGAGGTTGGAGACGGCGGCGGTGTCGCCGGCGGAGCTGAAGCCGAACGTGAGGACGCCGACGCCGATCACGATCATGCCGATGAGCGCGGTGACCTTCACCATCGAGAACCAGAACTCGATCTCGCCGAAGAGTTTCACCGAGATCAGGTTGGCCACGAAGAGGACGACGAGGAAGACCAGGGCCGTCACCCACTGGGGGATCTGGGGCCACCAGTAGTTGACGTAGATGGCGGCGGCGGTCAGCTCGGCCATGCCGGTGACCACCCACATCAGCCAGTACGTCCAGCCGGTGAAGTAGCCGAAGAAGGGGCCCAGGAATTCGCGGGCGTAATCGGCGAAGGAGCCGGAGACGGGACGGTAGAGGAGGAGCTCGCCCAGGGCCCGCATGATGAAGAAGATGACCGTGCCGGCGAGCGCGTACATCAGGATGAGGCTGGGGCCGGCCTTCTCGATGTTGGCGCCCGCCTTGAGGAAGAGGCCGACTCCGATCGCGCCGCCGATGGCGATCATCTGGACCTGGCGGCTGCCGAGGCCGCGCTGGTAGCCCTCCTCGGGGGTGCCGTCGGGGGGCGTCGCCCCCGGCGCCGTCTCCGCCGCCGTCTTTCCGTCGCGGCCGCGATCGTCTTCGCCGTGCCTCTTGCCGACCTGCGCAGAGGTCATGTGTGGTGCGCCTTTCTCCATGTCGATCACGGCCTGGCGTCGGCCGTGGATCGGGTCTCGATCCCCCCCGGATGCGATGGAGCGGTGCCGTGCCGGCGGTCTGCCGGGCGGGTGGCGCCCCCGGCGGGCGTGGGTGGGCCTGCCGGGCGGTCGTGAAGATCTATCACGGTTGCGATTGTGATCGAGGGGGGTGGATGTGGCGCGGTGCACAGGGAGAACGGGCGTAACGGGGGTGGGGGCGGGCGAAACGGGCGGGGTGGTTGACGGGATCGTTATGCGGATTTGAGCGACCGCTGAGCGAACGCGGTGGGGTTCGGGTGGGGGTCCGGGGTGGGTGTGCCGGGGCCCCGACAGGGGCGGGCCGCCCTTACGGGAGCAGCGTCGTGACCAGCGTTTCCTGGAGGCCGCCCAGCCACAGGTACGCCATCACCATCGGCTTGCGCGGGTCCTCGTCGGACAGCCGGTAGAGAACCTCCGCGTCGTCCTCGTCCGCGATCTCCAGCCGCGCCCCGATCGCCAGCCGCAGATCGTTCAGCGCGCGCAGCCACTGCTGCGACTCCTCCGGTGTCAGCTCCAGCACCGCCCGCCCCCGCGCCACCGTCAGCCGGTCGAGCGTCCGCACGATCACCAGTGCGTTGTCCCGCTTGCCCGCCCGCAGGTCGTTCTCGGTGAACCGCCGGAACTCCGACGAGTACGCCCGCCGTTCCTCCGCCTCCGCGGCGGAGGCCGGCTCGCCCTCCGGGTCGCCGTACGCGTCCGGGAAGAGCCGTCTGAGCACCGGGTCGGACGGCGGCTCGCTCGGCCCCTCGGCGAACAGTTCGGCGAGCGGGTCCGCCGAGTCGTCCTCGGCCGGCCCGGGCCCGATCAGTTCCAGGAGCTGGACCGCCAGCGACCGGATGATGGAGATCTCGACCTCGTCGAGCGCGACGGTCGCGCCGCCGCCGGGGAGCGGTTCGAAGTGTCCGGGCATGGAGTCCGTCAGGGTCCGTTCGCTGGAGCGTGCAGTAGGGGGAGAAGGAGCAGCGGCCGTCCGGCGGCTACTTGCGGTCCTGTTGCAGCGTGGCCCACAGACCGTAGCCGTGCATGGCCTGCACGTCGCGTTCCATCTCCTCGCGGGACCCGCTGGAGACCACCGCCCGGCCCTTGTGGTGGACGTCGAGCATGAGTTTGGTGGCCTTGTCCTTGGAGTAGCCGAAGTACGTCTGGAAGACGTACGTCACATAGCTCATGAGGTTGACCGGGTCGTTGTGGACGATCGTCACCCAGGGCAGGTCGGGCTCGGGTACGGCGAACGTCTCCTCCGCCGACTCGGTCTTTTCGATCTCTAGGGGTGCGGCAGCCGTCACACGCCCCATGCTGCCACCCCAGGGGGTCACTCGCATAAACGGGCCCGGACGGGACGTGACGAGAGCGACCCCGACCTCAAATCGTCAGTCTGACGAGATGGAGGTACGATCATCCACCATGCCGCATATCCCGGGGGACAACCCCCGGACCCCCGGCCGCTGCCGGGGTGCCCGACGCATCATGGCAAGGAGAGCTTCGGTGAACACAGCGGACCTAGGGCTGCCGGTGGACGTTCCCTCGACGGCGCTCTTCACGGATCACTACGAGTTGACGATGTTGCAGGCCGCACTGGAGGCCGGCACCGCGGACCGGCGGTCGGTGTTCGAGGTCTTCACCCGGCGGCTGCCCGAGGGGCGCCGCTACGGCGTCGTGGCGGGCACCGGCCGCGTCCTGGACGCGGTGGAGAACTTCCGCTTCGACGCGGACGTCCTGCGCTTTCTGCGCGAGCGCCGGATCGTGGACGAGAAGACCCTCGACTGGCTGGCCGGCTACCGCTTCGCCGGTGACGTCTGGGGCTACCCCGAGGGCGAGGTGTACTTCCCCGGCTCGCCGATCATGCGCGTGGAGGGCTCCTTCGGCGAGTGCGTGCTCCTCGAGACGGTGATCCTCTCCATCCTCAACCACGACTCCGCGATCGCCGCCGCCGCCTCCCGGATGGCCTCGGCCGCCGGGGACCGCCCACTGATCGAGATGGGCGCCCGGCGCACCCACGAGCTCGCCGCCGTGGCCGCCTCGCGCGCCGCGTACGTCGGCGGCTTCGCCACCACCTCCGACCTCGCGGCCGGCTTCCGGTACGACATTCCGACCGTCGGCACCTCCGCGCACGCCTTCACCCTGCTCCACGACAACGAGCGCGACGCCTTCCGCGCCCAGGTCGACTCCCTCGGCCGGGGCACCACGCTGCTCGTGGACACCTACGACGTCACCGAGGCCGTACGGCTGGCGGTGGAGGTCGCCGGGCCCGAGCTGGGCGCGGTGCGCATCGACTCCGGCGACCTGCTCCTCGTCGCCCACCGGGTGCGGCAGCAGCTCGACGAGCTGGGCGCCCACGACACGAAGATCATCGTCACCTCGGACCTGGACGAGTACGCCATCGCCTCGCTCGCCGCCGCCCCCGTGGACGGGTACGGCGTCGGCACCCAGCTGGTGACCGGCTCGGGCCATCCGACGGCGTCGATGGTCTACAAGCTGGTCGCGCGCGCCGAGTCGGACGACCCGAAGGCGCCGCTGGTGCCGGTGGCGAAGAAGTCCAGCGGTGGCAAGACGTCCATCGGCGGCCGCAAGTGGGCCGCGCGGCGCCTGGACGCGTACGGGGTGGCCGAGGCCGAGGTGATCGGCACCGGGCCCGTCCCGGCCGAGCTGGCCGACCGGCAGCTGCTGGTGGAGCTGGTCAGGGGCGGGCAGGTCGTCGGGCGCGAGCCGCTGGACGCCGTGCGGGACCGGCACGCGGCCGCGCGGGCGGGGCTGCCGCTGTCGGCGACGCAGCTCTCGCGCGGGGAAGCGGTCATCCCGACCGAATACGTGTGAGGGGCCGGCCGCGTACGTGTGGAAGCCGGCCACGTATGTGTGAGGGGTCGGCCGCGTACGTGTGAGGGGCCCGCCCCCTCCCCCTGCGGCCCCTGAGTCTCTACGCTCGGAACAATCCCGTCGACCCGAAGGACACCGACCATGCGCCGCGCGCTGATCGTCGTAGACGTGCAGAACGACTTCTGTGAGGGCGGCAGCCTCGCGGTGGCCGGCGGGGCCGACGTGGCCGCCGCGATCACCGAGCTGATCGCCCAGGCCCCGGCTCCGGCCGGGTACCGGCACGTGGTGGCCACCCGCGACCACCACATCGCACCCGGGGGCCACTTCGCCGACAACCCCGACTTCGTCCACTCCTGGCCCGCGCACTGTGTGGCGGGTACGGAGGGGGTGGGCTTCCACCCGAACTTCGCTCCGGCGGTCGCCTCGGGGGCGATCGACGCCGTGTTCGAGAAGGGGGCGTACGCGGCGGCGTACAGCGGGTTCGAGGGGACGGACGAGAACGGGGTGGGGCTCGCGGAGTGGTTGCGGGAGCGGGAGGTCGCCGAGGTGGACGTGGTGGGGATCGCCACGGATCACTGTGTGCGGGCGACGGCGCTGGACGCGGCGCGGGAGGGGTTCCGTACGCAGGTGCTGCTCGATCTGACGGCGGGGGTCGCCGCCGAGACGACCGAGCGGGCGCTGGATGAGCTGCGCGCGGCGGGCGTCACCCTGACGGGCAAGCCGGTGGTGGCGTAACGCGGGTTTTCTTCGCCCCCGCCGCCCCTGCCCCTCCCTTGAAGGGGCTCCGCCCCTTGGACCCTGGGGGGATGGGGGTGGGTGGGTTCGTTGGCGGGTGCGGGTGCGTCGTGGCTGGTCGCGCAGTTCCCCGCGCAGCTCAGACCCCCGGGCGCCCCCGGCTTGCAAGGGGCGCGGGGAACTGCGCGAGAGGCGGAGCCCCCCGGTTACAAGCGGGCCGCCGGGCGGCGCAAGAGCGCGCGGATGGGGTGCCAGAGTTCGGGGGTCGCGGGCCCGACCCCCGGTGTCGTACGCCACACCAGCCCATCCGGATGGTGCAGCACCGCCGTGATCTCGTCCGGCGTCGGCGGCGCCGCGTTCCCCCGCAGATACACCGCCCGCATCCCCAGATTCCGCAACCGCGTCAGCGCCCGCGCCCGGTTCACCGCGTGCACCAGCACCCGCACCCCGCCCGGCGGCATCGCCCCGGAGGCCGCCCCCGGCGTCTCCGCCGGACTCGGCAGGTTCAGCGCCACGACCACATGGCCGTTCGGCAGCTTGCAGAAACCTCCTGCGGCCATGCAGTCACACCTCCACGAAGACCGGCGTCAATAAGCAGCTCACAGCACGCACCTAAACACGATCGGCCGCGACCCGCCAGGGGGTCGCGGCCGATCACGCTCTGACCTGCACTAACGCCCGTTTACTTGTGGGAGCGCCCCACCTCGACCGTGATCGTCGAGCCGTCGTGCGGGGCCCGGACGATCCGGATCGTCGTGTGGGTGTCAGTGATCTTGACGCCGCCGGTCGGGTTGGCGGTGTCGTAGTACGTGCTCGCCCCGTCGTCGAACACACGCACGCCCTTCTGGGAGGGAATCCGCGTCGCCTTGTCCGCGGAGTGCAGCGTGAGCGCGTCGGTGCGGGCGGTGGTGAACGTGGAGTCGTACGACTGGACGCGGTTGCGCATCAGGGTGCCGTCGTTCCACTTCAGCGCCTTCGGGTGGGCGTCGACCGGGAGGATCAGGCCGGTGCCCGCGTGCTGCGTGGTGTTGTTGTCGGGCTGGGAGGTGTCCCACTTCCAGATCAGCAGACCGTTCTGGTACGGGTAGTGCTCCACCCAGTCCGGACGGGTCGTCGAGAAGCCGAAGTTGTACGGGCCGGTCTTCAGCGTGGTGTCGTACGACACGTACTGGCGGTTCTCGGCGATGTAGTACTGCGCGTAGTCCTTGGTGAAGTCCGCGCCGATGCGGGAGAAACCGTCGGCGGTCCAGGCGGCGTCCGCGGACTCGGCGTCGTCGGAGAAGACGGTGGCGCCGTCGGCCGTGACCGCGATCTCGTCGGCCGCGAAGCCCTTCTGGGCCACGCCGCCGTCGGTCTGGTAGCGGAAGCGGAGCTGGATCTTCTGGCCGGCGTAGGAGTCCAGCGGGAAGGTCAGCTTCTGGTAGGCGTCCACGGAGCCGGTGAGGGCCGGCTTGTCGCTGGCGTCCCGCGGGATGGCGGTGCCGTCGGCCAGGGTGCCGTCCAGGGCGGTCCAGTTGGAGCCGTCGGTGGAGACCTCGGTGTACAGGTAGTCGTAGCCGTTCTCGATGTCCCACCAGCCGTCGAGGGTGAGGGACGCGGCGGACTTGCCGGTGAGGTCGACGCTGCGGGTCAGCGAGTTGCGCAGGTCGTTGCCCTGGCCGCTCCACCACTGGGTCGAGCCCTGCGCGGGCGGGACGACCTCGGTCTTGACCGCCTTCTCGGGCAGCGTGACCACCAGGGCCTGCTTGTTCCTGGTGTTGTACTCGGCCAGGCCCAGGGTGTGCCGGGACTTGGTGGCGGCCTTGGCGGTCGCGTAGTCCAGCCAGCCGAGCTGGAGCTTGTCCCAGGCGTTCATGTCGCCGGGCAGGTCACCGATGGCCTGCTTGCCGGTGCCGAGCCAGGAACCGGAGGACATCAGGGTCCAGAAACCGGTGGAGTTGTCGCCGCCGTTGGTGTCGTACTCGTCCGGCAGGCCGAGGTCGTGGCCGTACTCGTGGGCGAAGACGCCGAGTCCGCCGTTCTCCGGCTGGATGGTGTAGTCGCCGACCCAGATGCCGGTGTCGCCGACCTGGGTGCCGCCGAGCTTGTTGTCCGCCGGGCCGGTGGCGCCGGCGTCGGTGCCGAAGGCGTACCAGCGGTGGGCCCAGATGGCGTCCTCGCCCTGCGCGCCGCCGCCGGCGGACTCGTCCTCGCCGGCGTGCACGAGCTGGAAGTGGTCGATGTAGCCGTCGGGCTCGTTGAAGTCGCCGTCGCCGTCGTAGTCGTAGCGGTCCCACTGGTCGTACTGGGCGAGGTCCGCCTTGATGTCGGCGGCGCTGCGGCCCTGCGCCTCCTGGTCGGCGACCCAGGCGTTGACGCCGTCCTGGACCGCGTTCCAGGCGCACTGGTCGCAGGAGTTGGAGCCGTAACGGGCCTCGTTGTAGGGGACCTTGACCCAGTCGGTGACCTCGCCGTCGACCGAGTAGCGGCCCGAGGACTGCTTCTCGTAGTACTTCTTCAGCGACTCGGTGTTCTTGCCGGTGCCGAAGTACAGGTCCTGGAAGTGCTGCTGGTTGTAGTCGGCCTGCCAGGCGGTGCTGTTGTCCTTGCGGCGGTCCGGCGCGGCGATCTGGTTGTGCAGCGGGCCGGCGGTGCCGCCGTAGCGGCTGTCGACCTTGTCGCCGAACTCGACCAGGATGGTGAAGATCTTGTCGGTCTTCTCCCGGCCCAGCTCGACGTACTTGCTGTCGCCCTTGCGGCCGTGCAACTGCACGACCTGCGAGCCGTCCCGGTCCTTGACCTTGGCGTCGCCGGACATGACCTGGTCGAGCGCCTCGGCGCGCTGAGCCTTCTGGGTCTTGCTCATGGGCCCGTCGAGGTCGTGCGCACGGGCGTTCACCGGCTGCGGGTCGTGCCGGTCGACGGCCGGGGCCGGTGCCTTGTCGGCGGCCTGGGCGACGGCGAACGTGGAGTACGTCGCGGTCGCGGTCGCGAGCGCGACGAGGGTCGTCGCCGCTCGATACGTCCAGGGTCTGCGTATCACTTGATGTCCTCCCCTGACGCGTCCGGTGCGCGGAGGGGGGCCTTTGGGGACGGGGTTCCCGTCGAGGGTCCGCGCGCGGTATACGCGTGTAGTCAAGTGACGAACATTTGACCGGACGTTGCCCGGAAAAAACAGTCCTTGACTTGGACAGGTCAATTGCATTATGCGGAGGTTACGTCCGCTATACGGACGGGTGCCCTGTGGGTGACCGTTCGCCGTCGACGGGCGCGTGGCATCGGCGTGTTGGCATAGTCCATGACTCCGTGCGCCCCCCGTGCACCGGCCCCCGGGGTGAGGGCACGCTTACCGCACGTTCCCCCGGGGCATGCCAGCGGAAGGGAGTCGACGGGCGGAAGTCGAGGGGCGGAACGCCGTACCGGTGACCGATCATCAGACTGACACCGTTGTCGCCCTGCGATTTACCGCGTGCCCGGCGGTGCGTCCTCCTCCGCTCCGCCGCCCCGCCACCACCACGACCGTTGTCCGCCATCTCTCCCCCAGCGCGAGAGGCACCGGGGGGAGAACCACCCCGAGGACTGACCATGCCTCGTCCGACCACCGCACAGCTCGTCTACGGATCCTGCACCGTGATCTTCTCCACACTCGCCATGCTGCTGCTGTCGCAGGCGAGTTCGGTGCTCGCGATCGCCCTGATCGCGGTCGCGGCGATGGTGCTGGGACTGCTCGTGGCGGTCACGGTGCCGGTGCCGGCGTCGTCGTCGCCGTCCTCCAGGAGGGCCGGCGGGTCCCCCGAGGCCGTGGGTGCGGGAGCCGGTGCGGTGCGGGAGCCGGCCAAGCCGTGAGATGCGCCGTGAGATGCGCCGTGGGTGTCATCTGTCGGTGCTGACCACCACCGTTTTGGCCGCCTTGTCGTGCAGGCCCTGTTTGTACGGGCGGTCGAAGAAGCTCCAGCCACCCGAGATCGCCGTCCAGACGCACGCGCAGCAGAACGCGAAGGGCAGCCACAGCACGGCCGCGCGCATGAGGTTGGCGGACACGGAGGGCGTGGCGCCGTTGCCGAGATCCGCGACCCTGAGGTGGAGCCACCTCTTGCCGAGGGTCTGGCCGGTGCGGCTGATCAGCACGGTGTCGTACGCCATGTAGAGCACGGCGGCGATGACGGACTGCCCGATCGACGCGCCGTAGTCGACGGTGCCGCCGTCCATGTCGTAGTCGTACTGGGTGGTGTGGAAGGCGTAGGAGAGCAGCCAGACGACGATGCCGACGAGGACGAGGTCGATGAGGCGCGCGAGCACGCGCCTGCCGCTGTCGGCGAGCGGCGGCATACCGGCGAGGGGGTCGGGGGCGGGTCCGTAGGGGCCACCGCCGTACGACCCGTATGGGTCCCCAGGGTCCCCCGGGTAGCCCGGGTGACCCGGGGGTCCTTGGCCGGGGGTGTCGTACGGGCTTCCCCCGGGCTGGTCGTAGGGGCTGCCGCCGGGTGGGGGTGGGTTACCGTACGGGGGTTTTCGGAGCGGGTCGTCGTCGGGGGGCGGCGGCGGTTCGGTGCTCATGGCCACGAGTCGACCGCGCGGGGCGAAGCGGCGCATCCGGCGGGGGCCCGTCCGGGGTACGGAGCGAAGACGTCCTCGTCCCTCGTCGTCCGAGAACTGGGCGGACCGCGGCCGCTGATCGCACCGTTACGTGAGGTCGATTACAGTTCCGCGCTACACCTTGGGCTTGCTCGATGGAACAGCGGGCTCCTCGAACGCCGTGCCCACGCGGTACATGAAAGAGGAAGTATGCGAAGACAAGACGAGAAGGCTGGGGAGAAGGAAACCCACGGAAGGTCGACGCGGCGGCCCGGTCACAGCATCTCGCGGTCCGGGACCACCACCGTCGCGGATGCGGCGCCGACCCTGTCGCATCCCACCGCGGCTTCCTTATCCACCCTGCAGCGGTCCGCGGGGAACGCCGCGGTGGCCACCGCCATGAAGAACGGTCAGTGGAACGCCGCTCCCGCGAGCGGGGCGCCATCAGCGGTTCAGCGGTCCTCTCGCTCCTCCTCCGAGCGCGAGAAGCTGACCTTCAAGGGCAAATTCGTTCGACAAGGAAACACACGCGGAAAAACCACCCGGAGTCGTGACAAGGTCCTCTACACCTACGACCTTGCACCGTGCGTCGCCGTGTGCGGATTCGACGGCGAGACGGCATTCATGATTCACAGCGACTCCACCGGCACCGGCGGATCAGGTAGCACCAGCCTCAAGGACGGCATCATCTCGCTTGTGGGCATGGGCACCGGAGCCGGGTGGACCCTTTCCCTCATCGGAGGTTCCGTACGGGGCTGTATGAGTTACCTTCAGTCGCGTTTTCCCGACGCCGTGTTCGAGGACCTCGGCGAAGCGGACGGCGCCTATCTCACCGGGGAGGGAGTGGTGGCGAAGACGAAGCGCCGACTCGCCCAGCGGTACGGGGTTGATTCAATCACCATCACGGAGTGAAACGGCGGGGGTGAATGGGGCCTCCCGAGCGACCATGGGTGAGAAAGCCATGGAGCATCAGGAGGCCCCTCGGCGCGACTCACGCCGCCACGAACGTGTGGGACGCCTTGTCGTGCCAGCACTGGCGCCAGGGGCGGTCGAAGAGGCACCAGGCGACGCCCACGACGCCGATCGCCAGCAGGCCCGGCACGCTGTAGACCAGCCAGCGGCGCAGTGCCGCGGCGAAGCTCGGCGGTTCGTGGGCCTCGATGTCCCGGACCTGAAGCCCGCACAGCTTCTTGCCCAGCGTGCGGCCCCACTTCGCCGTCGGCAGCGCCTCGTACAGCGCGCCGGCGATCAGCAGTACCGCCAGCACGATCCCGGCGTACACCGACGTCGTGCCGTCGAGCAGCCAGACCGTCACCGTCTCGCCGGACTGCTTCGCCGCGTCGATCTTGTCGTTGACGTGGTCGAGTGCCTTCGCTCCGAGGGGTACCGCCGCCGTGGCCGTGATCGCGCCGACGACCACCGTGTCGATCAGCCGGGCCAGCAGTCGCTTGCCCAGGCCCGCGGGTCTGGCCGCGGCCTGGTTGCGGACGAGTGCCTGGAACGGGTCCTCGACCACCGGCTTCCACGGCGCCACCGGCTCCCCGTCGGCTCCACCGGGCCCGCCGGCTCCACCGGCCAGTTGGTGCACCTGCTGTGCCCAGGAGGGCTGTCCGCCGCCGGGGCCCGTGGTCACGGGGGAGGGCGGGGGCGCGCTCTGGCTCTGTGCGGGTACCGCCGCCGCGGGCGGCTGCGCGGCGGGCGGGGTGGCTGCCCGCGCGGCGGGCGCCGCCGGTGTCGTCTGCTGTGGTGGGGGTGCCGGTGCCGCCACCGGGCCCTGTTGCGGTACCCGTCCCGCCGGTGCGTTCGGGTCCAGGCCGAGCGCCTGGCGCGCGGCCGACGCCGGGTCGGCGCCGCCGCCCGGCGTCTCCCCCGTCCTCACCTGACGGCGGAACACCATCGTGCCCTCGGGCCGCGCGTCCGCGCCCGGCCGCGGCTCCGGTTCCGCGGGCGGGATCGTCGCCGTATCGTCCGTGCGCGCCGCCCGGCCGTCCGGCTGGGCCTGCGGCGCGGACGTGTGCGGGACGCGCGGATCGGCGGCCCCCGGCGCGCCCCACGAGACCTGGCGGTCCCGGTCGCCGCCGAAGCCGGACTGCTGGGCGCGGTCGGCGCCCCACGCCGAGGCCGGCTCCGGCCGCCGCCCGTGCTGCGCGTCGGCGGCACCGGGACCGTCGGCGGCCTGCGGCTGCGAGGACGGCTGCGGCTGCGAGGTCGGCTGCGGCTGCGCGGCTTCGGCCGTGGGGCCGGCCGCCGACCCGCCGCCGCCCGCCTCCTCCTCGTCGAAGAAGTGCGGTCCCGTCTCCTCCACCTGCGCCGGAGCCGCGGGCGCGGGCACAGACGGTGCCGGAGCCGCCGGCCGCACGCCCGGTGGGGGCGCGAGCGGGCCGCCGTCCGTCGGGGCCGGGCGGCTGGTGCCCGGCACCCACGTCGCACCGTTCCAGTACCGGACGTAGCCGGGGATGGACGGGTCCGGGTAATACCCCTCGCGGGGCCTGTCGTCGCCGGGGGCCGGGGTGGGGGCACTCATGTCCGTCGTCCCGTATCTGCTCGAGGGGTCATCGGGGGCTCCACATCTCTATCAGAATCGGCGCACATGACACCCCGGTCCGGGTGGACCCGGCCCTTTACGGGCGACACCGCACACGCCCTTCTCACACCTGGACCACATCGGTCGGAATTTTTTCCCCCGACTCGCGTAATGCTTCCCACGCCCGGGTGCTCTCCCCCGTACGCGGACCCACCGCGGGCACGCGTACGACAGACACGCGCGGGAAGCGACGGGAAGAACGGCAAGAAGGGGAGCGCCGCATGGGGCAGCACGAACACATCACCGAGGTCGAGCGGGAACTGGAGCTGAGACTGGTCCTCTCCCCCGAGCGGAGCGTCCCCGTGGCCGCCCTGTTCGCCTACCGCACCGAGGACCCGTACGCCGTCCACCTCACCTTTCACATCGACTCCGTCCATCCGATCCACTGGACCTTCGCCCGGGACATCCTCATCGACGGGGTCTTCCGTCCCTCCGGCCACGGCGACGTACGGGTGTGGCCGGTGAAGACGGAGACCGACGGCCGGCTCGCGGCCCGCACCCTGATGCTCGCGCTCACCTCCCCCGACGGCGACGCCCTGCTCCAGGCCCCCGCCGCCCCCGTCGCCGCGTGGCTGGAGCGGACCCTGCGGATCGTGCCGCCGGGGTCGGAGGGCGACCGGCTCGGGCTGGACGACGACCTGTCCCAGCTGTTGACCTGAACCCATGCCTTCAGCGCCACCGGCCCGAGCCCGGGCACTCAGAACAGCTTGCCCGGGTTCAGGATGCCCAGGGGGTCGAACACCTGCTTGATCCCGCGCTGCATCTCCACTCCGACCGGGCCGAGTTCGCGGGCCAGCCACTCCTTCTTCAGTACGCCCACCCCGTGCTCCCCGGTGATCGTGCCGCCGAGGTCCAGGCCGAGCGCCATGATCTCGTCGAACGAGGCGCGGGCCCGCCGCGTCTCGTCGGGGTCGGCGGCGTCGAAGCAGACCACGGGGTGGGTGTTGCCGTCGCCCGCGTGGGCGCAGACGCCGATCGTCAGCCGGTGCCGTTCCGCGATGCGTTCGACGCCCTCGATCATGTCGCCGAGCCGGGAGCGGGGGACGCACACGTCGTCGATCATCGTCGTGCCGGTCGCCGCCTCCAGCGCGGGGAGCGCCATGCGCCGCGCCTGGAGCAGGAGTTCGGACTCGGCGGCGTCCTCCGCCGGGACGACGGCGGTGGCGCCCGCCGCCTCGCACAGTGCGCCGACGGCGGCGAGGTCGGCCGCCGGGTCGGGGGTGTCGAACGCGGCGAGCAGCAGGGCGCGCGTCGACTCGGGCAGGCCCATGCGGGTCATCGCGTTGACCGCCCGGACCGTCGTGGCGTCCATCAGTTCGAGGAGGGAGGGGACGTGGCCGCTCTCCATGATCCGGCACACGGCGTCGCTCGCGGCGGCCGAGGAGGAGAACTCGGCGGCGAGCGCGAGCTGCTCCGGCGGCTTCGGCTTCAGTGCCAGCACGGCCCGTACGACGACGCCGAGCGAGCCCTCGGAGCCGACGAAGAGGCGGGTGAGGTCGTAGCCGGCGACGCCCTTCGCGGTGCGGCGGCCGGTGTGCAGCAGGCGGCCGTCGGCGAGGACGACGTCCAGGCCGAGGACGTACTCGGCGGTCACGCCGTACTTGACGCAGCACAGGCCGCCGGAGGCGGTGCCGATGTTGCCGCCGATGGTGCAGCTCTCCCAGCTGGAGGGGTCCGGGGGGTAGTGGAGGCCGTGGGCGGCGACCGCGCGGGAGAGGGCGGCGTTGACGACGCCGGGTTCGACGACGGCGATGCGGTCGACGGGGTCGATCTCCAGGATGCGGTCCATCCGGACGAGTGACAGGACGAGGCAGCCGTCGGTGGCGTTGGCCGCGCCGGAGAGGCCGGTGCGGGCGCCCTGCGGGACGACGGGGACGCGGAGGTCGGTGGCGGTGCGGAGGGTGTGCTGGACCTGTTCGACGGTGCGGGGGAGGACGACGGCGGTGGGGGTGCCGGAGGGGCAGAAGCTCGCCATGTCGTGGGCGTAGGTGGTGGTGATGTCGGGGTCGGTGAGGATTGCCTCCGGCGGGAGGGCGGTTCGGAGGCGGGTGAGGAGGGTGGAGGTTGCTGTCGCTGCGTCGGGGGGTGTGTGGGTGCGGCTCATGATCCGAGGGTGGCATTGGGGGGTGGGGGTGTGAAGCCCCGGTGAGCGGGGGTTCGGGTGGGCTTTTCTCGCCCCCGCCGCCCCTACCCTTCCCGTCCCTTCAAGGGGCTCCGCCCCTTGGACCCCGGGGGGGGTGGGCTGTCGGGTGCGGGTGGGTGGGGGCTGGTCGCGCAGTTCCCCGCGCCCCTTCAGGGCGCGGTGGTGGTCGCGCTGTCGTGGCGGAGCCGCGCAGACGACACAGCCCCGCGCCCCTTAAGGGGCGCCCCCCTGGCGCCCCGGGCGCGCGGGGCCGCGCCCCCTGGCGCCCCCCTACTCCGCGTCCCTCGCCGCCTGTTCCACCAGGGGGATGATTCGCAGCGGGACCGGGTTCTCCATGACGATGGCTGTGGAGGCGCGGACTATGCCGTCGAGGGCCACCACGCGGTCGATGACGCGTTGGAGGTCCGCGTTGGAGCGGGCGACCAGGCGGCAGAGCATGTCGCCGCGGCCCGTGGTGGTGTGCAGTTCGAGTACCTCGGGGACGCTGGCCAGGTGCGTGCGGACGTCCGCGCCCTGGCCCTGGCGGATCTCCAGCGTGGCGAACGCGGTCACCGGATAGCCGAGCGCCGCCGGGTCCACCTCGGGGCCGAAGCCGCGTACGACCCCCCGCTCCCGCAGCCGGTCGAGGCGGGCCTGGGCCGTGCCGCGGGCCACGCCCAGCCGGCGCGACATCTCCAGCACCCCGATCCGCGGCTCGCGCGCCAGCAGGACGATGAGCCGGGCGTCCAGGCGGTCGATCGTCATATCCACCTCCCGGACATGGGCATCCTGTACAGATCGACGGCTTTCACGGGCCCCTCACTGGGCAGAGTGCCCAGCCGAAACGCAAACTATTGCGCACCTTGCGGATGCGGGAGAGCCTGCGAGTATGACGCAGACCACACACCACACTCCCGACACCGCACGGCAGGCAGACCCCTTCCCGGTCAAGGGAATGGACGCGGTCGTCTTCGCCGTGGGCAACGCCAAGCAGGCCGCGCACTACTACTCGACCGCCTTCGGCATGCGGCTGGTCGCCTACTCCGGACCGGAGAACGGCAGCCGTGAAACCGCGAGCTACGTGCTGGAGAACGGCTCCGCCCGGTTCGTCTTCACCTCCGTCGTCAAGCCGTCCTCCACCTGGGGCCACTTCCTCACCCAGCACGTGGACGACCACGGCGACGGCGTCGTCGACCTCGCCCTCACCGTCCCGGACGCCCGGGCCGCGCACGCGTACGCCGTCGCACACGGCGCCACCTCGGTCGCCGAGCCGTACGAGCTGAAGGACGAGCACGGCACGGTGGTGATCGCGGCGATCGCCACGTACGGCGAGACGCGGCACACGCTCGTCGAGCGGACCGGGTACGACGGCCCGTACCTGCCGGGGTACGTGGCGGCCGACCCGATCGTCGAGCCGCCGGCCCAGCGCACGTTCCAGGCGGTCGACCACTGCGTCGGCAACGTGGAGCTGGGCCGGATGAACGAGTGGGTCGAGTTCTACAACAAGGTCATGGGCTTCACGAACATGAAGGAGTTCGTGGGCGACGACATCGCGACCGAGTACAGCGCGCTGATGTCGAAGGTGGTGGCCGACGGGACGCTGAAGGTCAAGTTCCCGATCAACGAGCCCGCGATGGGCAAGAAGAAGTCGCAGATCGACGAGTATCTGGAGTTCTACGGCGGTCCCGGCGTCCAGCACATCGCGCTGGCCACCAACGACATCGTGCGGACGGTGCGCACGATGTCGGCGGCCGGGGTGGAGTTCCTGAACACGCCGGACTCGTACTACGACACGCTCGGCGAGTGGGCGGGCGAGACCCGGGTGCCGGTGGAGACCCTGCGCGAGCTGAAGATCCTCGTCGACCGGGACGAGGACGGGTATCTGTTGCAGATCTTCACCAAGCCGGTGCAGGACCGGCCGACGGTGTTCTTCGAACTCATCGAGCGGCACGGCTCGATGGGCTTCGGCAAGGGCAACTTCAAGGCGCTGTTCGAGGCGATCGAGCGGGAGCAGGAGAAGCGCGGCAATCTGTGACCCGCTGACGGCGGGTGACGAGGGGCTCGGTTCCGGTGGCTGAAAGGGTTCAGCAGCTGGGGACCGAGCCCTTGCCCTTCTCCAGGGCGACGAGGGCGGAGACCGCGCCCTTGAGGGTGGTGACCGGGACCAGCCGCAGCCCCTTGGGGAGGTCTGCGCTCGCGTCGGAGCACTCGGCCCTGGGCACCAGGAAGACGGTGGCGCCGTCGCGCCGGGCGGCCTGCGTCTTGAGGCCGACTCCGCCGACGGGGCCGACCTTGCCGCCGGCGTCGATCGTGCCCGTACCGGCGACGGTGCGGCCGCCGGTGAGGTCGCCGCCGCTGCCGTCGCCGTCGAGTTTGTCGATGATGCCGAGGGTGAAGAGCAGGCCGGCGCTGGGGCCGCCGACGTCGGCGAGTTTCAGCGTGACGTCGACGTCCGAGGCGGACTTGCCCAGATAGGCGAGGGCCGCCTTGGTGGCGTCGTCCTGGGACTCCTTCATCTCGGCGGTGTTGTGCTGCTCGATCTCCTTGACGTTGTCGCCGCTGGGGTAGACCGAGTCGCGCGGCATGACCGCCTGGTCGGTGCGGAACCAGCCGTCGAGCACGTCACCGAGCGAGATGTGCGCGTCGGGGCCGGTCGCCTCGATCGTCGTCATCCTCAGCTGCCCGGTGGTACGGCGGGTGGGCGCGCCGGTGATGGTGATGACCGGGTCGCCCTTGTTCTCGCCGAGGACGTTCGCGGTCATCCCGGGCTGCGCCAGGGAGAACGGCAGCGGCGCGAGGCCCGCCGTGGCGAGCAGGGCCACGACGGGCAGGGCACAGACGGCGAGGGCCCGGGGGCGTGTGAGGCGAGAGAGCACGGAGTCAATCTAACGTGACGCCGACGGACGGCCGCCCGGCCTCCCGCCCGGCCATCCCTCTTCCCGAGCATCCCTCTTCCCGAGCACCCCTCTTCCCCGAGCACCCCTCTTCCCCGAGCACCCCTCTTCCCCGAGCATCCCTCTTCCCCGAGCATCCCTCTTCCCCGAGCATCCCTCTTCCCCTGGCATCCGGAATGCCTCAGCGCAGGGCTTCGGCGACCTCGCGGGCGGCGTCGACGACGCGGGCGCCGACGCGCTCGGGCACCGCGTCCGCGAGCATGACCACGCCGACGCTGCCCTCGACGCCGGTGACGCCGATCAGCGGGGCCGCGGCGCCGCTCGCCCCGGCCTCCAGCTCGCCGTACGTGAGGGTGTAGCCGGGGTCGTCGGGCGGGGTGCGGCGGGCGGCGAGGATGGCGCGGCCGGCGGCGCCGCGGTCGAGGGGGTGGCGGAAGCCGGCGCGGTAGGCGACGTGGTAGTCGGTCCAGGTCGGCTCGACGACGGCGACGGCCAGTGCCTCCGTGCCGTCGACGAGGGTGAGGTGGGCGGTGGCGCCTATGTCCTCGGCGAGCGCGCGGAGCGCGGGCAGCGCGGCCTCCCGTACCAGCGGGTGCACCTGGCGGCCCAGGCGCAGCACGCCGAGGCCGACGCGGGCGCGGCCGCCGAGGTCGCGGCGGACGAGGGAGTGCTGTTCGAGGGTGGCGAGCAGCCGGTACACGACGGTCCGGTTGACGCCCAGTTTGGTGGAGAGTTCGGTGACGGTCAGCCCGTGGTCGGTGTCGGCGAGCAGTTTCAGGACCTTCAGGCCCCGATCGAGCGTCTGGGATGTCTCCGCGGTCACGACGCCCACTCCTTCAGTGGTGAGGTCGGCGGGCCTCCGCGCCGGCGGATGCGTCACCGATGTCCCGTCAGTGGCGCGCGTGAAGGCCGCCGATCGGCCGGCGGCCCGGTGGTTCCGGACCTCGAGTCGCTTCACGGCTGCGCTCCGCGGCGGCACTGCCACGGGGCGTGTGCGTAGCGGGACAGTAGCGAAGCGAGTTCGCTGAGCGGAAGCCTCCGTCCAGAATCCGGGCAGGGGCGAGTGGGGGGCGGGCGGGGTTTGCCCGCGTATGCCCACCCAAGGGCTCGGGGGCGAGGGGATGGTGGGCGGGTGCGGGAGCACGGGGGTCGCTCGCGCACCCCGCGGCGGAGCCGCGCGAAGGACACGTCCCGCGCCCCTTACGGGGCGGCCCCTACTTCATGCGGGTCGCCCATTCGCGGACCTTGGTGATGCGTTGGGTCAGTTGGCCGGCCGTGCATTCCGCGCTGGGGGGGCCGCCGCAGACGCGGCGGAGTTCGGTGTGGATGACGCCGTGCGGCTTCCCGCTCTGGTGGGCGTACGCGCCGACCAGCCCGTTCAGCTGCTTGCGCAGCTCCAGGAGTTCCTTGTGGGTGACCACGGGCCGCCGCTCCGCCGGCATCTCCAGCAGATCCGCCTCCTGGGCCGGTTTCTTCCGGCTGTGCGCGATCTGCCGTGCCTGCCGCTTCTGGAGCAGCAGTTCCACCTGGTCGGGTTCGAGCAGCCCGGGGATGCCGAGGTAGTCCTGCTCCTCCTCGCTCCCGGGATGGGCCTGCATCCCGAAGTCCGCTCCGTTGTACGTGACCCGGTCGAACACCGCGTCGGACTCCAGCGCCTCGAACGGCAGCATGTCCTGTTCGCCGGTGTCCTCGTCCTGCTCCCGGTTGGCCTCGTCCATCTCCTTCTCGGACTCGGCGTACGGGTCCTCCTCGCCGTGCTTCTTCGGCTTGTCGAGGACGTGGTCGCGCTCGCGCTCCATCTCGCCCGCGAAGGAGAGCAGGTCCGGCACGGTCGGCAGGAAGACGGAGGCGGTCTCGCCGCGCCGCCGGGACCGGACGAAACGGCCGACGGCCTGGGCGAAGAACAGCGGCGTCGAGATCGTCGTCGCGTACACGCCGACCGCGAGCCGGGGCACGTCCACGCCCTCGGACACCATGCGGACGGCGACCATCCACCGGTCGTCGCTCTGGCTGAACTCGTCGATGCGGTCGGAGGCCCCGCCGTCGTCCGACAGTACGAGGGTCGCCTTGTGGCCGGTGATCTCGCGGATCAGCTTCGCGTACGCGCGCGCGGAGTCCTGGTCGGAGGCGATGACGAGCGCGCCGGCGTCCGGAATGCCCTTGCGGACCTCGGACAGCCGCTGGTCGGCGGCGCGCAGCACGCTCGGCATCCATTCGCCGCGCGGATCGAGCGCGGTGCGCCAGGCCTGGCTGATCGCGTCCTTGGTCATCGGCTCGCCGAGCCGGGCCTCGATCTCGTCGCCCGCCTTGGTGCGCCAGCGCATGTTGCCGCTGTAGGAGAGGAAGATGACGGGCCGGACGACGCCGTCGGCGAGCGCGTTGCCGTACCCGTAGGTGTAGTCGGCGGCCGAGCGCCGGATGCCGTCCTGGCCCTCCTCGTACGCGACGAAGGGGATCGGGTTGGTGTCGGAGCGGAACGGTGTACCGGTGAGCGCGAGCCGCCGGGTGGCCGGTTCGAACGCCTCCAGGCATGCCTCGCCCCAGGACTTGGAGTCACCGGCGTGGTGGATCTCGTCGAGGATGACGAGCGTCTTGCGCTGCTCGACCCGGTTGCGGTGCAGCATCGGCCGTACGCCGACGCCCGCGTAGGTGACGGCGACGCCGTCGTACTCCCGGCCGAGCGGGCCCGCGCTGTACTCGGGGTCGAGCTTGATGCCTATGCGCGCGGCGGCCTCGGCCCACTGCTTCTTCAGGTGCTCGGTGGGCGCGACGACGGTGACCTGCTGCACGACGTGGTGGTGCAGCAGCCAGGAGGCGAGGGTGAGCGCGAAGGTCGTCTTGCCGGCGCCGGGGGTGGCGACGGCGAGGAAGTCGCGCGGCTGCTCCTGGATGTACCTGTCCATGGCCCCCTGCTGCCAGGCCCGCAGCTTGCCGGCGGTGCCCCAGGGGGCACGGCCGGGAAAGGCGGGCGAGAGGTGGTGCGAGGAGGCTGCGGGGGCGGGGGTGGTAGTCACGGTCTCCGGGGCGGGGTCGGGCGCGGGCACGGCAACCGGGCCACCCTACCGGGGGCGTGGCCCGGTCTCCCGGCCAACGATGCCGCCTCCCCTGCGACTGCGACACGCGTCACAGGGGAAGTGACGGCGACCTCAGCGTGCGAACTGCGGCAGCTGAGCAGCGATCTTGGGTACGTCCAGGGCACCCTGCGACACGTCCAGTACGAACTGTTCGGCTTCGTCCACGTCGAAGTCCGGGTCCAGTGGATATCCGTTCATGTGGAGGAAGACCCACGTCGCGTACCAGGCGGTGCGCTTGTTCCCGTCCACGAGAGCGTGATTGCGGGCGAGGGATTCCATCAGCGCCGCGGCCTTCTGCCACACGTCCGGGTAGGCGTCCTGGCCGAAGACACTCGACTGGGGACGTGCCAGGGCGGAGTCCAGGAGCCCGTAGTCGCGCACCTCGGCGGCCCCGAGCCGCTTCGAGAGGTTCAGCAACTCGGGGAGCGTGAGGTAGTACATCAGGCGAGCCTCCGGTTCAGCTCGGCGCTGGCCCGGAGTACGTGATCGGCGGCCTCGTTGAACAGCCGTGAGTGCTCGTTTATGGCTGCGATCACCGCATCGTGAGCGAAGGTCTGCATGCTGCGCCCCTCGGCGGCCGCGCGTTCGCGGAGGGCGTCGAGTTCTTCGTCGGTGAAGCGAAGGTTCAGTCCGGCCATGTCCGCATGGTACCGCGCGGTACCGCATGGTGTCAGCGCAGCGGCGCCCGCAACCGCCCCGCCACCCACGCCCCCGCCAGGGCCACCGCCGCCATCGGCAGGAACACCGCGGCGAAGGCGGCCGGGTGGGCGCCGGTCGTCGTCGCGTCGGCGGCCGTGTGCGCGACCGTGCCGCCGCCGAGGGCGGCGAAGGCCGCTCCCCCGGCGGCCAGCAGCAGCACACTGCTGAGCCCGTCGGAGATTTGCAGCGCCGCGCTGTTCGTGCCCGCCTCCTCCGGCGCGGACAGCTTCAGCAGCAGCACGCTGGTGGAGGAGATCACCAGCCCCATCCCGAAGCATCCGAACGCCCAGGCCACCGCCACCGTCCAGGCGGGCACGCCGTCGACGAGGACGCTCGGGGCGGTCGCGACGGCCGCCGCGACCAGCGCCATCCCCACCGTGACCAGCCGCTCCCGGTACCGCTCCAGACGCGGCCGGGACTGCACCCAGGAGCCGATCGCCCATGTCCCGCCGCCCGCCGCGAGCGAGAACCCGGCGAGCGTCGGCGACAGGCCCCGCTGGGTGACCAGCATCAGCGGCACGAACGACTCGGCCGCCATGAAGGAGCCGGCCGCGACCCCGCGCAGCAGCACCACGGAGGGCAGTCCGCGGGCGGCCCGCCAGGTGCCGTGCGGCAGCAGTCCGCGCGCGGCCGGTACGAGCAGGCCGACGCCGGCGAGGGCGGGCAGGAGCGAGAGCCACCGCAGGTCCTGCGCGGCGTACTGCAACAGCCCGGCGCCGAGCGAGATGGCGAGGGCCAGCCGCAGCCGGCGCCGGCCGGACGCCTTGGACTCGGCCACCGTCGCCGACGCGCCCTCGGCCGGGCCGCCCGCCCGGCGGCGTATCTGCGGCAGGGCGAGCGCCAGCGGCAGTACCACCAGCACGGGTATCCCGATGAACACCCAGCGCCAGCCGAGCTGTTCGGTGACCGCCCCGGCGGCCAGCGGACCGACGATCGACGGCACCACCCACCCCGCCGCGAACGCCGCCATGATGGCCGGCCGCAACGGCTCCGGATACGCCCGCCCCACGACCACGTACAGCGCGACGATCACCAGCCCGCCGCCGAGCCCCTGCACGGCCCGGCCCAGAATGAACGTCCACATCGCCCCTGCGGTCCCGGACAGCAGCAGCCCGGCCGCGAAGCCGGCGATGCCGGTGGTCAGCGGGCCGAGCGGACCGCGCCGGTCGGCCCACTGCCCGGCGAGCACCATGCCGAACAGGCTGGTGGTGAAGTACCCGGAGAACGCGAACGCGTACAGCGACACCCCGTGCAGCTCCCGGGCGGCCACCGGCATCGCCGTCCCCACCGCCGTCGCCTCGAAGGCGATCAGCAGGACGACGGAGACGATGCCGATGCTCAGCGCCCGGTACGGCCCGCTCAGCACGCCCCCGGCGGCGACGGGCGGGGGCGGCGGGGTGGTGGTCGGTACGGCGTCGGCGACATCGGCGTCGCGCGGGTCGAGGGCGCTCATGCGGCCAGAGTAAGGGGCGTCACCGACAATGACCCCTGTCGGAGGGCGGTGCTCCCGTCCGACCATGGTCCTAGGGCTGCCCTCCCGCCGCTTTGTGAACGGCACATGGCAGTCCCGTTGCACGGCCCCCGGTTCCCTTGAGCCCGTCCGACGCGTCCCCGTACCGTCGAGACACCAGGGCGGAACGAGTGAGCCGTGCCGCCTCTGCTTGGCCGTGTGCCCGAGTGGTTCAGGGATTCGCCTGCAAAGCGAATTACGCGGGTTCGATTCCCGCCACGGCCTCCACATCCCCGGGGATTCGCCTGCGCAGCATCCATCAGCGGACTCCGTCCGCAGGGAATTACGCGGGTCCGATCCCCGCCACGGCCTCCACACCCCCAGGGGATTCGCCTGCGCAGCATCCATCAGCGGACTCCGTCCGCGCATCCATCAGCGGACTCCGTCCGCGGGGAATTACGCGGGTTCGATTCCCGCCACGGCCTCCGGCGCACGCCTCACCGCGAGGGGCGCGCCAGGGCCTGTCCGACAATTCCCGTCTGCCGGGCGACGCCGTGCGCGCGCTACGGCTTCGCGCTCTTCACCAGGCCCAGCCTCAGCAGGCTCTCCGCCGTGGCGACGATCGCCTCCTCCGGCGGGCGGGGGCGCCAGCCCAGTACGTCGCGGGCCTTGTCGGCGTTCGCCCCCCTCACCAGGCCCAGGTCCGGCACGAAGCCACGCAGGGTGGCGTCCAGGCGGGAGGCCAGGCGTACCAGCGTGTCGGGTATGCGGCGGGTGGGGACGCGGGCGGCGGGCGGCCCGAGGCGGTCCCGGAGGACATGGGCGACGTCGGCCACCCACATCGGCCCGCCCGACGAGCCGAGGAACCGCTCGCCCCGGGCGGCCGGGTCGGTCATGGCGCGCAGATGGAGGTCGGCGAGGTCGCGGGCGTCGGCGAAGCAGAAGGACAGGCGGGGCACGCCCGGCAGATCACGGTCGAGCAGGCGCTGGACCAGCGTGATGGACGTCGAGTAGTCGGGGCCGAAGACCGGTCCGAGCACGCCGACCGGGTTGATCACGGACAGTTCGAGCCCGTCCCCCTCGCGCTCCACGAAGTCCCACGCCGCCCGCTCGGCGAGCGTCTTGGACTTCGCGTACGCCGAGATGTGCGCGCCGTCGAGGTTGCTCCAGTCCCGCTCGGTGTACGTCCGCTCCCATTCGGCATGGCCGTAGCTGATCGACGCGAAGGACGAGGTCAGCACCGTTCTGCGGACCCCCGCGTCGCGCGCGGCGCGCAGCACGCGCAGGGTGCCGTCACGGGCCGGAACGATCAGTTCGTCCTCGTGCTGCGGCACGGTCGCCGGGTAGGGGGAGGCGACGTGCAGGACGTAGGCGCAGTCCTTCGCCGCGGCCGCCCACCCCTCGTCGGACGTGAGGTCGGCGACCACCACATCGAGCGCCTCCCCCGGCTCGGCGCCGGCCGTGCGCAGCATCTCCCGGACCGTCTCTTCCTGCGCGGGCCGGCGGACGGTCGTGCGCACCCGATGCCCGGCTTCGAGCAGTCGCAGGACGCAGTGCACCCCCAGGAATCCCGAGCCGCCGGTGACCAGCACCGTCTCACCGCTCATGGCCTCGTTCGTCCCCTCATTCGCACCGCTCGTCTCACCGCTCATGACGCCTCACTCCCTGCTCGCGCACGGCTGTTCGCATATCCGAGTCGCCGGTCCACGTTTTCGGTCCCGCTCGACGGTAGCACCTTAATGACCGCGCGGTCATGTTTTTCTGACCGAGTGGTCATGTTCGTGCCGTCCTCCTACAATGACGGCGTGCCCACACCTCCTGCCGACGACCCGCGCCCCGACTCCACACCGGTGACCCCGAAGGGCCGCAGCACCAAGGAGTCCCTGCTCAGGGCGGGAGAGGCGGTCGCCGAGCGGGACGGGCTCGGCGGGCTGAGCGTGGCGGCCGTCGCGGCGCAGGCGGGCGTCGCCAAGGGGACCTTCTACGTGTACTTCCCCGACCGGAACGCGTTCGTCGACGCCCTCCACCAGCGCTTCTACGAGCAGATCGGCAACGCCGTGGCCGCCGCCACCGCCGGGCTCGCACCCGGCCGGGAGTTCCTCCTCGCCGCGCTCGACGCCTATCTCGACGCGTGCCTCGCCCACCCGGGCGTCAAGGCACTCGGCTTCGAGGCGAGAGCGCGGGACGAACTCACGGCCACGATGACCGACCGCGTGGCGCGGCTCATCGGCCTCGCGGAGCCGAGCGTGCGCGCGATGGGCCTGACTCCGGCGTCGATCAGCACCCGTCTGATCATGGCGCTCGGCTCGGAGGCCGCCCTCGTCGAACTGGAGGCGGGTCACACCGTCCCCGCCGCTCGCGAGACCGTCCGCGCCCTGCTGAACGGCGTGGACCGGACCCACGTCGGCTGACCGGCGCCGCGCACGGCCGTGTGCGCCGGGGGCCCGCCCGGGGCGGCGGGTCAGGCGTACGCCCGGCGGACCGCCGAGGTGCGGCGGTCTCGGTGCAGGAGCCAGATGGTGACCATGAGCGTGGACAGGTCGGCCGTCAGCGGGTGCGGGGCGGGGTCCGGGCTGCGCCAGCACCGCACCTCGCCCGTGGCGCCGTCGAGGACCAGCTCCGTGCCGGGCAGCAGGGTGCCCAGGCGTATCAGGCGGTCGGCCAGGTACGGGAGTTGACGGGGCGCCGGGGCCGGCCCGAAGTGCCCGTGCTCCGCCGCGTACTCGGCGTGTTCCGTGAGCGTCGGCAGCGGGACGTCCGTGTCCAGTTCGAAGCCGTAGCCCCGCTCGGGCAGGCCGACCTCGCGCAGGAAGCGGCGGGTCGGTTCGTGCGTGAGCGTGGCCGGGAAGTCGACGTCCTCGAAGCGGACGATCGCGCCCGCGCCGAACGCGTCGTCCAGAAAGCGGTCCGGAAGGTCCAGGGCGAGTCCGCCCGGCCGGCCGGGGCGGCCCGTCGGCCACCGGCGCGTCTCCGTGCGCGCCCGGACCGCCGTCCACGGCGGCAGCTGCTCCGCCGCCGTGTCCGCCGTCCCCTTCGGGCAGATCGTGTTCATCGCTTCCCCCGTGCACCGTGGCCCGTGTCCTGCTGCACCTCGCCGCATGCCGTCGAGCGGCGAGGCGGCCCACATCCCCCGCGGGCCTCCCCGACACGAAAAACCATACGCCGCCCCACTGACAACGGCCCGCACAACGCACGGCCGGAAGGCCCCAACAGGCCGATTCGGCACGTGAATTGGGGCACACCGGGGTGGGTGCACCGAGCGTCGCCGGGGTCCCGGCCGCGGACGCCGACTCAGGTGAAGCAGACCCCGACCGCGGACAGCCGGCTCAGGTGAAGCAGACCCGGCCGCAGACGCCGACTCAGGCGAAGTAGCCCCGACCGCGGACGCCGACTCAGGTGAAGTAGACCCCGCCCGCCACCACGACCACCGCGGCGAGGACGAACACCAGGATCCACAGCAGCAGCTTGCCCATGCTCGGCGGCGGCTCGTACCGCTCCCCGGGCGCCGCACCGGAAGGGGCGTCCGAGACGTCCGGGACCGCGTCCGACCCCGCCTCCCGCTCCGTCACGACGTCACCACCGCCGCCTGCGGCCGGATCGGCAGGCGGTTGACCGGGCGGCCCGTCGCCGCGCGCACCGCCGAGGCGACGGCCGCCGGGGAGGTCACCACCGGCACCGCGCTGACCGACTTGGCGCCGAACGGGGCCACCACGTCCCGCTCCTCGACCAGCTTCACGATCTTGATGTCGGGGACGTCGAGGGCGGTCGGCAGCGCGTACCCCGTGAGGTCCGGGTGACGCACGACCCCGCGCGCGGTGCGCAGGTTCTCCGTGAGCGCCACGCCCACGCCCTGCGTGACGCCCGCCTCGATGCGCGCGGCGAGCTGCGCCGGGTTGAGGACGCGGCCCACGTCCTGGGCGAGCGCCAGTTCGACCACCCGTACCGAGCCGAGCTCGATGTCGACGTCGACCACCGCGCGGATCGCGCAGAACGCGAGCCCCACGAAGGCGTCGCCCTGGCCGAAGCCGTCCAGCGGCTCGGTCGGGTGCGGGCGGCACTGGGCGGTGGCCCACAGTTCCTTGCCGTCCAGCGCCTCGGTGACGGTGGTCGACAGGACGCCGTCGTACGAGGTGATCTTGCCGTCGGTGATCTGGAGCAGCTCGGTGGACATGCCGAACTTGTGTGCGAGCGGTTGGAGGAGCTGGGTGCGGACCATCTTCGCGGCCCGTTCCACCGCCCCGCCCGACACCCAGGTGTGCCGGCCCCGGGCCCCGCCGCCCGCGGGCGGCTGGTCGGTGTCGACGGGGGCCACGTGCACCTCGTCGATCCCGAGCGTCTCCTGGACGATCTGCCGGGCCAGCGTGCTGAAGCCCTGCCCCGTCTCGACGGCCGCGCACAGCACGGTCGCCACCCCGTCCTGGACCTTCACCGTGGCGGTCGAGACCTCGTCGGTGCCCTCCGCGCCGAGCATGTGCACCATGCCCAGGCCGTAGCCGACGCCCCGGCGGATCGCGCCGGGCTCGCCCGCGCCCTCGGGGCCGCCCGGGAGCAGCCACTCGTCGGCGGGGGTGTCCTTGGGCAGCGGCGGCAGCGGGAAGTCCCGTACCGCCTGGAGGAGTTCGGCGACCGGCGCCGGGCAGGTCACGGTCTGCCCGGTGGGCAGCACGTCGCCGGTGGCCAGCACGTTGCGCAGCCGCAGCTCGGCCGGGTCGACGCCGAGTTTCTTGGCCAGCTTGTCCATCTGGGCCTCGTAGGCGGCGCACACCTGCATGGCGCCCTCGCCGCGTACATGCCCGGAGGGCGGGTTGTTGGTGCGCACCGCCCAGCCCTCGATGAAGGCGTGCGGGACGACGTAGGGGCCGCAGGCGAAGGAGACGGCGGCGGCCAGGGCCTCGGCGGAGGTGTCGGCGTAGGCGCCCGCGTCGAGCAGGATCTGCGCCTCGACCTTGACGAGTCTGCCCTCGCCGTCGGCGTGGTGGCGGTAGCGCAGCAGGGTGGGGTGGCGGTGGACGTGGCCGAGGAAGGACTCCTCGCGCGTGGCGGTGAGTTTGACCGGGCAGCCGGTCTTCAGCGCGAGCAGGCCGAGCGGGAGCTGGAAGCCCTGGTCCTCGCGGTCGGCGGTGGCGCCCGGCACCCCGGTGACGACGATCTTCACCTGATCGGGTGGCAGGCCGTAGCAGGCGGCGGCCGCGTCGCGGTCGGCGTGCGGGTCGGTGGAGGCGAGGTACAGCTCGACGCCGCCGTCGGGGCGCGGCACGGCGAGTCCGGCCTCGGCGCCGATGGGGGCGGGGTCCTGGCGGCCGATCCGGTACAGGCCCTCGACGACGATGTCACCGGCCGCCTCCGGGTCGCCGTGGCGCAGCGGGATGTGCCGGATCAGATTGCCGTCCGGGTGCAGCGGCTCGGCCTCGAACGCCTGCTCGGGGTCGGTGACCGGGTCGAGCACCTCGTACTCGACGATGACGGCGGCGGCGGCCATCCGCGCGGTGTCCGGGTGGTCGGCGGCGACGGCGGCGAGCGGCTCCCCGTGGTGGCGTACGACCTCGGAGGCGAACACCGGGCGGTCGGCGCGGCCCCGGCCGTGCAGCGGGGTGCCGGGCACGTCCTCGTGGGTGAGGACGGCGCGCACGCCGGGCATCTCGCGCGCGTGGCTGGTGTCGATGGACACCACGCGCGCGTGCGGGTGCGGGGAGCGCAGTACGGCCGCCCACAGCAGGCCCTCGGCCCACAGGTCGGCCGCGTACGGGAAGGTGCCCTCCGTCTTGGCGCGGGCGTCGGCGCTCGGCAGGGACACACCGATGCCGTGCGGCAGCGGCTCGGGGGCGGGTACGGCCGCCGCGGTGGGCGCGGTGGCGGCTTCGTTGCTCAACGCTGGCCTCCGTCCTGGCCGTACGACTGATCGTGGTGGACGCTGCCCGCGCCGGGGCCCGCCTGGTGCGGGATGAGCGGCTCGCCGGGCCCGGCCTCGTCGCCCGTCCCGCCGTCGGCCTCGTCCTCGGCCGCGCCGAGGGCCTCGCGCTCGGCGACGACCTCCCGTACGGCGTCGAGTACGCCCCGGTAGCCGGAGCAGCGGCACAGGTTGCCGCAGAGCGCCTGACGGGTCTCCAGGTCGGTGGGGTCCGGGTTGCCCTCCAGGAGGTCGTGCACGGTCATCGCCATGCCGGGCACGCAGAAGCCGCACTGCACGGCCCCGCACCGGGCGAGCGCCCGCTGCACGTCGGAGGGCTGCCCGTCGACGGCGAGCCCCTCCACGGTGCGCACCTCGGTGCCGGCGGCGGTGACCGAGGGCACCAGGCAGGAGGCGACGAGCCGGCCGTCCACCTGGACGTTGCACGCCCCGCACTCGCCCTCGGAGCAGCCGTCCTTGGCGCCCGCGAGGCCCAGGCGCTCGCGCAGCACGTAGAGCAGCGATTCACCGATCCAGGCGTCGGTGACGGGGCGGTCGGTGCCGTTCACCCGCAGGACGTACGAGACGAGGGGGTGCTCGTCGGGAAGGGACGTGGGCGCCTCGCCGACGCGGGCGGCGTCCTCCTGGGTGCCGTCCGGGGCGTCCGCCTCCTGGGGCGCGTCGGCGTCCTGGGGTGCGGGCTCGTCCCCGGGCTGCGGGGCGGGGTCCTCGGCGGAAGGCCGCTCCTGGGGCGGGTCCGCCTCCTGGGGCCGATCCGCCTCTTCAGGAGCCTCGTCGCCCTCAGGGGCGTCCTCGGGGGTCGCTGCGGGCGGTTCGGCGTCCGGGGCGTGCTCCTCGACGGGGGCGCGGCCGTCGTCGGCACCGGCGGCCGGTTCCGGTCCGGCGGCGTACGGGTCCGGGTGGGCGGGGTCCCCGTGGGCGGCATAGGGGGCCGTGCCGGGGCGGTTCCCGGCGTACGGGTCGTGCGCGCCGGGGCGTGCGGGGCCGGTGGGCGTGGACGGGCCCTGGGCGGCCTCGGGGGCCTCCGGGGTACTCGCGTGACCCTCCGGCGCGTACGGCCCGTCGAACGGGCCGCCAGGGGCCTCGGCGGGCCGCTCCTCGGAACCCGGGGGCGCCCAGGGCGCGGCGGCACCGCCGGGCAGGGTCGGCGGCGGGGTGCCGCCCCACTGCTCGACCAGCGACGACGTGGTGAACTCGCCCGACTCGTCCGGCAGATCGCCCCCGGCGACGGGGATCGACCACTCGCCGGTGACGTCGTGACCGGGGCCGGCGTCGCCCGGCGCGGCGCCCGGGTGCGCGGGCTCCTCGAAGGTCCACTGCCCGGTGGACTGCGGGTGGTAGGCGAACCCGTGGCCCGACGTGTCACCGCCCGCCGGACCCTGGCGGGGATCGTGACGGGGGTCCTGACGGGGATCGTGGTGCGGGTTCCCGTACGGGTCCTGGTGGGCCGGCTGCGCGTGCCGCGGGTACCCCGGGTCCGTGCCGGGGGCCGCGTCGGGCCAGCCCGTGCCCCCGGCGGGGACGCCCCAGCCGCCGGGCGCACCGTGGGCGGCGCCGTCGACGGGATCGCCCTGCTGCGGGGTCGGCGTGATGGACGGCGGCACATAGCCGTGACCGGGCGCGGCGAGCGGGGTGTGCGAGGCGAGCAGGGCGTCGATGCCGCCCTCGGGGAGCTGGACGAAGGTGGTGGCACCGTCGTCGTAGTCCCCCTGGGGCAGCCGCTCCCAGGAGCCGCGGGGGGCCTCCGGGCGCGGGTCCTCCCCGTGCTGGTCGTCGGTCACGACAGCGCCCTCCCCAGTGCTCGTCGGGCCAGCGCGGCGACGGTGCGCCGCAGGTGCAGTACGGCGGGCGGCAGCTGCTCCACCGTGCCGTCCTCGGCCGGGACGGCGTCGGGGATGCAGGCCGCGGCGACGTAGTCCCCGAAGGCGGTCAGCGCCTCCGGGACGATCGTGCGGTTGTTGTCCCAGTCGATGAGCTGGGCGACCCAGTGCTCGGCGTCCAGGGGGCGCAGCGGCATCGGCGCTATGGCGCCCACCGCGCAGCGCACCCCGCGCCGGGCGGGATCGAGGACCAGGGCCACGGAGGCGACGGCCCGGCCGGGGCCGGTGCGCCCGGTGGCCTTGAGGAAGACCTGGGGGGCGTGCAGCAGCGGCACGCGCACGTAGCCGATGAGTTCGCCCCCGCGCAGCATCTCCATGCCGGCGAGGAGGTGCGAGACCGGGATCTCGCGGCGGGCGCCGCCCGGTCCGGCGATGACGAGCGTCGCCTCCAGGGCGGCCAGTACGGGCAGCGCGTCCCCGGTGGGGGCGGCGGAGGCGATGTTGCCGCCGAGCGTGCCCGCGTTGCGGATGTGCGGGGGGCCGGCCGCGCGGGCCGCCGCCGCGAGGGCGGGGATGAGCGCGGCGAAGTCGGGGCGGCCCATGCGGGCGTGGGTGAGGCCGGCACCGAGGAGTGCGTGGCCGTCCTGGTACTGCCAGCCGCGGATCTCGCTGATGCGGCCCAGGCCGACGAGGGCGGCGGGGCGCAACTGCCCGGAGTTGACCGCCGCCATGAGGTCCGTGCCGCCCGCCACGGGCACTGCGGCGGGCGTGGCGGCGAGTGCCGCCACGGCCTCGTCCAGTGACCCGGGCAGCGTCACGGCCTGCGCCGTCTGCGGTGCGTGCGTGGTCAAACCGGCTGCCCCTTCCCGCTGCCCCACCTGGTCCTGCCTGTGCTGCCGTACGGTACGTGCCGACAGGGCGGACGTGGCAACTCTGGCACATCTTCGCGGGGGGCGGATGCGGGGGTCCGCTAGGGGGTGTTCGCCCTCCCGGCGGGGGTTGCGCGTGGTTTGGGCGGTCATTACGGGTCGGGGCGGGTTGGGGTCGTTTGGTGGGGTTGGGCGGGTGTGGCGGGGGTGGGGGCCGTGGGGCGGACGGTAGGTGATACCGAGGGCGTCCAGGCGGGGGTAGTGGGACTTCATGCGGGTGGTGAAGTCGGCGAAGTCCCGGGCGGCGGGCGGGGGAAGGGGTGACCAGACGGCCTCGGCGAAGGCGGCCAGGCGCGGGAACACCTGGTAGTCGACGCGTCCCTGGTCCTCCATCACCTCGGTCCAGACGTTGGCCTGGGCGCCGAGGACGTGCCCGGCCTCGTCCGGGGTGAGCTCCGGTGGAACGGGGTCGAAGCGGTAGACGTCCTCCAGGGTGCGGACGAAGCCGATGGGCACGGGCTCGTCGGGGCCCGGGTCCTGACGGTGGTCCAGGTAGACCTCCGTCTCCGGGCACATGACGACGTCGTGGCCCGCGCGCGCGGCCGTGACACCGCCCTCGTAGCCGCGCCAGGACGACACCGCCGCGCCGGGTGCGAGGCCGCCCTCCAGGATCTCGTCCCAGCCGATGAGGCGGCGGCCGCGTGCGGCCAGCCAGGCGTCGAAGTGCCGGATGAACCATGCCTGGAGCCCGTCCTCGCCGGCCAGGCCCAGTTCCTTGATGCGGGCCTGCGCGGTGGGTGAGTCGCGCCACTGGTCCTTGGGGCACTCGTCGCCGCCGATGTGGAAGAAGGACGAGAACCCCGCGAACCCCGCGGGCCCTGAGCCCCCTGAGCCCTCTGAGCCCTCTGAGCCCCCTGAGAACGCGGTCGCGTCCGGCGGGAACAGGTCCAGGACCTCCTCGAACACCTCTTCGTAGAAGCGGAGGGTGGTGTCAGTGGGGGCGAGTACGTTGTGAGAGATGCCCCAGTTGTCCCAGACGGCGAGGGAGGAGGTGTCGACGACGTCCGTGTTGCCGAGTTCGGGGTACGCGGCGATGGCGGCCTGGGAGTGACCCGGTATGTCGATCTCGGGGACGACGGAGATGTGCCGGGCGGCGGCGTACGCGACGATCTCGCGGATGTCGTCCTGCGTGTAGAAACCGCCGTGCGGTTTGTCCTCCCACAGGGGTGACGCGCGGTGGCCGAATTTGGTACGGGCCCGCCAGGAGCCGACCTCGGTGAGGCGGGGGTGGCGGCGGATCTCGATGCGCCAGCCCTGGTCGTCCGTGAGGTGGAGGTGGAGGACGTTGAGCTTGTGCGCGGCCATCAGGTCGAGGTAGCGCAGGACGCCGTCCTTGGGCATGAAGTGCCGGGCCACGTCCAGCATGAGGCCGCGCCAGCGGAAGCGGGGGCTGTCGTGGAGGGTGACGGCCGGGACGGGCCACTCCCGGCGGGGGGTGACGGGGGCGCGGCGGAAGGCCTCGGGGCCGAGGAGCTGACGCAGGGTCTGGGCGGCATGGAAGAGGCCGGGTTCCGCGGCGGCAGTGAGCGTGACGGAGTGGGGGGTGGTGGTGAGGCGGTAGCCCTCCGGGCCGCCGAGTTCCTCTGCGAGGTGGGGGGTGAGGGCGAGGCGGACGCGGGTGCGGGCGGGGGTGCCGGGGG
>NZ_JOHS01000065.1 GCF_000725625.1 Streptomyces sp. NRRL F-6676
AGCGCTTTCCTTTCCGGCGGTTCCGACTTTATCAGATCCGTTTCCGGTCCGATCCCCCGTCAGAAGGGGGCGTCTTCCCGGCCGTTGGGCCGTTCCGACGTGCCAAACCTTAGCGGATCCTCCCGGCGATTCCCAATCGGGGCCGGCCGGGCCCGACGGAATAGGAATTCGGGCATGCCGAAATTGACCCCGTCGGGAGATCGTGCTGGTGGTTTGATGTGCCGCTGCTGCGGCGGGAGTGTTGTCGAAGAACCGTTACGGCTCCGTGGCAACCCGGAGAACGTTACAGATCCGGGAGCCACGGGTCAAGCGTCCCTGTCAAGATTTTTTCCGCCCTCCGCAGTGACTCACTGCGGCCAGGTCAGTCCAGGTCGCTGAGGCGTCCGCCGGCGTCCGGCTGGGCGTCCTCCACCCTGCGCAGCAGCCGGGTCAGCACCTCGCCGAGGACCGCGCGCTCCGTCGGAGTGAGGTCCTGGAGCAGGTCCTCCTCGAAGACCGTGGCGAGCCGCATCGCCTCCAGCCACTTCTCCCGGCCCTCGGTGGTCAGCTCGACGATGACGCGGACCCGGTTGGACTCGTCCCGTTCCCGGGTGACCAGTCCCTCGCCGACCATGCGGTCGATGCGGTGGGTCATCGCGGCCGGCGTCAGGCCAAGACGCTTGGCGAGGTCGCCGGGGCCCAGCCGGTACGGGGCGCCCGAGAGGACGAGGGCCTTGAGCACCTCCCACTCGGCGTTGCTGATGCCGAGGTCGGCCGTCTGGCGGCCGTAGGCGACGTTCATACGGCGGTTGAGGCGGGACAGCGCCGACACGATCTTCTCGACCTGGGGGTCCAGATCCTGGAACTCGCGCTGGTACGCGGCGATCTGCTCTTCGAGCGTCGGCTCGCCGATGTCGGGGGTGTCACCCATGTGCGCAGTATCGCATGCCGGCACTTGGCGTCGAAGTACTTCGAGGTGTACTCTTCAATCCGAAAGTTTAGCTTCGAAGTCTTCACCTCTAACTCTTGCAGGAGGTGCAAGGACTTCCGACCGGAGGCAGGTGAAAGTGACCAGGGCGATGGGCGCAGCGATGCGCCGGATCCACGCGGGCAACGCACTCAGCGCGTTCGGCCTCGGCTTCACGGTCCCCTATCTGTACGTCTACGTGGCGCAGGTGCGGGGTCTGGGTGCCATGACGGCGGGTGCCGTGCTCGCCGTCTTCGCCGTGGCGGCACTCGTGGTGCTGCCGTTCGCCGGGCGGGCCATCGTCCGGCGCGGACCGTTGCCGGTGCTGCTCGCCGCCCTGGGAGCCGCCGCGGTCGGCTCGCTCAGTCTGGGTCTCGCGAGTGGGGCGGTGAGCGTGCTGCTGTCGTCGGCCCTGCTCGGTGCCGGTCAGGCCGTGATGCAGCCGGCGCTGGCGACGATGATCGTCGACTGCTCGCCGACCGAGACGCGATCGCGTGCCTTCGCCATGCAGTTCTTCCTCCAGAACCTGGGGCTCGGCGTCGGCGGGCTCATAGGCGGTCACCTCGTGGACACCTCTCGCCCGGCGTCCTTCACCTTGCTGTTCGCGATCGAGGCGGCGATGTTCCTGCTGCTCGTGGTCGTCATGGCGACCGTGCGTGTACCGCGGGCGCCGCGCGTGGCGGAGGCCGTGGCCGGCCGGGCGGCGAGCGGCTGGAAGCAGATCATGGGCAACCGGGCCATGGTGCAGCTGTGCGTGCTCGGGTTCGTGCTGTTCTTCGCCTGCTACGGGCAGTTCGACTCCGGGCTGAGCGCGTACGGCGTGGAGGCGGCGGGCGTTTCGCCGTCCACGCTGGGGACGGCGCTGGCGGCGAACACCGCGGTGATCGTGGTCGCGCAGTTCGCCGTGCTGCGGATCGTCGAGCGGCGCAGGCGGTCGCGGGTCATCGCCGTCGTGGGGCTCATATGGGCCTTCGCCTGGGTGCTGGCGGGGTACGCCGGTCTGGGCCACGCCGGGCATGCGATGGCGACGGCGGCGTTCGTGTCGACGTACGCGCTGTTCGGGCTGGGCGAGGCGATGCTGTCGCCGACCGTGGCGCCGTTGGTGGCCGATCTGGCGCCCGAGGGCATGGCCGGGCAGTACAACTCGGTCTTCGCCCTGGTGAAGCAGCTCGCCATGGCCGTCGGTCCGGCGGTGGGCGGTCCCATGGGGGCGTCGCTGTTCGCGCCGTACATAGGGACGTTCCTGGTGTTCTCGCTGGGTATCACCTTCCTCGCGATACGGCTGGGGCGGCAGCTCACCCCGGGGCAGAACCAGCCCTCGGCTGCGCGCAGCCGGGTGGTGGCGCAGGGCGGGGCCTCCGCCGAGCCGGCGGTGGCACAGGCCTGACCCGGGCCCGGCGGTCCGGGGTCGGTCAGTGGCCCGTCGTCGCGCCCTTCGGCAGGGCGAACTCGCACCACACCGCCTTGCCGCCGCCCGGGGTGCGGCGGGAGCCCCAGCTGGAGGCGATGGTCGCCACGATGGCGATGCCCCGGCCGGCCTCGTCGATCGGTTCGGCCCGGCGGCGGCGCGGCAGATGGTCGTCGCCGTCGGTGACCTCGATGATCAGGCGGCGGTTGGTGCGGCGCAGCCGCAGCCGCATCGGGGGCGTGCCGTGTTTGAGGGAGTTGGCGACCAGTTCGCTGGTGGCGAGTACGCCCGCGTCGTGCAGGTCGGCGGGGAAGCGCCAGCTGGTCAGGACGCCGGAGGCGAAGGCGCGTGCGCGGGGTGCGGCTTCGACACCGCCGAGCAGGTCGAGGGCGGCGTTGCGGAAGAGTTCGCCGTCGTGGCCGGTGCGGCTGGGGTGCTGGAGGACGAGGACGGCGACGTCGTCGTCGTGGTCGGCGGTGACGCCGGCGGAGCGGACCAGGCGGTCGCAGACGATCTGGGGGCTGCCGGTGGCTCCGGCCAGGGCGCGCTCCAGGGCGGCGATGCCCTCGTCGAGGTCCTTGTCCCGTCTTTCGACGAGGCCGTCGGTGTAGAGGACGGCGGTGGAGCCGGGGCCGAGGGGGACCGAGCCGGAGCTGTGGATCCAGCCGCCGGTGCCGAGTGGTGGGCCGGTGGGCTCGTCGGTGCGCAGCACCTTGCCGAACTCGTCGCGCACGAGGATGGGCAGGTGGCCGGCCGAGGCGTACACCAGCCGGCCCTCGTTGGGGTCGTGGATGGCGTACACGCAGGTGGCGATCTGGTTGGCGTCGATCTCTGCGGCCAGGCCGTCGAGGAGCTGGAGCACCTCGTGCGGAGGCAGGTCGAGGCGGGCGTAGGCGCGGACGGCGGTGCGGAGTTGGCCCATGACGGCTGCCGCGCGGACGCCGCGGCCCATGACGTCACCGATGACCAGGGCAGTGCGGCCGCCGCCCAGGGTGATGACGTCGTACCAGTCGCCGCCGACGGCGGCCTCGGTGCCGCCGGGCTGGTAGGTGGCGGCGATGCGGAGGTCGTCCGGCTGTTCGAGTTCCTGGGGCAGCAGGGAGCGCTGGAGGGTGACGGCGGTGCGGCGCTGTTCGCGTTCGCTGGCGCGGAGCCGTTCGGCGGCTTCGGCGTGGTCGGTGACGTCGGTGGCGAAGACGAGCACTCCGCCGAGGGGTGCGCCGGGGCGCGCGCCGCCGCTCCCCCGGCGTACGCCCTCGCGTGACGAACCGTCGCGCGGTTCGGCGTCGCGGGACGCGGTATCGGTGGCCGCGCCCACGGGGGCCGTCTCGGTGGAGGCCGCGTCGGCCGTGGTGGCGTCGGCCGTCGTGGCGGCCTGGGCCGTGGCGGTGCGGGCCGCGTCGGCCGGGGCCGTGGGCGCCGGGCCCGTGGGCGCCGGGCCCGTGGGCGCCGGGGCCGTGGTGGGCAGGGTGACGGGGGTGCAGGTGAAGGTGTAGGAGCGGCCGTCGGGTGCCTTGCGGGACTTGACCGTGCGCGGCCGGGCGCTGCGCAGCACCTGGTCGAGGAGGGGCAGCAGGCCCAGTTCGGCCAGTTCGGGCAGGGCCTCGCGGGCCGGGGCGCCCGGCGGGCGGGCGCCGAAGGCCGCGGTGTAGGCGCCGTTGACGTAGGCGATGCGGTGGTCGGGGCCGTGGACCAGGGCGACGAGGGCCGGGACCCGGTCGAGGACCTCGCGGGCCGGCAGGTTCTCGACGGCGGGTCCGGGATGCCGGTCGTCGGTGGACCGCTCGGCGCGGGCCGCGGGCACCGAGCCCTCCCCCCTCCGGTCCGTAGCGAGCGGGTGCTCGGTCCGCGCGGCGGCGCGGCGCTGCGTTCCGGGGAGCCGGGCGCTCCAGCGCGTGAAGTTCACCGAATTCTTGCCTCGTGGTGTTGTTGTCGGTCGGCCGGCTCCGGGTCCGGCCGGAGGGCGAAGGGGGTGTCCCTCGGTGCCGCACGGCGCGGTGGCAGGCCTGGGGCCGGAGGCGAGCGGTCGGCTCGTCCGGCGTCGCGGTCCAGTCTGGCCGACCGGAGCGACATCCGTCAGACGCCTGCCCCCGCGTCGGAGTTCCTGCATCCGGTCAGGACGACCCCTTCGAGTTGTCCGAGGGGTTCTGCGGGGGTTTCCCACCGGCCGCGAGTTCGAATTCCGCGCGGGGGTGTTCGAGCGAGCCGAGCGAGACGATCTCGCGCTTGAAGAGGCCGGCGAGGGTCCACTCGGCGAGGACGCGCGCCTTGCGGTTGAAGGTGGGCACCCGGCTGAGGTGGTAGGTGCGGTGCATGAACCACGCCGGCCAGCCCTTCAGCTTGCGCCCGTACACATGCGCGACTCCCTTGTGCAGCCCCAGGGAGGCGACCGAGCCGACGTAGGCGTGGGAGTACTGCTGGAGCGGCTCCCCGCGCACCGAGCGGGCGATGTTGTCGCCGAGGGTCTTCGCCTGGCGGACCGCGTGCTGGGCGTTGGGCGCGGTCTCCTTGCCGGGCTCGTCGGCGGTCACGTCGGGCACGGCGGCGGCGTCGCCCGCGCCCCATGCGTGGTCGACGCCGTCGACGGTCAGGTAAGGGGTGCATTTCAGCCGCCCGCGTTCGTTGAGCGGGAGGTCGGTGGCGGCGAGCACCGGGTGCGGTTTCACGCCGGCGGTCCACACGACCGTACGGGTGGGGAAGCGGGCCCCGTCGCTGAGGACGGCGATCCGGTCGACGCAGGACTCCAGGCGGGTGTCGAGGCGTACGTCGATGTTGCGGCGGCGCAGTTCGGTGACGGTGTAGCGGCCCATCTCCTCGCCGACCTCGGGGAGGATGCGGCCGGTGGCCTCGACGAGGATCCATTTCATGTCCTCGCGCCGGACGTTGTGGTAGTAGCGCGAGGCGTAGCGGGCCATGTCCTCGAGTTCGGCGAGGGCCTCCACGCCCGCGTAGCCGCCGCCGACGAAGACGAAGGTCAGGGCGGCGTCGCGGATCGCGGGGTCGCGGGTGGAGGAGGCGATGTCGAGCTGTTCGATGACGTGGTTGCGCAGGCCGATGGCTTCCTCGACGTTCTTGAAGCCGATGCCGTGCTCGGCGAGGCCGGGGACCGGCAGGGTGCGCGAGACCGATCCCGGGGCGAGCACGAGTTCGTCGTAGGACAGCTGTTCGTTGCCGCCGGTCTCCTCGGTGGCGAGGGTGGTGAGCGTGGCGGTGCGCTTGGAGTGGTCGATCGTCCGCACCTCGCCGACGACGATCCGGCATTCCGGCAGGACCCTGCGCAGCGGGACGACGACATGGCGCGGGGAGATGGAGCCGGCCGCGGCCTCCGGCAGGAACGGCTGATAGGTCATGTACGGGTCGGGGGAGACCACCACGATCTCGGCCTCGCCCCGCCCGAGCTCGGCTTTGAGCTTCCGCTGCAGACGCAGCGCGGTGTACAGCCCGACGTAGCCGCCGCCGACGATGAGAATGCGCACCGGTACCTTCACCATCCCATGACGCACCCGGCGCCGGAGTTTGTCCACAGGGCCGACCGTTTGTGTGACTGGACGTGTGCCCCGTCCGGGGTTGGCCGAATCCCCGCCGACGGCTCGGAACGGGCGTAAGTGCGCAGCTCAGTGGCGTGGGCGGAGGGCGGGAAGAGCAGGCAATCAGGACACAACGCCCCCGTGGGCCGATCGGGGGGCGCTCCGTGCGGAACCTGCCCCTTCTGAATTGACTCCCGCTCAACTATGTTCGTGTCCCGACGGGGTGTAGGGGGATGTGCCGGGCAGGGCGCGCGACGGGGCGGGCCGGCCGGGTACGACGCTCGTTCCGCGCGCTCCGGCTGCAGCGAACGCTGCGATGAACGGGGAGAGTCTCCGGGGGGAGACGCCAATACCGGGGGAACGCTTATGCATATTCAGGACTCTCATTGGTCGCCCGTGTCCGCCGTCGCATCCGGCGGACCGGTGGGCGCGGCGGTGAGCGAGGGACGCGGCGAGGGGCCGCGGACGGCACCGCTGCGGGTGGACGCACAGCGCAATCTGGAGCACGTACTGCGTGCGGCCCGCGAGGTCTTCGGCGAACTGGGGTACGGGGCGCCGATGGAGGACGTGGCGCGGCGGGCGCGGGTCGGCGTCGGCACGGTGTACCGGCGCTTCCCGAGCAAGGACGTCCTGGTGCGGCGGATAGCCGAGGAGGAGACCTCCCGGCTGACCGACCAGGCACGGACGGCGCTCGGGCAGGAAGAGGAGCCGTGGTCGGCGCTCCAGCGCTTCCTGCGTACGTCGGTGGCTTCCGGCGCGGGCCGGCTGCTGCCGCCGCAGGTGCTGCGCGTCGGGGTCGCCGAGGAGGAACAGGGCGGTCAGGGGCCGGCCGAGGGCACGGGCGCAGGCACGGAGTCGGGCGAGGGCGCGGTTCTGGCCGGCGGGCCGGGGCCGGTTTCGGCCGCGGCCTCCGGTCCGGTGGCGGGCGAGGCGCCGGAGCAGGCGCTGCTGCCGCAGCAGCGGACCGGGCAGCCGGGTCCCGAGCTGCGGCTGGTGGAGCAGCGGCCGGCCGCGGAGGCGGCGCTGGACGACGCCGGTGCGGCCGAACTGCTGGACGTGGTGGGGCGGTTGGTGGACCGGGCCCGGGCCGCCGGCGAGCTGCGGCCCGACGTGACGGTCTCCGACGTCCTGCTGGTGATAGCCACGGCCGCCCCCTCGCTGCCGGACGCGGCGCAGCAGGCGGCGGCCTCGGCACGGCTGCTGGACATCCTCCTGGAGGGTCTGCGGTCGCGTCCGCACGGATGAGGCGCTGAACCCCTGTTCGACGTATCCGCTCGGACGGGTGGTGGACCGCCGGCTCGGCGGTCCACCACCCGGAGCCGTGGCAGGCTGGCCGGGTGTTCGGGTGGGCGTGTGCAGGCAGGGGCTTTCCGCGATGAGCGTTGACCGTGGTGGGGAGCGGGTTCCCCCGTCGCCGCCGCCGTCGGCGTCGTCGTCCGAGCCCGTGCCGGTGCCGGTGCCGGTGCCGCCGTCCGACGCCGAGCTGATCGAGCGGATGCGCGACGGGGACGACACGGCGTACGAGGAGTTGTTCCGGCGCCATTCCGGGGCCGTGCGCCGGTACGCGCGTACGTGCTGCCGGGACGCGGACACCGCGGACGACCTCACCGCCGAGGTCTTCGCCCGCATGCTCCAGGCGGTGCGCGGCGGCTCCGGTCCCGCGCACGCCGTACGGCCGTACCTGCTGACGACCGTCCGCCGGGTCGCCGCCCGCTGGACGGCCTCGGCCAGGCGGGAGCAGCTCGTCGACGACTTCGCCGTGTTCGCGGCGCAGGTCTCCGCCGCACGGGGGCGGGGGGCGGTGGAGGACGTGGGCGGGGCCGGTCCCGAGGCCGGGTCCTTCGGTGCGGGGACGGAGCTCGGCGCGGACGTGCGGGCGATGCACGCGGCCGAACAGTCGCTGGCGGTCAGGGCGTTCCGCTCGCTTCCGGAGCGGTGGCAGGCCGTGCTGTGGCACACCGAGGTCGAGGACGAGTCGCCGAGCGAGGTGGCCGTGCTGTTCGGGCTCGACGCGAACGGCACGCGGGTGCTGGCGAGCCGGGCCCGGGAGGGGTTGCGGCAGGCGTACTTGCAGGCGCATGTGAGCGAGTCGCTGGCCGGGGACCAGGGGTGTGCCCGGTATGCCGAGCAGCTCGGGGCCTATGTGCGGGGACGGTTGCGCACGCGTGCGGAGCGGGGGGTGCGGGAGCATCTCGAGCGGTGTGCGCGGTGCCGGGTGGCGGCGTCGCAGCTGGGGGAAGTGGCGGGTGGGATTCCGGCGGTCGTGCCGGTGGCGGTCGTCGGGTGGTTCGGGGTGGCCGGGTACGGGAAGGTGGCGGGGCTGGTCGCGGGTGGGGGTGCGGGTGCGGGGGGGGGTGCCCCCGCGGGTGGTTCGGGGGGTGGTGGCGGGGCCGCGGTCTCCGAAGGAGTGGGGGCGTCGGTGAAGGCCGGGGTCGCGGTGGGGGTGGTGGCCGCGGTGGTGGCGGTTGTCGCCCTGGCGTTGACGGGGGGTCATGGGGAGAAGGAGCGGGAGGGGGTGGCGGGGGCGCCGCCGTCGTCTGCCGGGCCCTCTCGGGGGAGTGCGGTGGTGAGGCCTGGTCCTGTGGGGTCTTCGGGGGTGGACGTGCCGAGGTCCGGGCCGGAGCCGGGGCGGTCTGCGGGCTCGGGGGGTGTGACGGGGGCGGCGGTGGTGTCGGCTTCCGCGCGGCCGGTGGTGTCGGTCAGGCCGGTGGAGAGTGGTGCGGTGCCAGCTGCTTCTCCTTCTGTGGTGGCTCCCGTGCCGGGGGGCTCGCCCAGTGGTTCGGTTGGCGCGGTGCCTTCGGCTTCGCCGTCGGGTGGGGTGCTGGTGCGGGTTCAGGTTGGTGGGGTGCTTGGTGTGGAGGTGGGGGTTCGGGTGGGTGAGTTCGCCCCCGCCGCCCCTACCCTTCCCGTCCTCCAGGGGCTTCGCCCCTTCGACCCCTTGGGGGATTGAGCGGTTCGGGTGGGGCGCCCAGTAGCTCGGGGGGTGTGGGGTTGTGGGGCGGGTGCGGGTGGGGTGTGGCTGGTCGCGCAGTTCCTCGCGCCCCTACGGAGGCTGCGGCGGTCGCGTCCGTGCGGCGGAGCCGCAGATCGAAACAGCCCCACGCCCCTTGCGAGGCGCGGGTTGGTCGCGTCCGTGCGGCGGAGTCGTGGATCGATACAGTCTCGCGGTCCTGACGGGGCGCCCCCGGTCATGTGCGGGTGGCTGTGCCCAAGGCTCTGTCTCTTGGGGGGATGCCGGCGGGGACTGCGCGTTGGCGGGCGGGGGTGCCTGTCCAGCAGGTGCCTCGGCGGGTGAGGAGGCGTTGGAGCCAGAGTTCGAGGGAGACGAGGTCGGCGAAGCCGTCCAGGGGGAGGGGGTCGCCCTGGGCCGCCGAGCGGAGGGCCTTGCGGACCACCCGCGCCTCCACCAGGCCCGCCTCCGCGAGCAGGGGCGTGGCGAAGAGGTCGACCAGGGACGTCGTCGCCACCCGTAGCCCCGTCCGGGCGGCGGCGGCCGAGGACGCGCCCGAGGGGGCACCCCAGCCGGCCGGCAGGTCGGTGACGCCGGCGCCCTCCAGGACCGTACGCAGGATCGAGGCGCGCGCCCCCGGCTGCACCCGCAGCGCCTCGGGCAGCGCCCGGCAGGCGCGCACGACCTGGTTGTCCAGGAAGGGGGCGTGCAGGCGCTGGAAGCGGATCTCGGCGGCCTGTTCCAGAACCCGCAGATCGGCGGCGTACCGGGCGAGGGACGTGCGGGCGCGGAAGTCGCCGGGGCGCTGCCCGGGGCCGACGCCCATGGCGCCCGTACGGCCCGCCGCGCTTTGCAGGCGAACCGATACTTCTGCCAGTGCCTCGCCGGTCAGCCAGCGGGCGGCGGGACCGGGTCTGGCCCAGGTCAGCGCGGCGAGCGAGGCGCCCACGGCACCGCCGGGTTCGTCGAAGCGGTGCCGCATGAGCTGGTCGGAGAGCGCCTCGACGCCGCTGCGGTAGGGCGTCCGGGCGAGCCGGCGGGCGGCGGCGTACACGCGTGCGGGGACCATCACGGAACCGTCCGCCTTGGCGAGCGCGGCGACGGGGCGCACGAGGTGGCGCCGTTTGCGGTCCATCAGGAGGTCGGCGAGGCGGGCCGGATGGGCGTCGAGGACCTGCCGGGCGCCGTATCCGGTGAAGTGGTCGGCACTGCCGGCGGCGAGCCGGGCGCGGTGCCGGGCGGCGGAGACGAGGAAGGCGCCGGGTTCGTCGGTGAGGGGGCCGTCGAGGTCGGCGAAGGGCAGGATCTCCTCGCCGCCGGTGACCACGACGTGGTGCAGCCGGGGGTTGGCGGCGAGCGCGCCGACCCGCTCGACCTCGGCCTCGCGGCCGGGGACGGCGAGGTCGTTGAAGGTGACGGCGAGCAGCCGTTCGCCGGCGCCCGTGCCATGGCCGAGGACCGTGCCGGGCGCGCCGGGCAGTCCGGCGGCGAGCAGGGCGAGGGCGCCGGAGGCGGGGCCGCCGGAGAGGTCGGCGCCGATGCCGGGCACCGGCATGCCACGCGCGGCCCGCCGCTCGGCGGGGCCCATCCCGGGCACCGGTCCGGGGTCGATGTCGGTGCCCGGCACGTGCCGGGGGGCGGCGAGACGGGCGCGGACCGCGTCCACGAGCGCGTCGCGGACGGCGTCCACGGCGCCCGCGGGGTCGGCCGGGGGTGCGGCGACGGCGAGGGAGGCGACCGGCTCGTACCCGGCGATCTCGCGCGCCCCCGCGCGCAGGATCAGCGCGTGCCCCGGCGGGATGCGCCGTACGCCGTCGTAGGGCGTGGAGTCGTGCATGGCCGCGGGCACGTCGGGGGCGGCGAGCAGCGCGGCGAGGTGACCGAAGTCGAGGTTGGCCTCGACGAGGTCGGCGAGGGGCAGCGCGGCCGTCGCGTAGGCCGTGCCGCCCGCCCAGGGGGTGTGGAACACCGGCCGCGCGCCCGCGAGATCGCCGCAGACGGTGATCCGGCGGCCGACCTGGACGACGGCGGTGTAGCTGCCCGGCCAGGCCGTCAGATGGCGCAGTGCCCCGCCGCGGGCGGCGAACAGGGCGACGCGCAACTGTTCGTCGGTGGCGCCGCAGGTGCCGAGGACGGCGATGCGGGTCTGTTCGTCGGCCTTGACGACGCGGATCTCGTCGGGCCGCCAGTCACCGACCGCCCACAGCGGATCCGGGTCGCCCCACAGGGGCTGGGAGCCGACCGGCTGCACCGTCTCGCCGTCGTAGCCGGTGGTGCCGGCGGAGCCGATGCCCGCCACGCTCGTGGCGGCGCTCGCGGCGGCACTGCTCCATCCCACCAACCACCGCATCGCCGCCTCCAGGGACTGTGGACAAGCAGTGCACCGTACGAACTGGGCACCATGCTGCCACGAAGAGTGCGCCCCGGAGGGGCTCCGCCGCGGCTTGTGCTCCCCCTGGTGCGCCCCCTTGGGTGTGCCCGCCCGGGGCCGAACACACGCCTCCGGCAGGGCAGATGGGGTCGAACAGCGATGTGAATGCGCCCCCGGTACGCTCCCTGAAAACACCTTTCGCGCCCTCAAGTGGCGTGGTGGCAACGGAAATGCGTGCGGAGGGCACCGTCGATTTTCGGCCAAATCATCCGGGCGACGGCAGGTTTGAGCACGCTCCGTACAGGCTCTGGGCACCGTATCGCGGTGCGCGGTCCGGGAGACGGAGTACGCCTCCCGGACCTGTCCGCCGCCCGCGGGGATGAAGGCGGCGGTGTCCCCCAGCCCACTGGATCCAGTACAGCGGGCCGACCCACGCATCCCCCATGGAAGCGCTCCCCCCGTGGCCGGAGAAGAGCGCACGTACGGGCGCACGGCCACACGGCGGGGGCACGCCGCGACACTGCGTACTGCCCCGTAGGTCACATCCCGCCAACCGGAAAAACGCCCCTTAACGCTTGGGATCCGGCGAACTACGCTGGGTTTACGAATGCCGCGTGGTTATGCCAGCGCGGCAGCCGTCTGTGTCGAGGGGTGGCGCATGTCCAGGGAGCAACGCGGGCCGAACGAAAAACTCGGCGCCGTTCTCGCCCTCGCGGGAATCAGCAACGCGGGGCTTGCGCGGCGCGTCAACGATCTTGGTGCCCAGCGCGGGCTGACACTTCGCTACGACAAGACGTCGGTGGCCCGCTGGGTGTCGAAGGGGATGGTGCCGCAGGGCGCGGCGCCGCACCTCATCGCCGCGGCCATCGGCCAGAAGCTCGGCCGCCCGGTGCCGCTCCACGAGATCGGCCTGGCGGACGCGGATCCCGCACCCGAGGTGGGCCTCGCCTTCCCCAGGGACGTCGGACAGGCGGTGCGGTCGGCCACCGACCTCTACCGCCTCGATCTCGCCGGCCGCCGGGCCGGTTCCGGCGGCATCTGGCAGTCACTGGCCGGATCGTTCGCCGTGAGCGCCTATGCGACCCCCGCGTCGCGCTGGCTCATAACCCCGGCCGACAGCTCGGTGGCGCGCGACGCGAGCCCGTCGGACGGCTCCTCCGCGCCGGCGAGGGTCGGCCACAGCGACGTGCGCAAGCTGCGCGAGGCCGCCGAGGACGCCAGACGCTGGGACTCCAAGTACGGCGGCGGGGACTGGCGTTCGTCCATGGTGCCCGAGTGCCTGCGGGTCGAGGCGGCGCCGCTGCTGCTCGGCTCCTACTCCGACGAGGTCGGCCGGGCGCTGTTCGGCGCCTCCGCCGAACTGACCCGGCTGGCCGGGTGGATGGCGTTCGACACCGGCCAGCAGGAGGCCGCCCAGCGGTACTACATCCAGGCGCTGCGGCTCGCCCGCGCCGCCGCGGACGTGCCGCTCGGGGGGTACGTGCTCGCCTCGATGTCCCTCCAGGCGACCTACCGGGGCTTCGGCGACGAGGGCGTCGACCTCGCGCAGGCCGCGCTGGAGCGCAACCGGGGGCTGGCGACCGCGCGCACGATGAGCTTCTTCCGGCTGGTCGAGGCGCGGGCGCACGCGCGGGCCGGGGACGCGCAGGCGGCCGGCGGCGCGCTCAAGGCCGCCGAGGGGTGGCTGGAGCGGGCGCGTGACGGCGACCCCGATCCGTCCTGGCTCGGGTTCTACTCCTACGACCGGTTCGCCGCCGACGCGGCCGAGTGCTACCGGGATCTGAAGGCGCCGCGGCAGGTGCGGCGGTTCACGGAGCAGGCGCTGTCGAAGCCGACGGAGGAGTTCGTGCGGTCGCACGGGTTGCGGCTGGTGGTGTCGGCGGTGGCCGAACTGGAGTCCGGGAACCTGGATGCGGCGTGTGAGCAGGGGGTGCGGGCGGTGGAGGTCGCGGGGCGGATCTCCTCGGCGCGGACGACGGAGTATGTGAAGGATCTGCTGCATCGGCTGGAGCCGTACGGGGACGAGCCGCGGGTGGTCGAGCTCCGCGAGCGGGCGCGGCCGCTGCTGATGGCGGCGCCGGCGTAGGCCCTGCGGGCGGGCGGGCAGGGGGCGGTGCCTTCCGGGCGGGGGGTGCGGTGCCTTGCGGGCCGGCGGGGCGGGGTGCCCTGCGGGCGGGGGTGCGCGCAGGGGTGCCCTTCGGGCGAGGTGCGCGCAGGCCCGGCGTAGGCCCTGCGGGGCGCGGTGCCCTCCGGGCGAGGCGCGCGCAGGCTTTTTTCGCCCCCGCCGCCCCTCCCCGTCCCGTCCCCCGGGGGCTGCGCCCCCGGACCCCCGCAAAAGATCGCGCAGTTCCCCGCGCCCCTGACAGGGGAGCTTCTTGGGAGGATGGGACGGGTAGGGGCGGCGGGGGCGAGGAAAGGCACGACGGGGCCCCCTGTCACCGCCCCGCCGTAAAATTGGGCGCACTGTGTCTGAATCCATCGACGTCCCCGCCCCCGCCGCCGGCAAAACGCCCCGTTTCCCCGACGGCCCCGCCGCCGACCCCGCCGGCTCCCACTTCGAGCGCCGCATCCGCAGCTTCCAGCCCCGCCGCAGCCGCGTCACCACCGGCCAGGCGGACGCCCTGCGACGCCTGTGGCCGGCCTGGGGCCTGGACATCGACGGGCAGCAGGTCCTCGACCTCGCCGCCCTCTTCGGCAACGACCACCCCACCACCCTGGAGATCGGCTTCGGCATGGGCGAGGCCACCGCCGCCATGGCCGCCGCCGACCCGGACACCAACATCCTCGCCGTCGACGTCCACACCCCCGGCCAGGGCAATCTGCTCAACCTCGCCGAGGCCCAGGGCCTCACCAACGTCCGCGTCGGCAACGGCGACGCGATCATCCTGCTGCGCGAGATGCTCCCGCCCGACTCCCTCGCCGGTCTGCGCGTCTACTTCCCCGACCCCTGGCCGAAGAAGCGCCACCACAAGCGCCGCCTCATCCAGCCCGAGTTCCTCACCCTGGCCGCCACCCGGCTGCGCCCCGGTGCGCTGCTGCACTGCGCCACCGACTGGGAGCCGTACGCCGAACAGATGCTCGAGGTGCTCACGGCGCACCCCGACTTCGCCAACGACCACCCCGGCGGCGGTTTCGCGCCGCGTCCCGACTTCCGGCCCCGGACGCGTTTCGAAGGGCAGGGCCTTGAGAAGGGTCATGTCGTGCACGACCTGCTGTTCCGCCGACTCACCAGCAGCGATAACAAGCAGCACCGGGCGCCCCTCCCTCGTTAGGGTCAATGCCGTGGCCACCAGTCCCCCGCATCCGACGTATCCTCCCGCCCCGACCGGGACCCTCCCGGCCCCCGGCGGTGTGCTCCGGCACCCGCACTGGTGGCAGCGCACCTGGGTGCGGTACGCGGCGCTGAGCACGCTCCTCGCGCTCTCCGGGCTGGTCATCCTCGCGCTGGTCCGCCAGCAGACCGGTACCGAGGGCTTCCTGGTCGGGCTGGGTCTCGCCGTGTTCCCCGTCCCCCTGCTGGTCGCCGCGTTCCGCTGGCTGGACCGGGTGGAGCCGGGTCCCTGGCGCAACCTCGCGTTCTGCTTCGCCTGGGGTGCGTGCGCGGCGGCACTCGTCGCGATCATCGCGAACAGTTTCGCCACGCACTGGATAGCGGTCGCGACGGCCGACCCCAAGGGCGCCGACACGCTCGGCATGACCGTCATAGCGCCCGTCGTGGAGGAGTCCGCGAAGGCCACGGCGGTGCTGCTGATCTTCCTCTTCCGCCGCCGGGACTTCACCGGGATCGTCGACGGCGTGGTGACGGCCGGGGTGACCGCGACCGGCTTCGCCTTCACCGAGAACATCCTCTACCTGGGCACCGCCTTCGGCACCGACCAGTCCACCGGCGGCCACGGCGGCATCGCCGCCGTGACGGCCGCGACGTTCTTCGTGCGCGTGGTGATGTCGCCCTTCGCGCACCCCTTGTTCACCGTGTTCACCGGCATCGGCTTCGGCATCACCGCACTCACCGCCGAGCACCGGCGGGTACGCCGGACACTGGCCCCGCTCGGCGGCCTGCTGCTCGCGATGGGCATGCACTCGCTGTGGAACGGCTCGACGTCGTTCGGCGACGGCTACGGCTTCTTCGCGGTCTACGGGGCGTTCATGGTGCCGATGTTCGGGCTGCTGACCTGGCTGGTCATATCGACCCGGCAGCGCGAGCTGCGCACCGTGCGCGCCGAGCTGCCGGCGTACGTGGCGGCCGGCTGGCTGACGATGCCGGAGCCGTTCGTCATGGGGTCGATGAAGGCACGGCGGCTCGCCCGCGACCACGCCAGGGACCGGCTCGGCAAGCCGGCGGCGCGGACGGTCGCCGAGTACGAGGCGTATGCGACGTCGCTGGCGTTCCTGCGCCACCGGGGGCGCGCGGGCCGCGCGGGCGCCGACTTCGTCGTACGGGAGCGGGAGCTGCTGCGGGAGCTGTGGCACCGCCGGGAGGTGGCCCGCCCGGCGCTGGCCCACGCGGGCCACACCCTGGCGGGCTCGGTGCTGTGGGGCGTGCCCCCCATGTACGGGTACGGCGGCCCGGCGTACGGCCAGCACGGCGGCCCGGGGTACGGACCGGGCCCCGCGTACGGCCACTATCCGGCGTACGGCGGCCCGGTCCACGGCGGTCACGGGTACGTCCATGGCGGTCACGGGTACGTCCACGGCGGTCACGGGTACGTCCACGGCCCCTCCGGCCCGGCCCCGGCGTACGGCATACCGGCCCAGGTCATACCCGCCTACGACCTGCCCTCCCAGAGCCAGTCACCCAGCCAGTCACCCAGCCAGTCGCCCCAAGCCCCGGCCCCTCACGCGGCTCCTACGACGCCGCCTCCGTCAGCCGCGCCACCTCCGCCTGCGTCAGCGTGACCTCGGCGAGCGCCAGCAGCGCCGGCAGCTGCTCCACCGTCCGCGCGGAGGCGGTCGGCGCGATGACGGTCGGGCGGGAGACGAGCCAGGCGAGGGCGACCGTGGCGACCTCCACCTCGTGCGCGCCGGCGATCTCGTCGAGCACCTTCAGTACCCGTGCGCCCCGTTCCGGGTCCACGAGCTGCGCCACGCGCCTGGCGCGCACCGAGTCCACCGTCGCCCCCGGCCGGTACTTCCCCGTCAGGAATCCCGACGCGAGCGCGAAGTACGGCACCGCGGAGAGGCCGGCTTCCTCGACGATGTCCTGGAGGGCGCCCTCGTAGGTGTCCCGGGAGACCAGGCTGTAGTGCGGCTGGACGGCGACGTAGCGGGCCAGGCCCTCGCGTTCCGAGAACTCCAGCGAGGCGCGCAGCCGCTCGGCCGAGATGTTGGAGGCCGCGATGTGCCGTACCTTGCCCGCCTTCACCAGCCCGTCCAGCGTGCCGATGACCTCCTCGATGGGCACGTCGGGGTCGTCGTAGTGCGTGTAGTACAGGTCGATGTAGTCCGTTTGGAGCCGGCGCAGTGAGGCGTCGGCCGCCGCCCTGATGTTGTCGGCGGACAGCCCCTGATAGTCGGGGTGCCGGCCGACCTTGGTCGCGAGGACCACGTCGGAGCGGTTGCCGCGCGCCTTGAACCACTTGCCGAGGACGGTCTCCGACTCGCCGCCCTTCATACCGGGGGCGAACGCCGAGTAGGCGTCGGCGCTGTCGACGAAGTTGCCGCCGGCAGCGGTGTAGGCGTCGAGGACGGCGAAGGACGTGGTCTCGTCGGCGGTCCAGCCGAAGACGTTGCCGCCGAGGCAGAGCGGAGAGACCTCGAGAGAAGTTGAGCCCAGAGGGCGAAGAGACATCATTTAACGATGTTAAGGAGAGGCTCGGCCGTTCTCGCGCCGCACCGTGCGCTCTTACCCGATTGCGCCGTGACTCGGCCCGACAGGGCAGCGCACTGCACGAAAGGACACAGCGCGAAAGGACACGGCGCGAAAGGACACGGCGCGACAGAGCACGCCGGGGCAGCACGGCCGGCTCAGGGATTGAGTCCCTTGCCGTGCAGCCACGCCATCGGGTCGATCCCGGTGGCCGCGCCCCCGGGGTGGACCTCCAGGTGCAGATGCGGGCCGGTGACGTTGCCGGTGGCGCCGACGCGGCCGATGACCTCGCCGGTGGAGACCTTCTGCCCGACGCTGACGCTGATCGAGGACTGGTGGCAGAACCACAGCTCGGTGCCGTCGTCGAGGGTGAGGATGGTGCGGTAGCCGTAGGACCCGGCCCAGCCCGCCTCGGTGATCGTGCCGCCGTGGATCGCCTTGATGAGCGTGCCGGTGGGCGCGGCGAAGTCGAGACCGGTGTGATAGCCGGACGACCACATCGATCCGGCCTCGCCGAAGGTCGAGGTGATCGTGTACGAGGAGGTCGGCAGCGTGAACTGCTTGGCCAGCTTGGCGAGTTTCGCCGCGGCGGCCTTCTTCTTGGCCGCCGCGTCCGCCTTCTCCTTCGCCGCGGCCGCCTTCTTCTCGGCCTTCGCCTCCGCCTCCTTGGCGGCGGACGCGGCCTGCTTGGCGGCGGCGGCCTCGGCGGCCTGCGCGGCGGCGCTGTCCGCCTGGTCCTGCTGGGCCTCGGCCTGCTGCATGATCCTGGCGCGCAGCGCCTCGCCCGCGTCCGTGGTGCCCGCGGCGGTGTCGGAACCGGTCAGCCCGGCGCCGGTGAGCGGGGCGGAGGCGGTCCGGGCGGCGGTGTCGGTGTCGGAGCCGGATTCCTCGCCGACCAGGGCCTTGGCCGAGTCGGTGACGGAGGAGAGGTCCGGCAGGTCCGGCAGGGATATGGAGACGGGCGGCTTGCCGGTCTGCGCGGTGGCCATGCCGCCCGCGCCGACGGCGGCGATCACGCCGACGCCCAGGACGGTGGAGCTGCGCGCGAGTCCGCCCCCGCGCTGCTTGGTGACGCGGTGCCGGCCGCGCACGGGACGAACGGAGTCCGCGGTGGGATTCCACTCCTCCCAGGTGCCCTCCCCGGAACGGCGGTCGAAGTCGAGGACCTCGGTGCCGGAAGGAACGTACGAGGGGTTCTGGGCAGGCCGGTTGGACGCCACGTGGGCGCACTCCTTTCCTTCCTCACGCCTGCCGGGTTAGCTGACGGGTTCGGAGCAGGAAGGTCTCCTACGCGCGTATACCGGCCGTACCTCTACGACGGCAGCCGCACGATTCACCCCTGGGTGGTGGTTCCCCGGCTCCCTTGCGGGATTAGGCAGATGAGCACGGGGCCGCCTCCTGTGACGGCTGGGACGACCGTGCTGCGTTATCGAACGTTAATAGACCCGGGGCGCCCATTCCAAGCGGTTCGGGGGAACGGGTTACACGTCTTGGCCAGGACTTTTGCGTCATGAGCCACGCAAAATCGGGCGAGTTGACCCCGCTTCCCGCGAGTTTCGGACACGTGCGCGTCCTGACATGCAGTCAGTGAACTCGCGGAGGGACACGATCCGGTCACGACAGGTGACACCGGCGGCCCGGCCTCGGTACCGAGGGGCTCTCAAGGATGCGGCCGCCGTACCGCCAGCAGGGCCAGGTCGTCCGTGGCCCGTCCGCCGGTGTGCCGGGCCACCTCGTCCGCCAGGAAGGTGAGCAGCGCGTCCGGTCCGGAGAAGGTGCGGCCGGCGAGCCGGGCGGCGGGGTCGTAGAACTCGCCGTGCCGGTCGCGGGCCTCGGAGAGCCCGTCGGTGTGGAAGAGGAGCGTGGCCCCGTACGGCAGCGCGGCCTCGTCCGCGCGTTCGGGCCACGTGCCCAGCTCCCCCATGCCGAGCGGCAGCGCGGGTTCACCCGGTTCGAGCACGCACAGCCTGCCGTCGGCGTGCAGGAGCAGCGGGGCGGGGTGGCCGCGGTTGACGAGCCGGACGAGGGCGTTGCCGTGCGGGATCTCGGCGAGGACGGCGGTGGTGAACCCCTCGAAGGAGTCCAGGTCATGGCGCCGGCCGGCCTCCCGGACGAGCGCACGTTCGAGCCGCTGGGCGACGGCGCCGAGCGTGGCCTCCTGCTCGGCGGCCTCCCGGAACGCCCCGATCACGACGGCGACGACGCTCACGGCGCTGATGCCCTTGCCGCGCACGTCCCCCAGCACGAGGCGCACACCGTGCGGGGAGTCCTGGACGGCGTACAGGTCGCCGCCGATCGCGGCCCCGGCCTGCGCGGCCTCGTAGCGTGCGGCGACGTCGAGGCCCGCGAGGCGCTCGGCCGGCTGCGGCATGACCGCGTGCTGCGCGGCCTCGGCGATGTGGCGGACGGAGGCGAGGCGGGCGCCGGTGCGGCGGACGAGCACATTGGTGAGGACGGCGAGGGCGGCGACGGTGGCGACCGTCACCAGCTCGGTCGTGGTGTCGACGTTCGACATGACCCCGAACACGGCGTGGATCGCGGCCACGGCGAGGAAGGCGGCCAGCGCGGTCAGGGCGGTGCCGCGCGTCGAGTACAGGGAGGAGGCGACCAGGGGCGCCGCGGTGAACAGGGGTGCGGCGGTGAAGTCGGCCGGAGTGAGGCAGTCGTAGAGGATCGCGGCGACGAGCAGCAGCACCGGGAGGAAGGGCAGCACGGCACGGGCGCAGGCCGCCCCGCGGCTGCCGTTCCCGAGGGTCGCCGCCCCGCGGCCGCCGTTCCCGACGGTCGCGGCCGACCGTTTCCCTGTGCGCTGCCCCACATGACCAGCGTCGCCGGGCAGGCGCGGCGGGGCACCTCCGGTGGGCCGGGCGGGTGGCGGTACAGGGCGAGGCCGAGTGACGGCGCAGAGGCCGGCACGTACGACAAGAACCCCGGGGGCGGAAGCCTTTCGGCCTCCGCCCCCGGGGACGTGGTAGCGGGGACAGGATTTGAACCTGCGACCTCTGGGTTATGAGCCCAGCGAGCTACCGAGCTGCTCCACCCCGCGTCGGTGAAACCAGTGTACGTCATTCCGGGGACGTCTCTCACCACGTTTACCTGGGCGATCGCCCGCCCGGCGTTCGGGCTACCCGCGCCTCTCCGGTGGGCGTGCCGCTCAGCGGGGTGCCGAGCGGCGCCGCCAGGGGAGCGCGTCGCCGCAGGCCGTGCGCTGCTCCTCGCTCCCCAGCGCCCCCGCGATCCGCGTGCAGATCTCCTCGAGCTGCCCCACCTGCTCCGGCGTGAGCCGGTCGAACACGGCGGCGCGCACCGTCTCCACGTGCCCCGGCGCCGTACGCTCCAGCAGTCGCGCCCCCTCCTCGGTCAGCACCGCGATGCTGCCGCGCCGGTCGCCCGGGCAGTCCTCCCGCCGTACGCTGCCGTCCTTCTCCAGGCGGGTGACGACGTAGGTCAGCCGGCTCCGGGTGACCTTGAGCGACGCGGCGAGGTCGGTCATGCGCAGCCGCCGGTCCGGGGCCTCGGAGAGGTTGGCCAGCACGGAGTAGAACAAGTGCGGCAGGCCGGCCTGCCGCTGGAGCTGCCGGTCGATCGCGTCCTCCAGGAGAAGGGAGGCGGCGAGGTACGCGCGCCAGGCACGCTGTTCCTCGGAGGTGAGCCAGCGGGTCGTCATGTCGGCAGTGTAGTTATTGTTCCAAAGTTGAACCATCTGACCGCCGGCCGTCCGGCCGCTGGGCCGTCCGGTTGCTGGGCCATCCGGCCGCTGGACCGTCCGAACCCGTCCCGTCCGATCTTCCGGGAGCGCGCACATGCCCCACCCCCACGTTCTGCTGTCCGCCGCCGTCTCCCTCGACGGCTTCCTGGACGACACCGGCCCCGAACGCCTGCTGCTGTCGGGGCCGGAGGACTTCGACCGCGTCGACCAGGTGCGGGCGGAGAGCGACGCCGTCCTGATCGGCGCCGGCACCCTGCGCACCGACAACCCCCGCCTGCTGGTCAACTCCGTCGAGCGGCGCGCCGGGCGGGTCGCTGCCGGACGCCCGGAGTACCCACTGAAGGTGACGGTGAGCGCGTCCGGCGACCTCGACCCCGCCGCGCGTTTCTGGCACACAGGGGGCGCGAAAGCCGTTTATACGACTGAGCAGGGCGCGGCCCTGTTGCGCGGCGAGCTCCCCTCGGACGTCGACGTCGTCGTGCTGGGCCCCGAGCTGGAGTGGCGGGCGGTCCTCGCACACCTGGGCGAGGCCAAGGGCGTACGGCGGCTGATGGTGGAGGGCGGCGGCCGGGTGCACACCGAGCTGCTGCGGCAGGGGCTCGCCGACGAACTCCAGCTCGCCGTGGCGCCGTTGCTGGTCGGGGAGGCGACGGCACCGCGCATGTTCGGGACGGGGGCGTACCCGCCGGGGCGGATGCGGCTGGTGGAGACGCGTGCGGTGGGGGACGTGGTGCTCATGCGGTACATGCCCACGGCGCCCGGTGCGGAAGAGCTCGCCACGGCGGCGGACCGGCGGTGGCTGGGGGTCGCGTGCGAGCTGGCGGAGCGGTGTCCGCCGTCGGAGACCGCGTTCAGCGTGGGGGCGGTGGTGGTGGCCGCCGACGGTACGGAGTTGGCCCAGGGTTTCTCGCGCGAGGCCGGCGACCCGACGGTGCACGCGGAGGAGGCGGCGCTGGCGAAGGTGGCGCCGGGGGACCCGCGGCTGGCCGGGGCGACGGTCTACAGCAGCCTGGAACCGTGCGCCCGGCGCGCGTCACGTCCGGTGCCGTGCGCGCGGCTGATCCTGGCGGCGGGGGTGCGGCGGGTGGTGACGGCGTGGCGGGAGCCGGACACGTTCGTGGCGGGGGCGGACGGGAGCGGGTTGCTGGCCGAGGGGGGCGCGCGGGTCGTGCACCTGCCGGAGTACGCGCCGGCGGCCAGGCGCCCGAACGTGCACCTGCTCGGATCGGACTGAGCCCCCCCTTCACGCCGTCACGCCCTCACGCCCGTCATGCCTGGGCGCTGGGACGCCTTCACGCCTGGGCGCTGGACGCCTTCGCACCCGGGCGCCGGACGCCTTCACACCCGGACGCGTCCTGGACGGATCATGCTTGCTTGAACATTGAAGCAAGCATTAGAGTCATCGTTGTTCCGTCATGCTTCAAATCTGAAGCAGCCTCGCAGTGGCGCCACCCGATGGGACCCGAGCAGCAGCCAGCCGACGCGCGCACCCCGCGCTCCGCAGAAGGGCGACAGCCATGCGTGACCTGCCCGCCGCACCCGAGCCCGCCGATCCCTCCCTGCCGAACACCGCGGCCGCCGGACCGCTTCCCGAGGCCACCGTGCGCACCCGCGTCACCGTCCCGCTGCGCTTCGGCGACGGCTACGCGGTCACTGCCGACGTGGTGACGTTCCACGGCCTGGTCGACGGCCGGGAGCACCTGGCGCTCGTGCTGGGCGACGCGACCGCCGAGCCGCCGCTGGTCCGGCTGCACTCCGAGTGCCTGACCGGCGACGTGTTCGGCTCGGCCCGCTGCGACTGCGGACCGCAACTGCGCGAGGCGGTGGAGCGCATCGCGGAGCGCGGCGGCGTCCTGCTCTACCTGCGTCAGGAGGGGCGCGGCATCGGCCTCTACAACAAGCTCGACGCGTACGCGTTGCAGGACGAGGGCCTGGACACCTACGCGGCCAACGCGGCGCTCGGCCTGCCGGAGGACGCCCGCGACTACACGGCCGCCGCACAGATGCTGCGCGCCCTCGGCATCGGCACGCTGGACCTGCTCTCCAACAACCCCGACAAGGCCGAACAGTTGGCCGCGCTGGGTCTCAGCGTCGGCACGCGCGTCCCGACCGGCGTCTTCACCACCGCCCACAACGTGCGGTACCTGCACGCCAAGGCCGTACAGACCCGGCACACCCTGCCGCTCGCGGAGCTGCGCGAGCGCCCGGCGGGCTGAGGCGACGTCAGCCGCGGAACCGGCGGCCCCCGCCGATTGTCAGTGCCTCCTGCGAGACTCGTCGATGTCCACAGCCGTACCGGACGACGAGACCCCGGAGGCAGACGATGACTGACGCGCCCGTACCGTCCCCCACCCCGGCCCCCAAGCACTACAGCCCGCGCTGGCAGGGGCCCGGGGTCGCCCGCCCCGCCGTCCCCGACACGGGCGACGAGCGGGAGACCCTGACCACGGCCCTGGATCACCATCGGGCCACGTTCGAGCTGAAGTGCAGCGGCCTGCCGCCCGAACGCCTGTCGGAGCGCCCGGTGCCCCCGTCCACGTTGTCGCTGCACGGCCTGGCCCGGCATCTGGCAGGGGCGGAACAGTGGTGGTTCCGCATCCAGTTCGCCGGCGAGGACGTCCCCGTGCCGTACTACTCGGACGACGACCCCGACCAGGACTTCGAACGGCTCGACGGCGACGTCATGGAGGCCCTGGCCTTCTGGCGCGAGTCGTGCGCGCACTCCCGCCGCATCGTCGACGCCACCCCGTCCCTGGACGACACGGGCACCCGCAGACGCACCGGCGAACCGATCTCCCTGCGCCGCATCCTCATCGACATGATCGCCGAGTACGCCCGCCACAACGGCCACGCGGACCTCCTCCGCGAACGCCTGGACGGGGCGACGGGGGTGTGACCGCCGCCGTTCACCCCGCGCCCAGACGCCGCCCACGCGACCGACTCGGCGACGCGCGACGCGTCGGCAGACGCTCGGCGAGCGATACAGAGCAGTCAACGTCGCCGCTGGATCCCATGAGCGCGCGGCCGGAACTCCGCGAGCAAGGGGGCTCATCGTCACCGTCCGCGGCAAGGGCTCGTTCGTCGTCCGGAAGCCACCCGCGGACAAGAGCACCTGCGACACCTGACGAACCGGGGGCGCATCCCACTGCCCTCCGCCCTCCGACCCGTCCTGGACACCGGCGCCCGCACCCTCACGGTCGCCGCCCCGGCGTGGCCGGCTTGGGGAGGGGGCCGGTGAGGTAGTGCTGGACGACGGGGGCGACGCAGGCCACGAGGTGGTCCAGCTCGGCCCGGGCGAGCGGGACGACGCCCAGGATGTGGCGGCCGAGCACGAGGCCGACGAGATGGCTGACGACCAGGGAGACGCGGAGTTCGGGCTGGTCGTGGTGGGAGGCGGCGACGAGGGGGCCGACCATCTGGACGGACAGGAACTGTCCGAGTGCGTCGGCGGCGTCCTCGTCGGAGAGCACCGAACGGATCATGGCCGCCAGCGGACGGCGGGAGACGGGGTCCTGCCACAGCTCGAGGAAGACGCGGACAAGTCGTGCGCCGAGGTCGGCGGGGTCGTGACGGATGAGTGCGGCGAACTGCTCACGCAGGTGCAGGGGAAGGCGGAGGGTGGCGGCGAACAGTTCGCGCTTGCTGTGGAAGTAGTGCAGCACCAGTGCCGGGTTGACCTCGGCCTCGGCGGCGATGGCGCGCACGGTGGTGGAGGCGTAGCTGCCCCGGGCGAACTGGTGGCGGGCCGCGTCGAGGATGCCGTCGCGGGTGGTGGTGTCACCGGCGCGGCGCCCGGGGGGACGTCCGGGACCGCGGACGGACCGCGGGTTCGGCGGGGGCGGTTGCACGGATCGGGGCGGCTCGTTCACGAGGTCATCCAGATTAATTAAACGCTCGTTGCATTGGTGTCGCGGCCGATCCTACGCTGACCGCGCTTCACGCCGGCCCCGGCGTGGCAGGCAAGCGGCGCCCCGGGCGGGCGCTCCGGACGAGTGAGGCGGTGGGCCCTGTGTGGGCGATGATCCTCAAGGAGTTCCTGGAGCTGCGGCGGGACCGCCGCACGATGGCGATGATCGTCGTGCTGCCGCTGTTGCTGCTGGTCGTGTTCGGCTACGCGGCCGACTTCCAGGTCGACGACGTGCCCACCCGGGTCTACGGCCCCGCCGCCGAGGCGGTCGCCGCCGATCTGCGCGCCCCCTTCGACGTACGGGACGTCGACACGGCGGGGACGGAGCGGCAGGCGCGGGACGCGCTGCGGGCCCGGGACGCGGGCGCCGTCGTGGTCACGTCCTCGTCCGGTGCCGCGACCGTGCTGATCGACGGCTCCGATCTGTTCGCGGCCCAGTCCGTGACGTCCGCGGCGAAGTCGAGCGGTGGCGCGTTGCAACCGCGGGTGCTGTTCAATCCGGACCTGAAGACGTCCTGGACGATGGTGCCCGCCCTGGTCGGCATGATCATGGCGTTCATCGGCACGATCATCACGGCCATCGGCCTGGTCCGCGAGCGGCAGTCCGGAACGCTGGAGCAGCTGGCGGTGATGCCGTTCCGGGCGACCGACGTCATCACCGGCAAGATCGCCCCGTACTTCGTCCTGGCGGCGTTCGACATGCTTCTGGTGACCGTGCTGGGGTGCCTGCTGTTCGGCGTGCCCTTCGCCGGTAACGTCCTGGTGCTGGCCCTCGGCGCCGCCCTGTTCCTGTTCACCGTGCTGGGGATCGGGGTACTGATCTCCTCGGTGTCGCAGAACCAGGGCCAGGCCATGCAGATGGCGCTGCTCACCCTCATGCCGCAGATCCTGCTGTCCGGCATGATCTTCCCGCTGTCGGCGATGGCGGCCGGGGTGCGCTGGATCGGCTACCTCCTCCCGCTGACCTACTTCAACATGCTGTCCAACGGCGTCATGCTCCGCGACGCCCCGCTGCACTCGCTGGCCCTGCCGCTCGGCGTGCTCGCCGGGATGGCGGTCCTGGTGTTCACTTCCGCCGTCCTGCGGTTCCGCCGCGACCTTGCCCCCGCCGCCCCCAGGGCCGCCCGCCGGGCCGTCACCGCCGGGAGCGCCCGATGACCGACGCCACCCGCCCCTCCTCGGACACCGGGCGCGAGACCGCCGGCCCCGGAACGGACGCCTGGGGAGTCCTCGACGTCACCGTGGTCTTCGACGCGACCACCGCGCTCGACCGCGTCACACTGACCGCCGTCCCCGGCCATGTCGCCGCGCTCGTCGGCGGCGACGGCGCGGGCAAGACCACCCTGCTGCGCACCCTGGTCGGCCGCGTCCGCCCGACGTCCGGCCAGGTCACCGCCCCGGCCGCCCGTGCATGCGGGTTCATGCCCACCGGCGCCTCCGGCGTGTGGCAGGACCTGACCGTCGACGAGAACATCGACTTCGTCGCGGCGGCCCACCACCTCACCGGCGCCGCCCTCGACCGGCGCCGCACCGCACTGCTCACCGCGGCCGGCCTCGACCGCGCCACGGACCGGCTCGCCGGCGCCCTCTCCGGCGGCATGCGTCAGAAGCTCGCCTTCTGCCTGGCCATCCTCCACCGGCCCCGGCTGCTCGTCCTGGACGAACCCAGCACCGGCGTCGACCCGGTCAGCCGCGTCGACCTGTGGCGGCTGATCTCCCGCGCCGCCGCCGACGGCGCCGCCGTCGTCATGGCCACCACCTACCTCGACGAGGCCGAGCGCGCCTCCACCTGCCTGGTCCTGGACCGGGGCCGCGCCCTGGCGTCCGGCGACCCCGCCGACATCCTCCGGCGCACCCCCGGCACCCTCACCTCCGGTGCCGCGCCCGTCGGCGACAGTGACGCGTCCTGGCGGCGCGGACGGCGGACCCGCTCCTGGCACCCCGGGCCGCCGCGCCCCGGCGAACAGCCTCTGCCGGCCGACCTGGAGGACGCCGTCATCGCCTACACCCTCGCCGACCAGCAGCGGGAGCGCTGACATGACCGAGCACACGCCCCAGGTCCCCGCCGAGCACACGCCCCAGACCTTCGCCGAGCACACGCCCCGGATCCGCGCCGAGCACACGCCCCTGATCCGCGCCGACCGGGTCAGCAAGCGGTACGGCTCCTTCACCGCCGTCGACACCGTCTCCCTGGAGGTGTCGCCCGGGGAGATCGTCGGCCTGCTCGGTGCCAACGGCGCCGGCAAGACGACCCTGATCAAGATCCTCCTCGGCCTGGCGCTCCCCACCGAAGGCGCCGTCACCGCCTTCGGCCGCCTGCCCGACCGCACCACCCGCGGCCGGCTCGGCTACGTCCCGCAGGGCATGGGCCTGTGGCCCACCCTCACCGTGGCCGAGAACATCGCCTTCGCCTCCGCCGCCTTCCGGACACCGGCCCCGGCCCTGGAACCCGCCCTCGCCGAGGTCGAGCACCGCCTGGTCTCGGCGATCGGCCTCGGTCTGCAACGCCAGCTCGCGTTCACCCTGGCCCTCGCCCACCAACCCGAACTGCTCGTCCTGGACGAACCCACCTCCGGCGTCGAACCCCTCGCCCGCGCCCGGCTGTGGGACGCCGTCCACGACCGGGCCGACCAGGGCGTCGGCGTCCTGGTCACCACCCACTACATGCAGGAGGCCCAGCAGTGCGACCGCCTCGTGCTCATGTCCCACGGCAGGGCCGTCGCCTCCGGCACCGAACGCGACATCGTCGGCACCACCACCGCCTGCGAGGTCGAGACCTCCCACTGGGCCGACGCCTTCGCCGCCCTCGACGACGCCGGGCTGCCCGTCACCCTCGACGGCCGCCGGGTCCGCCTCGCGGACACCCCGCCGGACACCGTCACCCGCACCCTCCGGGCGGCCCGCGTCACCGCCGACGTCCACGAGGTCCCGGCCACACTCGAGGAGGCCATGACACTCATCGACCGCGTCACCGCACCGGCCTGACCCCCCACCACCCGCCGAGGCGGAGCAGCGGCGGAGCGGCCACCCCCGAAACGCCGACGGCCCCCGGCCAGACGACTCTGACCAGGGGCCGGACGGTAGGCCCTGTGGGACTCGAACCCACAACCAATGGATTAAAAGTCCACTGCTCTGCCAATTGAGCTAAGGGCCCCGGCGGTGTTGCGTGATGTTGCCTCCCCGAGCATAGCCCGACGCGGGCGGGTCGCCGATCGGGTATCGGTGACCCGGCCGTGTCGGCGGGGTCATGATGCGGCCGTCTCCCGGGGGCGGTTGTTGCGTGCGTGACGCGGGTTCAGGAACCAGTGGCGGGCCGAGGCCAGCCACCACACCGCCGCGAAGCCCAGGACGACGAGGACCGCGATCGGGGCGTAGTTGAAGGTCTCCCACGTCACCGGGGACACCTGCGGCAGCATGAACAGGACGGTGATGATCACGACCCACGACACCGACACCACGCCGACCACCCGCGACCATCGGCCCAGGTGCCAGGGCCCGCGGACGAACGCGTCGCCCTTGAGCACCCGCAGCAGCGTCGGGATGACGTAGGCGATGTAGAGGCCGATCACCGCGATCGACGTCACCGCCGCGTACGCCGTCACGTTGATCAGGTACGGCAGTCCCAGCGCCAGCGCGGCCAGCGTGGCCAGCCACACGGCCGCCACCGGGGTGCGGGTGCGCGGGCTCACCGTGTGCCAGACGCGGGAGAACGGCAGCGCTCCGTCGCGCGAGAAGGCGTAGATCATGCGGCTGTTGGCGGTCACCGACGCCATCCCGCAGAACAGCTGCGCGCCGATCACCACGAGCAGCAGCAGCTTCCCCGCCGTGGCGCCCAGCGCGTCGAGCAGGATCTGCGCCGGCGGCGCCCCCGTCGGCGAGCCGAGCGCCCCGTCGTACGACTGGATCGCGAACGTGAAACCGAGCAGCAGGACGAAGCCGGCGATCCACGAGGTCCAGATCGACCGGACGATGCCCTTGGGGCCAGCCGTGGACGCGTCGTGCGTCTCCTCGGTCATGTGTGCGGAGGCGTCGTACCCCGTAAAGGTGTACTGCGCCATCAGCAGCCCCAGCAGCACCACGTACACCCCGCTGCCCCAGCCCGTGTTGTTGACGAACTCCCCGAACACGAACGAGGCCGACTGATGCCGGTCGGGTACGAACGCCAGCGCGCCCACGATCACCGCGACCCCCAGCACGTGCCACCACACGCTCACGCTGTTGAGGATCGCGACGATCCGTACGCCGAAGGTGTTCAGCAGCCCGTGCAGCAGCAGGATGCCCGCGAACAGCAGGATCGTCCGCCCCGGCGTCACCTCGAAGTCGAACTGCAAATTCAGATAGGCGCCCAGGAAGGACGCCGCCCCGAAGTCGATGCCGGCGGTCACGGCGACCTGGCCGAGCACGTTGAACCAGCCGGTGAACCACGCCCAGGCGGCCGCCGAGCGCGGCGGGGCCAGCCGGTGCGCCCAGAAGTACAGCCCCGCCGACGTGGGGTAGGCCGAGCAGATCTCGGCCATCGACAGCCCCACGAACAGCGTCATCAGGCCGACGCCGACCCAGCCCCAGGTGATCACGGCGGGGCCACCCGTGTTCATACCGAACAGGTACAGCGTCAGACAGCCGGAGAGGACCGAGATGATCGTGAAGGAGACCGCGTAGTTGGAGAACGCCGACATACGGCGGGCGAGGACCTGGGTGTAGCCGAGCTGGGCGAGCAGTTCCTCGTCCGAGGGCCGGCGGGTCGCTTCATCTGTCATGCCCCCAGCGATTCCCTCACCGGGGACGTGACAAGCGTCACACGTGCACGAAAAAGGGCCGCGGCCCCACTCCCGCACCGGGAGGGGACCGCGGCCCCGCGTCACACTCCGCCGTCAGCTGCCGCGCTTCCAGCGGGGCTTGTCGTCACGGCGGTTGTTGAAGGAGGACCCACCACGGTGCTCGTCACGGCGGCCGAAGGACGACCCGGAGGAACCCCGGTGGTCGTCGCGGCGCCCGTACGGCCGGTCGTGCCCACCGGACCGGAAGCCGGGCCGGTCGCCCTGCCGGTCACGGTTGAACGGCCGGTCGCTGCCCCGGTGCCCACCGCGCTCGTCACGCCGCTCGTCGCGCCGGAACCCGCCACGGTCGTCACGTCGCTCGTAGGACCGACCATCACGGTCATCACGCCGGAAGCTCCCGCGGTCGTCCCGACGCTCGTCACGCCGCTCGTAGGACCGACCACCACGGTCGTCCCGACGCTCGTCGCGCCGGAACCCACCACGGTCGTCACGCCGCTCGTACGACCGACCACCACGGTCGTCACGCCGCTCGTAGGAGCGACCACCACGGTCGTCCCGACGCTCGTCGCGCCGGAACCCACCACGGTCGTCACGCCGCTCGTAGGACCGACCACCACGGTCGTCCCGGCGTTCGGGACGCTCGCCACTCCGCTCCCGCTCCCGGCCGTTCGCCTGCTCGGGCAGCGACACGGGGGCCGTCTCCGGCCGCTCGACGGCCTCGGCGACGGCGGCCTCCGCCTCGCCCTCGGCCTCACGCGCCGCGGCCAGCACCGCCTCCGGGTCCTCACCGCGCTCGCGCGCGGCCCGGGCCACCAGGCGGTCGGACTCCTCGCGCAGCTCGGCGGCGCGGCGCGTGGCGCGCTCCAACTGCTTGGTCAGGTAGGCGACTTCCCGCTCGGCCTGCTGCGCCGCGTTGCCGGCCGACTCGGCCTGGACCTCGGTCATCGACCGCGCACCGGTGATCTCGGCGACCTCGGGGTCGAACGCACCGGCGCCCTGGATCACATGGCGCGAGGCGTCGACGCCCGCGTCCTCCATCAGCCGGAAGATCTGCCGCCGCTGGTGCGGCAGCGACAGCGAGACGACGGTCCCGGTACGCCCCGCACGCGCCGTACGGCCGGCCCGGTGCAGGTAGTCCTTGTGGTCACCGGCGGGGTCGACGTTGAGCACCAGGTCGATGCCGTCGACGTGGATGCCGCGCGCGGCGACGTCCGTGGCGACGAGAACGTTGACGTAGCCGTCCTTGAAGTCGGCCAGCGTCCGGGTCCGGGCGCCCTGGGTCATGCCGCCGTGCAGCGCGTCCGCCTTGGCACCGGCGTCCCGGAGCTGCTCCGCGACGCGGTCGGCACCGAGCTGGGTGCGGACGAAGATGATGGTGCGGCCCTTGCGGGAGGCGATCGCGGCGGTGACCGGCGCCTTGTCCTTGGGCTTCACGATCAGGATGTGGTGCGACATGGTCGTCACGGCGCCCTGCGCGGCGTCGACCTCGTGGGTGGCCGGGTCCTTCAGGTACCGGTCGACCAGCGTCTTGATCTCGTTCTCCATCGTGGCGGAGAAGAGCATCCGCTGACCGCCGGCCGGAACCTGGTCGAGCAGCTCGGTGACCTCGGGCAGGAAGCCGAGGTCGGACATCTGGTCGGCCTCGTCGAGCACGGTGATCCGCACGTTCTCGAGCGAGCAGGCACCGCGGTTGATCAGGTCCCGCAGCCGGCCCGGGGTGGCGACGAGCACGTCGACACCGCGCTCCAGGGCGTAGATCTGGTTGCCCATGGAGGTGCCGCCGCAGACGACCTTCATCTTCAGGCCGAGGACGTCGCCGTACGGCTGGAGCGCGTCGGCGACCTGCATGGCGAGCTCACGCGTCGGCGTCAGGATGACGGCGCGCGGCTTGTGCTTCTCGGTCCGCCCGCCGGCCAGCGTGGCCAGGGTCGGCAGACCGAACGACAGGGTCTTGCCGGAGCCGGTGCGGCCCCGGCCGAGGATGTCCTTGCCGGCCAGGGCGTCCGGGATGGTGGCGGCCTGGATCGGGAACGGGGCGGTCACACCGTTCTGCGCGAGCTTGCGGACGATGCCCTCGGGCAGTCCGAGATCGGCGAAGGTGAGCTGGGGAGCGTCGGTCTCGACCGCGCTTTCCGCACCCTCAGGGTCTTCGGGCAGGACGACGTGGTCGGTACTGGCGACAGACATGCGAATGGAGAGCCTTCCGGAGTTGTACGGCAGCACGCGCCCCAACTCCGTGAAGTCACAATCGACCGCCTCGATGCGGTCCGGCCACGGTAAGGGAGAGTACGCGCCACACGCGGCGCGTCTTTTCTTGGCGCCGGGCAAATGGGATCAAACGATCTACCACCATACGCACCGAGCCCCCCAGGATGCAAACCCCCGGGTCAGAGACGTGCGAACCCCCACACGGATGGCCGGGAACGCACGACGAACCCCCGACCGCACGCACGGATGACCGGCATCGTATGAACGAACCCCCGATCGCACGGATGGTCGCGGACGCACCGGAGGGGACGTGGGGGCGTGTCCGCCCGCAGCGGCCGGCGCGTCCACGCCGGTTCGCTCCAAGCGATGCACCCTCGCGCCGGACCGAGGACGGACATGCCCCCGCGGCCCCGCCCCACAACGAACGAGCCGCGAACCCACCGCGAACCGCAGCGATCGAACCAGCCGCGAACCCACCCCGAATCGAACCGGCCACGTACCCACCCCGATGCGAACCGGCCACGAACCCGCACCACAACGGCCCGGCGGCGAATCCACCCCCACCCGAACCGGAGGCCCGCTCACTCCTCCTCCGCCACGACCCACCCCGCCCCCGGCTCCGGTACAGGCGACCCCGACACCGGCCCCCGCTCCACCAACTGCGCGTTCTGCTCATGCGCGGACGCCGACGGCTCCGCCGTGGCCGGCGGCGGCTCGGACACGGGCGACGGCGTCGGATCCGGCTCCGGCTGGGTCACCGGCGCACTCGGCGCCCCCGTAGGCCCCGCCGGCGCACCGCCACCACCCTTCCCACCACCGTCATCCGCCCCCCCCCCCCCCCCCCCCCCCCTTCCCCCCCCCCCCCCCCGCCGTGCCGTCGACGCTCCAGCCGAGGTCGACAC
>NZ_JOHS01000066.1 GCF_000725625.1 Streptomyces sp. NRRL F-6676
GCCACGACGCAGCCGCACCCGCCCACCCGACCCCGCCCAGCCGAGCTCTCCCGCGCCCCTCCCCACCCACCCCCCTGGGGGGCCTGGGGGCGGAGCCCCCAGGTTCAGGACGGGAAGGGTAGGGGCGGCGGGGGCGAGAAAACGCGGTTCGGTCAGCCGGACGTCAGTTCTTCCAGTTTGCGCACCGTGTTCCAGTTGCGGCTCGTGGCAACGACGTCCCCCACCACCCGTCGGGACGACAACGCCACCGCCAGCTTCGAGCGACCCAGCCCCTCCGGCGCGTACAGGTACAGCACCCTGTCCCCGAGCCGGTAGTCCTCCGGCAGGAACCCCTCCCGCCCCACGGACGCGAAGCGCGCCTCCTCCACCGGCGCGGAGAAGAACGTCACATGGAGCTGCTTCCCCTCCAGCCGCTCCGCGGGGAACGGGCACGCCTCCCGCACGGCCCGCAGATACGCGTGGTCACGGACGAGGACGTCCACGTCGAACCCGAACCGTTCGCCGATCGCCCCCGCCAGCTCCGCCGCCAGCGACTCCTCGTCCCCCCGCTCCGCCGTGAACACCGCCTGCCCGCTCTGCAAGTACGTCCGCACGCCCCCGTACCCCAACTCCCCCATGAGCGCCCGCAGCTCGGCCATCGGCAGCTTTCTGTTGCCACCCACATTGATCCCGCGCAGCAGCGCGGCGTACGTCATCGTCCGCCCAGTCATGCGCCCACCCTAGAGCCGCCGACCCTGACCCCCGCCCCCGACGAAACCCTTACGTGTAGGGGCCAGCCTCCTCCCTCGTGGGGAGGGCCATGCGGTCCGAACGGGGGAGAAAGCGCCCGCGGGGTTCACCGGTCAGTACGAAGAGACGCTCTTACGCGGCACATACCTTCGAAGCACCAGGTGACGGCAGGGGGCCGCCACCACGCACAAGGGGGCTGGCCCGTCATGGGAAACGGCAACACGCGGGTGCGGGGCGTCGCCGCCCGCGCCGGCGGCTGGAGCGCTCGGCACAGATGGGCCGCCGTCGGCATCTGGGTACTGTTCGTCGTCGTGGCGATGGGGCTCGGGTCGGTGGCGGGCCGGGCCGACGTCAAGGACAGCGACCAGTTGAGCGGTGAGACGCACACCGCCGCACGGATCCTCGAGGACGCCGGCATCGACGAACCGGCGAGCGAGACCGTGCTGGTGCAGGCGAAGGACGACGGCACCAGGGCCACGGACCCGGCCTTCCGCGCCGCCGTCACCGCCGTCGTCGAGGCGGTCGAGGGCACCGGCCGGGTGACGGACGTGACCTCGCCGTACGACACGAAGACGATCTCCAAGGACGGCCGCAGCGCGCTCGTCCAGTTCGACATGCGCGGCGACGCCGACACGGCGGGCGAGCGGGTCGAACCGGTCCTCGACGCGGTGAAGGACGTCCAGAAGGACCACTCGTCGCTGCGGGTCGAGGAGATCGGCGGCGCGAGCATGCAGAAGACGTTCGACGACGCCTTCGGCAGCGACTTCCAGCAGGCGGAGTTCTCCGCCGTCCCCGTCGCGCTCGGCATCCTGCTGATCGCGTTCGGCGCGCTGGTCGCGGCGCTGCTGCCGGTGGCGCTGTCGATCACGGCGATCATCGCGACGATGGGCCTGATGGGTGTCGTCAGCCATCTGGTGCCGATGAGCGACACCGCCAACTCGGTGATGCTGCTGGTGGGTCTGGCTGTCGGCGTCGACTACTGCCTGTTCTATCTGCGCCGGGAGCGCGAGGAGCGGATGGCGGGCCGGGACCCGGAGACCGCGCTGCGGATCGCCGCCGCGACCAGTGGCCGCGCGATCGTCGTCTCCGGCGTCACGGTGTGCGTGGCGATGGCGGGCATGCTGTTCACCGGGATCGCCGAGTTCAAGGCGATGGGGCTGGCCTCGCTGATGGTGGTGGCGGTCGCCATGGTCGGCTCCGTCACCGTGCTGCCCGCGCTGCTGTCGCTGCTGGGCGAGCGGGTGGAGAAGGGGCGCGTCCCCTACCTCAACCCCGACGCGAAGCGCCGCCGGGCCGAGCGCCGCGGCCGTCGTGCGCAGGAGGGTTCGCGGTTCTGGGGCGCGGTGCTGCGGGTGGTGCTGGCCAAGCCGGCCGTCTCGCTGGTGATCGCGGCCGGGACGCTGCTGGCGATCGCCGCGCCCGCGCTGGGCATGAAGACGCAGAACCTCACCCTGGACCAGGAGTTCGGCGACTCGCTGCCGATCGTGGCCACGTACAACCGCGTCAACGACGCCTTCCCGGGCGGTTCGGACCCGGCCGAGGTGGTCGTCAGTGCCAAGGACATCGGCGCCCCCGAAGTCCGGTCCGCGCTCGACGACTTCCGCGAGCGGGCGGTGAGTTCGGGCGCCTCGCGCGGCCCGGTCGAGGTCAAGGTCGACGACGCGCGGAACCTCGCGCTGGTGTACGTCCCGCTGGTCGGCGGCTCCGACCTGGACAAGGCGGGCGCCAGCCTGGAGACGCTGCGCGACGAGGTGCGCCCCGCCACGCTCGGCAAGGTCGACGGGGTCCAGGCGCCCATCACCGGTGAGGTGGCCGGGTCCAAGGACTTCAACGACCAGCTCGCCGGAGCCGTCGTCCCGGTCTTCGCGTTCGTGGTGGTCTTCGCCTTCGTGCTGATGCTGCTGTCGTTCCGCTCGCTGACGGTGGCGATCACCTCGATCCTGCTCAACCTGCTGTCGGTGGGCGCGGCCTACGGCATCCTCGTCGCCGTCTTCCAGCACGGCTGGGGCGCGTCGCTGGTGGGCGCGGAGGGTGTGGGCGCCATCATCACCTGGCTGCCGCTGTTCCTCTTCGTCATCCTGTTCGGGCTGAGCATGGACTACCACGTGTTCGTGGTCTCCCGGATCCGCGAGGCGCGGCTGCGCGGCCGGACGACGCGGGAGGCGATCACGCACGGTGTGGTCACCACGGCGGGCGTCGTCACCAGCGCCGCGGTCATCATGGTCGCCGTGTTCGCGATCTTCGGCACGCTGTCGATGCAGTCCATGAAGCAGATGGGCGTGGGGCTGGCGGCGGCGGTCCTGATCGACGCGACCGTCATCCGGGGCGTGCTGCTCCCGGCGGTGATGGCGCTGCTGGGCGAGCGCAACTGGTACTTCCCGAAGTGGCTGCGCCGGCTGCCCGACCTCACCCACGACGAGTCGGCCCCGGAGCCGGTGGCGCCGGCCCGGCCGGCGGCGGCCGAGGGCGAGACGGTGCGGATCTGAGACCGGACGGCGCCGGAAACGGGGGGGGGGGGGGGGGGGGGGGGGGGGGCCCCCCCCCCCCCCCCCCCCCCGCCTCGACGGCCTCCCGCAGCGCCAGCGCCGTACGGGCCGTGCGCCCGGCCGGGCCCGGGCGAAGTCGCGCGTCGACAGCAGCAGCTTGTAGACGATGGCGAGCTCGAAGACCAGCAGCAGGGCACCGGCGACGATCGTCGTCGGGATGACCGCGTTGATCAGCGGGCCGACGATGAAGACGCCCATCTGGAACTCGATGCCGCTCACCAGGTGCGTACGGATGCGGTGGCGCAGCAGGAAGGAACGGAACCGCAGATAGGCCGGGAAGCGGTGACGGAACTCCTGGTGCAGGTCGATGACCCGGGCGTTGCGCGGGGTGTCCGCGACGGCGCCCTCGGCGGGCTCCTCGGCGGTCCCGTCCGTGGCCCCGGTGCTCTCGGCCGCGGGCTCGCCGGGGGTACGGGGAGCGGGGATGTGCGTGCCGACGCCGTCGGTGCCGCCGGCGGCGGCCGGTACGGCAGTGCCGGTGACCGGCTTGCCGTCCTGCACCTCGGCCTCGGCCAGGAGCGCGGCGCCCTGCGCCTCGGTCAGCAGCCCGTCGTTCTCGGCGGTCAGGGCACGGGTGCCCTCCTCGGCGGCGCGGCGCAGGTCCTGCTCGATGTCCGCCGCGGGGTTGTCCCGCAGCAGGTCCTCCATGAAGGCGACCTGGGAGGCGTTCTCGGCCCGCCGGGCGGCGCGCAGCCGGGCCTTGATCTGCTTGCGCATGGTGTGCCGGGTCTTGAATATCTCGAGCGAGTTGAGGTACCTCAGCCCGTCGAGGAAGATCACCGCGGCGGCGAGCCAGATGTAGAGCGTGTCGTCGGTGCGGTGGTACTGACCGGCCATCAGGGCGACGGCGCAGGCCATGACGCGGACGCGGTCGAAGATGTAGTCGAGCCAGGCGCCGAAGACCGAGCCCTGGCCGGTGAGCCGGGCGACCTTGCCGTCCATGCAGTCCAGGATGAAACTGACGTGGTAGACGACGGCGCCGATGATCAGCCACTGCCAGTCACCCTGAAGGAAGCAGCCCGCCGCGACGAGTCCGAGCAGCAGTGCGCCCCAGGTGATCTGGTTCGGTGTGATCCGCGTCCGCTTCGCGACCAGCCGCACGAGGGGTGTGGCGACCGGGTCGACGAGGAGGACGGTCCACCACGCGTCCCGCTTCTTCTGGACGAGACGGCGCACCTCGGCGAGGTCGGGCACGTCCCGGTGTTTCGATGGCATGGGCCAACTCCCTGGCTTTCGATTGGAGTTCATCCCACGTTAAGAACGCTCTTACCAAGAGTGCAAGATTTGGTGAGTACAACCTTCCGCGGGGGGTAACCGTCCAACGCTTCTGACGGGTCGATACCCATGTCAGGTGGGCCCCGCGTTATCCGAGCGTTATGAAGTGACCCGACCGTGATGTGAAGTCCGCCGGTCTTTCACCGGGTGGATGGAACCTGCCCCCGCGAAATTCCCTCGACCCTGCCCGGCCACCGCGAAATGCGACACTTGCCGACGCGAGAATGATCACAGAAGACGAGTCGGAGGCGGTGGCGGGCGATGGACGAGGCGCGGGCGCGGGAGGTACTGGCCGAGTCGGGCGTGCTGTCCAGTACGGGTTCTGCTGGTTCGGCCGGTTCGGCCGGGGGGCCGGTCGCGGGTGGTCCGCCCCGGGGTTCGGCGGCGCGGGAGGCGCGGCTCCTCGCGCTCGGCGAGAACGCGGTGTTCGCCGCCGGTGACCTGGTGGTCAAGGTCGGCCGCGACGACCCGGACCTGCCCGCCCGCGCCCGCCGCGAGGTGGCCGTCGCCTCCTGGCTCGCCGACGCGGGGGTGCCCGCGGTACGGGCCGCCGTGCCGGAGGCGCTGCTGGTCGGGGGCCATCCGGTGACCGTGTGGCACCGGCTGCCGGACGCGGTCCGGCCGGCCGGACCGGCCGATCTGGCGGTACTGCTGCGGCAGGTGCACGCCCTGCCCGACCCCGGCCTCGCGCTGCCGCGCCGGGAGCTGCTGGGCGGCGTCGAGCGCTGGCTGCGGCTCGCGGGGGACGCGATCGATCCGGCGGACGCGGCGTATCTGCGCAAGCGCCGGGACGGGTTCGCGGCGGCCGCGGCCGCGCTCGTCCCGCGGCTGCCCCCGGGGCCGATCCACGGGGACGCGCTGCCGCGCAATGTCCACGTGGGGCCGGACGGGCCGGTGCTGGTGGATCTGGAGACGTTCTCCACGGACCTGCGCGAGCACGACCTGGTGGTGATGGCGCTGTCGCGCGACCGGTACGGGCTGGGGGACGAGGCGTACGACGCCTTCACCCGGGAGTACGGGTGGGACGTGCGGGAGTGGGAGGGGTGCGCGGTGTTGCGGGGGGCGCGGGAGACGGCGAGCTGTGCGTGGGTGGCGCAGCACGCGCCGGCGAACGGGGCGGCGCGCGAGGAGTTCGCCCGCCGGGTGCGCTCGCTGCGCGACGGCGACTCCGGGGTGCGGTGGTATCCGTTCTGAGGGCGCCGTCGTGACGGTCACCCCGGGTCACGCTCACGGATCGTCCGCGCTGCCTGGCGCAGAGCCGTCAGTACCGTACGCACCGCCGCCCGAGCCCCCCGCTCCGGGCGGTGCAGCGCGTCGACGTGGCGGCGGGCCCGTACGCCGCCGAGGGGGCGCAGGACCACGTCCGGGTGCGAACGCCCGGTCCAGCGGGGCATCAGCGCGATTCCTCCGCCCGCCGCCACCATCTCCGCCGCCACCGCGAACTCGTTGATCCGGTGCGCCAGCCGCACCCGCCGCCCGGCCGCCGCCGCGACCGCCTCGACCGTGGCCAGCACCGGGAACCCGTCGTGCACGGTGATCCACGGCTCGTCGGCCACGTCGTCCGGGTACAGCACGTCCCGCGCGGCCAGCGGATGCCCGGCGGGCAGCGCCACGTCGAGCGGCTCCCGCAGCAGCGTGGTCGCGGTGACCGTGCGCGGCCACGGCGGCGCGTGGTCCAGGCGGTGCGCGAGGACCAGGTCGTACGCCCGGGTGAGCCGCGGGAACTCCTCCTGCGGCACGTCCTCGTCGGCGAGCGCGAGCGCCGGCCCGCCCGGTGCGGCCAGGCCCCGCAGCAGCAGCGGGAAGAAGGCCGACGCGGCACTGTGGAACGCCGCCACCGACACCTCGCCGTCGGGCCGGCCGAGGAAGTCGTCGACCGTGTGCCGTGCCCTGGCCAGGGCCGACTCCACCCCGATCGCCGCCTCCGCCAGCGCCTGCCCGGCGTCGGTGAGCACCAGCCGCCGGCCCTCGCGCTCGGTCAGCGGCACCGGGATCGCCCGCTGGAGCAGGCGCAGCTGCTGGGAGATCGCCGACGGGGTCACCAGCAGCGCCTCGGCGACCGCCGTGACACTGCCCAGTTCGCCCAGCTCACGCAGGATGCGCAGCTGCCGTTCGTCCATGGTGGCCAGTGTAGGGACACTGTAGGAGCGCTAAAAGATCGTTGAAGAGAGTGGGCCTGGGCTTCAGGGTTCCGCTGGGGCACGGTGGACCGGTGACCGACGCCCGCCGTACCGATGCGGTACTCCTCCTGGTCGCGCTCGTGTGGGGTTCCAGTTATCTCTCCGCCCGTTCCGCCACCCTCCTTCTGCCCGTCCTCCTCGTCCTCTTCGTCCGGTACGCGCTCTCCGCGCTCGCCTGTCTCGCCCTGGTCTCCGCCGGCCGGGGCCCACGCCGCTGGAGCCGGGCGGAGCTGCGGGCCGGGGTGCCGCTGGGGGTGACCCAGGCGGCCGTCCTGCTCGTGGAGACGTACGGCGTCGCCCACACCAGCGCCGCCAACGCCGGGCTCCTCATCAGCCTGACCATCGTGCTCACCCCGCTCCTCGACCGGGTGGGCCGGCGCGGTGGCGGTCCGCCGCCCGCCTTCCTCGCCGCGTGCGGGCTGTGCGTGCTGGCCGTGGGGCTGCTGATGTCGGCGGGCGGGCTGCACGCGCTCCGCTCCGGCGATCTGCTGATCCTGGGGGCGGCCGTGATCCGTGCGGGCCATGTCGTCCTGGTCGGCCGGCTCACCGCGCGCCGGGCGGTCCGGCCGCTGCATCTGACGACCGTGCAGACGCTTGTCGGCTCCCTGCTGTTCCTGGTTCCCGCCGCCCGTGACCTGCCCGTCCTCGCGCACACCGGGCCCGGTGCCTGGGGCCAGCTGGTCTATCTCGCCCTGTTTTGCAGTGTGTTCGCGTTTCTGGCGCAGACGTGGGCGGTGCAGCGGACGTCCGCGGGGCGGGCGAGTCTGCTGCTGGGGACCGAGCCGGTGTGGGCGGCGGCGGTGGGGATCGCCCTCGGGGGTGACCGCCTCACGCCGCTGATGGCGGTGGGGGCGGTGCTGATGGTCGCCGGTACGTACTGGGGGCAGGCGGTGGAACGGGCCCACCGCGAGGCGCGCCCCGCGAGGAGCGCGGGGAACTGCGCGGCCGGCCACACGAAACCGGCAGCCGCCAACGAACCCTTCGTACCGAGCTAGAAGGCGCCCCACGCCGGGGTGGCTGCACGGAAGCTTCGCGAACTGGCGCCGGCCAGGTGCCTCCCCCAAGCTGTCGGCTTCGCTCGAGCAGGGGGACCCCCATCGCCCACCCGTGCCGCCCTTAGCGGCACGACTGCCCGCGGCTACGCGGCCACCGGTTCCCGGAGGGGCCAGCGGCCGTCGACCACCGCGTCGTCCGCACCCTTGCGACGCAGGAACGACTCGAAGTCCGCCGCCCAGTCCGCGTACCACTCGATCTGGCGGGCGTGGAGCTCCGCCGGGGTGAGGGACGCTATCTTCGGGTGGCGGTCGGCTATCGCCGTCGCCAGCCGGGCCGCGGCCACCGCGTCCGCCGTCGCGTCGTGCGCGGCGTCGAGGACGACGCCGTACTCCCCGCAGACCGCCTCCAGGTTCCGCTTGCCGCGCCGGTAGCGGTCGACCCGGCGGTCGATGGTGTAGGGGTCGACGACGGGCGCCGGATCCGCGCCGCCCAGCCGCTCGCGCAGCGACGGCAGCCCGTGGCGCCGCAACTCCGCGCTGAGCAGCGTGAGGTCGAAGGCCGCGTTGTAGGCGACGACCGGGACCCCCGCGCGCCAGTGGCCGGCCAGCACCTCGGCGATCGCGTCGGCCACCCCGTCCGGCGGGGCGCCCTCGGCCGTCGCGCGCTCGTTGGTGATGCCGTGCACCGCGATGGCGTCCTCGGGGATCTCCACGCCCGGGTCGGCCAGCCACTGCCGGTGTCCCAGCCGTTCCCCGTTCCTGACCTCGATCACCGCCCCGGTGACGATGCGTGCCTCGTGCGGATCCGTGCCCGTCGTCTCCAGATCGAAGCCGATCAGCAGCTCCCGGTGCCAGGCCATGGCGATCCCCCTTCGTGGTGGTGCGTTCCCCCAGTGCTCCTCACCTTCGCATGCCCCACTGACAATCCGAACACGGGATTCCGCTTACCGGTCCCGACGGAGCACCACAAGCCCGCCCTTCGCGGGCACTCAGGACACCGGGCGCGAATCTGCCCAGGACGTCTCGAACTCCTCCCGGTAGGTGGGGAAGAGTCCGCCGTCCAGCACGTCGTCCGCCTTCACCACCCGCCCGGCGCCGCGCAGCACCATCACCGGGGTCTCCATGCCGCGGGCGCCCCGCAGATAGGACTGCACCACCGCGATGCCGTCGGAGCCGTCGCCGTCGACCAGGTAGGCGGAGAAGCGGGGTGTGTCGTCGTAGACCTGGATCTGGAAGGCGTCGGGGTCGCGCAACCGGGAGCGCACGCGCCGCATGTGCAGGATGTTCATCTCCACCGAGCGCCCCAGTTCGCCCCGCTTCATCCCCAGTTCGCGTTCGCGGCGCTTGACCGCGCTGGAGGCGGGGTTGAGGAACAGCAGCCGTACCCGGGTGCCGGACTCGGCGAGCCGGACCAGCCGCCGGCCGGAGAAGTTCTGCACCAGGAGGTTGAGCCCGATGCCGACGGCGTCGAGCCGGCGGGCGGAGCCGAAGATGTCCTCGGCGGGGAACTGGCGCAGCAGCCGCACCCGGTCGGGGTGGACGGCGACCACGTCGGCGTACCGGTCGCCGACCAGGTCCTCGACGGCGTCGACGGGCAGCCGGCGGGCGGAGGGCACGTCGCTGCCCGCGCCGAGGATCTCCAGGAGCCGGGCGGAGGCGCGTTCGGCCTGGGCGAGCACGGCCTCGGACAGGGCCCGGTTGCGGGAGACGACGTTGCGCGTCACCTCCAGCTCGTCCAGGGCGAGTTCGACGTCGCGGCGCTCGTCCAGGTACGGCTCGAAGCAGGGCCAGTGCTGCACCATCAGCTCGCGCAGCTGGGGCAGGGTGAGGAAGCTGAGCACGTTGTCGTCGGCCGGGTCGAGGAGATAGCCCTTGCGACGGCTCACCTCCCGTACGGCGACGGCCCGTTGCACCCACTCCTGGCCGGCCGGCCCGGCCGCGGCGACGACCCAGTCGTCGCCGTGGACGGGTTCGTAGATCGGGCGCAGCACGGCGGCCACGACCGCGCGCAGCCGCTGCTCGACCAGGTTCAGCCAGATGTAGGCCCGGCCGGCCCGCTGGGCGCGGGTGCGCACCTCGTGCCAGGCGTCGGCGTTCCAGTCCAGCTCCGGGCCGATGGAGCCGCGCTCCATCGGCCTGGCCAGCGACACCGCGCCGGGTGGGACGTCCGCGGAGTTGCCGCCCCGATCCTCGTGACCCTCGTCACCAGGAGGCAGCTCCAGCCCTCCCGAGCCCACCCGTGCACCGCCTTCCGTTCCCCCATGGAAAACCCGTCCCAACGATCAAGGAAGGGTACTCCGGGACCGGTCGGCGGTGCAGCCGGATGGACAGGGTTCGTTTCTCAACTACCCGATCCGTAATCGCCGTTCTGATCGGCGAGTTCGGCCGGAGTGAGCGGGTTCATGGCCGTCACGTCGCGCGGGGCGAGGGAGAAGCCCTGCCAGTGCACGGGCATGGGCTGCTGGTCCTCGTCGCGGGCGATGTGGTGGAAGCCGACGTTGACCCAGACGATGGGGTGCTTGAGGGTCTCCCCGTTGACCCACTTGTCGACCGACTTCCCGGCCCCCGAGCCGCAGTTGCGCAGGTTGTCGCTGGCGAACTGCTCGCACTTCTTGTACTGGGTGAAGTAGATGTCGTGCTTGGTGTAGCTGCGGCCCGAGTACTTGGCGCTGGGCCCGGGGACGATCTCGTAGCTGCGCGCGTGCTGGTCCTTGTTCTTGCCGCTCTGGCTGACCACGCGCCACCAGCGCATGTTCGCCGCGTCGCCCGCGAGTTCCTTGGTGACCTTGGTGCGGGTGGTCTTGTTGGTGGGGCCCTCGTCGCCGCTCGCGGCCGCGGTGACCTTGGAGTCGTACTGCTCGACCTTGGCCTTGGAGGAGCCGTCGAGGGCGAAGTTGAGCCGCCAGAAGACGTTGTGGCTGTGGCTGGTGGCGTAGGCGCGGGCCCCCTTGCCGAGCGGCCAGCCGCGGTCGTCGGTGGCGTTGTAGTCGCCGGGTGCGAGGGTGCCGGTGGCACCGATGTTCATGTGGATGGTGCCGTCGTCCTGGAACCGCCACTCGGTGATGTACTCGTACCAGCCGGTCTGGTTGACGGTGTAGACGAGCAGGTCCTTGCCCTGCTCCTGGAACACCTTGTTCCCGGTGTCGGCCTGCATGCGGTAGGCGTGGCCGCGGGCGCGGGTGGTGGTGCACAGGCCCTTGACGTTCTCGTGCTCGGGGTCCCAGGCCTCGGGCACCTTGACGGTCTTGATGGTGCCGCCGGGGCACTCCCCGGGCGCCATCTCCATCAGGCCCTGGCCGAAGCCGGCGCCGGTGACGTCGCTGTACTCGGCCGAGCCGTCGTCGTAGGGCACGTGGATCTGGGCGAGCTTGGCGGTGGAGAGCACCTTGATGGGGGCGCTCTCGCCGGGGGGCTGGTAGGAGACGTCGGAGAGGACGAGCCCGGCCTCGGCCTCGTAGCTCCAGCACATCCGCCAGGTGGTCCCGGTGGAGAGCTTCTGTTCGATCCGGTAGGCGGCGCTGCAGTCCTCGGTCGCCGCGGGGGCGTTCCTGGGCTGGGCGGCGGGCTGTGCGGCGGCCGGTCCGGCGGCCGAGGTCCAGCCGGCCGCGAGCGCGGCCACCGACAGGCCGACCGCGGCACGCCTGCGGGCACCGCTGATTCTGTTCACACGCATGACGAGATGACTCCTTGCCTTCAGCAGGGAAGCTGGGGAAGAGATGCGGAGGACGGGTGCGGACCGGCCGCCCGGTCAGTGCGGACGGGCCGCCCCGGTCAGTGCAGCTTGGCGACCTTGCGGGTGCTGAGGTCGATGATCAGGGCGCGGCTGTCGATCCACGGGCCGTTCTTCACCTTCGGGAAGAGCCGCACGCAGCGGTGCTCGCCGCACTTGTCGAGCGCGGCCGGCCGGACGCCCGGCGTGGCGCGGTAGACCATGCTGTCCAGCCTGAGCTGGTCGGGCGAGGTCAGCTTCTTGCCGGTGGCGTCCTTGTAGTCGGCCTTGAGCCCGGCGCCGAGCGGGTCGGCGATGAGCAGCCGGGCCGCCTCCACCGTCTCGTCGTGGCTGAGCGGCGGCTGGACGCCGTGCTGGGTGTCGGTCGACTCGACCTTGCTGGTGTCGAGGTTGACCGTCCGGGTGACGAGCGTGTCGTTCTTGTAGTCGTAGTACGTGACGTCCGCGCGGCGCGGCGCGCTCGTGGAGTCCAGCTCGTCCTCGTCCGGCTCGGCGAGCTGCACGCTCAGCCGCTCCGGGCCGCGGTCGCCCTCGACGTTCTGGGTGCGGGCGAGCGACTGCGGGTTGCTCGCGATCCGCACCACCCTGTCGGTCTCGTCGTCGGTCAGCGGGTCGCTGCCGACACCCTTCTTCCCCACGACGGGCGCGTCCTCGACGACGCCGGGCGGTACGGCGGCCGCGTCTCCGGCCGCCCCCGCCCGGGCCGCCGAGCCGCTCGCCCCGGCCCCCTCGTTCCCGTTCCCGTTGCCGGACGCTCCCGCCGAGCCGGGCAGTGTGACGGCCAGCATCGCCGCCGTTCCCGCCACGGCGATGGCCGCGCCCGCCACCACCTTCCCCAGATGGCGGTGCACTTTCCTGCGCACATTTCCCCCTGCTCCCCCGGATCGCCCGGGAAGACAGTGTCGATTTCCCCACTGGTTCGGCGTACTCCATAGGCGGCGTACGCACTGGTCGCCGGGTAAGAGGCGCGTAAGTCATGGGTGGTTCCCCCCTTTTCGGGGAAACTCGACCTGTCGACGCCCCCAGGGTCTGTCGTCGCACTGCCGTCGTGCGCCCGGCGGACGGCGGTCCGACGACAGACCCTGAGGTTCGGAACTACGGGAAGAGCGTGTCCATGCAGGTCTGGCCCGGAGAGGCATATCCCCTGGGCGCCACGTACGACGGCGCCGGCACCAACTTCGCGGTCTTCTCGGAGGCCGCCCACCGGATCGAGCTGTGTCTGCTGCACGACGACGGCTCCGAGACGGCGGTGGAGATGCGCGAGACCGACGCGTTCGTGCGCCACGCCTATCTGCCGGGCGTCATGCCGGGGCAGCGGTACGGCTACCGCGTGCACGGCCCCTACGCCCCCGAGCGCGGCCTGCGCTGCAACTCGGCGAAGCTGCTGCTCGACCCGTACGCGCGTGCGATCAGCGGGGCGGTCGACTGGGGGGAGGAGGTGTACGGCTACCACTTCGACGAGCCCGGCCGGCGCAACGACCTCGACTCGGCCCCGCACACCATGACCTCGGTCGTGGTGAACCCCTACTTCGACTGGGGCGACGACCGCCCGCCCCGGCACGGCTACCACGGCACGGTGATCTACGAGGCCCACGTCAAGGGCCTGACGATGCGCCACCCGGAGCTGCCGGAGGAGCTGCGCGGCACCTACGCGGCGCTCGCCCACCCGGCGATCATCGAACACCTGACGGAACTCGGCGTCACGGCACTGGAGCTGATGCCCGTACACCAGTTCGTCAACGACCACCGTCTGGTCGACATGGGGCTCAACAACTACTGGGGCTACAACACCATCGGCTTCTTCGCCCCGCACAACGCCTACGCCTCCTGGGGCGACCGCGGCCAGCAGGTGCTCGAGTTCAAGTCGGCCGTCCGGGCGCTGCACGAGGCCGGCATCGAGGTCATCCTCGACGTCGTCTACAACCACACCGCCGAGGGCAACCACCTGGGGCCGACGCTCTCCTTCAAGGGCATCGACAACCCCTCGTACTACCGCCTCACCGACGACCCGCAGTACTACATGGACACCACCGGCACCGGGAACTCGCTCCTCATGCGGTCCCCGCACGTCCTGCAACTGATCATGGACTCGCTGCGCTACTGGGTCACCGACATGCACGTCGACGGCTTCCGCTTCGACCTCGCCGCGACCCTGGCCCGGCAGTTCCACGAGGTGGACCGGCTGTCGTCCTTCTTCGACCTGGTCCAGCAGGACCCGGTCGTCTCCCAGGTGAAGCTGATCGCCGAGCCCTGGGACGTCGGCGAGGGCGGCTACCAGGTGGGCAACTTCCCGCCGCTGTGGACGGAGTGGAACGGCAAGTACCGGGACACCGTGCGCGACCTGTGGCGGGGCGAGCCGCGGGCGCTCGCGGAGTTCGCCTCCCGACTCACCGGCTCCTCCGACCTCTACCAGGACGACGGCCGCCGCCCACTGGCCTCGATCAACTTCGTCACCTGCCACGACGGCTTCACCCTGCACGACCTGGTCGCCTACAACGACAAGCACAACGACGCCAACGGCGAGGACAACCGGGACGGCGAGAGCCACAACCGCTCCTGGAACTGCGGCGCCGAGGGCGACACCGACGACCCGGACATCCTGGCGCTGCGCGGCCGGCAGATGCGGAACTTCATCGCCACGCTGATGCTCTCCCAGGGCGTGCCCATGCTCAGCCACGGCGACGAGCTGGCCCGCACCCAGAACGGCAACAACAACGCGTACTGCCAGGACAACGAGCTGTCCTGGGTGGACTGGCCGGAACCCGGCGAGAACAACGACCTGCTGGAGTTCACCCGCGCCATGGTCTGGCTGCGCCGCGACCACCCGGTCCTGCGCCGCCGCCGCTTCTTCCACGGCCGTCCCGTGGAGGGCACCCACGACGAACTCTCGGACATCGCCTGGTTCACCCCCGAGGGCAACGAGATGACCCAGCAGGACTGGGATTCCGCCCAGGCCAGCGCCCTGACCGTGTTCCTCAACGGCGACGCCATCTCCGAACCGGGTCCCCGCGGCGAACGCATCCAGGACGACTCGTTCCTGCTGATGTTCAACGCGTACCACGAGCCCCTGGAGTTCGAGGTCCCGGTGGGCCAGGGCGGCGAATGGCAGGTGGTGGTCGACACGTCCCGCCCGGAGGGCGTCCCGTCCGGAGAAGGCCAGAAACTCAAAAAGGGCGACCACCTCACCCTCACGGACCGCAGCATGACGGTGCTGCACCGCGCTCCATAAGGGGCGCGGGGCTGTGTCAATGTGCGGCTCCGCCGCGAGCGCAATCTTTTAGGGGGCCCGGGGGCGCAGCCCCCCGGGGATGGGAAGGGTAGGGGCGGCGGGGGCGAAAAACGCCTGCGCGCGCCCCCGCCCCCGCACTCCCCACCCACCTGCCGCAGACACAAAACCCGCCAACGCGGGTACGTACGACCCCATGACACCTGAGCGCCCCGCCTCACCGCCGCCCACGGCCACCTACCGCCTGCAACTGCAGCCCGGTTTCCCGTTCGCCGCAGCCGAGGCAGCCGTCCCCTACCTCGCCCCGCTCGGCGTCTCCCACCTCCACCTCTCCCCCGTCCTGGAGGCCACGCCCGGCTCCCTCCACGGCTACGACGTCGTCGACCACTCCCGCGTCCGGGAGGAACTCGGCGGCGAGCCGGCCCTGCGCGCGCTGTCCGCGACGGCACGCGAGCACGGCCTCGGCCTGATCGTGGACATCGTCCCCAACCACATGGCGATGTCCCCGCGCCACAACCGCCCGCTGTGGGAGGTCCTGCGCGAGGGCCCGAAGTCGCCGTACGCACGCTGGTTCGACATCGACTGGGAGGCGCAGGGCGGACAGCTCCTGCTCCCCGTCCTCGGCCACCCGCTCGGCGCCGAGATCGACCACCTCACCGTCGACGGCGACGTCCTGCGCTACTACGACCACGTCTTCCCGCTCCGCGAGGGCACCGCCGGGCTGCCGCTGCCGCGGCTGATCGACGCCCAGTGGTACCGCCCCGCCTGGTGGCGGCTGGCCCGCACGGAGCTGAACTACCGGCGGTTCTTCAGCATCTCGGACCTCATCGGCGTCCGCGTGGAGGACCCGGAGGTCTTCCGGGCCACGCACGGGACGATCCTGCGGCTGCTCGACGAGGGCGTGCTCGACGGTCTGCGCGTGGACCACCCGGACGGCCTCGCCGACCCCGACGCGTATCTGCGGCAGCTGGACGAGGCGACCGGCGGCCGGTGGACCGTCGTGGAGAAGATCCTCGCCGACCGGGAGGTGCTGTCACCCGCCTGGCCGGTGGACGGCACCACCGGCTACGACGCCCTGCGCCGCATCGACGGCGTCCTCACCGACCCTGAGGGCGCCCGGGAACTGCTCGCCCACTACCGCGCCTTCGCCGCCCCGGAGCCGGACGCCGGGGGCGACTGGGCGGCCACCGCGCGCCGGGCGGCGTACGAGACCGTCGACCACGAGCTGGCCACCGAGGTGGACCGGCTCACCCGGGTGGCCGCGCACGTCTGCGCCGGCGCGGCGGACCCCGCGCTGCGCGACCACGCCCCCTGGGCGCTGCGCACCGCGCTGCGCGAGCTGCTGGTCCGCATGGAGGTCTACCGGCCCTACGACTCCACCGACGCCGAGGCGGTCCTCACCGAGGAGGCCGCCGCCGAGGCCCGTACCGCCTTCCGGGTGGCGGAGGAGGCGCACGCGGTGAGCGTCGTGCGGGACCTGGCGCTGGGGCGGGCCGGGGACGGGCCCGGGCACGAGGAGTTCCGCACCCGGTTCGCGCAGACCGCCTCCGCGCTGCGCGCCAAGTCGGTGGAGGACACGGCGTTCTACCGGTACGTGCCGCTGCTGTCGGCCAACGAGGTCGGCGGCGACCCGGGCGCGCCCGGCCTCTCCCCCGGCGACTTCCACGCGTACTGCACCCGCTTGCAGAGCGACTGGCCGCTGACCGGGACCGTGCTGTCCACCCACGACACCAAGCGCAGCGCCGACGTCCGGGCGGCGATCGCCGTGCTCACCGAGTGCCCGGAGCGCTGGGCCGGGGTGCTGGCCGAGGCGGCCGCGGCCGGCCCCGGGGCGCCCGACGGCGCCCTGGCCTGGGCCGCGTGGCAGACCCTGCTGGGGCTCGGCGTCCCGGACGCGGACCGGCTGGGTCAGGCGCTGCTCAAGCATGTGCGGGAGGCGAAGCTGCGTACCTCCTGGACCGAGCAGGACGCCGGGTACGAGGAGAAGGTCGCCGCCTTCGTGGCCGAGGGCCCGTGCGGGGCCGCCGGGCGGTACGTGACGGAGTTCCGTGCCGAACTCGCCCCGCACATCCGGGCCAACGTCCTGGGCGCCGCCCTGACCCAGCTGACGATGCCGGGCGTGCCGGACGTCTACCAGGGCGCCGAGGGCGAGTACCGGGCGCTGGTCGACCCGGACAACCGGGCGCCGTTCGCGCCGCAGGAGGGTGCCTCGGCGAAGGAGGCCGTCACCACGGCCGCGCTGCGGCTGCGCGCCCGGCGTCCGGAGCTGTTCGGCGCGTCGGCGACATACGCCCCGCTGTGGGCGGAGGGGCCGGGCGCGGCGCACTGCCTGGCGTTCACGCGCTCCGGGCGGGTCCTCACCGCGGTCACCCGGCTGTCGCTGCGGCTCGCGGAGGCGGGCGGCTGGCGGGAGACGGTGCTGCCGCTGCCGCCGGGCCGCTGGAGCGACGTGTTCGCCCCGGAGCGGCGGTTCGAGGGCCGGGTCCGCGTGGCGGAGCTGTTCTCGCCGCTGCCGGTGGCGCTGCTGGAGCGGACCGGGGGCGAGTGAACGGGGCGCGGCCCGCGGTCGGTGGCGGGTGGGGCCCGCCCTTCGGTCAGTTCAGTCCCGGCACGGGGCCCTGCGGCAGGCCCGGGACCGGGCGGTCGGGCAGTGGGGGGAGCTCGTCGGTGAACGCGAAGACCGCGCCCGTGCGGGCGTCGAGCACGCACCGGTTGGGGAACGTGCGTTCGTACTCCACCCGGTGGCCGTCCCACTCCCCCCGGGCCGCCGCCGTCACCGGGGCGTAGACCATCGGGCAGTACGTGTCCCGCCGCGGGATGCGGCCGAGGTCGCCGCCGGCCGCCGCGAGTTCGGCGCAGGCGCGGCCGGCGTGCGCGTGGCCCTGGGGCGGGTCGCACAGCAGGAGGGTGCCGCTGGTGTCGTGGGAGCGGGCGTCGCCGCGGGTCAGGGTCAGATAGAGATGGTCGCCGTGGTCGTGCCGCGCGGTGCCGGCGTGGGCGGGGGCCGCGGTCAGCAGGGTGACGGCGGCGAGCAGGGCGGCGTGGAGCGCGGTGGTCGTTCTCGTCATTCCCTGTGCATCGGCACGGCGGCGCCCGCGCCCCACTCCGGCTCACCCGTTCGGGGCCGGGCGTCCGCGGGCGGCGGCACCGGGGCCGGCCGCCGGTCCTCCGCCGCCGCACGCCCGGCCGCCGGTGGCCGCTCCGCGGGCCGCCGCGCGGCCAGCCGGCAGGCGGCGAGGACCACGCGCGACTGGTACTCCACCTGGCGGGCGACCGGGATCCAGCGCGCCCCGTAGTGGTCGCGGTACTCCGCGCACCAGCCGTCGATGAGCGCGTCCAGGCGCGGCAGCAGCCCGGCCGCGGCGGGTCCGGCGGCCGTCGCGAGGCGGTGCAGCAGTCCGGCGGTGCGCAGGGCGACCCGGCGGCCCGAGATGCCGAGCGCGGTCAGATGGGCGGTGTCGCACACCGGCAGCGGCCGGGCCGCGGGGTCGTGCACATCGGGGTCCCAGGAGTCGGCCAGGCCGGGGCTGACCAGTAAATAGTCGTCCACCGGGGCGAGCAGCCGGTCGGCGTCGGGGACGCCGGCCAGGTGGGGGCGGAGCCGGGCCAGGATGCCGTCGAGGAGCCGGGTGTCGTGGCGCAGGGTGTGGGCGACGGTGCGCAGAAACGTTTCAGGGTCGGCGGCGGGAGAGGCGTCCGCCACCGCGGGCACCCCCCACATGGGCGCCTCGACGACGGCGGTGGCCGTGCCGTAGCGGTGCGGGTGGTACCAGGTGGACTCGACGGCGGCCTCGGTGATGGCGGCGGCGAGATCGCCGCGGCGCGGGGGCGGGATGCGGTAGACGGCGGGGCCGAGGCTGGGCCAGTACAGGGTGTCGTACGGGCCCAGTTCGCGCGGGACGCCGAGGCGGGCGGCGGCGTGCGCGACGCGCCGGGCGAGGCCGGGCAGGTCGCGGGTGAGCTCGACGAAGCCGCCGCCGACGTCGACGCCGTGCAGCGAGCAGTGGAAGAAGGGGCGCAGCTCGTCCTGGAGGGCGAGAAGGGTGCGGGTCTCGGGGAGGGCGGCGCGGTCGGCGCCGTCGGGGAGCCATTCGGGCTGTTCCGTGAAGCCGGGGCGGAAGAAATTCCGGAAGTAGTGGCCGAGGGTGTACGGGCCGGAGAGCCAGGCCTCGTTGCGGCGGGCGCCGTCGGGGTCGAGGCAGAGCAGGAAGTTCCAGGTGACGTCGGCGTCGTCGCCGGCCGGTGGGGGGCCGGTGAGGAGGCGTTCGGCGAGGCGGAGGGCGGTGGCGCCGCCGACGGGTTCGTTGGCGTGCGGGCCGGCGACGACGAGGGCGTGGCGGGGGCCGTGGCCGACGGAGAGGAGCCAGAGGGGGGTGCCGGCGCGGGAGGTGCCGGCGTGGCGGAGGCGGGCGGCGCGGGGGTGGTGGGCGGCGAGGGCGGCGGCGTGGGTGGCGAGGGCGTCGACGGTGGGGTAGCGGCGGAGCGTGGGCAGGGCGCACCTCCGCGGGGTGACTCCGTCGGTTTTACGTGTTGTGCAGCGGGCCTCTACATTCAGTCACGATCCGTACCCACGTCAACGGGGCCGCACCCCAGGTTTTTCGCCCCCGCCGCCCCTGCCCTTCCCGTCCCCGGGGGCTGCGCCCCCGGATCCCCCTGAAAGATTGCGCAGTCCCCCGCGCCTCTAATAGGGGCGCGGGGAACTGCGCGACAAGCCACGACGCGCCCGCAGCCGCCGAACCGCAGAAGCCCCCGAGCTCTCCCGCAAAGCGTCTCAGGACGTTTCCGACGCCAGTCGGAACATCACCGTGCCGAAGGTGACCAGGTCACCGTCGCGCACGACCGCCGCTCCGATCACCCGGCGGCCGTTCACGGACGTCCCGTTCGTGGAGCCGAGGTCGCGCAGGACCCACAGGCCGCCCTGGCGGCTGAGTTCCGCGTGGACGCGGGAGACCGACTCGTGGCTCAGGCGCAGTCCGCTCGCCGGGTCGCGGCCTATGCGGAGCGGGTACGTCCGCTCCGGCCGCGGCAGCGGCAGCTTCGGCAGGCGCTCGGACAGCCAGGCCCGGCGCAGCTTCACCGTGAAGCCGGACAGCGCCTCGACGCCGCCGTAGACGAGCCGCGACAGCGGCTTGCGGGGCGGCAGGTCCGCGGTGAGCGCGGCCAGTTCGTCGGGGACGCGCGCGGTGAGCGCGAGTTCCATGCGCCGGATGAAGGTGTCGTGCGAGATGCGGCCGAGGGCGACGCCGTCACGGAGCACCTTCAGCGCCCGGTCACGGTCGGCGTCCGACAGCCGCGCGGGGTACGTGGGGAACTCGAAGGACGACGTCACGAGGGTGATTGTCGGACAGCGGCGCCGGGGTGTCCAGCGAGCCCCCGGAATGCCCTCGTCCACTCGCCCGTGTGTCCGTCGGGGCCGTCCGGCGTGTCAAAAGGGTGGGTTCCGGAGCGGATTGATCGTCCGTGACGCACCATGGACGGACCGCGCCACAGACGGCGAAGCGGGACGAACGACAGACGAGAACGGCAAGCGGGAACGACTGACGAGGGGGAACCGTCCGTGCAGTTCGAGGTGTGGGCACCACAGGCCGAGGACCGGGTGACGCTCCACTGCGACGGCGCCGCGCACGCGATGGCGCCCGATCCGGAACGCGCCGGCTGGTGGCGCGCCGAGGCACCGGCGGATGACGGCACACGGTACGGGTTCGCCCTGGACGGCGGCCCGGTGCTGCCCGATCCCCGCAGCCGCCGGCAGCCCGACGGCCCGGACGGGCTCAGCGCGGTGGTCGACCAGGACCGGTACGACTGGCGCGCCCCCTGGCCGGGGCGCGGGCTGCCGGGCGCGGTCCTGTACGAGCTGCACGTGGGCACGTACACCCCCGAGGGCACCCTGGACGCGGCCGCGGCCCGGCTGGAACACCTCGTCGGACTCGGCGTCACGCACGTGGAGTTGATGCCACTGTGCCCCTTCCCCGGCCGGCACGGCTGGGGGTACGAGGGCGTCTCCCTGTGGGCCGTGCACGAGCCGTACGGCGGCCCCGAGGCGCTCAAGCGGTTCGTCGACCGGGCGCACGAGCTGGGCCTGGGCGTCGTCCTGGACGTGGTGCACAACCACCTCGGCCCGTCCGGCAACTACCTGCCCGCGTTCGGCCCGTACTTCACCGACACCCACCACACGCCCTGGGGCGTCGCCGTCAACCTGGACGCGCCCGGCTCCGACGAGGTGCGCGCCTATCTGCTGGGCAGCGCGCTGGCCTGGCTGCGCGACTACCGGCTCGACGGGCTGCGCCTGGACGCCGTGCACGCGCTGCACGACACGCGCGCGTGCCACTTCCTGGAGGAGCTGTCCACCGCCGTCGACGCGCTCGCCGTCGACCTGGACCGGCCGCTGTTCCTGATCGCCGAGTCCGATCTCGCCGACCCCCGGCTGATCACCCCGCGCGCCGAGGGCGGCCTCGGGCTGCACGCGCAGTGGAACGACGACTTCCACCACGCCCTGCACACCACCCTGACCGGCGAGGCGCAGGGCTACTACGGGGACTTCGCGCGCGCCCCGCTCGCCGCGCTCGCCAAGACCCTCTCCCACGGCTTCTTCCACGACGGCACGTACTCGACGTTCCGGGGCCGCTCCCACGGCCGCCCGCTGGACCGTACGCGCCTGCCCGCGCACCGGCTGCTGGGCTACACCCAGACCCACGACCAGGTCGGCAACCGCGCCCAGGGCGACCGGCTCGCCGCCTCCCTCTCCCCCGGGCTGCTGGCCTGCGCGGCGGCGCTGATGCTGACCGCGCCGTTCACGCCGATGCTGTTCATGGGCGAGGAGTGGGCGGCCGGCACGCCCTGGCAGTTCTTCACCGACCACACCGATCCGGAGCTCGCGGCGGCCGTGCGCAACGGCAGGCGGCGGGAGTTCGCGGCACACGGCTGGGCCGAGGAGGACGTGCCCGACCCGCAGGACCCCGCCACCCGGGACCGCTCCTGCCTCGACTGGTCGGAGCCGGACAGCGGCGTGCACGCGCGCGTGCTGGCCTGGTACCGGGAGCTGATCGCGCTGCGGCACGCGCAGCCGGACCTGACCGACCCCGATCTGTCCGACGTGAAGGTCACCTTCGACGAGGCGGCCCGCTGGCTCGCCTTCCGCCGCGGCGACGTCCGTGTGGCGGTCAACCTGGGCGCGGAGCCGGTGCGCGTCCCGCTGGGCGTGCGCGGGGCGCGTGTCCTGGCCGCGTGGGAGCCGGTGGCGGCGCCGGACTCGGACGGGGCCGTGACGCTGCCGGGCGAGTCGGCCGCCGTCCTGCTGCGGGAGTGAGAGTTTCGGGGGCCCCGGGTTCTACGGCCCCGGGTTCTACGGCCCCGTCGCTCCCGGCAGGTCCGTGACGCGTTCCAGGAGGATCGGCTCCCAGGCGCGGCGCAGACGGTGCCTGAGCAGGGGCAGCGGATCGCCCGCGGGGGCGTCGAGGCGGGCGGCGAGGTCGAGCAGGGCGTCGCAGCGGGCCAGCCACAGGCCGCGCAGACAGGGGCGGGGGCCGTAGCCGGCGAGGGTCGCGGCGCGTACGGCGGCGGGGGCGCCGACCGCGCGGGCGAGCCCGGCGATGTCCTCGGCGGGGTCGCCGGTCACCGCGTCGCCCCAGCCGAGCACCCCGCGCACCCGGCCGTCCTCGCCGACCAGGAGGTGTGCGCCGGTGAGCCCGTGGTGGACGAGGACCGGTACCCCCGGCTGCGAGGCGAGCTGGGCGGCGGCGGTGGCGGTGAACGGGGCGAGCCGGGCCGGATCGAACTCGTCGGCCTCGCCGAGCCGCCGGGCGGCACCGCCCGCGGACCTGCGCAGCGCCTCCAGGGAGCGTGCCGCCCGGCGCGGCACACCGAGCGTCTCCGCCTGCCGTACGGGCACCTCGCGCACTCCGGTGAGCAGCGCGGCGAGGTCGGCCTCGCCGACGGCGGAGACGGCCCGGTCCTCGGCGCCGGTGCCGGACAGCCGGGTGTCGAGGGTGTACGCGAGGCCGGGTGCCCATTCGCCGTGGGCGACGCTGGCGGGCACGGCGAGGGGGACGTACGGCCGGACCAGGTCGCGCAGGCGCAGCTCGCGCCGCCCGCGCGCGGTGGCCTCCCGGTCGGGCGCCAGCCGGAGCACATGCCGGGCGCCGACCCACCAGACGGCACACCTGTCGCCGGCGCCGCCCTCGGTGACGGGCCGCACGTCGGGGCCGCCGGCCGTCTCGGCCGCTCCCATGGACGCCTCCTGGGACGCCTCCTTGAACAGGGAGCCGACGAGCCGCCGTACGGTGTCCGCCGTCGGTGTGGGTGCCTGGGTCATGGTCGTCGCGCCGTCGTCTCGGGGGTACGGGCTTCGCTGGTACGGGACTCGGTGGTGCGGGCTTGGGTGGTGCGGGCTTCGGTGGTGCGGGCTTCGGTGGTGCGGCTTCGCTCCCGGTGGCCGGGCGGCCGCCGTGCCGTGCGGGTCAGTCGACGAGCACCATCTCCCGTTCGGTGTGGTTCAGCCGCCGGCCGCCGTCCTCGGTGACCGTCACGATGTCCTCGATGCGTACCCCGAACCGGCCCGGAAGATAGATGCCGGGCTCGACCGAGAAGCACATCCCGGGGACGAGCGGCTGCTCCTCGCCCTCGATCATGTACGGCGGCTCGTGCGTGGTGACGCCGATGCCGTGCCCGGTGCGGTGGATGAAGTGCTCGCCGAAGCCGGCCTCCGCGATGACCTCGCGGGCGGCCCGGTCGACGTCCTGGCAGGCGGCGCCCGGCCGCACCGCCCGGAACCCGGCCTCCTGCGCCTCGCGCACGATGTCGTGGACGCGGCGCTCCTCGTCGGTGGGCTCGCCGACGTGGACGGTGCGGGTGGTGTCGGAGCCGTAGCCGTGCTTGAGGCCGCCGAAGTCCAGGACGACCATGTCGCCGCGGGCGATGACGCGGTCGCCGGCCTCGTGGTGCGGGTTGGCGCCGTTGGGGCCGGAGCCGACGATGGTGAAGTCGACCTGGGCGTGACCGTGGCGGCGCAGCGCCGCGTCCAGGTCGGCGGCGACCTCCCGCTCCCGGCGGCCGGCGAAGGCGACCTCGCGGATCTCCTCGAACGCGGCGTCCGCGGCCGCGCCCGCCGCGGCCAGCCGCTCCAGCTCGGCGGCGTCCTTGACGGCGCGGAGCATCGGCAGCGCCTCGGTGAGCGCGACGTGGTCGGACTCCGGCAGCCGGCGGCGCAGGCCGAGCAGATGCATCGCCCAGGCGTTGTCGCTGATCCCGAAGCGGCCGGCGGGCTTCAGGAGCGCGCCGGCGGCCTCGTACGGGTCCTGGCCGTCGGTCCAGTCCCGCAGGGTGAGCGCGGGGCCGCCGGCGGCGCCGGCCGCGTCGGGGGCCTCCAGGGTCGGCACCACCAGGACGGGGTCCTGACCGGCGCGCAGCACGAGGAGGGTGAGCCGCTCGGTCTCCACCGGCCGGTACCCGGTCAGCCACAGCAGGTCGGGCCCGGGTGCGATCAGTACGCCGTCGAGCCCGGCCTCGGCGGCGGCGTGTGCGGTGCGGTGCATACGGGCGGCGTAGTCGGCGGCGTCGAACGACGCGGGGTCACTTCCCGGGGCAGCGGCCATCGTCCCTCCAAGGTCCACTCCAGCCATCCTGCCTCCCGGCGGGGCGGGATGCGAGCGGATCCGCGCCCCGGAAGGGCTCGATGCGGCTACGCGGCTACGCCGGCAGGGCCGGGACCCGGTCCGGAACGAAGCCGTGGGCTCGGCGGGCCAGGTAGTCCGCTCGGTAGCGGGGGACGTGCTGATGCCAGTTGAGGATGCCGGACATCCAGTTCTGGAGTTGGACCACATAGCCCTCCACCGTCGCCCGCGCCTCCGGGGAGAGGTCGAAGTCCTCGTACAGAATTGGCAGTTCGTGCGCCGAGACGTGCTCGAACTGCTCCATTCGCTGGTTCATCAGATCCCCGACCACCCGCACCGCATCCGCGTACCCGCACTGGAAGAAGTTCTGCACGACGAGGACCGCGTTGTGGATCTCCCCCTCGTACTCGATCTCCTTCTGGTACGAGAACACGTCGTTGAGAAGGACCGCGTAGTCCATCGCCGCGTTCTCCAGCGAGCAGATCGGCCCGCTCGTGTACACCTCCGCCGGCACATTGGGCGCATGCCCCATCCGGCACAGGTTCTTCGTGAGGTCGGAGCCGAACGTGTCCCGCCGCATCTCCAGGTAGTCGACGGGGTCGGGGACGCGGTGCTGGATCTGGTTGGACAGCTCCCAGACCCAGCTCGCCGTCATCACGTCGACCGAGCGCCGCATCGTACGGCGCTGGTCGAGGTCCATGCCGGCCGTCGTGCGCCCCCACAGGTCGATCAGGGAGCGTTCGAGCGCGTTGACGGGCACCGGCACCGGCTCACCGTCGACCGGCATGCACGCCGACAGCCGCTCCGTGCACAGCTTCGCCCCGGCGAGGTCACGGCGGTGGCCGTACATCAGGGGGTAGTAGTCGTCGCCGTAGGTGCCCCAGGCGAGCCACTGGGAGGCGACGTCGAGCGCCTCGGGCGTGGCGTCGGGGTGGAGGCCGGCGGCGCACAGGGGCAGATCGCAGGAGGCGAGCTTGTCCTCGTCCCAGACGCCCTCGGAGAGCATGCCCCTCTCGAACACCCAGGGCAGCAGCCGGGCCCGGGCGCCGTCGAGATGCTCGCTGAGCCGGAGCGTGAACGGCATGCGGATCTCGGGAATGCGGGACGGGCCGACCTTCTGGAACGGCACGTGCGTGTAGGCGCGCAGCCGCTCGACGCCGGCGTCGGCGAGCAGCCCCCGCACATCGGCGGCGGAGGTGCCGATGCCCGGCATGCCGAAGGGGCGGCGGGCCTCGACGGCGCCCTCGTTCATGTAGCGGCTGGAACGCAGATGCCATTCGTGGCCGCCGGACTGCCAGTCCTGCAACCCGCGCGCGTAGGCCGCGATCGCCGCGACCTCGTCGGGTGCGAGCCCGTGTTCCAGGGCGAGGGCGGGCACCTCGGTCAGTGCCGTGTGCTCGAACTGGTGCAGCCGGGAGGTCAGGATGTCGTTGACCGTCTCGGCGGCCTCCTGCGTGGTGCAGCCGAAGAACGTCTCCAGGACGAGGACGCCGTTGCTCAGCTCGCCCTCGTCCTCGACCTCGCGCTGGTAGGAGAAGAGGTCGTTGCGCAGATGGACGCCGTCGGAGAACGTCTCCATCAGGACCCGCAGCGGGCGTGACCCGGCCACGCGCGCGGGGACCTCGGCGGTGGCGTACTCCACGAGTCCGGCGGACCAGGGGGCGCCGCCGACCTTGCGGCGCATCTCGATGTACTCGACGGGGTTGGAGATCCGCCCCTCGTTGATGTTGGACAGCTCCCACAGGGACTCGTTGAGGAGATGCTCGGTGGCGACGGCGAAGCGGCGGCGCCAGTCGGCCGACATCGCCGGGACCGTACGGGCCCACAGGTCGGCGAGGCCCGCCTCGACCGGGTTCTCCGGCTCGGGCACGGGGGTTTCGGGGTCGGCCGGCATGAACAGCGGGAGCCGGTCCAGGTGCGCCTTGCCGGCCGCGCGGTCCTGGGTGCGTTTGAACAGCTCCAGGAAGTGGTCGTCGAAGAAGAACACCCACACGTACCAGTCGGTGATCAGGGAGAGGGCGGGGCCGTCGCAGTCGGGGTGCGTGTACGCGCACAGCAGGCCGTAGTCGTGGGCGTCGAGGTCGGACTGCTCCCAGACGCCGGAGCCCTCGAGCATGCCCATCTCGCGCGCCCAGGCGGTCGAGTGCGCGCGTGCCTCGTCGAGGTGGGGATTGAGCCGCGCGGGATACGGCATGTAGAAGTGCGGGAGGTGGAACGGCTGCGTCATGGCCGGGTCCTGCCCAGCGGCCCGCCCGCGCATCCGGACGGCGGAACATGATCACACCATCGCGTGAAGCGGTGGTGCGGGGGTTGTCAGGGGTGGTGCGGAGCTCGTCAGGGGCGCACCTGGATCAGCGCGTGCGCCCCGCTGGTGCGCCAGCGCTGTCCCTCCGCCTCGACGAGGGTGGTCTCCGTGTGCGGGTCGAGTCCGGTGATCGCGTCGGACTTCAGGGTGCGCAGCGCCGCGACCGGGCCGGGGAAGTACGCGGTCGGCCGGTCGAACGGGGTGGTCGGCGGCCAGAGCCGGTCGCCCACCAGGCGACGGTAGTTGAGGTCGCCCTTGAGGAGCGTGAGGTCGGCGGCGGCGAACTCGCGGCGCAGGTCGTCGGGCATGTCGGCGTACGGCAGGGGCGCGCAGGAGAACGGGTGGGCGCGCAGCGCGAGCCGTCCGCCGGCCAGCGCCGACCACAGCCGACGCCCCGCGTCGCCCGCCTCGCCGGGGGCGCGGTGCAGCCGGCCGACGGCGTCCAGGACGTCGGCGGTGGTCGCGTCGGACACGTAGTAGGGGTGCGGTTTGACGTGCAGCACGGCCCGTTCGGCGCCGCCGTGGCGCAGCAGGTGGTCGATCAGGAGCAGGTCGGGGACGAGTTCGCGGCCGGCGTTGTCGGCGACCAGGCAGAGGGTGGAGACGGGGAACAGGGACCACAGGGCCTCGCTGTCGTCGGCGACGAGCCGGGCGTCGCGCGTCGCCCCGGAGGCGCCCGTCGTCCCGGAGGCGCCCGTTGCCCCGGAGATCCCCGTCGCCCCGGAGGTCCCCGTCCCGTGGCCGCTCTCGACGGAGAGCCGGAAGCCGAGGTCGGCCCGGTTGCCCCAGAGGGAGCCGTGCAGCAGGGCGGTGGCCCGCTCGGCCGGCGGGTGGCCGGCGAGTGCGTCGAGGGCGGCGAGTTCCTCGTCGGTCCCGGGGCTGTCGAGTTCGGCGAGCTTGAAGGGGCGGAACGGGTCGACGCCGCGCCAGGGGCCGGTGCCGAAGTAACCGAGCGCGTCGAGGAGGCGGCGGTAGAAGTAGCTCTCCGCCCACAGGAACGGCGCCGCGAACCAGGAGCGGCCGAGGTGCGCGGGCAGCCCCCACTCCTCCGTCCAGCGCTCGGCGCCCGGGGCGTCGGGCTCGGGCGGTTCGACGACGCCCTTGAGGTGGTTGTCGAGCAGCGCGGTGAGCGCGGCGCGCTCGGCCGGGCCGTACGGGACGGTGTCCAGGACGCGGGCGACGAGCGCGGGGTGGCGCTCGGCCAGGACGCCGTGGGGGAAGGAGGCGGGGTCGTCGCTGACGATCACGGGAGCGGGGGTGGCGGCGGTCGCGGCCGCGGCCTCACGACGCTCAGACATGGTCCTGTGCTCCTCGGGGGCGGGGGAGCGTCCCGGGCGGCACGACGGCCGTGCGGGCCCTCTCCTCCAGCTCCCCGCCGTATCCCGCCTCGGTCCACACCAGTTTCCTGAACTGTTCCGGCGTCAGCCGACCCTGCCACGGTTCGCCGCCGGGGCAGGAGACCGACGCGCAGCCGGGGCAGTGGTACGCCGGTTGCCACAGGGCGTCGGCGCGGGGCTCGCCGACGGTGACGGTGGCGCGGCCGCGGCTCTCGTTGCGGACGACGAGCGCGGTGCCGGCGAGGGCGAGGAGGGTGAGGAGGGTGCCGCCGACGGTGTGCACGGTGGTGTGGCCCGTCAGGCCGCCGTGGGCGAGGGCGAGCCCTACGCCGGCCATGATCAGGCCCTCTACGGCGTGCAGGGTGGTGGTGCCCCGGGAGGCGGTGGCGGGGGCCTTGGCGAGGCGGTCGGTGAGGCCGTCGTGGAGGGAGGCGGGGTCTGCGACGGCTTCGGCGACGGGGCGGGTGGGCGTGCCGCATCCGGTGCACACCGGCGGGGCCGGCGAAGCCGGCGGTGAGGGCGTCTGACTCGGCATCCGCCCACGCTAGCGGCGTGAGATGTTTTTCGCCCCCGCCGCCCCTACCCTTCCCGTCCTCAAGGGGCTCCGCCCCTTTGACCCCGTGCGCAGTTCCCCGCGCCCCTGACAGGGGCGCGGGGAAACCCTGGGTCAGTTGACGTAGACCGTCGGGGAGCCGGGCTGGGTCGTGTCGGTGACGGGGGCGTACGTCGCCGTGAAGTAGCCGTCGGCGAAGCACAGCGACGACCCGGAGACCTTCGTGAAGTGCTGCGCGCTGAAGGCGATCCCGTTCGCGCCCTCGTCCACCGTCCCGTCCAGGCTCGCCGCCTGGTAGACACACGTGATGCTGCCGAGCAGCGTGCGCAGCTTCACCGTGGTCTGGATGGTGGACCCGGCCCGCGGGGTCACGGTCACCACCCCGTCCGACGTCACCGTCGTGTCGTACGGGAGGTTGTCGACCGCGACGCTCGTCACCCCCGTCACGCCGAAGACGTTGCTGGAACAGGTGCTCGCGTCGAACGTCTGCCCGGTCAGCGACTCGGTCGCGGTGCCCGGCGCCGCCGGGTTGCCGGTGACGGCGGCGGTGAAGGCCGACGAGGTGCAGGAGACCCCGCTGGTGCCGGTGGCGCTGGAGTAGAGCGTGGCCGACGTACCACTGGCGAGCGACGCGTTGAGCACGTCGCCGACCGCGACGGCGTCGCCGCCCGCGCCGCCGGTGGTGAGGACGGTGTCGGCCGCGGCGGCCGGCGAGGCCGCGGACAGCGCGAGGGCCGTGGCGGCGCCGGCGAGGGCGAGGAGGGTACGGGTGCGGGTCGTACGCATCGGAATGCCTCTTCTCGGAGTGGGGGGAGGTGCGAGGAGGGTCACCGCCGCCGGCCCGTGACACGCCTTCTCCGTACGTGTGACGGGGCCGGCGGCGGCAGGGCGGACCCGGCACGGGCCGCGGACAGGGGGAGAGTGCGGGCCGTGCCGGTGCCGCGGGAAACGCGGATCGCGTGAGCTGTGAGCCGTGAGCTGTGTGAAGGATCCGTGCACCGCACGGCGCGGCAGAGGTGTCACCTACGCCCTGAGAGACGGGCCGGGAGAGTGACGTGCGCCGTGCGGACGGATCCGGCGCCACGGATCCGGAGGAAAACAGAGGCAGTTGTAGACCTGATGAATCGTCAACGTCAAGGGTGTGCGCGGAAGTTCGCCGCCTCGGCCGGTGCGTGCGGGGCGGGGGCGCAGGTCAGCGGCGGGGGCGGGGCGGACGGGCGCGGCAGCCGCCGACACATGATCACCACAATCAACATCCTTCTGCCACAGCTCCCTTGACCCCTCGGTGTAACCATCGGTAACTTCCTTGATGGCTACTGCCGCGTAACGAGCAAGCCCTTGTGCACGCCGGGAGGTGTGAGGAGGCGTGCGCGGCAGGCGCTGTCCGCGCCAGGACAACGCGCCAGTGAATCCGGTTCCATCCGCATTGACTGTGCCCAGGAGCAGACATGACCTCGTCCACGGACAACCCGGACAGCACTGACAGCACTGACAGCACGGGCGACACGGGCGGCTCGGGACCCGCGGGTTCCCGGCCCGCGCCCCTGGAGGGCGGGCCCGCCGGGCCCGGGAGACGGGGGCGGGTCCGGCTGCGTCGCGCCGCCGTGATGGCGGTGCCGGCCACCGCGATCGCCGCGGGGCTGATCGTCGCCACCGCCCAGGGTGCGCTGGGTGTGCAGTTCTTCATCTCCGGCATGCCGTTCACGGTCACCGCGACCGAGCTCGACGGCACGGGGTTCGAGCAGTTCGGCGATCTGGACAACATGGCGGAGGGCAGCCCCAACACCGGCGACACCGGTGGGCAGGTGCTGGTCATCACCTCCGCGATCAAGAGGGCGACGCTCACCAAGCTCTGTCAGAGCGTGGACCTCGGTGGCACGAACCTGCTGATCACGGCGGGGGGCGGGGACGACAAGGTGACCGCCCAGGACCTCACCACCGACTCGACGCAGCTGTCGGGCGACGCGGCGTTCGACAACATCGAGATCGGCAACGACGCGAACACCATGACCAAGGCGGGGGTGCGGGGGAAGCCGGGGGTGTTCGGGCAGCAGGCCGACACCGTGCACATCAACAACCTGCGGCAGACCAACTACGCCACGACGGCGGGGGTCTTCAAGTTGCCGGGGCTGAGGATGCGCTTCTCCGACTCCGGGTGCTGACGTGGCTTCCGGTGGTGGTGACAGCCGGTTCCGGCGATGGCGGGCGCGGCGGCCGTTCTGGGGCGGGGTGCTGCTGGCGCTGGCCGGCGGGGAGATCCTGCTGACGGAGAAGGCGTCGTTGAAGGTGGTGCTGCATGTCGGGATGCAGGGGGTGGCGGGGTATCTGCTGCCGTCGGTGATGGTGCTGTGCGGGGTGCTGGCGCTGGTGAGTCCCGGGCAGCGGTTGTTCTATTCGGTGGTGGGGGCGTTGTCGACGCTGGGGACGTGGTTGACGTCGAACCTCGGTGGGTTTCTGGTGGGGTTGTTGCTGGGGTTGGCCGGGGCGTGCCTGATGTTCGGGTGGGTGCCGGAGCAGGAGCCGCGCCGCAAGGTGTTCCGCCGGCGGAACAACCGGGGGGCTACCCCCGTCCCCCCGTCACCGTGAAGCGCGCGCCGTCGGGGTCTGTGAGGACCGCCTCCCGGGTGCCGGGGTCCCGGCGCACCACCCCTCCGCCGTGCGCCCGCGCCGCGGCCACGCATGCCTCGACGTCGTCCACCGTGAAGTGGACCTGCCAGTGGGGGCGGATGGCCGGGTCCGGGGCCGCGCCGATCGCGCCGGAGTGGATGCGGGCCACCGCCTCTCCCCCGCTGCGCAGAACGACCTCCGCCCCGTCGTACTGCACCTCGCAGCACCCCTCGCGCCCGGTCGCCCACTCCAGCACCTCGCCGTAGAAGATCGCCGCGTCGAACGCGTCCCTCGTGTGCAGGCGGACGAAGGCCGGGGCGGCCTTGCGCCACTCCTCCCAGCCGGTGGCGAGCCGGCCCTCCCAGATGCCGAAGACGGCGCCGTCGCGGTCGGCGAGGAGGGCGGCGCGGCCGGGCGGGAAGGCGATGGGGCCGACCGCCGTCGTCCCGCCGCGCTCCCGGCTGCGGGCCACCGCCTCGTCCGCGCTCGGCACGGCGAAGTACGGCGTCCAGGCGACCGCCATCCGGTACATCGAGGCGACGGCGGCGAGCCCGGCGACGGGCACGTCGCCCGCCAGGGCCGTACGGAACTTGTCGCCGAGCCGGCCCGAGCGGAAGGTCCAGCCGAACACGGCCGCGTAGAACGCCTCGGCGGCGTCGAGGTCGCGCGTCGTCAGGCTCACCCAGCACGGCGCCCCGAAGACCGAGTCGGTGGAGAAGACCTCGCGCGGGATCGTGCTGTCGCTGTCTGTGTTCATGGTCCTACCGTCCTGCCATCCCCACCGTCTCGGCGCAACCGGAACCTCCCGGGTACCCGGCGGCGGACGGTTCAGCCCACGGCGGCCAGCGACCACTGCGGGGTGATGCCCGCGAGACGGCAGGTGAGGAAGTACAGCGGGATCGGCGGGGTGTAGGGCGAGTCGTGAGCGGGCCGGTGAATCAGCCGGACCCGGCCCGCCGGCCCGGGAACCGGCGGTCCGGCGGTCGCCGGGCGGCCCGGGCCCCGCCGTCCGGCGAGCGCCGCGCCGACCGCGTACCGCGTGGAGGACGGCCAGGCCACGCCGATCTGGGAGCCGGTGGGCACGACCCACCACCACTGGTCGTCGTCGGCGAAGACGCAGCCGATGCGGGGCAGACAGTCCATGATCCGTCTGCCGTGCTCGGGGCTGGTGCCCACCGCGTCGTGGCCGAGTCCGCCGGACAGGTCGTCGGGGATCGGCAGACCGAGGGCCCCGAGGGATGCGTCGGGGGTCCGCCCGGCCCGGAGGGACGGGTCAGGGGTGCGCTGAGGGTTCATGCGGGTGCGGTCCTTCGGCCAGGTGGGGGACGGGCCGGATGTCGTGCACGGAAGCGGAGACGGAAGCGGGCGGAGAGGCAGCGGCGGAGAGGGGCGCGGTGACGATGGGGGTCAGGCCCGTGGCCGGTACGGGGGCGGCGTCCTGGTCGAAGTCGTCGTCGGCGTCCTCGAGGTCCTGGTCGGGGGGCTCGGGGAGCAGTTCGGCCCAGACGATGCGGCCGGGCCCGTAGGGGCTGTCCCGTACGCCCCAGTCGCTGCTGAGCACGCCGACCAGCATCAGACCCCGGCCGCCCTGGTCGTCGGGGCGGGAGATGCGCTGTTCGGGCAGGGTGGGGCCGCGGCTCTCGTCCTCGACCTCGACACGGATGCGGTCACCGTCCGTGCGCAGCCGGCACACGATGCGGTCGCTCGCCGTGTGCATCACCGCGTTGGTGACCAGTTCCGAGGTGACGAGAACGGCGTTGTCGCAGGTCTCGGGGCCGAACTCCCACTCCTCCAGGAGGCCGCGGACATGGCCGCGGGCCAGGGCCACGGAGGCGGGGGCGGCCGGGAGGCCGAAGATGCCCGCCCGGGGGGCGGGCCGGCCGGGGCCCGGGGGCCGGCCCAACGGCTGCGGGGAGGGGGGCGGAGCCATCGCCGTTCGCCTTTCGTCTGCCGTCGCACCGCGGACGGTGCCGGTGCGCTGCCGCCCGTACGTCGTCGCGGGTCCTGGGTGGCCCGCCATGGTCGCGGGGCCCTGTCGGCCCGCGCCGGAACGGAACCGGCAGCAGTCCCGTGTCCCCCCACCGGACTGCGCGTGTCGCCGTTCGCCGATGCCTGACGGTATGGACACTGTGGCACCTGCCAACGACGGCCCGCAACCGGCAAGTTGAAAATTGCAATTCGTGAGGCACAGGCCGCTTCGACGGACGGGCGATCGTGACAGACTGTGACCCCGGACGTGATGTGAGCCGGCTGTGATCCCGACGTGAGGGGGTGGCGTGAGCACGGAGACCGACTGGGGCGGAGCGCCGTCCGTGCTGCGCATGATCCTCGGCCGTCAGCTGGAGGAACTGCGCAGCCGGGCCGGGCTCACCTTCGAGGAGGCCGGTGAGGCGATCGGCGTCAGCCATTCGACGATCCGGCGGATGGAGTCCGCGAAGGTGGCCCGGCTGCGGCTGCCGGACGTCGAGAAGCTGTTGCAGACGTACGGCGTCACCGACCAGCAGGAGATCGACACGTTCCTGAAGTCCGCGCGGGAGGCCAACAAGCGCGGCTGGTGGCACACCTACCGCGATGTGCTGCCGGACTGGTTCGCGGCGTATCTGAGCCTGGAGCAGGCGGCGTCGCAGATCCGCGCCTACGAGCCGCAGTTCGTGCCGGAACTGCTTCAGACGGAGGCGTACGCGCGGGCGCTGCTGACCGCGGGGAACCCGCACGCGTCGGCCGAGGCGACCGAGCGGCGGGTGCAGTTGGGGATGCGGCGCCAGGAGCTGCTGTCGCGGCCGGCGCCGCCGCGGGTGTGGGTGGTGCTGGACGAGACGGTGCTGCGGTGGCCGGTGGGCGGTCCGGAGGTGATGCGGGAGCAGCTCGACCATCTGACCGAGGTGAACCGGCTGCCGCAGGTGACGGTGCAGATCATGCCGTTCGCCAACGGCCCGCACCCGGCGATGCGGGCGGGCGCCTTCCATGTCTTCCGGTTCCGGGCGCGGGAGCTGCCGGACATCGTGTACCTGAACGGGCTGGTGGGCGCGGTGTATCTGGACAAGCAGGACGACGTGGTGGTGTACCGCGAGGCGCTCGACCGGCTCGGGGCGCAGTCGGCGCCGGCCCGGAAGACGGAGGCCGTGCTCCGCCAGATCCGCAAGGAGCTGTGAACTCGGCCGTTGCCCCGGGGACTTGAGGGTTTCCGGAAACTCCTGGTCTCCTGTGGTCGTTGCCACTGCACCTACGACGTGAGGGGAGGGCCGCGTTGTCCGACAACGGATGGCCTGCCGACCGTATCGACACCGAGAGCGCGCACTCGGCGCGCATCTACGACTACATCCTGGGCGGTAAGGACTACTACCCGGCCGACAAGGAGGCGGGCGACGCGATGGCGCGGGAGTGGCCCGCGCTCCCGATCCACATGCGCGCCAACCGCGACTGGATGAACCGCGCGGTGCGGTGGCTGGCGGAGGAGGCCGGGATCCGGCAGTTCCTCGACATCGGCACCGGCATCCCGACCTCTCCCAATCTGCACGAGATCGCCCAGTCGGTGGCGCCCGCGTCGCGGGTGGTCTACGTCGACAACGACCCGATCGTGCTCACGCTCTCCCAGGGGCTGCTGGCCAGCGCGCCCGAGGGGAAGACGGCGTACGTCGAGGCGGACATGCGTGATCCGGGGAGCATCCTGGATGCGCCGGAGCTGCGGGAGACGCTGGACCTGTCGCAGCCGGTGGCGCTGACGGTCATCGCGATCGTCCACTTCATGCTGGACGAGGACGACGCGGTGGGGGTCGTACGGCGGCTGCTGGAGCCGCTGCCGTCCGGGAGCTATCTGGCGATGTCGATCGGCACGGCGGAGTTCGCGCCGAAGGAGGTCGGGCGGGTGGCCCGCGAGTACGCGGCGCGGAACATGCCGATGCGGTTGCGGACGATCGACGAGGCGCACGAGTTCTTCACGGGGCTCGATCTGGTCGACCCCGGGATCGTCCAGGTCCACAAGTGGCACCCGGACGGGTTGGGCGAGCAGGGGATCCGGGACGAGGACATCGCGATGTACGGTGCGGTCGCCCGAAAGGGGTAGCCCCTTTCGGGCGGGGTGGGGGACGGCGGTGGGCCCGCCCGCCCCCAGCCCCAGCCCCAGCCGC
>NZ_JOHS01000067.1 GCF_000725625.1 Streptomyces sp. NRRL F-6676
GTCGTCGGCGTCAACCGCTTCCAGCTCGACGAGGAGGAACCCTACGAACCCCTCCGCGTCGACCCCGCCATCGAGGCCCGCCAGGCCGAACGCCTGGCGGAACTCCGCGCCGAGCGCGACCAGCCGGCGGTCGATGCCGCCCTGGCGGCCCTGAAGAAGGCGGCCGAGGGCGACGACAACGTCCTGTACCCCATGAAGGAGGCGCTGCGCGCCCGCGCCACGGTCGGCGAGGTGTGCAACGCGCTCCGCGAGGTGTGGGGGACCTACGTGCCGAGCGACGTGTTCTGACGCCGGCCGCGCGGCGCCCCCCTCCCGGCCCTCTCACACCGGCAGGCGCCGGACCTTCCGCGCGTACTCCCACACGGCGTCCCTCGACGTCCCGTCGCCCGCCCAGCCCACGTACCCGTCGGGCCGGACGAGGTAGAGGCCGGTGGTGTAGGCGCCGTGCGGGGAGATGCGGACGGTGCCGGGGACGTCCGCGTCGACCCCCACCGCCAGCGGGGTCCACTGCGGCCCCTGGAACACGTCGAAGAGGCGCTTCCCGTCGACCGTCGCGTCGGGGGCGCGGTCGCCCGCCCGCAGGGCGTCCTCCGGGAGGTTCTCCCGGGTCTCCACCGACAGCGACGACTCCCGGTAGTGCAGGTGGAGCTGAGTGGTGTCCGTGCCCCGGCGGGTCTCGCCGCGGTGCACGCTCGTGGACAGGCTGAGCATGCCGGCCGCGATGGCCCGCCGCTCCTCCTCGTAGGTGTCCAGCAGCGCCTTCGGCGCCGACTCGCGCAGTACCGCGCCCAGCTTCCAGCCCAGGTTGTAGGCGTCCTGGACGCTGGTGTTCAGGCCCTGGCCGCCGGCCGGGGAGTGCGCATGGGCCGCGTCCCCGGCGAGGAAGACCCGCCCGTCCCGGAAGCTTTCCGCCAGCCCCGTGCGCGGCCGGAAGGCCGAGGCCCAGCGGAGCTCGGTGACGTCCTCGGCGGCCAGGTGGGTGCGGGCGGCGACGACCTTGCGGACGCCCTCCAGGGAGAGGTCCGGGGTGACGCCTTCCGCGAAGCGGGCCATGATCTGGAAGTCCTCGGTGCCCGCGAGCGGGCAGATGGCGATCAGCTCCGGGTCGTCCTTCTCCGCGGGCGGGAACATGTGCCAGTTGTCGCGGTCGAGTCCGGTGAGCCGGACGTCGGCGACCATGTTCGGGTACGGGTCCACCTGCTCGCCCGTCATGCCGATGCCCAGGGTCCGCCGTACCGTCGAGCGGCCACCGTCCGCGGCGACGGCGTACTGGGCGCGCACCGTGCCGCCGTCGGCGAAGGCGACCGTGACCCCGTCGTCGTCCTGCGTGAGCCCGGTGACCTGCCGGCCGAAGGCGACCGTGCCGCCGAGCTCCAGCAGCCGCGCGTGCAGGATCTCCTGGGTGCGCCACTGCGGCACCATCCACGGCCGGTTGTACGGCATGCTCTCGCTCGGCTCGAGCGGGTCGAGCAGCTGATCCTCGCCCAGCCGCTGTCCGTCGCGCCACCTCAGCACGGCGGGGTAGTGACCGGCGACCGCGGTGATCGCGTCCACGATGCCGAGGTCGTGGAAGACCTCCATCGTGCGCGGCTGGATCCCCTTGCCGCGCGAGCCGGGGAAAAGGGTGTCCTCTCGCTCCACGACCAGCGCGTCCACGCCGCGCCGGGCCAGGTCGATCCCGAGTGCCAGGCCGGTGGGGCCCGCGCCGACGATGAGCACGTCCGTTGTCACGGCGGCAGGAGTCATCGTGTCATTCTCCTTAACGATGTTAAATACGCTTCAGGTTCGAGCATGCCTTTAACGTTGTTAAGTGTCAAGTGGGCGCTGTAAAGTCGTCGGATGTGAGCACGGAACGGACGGAAAGCACCGCACGCGGCGAACGGCGCGTGCCCCTGGACCGCGCGCGGGTCGCCGAGACCGCGCTGCGGCTGCTGAACGAGGTGGGCCTGGAGGGCATGACCGTGCGCGCCATCGCCCGCGAACTGGACGTCAAGGCGCCCGCACTGTACTGGCACTTCAAGGACAAGCAGGCCCTGCTGGACGAGATGGCGACGGAGATGTTCCGCCGCATGGTCGCGAGCACCCGGCTGGACCCCGCCGACACCTGGCGGGAGCGGCTGCTGAAGGCCAACCTCGGCCTGCGCGCCGCCCTGCTCGGCTATCGCGACGGCGCCCGCGTCTTCAGCGGCTCGCGCTTCACCGGCGGCGTGCACGGCGAGCAGATGGAGGACACCCTGCGCCTCTTCACCGAGGCCGGCTTCACCCTCGCCCAGGCGGTACGGGCGACCCAGACGGCGTATCTGTTCACCATCGGCTACGTCACCGAGGAACAGGGCGTCCAGCCCGTCCCCGGCGAACGCCGCGAGGGCTACGACATCGAGGAACGCGCCCGCATGCTCGCCGCGTACCCCCTGACGGCGGCGGCCGGCCGTGAGATCTTCGCGGACTACGACCACCACTTCGAGGAGGGTCTCGCGCTGCTGGTGGCGGGGGTGGGGGCGCGGTACGGCATCGCGTGACGCGATGCCGGGCCTCCGGTCCCGTACCGGAGGCGGCGTAGGAGCGCGGCCTCGGGAACCGCTCCCTGGGGGAGCTGCCCCGGGCCGGCTGACCTCCCCGCCGCGCCCGGCGTAGTGGTACACGGCCACCATCGGCGCGGCGGCCAGGCGGAACCCGGCCGGGGAGCGCGGCCGCCCCTCCCGCCGCGGCGCGGCCCGCCGGTCCGGCGCCGCGGTCACGGCGGGCGCGCCGGGCGGCCGCGGCGCCGTGCGCACGACCGTCCCGGCCACGACCGTCCCGGCCACGAGGGTCCCCCTGGCGGTGGCGGGCCGGCGGCCGTCACTCGGATTTCAGGAGCCGGGCCGAGCGGTTGCCGAGCTGGAGGCGGACCGCCTCCTTGCGGGCGAGCTGCCTGATGGAGCGGCCGCGCGGGCCCATCAGCGCCGCGACGCGCGCGATCTCCGTCCAGACCCTGGCCCGGTCGCCGCCCGCGATCCCGGCCGCCGAGAGCAGTCGGCAGGCCGCCTTGACGTCGTCGCGGCGCGCCCGTATCTCGGCCATGCCGATGAGGACGTCGACCGGCTGCCTGCGGCGCAGTATCTCGGTGCCCACCCGCAGCGCGTCGTCGAACCTGCCCGCCTCGAAGTGCCGGGTGAAGTCCTCCGCGAGGAACTTGCCGTTGCGGGAGAGCACCGCGGAGAAGCGTGCGGGGGAGGAGCCGCCGTCGGCCGCCGGGAATTCGTCCGGCCCACCCGTCTCCCCCTCTTCGTACTCCTCGTCGTTCCCGTTGGTGACGGCCGTGTCCCGCGGCGTCCGGTCGTCCGGGCCGGGGAGCCCGAGTGCCGTCGTCATCCGGGCGGTGAACGCGGGGATGTCGAACAGTTCCTCGACGTCGCGGTAGTCCTTCTCCGACACCTCTTCGTCCAGGGCCCGGCGCAGCGCCTCCAGCGCCGCCTGCGGGGTGTACTCGGCGAAGGACCGGTAGCCGGGGACGCCCTCCAGGACCTCCCGGGAGCCCACCCGGTGATAGGTGACCGTGCGCAGCCGCTGCTGCACCGCCTCGACCACCGAGAGCGGCATCGGGTCGTCCACGCTGGAGAGGAAGAAGACGTCGGAGGCGGCGAGTTCGTCCCGCACCCGGTCGCGGGAGAGCGCGCCCATCCACTCCACGCGGTCCGACAGCAGCGTCGTGCTCTTGATCCGCCACGTCCTGTGGCCGATCCAGGCGAACCGCCACGGCAGCCCCTGGGTGTGCGCCAGCTCGGCGACGCGCGAGAAGAGGTCGAGCCCCTTGCGGTCCTGCATGGAGCCGACCATCACGATGCGCGGCGCGCCGTCCGGGACCCGCCGCGCGAGGGGGCGGTGGGTGTCACGAGGGACCGTGTTGTAGACCACGACCGGTTCGCCCACGCCCAGTTGACGGAACATGTCCGCCTGGGCGGTGGAGACGCACAGGACCTTCAGCCGCGGCAGCAGGGACAGCATCTCCTGGTGCCGCAGCGTGTGTTCCCCGCCCTCGAAGTTCATGACGTACTCGGTCTCGTGCGCGTACAGCGCCACCGCCCTGCCGGTGTCGAGCAGCGCCTGGACCAGTTCGTTGGCCAGCGGCGAACGCCAGAACGGGGCGAGGCTGTTGACCAGTACGACCTCGGCGTCCCCGAGGTCGGCGAGGACGTCCGTGGAGCGGGTGTAGGCGCCGAGGTCGAAGTAGCGGACGTCCACCGGGCTCTGCGAGAGGAGCGCCTGGGTGTACGTGAGCACGGGGATCGCCACACCGGTGACGTACGAGAAACCGAGACCGAGGACCGCCAGCGAACGCGGCCGCTCCACCTGCCGCTGGATCGCCTGGAGCGCCCGGTCCGCCCGCGAGAGCTCCCCGCCCGGCTCCTCCCGCGGCGCCGACGCCTGCCGGGCCCGCCGCTCCCCGGGGACGCCGGCCTCCTGGACGACGCGCAGCACGCGCTCGGCCACGTCCTCGTGGAAGGCGAGGAAGTGCTCGACCGGCTCGCCGTGCACATTGGCCGCGAACTTGCCCGAGCGCCGCAGGTCGGCGGTGACGTCGGCGAGTTCCCCGACGCTGCCCACGTTGCGCAGCAGCGGGTGGTTGACCGTGGGGAAGACGATGTTGAGCGGTGGCGGGCTGAACAGGATCAGCGGGGTGCCCGCCCGCAGGGTCTGGAGATACGTCGTCGAGAAGAAGGTGACCGCGAGGTCGTAACCGTCGAGCGCCTCCGCGTCCAGCAGCGCCTTCTCGTCCAGGACCGTCACGTCGGGCAGGGTGCGCAGCCAGCCGAGGTGGCCGTCGAGCGTCGAGGGGTGCGGCTTGATCTCGACCTCGCCGAACTGGGCCAGTGCCGCGCACAGGTCGGCGAGTTGCTCACGGTGGTCCGCGCGGGAGAGCTTGCGCTGGTCGGACAGAGGCTGGTCCAGGACGACGATGCGCAGCGGTGCGCCAGCTTCCTTGCCGTGCCGGTGTGTGGTGGAGCGGGCGGCGCGCAGCAGGGCGGGGTCGTCGCTGTGGCCGAGGCCGCCGGTGATGTGGACCGGGACGGCGGAGTCGGCGGAGCGGAACATCAGGTGCTGCGCGGTGGCGGGCCCCCAGACGCAGACGGCCGCGACCGAGGAGGAACCGTAGTACCAGTTCTGGTCGTGCAGCCCGGGCCCGGTCTCCTTGAAGTGGAAGTCCAGATGCCCGTCCTGCACCAGGACCAGCGGCAGCGAGGCGCCCAGCGCCCCGGCCACCCGGCGTCCGCGCTGCGACTGGTCGTTGAACAGCACCAGCCGGTCGATGCCCTCCTGTTCGGTGAACAGACGCAGCCGGGCGCCGAGTTCCTCGAGGAACTCCGCCTCGCTCAGTGCCTCGTCCACCGTGAACAGGTTGCGCACCGCGAGGCCGTCGAGCCGGGCCGCCGTCTCCTCCTCGATCCAGCCGGCGACATTGCCGTCCCGGTCGGCCGTGACCAGGTGGAACGAGTGGTCCCCGGCCTGAGAGGCCCGCATGATCCGCGAGGCGAGATGGACGCCATTGCGGTTCTCGACAAACACAGCGATACGCATGGAAGTATCAGTCCGCTCCGCATACTCGGGAATCTCGGGAAGAAAGGAAGAAGAGGCCCGGACGCGGCAGGCCCCGTGCGGGTGCGGCCGGAAAAAAGTCGGGAACATCTCCTTCTGCGCATGAAATATGAGCCTGTTTCCCCGGGTGTCGAACGCCGGGGAAACCAGGGGTGAACATTCCATGTGCGGCCGGTGCCGCTGGTGGTGCCGTGGCCGGTGCCGCGGGTGGTGTCAGCGCCGTTTGGCGCCGCCGCCGCCCGATTTCGCCCGGCGCACCGCCTTCCGCATCGCCCGTGCCCGCCGCACCACCCGTCGCGCCGTCGCGTTGTTCGGCAGGAAGGCCAGGCGCTCGGGGATGCCGCCGGGCAGGCCGAGCGAGGTGAGGCGCTTCTTGCGGAAGTAGCGGCGGGTGCGGGGGGCGAGGTGGGCGGAGAGGTAGCGGGTCGCGGCCGGGCGCAGGGAGCGGTGCAGCTGGGGCTGCATGACGAAGCCGACCGCGGTGACCAGCTCGGTCAGCCGGTCCGCCGGCACCGGCTCCTCGCCGGGCCGTCCCTCCAGGTCCGGCAGCAGCGCGTCGGCCAGCACCACCGGGACCCGGTTGCTGTTCTGGTACGGCGTCAGCCGCTCCAGCAGCAGCTCGGTGCCGACCCGGGCGACCGGCAGGTCGTAGAACGCGGACGCGGTGAACAGCGCGGTCGAGAAGCAGCCGACGACCAGCGCGGGCCGGGCCCGTTCGAACAGCACCTCGGCGAGGACCGGCGTGTCCAGGACGGTCAGCTCCACGCCCAGCTTCTCCGCCTCCGCCTCCAGGACCCGGCTGTAGCGGGCCGGTGCGGTCGGGTGCGGCTTGAAGACGAGGGCGCGGTGGCCGCGTTCGACCGCCCCGCGCGCCATCGACACATGCAGCCGCTCCTCCTCCTCGGGGGAGAGGATGCCGAGCGCGGACAGGTACTGGCCGAGCAGCAGCGCCGCCCCCTCGGGCAGCTCCGGCGGCTCCGGCACGGCCGAACCGAGCTCGCCGAGGACCTTCAGGAAGGCCGGCGTCGGCACCAGATGCGCCGGGACGTCGAACTCGGTGAGCAGCAGCGGCGTCAGCCCCGGCACGAGGTCCAGGTGGAGCAGCCGGCGGACCCGGGTGCCGACCAGCGGGTCCAGCTTGTTGCGCGTGGGGCCGTAGCTCATCAGTCCGTCGGCGTAGACGTCGACCGGCGCGTCCGTGAACAGGGTGGCGATCGAGAGCGCGGGCGCGACCTGAAGCGACTCCAGGGCCAGCTCCACCCGGTCCTCGCCGAGCCCCCACAGCAGTCGCAGATACCGCTCGAACAGGGGGACGTCGTCGGGGCGCGGCGTCCAGGCGCCTGGGTGGAAGGGGCGGATCGCCTCGTTCCAGGACAGCACGCCGTCGAAGTGCGCGCGCAGCGGGGCGAAGCCCGGCATCTCGTCCAGGGCGGGGGTGGTCTCCGGGGTGGTGGAGTTGTTGCAGACCAGCAGCAGCCGCCGGTCCGCCTCGGCGAACAGGCCGGATTCGAGGGCGGCGGCCAGGGTGGCGGCGCCGTAGAGGGTGGAGGCGCAGAAGATCTGCGTGGTCCGGGGGCGGGTGGCCCCGGGGCGCTGCTCGTGGTGGTTACGGGGCATCACGCGGCCGCCTTCGCTGTGGTGATCCGGCGTCGCAGCCGCCGCAGCTTCGCCGCGCGGTGCAGATCCATGGTGTCGAGTACGTCGCCGAGCGCGTCCTGCGGCATGCGCCGGATCGCGGCCGCGCTCATCGCCCGCAGCTGTCTGGCCACGGCGGGTTCGAACTTGCCCTCGTCGGCGAGGTGGTGGGCGATGATCGCGCAGTACGTGCGGACCGCCTTCGGCAGCAGCCGTGCGGCGTCCGCGTCCCGCGCCGTCTCCTCGATCACCTGATCGAAGGCGCGGATGAAGTCGAGTTGACGGACGTCACCGATCTGGGTGAGGGAGGAGGCGACCCCGCGCCGGTAGAACACGCCGAGCAGCCCGACCACGGCGAACGACTCCGCCTCGCGGTGCAGCTTCCAGATCCACGGCCGGTCCTCGGCCGTGCGCAGCCCGTCCGTGAAGTGCAGCAGACCACGGTCGACCAGCCGCCGGTGGTAGATCCCGGCCCAGGCGTAGGCGTAGTCCACGGAGGTGCCGCGCTCGGCGGGCAGGATCGACTCGCGCGGGTTCAGCACCTCGCCCCGCCGGCCGACCGGCACCCGGTGCACGGTGCGGGCGCGGGCGGTGGCCTGCACATGGTCGGTGCGGACGAAGTCGCAGCCCAGGTCCTCGATCGCGGCGAGCAGCTGCGCGAGGTAGCCGGGGGCGAGCCAGTCGTCGCCGTCGAGGAACGTCAGATACTCGCCGCCCGCCGCGTCCAGACCGGTGTTGCGCGCGGTGGCGAGTCCTCCGTTCTCCTCGTGGCGGACGTACCGCACCCGGGCGACGCCGGAGAGTTCCTCGGCGGCGCGTTCGAGCAGGGCGGGCGTCTCGTCCCTGGAATGGTCGTCCACCAGCACGAACTCGAAGTCCTTGCGGGAATTGAGCCGCAGACTTCTGAGCGTGTCCGGCGCGTATTGCTGGACGTTGTAGAACGGCACGATCACGGAGAGCTTGGGCACCCGCGAAACGCTAGGAGGCGCCCCGGCTGCGGAACTTTCCGGTGGGCGTACGGGGCGTGAACTCCATGTGTCGGAACGGTGCACCGCGTGTGCGTCGGGGAATTCCAGGGGCCGGTTCGGTTTCCGGTGGTGTGTTGTTAACTTCTCGTTGATTCCTGGTTGGGCCGTGCATCGGAATCGCTTCCTAGCGTCGTCGACGTGCCAGCAAGTACACCGAAGCCCACGCGCATCGCCGTCCTGGCGGACTCCGACACCCGCTGGAAATGGGGTGCGCTGACCGCCGCGCGGATCGCGCCGGGCGCCTCCATGGAAGCCGGGCCGCGCGAGGCGGCGCAAGCCGGGACGGCGGCGGCCGGCCCCGCGCTCGACGGCTTCCTGCTGCGCGGCCGGGCCACGCCCACGCCGCGCCAGCTGGCCGAGGTCGGCGTCCACGCCGACTCGCTGCGCGAGGTCACCGCCGTGGAGTTCCTGCGCACCATGGCGGAGAAGGAGTACGACGTCGTCGTGCTCGCCCTCGTCGGCGGCGGCGTGCAGGCGATGCTGCACGGCCTCAAGCGGGTCTGGGAGGGCCGCGCCCACCGCCCCGTGGTCGTCACCGGCTACGTCGGCGTCGTCTACGAGAAGCTCGCCGACGGCCTGCTGCTGCGGCACGGCGCGGACCTCGTCCTCGCCAACTCCCGTCAGGACGCGGAGCGTTTCGCCGCCGTGTACGAGGGGGTCGGCGCGGACGCCTCCTCGGTCACGGAGGTGGCGCTGCCGTTCCTCGGCGGCGCGGCCTACACCGGCGAACACGACCCCTACACCGTCGTGTTCGCCGCCCAGCCCTCCGTGCCCGCCGGCCGCAAGGAGCGCGTGTACCTGCTCGACCGCCTGGTGCGGCACGCCCGGCAGCACCCCGAGCGCGAGGTGCTGCTCAAGCTGCGCTCCAAGCCGGGCGAGCACACCACGCACATCGAGGAACTGCCCTACCAGAAGCTCGCCCAGCGGGCCGACCTGCCGTCCAACCTCCGCCTGGTCTACGGGCACATGGGGGAGGTCCTGGACCGCACCGACCTGCTGGTCACGGTCAGCTCGACGGCCGCGCTCGAGTCGCTGCACCGCCGCATCCCGACCGTGGTCCTCACCGACCTCGGGGTGCGCGAGGTGCTCGGCAACCACCACTTCACCGGCTCCGGCTGCCTCGCCTCCTGGGACCAGCTCGACGCCGGGCACCGTCCGCGGCCCGACGCGGACTGGGTCGCCCGGCAGGGGGTGGCGGCCGACGGCTCCTACGACACCGCGTTCGACGCCGCCCGCGAGCGGATCGCGAAGCTGCTGGCCCAGCCCGGCGGGCTGCCGCCGCTGACCCCGTACTACACGCCCGCGACGGCGCCCGGCTATCTGCCCGGCATCCTCGCCCGCCACCACCTCGGCCCGGACGGCAGCCCGCTGCCGGGCGCGCCCGCCGCCGACCGCGAGCCGGGCCCGGTCCGGGAGATCGTGCGCCGCGCGGCGCGCGGCGCCTACCGGCACGGGGTGCAGCGGGTCGCCCCGGTGATCCGCCGGATGGGGGAGCTGTGAGCGCCCCGGCCGTCCGTCGAGCAGTCCCGATTCCCTCCCGAGGAGCAGAACCCATGACCAGTCCGGATGCGGGCACCGCCATGCGCCGGGTGCTCGCGGTGATCCCCGCGCGCGGCGGCTCCAAGGGCGTGCCCGCGAAGAACCTCGCCCCGGTCGGCGGGGTGCCGCTGGTGGCCCGCGCGGTGCGCGAGTGCCGCGCCACCCGCCTGGTGACCGACGTCGTCGTCTCCACCGACGACCACGCGATCGCCGCCGTCGCCCGCGAGGCCGGCGCCGAGGTCGTACTGCGCCCCGCCGCGATCGCCGGCGACACGGCGACCTCCGAGGCCGCCGTACGGCACGCGATGGACGCGCACGAGGCCCTGCACGGGGCGCCCGTCGACGTCGTCCTGCTCGTGCAGTGCACCAGCCCCTTCCTGGTCCGCGAGGACATCGACGGGGTGGCGGGCGCGGTCGTCGAGAAGGGCGCCGACACGGCGGTCACCGTCGCCCCCTTCCACGGCTTCGTCTGGCGGGACGGCGGGCCCGGCGACCCCGACGCGGACGGGGGCCACGGCGTCAACCACGACAAGTCCTACCGCCCCCGCCGCCAGGACCGCCCCCAGGACCTGCTGGAGACCGGCGCCGCCTACGCGATGGACGCGGCCGGCTTCCGCACCCACGGCCACCGCTTCTTCGGCCGCACCGACCTGGTGCGCACCGACCCGGCCCGGGTCCTGGAGATCGACGACCCGCACGACCTGGCCCGCGCCCGCGCCCTCGCGCCGCTCTTCGACGCGAACAGGCCCGGCGCGCTGCCGACCGCCGCCGACATCGACGCGGTCGTACTCGACTTCGACGGCACCCAGACCGACGACAGGGTGCTGATCGACTCCGACGGACGGGAGTTCGTCTCCGTGCACCGCGGGGACGGCCTCGGCATCGCGGCCCTGCGCCGCAGCGGCCTCAAGCTGCTGATCCTGTCCACGGAACAGAACCCGGTCGTCGCCGCCCGGGCCCGGAAGCTCAAGCTCCCGGTGCTGCACGGCGTCGACCGGAAGGACCTCGCGCTGAAGCAGTGGTGCGAGGAGCAGGGCATCGCGCCCGAGCGCGTGCTCTACGTCGGCAACGACGTCAACGACCTCCCGTGCTTCGCCCTCGTGGGCTGGCCCGTGGCGGTCGCGAGCGCCCACGACGTCGTGCGCGGCGCCGCACGCGCGGTCACCACCGTCTCCGGCGGTGACGGCGCGATCCGGGAGATCGCCGGCTGGATCCTCGGCCCCTCCCTCGATTCCCCCGCCCCCCTCACCAAGTAAGGGAAGAACCCCATGAGCACGTACTCCCGCATTCGCAAGCTCGGTGCCCGCGAGGCCGGCCCCGGCCGCCCCGTCTACATCACCGGCGAGATCGGCATCAACCACAACGGCGAGCTCGACAACGCCTTCAAGCTGATCGACGCGGCCGCCGAGGCCGGCTGCGACGCGGTCAAGTTCCAGAAGCGCACGCCCGAGATCTGCACCCCGCGCGACCAGTGGGACATCGAGCGCGACACCCCCTGGGGCCGGATGACGTACATCGACTACCGCCACCGCGTCGAGTTCGGCGAGGACGAGTACCGCCAGATCGACGCGTACTGCAAGGAGAAGGGGATCGACTGGTTCGCCTCCCCGTGGGACACCGAGGCCGTCGCCTTCCTGGAGAAGTTCGACGTCCCCGCCCACAAGGTGGCCTCCGCCTCCCTGACCGACGACGAGCTGCTGCGCGAGCTGCGGGCGACCGGCCGTACGATCATCCTCTCCACCGGCATGTCCACGCCGAAGCAGATCCGGCACGCGGTGGAGGTCCTCGGCAGCGACAACATCCTCATGTGCCACGCCACGTCGACCTACCCGGCGCAGGCCGAGGAGCTGAACCTCCGCGTCATCAACACCCTCCAGCAGGAGTACCCGAACGTCCCGATCGGCTACTCCGGCCACGAGACGGGCCTCCAGACCACGCTGGCCGCGGTCGCGCTCGGCGCCGCGTTCGTCGAGCGGCACATCACCCTCGACCGCGCCATGTGGGGCTCCGACCAGGCCGCCTCCGTCGAGCCGCAGGGCCTCCAGCGCCTCGTCCGCGACATCCGCACCATCGAGGCCTCCCTCGGTGACGGCGTGAAGAAGGTCTACGACTCCGAGCTCGGCCCGATGAAGAAGCTGCGCCGTGTCTCCGGTGTCGTCGCGGAGGCGGAGATCGCCGCGGCTGCGGGCGAGCCGGTCACGGTCTGACACGGGACGGGACGGTCGTACGCCGATGAGCCCCCGCGCCGGATCACCCGGCCCCGGTCCCGGCACTCTCGCCTTCGTCGAGAGCCCGGTGCAGCTGCTGAACGTCCTGGAGTGGGCGCACGCGCACGCCCCGGACGGGCAGTGGCCGCCCGGCGCGGGCCTCACCCTCGTCGTCCTGTCCCCCGTCGATCCCATGACCCGCGGCCAGCTGCGCCGCATGGCCGAGCTGGCGCGGGAGGAGGGGCACGAGGTGCGCTGGGAGGAGGCGCGCGGCGGCACCCTCGCCCCCTTCCAGACGGTGGGCGGACTGACCTCCCTGCTGCGCCGGGCGCGGCGGGTGGTCATGGGCGACCCGTTCTCCCGCTACGTCCAGCTGCTGCTGACCCTGACGAAGGCGGCCGAGCTGGTCGTGGTGGACGACGGCACGGCGACGATGGAGTTCGTCACCCAACTGGCCCAGGGCGAACGCCTGGTGCGCTGGCACCGCAAGGGCGGCCGCCCGGGCCCGCGGGACCTGATCTTCGCTCCGGTGTCGTCCTCGGCCCGCCGCCGGCTGACCCCGACGCCCGAGCGCACGGTCGAGATCTTCTCCTCCATGCCGATCGAGGAGATCCCCGACGGCGTCACGGTCGCGGCGAACGACTTCGCCTGGACCCGTTCCCGCTTCGGCCCCCCGCGCGTCGCCAAGGGCGCGGACATGGTGGGCACCTCGCTGGTGGAGACGGGCGTGGTCGACGCCGACCGCTACCTGGACGCGGTCCGCACCCTGGCCAAGACCCACGGCGCGACCCGCTACTTCGCCCACCGCCGCGAGAGCACGGAGAAACTCCACCGCCTGGCGGTGGAGACGGGCCTGGAGATCGTCCGCCCCGACCTCCCCCTGGAACTCATCGCCCGCCGCGGCCCGGTCGGCCGCACGATCCTCAGCTTCCCCTCCACGGTCGTCCACACCCTCCCGCTGGCCCTGGCCGGCACGGAGGTCCGCGTCGCGGTCTGCGACATAGACCCCACCTGGCTCACCACCAAGGCCTCCCCCCGCGCCCAGGGCTTCCTCTCCGGCGTCACCAGCACGGCGAGGGACATCCACCGGCTGCCGGGGACGTCGGCGGTGGTGGCGGGGTAGGGGGACGAGGAGGGTACGGGTGGGAGTGTGGTGGAGGTCACATCGTCCCGGGGGCGTGCCCGACTCGGCCGACAAGTCCGGGCAGTTTACCCAGGCGTGAAGGTCGTCATGCGGCGCTCGCCCGGGTTTTTTTCGCCCAACGGCCTGAACTTTTGTTGATCACGGGTTAGTTGTGCCCCCGATCGGCCTACCCTTCAAAGGGTGAACCATGTGATGTCCCCAGAGTCCGAGGCCGACATCCCGGGGAACGCTGTGCTCCCCGGCGCACTGCCCGCCGCCCTGCACGCCGAGCTCGTGGCCTTCCGCCGCGATCTGCACATGCACCCGGAACTCGGCCACCAGGAGTTCCGTACGACCGCCGCGATCAAGGCCCGGCTGGAGAAGGCGGGGCTCACGCCACGCGTCCTCGACGGCGGGACCGGCCTCGTCTGCGACATCGGTGAGACGGGGGACCGGGCCGACGGCCCGATCCTCGCCCTGCGCGCCGACATCGACGCGCTGCCCATCCCGGACACCAAGGCCGACTGCGCCTACCGCTCCACCGTCCCGGACCGTGCCCACGCCTGTGGTCACGACGTGCACACCACAGTCGTCCTCGGCACCGCGCTCGTCCTCGCCGAACTGCACCGAGAGGGCCGGCTGCCGCGCGGCGTGCGGATGATCTTCCAGCCCGCCGAGGAGGTGCTGCCCGGCGGCGCCTCCGACGTCATCGCCTCCGGCGCCCTCGACGACGTCGGCCGCATCATCGCCGTGCACTGCGACCCGAAGGTCGACGCCGGCCGCATCGGCCTGCGCTACGGCGCCATCACCTCCGCCTGCGACCGCGTCGAGATCGCCCTCGACGGCCCCGGCGGCCACACCGCGCGCCCCCACCAGACCACGGACCTCGTCACCGCCGCCGCCCGCGTCGCCCTCGACGTGCCCGCCCTGGTGCGCAACCGGGTCGACGCCCGCAGCGGGCTCTCCGTCACCTGGGGCCGCATCGAGTCCGGCCACGCGCCCAACGTCATCCCCCAGCACGCCGAGCTCTCCGGGACCGTACGGTGCCTGGACCTCGACGCCTGGCGGATCGCGCCCGACGTCGTGCACGCCGCGGTCGACGAGATCGCGAACATGTACCGCGCCAAGTCCGAGATCAACTACATCCGGGGCGTCCCGCCGGTCGTCAACGACCCCGTCGTCGCCGAACTGCTGCGCGACGCGATGACCGCACGGCGCGGCGACGACTCCGTCGAGGACACCCCGCAGAGCCTCGGCGGCGAGGACTTCTCCTGGTACCTGGAGCACGTGCCCGGCGCCATGGCCCGCCTCGGTGTGCGCCGCCCCGGCGACCACACCGTCCGCGACCTGCACCAGGGCGACTTCGACGCGGACGAGCAGGCCATCACCGTCGGCGTGGAGATGTTCACGGCGGCGGCGCTGCTGCACCCGGACCACTGACGATCCCGTCCGGCCGGGCCCGTACGGTCCGGCCGGGCCCGTGTCGTCGAACGGCGGCACGAATCGGTAACGGCCGCGCGGTATCCCGTTCCCCCGTACTTCTACGCGCGTTACTGTGCGCCCGAATCGCTGCCGCAGCGGCGCGTTCGACGGAGCTGACCGGCCACGGGTGCCGGGAACGAAGGGTGCTTGTCGTGCGTTCGATCTCCCCCAGAACCAGGTTCTCCCGCGCCGCGGTGGCCGTCGCCGTCGTCGCTCTCGCCGCCGCCGGGTGCGGAAAGTCCAGCAGCGAGGCCAACAACTCCGACGACGGCTCGGACAAGAGCGCGTCGGGCGGTTACTCCGGCAAGGGCATCGGCCTCGCGTACGACATCGGCGGCAAGGGCGACCAGTCCTTCAACGACGCCGCGTACGCCGGTTTCGCCAAGGCGGAGAAGGAGTTCAAGATCGGCGGGCGGGACATCGAGCCGCAGGACGGCGAGTCCGACGCCGACAAGATCCAGCGCCTGACCACGCTCGCCAAGGCCGGCTACAACCCGATCATCGGCGTCGGCTACTCCTACGCACCCGCGGTCAAGGAGGTCGCCGCGAAGTACCCGAAGGTCACCTTCGGCATGATCGACGACGAGACGATCAAGGCCAAGAACGTCGTCGACCTGGTCTTCAGCGCCGAGCAGTCCTCCTACCTCGCCGGTGTCGCGGCGGCCAAGGCCAGCAAGAAGGACCACATCGGCTTCATCGGCGGCGTCGACATCCCGCTCATCCACACGTTCGAAGCCGGCTTCGACCAGGGCGCCAAGTCCGTCAACCCGAAGATCAAAATCGAGTCGCAGTATCTGACGGAGACCGCGGCCGAGGGCGGCTTCTCCAGCCCCGACAAGGGCCAGAGCGCGGCGGACGGCCAGCTCGACGCGGGCGCGGACGTCATCTACCACGCGGCCGGCCTCTCCGGGCAGGGCGTGATCAAGTCCGCCGCCACCCACAAGGCGTGGGCGATCGGCGTCGACTCCGACCAGTACAAGCAGTCGGCCCTGGCCAAGTACAAGGACCACATCCTCGGCTCGGCGCTGAAGAACGTCGGCGGCGCGGTCTACGACCTGGTCAAGTCCGTCCACGAGGGCAAGCCCCTGAGCGGCGTCGTCGTCGGCGACCTCAAGTCCGGCGGCGTCGGCTTCGCGGACTCCAACCCGAAGTACCGCGCAATGAAGGACGTGGTCGCGGCCGTGGAGCAGGCGAAGCAGGACGTGATCGACGGCAAGGTCACGGTGGCGACGAAGTAGGGGGGCGGTACCGGGCTGGGGTCCCTGCCGCGCCCCGCAAGGGGCGCGGGGCTGTGCTGATCTGCGGCTCTGCCGCAGGGGCGCGGGGAACTGCGCGAGAAGCCCCACCGGCGGTCAGCCGAAAACCCACCCCGGGGTCCAAGGGGCGGAGCCCCTTGAAGGGATGGGAAGGGTAGGGGCGGCGGGGGCGATCAATCCCCCGACCAGCCCCTTCCTCCATCCGGGGCGCGATTGTCAGTGCCCTCCGGTAGCTTCCGAAGTGCGGGGGGACACAGCGCCCGTACACGCACACGGCCACAGGGGTGGGTGGACATGAACGACGGCACGGCAATCGCACAGGACCCGGCACAGCCACCGCCGGAACCTCTGGATGCCCGGCTCGAACGCCACCGCGTCGAGCTCACCGGCTACTGCTACCGCATGCTCGGCTCCTCCTTCGAGGCCGAGGACGCGGTCCAGGACACCATGGTCCGCGCCTGGCGCAGCCACGACCGCTTCGAGGGCCGCTCCAGCCTCCGCTCCTGGCTCTACCGCATCGCGACCAACGTCTGTCTGGACATGCTGAACGCCGGCAACAAAAGGGCCCGCCCGATGGACCTCACGGAATCCACCCCGCTCGCCCGGGCCGCCCTGGCCCCCCGCCCTGACCACACCTGGCTGGAGCCGGTCCCGGACGCCCGCGTCCTGCCGGTCGCCGGCGACCCGGCGGAGGCGGCCGTGGCCAAGGAATCCGTCCGGCTCGCCTTCATGGCCGCGCTCCAGCAACTGCCGCCCAAACAGCGGGCGGTACTGATCCTGCGCGAGGTGCTCGCCTGGCGGGCCGGCGAGGTCGCCGAGCTCCTCGGCACCTCGGTCGCGTCGGTGAACAGCGCGCTCCAGCGGGCCCGCGCCACCCTCGCCGAGCGCCCGCCGGGGGAGGGCGCCGACGCCGCCGTCTCCGACCCGCTGGACGAGGAGCAGCGCAAGCTCCTCGAACGGTACGTCGCCGCGTTCGAGGGCTACGACATGACGGCGCTGACCGCCCTGCTGGCCGAGGACGCCATCATGACGATGCCGCCGTTCGACCTGTGGCTGCGCGGCCCGGAGGACATCACCGGCTTCATGACGACGCTCGGCGCGGCCTGCGCGGGCTCGCACCTGGTGCCGGTCGAGGTCAACGGGCTGCCCGGGTTCGCCCAGTACAAGCCGGATCCGGAGACGGGCGGGTTCACGGCGTGGGCGGTGCAGGCGCTGGAGATCTCGCCGGCGCCCGACGGTGCCGGGTCCTCGGCGGCGTCAGGCGGCCGGATCACCGGGTTCCACTGCTTCCTCGACACCCAGCGGTGGTTCCCGCTGTTCGGGCTCCCCCTCCACCTCGAGAGGAAGCCCGAGAAGGCCGAGTAGCGCGCGCAGCTCGGGGGACGGGCCGCGGACGCGGAGGTGTCCGCCGGCCCGGCGGGCGGCGAGCTGGAGGCGGGCGAGGACGTCGACGAGGGCGAGGCCGCCGGTGACGACCCGGCCGACGTCACAGACGACGGCACCGCCCGGGGCGGACTCCAGCCGCGCCCGGACGTCACGACTCAGCCGCCCCACGTCGTCCCGGCCGACGAACGGGGGCAGCACCAGCACGGGCGGTGTCTCGGCGTCCACGGTCGGTAGACGGTGGGAGCTTGTGGAACTCATCGGTGGGGTGGGGGGAGCGGTGGGGTTGTTTTCGCCCCCGCCGCCCCTACCCGTCCCGTCCTTCACCCGGGGGCTCCGCCCCCGGGCCCCCGACGGGGCTCCGCCCCTTCAACCCCGGGAGAGCTCGGGTGGGTGGGGTTCGTCGGGGAGTGCGGGTGGGTGGGGACTTCTCGCGCAGTTCCCCGCGCCCCTGACGGGGCACGGATGGCTGCTCGCGCCCCCGCGGCGGAGCCGCAGATCGGATACGGTCCCGCGCCCCTTACGGGGCGCAGGGAGCCGTGGGCCGGGACAGTGCCACGTCAGGCGATGCGTTCCAGGACCACTGGGGTCGGGTTGAACTCGGCGCCCTTCGCGGCGATGTCGCACGCGCCGTCCAGGGCCTGGAGGGCGTACTCGAAGCGATCCGGGGTGTCCGTGTGGAGGGTGAGGAGGGGCTGGCCCTGCTCCACGCGGTCGCCGGGCTTGGCGTGGAGTTCCACGCCGGCGGCCGCCTGGACCGGGTCCTCCTTGCGGGCGCGGCCGGCGCCCAGTCGCCACGCGGCGACGCCGATGTCGTACGCGTCGAGGCGGGCGACGACGCCCGAGGCCGCGGCCGTCACCACGTGCTGCTCCCGGGACGTCGGCAGCGCCGCGTCCGGGTCGCCGCCCTGCGCGCTGATCATGCGGCGCCAGACGTCCATCGCGGAGCCGTCGGCCAGTGCCTTGGCCGGGTCGGCGTCGGGCAGTCCGGCCGCGTCGAGCATCTCGCGGGCCAGGGCGAGCGTCAGCTCGACGACGTCCGCCGGGCCGCCGCCCGCGAGGACCTCCACCGACTCGCGGACCTCCAGCGCGTTGCCGGCGGTCAGCCCGAGCGGCGTGGACATGTCGGTGAGGAGGGCCACCGTCTTCACGCCGTGGTCCGTGCCCAGGCCCACCATCGTGCGGGCCAGCTCCCGCGCGTCCTCCACCGTCTTCATGAAGGCACCACTGCCGACCTTCACGTCGAGCACCAGCGAACCCGTGCCCTCGGCGATCTTCTTCGACATGATCGAGGAGGCGATCAGCGGGATCGACTCGACCGTGCCGGTCACGTCCCGCAGCGCGTACAGCTTCTTGTCGGCGGGGGCGAGCCCGTCGCCGGCCGCGCAGATCACCGCGCCGACGCCGTCGAGCACCGACAGCACCTCCTCGTTGGAGAGCTGCGCGCGCCAGCCGGGGATCGACTCCAGCTTGTCGAGCGTGCCGCCGGTGTGGCCGAGGCCGCGCCCGGACAGCTGCGGCACGGCCGCGCCGCACGCGGCGACCAGCGGGGCGAGCGGCAGCGTGATCTTGTCGCCGACGCCGCCCGTGGAGTGCTTGTCGGCGGTGGGCCGGGAGAGCGTGGAGAAGTTCATGCGCTCGCCGGAGGCGATCATCGCGGCGGTCCAGCGGGCGATCTCGTGGCGCTCCATGCCGTTGAGCAGGATCGCCATGTTGAGGGCGGCCATCTGGTAGTCGGCGACCTCGCCGCGGGTGTACGCGTCGATCACCCAGTCGATCTGCGCGGCGCTGAGCTCACCGCCGTCCCGCTTGGCGCGGATGACGGAGACGGCATCCATCGACAACGACGTCATGGGTCTCGATTTCCTTCCGGTGGAGCATGGGGGATCGGGGAGCACGAACGGGGCGGGCCGGCTCAGCCGGCCAGATGGTCCGGGCCGAACGCCTGCGGCAGCATCGCGGACAGCGGCAGGATCCCCGCCGGGGTCTCCAGGAGCATGTCGGGCCCGCCGAACTCGTACAGGAGCTGCCGGCAGCGGCCGCACGGGACCAGGCTCTCGCCCCGCCCGTCCACGCACACGAAGTGCGTCAGCCGCCCGCCCCCGCTGTTGCGCAGCTCGGAGACGAGCCCGCACTCGGCGCACAGCCCGAGCCCGTAGGAGGCGTTCTCCACGTTGCAGCCGGTGACCGTGCGCCCGTCGTCGACGAGGGCGGCGACGCCGACCGGGTAGCCCGAGTAGGGGGCGTAGGCGCGCGACATCGCCGCGCGCGCCGCCTCCCGCAGGGACTCCCAGTCGACGTCGGACAGCTGGGGACCGGGGGTGGTCGTCACTTGCCCTGCCCCTTGCGGTAGGGCAGACCGTCCGCCTTCGGCATCCGCAGGTGCTGCGCGGAGAGCGAGAGGACGAGCAGCGTGACGACGTACGGGGTCGCGGTGACGACCTGGCGCGGGACGTCGTCCGTGGAGACGTACCAGAGGAACATCAGGACGGCGACGACGGCGGTGACCACGGCCGGCACGTGCCGCTTCCTCCACACCAGGTACGCCGCCCCGAACACCAGCAGGATCGCCAGCAGCAGGATCAGCGCGTGCACGTTGGTCGTGCCGCCGCGCAGATTGAGGCTGTCGGTGTAGCCGAACAGGCCCGCGCCGAGGGCGAGGCCGCCCGGCATCCAGTTGCCGAAGATCATCGCCGCGAGGCCGATGTAGCCGCGCCCGGCGGTCTGGCCGTCCAGGTACACGTTGGACGCGACGATCGACAGGAACGCGCCGCCGAGCCCGGCGAAGCCGCCGGAGATCAGTACGGCGAGGTACTTGTACTTGTAGACGTTGACGCCGAGGGACTCGGCGGCCACCGGGTTCTCGCCGCAGGAGCGCAGCCGCAGCCCGAAGGAGGTCCGCCACAGCACCCACCAGGACAGCGGCACCAGCGCGACGGCGATCACGGTGAGCGGCGACAGGTCGGTGATCAGACCGCCGATCAGGCCGGCCAGGTCCGAGACCAGGAACCAGTGCTTGCCGTTGAGGGTGTCCAGGCCGCTGGAGAGGCCGGGGATGTCGAAGGTGCCCAGCGAGTCGATCGGCGGGGACTGCTTGGAGGAGCCCTGCGGGACGCCCTCGAAGGTGAACTTCGACAGATAGCGGGTGGTGCCGAGCGCCAGGATGTTGATCGCCACACCGGAGACGATGTGGTTCACGTTGAAGGTGACGGTGGCGATCGCGTGCAGGATGCCGCCGAGGACGCCGCCGATGATGCCGAAGACGATGCCGGTCCACGGGCCCCACTGGTAGCCGGCCCAGGCGCCGAACCAGGTGCCGAGGATCATCATGCCCTCGAGGCCGATGTTGACCACGCCCGCGCGCTCGGCCCACAGACCGCCGAGGCCGGCCAGGCCGATCGGGACGGCGAGCCGCAGCGCGGTGGACATCTGTCCGGTGGAGGTGATGCCGTTCGCGCCGGTGATCAGCCGGACGACGGAGGTGAGGACCAGCACGCCCGCGATGACCAGCAGGAGCACCGGGAGCGACATCCGGCGGCCGCTCCGGCCGGGCCGCTTGGCCTGCGGCTTGGTGAGGGTCGCGGTGCTCATCGGGCCGCCACCTCCTTCTTCTCGGAGTTCTTCAGAGCGGCCGCGGCGAGTTCCGCGCCGACCCGCTTCTGCTGGCGGCGCAGCCCCCACTGCCGTACGGCCTCGTAGGAGATGACGACGGCGAAGACGATCAGGCCCTGCATGATCGTCGCGATCTCCTTCTCGTACGCCACCGGGGTCGCGTAGTCGAGGGCGGGCGAGGCCTTGTCCAGCAGGGCCCACAGCAGCGCGGCGAGCGCGATGCCGCCGGGGTTGTTGCGGCCCAGCAGGGCGATGCCGATGGCGGTGAAGCCGAGACCGGCGGGGAAGCTGAGGCTGTAGGTGTGGGTGTCGCCGAGCAGCAGCGGCAGCCCGGCCAGGCCCGCCACCGCGCCGGAGATCACCATGGAGACGAACACCATCCGCTTGGCGTTGACGCCGGAGGCCGCGGCGGCGGTCTCGGACTCGCCGGTGGCGCGCAGGTCGAAGCCGAACCGGGTGCGGTTGAGGACGAGCCAGTAGGCGACGCCCAGCAGGATGGCGAGGAAGACCAGGCCGTAGATCTCGCCGACGTCCGCGCCGAGGTCGATGCCCGGGATCCAGCCGGACTTGCGCATCACGCCGGTCGTCATGTTGTTGCCGAGCTGGACGCCCCAGACGTGCGCGAGGGTGACGTAGCCGATGACGGCGGTGGCGATGGAGTTCAGCATGATCGTCGCGACGACCTCGCTGACGCCCCGGGTCACCTTCAGCGCCCCCGCGATGCCGGCCCACAGTGCGCCGGTGCCCATCGCGACCAGCAGCAGCAGCGGGACCTGGAGGAAGTTCGGCAGCGCCACGTGGGCGCCGACCACGGCGGTCATCACGACGGCGAGGCGGTACTGGCCGTCGACGCCGATGTTGAACAGGTTCATGCGGAAGCCGAGGGCGACCGCGATCGCGGCGATGTAGTACATCGACGCCTGGTTGACGATCAGCACCTGCACGTCGGAGTACGACGCCTGCTGGAGCATCAGCCGGTACGGCTCGAACGGGTTGCGGTCCGAGGCGAGCAGGACGACGGAGGTCAGCGCGATCGCCAGGACGAGCGCGATGACCGGTCCGGCCACTGCCAGGAGCACCCGCTCCTTGTCGAACTTCTTCATCGGGCCTCGTCCTCCGGGGCGGCCTCGGTGGCGCCGCTCGGGGCGCCTGATTCGTCGTGCTCCAGGTGCCCGGCGGCGGCGCCGGTCATGGCGGAGCCGAGTTCCTCGGGGGTGATGGTGGCCGGGTCGGCGTCGGCGACCAGCCGGCCGTTGTAGATCACCCGCAGGGTGTCCGACAGACCGATCAGCTCGTCGAGGTCGGCGGAGATCAGCAGCACGGCCAGGCCCTCGCGGCGGGCCTCGCGGATGCGGTCCCAGATCTGCGCCTGCGCGCCGACGTCCACGCCGCGGGTGGGGTGCGCGGCGATCAGGAACTTGGGGGCGTGGCTCATCTCGCGGCCGACGATCAGCTTCTGCTGGTTGCCGCCGGACAGCGAGGCGGCGGTGACGTCGATGCCGGGGGTGCGGACGTCGTACTCCTCGACGATCCGGCGGGTGTCGGCCTGGGCGCCCTTGGGGTCCAGCCAGAAGCCCTTGGCGTTGGGCTTCTCGGTGACGTGGCCGAGGATGCGGTTCTCCCAGAGCGGGGCCTCCAGGAGCAGGCCCTGGCGGTGGCGGTCCTCGGGGATGTAGCCGACGCCCCGCTCACGGCGTTTGCGGGTGGGCCAGGGGGTGATGTCCTCGCCCAGGAAGCGGAGGGTGCCGGAGTCGGCGTGCCTGGTGCCGATCAGCGCGTCGATCAGCTCGGTCTGCCCGTTGCCCTCGACACCGGCGATGCCCATGACCTCGCCGGCGTGGATCGTGAACGTGACGTCGTCCAGCACCCGGCGTACGTCGCCGCCGGTGGGCGTGCCGGTGAGCAGGGCGCCGGTGCCGCCGCTGGCGGCCGGGGCGGTGTCGCTCACCTCGTTGACGTCGCCGAGCGAGGCGCCGGCGGCGTAGACGGTCAGGCCCGCGACCTCGATCACCGGGCGGTCGGTGACCGTGGACTCGGCGGTCTCGGGGGTGGGCAGCTCGCTGCCGACCATCAGCTCGGCGAGCTGGCGGGGGGTGGTCTTCGCGGGGACGGCGGTGCCGACGGTGGTGCCGCGCCGGATGACGGTGATCTCGTCGGCGACGGAGAGGACCTCGCCCAGCTTGTGCGAGATGAAGATGACGGACAGGCCCTCGGACTTCAGTTCGCGCAGGTTGGCGAAGAGCGCGTCGACCTCCTGCGGCACGAGCACGGCGGTCGGCTCGTCCAGGATCAGGGTGCGGGCGCCGCGGTAGAGCACCTTGAGGATCTCCACGCGCTGGCGGTCGGCGACGCCGAGGCTCTCCACCAGGACGTCGGGGCGCACGCCCAGCCCGTACCGGTCGGAGATCTCCTTGATCTTCCGGCGGGCGCCGCCGCCGATGCCGTGGAGCTTCTCGCTGCCCAGGACGGTGTTCTCCAGGACGGTGAGGTTGTCCGCGAGCATGAAGTGCTGGTGGACCATGCCGATGCCGCGCGCGATGGCGTCGGCGGGGCTGCCGAAGGCCACCTGCTCGCCGTCGACCGCGATGGTGCCCTCGTCCGGCTTCTGCATGCCGTAGAGGATCTTCATCAGCGTCGACTTGCCGGCGCCGTTCTCGCCGACGAGGGCGTGCACGGTGCCCTTGCGGACGGTGAGGTGGATGTCGTGGTTGGCCACCACCCCCGGGAACCGCTTGGTGATGCCGGCCAGCTCGACCGCGGTCGACCGCGCGGTGAGCGGAGGGCTGCTGGACGCGTCGATGGCGCACTCTCCTTGGAAAAGGGGCCGATCTACGCGCGTAGCGCCCCTGCCTTAAATAGTGCTCGGGTACATGTCGGTTTCGCTGCGGAGTTCCGCTGTCGCAGTGGGTTTCCGCGGCGATCCCGAACGTTCCCGAGCATTGTGCCGTGCGAACGGCGGTGCGGGTCGGCCCATCCTCCCCGCACTCCGTTGTGCGGCGGTAACGCTGCCATTGCGGCGTCGCGCTGACCATGGTCCCGGCGGACCGGTGATGACGTCGTGGCCGGGACGTCGTCGCGTCGTGACCCCCGGCCGGGGCCCGGCAGTGCGCTGCCGGACCCCGCTGTGTGTGCCGGACCGTCGGCCCGTCACGGGGTCAGGACGTCTTGACCTTGATCGAGCCGTCCTTGATGCCCTGCTCCGCCTTGTCGAGGGCGGCCTGGAGGTCCTTGTCGTTCTTGAAGACCGGGTTGGAGTCGGCCAGGCCCACGCCGCCGTTCTCCAGGCTGCCGCGGATCTCGCCGCTCTGCGGCTTCTTGTCCTTGATGACCGACTTGGCGAGGTCGTACACCGCACCCTGCACGTTCTTGAGTGCGGAGGTCAGGATGTACTTCTTGTACTTCGCCAGCGCCGACTGGTTGTACTGGTCGGAGTCGACACCGATCGCCCACACCTTGTGCGCGGCGGCGGCCTTGATCACGCCCTGGCCGGACAGACCGGCCGCGTGGTAGACGACGTCCGCACCGGCGTCGATCTGACCCTCGGCCGCGCTCTGGCCCTTGTCGGGGCTGGAGAAGCCACCCTCGGCCGCGGTCTCCGTCAGGTACTGCGACTTGACCTTGACCTTGGGGTTGGTGTCCTTGACGCCCTGCTCGAAGCCGGCCTCGAACTTGTGGATGAGCGGAACGTCCACGCCGCCGACGAAGCCGACGGTGTTCGACTTGGTGGTCTTCGCGGCGGTGACACCGGCGAGGTAGGAGGACTGCTCCTCGTGGAAGACCAGGTCCGCGACGTTGTCCGCCTTGATGGTGTTGTCGTCGACGATGCCGAAGGACACCTTGGGGTACTTCTTGGCGGCTTCCTTGACGGCGGGCGCGTAGGCGAAGCCGACGCCGATCACCGGGTTGTAGCCCTCCTTGGCCAGCTGCTCGAGCCGCTGGACCTTGTCCGCGTCGGACTCGCCGTCCTGGGGCTCGATGGCCTTGGAGCCGGTGCCGAAGTCCTTGGCGGCCTTCTCCATGCCGGCGGTGGCGGCGTCGTTGAACGACTGGTCACCCTTGCCGCCGACGTCGTACGCGAGGGCGACGCCCTTGCTCTTGCCGCCGCTGCCGGCGGACTCACTGGACGAACTGCCGCAGGCGGACGCCGTGACGGCGAGGGCTGCGGTCGCGGCGGTCGCGATCGCGATTCGGGACACCCGGCGCATGGAACGAGACTCCTTTGTGCACGCGCCCCTACCAGGCGCTGGTTCCGCCGCAGCGTAACGCGCGTAGACGAGCCGGAAAAACCCTTCTGTCCGGTCCGTTACCGAGCTGTGCCGTGGGAATGCCCGTGGGGCGCCTCATGGCTCGGGGGTGCATGGGCTTTTAAGGGGCGCGGGGAACTGCGCATCTTTTACGGGGGTCCGGGGGCGGAGCCCCCGGGGTCGGGACGGGAAGGGGCGGCGGGGGCGAAAGAAGCACCCGCCGCCGAACCCCCCGGCGCTTACGCCATCCGGGCCAGGGCCGTACGGCGGGCCGCACGCGTCCCGGCGAGCGTGATCGCCGCGACCCCCGCCAGGGCCAGCAGCCCGAGGCACACCGTCCCCGCCCAGCCCGTCGCGTGGTACGCCGTCGCCCCCAGCGTGGCCCCCACGCTGGACCCGATGTAGTACCCCGACTGGTACAGCGCCTGCGCCTGCGCCCGCCCGTGCGTCGCCGTCCGGCTCACCGCCGAGGACGCCACCGCGTGCCCCGCGAAGAACCCCGCGGTGATCAGCACGAGCCCCAGCAGCACCGGCACCAGCGAATCCGCCAGCGACAGCAGCAGCCCCGCCGTCGTCGTGCCGCCCGCCAGGTACAGCGCCCCGCGCCGGCCGAGCCGCCCCACCAGCCGCCCCGCCGTGGACGCCGAGACCGTACCGACCAGGTACACCAGGAAGATCGAGCCGATGACGCCCTGCGGCAGCGAGAACGGGGCGTCGGTCAGCCGGTAGCCGATCACCGTGTAGACGCCGCCGAAGACCGTCATGAACAGCGCGCCGATCGCGTACAGCCGGCGCAGCAGCGGGTTGGAGAGGTGGTCGCGGATCGCGCCGAGCAGCACACGCGGCCGCAGGGAGCCCGCCGTGAAGTGCCGCGGCGCCGGCAGCAGCAGCCGGAACGCCACCGCGCACCCCACCGCCACGACACCGATCGTGCCGACGGCCACCCGCCAGCCGAACAGCTGCGCGACCCAGCCGGTGATCAGGCGGCCGCTCATCCCGCCGACGCTGTTGCCCGCCACGAACAGCCCGATCGCCGTCACCAGCGCCTTGGGCCGCACCTCCTCGGCCAGGTACGCCGTCGCCGACGCGGGCAGCCCGGCCAGGGCCGCGCCCTGCACGGCGCGCAGCGCCACCAGCGCCCCGATCGACGGCGCGAACGGCACCAGCAGCCCCACGGTGACCGCCACCGCGAGCGAGCCGGTCATGACCGTGCGCCGCCCGTACCGCTCCGACAGCGCGCTCATCGGCAGGACGAACAGCGCCAGCCCGCCGGTCGCGGCCGCCACCGTCCAGCTCGCCGCGCCCGCGGCCACCGCCAGGTCGTCGGAGATCAGCGGGAGCAGGGCCTGCGTGGAGTAGAGCAGGGCGAAGGTCGCGACGCCCGCGAGGAAGAGGGCGAGACTCATCCGCCGGTAGCCGGGACCGCCCGGGGTCAGCCGGGAGTCGGCGGCGGACGCGGTGTCGGACACGGAGTCGGACGCGGTGTCGGAGGGGAGGGCGGAGGAGTCGGCGGGGACAGCGGCGCGGGTGGCGGCGGGAGCGTCGGCGGGGGCGTCGGCGCTCACCCTGGTGAGCGCCCCGGTATCGGCGGGAGACATGCCTCGAACGTACGGATCACTCCGCTCATCCGTCCAATGCATGAAACCGCCATAATCGTTCCCGTGATGCATGAGCAGAGGTCGCAGCCGTACCTGTCACCGTCCGGTGACACAAGTGACATGCAAGACATCGTCGCGGCGCTCGTTCCGCGCCTCGCGTACTTCGCCGGGGTCGCCCGTACCGAGCACGTCACGCGGGCCGCGCGCGAGATGCGGGTGCCGCAGTCGACGCTGTCCCGGGCCATGGTCCGGCTCGAACAGGACCTCGGCGTCGACCTGTTCGCCCGCCGCGGCCGCACCGTCGCCCTCACTCCCGCCGGCCGTACCTTCCTGCGCTCCGTCGAACGCGCGCTCGCCGAGATCGGCCGGGCCGCCGAGGAGGTGCGCGCGGACGCCGACCCGGCCGCAGGCAAGGTCGCCTTCGGCTTCCTGCACACCATGGGCTCCGAGACCGTCCCCGGGCTGATCCGCGCCTTCCGCGCCGACCATCCCCGCATCCGCTTCAGCCTGGTGCAGAACTACGGCGAGGCCATGCTGGAGCGGCTGCGCGCGGGCGAGCTGGACCTGTGCCTGACCTCGCCCGTGCCGGACGCGCCCGACCTCGTCGGACGGCGGCTCGACGAGCAGAAGCTGCGCCTCGTCGTCCCGGCCGACCACCGCCTCGCCGGACGCCGCCGGGTGCGGCTCGCCGAGGCCGCCGACGAGGCGTTCGTGACCCTGGAACCCGGCTACGGACTGCGCCGCATCACCGACGACGTCTGCCGCGAGGCCGGGTTCGTCCCCCGCGTCGCCTTCGAGGGCGAGGAGGCGGAGACCCTGCGCGGGCTGGTCGCGGCCGGGCTGGGCGTCGCGCTCCTGCCACCGCCGGCCGTGCCGCGCCCGGGGGTCGTCGAGCTGACCGTCACCGCGCCGCGCGCGGTGCGCGAGATCGGCGTGGCCTGGTTGGAGGGCCACCCGGACACCCCGCCGGTGGCCGCGTTCAAACGGTTCCTGCTCTCCCGCCGCGGCCGGCTGCTCTCCACCGCCCCGGCCGACCTGTGAGCCGCGGAGCCGGAAGCGGCCCTCACCCCCGGCGGGTCTGCCCGAACCCCGCCGCCAGCGGCATCCGCAGCCCCAGCGGCGGGGGCGCCGCCAGCGCGTCCTGCACCGGGCGGGAGAACGGCCGCCCGAACAGCGCCCCCCGTACGAAGTCCTCGGCCAGCGCGTGCACTTCGGACCGGTACTGGTGCAGCCCGTGACCGTCGGAGTGCACCTCGAAGCGGCACACCTCCCGGTTGGCCTTCTTCGCCCGCGCCGCCAGCCGGAAGGACAGCTCCGGATCGGTACGCCGGTCACTGGTGCCGTGCACGATCAGCACCCGGCGCCCGACGAGCTGCTTCACCGGTTCGGGTGGCACCGCCACGTCCTCCTCCGGCAGCCAGGGGGCCACGGCGACCACGGAGTTGACGGCCGCGTGCCCGCCCGCGTGCAGCGCCGCCCGGCCGCCCATGCCGAGGCCGAGGAGACAGACGGAGACGTCCCCGTACCGCCGTAACACCTCGTCCACGGCCCACGAGGCGTCCCGGGACAGATGCGCCTCGCTGCCGTTCCAGCCGCGGTAGCGGTAGTGCACCGCGTGCACCGCCAGACCGTCGTCCCGGCCCGCGCGGGTCAGCCGGCGCGCGAGTGCGCGTACCGTGGCGGCCGATCTCAGCGTGGACGGCCGGCGCTCGGAGTCCTCCTGGCCGTCCGGGAGCAGCAGCACCACACCGCTCACCGCTCTCGCCTCCGGATTGGGCGCCCTCCCCAGCCGGGCCCGGCGAACCGCCGTCGCTTGCTGTGCCATGACAGAACATTCTCAGAAGTCGTGGTGTACGCCATCCGTCCGGGCGATCACTGTTACGTATCGACGACTTTCCTCCCTCTGGTGTCTACGCGCGTAGGGGCTATGGTGCGGCAATGACGAGCCAGCACGAGCACAGCCCCAGCTCCGATCAGATCCGCCGCGCGCCCAAGGTCCTGCTGCACGACCACCTCGACGGCGGACTGCGCCCCGGTACCGTCGCCGAACTCGCCCGCGCCGCCGGCTACTCCGGCCTGCCGGAGACCGACGCCGACAAGCTCGGCCTCTGGTTCCGCGAGGCCGCCGACTCCGGCTCCCTGGAGCGGTACCTGGAGACCTTCTCGCACACAGTCGGCGTGATGCAGACCCGCGAGGCGCTGGTACGGGTCGCCGCGGAGTGCGCGGAGGACCTCGCCGAGGACGGCGTCGTCTACGCCGAGGTGCGCTACGCCCCCGAACAGCACCTCGAGGGCGGGCTCACCCTGGAGGAGGTCGTCGAGGCCGTCAACGAGGGGTTCCGCGAGGGCGAGCGGCGCGCCCGGGAGAACGGCCACCGTATCCGCGTCGGCGCCCTGCTGACCGCGATGCGGCACGCGGCCCGCTCCCTGGAGATCGCCGAGCTCGCCAACCGCTACCGCGACCTGGGCGTCGTCGGCTTCGACATCGCGGGCGCGGAGGCCGGCCACCCGCCCACCCGGCACCTGGACGCCTTCGAGTACCTGAAGCGGGAGAACAACCACTTCACGATCCACGCCGGCGAGGCCTTCGGACTCCCCTCGATCTGGCAGGCCTTGCAGTGGTGCGGCGCCGACCGCCTCGGGCACGGGGTCCGCATCATCGACGACATCGAGGTGCACGACGACGGCTCGGTGACGCTCGGCCGGCTCGCCGCCTACGTCCGCGACAAGCGCGTACCGCTGGAGCTGTGCCCGAGCTCCAACGTGCAGACCGGGGCCGCCGCCTCGTACGCCGAGCACCCCATCGGGCTGCTGCGCCGGCTGCACTTCCGCGCGACGGTCAACACCGACAACCGGCTGATGTCGGGGACCAGCATGAGCCGCGAATTCGAGCACCTTGTCGACGCGTTCGGTTATACGCTCGACGATCTGCAATGGTTCTCGGTCAATGCTATGAAGTCAGCATTCATTCCTTTCGATGAACGACTGGCGATGATCAATGACGTGATCAAGCCACGTTATGCCGAGCTGAAGTCCGAATGGCTGTTCCAGTAGGCCCGACTTGACCTGTGTGTTTGTCGGGGTCGGGAGGCGGAAAGTGATTTTCGGCAGTGTCCGCCTCCATGAATTCTTCACCCTCTTGGTGTGAAGGGATGTTTGCGGCGGGCGGTTCCCCGTGTTTACGGTCGGGGACCGCTCATCCCCGTCAACGCATTCAAGGACGCATTCACTATGAAGCAGTCTGCTGCCAAGACCCTCGGTGTCGCCGCCCTCGGTGCCGCCTTCGCCGCCGCGGGCGCGGGTGCCGCGAACGCGGCCCCGGCCGTGCCGGACGTCACCTCGGGCCTGGACACCGTCACCCACGCGCTGCCGGCGGACGGCGTCGCCAAGACGCTGCCCGGCGCGGGTGAGGCGCTCGGTCAGGGGCAGGGCGCGCTCGGCCGCACCCTGGAGGCCGCGGAGCCGGCCGCGCAGCACGCGCTCCCCGGTGGTCAGGACGGCAGCGGGCCGCTCGGCGGGCTGCTCGGCGGCCTGCCGGTGCAGGGCCTGCCGACCCACGGCCTGCCGGTGAACGGGATCCCGCTGGGCTGACGTCCTCGACGCCGCTGGGCCGACGTCCTCGACGCCGCGCCGCACGCCGTACGACGCCGGTGGGCGCCCTCTGCCCGGAGGGCGCCCACCGGCGTCTCCGTGTGTTCGGGGCGGCGGCTCGGCAGGCCGGGTGGACCGGGCGGGGCACAGGCCGGGTGGACCCGGTCGGTCACCAGGCCGAGGCCGTCTTGTGTTCCGAGGGCAGCAGGATCCACAGGGCTATGTAGAGGAGGAACTGCGGGCCCGGCAGCAGGCACGAGACCAGGAAGATCACGCGCATCGTCGTCGCGGAGGTGCCGAAGCGGCGGGCCAGGGCCGCGCACACTCCGCCGATCATCCGTCCGTTGGTGGGGCGGGCCAGGGTGGTCATGGAAGGCTCCTTCGCATCGCGTCGCATCGCACGGCGTGGCTGGGGCGGGCCGCTGTCACTGGTGGTGAGCGGTTCGCCGTCGTGAAATCCACGCTACGCGGACGAAGCGGGCGCTGTCGTCACTCTAAGGAGCCACTTCGACCCTGGGAATCGTCGGGGTCCGACCCTGAGAGGGTTCGGGTGCGGGCTCCTCCCCGGGGAGGGCGGCGCCGTCCCGTCCCTCGGCCCGGCGGCGGAGCCGGGCGCGGGCCGCGGGGACGACGGCGAGGTGGGCCAGGGCCACGCCGGTCGTGTTGAGCAGCAGGCAGTCGACGTCCACGACCTGGCCGGGGATGCCGGTCTGGGCGAGCTCGATGGCGAGGGAGAGGAGGGCGCCGGCGGCGGCAGTGCGGATGAGGGAGGCGAGGGGGGAGGCGTGCAGCCGGGCATGGACGGCGGGGAGGAGGACGCCGAGGGGGGCGAGCAGGGCGAGCCCTGCCGTGATCCTGCGGGCCGCTTCGGCGGCGGGCAGGGCGAGGTCGGCCCTGATGCCGGCGAAGGGGCGGAGGTTGGCGGGGCTGACCCAGGGGACGTCCAGGGGACGGAGGGTGAGCCAGGCGACGAGGGTGAGGTGGGCGACGAGGAGGGCGATGCCGGTCGCGCGGAGGCGGGGGGTGGGGTTGACGCGGGGCGTCGTCTCGTCGCGGGTGGGGCCTTGTCGCTGCACGAATGCGTAGACGCGGGGTGTGGGGGGATCGGTTCCGGCGGTTTGGTTCGCCCCGCCGCCCCCGCCCCCGCCGCCCCTGCCCTCCCCAAGCTCTCGGCTTCGCTCGAGCAGGGGGTACTCCCATCATCCCTGACC
>NZ_JOHS01000068.1 GCF_000725625.1 Streptomyces sp. NRRL F-6676
GTGGTGCGGGGGGTGGGGGTGCGCGTGGGGGGTTTCGCCCCCGCCGCCCCTTCCCTTTCCCGACCTCCGGGGGCTTTGCCCCCGGGCCCCCTGGGTGCGTTGTCGGGTGCGGGCGGGTGGGGGTTGGTCGCGCAGTTCCCCGCGCCCCTTTGGGGAGGTTGGGGTGTGCGGTCGGGTGCGGGTGCGTTGGGGCTGGTCGCGCGGTTCCCCGCGCCCCTTTGGGGAGGCTGGGGTGTGTGGTGGGGTGCGGGTGCGTTGGGGTTGGTCGCGCGGTTCCCCGCGCCCCTGGGGGCTCTGCGGGCCCCCTCGGGGCGCTCGGGGGGTGGGGTGGGAGGCATGGTGTGTGTCTCCTTGGGTCAGTAGTACGTGCGGCGGGTGCGGCGGCGCCACCGGAGCACGGCCGTGGCGACGAGGAGGAAGCCGGCGGCGCCCGCCGCCGCGGACGTCACGATGAGCGTCGTGTGCGAGTCGCCGTTCACACCGCTCGCGTCGAGCGCGTCGCCGAGCTGGTTGCGGACGTTGTTGCCGTCCGTCTTCGCGGTCGTGCCGCGGGAACCGGCCGTCGGTTCGGCCAGGTACGGGAAGGACGCGCCGAACTTCTTGTCGTTGGCGTCGACCGCGTCGCCGAGGTCGTTCTTGGCGCCGACCAGCTCGCCCTCCACCACCTGCAACGCCTCGTCGACCACGTCGTCGGTCAGCCGGCGGCCGTTGGGGAAGCCCGCGTTGTCGCCGTCGAGCACGCCCAGCCGCTTGGGGTCGGCGGCCGGTTCGACGGACGTGTTGAGGCGCAGCTCCTCCGCCGGCCGCACCGACGGCGGCTGGTTGAGGCCCTTGACGCCCTTCAGGAAGACGTCGACGAGGTCGTCGCGCGGCTCGTCCGGCGCGTCGATCTTGTAGATCGCCTCGATGAGCTTCGGCAGCTCGGGGTTGGTCACGTTCTTGAGGAACTGCGCGTCGTCCCAGGGGGCCGACGCGTTGAACCTGTCCTTGTCCTTCTGCGGGTTGACGACCTCGTTGACGAGCGGGTTGCCCAGCCGGGAGACCTGCGTCCAGTGGCCGCGCGCGTCCTTGCGCTGGGTCGTCGACCAGATGCCGACCACCGGCTGGTCCTTCGACTCGGTGATCATGTCGGTCGGCACCTGGAGGGCTATGGAGTTGACGTTGTAGCCCTTGAGCGTGTCCCGGCCCACCTCGGAGAGGTCACCGCCGTACAGCAGGTCGAAGACGCGCAGGTCCAGGAAGAACGGGTCGTCGGCCTGGCCGGCGAAGGTCGTCGAGCCGTTGGACAGCTTGTACACGGCCTGGTCGCGCAGCTTGCCGTAGTCCGGCATGGACGCCTTGCCGACGTCGGACGGGGCCACCGGCACGTCGTCCGCGAGCTTCGTCTTCGTCACCAGGCGCTGCTTGCGCAGCTTGATGAGGTCGATGTCGTACGTCTGCGTGATGTTCAGATCCGGGTCGTCCAGGCTGTCGACGGGTCCCGTGTTGTAGAGGAAGGTGTCCTTGTTCTTCGTGTGCGTGCGGAACGTGTACCGGAAGATCAGCTCGCTCTGCGCGTCACCGTTGTTGTCGACGTGGAGGTCGTACTGCGCGTCCTCCGCGAACGTGTAGAAGTTGGGTCCGCCGGCCGGTTCCTGGAACGGGATCCAGTTGGCCACGAGCGTGGTCGTGTCCGGCTTGTCCGGGCTGACGAACGCGTAGACGTCGGTGTTGTCGTACTGCGGCTGCCCCGAGATCAGCGGGGCCTCCCGGTGGCTGGAGGCGGCGGCCGACCCCGGTTCCAGCACGGCCACACCGGCCGCCGCGAGTCCTCCGGCGGCCAGCGTGCCGCAGAGCAGGGTGGCGAGGCTCCTGCGCGCCGTGCCCTTGGCGGAGAGGGGGGTCACACGGTCCCCGCCCAGCGGGCCAGTCGTTCGGCCGTGCGTGCGTTCGTCCATCTGTCCGTCCATCCGTCCATCCGTCCATCGGTCCGTGCGTTCGGCTGTGCCGCCGGGCCGCCTGACTGTCGACCGGGCATTCGGAGAAGTCGCCGGGGCGGATTGGTCGGAGCGGAAAACTTCCTACGGGCCGTCAGGGGACGTGGCGGCGGCCGTCACGCCGACCGTCGCACCGCCGTCGTATTCGTCGCCGTCCGACCCGCGTTTTCGGGCCGTCGATCCGTAATCCCGTCCGAGGACGTGATCGCTCCGAACGACCAGTGAGGCCGCGCGACCCCGCGCCGTGGCCGGAGAGGGGGGTACGAGTGGAGGCGGAGGAACTCCTGGCACTCGTGGCCGGAGGCGACCAGAAGGCCTTCGAGGAGTTGTACGGCATGGTCTCCGGGCCGGTGTTCGGCCTGGTGCGCCGTATCGTGCGGGACCCGGCGCAGTCCGAGGAGGTGGCCCAGGAGGTGCTGCTCGAACTGTGGCGCTCGGCGCCCCGGTTCGACCCGGACCGCGGCAGCGCCCTGTCGTGGATCCTCACCGTCGCCCACCGCCGCGCCGTCGACCGGGTGCGCAGCGCCCGCGCGGCCGGCGAACGCGAGGAGCGCGAGGCCCGCCGCGCCCACCACCCCGCCTTCGACCAGGTCGCGGAGGAGGTGGAGGCGGGGCTCGAACGGGAGTGGGTGCGCCGCTGTCTGGACCGGCTCACCGCGCTCCAGCGGCAGTCCGTCACCCTCGCCTACTACGACGGCTACACCTACCGTGAGGTGGCCGAGCGGCTCTCGCTGCCGCTCGGCACCGTCAAGACCCGGATGCGCGACGGACTGACCCGGCTGCGCCACTGCCTGGGAGGTGCGGCATGAGCCCCTTCGACCGGCTGTTCGGCCGTGCCGACCTTCACTCGCTCGCCGCGCCCTACGCCCTGGACGCCCTCGAACCCGACGAACGCCGCCGCTTCGAACGGCATCTGCGCCGCTGCGGCCGCTGCGCCGCCGAGGTGCGCGCGCTCTCCGAGGACGCCGTCCGGCTCGCCTGGTCCACCAGCGCCCCGGCCCCGCCCGCGCTGCGCGACCGGGTCCTCGCCGCCGTCCGCACCACCCCGCAGGACCCCGCCCCCGGCCGGGACGCGCCCCGCGCCCGGGAGCCGCATCTGCCGCCGCACGTGTGGGGCACCGCCCCGCCACCGGCCCGGGCCCGCGCGCCCCGGCTGCGCCCCCTGTTCGCTCCGCTGGCCACCGCGACCGCCGCCGCGGCGCTGGTCGTCGCCGCGCTGTTCGCGGTGCAGGCCACGCGGACCCAGGACACACTGGACGCCGAGCGCGCCCAGGCACGTGAGATCGCCCACGTTCTCGCCGCCCCCGACGCCCGGGCCGCCGCCGACCGGGACGCCAGGGGACGGGGACTGTCCGTGATCGCCTCCGTGTCGGAGGGGCGCGCGGTGGTCACCCTCAGCGGTGTGGGCGCGCTGCCGGACACCCGCGTGCACCAACTGTGGCTCATGCGCCCCGGCGCGCAACCGCGCTCCCTCGGCCTGTTCCACGGCGACACGCCCTTGGTCGCCGAAGGGCTGGTCAGGTCGGCGACGTCACTGGCCGTCACCGTGGAGCCCGACGGGGGGTCGGTGCGGCCGACCAGCGCGCCCGTCGTCCAACTCGGCCTGGATCCTGTTGGATTCGGAGAGTAGTCGAATAACTGTCAACGCCCTTACGGGGAAGGTGAATCCTGCGACCGTGATACGCGAGTGCCCCGGGGGAGCGATAGGGTTACCCTGCCCGGGCCGGGTGGATACGTACGGGTGGGGAGTGACATGGATCAGATAACGATGCGCAGCAGGGCCAGGGTCCCTGCGATCACCTGCGGGAGCAGCGCGAGCAGTACGCGCCTCGACCGCCACCTCTCGGTGCTCGGGGGCCCCGCCCTGCCGCAGCGCGAGACGGCGGAGGCGACGTCCCTGATGCGGGAGATAACGGCACGTGACGTGCCGCACGGACGCAGTGACCGGGGGGCGCGGGTCCGCCGGGTCTCGCTGTTCGCACCGCTGCGCCGGCTGCGGCGGTCGCTGTTCGGAGGACGGTGAGCGGGGGAGCGCTGAACGTGCGGGTGCCGTCGGTCTGACCTGACGGTGCCGCCCCTGGCGGACGCGCCCCACCCGGCCCGCCCGCCGACCCGGCCACGGCTCCTCCCGTCTCGCTCGTCCGCCCGGGGGCCCCGCTCCCGGCCCCTCCCGCAGCCCGGCTCCTCAGCGGTCCGCGCCGCTCGCGAACCGTCGCACCGCGAGCGGGACCGACACCGCCAGCAGCACCGCGCACCACCCCAGCGCCCCCGGCACCGGATGCGCCACCGGCCAGGCCGCTCCCGCCGCCGCCCCCGTACCGCCGCACAGCTCGCGCACGGCCGCCGTGACGGCGCTGATCGGGTTCCATTCCGCCACGGTCCGCAGCCATCCCGGCAGCCCGTCCGTCGGGATGTACGCGTTCGACAGCAGCGGCAGCACGAACGTCGCCCCGCCCAGCTGCCCCGCCGCCTCCTCGCTCCGCGTCAGCAGCCCCAGCCAGATCCCCACCCACGTGCAGGCGAACCGGAACAGCAGCAACAGCCCGACCGCCGCCGCCACTTCGAGCACCGAGCCCTCGACGCGCCAGCCGACCGCGAGCCCGACGAGCAGCAGCGGCACCGTCCCGAACGCCGTCACCACCAGGTCGGCCACCGCCTGCCCCAGCGGCACCGCCGCCCTGCTGACCGGCAGCGTCCGCAGCCGGTCGGTCACGCCCCGGTGGGTGTCCTGCGCGGCCTGGAACATGCCGGTCATCACGCCGCCCGCCGCCGTCGCCACCAGCAGCCCCGGCACCAGGAAGGACCGGTACTCCCGCCCGGGCAGGGCGACGGCGCTGCCGAAGACGTAGCCGAAGAAGAGGAGCATCATCACCGGCATCGTCTGGCTGAGGACCGCGAGCCCCGGGTTGTTGCGGACCCGGCGCAGCTGTCGGCCGACCATCGCGGCACCGTCGTACGTCAACGCGCTCACGCGGCACGCTCCTTCTCGTCGTCGTGGCTGGGCAGGCCGGTACGGCGGCTGTCGCCCGTCAGCCGCAGGAACACGTCGTCCAGGGTCGGCGGGCGCAGCGTCACATCGAGCAACGGCACTGTCGCCGCGTCCAGTTCGCGCACCAGGCGGGGCAGGGTGAGGGTCGTGTCGGTGGTGGCCGCGCCCACGGTGCGGCGGTCGTGGTCCAGCACGGGCCGGGTCCCGGTGAGGCGGTCCAGTACGGCGGCCGCGCCCGCGAGCCCGTCGGTGTGCGCGACGGTCACCTCGGCGTAGGCGCCGATCAGGGCCTTCAGCTCGGCGGGCGAGCCGGTGTGCGCCACCCGTCCGCGATCCATCAGGACGATGTCGTCGGCGAGCCGGTCCGCCTCCTCCAGGTACTGCGTGGTGAGCAGCACCGTCGTCCCCGCGTCCCGCAGCTCCCGTACGGCCTCCTGGATGCGGTTGCGGCTGGCCGGGTCGAGTCCGGTGGTCGGTTCGTCGAGGAACAGCACGGCAGGCCGGCGGAGCAGACTCGCGGCCAGATCGAGACGGCGCCGCATGCCGCCCGAGTAGGTCGACGCCGGCCGGTCGGCGGCCTCGGTCAGACCGAACCGGTCGAGCAGCTCACCGGCTCGCCCCGCCGCGTCCGGCACCCGGTGCAGCCGCGCGAACAGCCGCAGGTTCTGCCGCCCGGTGAGGTCCCCGTCGACCGAGGTCTCCTGCCCGGTGACGCCGATCCGGCGGCGTACGGCCGCGGCCTCCCGCACCGGATCGTGCCCCGCCACCCGGGCCGACCCCGCGTCCGGGCGGAGCAGCGTGGTCAGCAGCCGTACGGCCGTGGTCTTGCCGGCCCCGTTGGGCCCGAGAAGTCCGCAGACGGTGCCCTCCGGCACCGCCAGATCGAGCCCGCGCACGGCACGGACCTCGCCGAACCGTCGTTCCAGACCCTCACTAAGTACAGCGTACGTAGTAGTCATGGAGTGACCATAGCGCACTGCGTACGGTGTACGTAACTACGATGATGGGTGAGGTGATGACCCATGGCGGGCCGAGCGGCCGAACCCGAAGTGATCTGGGCGCGTCCCGAGCGCGCGGGGCGGGGCCCGAAACCCGCGTACACCCGGGCCGGCATCGCGGCCGCCGCGGTGCGCCTCGCCGACGCCCGGGGCCTGGACGCGGTCTCCATGCGGCACGTGGCGGCCGAGCTGGGCTGCGGCACCATGTCGCTCTACAACTACGTCCCGCGCAAGGAGGACCTGTACGAGCTGATGGTCGATGCCGTCAGCGGGGAGCACGAGCTGTGGGAACCGTCGGGGGACTGGCGGGCCGACATGTTGCGGGCCGCCCGGCAGACCCGGGACCTCATGCACCGCCACCCGTGGCTGCCGCGCCTGATGTCCGGCGTGCACGCCCTCAGCCCGAACGTGCTGCGGTTCGCCGAGCACTGCCTGGCCTGCCTCGACCCGCTGGACGTGCCCGACGGCACCAAGATGGAGCTGTTCGCCATGCTCAACGGCGTGGTGACGATCTACGTCTCCAGCGAACTGGCCGCCGCCGAGCGGGTGCGGGAGCTGCCCTGGACACAGGAGGCGGAGCTCGCGGCCCGCGCCGCCTATCTGGGCGGGGAGCTGGCGGGCGGGGCCTATCCGAGGGTGGCCGCGGCCGTCGCGGCGGGCGCCGGGGAGGCGGCCGATCCGGACGCGGTGTTCGTGCGGATGGCCGGCCGGGTGCTCGCGGGGTTCGCCGTCACAGCAGGGTGAACTGCCCCTCCGGACCCTCCTCCTGGTGGTCCAGGACGGAGGCGGGGCGGCGGCGGGCGGCCGGTACCGGCAGGACCCCCGCCTCCCGCAGCTCGGCCGCGGTGACGGCGGATCCGTCGGGCTCTGCCGCCAACTCTTCCCGCCGCGGGCCCAGTTCGGCCAGGAGCGTCAGTACGGCGATCAGCTCCAGGAGTTCCGACGTCCAGTCCTGGGGCCAGACGGACGGGCGGATCGCCGCCAGCGTGCCGGGCTCCGGCTCCGCCGTGCGGGCCGCGAACCAGGCCTCGACGACCCGTGCGCCGGCCACCTCGAACTCCCACGCGGCGGCGGATACCGGGGAGATGCGGCCGTCGTCGAGGTGGAGTGCCTCCTCGTCGGGGTCGTAGTCCAGGTTCACCGGGCGCGGTGGCAGCGGCGCGCGGACGTACGGGCGCCGGCCGCCGGGCAGCCGGGGCCGTTCCCCGTCACGCCGCATCAGCCACAGCGTCCGGCGCCCCAACTCCACGCCCCGCTCCCACCGTTCGGGGTCGGCGGTCAGGGGGACGGTGTGGCCGCGGGGACCGTGCCGGACGACCGCCATGATCCAGGCCAGGAGCTCGGGCGGCTCGGGGGTGCGGCCGAGCCGGGTGCCCAGGTGTGCGGCGAGGCCGGGCGCGAGATTGGGCTCCGTGGCGCCGGGGCGGCGGTAGAGGGGGCGGATGCGGGCGGTGCGGGGGGCGAGGAAGGGGAGGAGGGAGGTGGCGAGCAGGGGCAGCGGTGCGGGGACCGGTGCGGGGGCCGACTCCACGGTGAACACCTGGTGTTCGTCCGCCACGCGCCACAGCTCGGGGCGGGCGGCGTCGAGCAGGCGGTGGTCGGGGATCAGCCACTGCTCGTCGAACGGGGCGCGCAGGATGCGGACCGGGGTGGGGCAGGGGCTGGTGGTGTGGGCGAGGCGTTCCGTGCCGGCGGGGTGGCCGGGGAGCTGGGGGACGGCGGAGTGGGTGGTGCGGGCCCGAGTGGGCTCGAACAGGATCTCGCGATCGGGGGCTTCGGCCTTGAGAAGGGTGTCCCAACGGGTGCGGAGCGACGGGGCGTCGGGCGACAGGGGCCAGGTCCGGCCGGGCCGGGGAGGCGGGACGGACCACGGCATGAGGTCCGCGAGCAGCGGAGCGTCGGCGTCGTTCGTCACGGAGGGCATCGTACGACGGGGCGTACCGGCGGGTGTACGACACGTTTTCCTCGCCCCCGCCGCCTCTGCCGCCTCTGCCGCCCCTGCGTCAGGGCCGGCGGGGACGGAAACCCCTCCCAAGGGCCCCTACGTCGCCTCCACCGTCACCGAGAACGAGAACCGGTCCCCCCGATAGTGGATGACCGCGACATCCAGCACCCGCCCGTCCACCCCGTACGTCACCCCCGTGTAGTGCAGGATCGGACTCAGCAACGGCACCCGCAGCAGCCGAGCCGTCTCCGGGTCGGCCAGTCGCGCCTGCACCGTGTCGGTGATCCGCCCGATCTCGACGCCCACCACATCGCGCAGCACCTTCGTCATCGGCCACCGCTCCAGATCCCCCGGCGCGATCCCCGCCGCCACCTCCGCCCGGACGAAGTTCCGCGCGTGATTCGTCGGCTCGCCCGTCCCCTCGTCGCTGCGCACCCGGTGGTACGCCACCACCTCGCCGACCCCCGCGAAGTGCTCGGCGAACTCCGCCGGCACCGGCACCGCCCCGTGGCCCAGCAGCTCCGTCACCATCCCCGACTGCTGGGCGACGATCGCGTCGACCGACCCCAGCAGCCGGACCGGCGCACCCCGCCGGGCGTCCGGCTCGATGAACGTGCCGCGCCGCCGGTGCCGGCTGATCAGCCCCTCGTCCTCCAGCTCCTTGAGCGCCTGCCGCATGGTCAGCACGCTCACCCCGTAGTGGACCGCGAGCTGCTCCTCGGTGGGCAGCCGCAGCGGCGCGTCCCGCGGGCGGCCCAGGATGGACGCGCGCAGCGACTGCGAGACCTGGTACCACAGCGGCAGCTTGCGGTTCAGGACGATCGAATCCGGAGCGAAGGAGGTCACGGGCCATCCTCACCGGCGGAAAAACGTCAGTGCAAGGGGCGGAAGTGCCGTTCCAGGCCCTGCCAGACGTCGTCGTAGCGCCGTTGCAGATGGTCCGCGCCCGCCGCGTGCGGGGTGAGCGTCACCGGCCATCGCGTCTCGAACATGAACGCGAGCCCGTCGTCGATCTTCTGCGGCTTCAGCTCGGCCGCGCTCGCCCGGTCGAACGTCTCCCGGTCGGGACCGTGCGCCGACATCATGTTGTGCAGCGAGCCGCCGCCCGGCACGAACCCGCCCCTCCCGGCCGACTTGGCGTCGTACGCGCCCTCGACGAGCCCCATGTACTCGCTCATCACGTTCCGGTGGAAGTACGGCGGCCGGAACGTGTCCTCGCCCACCAGCCAGCGCGGCGCGAACACCACGAAGTCGACGCCGGCCAGACCCGGGGTGTCGGACGGGGAGGTCAGCACCGTGAAGATCGACGGGTCCGGGTGGTCGTAGGAGATGCTGCCGATGACGTTGAAGCGGCGCAGGTCGTAGACGTAGGGCACGTGGTTGCCGTGCCAGGCGACCACGTCGAGCGGCGAGTGGTCGTACGTGGCGGTCCAGAGGTTGCCGCAGAACTTGTTCACCACCTCCACCGGCCCCTCGGTGTCCTCGTACGCCGCCACGGGCGCCCGGAAGTCCCGCGCGTTGGCGAGGCCGTTGGCGCCGATCGGGCCGAGGTCGGGCAGCCGGAAGGGGGCGCCGTAGTTCTCGCAGACGTAGCCGCGCGCGGAGCCGGCCGGCCCGGCCCCCGCCGCCCCGCCACCCGCGTCGCCCCCGTCCAGCAGCTCCACCCGGAAGCGCACCCCGCGCGGGATCAGCGCCATGTGGCCGGGCGCCGCGTGCAGCGCGCCGAACTCGGTGTGCAGCAGCAGTCCGCCGCGCTCCGGGACGATCAGCAGCTCGCCGTCCGCGTCGCTGAACACCCGCTCCATGGACGCGTTGGCATGGTAGAGGTGCACGGCCATGCCGGTGCGCCGGGTGGCGTCGCCGTTGCCGCCCAGGGTCCACAGGCCCGCGAGGAAGTCCGTGCCCGGGGCCGGCTCGGGCATCGGGTCCCAGCGCAGCCGGTTGGGGTCCGGGACGGTCTCGGTGAACGGGGCGGTGCTCAGGGCGCCGTTGTCCGTGCGGCGGAAGGCGGGGTGCGCGGCCGAGGGGCGGATGCGGTACAGCCAGGAGCGGCGGTTGTGCGCCCTCGGCTCGGTGAACGCCGTACCGCTCAACTGCTCCGCGTACAGCCCGAGCGGGGCCCGCTGCGGCGCGTTGCGCCCCTCGGGCAGGGCGCCCGGCACCGCCTCGGAACTGTGCTCGTTGCCGAAGCCGTGCAGATAGGTCAGTCCTTCGGCACGCTTCCTCGCGTCCCCGGTCATGCGCGCTCCCTCGTTCCTGGGCCCTGGGTCCCGGCCCGCGAACTCGCCCCGGGCCCGGTCCCGGCCCTCCGCGATTCCTATGCCTCACCGTAGGAATGAGGGCCCGGGTCCGCAAGAGGGAGGAGCCCGGCGTCTGTCCCGAGGATGAGGGGACCGGCCAAGAACCAGTCACGGGGACGATCCGATGTGTCGCAGAAATGTTCTACGCTCGCCGACATGTCGTGGACGCGCGGACTGCTCGCGGCGCTCGCGGTGTGCGCCCTGCTCGGCGGTTCGGCCGGCTGTGGCGCCGGTGACGCGCGCGGGCAGCACAACGGGAGCAACGAGAGCTCGCCCTCGCCGGTGGGCAAGGTGCTGGACCACACCGACGAGAAGGGCAGGCACTACCGTGAGGTGGACAGGAAGAACGCACCCGAGGTGGGTGTCGAGGTGCGGCCGGACTCCGACGAGGACAGCTGGACGGTCCGGCTGACCCTGCACCACTTCCGCCTCTCGCCCTCCGGCACCCGCCCGGTGGCCGTCGCCGGGCGCGGCCTCGTCCGGCTCTATCTCGACGGTCGGCTGCTGGCCCGGCTGCGCACCACCCAGTACCGGCTCTCCGCCGAGCTCGCGCGCGGCACGCACCACGTCACCGCGCGGCTCTACGCCGACGACGGCACCCTCTGGGCGGTCGACGGCGAACCGGTGGAGCGCACGGCGGACATCACCGCCTCCGGCGACGGCACGGAACCGCCCTCGACGGAATCGGCGTCGCCCACGGCGAGCGGTGCGACGGGCAGGACCGCCGTGGACGGCGGGCGCGACGTCACCGCGCGCGGTGCGGACACGCCCGTTCCCGTGAGCGGACGGCGTTCCGCCGTTCGGACGGACGGGGGAGGTCCACCGGCCCCCGTCGGAAAGGCGTGATGATGCCCGTGCCCCACCCGACCTCGCTGCGCCGCGCACCGGTCCAGCGACGCAGCGCCGAACGGCTCACCCGGATCCTGGACGCCTGCGCCGACCTCCTCGACGAGGTGGGCTACGACGACCTGAGCACCCGGGCGGTCGCCGCCCGGGCCGGCGTCCCCATCGGCTCCGTGTACCGCTTCTTCGGCAACAAGCGCGCGATGGCCGACGCGCTGGGCGAACGCAACCTCGAGCGGTACACCGAGCGGGTCACCCGCCGGCTGGAGGAGACGGCGGGCGAGGGCGGCTGGCGTGCGGCGGTGGACGCGGTGCTGGACGAGTACCTCGACATGAAGCGCACCGCCCCCGGCTTCTCCCTCGTCGACTTCGGCAACCAGATACCCATCGGCACCCGGCACGCCGAGCCCAACCACCGGGTCGCCGACCGGCTGGCGGAACTGCTCTCCGGGTACCTCGGCCGGGGCCCGGACGAGGAGTTGCGGCGCACAGTCCTGGTCGCCGTCGAGACCGCCGACACGCTCGTCCACCTCGCCTTCCGGGTCTCCCCGGAGGGGGACGAACGGATCATCGAGGAGATGCGGGAGCTGCTGCGGGCGTATCTGTCGCGTTCGCTGGACTGAACGCGGGCCCGTGCACGTCACCGGGCCTCACCGCGCGGCCGCGCGGGACGCCCCGGATGGGCCGCTCGGGCGAACTCCGCGCCGCGGCCCGCGTGGCATGCCGCGCGGCGGCTCCGTCCTGTGAAAGAGAGTCAGGTGAACGAGCGATTTGTATGAAAATCGTCTGACTCGGAGGAGCGCGCATGCCTACCAGGACACCCCCACGCACCCTCGCCTCCCGCGTCGGCGCCACCGTCGCGGTCACGGCCCTCACCGCCTCCGGCGCGGTCTGGCTCGCCGGCCCCGCCGCGGCCGTCGGCGAGGGCGGTGACATCAAGGTCCACCGGGAGGGCGTGCCGTACACCGTGTCCAAGGAGGACCCGGTGGTGTGCAAGTTCTACCTGGACGCCACCAACTTCGACTCCGCGACCACCGTCGCGTACACCATCACCCCGCAGCCCCCGCTGCCCACCAGCGCCGTCGTCAGCGGCAGCATCACGCTGGCCGCCGGTGCCGGCCACACCGACGTGCTGGGTCTGGCCGACGGCCAGTACAAGATCACCTGGGTGCCGAACGTCCCCGCCGTGCCGCCCGTCCCGCCGCCCGGCACCAAGGAGAAGGTCTTCCGCGTCAACTGCCACGACGAGAAGCACGACGAGAAGAAGGACGGCAACGAGAAGGCGGACGACCAGGGCCGCGAGTCGACGACCATCGGCCACGACAACGGCGAGGGCCCCAAGGGCGGCGTCCACGCGGGCGGCGGCGGCCTCGCCCGCGCCACCGAGGCGTTCTCGCCCGCCACCGCGACCGCGGCCGTCGGCCTCGTCGTGCTCAGCGGATTCGCCTACGTCCGCCTCATCCGCCGGCGTGCCGCCTAGGGTCTGTCGCGAAAGTCCCGCCTGCCTCGCGACGCCATGCACGCACTCTCGCCGCACCGGGCCCAGACCCGAGTACGTCCAGTACGAGGGTCGGGGCCCGGCACGCCGAGAGCACGCACCTGACGCCGCGAGGCCCGCCCTCCGGGCGGACGACGGGACTTTCGCCACAGACCCTCGCCGCCGACGCAAGCCGTGGCGCCGGACCCGTGCCTACCGCCTCGCCAGGACGGCCGTTCTCGCGGTCGTCCTGGTGACGGTGGTCGTACGGTGCGGGGAGGGGCACCGCGAGCGGCATCCCGAAGCGCGTTCCGCGGCGGCGCACTCCGGCGCGGCGGGGGCGCCGTCGGCCGGCTCCGGCGCGCGCGGCGGCCCGGGGGCGCGCCCCTCGCCGAGCGCCGACCCCACGCCCCCGCCCCGGCCGCTGCCCCCCTCCAGGGCGACCGCCGTCCGCATCCCCGACCTGGGGGTCGACGCGCCGATCGTCCCGGTCCGGCTCGACGCCCACCGGCAGCTCGGCACCCCGCCCGTCGACAAGCCCAAGCTCATCGGCTGGTACGCGGACGGCCCCACCCCCGGTGAGACCGGCACCGCCGTCGCCGTCGGCCACCGCGACACCCGCACCGGCCCCGCCGTCTTCGCCGCGCTCGGCCAGCTCGACCCCGGCGACCACATCGAGGCCCGCCGCGCCGACGGCCGTACCGCCGTCTACACCGTCGACCGGGTGCGGACCTTCGACAAGGACCACTTCCCCGACAAGGAGGTGTACGGCACCAGCGACCGCCCCGAGCTGCGCGTCCTCACCTGCGGCGGGCTCTACCGCAGCAGGACGGGGTACACCAGCAACATCGTCGTCTTCGCCCACCTCACCGCCACGCGCGGACCGTGAGGCACCCCGGGCGCCGCCCCGGAGCCGTCGGCCGTCCCCGGATCCCGTGACCCAGGACCCCTGGCGCAGGACACCCCTGGCGCCGGAAAACTAACACCGCTAGTTTGGGATTCCTGCGGTTCCGGTTCCGCGACGCCGCCGGCTCGGGGCCCGGACCCCGACGCCGTACCGCCCGGGAGGAAGACGATGAAGGCACACGACGGCATCTACGTGGACGGCGCCTGGCGCCCCGCCGCCGGGCCCGGCACGATCGAGGTGGTGAACCCGGCCGACGAGCAGTTCATCGCCCGCGTCCCGGCCGGCACCGCCGAGGACGTCGACGCCGCCGTGCGCGCCGCCCGTGCCGCGCTGCCCGGCTGGGCGGCGACGGCGCCCGCCGAGCGGGCCGCCCGGCTGGCCGCCCTGCGCGACCGGCTGGCGGCCCGCGCGGAGGAGATCGCGGAGACGGTCACCGCCGAACTGGGCGCCCCGCCCAAGGTCGCCCAGAGCGTGCACGCGGGCCTGCCCGTCCTCGTCGCCGGTTCCTACGCCGAACTGGCCGCCACCTACGCCTTCGAGGAGAGGCTCGGCAACTCGACCGTGCTGCACGAGCCGGTCGGCGTCGTCGGCGCCATCACGCCGTGGAACTACCCGCTGCACCAGATCGTCGCCAAGGTCGCCCCGGCGCTCGCGGCCGGCTGCGCGGTGGTGCTCAAGCCCGCCGAGGACACCCCGCTCACCGCGCAGCTGTTCGCCGAGGCGGTCGATGAGGCGGGCCTTCCGGCCGGGGTCTTCAACCTGGTCACGGGGCTCGGCCCGGTCGCCGGACAGGCGCTGGCCGAGCACCCCGGCGTCGACATGGTCTCCTTCACCGGCTCCACCGCCGTCGGCCGCCGTATCGGCGCGGCCGCGGGCGCGGCGGTGAAGCGGGTCGCTCTGGAACTCGGCGGCAAGTCCGCCAACGTCATCCTGCCGAGCGCCGACCTCGCCCGCGCGGTCAACGTGGGCGTCGCCAACGTGATGTCCAACTCCGGCCAGACGTGCAGCGCGTGGACCCGGATGCTGGTCCACCGCGACCACTACGACGAGGCGGTGGAACTGGCCGCCGCCGCTGCCGCCAAGTACGGCGAGCGCATCGGACCGCTGGTCAACGCGGCGCAGCGGGACCGGGTGCGCGGCTACATCGAGAAGGGCGTCGCCGAGGGCGCCCGCCTGGTGGCCGGCGGCCCCGACGCCCCGCGCGAGAAGGGCTACTACGTCAGTCCCACCGTCTTCGCCGACGTGCGCCCGGAGATGACGATCGCCCAGGAGGAGATCTTCGGCCCGGTGCTGTGCGTCCTGCGCTACGAGGACACCGAGGACGCGCTGCGGATGGCCAACGGCACGGAGTACGGGCTGGCCGGTGCGGTCTGGGCGGGCGACGAGGCGGAGGCGGTGGCCTTCGCCCGGGGCCTGGAGACCGGCCAGGTGGACATCAACGGCGGCCGGTTCAACCCGCTGGCGCCCTTCGGCGGCTACAAGCGGTCCGGGGTGGGCCGGGAACTGGGCCCGCACGGACTGGCGGAGTATGTGCAGACGAAGTCCTTCCAGTTCTGCGGGGCAGTTCCGAGGGGGAATTCCGAGCGGGTGCCGGGCACTTCTCGGCCCTGACCGTTCTGACTGTTCTGACCGCTTCTGGCCTTTTCTGATCGTCACGTTTCGAGGGAGCCGAACGACCATGGCCGTACGTGCCGCCGTCCTGCCCGCTCTGGGCGCTCCGCTGGAGCTCGCCGAGATCGATCTGCCCGACCCCGGGCCCGGCCAGGTCCGCATCCGGCTCGCCGCCGTCGGGGTCTGCCACTCCGATCTGTCCCTGTCCGACGGGACGATGCGGGTGCCGCTGCCGGCGGTGCTCGGGCACGAGGGGGCGGGCACGGTGGTCGCCGTGGGGGAGGGCGTCACGCATATCGCGCCGGGCGCCGGTGCGGTACTCAACTGGGCTCCCTCCTGCGGGAGTTGCCACGCCTGCGAACTGGGCGAGGTGTGGCTGTGCGCCAATGCCCTGAACGGTGCGGGGGAGGTGTACGCCCGTACGGCGGACGGCACGGAGCTGCATCCCGGGCTGAACGTCGCCGCGTTCGCGGAGGAGACGGTGGTCTCCGCGGGCTGCGTGCTGCCCGCGCCGGACGGGGTGCCACTCGCGGATGCGGCGCTGCTGGGGTGCGCGGTGCTCACCGGGTACGGCGCGGTGCGCCATGCGGCGGGGGTGCGGCCGGGGGAGACGGTCGCGGTGTTCGGCGTGGGCGGGGTGGGGCTGGCGGCGCTCCAGGCGGCGCGGATCGCCGGGGCCGGGCGGATCGTGGCGGTCGACGTCTCACCGGAGAAGGAGCCGCTGGCGCGGCGCGCCGGAGCGACGGACTACGTGGTGGCCTCCGCCACGACGGCCCGGGAGATCCGGGGGCTGACGGGGCGGCAGGGTGTCGACGTGGCCGTGGAGTGTGTGGGGCGGGCGGTGACCATCCGGACGGCGTGGGAGTCCACGCGGCGCGGCGGGCGGACGGTGGTGGTCGGGATCGGCGGCAAGGAGGAAGAGGTCACGTTCAACGCGTTGGAACTCTTTCACTGGGGCCGCTCCCTGTCGGGCTGCGTCTACGGCAACTGCGACCCGGCCCGTGACCTCCCGGTGCTCGCGGACCACGTCCGCGAGGGGCGCCTGGACCTGGGGCTCCTGGTGACGGAACGGATCGCCCTGGACGGCATCCCGGGCGCGTTCGAGAACATGCGGGCGGGGAGGGGCGCGAGGGCGCTGGTGACGTTCTGAGCGGGCGGGTGCCGGCCGGCGATTCCTGGGGCGTTTCCCTTCGCCCCCGCCGCCCCTGTCCGCGTCGTGGCCGGTCGCGCGGTTCCCCGCGCCCTGAAGGCGGTGGGGCGCTTCCCGCTGCCAAGGGGCACGGGGAACCGCGCGGGCGCGTACCCGGTCGTCAGACGACGATGACCCGGCGCCCGCGGGTGTGACCTGCCTGGCTGTCGCGGTGCGCCGCGGCCGCCCCGGTGAGCGGGTACGACTTCTCGACCGGGATGTGCAGCGTCCCCCGGGCGAGGAGGCGGACGGTCTCGGCGAGCGCCTCGGTCACGCTCCCGGCCACGTTGGAGAATCGCGCGCCGAACTCCGGTGCGGCGAGATCGGCGATGGAGACCACCTTCCGCGGGTCCCCGGTCAGTTCGACGAGTTCGCGGATCACGCCCGAGCCGGCCAGATCGAGGGCGGCGTCGACGCGTCCGAGCCGGCGCACCCGCTCGACCCAGCCCTCGCCGTACGTGGTGGCGGCGGCGCCCAGGCCGCGCAGATAGTCCTGGTTCGTGGCCCCGGCCGTGCCGATCACGGCGATGCCACGGTCGCGGGCGACCTGGAGCACCGCCGAGCCGACTCCTCCGGACGCCCCGCTGACCAGCAGCGTCCGGCCGGGCCGCACTCCGACCTCGCGGATGACGCGCAGCGCGGTCTCCATCACGGAGGGGTACCCGGCCGCCTCCTCGAACGTCAGGTTCCCGGGCATACGGGCCCAGGCCGACAGCACGGCGAACTCGGCATAGGTGCTCGTGCCCTCGCCGAACACGCGGTCGCCGATCTCGACCCCTTCGACGCCCTCGCCGACCTCGTCCACCACTCCGGCGGCGTCCAGCCCGATCCCCGCGGGCAGCGCGATCGGTCGGACCTTCCGCATCTGGCCTTCGCGGATTCTCCAGTCGACGGGGTTCACACCCGCCGCTCGTACGGCGATGCGTATGTGGCCGGGGCCCGCGTGGGGTTCCTCGGCGTCGATGAGGCGCAACACGTCAGGACCGCCGAACTCGGCGAAGCTCACTTTCTTCATGCGTCCGACCTTAGCCCTAACGGTTAGGTTTTTGAAACCGTTAGTGTTTCGCACCTGATAGTGTCAGGGCATGACCGTGCCGCCCGGACGCCGTGAACGCAAGAAGGCCGCGACCCGCCAGAAGATCGCCGACGCGGCGCTGCGGCTCTTCCTGGAGCGCGGGTACGACGCGGTGGGCATCCGGGACGTGGCCGCCGAGGCCGACGTGGCGGTCACCACGCTCTTCGCCCACTTCGCCTCGAAAGAGGCCCTGGTGTTCGAACAGGACGAGGATTTCGAGCACCGTTTCCAGCAGGCGGTCACCGGCCGGGCGCCGCACGAACCGCTCGTCCCCGCACTGCGCCGAGAGGTCAAGGCCCTGGTGCGACATTGCGCGGAGGACGGCGCCTCCCCGGTCTGGCGCATGATCGACGCCACCCCCGCCCTGCGGGAGTACGAGGAGTCGATGCGGCTGCGCCATGCGAAGACGCTGGCCACCGCCATCGCCGAAGACCTCGGTCTGCCGCCGGACACCACGGCCTGCCGGGCGATCGCCAGATTCGTGGTCGACGCCCATGGACTGGCCCGGGAGTCGGCCGATCCGCAGGCCGCGGTGGACGAGATCTTCGAGATGATCGAGGCGGCCTGGGCGGCCGTCCGTCCCGCCGGTAACTCCGGTGTCGCGGCCGGATCGTGAAGGGAGCCGGTCCGCTCGGCGGGATCGCCCGGCGGCCGTAGGCCGGGACGGCGCGGCGGTGGCGGCCTGCGGATGTGACGGTTCCGCGTCGGGTCAGGACGCCCGGCCGTCCGCCCGGCGCACCTCCTCGAACCGCACTTCCAACCCGTCCAGCAACGCCCGCAATCCCGTCTCGAACGCCCGCTCGTCGATCTCCTCCTGGCGCCCGGCCAGCCGATGCGCCTGCCCGAGGTGGGGATAGTCCGCCGGATCGTAGGCCGCCTCGTCGTTCACGAACCCCCCGGCGAACGACCCCAGCGCGGACCCCATCACGAAGTACCGCATCAACGCCCCCACGGAAGTCGCCTGCGCGGCAGGCCACCCCGCGTCCACCATCGCCCCGTACACCGCGTCCGCCAGCCGCAACGCCGCCGGCCGCCTCCCCGGCCCGTGCGCCAGCACCGGCACCACGTTCGGATGCGCCCGCAACGCCGCCCGGTAGGACACCGCCCAGTCGTGCAACGCCGTCCGCCACTCCCGCGTGTCCCACCCCTCCTCGAACATCGACAGATCGACCTGCGCGCTCACCGAGTCGGCGACCGCCTCCAGGATCTCGTCCTTCGTACGGAAGTGGTTGTAGAGCGACGGCCCGCTCACCCCCAGCTCGGCCGCGAGCCGGCGCGTGGAGACGGCCGCGAGCCCCTCCGCGTCCACGAGCGCACGCGCCGTCTCGACGATGCGGTCGGTGCTGAGCAGGGGCTTGCGCGGTCGGGCCATGGCGCACATAGTAGGGCTGCGCCTATAAACTAGCAGTGCTAATTAAATCCCCGAGGTGACCCGCCATGAACCTGGAGCTCAGCGAGGAACAGGCCGCCGTCCGCCGGCTGGCCAGGGACTTCGTCGAGGGCGAGATCGCACCGCACGCCGTCGCCTGGGACCGCGCGGAGGAGGTCGACCGGGGCATCGTGAAGAAGCTCGGCGAGGTCGGCTTCCTCGGCCTGACCCTCGACGAGGAGTACGGCGGCTCCGGCGGCGACCACCTCGCGTACTGCCTGGTCACCGAGGAGCTCGGCCGCGGCGACTCCTCCGTGCGCGGCATCGTCTCCGTCTCCCTGGGCCTCGTCGCCAAGACGATCGCCGCGTGGGGGAGCGAGGAGCAGAAGCGGCGGTGGCTGCCGGGGCTCACCTCCGGCGAGTACGTCGGCTCCTTCGGCCTCACCGAACCGGGCACCGGCTCCGACGCCGGCAACCTCACCACCCGCGCGGTCCGGGACGGCGAGGACTACGTCCTCAACGGCACCAAGATGTTCATCACCAACGGCACCTGGGCCGACGTCGTCCTGCTCTTCGCCCGCTCCACCGACGCCCCCGGCCACAAGGGCGTCACCGCCTTCCTCGTCCCCGCCGACAGCCCCGGCCTGACCCGCCGCACCCTCCACGGCAAGCTCGGCCTGCGCGGCCAGGCCACCGCCGAACTGGTCTTCGAGGACGTCCGGGTCCCCGCCGCCGCGATGCTGGGCCCTGAGGGCAAGGGCTTCTCCGTCGCCATGTCCGCGCTCGCCAAGGGCCGGATGTCGGTCGCGGCCGGCTGCGTCGGCATCGCCCAGGCCGCCCTGGACGCGGCCGTCCGCTACGCGGGCGAGCGCGAGCAGTTCGGCAGCCCCATCGCCCGGCACCAGCTGGTGCAGGAGCTGATCAGCGACATCGCCGTCGACGTGGACGCCGCCCGGCTGCTCACCTGGCGGGTCGCCGACCTGATCGACCGCGGGCGGCCCTTCGCCACCGAGGCGTCCAAGGCCAAGCTCTTCGCCTCCGAGGCCGCCGTCCGCGCCGCCAACAACGCCCTCCAGGTCTTCGGCGGTTACGGCTACATCGACGAGTACCCTGCGGGCAAACTGCTGCGCGACGCCCGCGTGATGACCCTCTACGAGGGCACCAGCCAGATCCAGAAGCTGCTCATCGGCCGTGCGCTGACCGGAGTCTCGGCGTTCTGAGCGCCCGGGGGCGCGCACGCGTCTGAGTACCCGGGTCCCCGGCGACTGAGTACGACGGCGGATGTGGCGCGGGCCACGTCCGCCGATCCTGATCGCATGAGTGACACACCGGTCAAGCAGCAGAACACCGCCGCCTTCTACGGCCAGGCCGCCGCCTCCTTCGTCGTCGCGCTGGTCGCGACCGCCGTCGGCATCTACCACCTCCAGGCCGACGCCTGGGTCCGTGCCTTCCTCGCCGTCGCCGTGCTGTACCTGGTGACCTCCGCCTTCACCCTCGCCAAGGTCATCCGCGACCGCCAGGAGGCCGGGCAGATCGTCAGCCGTGTCGACCAGGCGAGACTGGAGAAGCTGCTCGCCGAACACGACCCGTTCGAAAAGCTCTGAATCCGCCGCGCCCGCCCCCGGGCCGCTGAGCGGGCACGCTAAGCGCCCGCTCAGCATCGGCGGTATGGTGGTGCACCTGTCGGTGGAGAGGGGCACGAGCGATGAGTACGGCGCAGGAGACGGTCGGCGGCGAGAGCGAGCCGTGGGTGGAGGTCACCCCGGACGCGGCCCGGCGGCTGCTGGTGGCGGCCGTGGACGCCTTCGCCGAGCGCGGCTACCACGCGACGACCACCCGTGACATCGCGAGCCGCGCCGGCATGAGCCCGGCCGCGCTCTACATCCACTACAAGACCAAGGAAGAGCTGCTCCAGCGCATCAGCCGGATCGGCCACGAGAAGGTCCTGGAGATCCTGCGCACGGCGGCCGGTGCCGAGGGCAGCGCCACCGAGCGGCTCGCCGACGCCGTCAGCTCCTTCGTACGGTGGCACGCCGGCCGGCGCACCACCGCGCGGGTCGTGCAGTACGAGCTGGACGCGCTCGGCCCCGAGGCGCGCGCCGAGATCGTCGCGCTGCGCCGCCAGGTCGACGCGGAGGTGCGGGGCATCATCGAGGACGGGGTGGCGTCCGGCGAGTTCGACGTGCTCGACGTGCGCGGCACCACGCTCGCCGTCCTCTCGCTCTGTGTCGACGTCGCCCGCTGGTTCAACATCGACGGTTCCCGCACCCCCGAGGAGATCGGCACGCTCTACGCCGACCTCGTGCTGCGGATGGTGGCCGCGAAGTAGCACCGGGCGCGGCCGCCGGTCAGAGGTAGTACCGGGACACCGACTCCGCGACGCACACCGGCTTGTCGCCGCCCTCGCGCTCCACGGTGAACGCGACGGTGACCTGCACGCCGCCGGGCACGTCGTCGGCGCCGGTGATCCTCGCTGTCGCGCGGAGCCGGGAGCCGACGGGGACGGGGGAGGGGAAACGCACCTTGTTCGTCCCGTAGTTGACGCCCATCTTCACGCCCTCGACACCGAGGAGCTGCGGCCCGAACAGCGGCAGCAGCGACAGGGTCAGATACCCGTGCGCGATGGTCGTCCCGAAGGGCCCGGAGGCGGCCTTCTCGGGGTCCACGTGGATCCACTGATGGTCCCCGGTCGCCTCGGCGAACAGATCGATCCGCTTCTGGTCGACCTCCACCCAGTCGCTGTACCCCAACTGCTCCCCGACGGCGGCCTTCAGCGCTTCCACAGAAGCGAAGACCCTCGGCTCTGCCATGTCCGACCTCCCGCATCACACCACGACGTGCCTAAGCGACTGCTTAGCATGGTCGGCCGGAGAGTCGATGTCAACGAGGTCATGCGCTTGGCGTCCTGGCCGGGGGCGCGCCCGTGAGCAAGGCGCACCCCCACAAGACCTACGCCGACACCAGCAACCGCTCGCGCCGCGCGTGCCCCACCGCCTCATCGGTGAGTACCGGCAGAGGCACCACGATGCCGCACGACACACACACCGGCCCCGACGACGGCTCGTGCGCGAGGTCCCACCGCCACACCAGCCGCTCCCCACCGCACACCGGGCAGCAAGACCCCGGCTCCCGCTCCAGCGCCGCGATCAACCGCCGCAGCACCTCCGCCATCGGGCCACGGGGGTGGACCCGGGGATCGTCGCACCACGCCACTCCGAAGCCGCCCCACGTCAGCCGGTGCCAGTCGTCCACACTGCCCGGCCTGCGCAGCCCGTCGTGCTTCTCCTTCCTGCGGCGCTCGGCGAACTCGGCCTCGTAGGCGAGCCACACGGAACGGGCCTCCTCCAGCTCCTCCAGCGCGGCCACGAGCCGCACCGGGTCGGGGGAGCGGTCCTCGGGGCCGAAGCCGGCCCGGGAGCACAGGTGGTCCCAGGTCGCCCGGTGCCCGTAAGGGGCGAACCGCTCAAGGCACTTGCGCAGCGAGTAGCGCCGCAGTGCCAGATCGCACCTCGGATCCCGCACCTGTCTCGCCAGACTCCGGAAACCCGCCATCGTCCTGCACCTCCGTCACACCTGCACCTGCACCTGTACTTCGGTCACTTCGGCGTCGTCGTACGGACGTCGTCGAGTAGACGTATCGACACGCGATTCGGCTCCCTCCGGCGCCCTCCTCTTTCCGTCCTCTTTCCGACTTCTTTTCCGACGACCTCCACGAGCCCGCCCCCAACGGCTTCAAAAGTGACGCCTGTTCATGTTCAATCGCGGGTGTACCGGCGGTAACATCCGGCCCCACCTCAGCTCCGGAGGACCTGCCATGTCACGGCACACCCCCCGCACCTTCCTCGACAGACTGAGAACTCCCCGCGGAATCCACGGGTTCCTGAAGACCGCATCCGTATGCGTGCTCATTGCCGGACTTTTGTCCCCGCTTTCCACGGCCATGGCGGCGGACGGCACCCCCGAGCAGGCGCGGACGGCCGCGGCGACCGCCGGCGACCTGTGCGGCGGACAGTGCTCCGACATCCTCCCGCCGGGCGAGAACGGCAACGCCACGCTCGCCCAAGTGCTGCTCAACCAGGTGTTCGGCACCCAGCCCGACCACGCGGAGGACCAGCTCGGCCCCTACGCGAACCTGGCCACCGGCTACCCGGCGCTCACCGACGCGAAGATCGACACCTTCTTCAACGACGCCTCGTTCGGCGTCCCTTCGGGGCAGGTCGCCTCCACCCTGAAACCGGGCGGTCGGACGGATGTGACCATCGTCCGGGACAAGAAGACGGGCGTGCCGCACATCACCGGCACCACGCGCTACGGCACCGAGTTCGGCGCCGGCTATGCCGCCGCCCAGGACCGGCTGTGGCTGATGGACGTCTTCCGGCACGTCGGCCGGGGCCAGTTGACCGGATTCGCCGGCGGCGCCCCGTCCAACCAGGGCCTGGAGCAGGAGTTCTGGCGCAACGCCCCGTACACCGAGGCGGACCTCCAGGCACAGATCGACGGCGCCGTCGCCTCCGCCGGGGAGCGCGGCAAGCAGGCGCTCGACGACGTCAACGCCTACCTCGCGGGCATCAACGCCTACATCGACGCCTCCGACAGCGGGCGTTACTTCCCCGGCGAGTACGTCCTGACCGGGCACAAGGACTCGATCACCAACGCCGGCACCATCGACCACTTCAAGCAGACCGACCTGGTCGCGCTCGCCTCCGTGATCGGCGCGCTGTTCGGCTCGGGCGGCGGCGGCGAGGTCAACAACGCGCTCTCCCTGCTCGCCGCGCAGTCCCGGTACGGCGTGGCCGAGGGCACCAAGGTCTGGGAGTCCTTCCGGGAGCGCAACGACCCCGAGGCGGTCCTCACCGTCCACGACGGCGAGTCCTTCCCGTACGCGGCCAAGCCGGACGACCCGCAGGGCGAGGCCCTGCCCGACGCCGGGACGGTCGCGCAGGAGCCCCTGGTGTACGACCGCACCGGCAGCGCCGCCACCGCGAGCGCGAAGCGCACCTCGGGGACCGCGTCCGGCACCGCGCTCAGCTCCGCCAGGCGCGGCATGTCCAACGCCCTCGTCGTCAGCGGGAAGCACACCGCGAGCGGCCACCCCGTCGCCGTCTTCGGCCCGCAGACCGGCTACTTCGCCCCGCAGCTCCTCATGCTCCAGGAGATCCAGGGCCCCGGCCTCAGCGCGCGCGGCGCCTCGTTCGCGGGGCTGAGCATGTACGTCGAACTCGGGCGCGGCCAGGACTACTCGTGGAGCGCCACGACCTCCGGCCAGGACATCATCGACACCTACGCGGTCGAACTGTGCCAGGACGACTACCACTACCTCTACCACGGCACCTGCACGGCCATGGACAAGGTCGAGCAGACCAACGCCTGGAAGCCGACCGTGGCCGACTCCACGGCCGCCGGTTCCTACACGATGCGGGTGTGGCGCACGAAGTACGGCCCCGTCGAGTACCGGGCGACCGTCGGCGGCAAGAAGGTCGCCTACACGACCCTGCGCTCGTCCTATCTCCACGAGGCCGACTCGATCATCGGCTTCCAGATGCTCAACGACCCCGACTACGTGAAGGGCCCCGAGGACTTCCAGAAGGCGGTCCAGCACATCAACTACACGTTCAACTGGTTCTACGCCGACGCGCGGCACACCGCGTACTACAACAGCGGCGACAACCCGGTGCGGGCGAGCGGCGTCGACGCCGAGTTCCCGGTGTGGGCGCGGCAGGCGTACGAGTGGAGCGGCTGGAACCCCGCGACGAACACGGCGTCGTACACGCCGGCGTCGGCGCACCCGAACTCCGTCGACCAGGACTACTACATCTCCTGGAACAACAAGCAGGCCGAGGACTACGCCGCCGCGCCCTGGGGCGAGGGGTCCGTGCACCGCGGTGACCTGCTGGAGGACCGGGTGAAGAAGCTCGTCGCCGCCGGCGGGGTGACCCGCTCCTCCCTCGTCAAGGCGATGGCGGACGCGGCCCTGGCCGACCTGCGCGCCGAGGACGTCCTGCCGAAGCTGCTGGCGGTCGTCACCAGCTCGACGGTGACGGACTCCGCGACGGCGGCGGCGGTGAGCAAGCTCTCCGCGTGGGTCTCGGCGGGCGCCAAGCGCACGGAGACGTCGGCCGGTTCGAAGACGTACGCGAACGCGGACGCGATCCGCGTCCTGGACGCGTGGTGGCCGCTGCTGGTGAAGGCGGAGTTCGCACCGGGCCTCGGCGACGACCTGTACACGGCCATGACGGCCAACCTCCCCATCGACGAGTCCCCGTCGGCCGCGCACGGCCCGACCGGCTCGCACGCCGGCAGCTCCTTCCAGTACGGCTGGTGGAGCTACGTCGACAAGGACATCCGGGCGGTGCTGGGGGAGCAGGTCCAGGGCCCGCTGGCGCACGCGTACTGCGGCGACGGCAGCCTGAACGCCTGCCGCACGGTGTTGCTCGACACGCTGAAGGAGGCGGCGGGCAGGTCGGCGTCCCAGGTCTACCCGGGCGACGACCTCTGCTCGGCCGGCGACCAGTGGTGCGCCGACTCGATCGTCCAGCGCGCGCTGGGCGGCATCAAGCACGGCAACATCAGCTGGCAGAACCGTCCGACCTACCAGCAGGTGGTGGAGTACACGTCCCACCGTTGACAGACCGGCCCCGCACCGGCCGCTTCCGGTGCGGGGCCACCACCGGTCGCGCGGGCCCCGTCCGCGGGGGCGGACCGGGTCCACGGGGCGTCGACTCGGCGCAGGGGCCGTCCGTGGCCGCCCGGCTCACGTTCCCGAGGGCGGCTCCCCCTGTCGGCCGGGGGTGGGGAACGGTGTGCCGAGCAGCTGTTCCATCCGGATCGTGAGGTAGGAGCGCAGCCAGTCGTCGGTGTATATCCACATCGCCTCGGCCTCCATGCCCGCGACGACCAACTCGCCCACGCCGTCGATGCTCACGCCGGACCTGAAGAGGGCCTCCGTCTTCTCGCGCACCTCACCGGAGAGCGGGGCGATGCTGCCCGCGCCCATCGCATAGGTGTGCTCCAGGATGCCGGTGTCGACGTAGGCGGGGCACAGGACGCTCACTCCGATCCCGTGCCGTTCCGCCGCCAGCCGCAGCGACTCCGACAGTCCGACGACCGCGAACTTGCTCGTCGTGTACAGCACGTTCGGCCCCGCCACCAGACCGGCGCCCGAGGCGCTGTTCACGACGTATCCGCCCCTGCCGCGCTCGATCATGCGCGGCAGGAACGTCTGTAGCCCGTTGATCACGCCGGAGAGGTTGACGCCGAGCGTCAGGTCCCACTTGGCGTAGTCCAACTCCGACAGGGGCGAAGACGGCGCGATGCCCGCGTTGTTGAACAGGAGGTCGACCGGGCCGAGCGTCGACTCGACGTCGTCGGCGACGGACGCGAACGCCTCCCGCTCGCGGACGTCCAGCCGGCGCACCTCGACGTCCGTCACCTTGGACAGCTCCTCCCCGCTGCGGTGCAGGGCCTCCTCGTCGATGTCGGTGAGCGCGAGGCGCACCCCCCTGCTGCCCAGTGCGCGCGCGATGCCCAGACCGATCCCCTGGCCGCCGCCCGTGATGAAGGCGACCGATCCCTTCCAGTTCCTCATACCGATCTCTCTCTACTCTCTATGACGATCTGACATCTCTATGCTGACCAACACAGTAAGGGGTTGCCGAAGCGAGGGCGAGGTGCCGACGAGGGATTTCCTGACGTGCACGGGCAGGGGCGTCACTCGCCCGGGGCAGAGAGGGACGCGGGCACGGCCGGGCGCCGGAGCGGGCGCCGGGCGGTGTGCCCGCGCGGGACGGGCCGTGCCCTGGGGGAGGGGGTGCCGCTACCGGTGGCGGTGCGGAGCTATTCGGTGACGGTGCGGGGTGCGCCGTCGGAGGCGGGTCGCGTCCACAGGTCGGCGACGCTCTCGCCGACCATGGTCACCAGCGACCGCAGGGACTCTTCGAGGTCGATGCCGTTGGGGTCCAGGACCGATTGCAGATGGATGCCCGTCACGGCACCGGTGAGCGTGACGGCGACCGCGCGTTCCCGGCCGGCCGCGACCTCGGGGTCCACCCCGTCGGGGCGCTGCGCCCGCAGCCACTGTTCGACGCCCTTGCGACGCTGTTCGAGGAACGTCCGGTACTGCGCGTGCACCGTGCCCCTGCCGCTCAAGGCCTCGGTGAGGACCATGAACATCAGCGCGGAGTTGCCGCTGCGCACCCAGGTGGCGTAGTCGTGGACGAGTGTGGCCAGCGAGGGCAGGGACTCGTACTGTGCGGGCCCCATGAACCGGTCGATGGCGCGCTCGACGACGGCCATCACCAGGCCTTCCTTGTTCTTGAAGTGCCACGGGATGCTGCCCCGGCTGATGCCGGACCGCTCGGCGATGTCGACGAAGGAGGTCCGTTCGAAGCCGCGTTCGGCGAACAGTTCCTCGGCGGCGTCGAGGATGCGCCGACGGCTCTCGTCCCCGATCTCGTCGATGCGGCGTCGCCCTGCGGAACTCACGGGAGTCATCCTAGACGAACCTCCCTTCCCTCTCCCGGGGCGTCAGCCCCGCTCCAGCGGGCGGACCCGCGCCTCCTGCGCGGACTCCCGGCCGGGCGCCGGGCGCACACTTCTCGCCGGTGCGACGCGTCGCCACACCGGCGTCCCGAGCGCGTGCAGCCCGGCCGACGCGATCGCCGCGTACACCGGGAAGGTCACGGGGTCGAACGCCGTCGTGTCCTCGCCGGGCAGCACCAGCCGGAGGCCCACGACGGTGAGGGAGGCGAAGAGCCCGCCGAAGGTGCCGCGGACGGCGGCCGGCCATCCGCGTCGGTGCTCGCGTCCGGCGACGAAGGCGCCCAGGATCCCCAGACCCTGCCATGTCCACCAGGCCGCGCCGCTCCAGCCGAGCATGAGGAACGCCACGGCGCCGAACGCCACCGGCACCACGACCACGGACACGGCCTGCCGGGTCCAGGAGAACTCGGCGAACAGCTCAGGCGCGCGGGGCGGGCGCCCGCCCGCGACCGCCGGAGGCGCGTGCTCACGGTTTTCGGGCATTTTCCTGGCCCTCCTCACGCCGGGGGACCGGCGACGTCCGACGGGCTTCGCCATCGGTGCGGCACTGATGGAACACGATGGAACACGACAACCTAGTCTGTGTCAACCAGCATAGAAGCGGGCGCCGGGTGCGGGGCGGGGGCGGGCGGGGGCCGGGGTGCCGAGGGGGAGCGCGGGTCCGGTGGCAGGGGTGGACCGCAGGTCCGGCGGCGGGGTGGACGGCGTTCCGAGCCCCTTCCGCTCCACATACCGACCGGTTAGTCTGCGAGGTGAAGTCGATGCGGAACGTCTCGTCGTCTCGTCGTGTCGAAGGAGACCGATGGTGGAAGCCGTGCAGGATGCGGGAGTGGTCGTCACCGGGGCCGGGGGCGGTATCGGGGCCGCGCTGGCCCGGCGGTTCGCCGCCGAGGGGGCGCGGGTCGTGGTGAACGACCTGGACGCCGGGCGGGCGCGAGCCGTCGCCGACGAGGTCGGCGGGATCGCCGTTCCCGGCGACGCCTCCGCGATCGTGGCGGACGCGCGGGACGCCCTCGGCGGCACCGTCGACGTGTACTGCGCCAACGCGGGGCTCGGCTCCGGCGGCACCGAGGCCGCGCCCGAGGACGTGTGGGCCAGTGCGTGGGACGTCAACGTCATGGCGCACGTCCGCGCCGCCCACGCCCTGATCCCCGGCTGGCTGGAGCGCGGCGGCGGGCGCTTCGTGTCGACCGTCTCGGCGGCCGGGCTGCTCACCATGATCGGCGCCGCCCCCTACAGCGTCACCAAGCACGGCGCCTACGCCTTCGCCGAATGGCTGTCGCTCACCTACCGCCACCGCGGCATCAAGGTGCACGCCATCTGCCCGCAGGGCGTACGCACCGACATGCTCACCGCGGCCGGCAGCGCCGGCGAACTCGTGCTCGCGCCCACCGCGATCGAACCGGAGGCCGTCGCCGACGCGCTGTTCAAGGGCATCGCCGAGGACCGCTTCCTGATCCTGCCGCACCCTGAGGTCGCCGCCTACTACCAGGCGCGGGCCGCCGAACCCGACCGCTGGCTCACCCACATGAACCACCTCCAGCAGAAGTGGGAGGCCACCTCGTGACCGCCGTACCCTCCCGCTACGCCGCCAAGCCCTGGCTCGCCCAGCTCACCGAGGCCCAGCGCGCCCCGCTCACCCCGCCGGACACCCTGCTCCACGCTCTGCGGAAGCATGTCGCCGCCCACCCGGACCGCACCGCCCTCGCCTACTTCGACGGCCGGCTCACCTACCGGGAACTGGACGAACTGAGCGACTCCGTCGCCGGGCACCTCGCCGCCCGCGGCCTGGAACGCGGGGACCGCGTGGCGATCCTGTTGCAGAACTCCCCGCACTTCGTGCTCGCCCTGCTGGGCGCGTGGAAGGCGGGCGCCACCGTCGTCCCCGTCAACCCCATGTACAAGTCGGGCGAGGTCACCCACGTCCTGCACGACGCCGAGGTCACCGCGCTGGTCTGCGCCGACCGCGCCTGGGAGACGTATCTGCGCGAGACGGCGGCCGGCTCCTCCGTACGGATCGTGCTCACCGCCTGCGAACGGGACTTCCAGACGCGGAACGACCCCCGTGTGCTCACCTTCGAACGGCTCCCGCGGGCGTCCGACGCCGACGACCTCACCGCCGTCGCCCGGCAGGGCGGCAAGGCCCCCGAGGGCCGCACCCTCACCTCCGCCGACATCGCCCTCATCAGCTACACCTCCGGCACCAGCGGCACCCCCAAGGGCGCCACCAACACGCACGGCAACATCATGTTCAACGCCGAGCGGCAGCGCACCGGACTCGAACTGCCCGACACCCCCGTCTACTTCGCGATGGCACCGCTGTTCCACATCACCGGCATGGTCTGCCAGCTCGTCGCCTGCCTGGACAGCGCGGGCACGCTCGTGCTCGCCTACCGCTTCGAGGCCGGGGTCGTGCTGGACGCGTTCGCCGAGCACCGGCCCGTGTACACCGTCGGCCCCTCCACCGCGTTCATGGCGCTCGCCGCCCACCCCGCCGTCACCCGGGACCACTTCTCCTCCTTCCGCACCATCTCCTCCGGCGGCGCCCCGCTGCCGCCCGCCCTGGTGGAGAAGTTCCGGGCCGGGTTCGGGCCGTACATCCACAACGGCTACGGCCTCACCGAGTGCACCGCCCCCTGCGCCTCCGTGCCCCCGCACCGCGAGGCCCCCGTCGACCCCGTCTCCGGGACACTCGCGGTGGGCGTGCCCGGCCCCGACACCGTCGTCCGCATCCTCGACGACGCGGGGGAGGAGGTTCCCTTCGGCGAACAGGGTGAAATCGTCGTACGGGGCCCGCAGGTCGTCCCCGGCTACTGGCGCCGCCCCGACGCCACCGCCGAGACCTTCCCCGGCGGCGAACTGCGCACCGGCGACATCGGCTTCATGGACGAGGCCGGCTGGCTCTACGTCGTCGACCGCAAGAAGGACATGATCAACGCCTCCGGCTTCAAGGTCTGGCCGCGCGAGGTCGAGGACGTCCTCTACACCCACCCGGCGGTGCGCGAGGCCGCCGTCGTGGGGGTGCCGGACGGGTACCGGGGAGAGACCGTCAGGGCATACATCAGCCTCCGCCCGGGCACGGAAGCGGCTCCGGAGGCCCTGGCCGCGTACTGCCGGGAGAGACTGGCCGCCTACAAGTACCCGCGCCAGGTGGAGATCCTGCCCGAGCTGCCCAAGACGGCGAGTGGGAAGATCCTCCGTCGGGAACTGCGTTCCCGTACCGGCGGGGGAACCGTTGGAACTTCGCAGGCGTGACCGTAGGCAGCATCCAGGAAGGCAGGTGGCGGCAGTGCCCAGAACCACGGACGGAGACGGCGCGCCCGTCCCGCAGCGGCTCCTCGCCGCCGCCACCCGGCTCTTCGCCGAGCAGGGCTACGACCGCACGTCCGTGCAGGAGATCGTCGAGGCGGCGGGCGTCACCAAGGGCGCGCTCTACCACTACTTCGGCTCCAAGGACGACCTGCTGCACGAGGTGTACGCGCGCGTGCTCCGCGTCCAGCAGGAGCGCCTCGACGCGTTCGCGGACGCCGACGAGCCGGTGGAGAAGCGGCTGCGCGGGGCGGCGGCGGACGTCGTCGTCACGACGATCGAGAACCTCGACGACGCGTCGATCTTCTTCCGCTCGATGCACCACCTCAGCCCCGAGAAGAACAAGCAGGTACGCGCCGAACGCCGCCGCTACCACGAACGCTTCCGCGCGCTGATCGAGGAGGGCCAGCGCGAGGGCGTCTTCTCCACGGCCACCCCGGCCGACCTGGTGGTGGACTACCACTTCGGCTCCGTCCACCACCTCTCCACGTGGTACCGCCCCGGGGGCCCACTGGCCCCCCAACAGGTGGCGGACCACCTGGCCGACCTGCTGCTGCGCGCGCTGCGGCCGTGACGAGGGGCGCGGGCGGGCCCTAGTACTGCAACGGTGCTTGCCGTGACGGGTGGCCAGGTCAGGGGCTGTGTCCGCGTCGTTTGTAGTGGCTGGTGCGGGCCTGGTGTTGTCGTCGTC
>NZ_JOHS01000069.1 GCF_000725625.1 Streptomyces sp. NRRL F-6676
GAGCGGGTAAGAGGCTGCTGCGCAGCCTCCGAGGGAGCTCCCGCGCGTTGCGCGGGAGTTGGAGTGAAAGCCCGCGCGTTGCGCGGGAGGACTCCTCGCGTTGCGAGGAGTTGGGCTCTGCGCTGCGCTCCGAGCCATGTTTCCTTCCGGCAAGAGTTTTGCTTGATCCGGAGATTGGGCTGGTGCCTTCCGGCTCGCCGCTTACGCTCTGAGCCGGTGGCTCCCTCGTCGCTACGCTCCTTGAGGGAGCTTTGGGGTCCGTCCGCTGCGCTCCCGGACCCGGCCCGCGTTCGCGGGCGGCTGGCTACGGGGTAGAGAGTTGAGCTGGTTCGCCGCCTGTTTCCTTCGTATCGGAACTTTTGGTGAATCCGGGTTAGGGGTGGGTGCCCGGTTGCGTTGGAGGTTTCGGTGGGCGGGCCGGGGTGTGCCCGATTGGGATGAGGTGATGTCAGTCAGAGGCGACTACAGAGGTGTTGGGGTTCTCTTCGTGTGGGCGCCGAGGTGTGTCAGTCGTGCTGCCACCAGCTCACCGCCAGGCCGGCCAGAAGGGCACCGATGTGACGGGTTGCCCCGGTGACGAGTGCCAGGGAGACGAGGCGCCACCACGGGGCCGGGGTGAGTGTCACGTCAGCCTGGTGCGGGGTGGCCGAGGAGGTGCGGTTCTTCTTCAACACGGTAGAGGTCCTTCTCTCAGTCAGTCGTGGCGGCGCCCTGTGCGCGGGGTGGGTTGATGCAGCGCGGCGGCTCGCCGGGTGGTGTGTGCTGCTGTGTTGATCGTGGCAGTCGGGTGGTAGGCGCTGCATCCTCAACTGGGGCCCGGTTGGCGGGAGAACGATGTAATTTCCACCCCGTGTACACCTGGGAGAGCATCAGCGGGCCCGGCTCCATCGACGACCTCGTCGCGGATGCCCATGCGGCCGGCTATCCGGACGTGACCGTACGGCGGTTCCACGACTGGATCGCCAAGGGGCTGCTGGACCAGCCGCGGCTGCGTACCCGGCGGCGGGGTTCGGACAAGGCCGAGCACAGCGCCACCCAGCGTCGGCTGCTGCTGCTCCTGCTGGACAAGCGGCAGCAGGTACAGCATCTAAGTTCGCTCGCGCAGGTTCCGTTGGCGATGTGGCTGTGGTGGGACGGCTACGTGCCCACCCGGCAGGCGCAGCGGGCGTGGGAGACGTGGGTGGGGCGCGGCCGGCGCAACCAGGAGGTGGCCCGCGAGGGCGCTCTCGGCCTGCTGGAGCAGGTCGGGCATCAGCTGGCCACGCCGACCGCGCGGGCCCGGTTCGTGCGGAACATCACCGAGCTGGGCAACGGCAAGGCCCTGACGGTGCGCGGGCGGGCAGAATTGCTGGACGCCGTGCGGGATGTCATGGAACCGGACACCGTGTTCGCCGCCAGCATCCTCGTCCGCGCGCTCGGGCCCGCGCAGACACCGATGACCGTCGAGATGGTCGTGGACCACATCGAGGCCCTCAGCATCGCGCTGAGCCGCACCCTGGACGGGAAGGTCGACACCACGCTGCTGGAACGGGCCAAGGCCGTCCACCGAGCCTCCACGGCCGATTACCTCGCCGAGCGCGGAACCCTCGCCGCCGAGGCTGGGCAGTTGGCCGACCTCTTCCGCGAGCCCACCATCCAGGAGCAGTTCGACCAGGCCGGACGGCAGCTACTGCTCGTCCTCGGCATGCACTTGATCCGGCCCCGCAACCGGCCGGGCTCACGGCAGTAGCCATCCATGACCTTGCGTCGGTGACGAGCCAAATCACCGACGAGGCGCGGCCCTCGACGAGGCGGGGCATGGCATCTGCGGGAGCCGGACGACTACGAGCTCCTCGGCCTCGGCTGCCTCAGCACCCCCGCGGCCGCAGTGGCTGGAGCTGTATGACGGAGAGGAACTTGCCGCTCGGGAGGCAGACGCACCGGCAAGTCTTCCCACGCAGGAACACGGCAGCCTCTCAGAGGAGCTGCGCCATGATCGGCCGCCTGAACGGGCCCGAATCACAGGACGGCGCGCCGCAGTATCCCCGCCCGCGGAGCAGAGTAGGACCCGACCAATAGGCCCCTTTTCCAGCGTGAATAGGAGATAGAGGCGGTCGGCTGTAATATCCCTACGAAGCGCATTCCGCGAAAACTGAACAGGAGAAGGAGAGTCACATGGCCGACCTCGATGACGAATCCAACGAGGCGGCCGAGACCCAGGTCCCCGATCCCGTCAAGGAACCGGACGTTGAGCCGGACCAGATGGCGGCCCACACCCACGGCAAGACTTCGTGGCGTGAGGAGGCGTACATGACGCTGGGGATCGTCTACTACGGCGGTCACATCGCCCTCTGGGCGTGGCTGCAGGTGCAGGTGCAGCTCTTTCCGCTGGTCCACCCCTACATGTAGACCACGGAGCCCGACCTCACGGTCAGTGGAGTCGGGCTCCGCGACGGTCGAGGCACGCTCCAGGAGCCTTGGAAAATTCCACATCCACAAGGCTCCCGGCTGAAGATTCAACCGGACCGTGTCCGAAGACTTTGGTTGCAGCCAGATTCTTCGGACACGGTCATTCTAGCGCGCTGCGGAAGTGAGCCAATCACGCCGTAGCGCGTTTTTTCAATTTGACGGTTCTGTCGATACCTCAAATGTGGATTCACCACACCGTACCAAAGTTGCCAGGATGGCGTTTCCACCGTCCAGCACATTTCGCGTTTCGGCCCATCCGGTCACATTGCCCGTCCTGCGAATCTGCGATCCCGTAGAAACGCGAGGACTGTGAATCGGTGCACACGATGCGCCGGGCGTCCCCGCGGGACCGGCCCGGACCCGGCGAAGGCGACAGCCGTGCTCGAACGTCTGGGCGGCGCCGCGCACAACCCGCAGGCAGCCGCGTAGTGGCAGGGATCGCGGTCGTCCTGGACCACACGACCGTGTTCGGAAGGCCATTTTTGGTGGCCGGCAGCCTGTCTGCCCGGCATGCTCCGAGGATGGATGCGACCTACGATCTCCTCCCTGTCGTCTACGCCGACGAGTCCTCAAACTCCGGGCAGAACCTTCTCGATCCCGATCAGCCGGTGTTCGCACTGGCTGGGGTGCACCTGTCCGACGAGCTGTCGGCGTCGATCGTGGATGAGGTCCGTTCCCAGCTTCCTCCCACCCAGGGGGAGCCCAAGTACGGTTCCCTCGCCCGGTCGTCGAGAGGCCGAAGGGCGTTGAAGCGTGTCTTTGAGGGGCTGCCCGAGGGAAGCGTTCGTAGCTACCTGTTGGACAAGCGGTTCATGGTGATCACCAAGCTGGTCGACGTTCTGGTGGAGCCGCTGGCCGATGCGGATGGTCTCAACCTGTATGAACGCCAGGGTGGTAGGGCCTTGGCCGAGTTGCTGCGTATGGGCGGCCTGGCCCTCGGCGACGCTGCGGCCTTTCATCAGATGCTCCAGGCCTTCGTCGACTGGGTACGTCAGCGGGTGGCGACCGACGACCTGTTCACTGCCATAACCGCCTACAAGGTGTCGATTCCGGAGAAGCACATGGATTTCGCCAGTTGGATCGAGGTGCTGGAGTGCTGCCGGGATGTGGCCGATGCGACCGCCGTCGACCTCGCGACCGGCGAACAGCGCGACATCCTGGACCCTGCTGTCCCGGCGCTGTACTGCCTGTGCACCAGCTTCGGTGAAGCCGTCGGGCGGTTCCGTCTCGTTCATGACACCTCAAAGGTGATCGACCGAAACGCGATGCTGCTGCGCATGGCGCACCTCCTCCCGGACCTCGCCCGCCCTGGCCGCTTCAATGACCCGTTCCCGGCCGTGCAGATCGACTTCGCAGACAGCACCTCCCACCCCCAGCTCCAGGTCGCGGACTGGGCAGCTGGAGCAGTACGGCAATGGGCCGCCCACCTGGCGGTCGGCGGCGGTGACCGGTTCTCGGAGGAACTGGCGGACGTGGTGCAGCCCTGGGTGGTCGGCGCTGTATGGCCGACCGGGACCGTCGATCTGCACGCGTCCGGGCCCGGAGAGCGGTGATCATGCTGCGTTCCGAGGCCAGGGCGACAGCCGACGGAGCGGGTGCGTGAGCAAGCGCAGCCACACGCACAAGCGCAGGGTGTACGGCGCTCCCCCTGATTGCGGTGACACCCGCCACGGGGCAGCGGCGAGGAGGACCTGGTGGGTCCCGGGGGTGGTGAGCGGGACCAGCGCGAGGTGGTCGGCGATGGAGCGGATCTCCACCGGGCGCTGCGCTCCGCTCATGCCGTCGCCGGTGGCCAACTCGGTACAGGAGCTGGAGGGAGCGTAGGCAGAGAAGGGCCAGGGCGGCCACGACCTGCGTCGGCGCAGCCGACCAAACAGTGCCGTGCTTGTCACACAGCGGGGCGAGCAGCTCAGCGCCCCCGGCGGCGAGGTTCTCCCGGTCAGGCGACACCGTACGGCGCTGTCCTATGGACGGTCGCGATACCAGGGGGCGAGGCGCAGCAGGAGGTGGAGGGTGCGGCGGGCGGCGGTGCGGCGGGCGGGATTGGGGGCGTAGGCGGCGCCGAGGGCGAGGGCGGCGGTGAGGGCCAGGAGCAGCAGGAGGCCGGTGCCGGCGTAGGCGAGGGCGGTGCGGCCGCTGGCGGTGGGGGCGAGCAGGAGCGCGGTGGCGGCTGCGGGGGTTGTACGGGCGGGCAGGTTTCGGGCACGACGGGAGGGGGCGGGGTGGGGCCGTCGGGGGCGCGCGGGCATGGGCGAGCGGCTCCTTCCTGAGGTGTACGGGCGTCCGGGTGGTTCCCCAGGCCCTTGTCGAGGACTGGTGGTGTTCCCAGTTCAGCGGGTACGCGGGAGTCTGTTTACGGGTGCCTCGCGGGGTTCTAATCTCGGGTGTGTGGCGAGAGGAGAGCCAAGTCCGGCGGATGTAGAGCTGATCGGGCGTCTGGAGGCGCTCGGCATCGTGGTGTCGGCGGCGCAGTTGGAGCGGTGGCGGGGGCTGGGGCTGTTGCCCCGGCATGCGCGGGTGTGGCTGGGGCGGGGGCGCGGTTCGGTGTCGGTGCTGGCCGAGGAGACCGTCGCGGTGACCGCGGTGCTCGGGCGGCACGCGCGCCCGGGGCGGGATGTGCACTGGACGGTGATCGCCTGGTACGCCGAGGCCGGACACCCGGTCCCGCCCGGGCAGTTGGCGGTGCCGGAGCCTCCGTGGCCGGCCGTGCGGGAGGCCCTGGTGTGGGCGATGCGGCGCTCGACGGCGCAGCGTCTGGTCGAGTCGGCCCGTACGGCGGCCCGCGGGAGTGAGGAGGAGCAGGACGCCTTCTACACCGAGGCTGGGCGGGTGATGGGGCGCGGGCACGCCGGACCCGCGCACCCCGAGGTGATGCGGCGGTTCCTGGAGGATCCAGACGCCGAGCTCGACCAGGGCGAGGACCGCCGGCGGCGCGGGGTGGTGAGCGTGGTCACGGCCACGGCCATGGGCGCGAGCGAGGTCGGCGGTGAGCGGCTCGTCGACGCGCTCGCCACCCTCATGCCCGGCCTCGACTGGACCGGTGTGGCCGCGAATGCGCGGCAGGCCGAGGAGAGCGGCGAGTTCGACGGGTGGGTCCGAGCCGGGGCCGTCGACCCGCTCGGCCTGCTCCAGGCGGCCGGTGTCGGGGAGATGGCCGCCGCCCGCCGCGCCGCTGCGGTGCTCGCGGGGATCGGCGGCCTGTACCTGATGCACGGGCTCGGCATGCCCGACAACCCCGCCCTCGCCCGCCTGCGAGCGGTTCTGGAGGAGTCCGGCTTCTCCCTGATCGTGGCCCAGATGGTGCCGATGATGATCAACCCGTCAAGCACCGTGCACGCCCTGACCATGTGCCTGGTCCCCGAGATCGCCGCGCTCGCTGGCCGGTTGGAGCCGGTGCTGGTCGAAGCCGGTGCTGGTCGAAGCCGGACGGGAGCTGCTGCGGCTGCCCGGTGCCGAGGAGGAGGGACCGGAAGCGTTCGTGCAGGCATGGATCGGCCACTTCCACCAGCTCACCGACCGGGCACACGCCCGCCGCACCGGCACCCCTGAGGCCACCGACGGGGGGCCGTCCACGCGAGCGTTGTCGGACACCGGGCAGGCCGGGGGCAGCACGGACAGGGCGGACCCTGTCGAGCAGCTCCACGGCGTCGGCGGCGGGTCCGACGTCCGCGGCGATTTCGGCCCGCACGGCGACCAGGTCGCGGCCCAGGTGTAGACCCTGGAGCGGGTCGCGGACCGCGCGCCAGGCCTCCGCCGCGCTGCCGTGGACACGGTCTGCTCACTTCTCAGGCTGGCCTGCGGCTTCGCGCCGCAGAGGGAAGCAACGTCGCCTCCGGGCACAGGCTTGTGAAAGTCGCGGGAGCGGGGCGGGCGGTCCCACCATCGGCTCACCGCGCCGGGCGCCCCCGGGCCGCGGACGTCCCGCCGTCTCGCCTGGAGGCCCCGTCGTGCTCACTCCCCCGTCCACCGCCGAGCCCGCCGGCGGTCCGGTGGCCCCGGCCGAGGCCACCACTGGCAGGATCGGTGCGGGCGAGGCGGCCGTCGTCATCACCGTGGTCGCCGCGGTGACGCTGCTCGCCGTCCTTCAGCGCCCGATCCCCGTGGTGCTGACCCTGCTCGCGGGCGCCGTGGGGCTGCTGCTCGTCGGCCGTCGCGCGGCCCGGCTCCTGGCCGTCATCGCCGAGCTCGCCGCCGCCGCTGGCGGCAGTCGCGAGTGAGCTGCACGGTGACCGAACCGGTGGAACTGGCGCGGCTGCGCAGCTGGTTGCGCGCGGCGAAGGGACGGCACACCTTCGCCGCCCTGGCGCGGCGGGCCGACGCCGGGAAGTTGCCGGTCTCGGTGTGCACGCTGCGCCGGGCCCTGGACGGGCGGCTTCCCAGCCCGCGCACCGTCCAGGCGTTCGCCCGGGCCGCGGGCGCCGACGAGGAGGAGGGCGCGCGGGTGTGGGCGGCGGCCGCGGCCGCCGTACGCCCCAAGCCCGTGCGGAAGCCGTCCGCGTACGTGCCCGGGTCCGACATCACCACTCTGACGGGGCTGGCCGCGGCCATGCAGAAGGTGAGGGCGGCGGCGGGCGGGCCGAGCCTGCGCCGGCTGGTCGACTCGCCCGACGCCGGAGGTCGCCTCTCGCGCGGCGCCCTGCACAACGCCCTGCACGCGCGGCGACTGCCCAGCGAGGAGTTGCTGGCCGGCTTCGCCGCGGCGTGCGGCGCCGGCGAGGAGACCGCTCGCGCGCTGCTCGCCGCCCGCGCACGGATCCTGGCCGGCCCCCCGACCCGGCCCTCGCTGATGTACCCGTGTGGCGTCGTCGAGGAGGTCGAGTCGCGGCGCGAGCAGGATGCGGTGGTGCGCCACTGGATCCCGGACGAGGAGGACCTCGACTGGTACGAGCGGCAGTTGCGTGACGAGGAAGAGGCCGAGCAGCAGCAGGCGGAGGCCTGGGTCGACGGCCTCACCGACGACGAGCTGGAGGAGCTGCTGCGGGCACGGAACGCGGCCGGCGTAGGGCAAAGCAGCCTTCGGGCCTAACTCGCCGCGTACGCCCGGGCGGCGGGCAAGCCCGGCGGCTGATGGTCGCGGCCGTTATGGCTGCGCGCGCTGGTCGCGCGCCGACGGAGTGCGGCGCCCAGCCGCATGTCGGCTGCCCTCTCCCCGGTGGGACCTTGCGTCCGGGGTGCGGTGGGGCCGCCTTCGAGTATCAGCGGATCTGCGCGAAGAGCACTCACCAGGGGGCTGTCGGCCCTGGCTCGCAGCGCCGGGCGTTGGCGGGCGACAGCTCCGGGCGCATTCGGTGCCAGCGCGCCAGGTGGCGCCAGCGTCCAACACCGTCACGTGGGACCAGGGCGGTCGGCGGCATCAGGAGCCGGAGCGTCAGCCTGCCGTGTGGTCCGGGGAGCCGTACGGTGAACGCCGCGACGCTGCTGGTGGTTCCAGCGGGCGCGCCACCAGGCCAGCCGGTGGGGGGACTCCTGAGGGAAGACCGACTCGATGACGGCTACGACCAGGACGAGGAAGAAGCAGGTGAAGGCCAGGGCGGTCAGCCACCAGGGGGCGCCGATCAGTACTAGGACGATGCCGCCGATGCCAGTGGCAGCGGACGAGATCAGCGGTCGGTTCGGGTTGTGCATCGAAGGTCTCCCCCTCAGGCGGGCGCACCGGTGCGGTACGCGGGATGTCAGGAATCCGGGCGCTTTCTGCTCGGCCTGCATCCAGTTCTACGGCGAGGGTTCCTCGGTGATGTATCGGTGGGTGTCACATGCGGCGGCGGGCGTTGCGAGCTCTGGGGGCGTAGCGGTCGAACGCGTAGGCCCATGCCTGTTGCATGGACTGCTGTGTGATCAGGGAGCTGCGTGCGTGTGCGACGGCGGCCAGCCACTGCACCAGGTCCGTGGAGGTTCCGGCGAGGAACTCGCCGGCCACCGACAGCCCGGGCCACCGCCAGGTCGCCTTGTGTGCCCGGAGAAGTGCACCGATCGACGGGTCGGGGCGGGTGGCTACCTGCGTGAACTGGCGGACGTTGCCACGCAACTGTCGGAGGTACTGCAGATCCTCCTCGTCGCAATCGCCGTCGGTGAGGAGGTCGATGACCTCGTCCATGCTGGTCAGGGTCGCCGCGCGTGCGTCGGCCATGGCGCGCTGGCGTTCCTCGGCGCTGATGAGGCCGAAGTCGTACGCTGGGCCGACGGGGATGTCCAGGGCAAGGCGGAGGTCGGGGTCGTCGTCGGCGTCGAATTGGTGGTTCCACTCGACGAGCAGGGCCTCGATGTAGCTGACGACCTGCTCGGGCTTGAGGCCTGTCGCAGGGGCGAGAAGTGCTTCGACGCCGGGCACGGGTTCGAGACTCAGCCGGTTGGGCTGGCGCTGCAGCGGCCATACAGTTTGCTTGTTGCGGTAGAGGAAGACCAGGGCGCGGCCCTGGTCCGTCCATGTCGCGTACGGCTGTGGCAGCCGGCCGTTGTGTGCGGGGTCGGGGACGAACGCGTGCCATCCCGGCGGGCGGGACAGCACCCAGCCGGGCGGACGGACCACGTACTCGGCGGTGTCCGTCTGGATGCGGCCGGTGAGCCAGTCCCCAAGGTTGTCCAGGCTGACCTGGCGCTCAGCCCGCCATACCGCTCCCCCGCCGCGCCCGCTCCAGTCGTAGCTCGTTGTTCCCCGCTGCAGGTGGGCCCGACGGTCCCCATTGACGTAGAGGGTGTCCAGGTACAAGTCGTTCCAGTCCTCGCCCTCCTCCTGCAGCAGCTGCTCGTTGGCCTCGGCTTGCGGACCGGTGAGCAGTTCGCGGGCGATGTTGGCCGCGACCTGAAAGCGGGCCGGGGAGTGCCAGGCCACGTCCTTCTCCAGAGCCGTCACCAACGCCAACAGGTGCTGCGTATCTGGGTCCAGCATGGTTTCGGGTGTCCCGGCTGTCGCATCGCGCGCCGCCACCGCGGCCTCCAGGAGAGCGCGTTCCGGACCGGTACAGAGCCCGGCGGTCGCCAGCCTCCACAAGTTGCGGGCAGCGCGGTGGTGCAGGAGGGGAAGCAACCCGTCCAGGAAGTCGTCCGTGAACGGTTCGGCGACCGCGATTGCGGTCATCACGGCGTCGGTCAGTTGCCCGGCTCTGGTAGTCACGGAAGGCGCGCTGATACTGCCCTGGCAGGACCAGCGAGACCGCGCGGGCCCACTCCAGCAGGTCGGGGCTGGCCCGCAGCCGTAGGGGCCGGTCCTGGCGGGGATCCTTTCGCCAGCGCGGCGGCGGCGGATAGCGCAGCACGGTGGAGATGTGGGTCAGCCTGTCGTCGGTGTCCGTCTGCTCCTGCCGCTCGACGTGCCCGGCCAGCAACCGGCGCACGGTCGCATCCCGCGAGGTGCCCTCTCTGGCCATGACCGCACTCAACGCCTCGAAAGCACATGGCGGAAGCCGGACGTTGGTCTCTGTGGTCTTCGGATGGACAGCCACAGCGCGATTATCAACCGGACACGGTCCAGGGGAGACGCATCCGGCCTGTTCACTCCTTTCTGCCGGCTCGAGTTGGTCAGAAGCGTGGCCCGGCCCCGACGGGGAGAGCCGGGCCACGCTGACGCTTCGTGTGGGCTTACTCGAAGCGGTCGGTGAGGGAGGCGAGGGTCCGGTCGCGGTCGGCGTCGTCCAAAGACGCGAGGAGCGCGGCGCACTGTTCCAGGACGGCCTTGCTGCGGGGCGCCATCGCGCCCTTGGCCCGGGCAGCGTCGCTGTCCTGAGCAGCGTCCAGTTCCCTCGCGACAGACCTGAGGCGCTCTCGCAGCGCAGCACGGCCGGCTCCGCGGGTCTTGTTGGCATGGCAGTTAGGACACAGGGCGATCATGGCGCTGGGGTGATCGCGGCCTCCTCGGGCATGGTCGTCGATGTGGTCGACTTCCAGCAGGGAGCCGCCTGCCGCCGTCCGGTAGGGAAGCGCGGGCAGGAGACACCATGGGTTCTCACATCGGCCCTCACTGCGCAGCAGGACCGCCTCGCGTGCCTCGCGGTCGCGCACCCGGCGGGAGCCTGCGGTGTCGGCGCGCTGCTCGTGGTTTCCGTCTGCCTCGCGCTTCTCCACCCTGCGTCGCAGCTCGCGGTACCGCTCCTGCGGTGGCACCGTCCGCGCGCGGATCCGTCGGCGGGAGAACGGCTGTGGCCGCAGGGACAGCTCAGCGCGGGCCGCGCCTACGTGGTGATTCGCCTCCCGGTGTCGTCCGAGCCACAGCGTTCGGTGCTGCCCGTCCAGGACCGTCAAGTAGTCGACGGGAGACAGGCGTCCAGCGACCGTTGCGGCGACGATCAGACCTGCCACGGTCTTTCCCAGGCCGACGCCAGTCTGTGTGGCCAGCTTGTAGCCTATGCCGAACCGTCCCAGGGCAGCTCGGCGGTCTTCTCCGGATGCCGGACGTGGTGTCTGCCGTCCTCGCAGCCAGGTGGGCAGGTCTCGTCGTTCCGGCCCGTCACTCCCCCACACTTGTCCCCCTCGTTCTCCTCTGGTCAAGACGGCAGGTTCTCACCCCCCACTGACAATCGCCTGGCTGCGGGCCGACGTCACGACGCGGGCCTTGGTCGCTCCGCTATCGGCTCTGGTAGACGTGAGCCTCAGCGCTCAACTGACGTAGACAGTCAAGCAGAGCCGTGGGGTTCGACCTCACCTCCGCGATTCGGGTGAGCGCACGCGCGACCGTCGCGTCATCCAGGGAGGCCACCCACGCTGTGATCACCTCTCTGTCGGCTCCCACTGGTGGCATGGCGAGGATTTCGGGGAGATCGCGGCGGGCGATGGTGACCTGCATGCTCAGGATGCCCCGGTCTGCTGCAGGCGTGGTGCCCGCCGACTGCAGGGCTTGCCTGAGGTCAGGGTGTCCGATCGTGATATCGAGCTGAGGCGGGATCGCGGTGCCCTGGCGGGTTCCGGTGATGAGGATCGGGATGGCCGTGGTCCGAACCCATTCTTCGAGGTAGCCCAGCTCTTTCAGTGCTATGTGCCAGACCTGGGTGTGCGGGCGCTGCACGCACACGGTCGGAACGATCGAGAGCGCGATGCGGGTGTAGCGGGGGCCACTGGCGAGGATGTCTCCGGGTTGGAGAGGAAGGCCGTGGCCGGGCTGCGGATTGCGCTCCAGAGGAAGAGCGACGGTGAGATCGGGGTGCTGGTGGTCGGGATAGACGGCGCCGAGGCGGGTCGCGGCGACGGCCGGGGTACGGTGCTTGGCCAGGTTCGTGTGCTCAGCCAGGAGTCGGAGCGGGTGGTCCTCGACGTCGCGGCGCTGGAAGGGCTGCAGTCCTCGGATGCGCTCGGTGAGCTCAGCGCCGACTGCTAGTGGAGCCAGTCGGCGCCGTTGCCCGTGGGCGAGCCAGGCGTCGAAGCGGGCCGACTCGGAGCACGCCGGCATCTCGATGCATCGTGCCTCCTGGTCAGTCAGCGGGCGCTTAAGACAGTGCTCGACTTCGGCATACAGGGTGTGTTCCAGGGCGGCACGGAGCTGGGTAAGGGCATCCGCGACCAGGCGGGGCAGTACCTCGGGTATCGGCGCAACGGCAGTCACTTTGAGGTGCATCCGGTCGCCCTGCACGGTCTCCGCGAGAGTCAACGGGCCCTGGTCGGTGTAGTCGTGGACGATTCGCGAGATGTGCGCGATCAGCTGATCCACGTGGGCCAGGGTGGGCACCACATGCAGTTGGTGATCCGGTAGCCAGGCGCAGTGGACGGCGGAAGTGCTCATGACCGGGAGCGTAGCCACAGCGTGTGCCCGTTGGCGTTCCAAATTCCCTCCGCTGAACAACCGGACGGCAGCATCGTTGGCGGATCCCAGCATGATGCCCCCGCCCGGTGAACAGGGCTTGGACTCTTGTACTCAGAAGGGAAGCGTCATCCGATGGCGGCGTGCGGCTCGCGAACGCTGAGCACGCCGGAAACGGCGAGCTCGCAGGTCTGGCGGTCCCCCTAGTGCGCCTGCGCCTTGCTCTTGCTTCGCCAGACGGCGTGCTCCAGGCCTGCTGGGTCGTGTCCGAGCCGGGTGGCAGCGGCCTCGTACACGGCGCGCAGTTGCTGGTAGCTCAGGGCGGGGAGGCCGGCGTCGGCGGCGAAGGCGCGCAGGTGGACGTCGACGGCGATGTGGGAGCGGCCGACGAGGTTGCCGATGTAGTCCACCGTCTTGGGCCCGACGCCGTGGACGGTCCGCAGGGCAGCGCGGTTTGCTGTGTGGGTGAGCCAGGCGTTCAGGTCGTCGCGGGTGTCGACGTGGTGGGCGGCCAGCAGGTCGGTGATGCGGTGGGCGATGGTGACCCTGCGGGGGTCGTGGAAGTTCATGGCGGTGGCGAGGTCGCAGGTGGCCAGGCGTGTTCGGAAGCTCTGCACGGTGGAGGCGTCCGGCCAGGCGGTTTGCAGTGCGAGGAGCCGCGGGCGGATCGTCGTCTCGTAGTTGCGGCGTGCCTGGAAGCTGGCGTCGCAGATGACGGCGCCCATGTGCGTCCAGCCGCCGGGCGCGTGGAATGGTCCGTCGCCGAGGCTGGAGCGCAGGTGGTCGGTGAGCCGTTGAACGTCGCGGTGGTTTGCGGTCATGGTTGGCGTCGTTGTGGGGGCGGGGTGACGCGCAGTCTGCGTACGTCGCCGACTCCGTTGCAGCTGGTCTTGCCGTCTTTGTGGAGTTGTTTCACCGCGGCTCTGATGTGTTTGTTGCGGGCTTGGCCGAGGACGCCGGCGAGGATCTCGCTCTGATGGTCGTCGATGGTGAAGGTGCCTAGCTGCTGCTGGAGGCCTTCGAGGTTCTTTCGGATCCTTGCCACCCATGCGCGGGCGCGCTGTTCTTCTTCGTCGTCGAAGGTGTCGCCGGCGTTGAAGAGCGTGCCCTCCTCGGGCGGAGGAAGACAGGCGCGGCGCCATTCGACCTGGGCGAGGCTGGCGGCTTCGCCGAACAGCCACATGCCTTCCTTGTGACGGCTGAAGTGGACCAGGCAGTAGGCGACCTGGTGGTGGGCGCGGTTGCGGACGTCGATGGTCCAGTAACCGCCGCGCACGGCGCGGGCGACGCGGTCGGCGAAACCGGTGGTGATGCGTCTGACGGCTTCGGTGTTGTTCTGGGAGGCCAGGAACTCTTCGCGCCACCAGGAGCCTCCGCAGGCCGCGTCCATGGCGCGCAGCGTGGCCGGTTTGCCGGGAGTGTCCTTGGGGCTGGTGAGCAGTCCTCCGATGCGGCGTACGGCGTTGGCGTTGAAGTTGAGCAGTACCTCCGTCGCGTGACGTCCGGTGGTTCCGTGGACGCTGCGGGAGCCGAAGATCTGCTGGGTGAGGGTCTCGAAGCTCAGTCCGAGGCCGAAGGGGTCCAGGAAGGCGAACAGGGGTGCCCCTGCGGCGCGGTCGAGTATCTGTCCGAGGTGCTTCTCGACATGCCCCTTCAGGGCGTGTGCGGCCAGGCCCTGGGCGCTGGCTTCGCTGACGAGGGCGGCTAGGGACTGGTAGTTCTTGGGTGCGCGTTCGACGAAGTAGCAGTCGAGCTGGCGGAAGCCCGCGATGCGGGCTGCGGAGTCCAGGATCAGGGCGGGTGAGCCGGGGGTTCCGTCCTCGTAGCGGCCGGGTCCGGCGTAGCCGTCCAGGTAGACCACGCGGCCGTGCGGGGCGTACCGGCCGACCTTGCTGGCGAAGGGCACGACGTAGCTGTCGAGTATGGCGTGCTTGAGGACTGCGGCGGCCTTCTTGCTGACGAAGAACGGGCTGCTGCTGTCGAGCCCCCTTTCCCCGGCGCTTTCACCGCTCAGGTCGAGAACGTCGTCGTCGAGCACTGCCTCTGATGCGCCCAAGATCCCGCCCTACCAGCTCGAAGGACATGGTTAGGCTGATTTTGCGGCAGATACCGTGGTTGTGTACCGGTGTTGCGCACAAATGGCTTGTCCAGATCCGGCCGACTGTGCGGCTGCAGACGTGGAATGACTTCTTCCGGCCGGGTGGTGGCCGACTGGCGTCCTCGCCTGCATGCCCGCACGCTGTGGCCGGAGTCCGGCTTCCAGGGACACGGGGCGCACTGCTGCTGCGGACCGCGAAGTGGGGGTGACGCTGCTGGGTATCCGGCCTCAGCGTGCGGGCAGGGCCAGGGCGCGGTGAGGCATGGCGTCCCAGGTGCGGCCTTCCAGTTCGCGGCCGCCGGCCTTGGGCGTGCGTCCGCCCCACTGCTTGAAGAAGAAGGCCACCTCGGCCTGCTGGCAGGTGTCGCGGATGTGCGTGACCCAGGCCGCCTCGAGCGGACGGTGGCCGGGGCCGGACTCGCCTCCGGCGATCACCCAGTCGATGCCGGACAGTTCCAGCCCGTGCAGCGGGCCCAGGAGAGGCTCGCATGAGAGGAACTTCACCGCGGCGGGGATCTGCCGCAGGTCGTCGACGCGGGCCAGTTCCTTCGCACTCTCCACCGACACGCCCATCCAGAGGTTGGCCGGCCACTCAAGCCGGTCGGCGACCTGCCGAAGACGCCGGGCGCGCTTGGTGAGGACTTGATAGGTGTGCTGAGGGGTGTCGGCGATCACCTCAAAGACGCGGCGCACGTAGTCCAGCGGCACGCGGGCATGGAAAAGGTCGCTCATGGAGTTCACGAACACCGTGCGCGGGCTCTTCCAGCCGTAGGGAACATCCAGTGCTCCCGGGTGCAGTGTCAGCCCGAACCCCGGCCCGGAGGTCCGTGGATCACCGTCGGCCTGGTACTTCGCCGACCCCATGGCCTTCAGCCGCCTGGCCAGCGCGAGCGCGTAGCAGTTGTCGCAGCCTGCTGAGACGCGGTCGCATCCCGTGGTCGGGTTCCACGTCGCCTCGGTCCACTCGATCGCGCTGCGATCACTCACCGGCCGGCCCTCCATCCTCTCGAACCGCACCCTTTCACCGGGGTGCGGGCCATGCCCCGCCCTGCGAACGAAGCGCCGCACCACCGGATACCGGCATCCAATCATCCGGCACCGGCGATGCTCCCAAAAACCCAAGAATCGGATACAGGTGCGATCCCGGGTGCCCGCACTCCGCCAGTGCCGACCCACCAATGGGCGGCCGACAGTACCTACGCGAGGACGGCCGGGGCGACACTCTCGGTGGTCCAGTCGCCGTCGAAAAGCGCGGCGACCAGGCGGACGTGAGCCTCGGGGAGCTGGCCGGTCCGGTGCTTGGTGCGGGCCTTGGCGAGCCACGTACCGATCTTTACGGTGTCGCCGTCGACGCGGATGGTCTCGCGGGCTGCGGGGGCGCGGCCTTCGCGGTGGAGGAAGAGTTCCAGGAGCTGGACGGTCTCCTCGAAGGAGCGGCGGGTACGGCGGGCGGGGGTGAGGGGGTTGGTGTCGGGTGTGAGGCCGAGGGCAGTCATCATCTGCTGCTGGCCGGACGTGAGGGTCTGCCAGGTGGTGAGCTGGCGGTGGAGCCAGGAGCCGATCTTCACCGCGGCGAGCTGGGTGTCGCGGGTGAGGGCGGCGGGGTCGGCGCCGGTGGCGAGGTGGGTGCGCAGCAGGTGATATTTGCGGTGCCAGTCCGGGCCGTGCGGGAGGCGCCAGTCGGGGGCAAGAGCGGTGAGGGCGTCGGCGCGGGCGGGGTCGAGGGTGTTCTTGGTGGCGTGGTGGCGTTGTTCGGCGAGCCAGGCGCCGACGGGGGTGGTGGCGGGGGCGGCGAGGTGGCCGTGGGCGCGCAGGTAGTAGGCGGCCGCGGTGAGGCGGGCACGCCAGGCGGCGTCGTGCTTGTCCCAGATCATGCCGAGGGCATCGAGTTCGGCGATCCAGTCCGCCTCGATGCGGCCGGTCTTCGCGGCGTCGCGCATGGTGGTGATGAAGGTGCCGAGTTTGTAGCCGGTGGGATCGGTGTGGTCGGCGGGGACGTCAAGGTGGCCGTGTTCGTCGCGGTAGGCCTGGGCGGCGGCGAGCCCGAGGCGCCGGGAGCGGGAGACGCCGGGGCCGCGGGGGTCGAGGGAGATCAGGTCCATCGCGCGGGCGATGCGTTCGGGGTGGACAGTGAAGTCGAAGTGCCAGCGGCGCTGAATGACCTGGCTGGTCTCACGGGGCAGCCGGTTGGCCTTGTCGGGGAGGCGTTCGAGGATGCGGTGGTCGTGGCCGGCCAGCGCCGAAGCGATCGCCCACACCGGCTCGTAGGCGGTGCCCAGGATGTCCTCGCTGTCGGCGCCAGGCGGGAGGTAGACGGGGACGATCAGTGAGGCGGTCTTGCCGGAGACGTCCAGGCGCAGGGCGCGGCCGAGGGCCTGGACGCAGCGGATGATGCTGCGGGTGGGGTCGGCGAAGACGACGGCGTCGACGCTGGGGATGTCGACGCCTTCGGAGATCAGGCGGGAGTTGGCGAGGATCGCGCAGTCGGCGGCGGCGAACGCGGTGAAGATGCCGGCGCGCTGGGCGGGGGTGTGCTCGCCGTGGGCGAAGAACAGGTTGGGGATGATGTCCGGGACGAGGCCGGGGTCGGTGCGGGCCAGCAGGCGCAGGGTGTGCGGGAGTTCGCGGGCGAAGCGGCGGGCGTCGGAGACGAGGTTGAAGTAGACCAAGACCTTTTGCAGGCCGTGCTCGGTCATGGCGCGCAGCACGGACAGGTGCAGGGCGGTGGTGCGCAGCGCACCGTCGTCCTTCTCCTCCTGGGCCCCGGTGTCGCCGGTGGTCGTGGTGCCGGGGGCGGGAAGGTTGAGGCGGCGGCGCAGATCGGTGTCGGTGAGGGTGGGCACCACGATGCGGTAGTCCGCAGCGCGGCCATCCGCCACCGCCCTCGCGAGGGGATATTCGACGACCTTTTTGCCGTAGACGGCCTGGTTGTCCATGGAGTTGGCGAACGCGTCCGCGTCCGGTCCGCCAGCGGCGGGGCGGCGGGGCGGGCGGGTCAGGTCGGCGGACTCGGCCAGCTCGGGGGCGGCGAAGATGCGCGGGGTGGCGGTCATGTAGAGGCGGCGGTCGGCGCGGATACGCTGCGCGTCGTTGACGATCGCCCACTTCTTGTCGGCCCGGCCGGCGATCCGGTGCGCCTCGTCCATGACCGCCAGGTCGAACGGCGGCACCTCATACCCGCTGCTCTGGGTCTGCTCGATCTTGTCCAGGGAGTCGTAGGTGCAGATGACGGTGAGCGCGGGGATCTGGTCCTGCCCCTGCCCCACCACCGACATCAGGCCGCCCAGCGCATGCGGGTTCGTCGTCGACATGACGCGCGCTGCGACCAGGTCGTCGCGGCCCCCGGCATCCAGGGAGGAGACGATCACCATGTGCTCCAGGTGGTTGTCCCGGCGCCAGGCCAGTGCCGTCTGCGCGGCCAGGTCCAGGGTGGGCACCACGAACAGCACCAGCCGCGCGCCGAGTCCGTCCGCCACCCGGATCGACACCAGGGTTTTGCCTGTGCCCGTCGCCGACACGAACAGTCCCCGCGTCCCTGGGCGGTGAAGGTGCCGCACGAGTCGCTTCACGGCCTCGGCCTGGTCGGGAAAGGGGACCGCCCTGGGCCGGGCGGGCCTGGGCAGTTCGGCCAGGGGCATGGGCTTCTTCCTCGATCCGAAGCAGACGGCATCCGGGCTGCGGCCGGGCGACGGGACGTCCGCGGGCGCCCCGGAGCAGCCCTTCCGAGCAAGGCACCCTACCACCCTCAACACCACCAGTACGTCGAAAGTGCGGTATCTGTACGCTAAAAGTACGCGATGCGTACGGTTCATGGGTTAGGGTGAGGGTGGAGGTGTTTCATGTCCGAGTTGTTCGATGAGGTGGACGCGCTGGTCGCGTCCCGGTCCCCGCTGCCGCCGCCGGCGGAGCGCAGGCGGCTGCGCCAGGCGCACGCGCTCACCCTGGACGAGGTCGCTGCGGCCCTCGGCGTGCGGCGGGCGACCGTGGGCGGCTGGGAGTCGGGCAAGAGCGAGCCGCGGCCGCCGGAGCGGGAAGGGTACGCGCGCCTGCTGAAGCAGCTCGCCACCCTCTACCCCGCCCCCGAGAACAGCGGCGCCCCGCAGGAGGACACGGGCACCGCAGCGCCCGCAGCACAGGCGCGGCTCACGGACGGGGCAGCGGAAGCTACTGCCACGGCGGAGGCCGAGGAGCTCCCGGCCGCTCCCCCAGCGCCCGTTCGGCACGGGGCAGCGGGACAGCGGCCGGTGCCGCGTGCCGAGCGGGCGCCGCAGAGTTCGCGGCGTCCCACTGCGAGGAAGGCCGCCCCGGCGAGCACCGCCGTGCCCGGCGGTGCCTACGCGCACGGTCCGCTGCTCGTCCTCGACGCCGACACCGAGCGGCAGGTGACCGGTTACGGCGTCGGCGGTCTGATCCTGGACGTGCCCGCCAGGTCGCTGCCCGCGCTGGTGGAGTGGACACTCACCGAGGCACGGCTGGGGTCGCAGAAGCTGCACGGCTCGGGAAAGGACGGCGATGCGCTGCTGGTACTCACCGAGGCGGCGTGCGAACGCTACGGCCTGCCCGCCGCCCTGTCGGAGTCCGAGCGGCTCGCCGGGCGGCTGCCGGAAGGACACAAGGCCATCAGGCAGCTGGAGCGCGCCGACTGGCAGCTGACCAAGCGCGGGCTGGGGCCGTGGGCGCGGATCTACCGTCCCGCCCAGGGCAGCCGCCGCCAGTGCGTGCAGCTGTGCATCCCCTCCTGGCGCGCCCTGGACGACCGCTCCTGGGGCCGTGCCGCCCAGTTGCCGCCGCCTGAGCTCGCCCGGGTGCTGGGCGTGTATGCGGCCCGGGTGATGACGCCGGTCGGCTCAACGGCCGTGACGGGGCTGCAGCTGATGACCGCGCTCAATCCGCCGACCCGCGCCAGCGAGCCGGACGCCGACGGCCGGCGGCACCGCGAGCACCGGCCCGGGTCACTGGGCACCGAGCCGGTGGACCCGGCACCGTGCGAGGCGGTCGACGGGCATCCCGTTCTGGCCCATCTGCCCCGCTTCCACGTGCGCGGCCCCGGCGAGCGGCTGTTCGAGGAGGCCTACGACTGGGCACGGGATCTGACCGACGCCGAGTGCATGCAGCGCTACCTGGTCGGTATCGACGTCAACCTCGCCTTCGGTGCGGCCGCCAACGGCGCGGTCGTCGGTCTGGCGTCGCCGCCCGTGCATGTCACCGCTCCGGTCTTCGACCCGGCCGTCCCCGGGTCCTGGCTGGTCGACCTCTCCCACATCGACCTGTCCCGGGTGAAGGTCGGCAAGCAGTGGCGCGACCTCGACGGTGGCCTGCTGCCCAGCCCGTTCACGCCGAGCGGCCGGCGCCCGACCGGTCCGGCCTGGTACGCCACCCCCACCGTCGCCTACGCCGTCGAACTCGGCTACGACGTCACCCCCGTCGAGGCCTGGCTGCGCCGGGAGAGCGGGCGGTTCCTGGACGGCTGGTACAAGCGGCTGCGCGATGCCTACGTCGCGACGATGGCGGATCTCGGGGTGGGCGAGAAGCTGTCCCCGCAGGAGTTCCTGGAGGCGATGGACGGCTACAAGAGCTGTGATCCGGAGCTGGGGATCGTGGTGGACGCGGTCAAGATGACCGTCAAGGGCGGCATCGGCAAGCTGCAGGAGAAGGCGCGCGGCGGCGGCTGGAAGCCGGGACAGGCCTGGCCCGCGCTCGCCCGGCCGACGTGGCGGCCGGACATCCGCGCGACCGTCATCTCCCGGGCCCGGGTGAACATGCACCGCAAGATGGTCGCTCTGGCGGCGGCCACCGGCCGGTACCCGGTCGCGGTCCTGTCGGACTGCGCCGTGTACGCCGCCGACGGCCCCAGCCCGCTGGACGTGCTGCCCTACGACGGCGACGGCAAGACCGTGCCGGGCTCGTTCCGGCTGGGGGTATCCCCGGGGATGGTCAAGCACGAGGGCACCCAGAGCGTGCTGTGGGGGGCTGACGTGCTCGAGCAGCTCAGCAGCGACGGTAAGGTCGCCAACCTTGCCCGCTACATCAAGACCGGCGAGGTCACCGCCAAGGACACTGGAGAGTAGGAGAGTTACGCCGATGGTCACGGTCGGTGAAGAACTCGACAGGGCGGTGCAGGGCGCGTTCACGCGCCCGATCCCGAAGACCGCCGGGGCACAGATGCGCTACCTGGTCAGGCAGCACCAGCGCAGCACCCGGCGCGTGGCCGACCTGCTCGGCATCAGCCAGCGCACCGTCGAACGCTATGTGAAGAACCAGATCAAAACGCCCCGCCCGGAGCTCGCCGACCGCCTTGAGCGTGAGGTCCGCACGCGCTGGCAGCCGCAGATCCGGGCGAAGGCGAAACAGGCCGCGGCCACCACGAGCGGCATCATGATCGATGTGCAGGCGAGGTTCGGCTACACCGCCGCCGCCGGCAGCACCGACCAGGCCCGCGTACGTCACCTCACCCTCGCCCTGCCGCCCCGCCACGCCGCCCGCCTCCTCCAGGCCCAGGAGGCCGGGATCGACGAGGACGACCTCCGCGAGATCGCGGCCGAGGCGTTGGGGGAGGTCTACTTCCGCGACGGCGGCCGCCGCGCCCACGGCCTGGAAGTGGAACTCAAGGACATCGTCGACCTGCAGTTCGAGCTGTAGAGCGGTCAGTGCGCCGGGGCAGGAAGCAGGAAAGATGAGCCGAAGCGCGGTAGTTGTCACATAGGCAGTCTTGTTGTCACCTGCGAGGTGCGGCGCGGGAAGGTCGTTCTCTCAGCTCTTGACGGCCTCTGCGATCTGCTGGGCGGCTTGGGCGGGGGTGAGGTGCGTGGTGTCGAGGACTTCGGCCTCGGCGTGCAGCCACGTGCGGGCCGCCTCGGCGTAGGGCTCAAGGTATGCGAGACGGAAAGGGGAAGGACCAAGGTCCGTGTCCCCCTCGATGCGCCCGCGGAGGGTGTCCTGGTCAGCATGGAGAACGAAGTGCCGTACCGGAATGCCATGGTGGGCGAGGCCCGAGCTGATCTCGCGCCAGTACTGCTCGACCAGGACGGTCATGGGCATCACCAGGATGCCACCGGTGTAATCGAGTACTCGGCGGGCGGTCTCGACCACGAGCGGCCGCCACGGCGCCCAGTCCTGGAAGTTCCCCGTCCAGGGCAGCCCCGGCTTGATGTCCATGAGCGCCTCCCCGACCTTCTCGGCGTCGAGCACCCGTGAGTTGGGGATCAGCTGCTGCACGAGTGCACTGGTCGTCGTCTTGCCTGCGCCGTGGGTGCCGTTGAGCCATACGATCATGGGCTTGACGCTAGCGTCGCGCGGGCCGCAGGAGCACGCAAAGTAGAAGATCCGGGCAGAGAACGGCAGGTTCTCGATCTTCGTTTCTGGTGGCAGAAGGGCTGCTGATTGAACCTGTGTGACAAGTCGGATCCCTCGCCTGGGACAACCAGGATGCTTTACCCGGTCCCTTTTGCCAGCTCGTCCGTCCCTGCTGGACACCTGTCGTGCTTCGGCTCAAAAGAGCGTCGGGGAGAGCTGTGACAGCAGGAGCGTTACGGACCGTGCCGCTGGCCGGGGAGCTGACTTCGTCTCTGATCAGCCGGACCGCGGACCGCTACGGCCTGCCGGCTGCCGGTGTGCTGCGGCTGTGGACGTGCCGCAACTCCCCCGCCCGCAACGACAGCGGCGGTGTGCGGGCCGATGCGGAGATCGTGCTCAACGACGCTGGGCGGGCTGTGCTCGCCGAACTGTGCGGGGTTGAACCGGCAGTGTTGGCTCGCGCGTTGCCTGCCTTCGCCGTGGATGATCCCAAGATCAGCACCGGCCGGGAGGCCGCCCTGGCGCAGGCGCGGTGGCGGGCGGCGAGCGCGGTGGCGGGAGAAGCGGCGTTCGCCTGCCGGCTCTGCACCGCGCGGCGCACCGGGCAGACGGTGCGGGCGGTGCGGTATCTGCCGCGCTGGGAACGGGTGTGTGTCCGGCACGGGCGGTGGCTGCTGGACGCGGACGCCGACCAGCCGCTGGAACATCTCGACCTGCGCGGTGTCCCGGAGGTGGCTGCGGCACAGCGGCAGTGGGCGGGGGTGGCGCGCCGTGCGGGGCGTGCCGGGGCGCAGGGCGCGGAGGTGTTCGCCCTGGCGCAGGCGGTCGTGGCCCGGTGGTGGGAGGAGGCCCTGCACTGGGAGCGGGAGGAGATCTGGCCGCAGCGCCTGCACCGGGTGGCGGGCGGCAACGCGGGCACGGATCTTCAGCGGTGGCGGATCGTGGGCCGGGACGCGGTCGTCCTCCCGGAGGTGGTGGCCGTGGCCGACGCGCTGCTGGACCCGACCATGGCCGAGCTGGTCTGGGCGGACAGCGGTGCCCGGCGGCCGCGGCCGCTGCCCGCCGACGGCGCGTTCTGCTACCGGCTGGGCGAGCGGGTGGGACGGGACCGGCTGGGACCGCTGGCGGCGGTGGACTATGGCGGACCGCTGCTCGACTGGATGGGCGCTGTCATCCGCCGGCGCCGCGGCGAAGGCGGACCGCCCGGGTGGAGGGAGGATCCATGGCGGCTGAAGCGGGAACAGCAGCCCGCCACGATGGCCGCCCAGCTGCGCGTCCTGACGGCCGAGCAGCAGTCGGGCGGCTCGGGCAGCCGGTGGCGTGCCGCAGTGAACGCCGAGCACCGCTTCCACATCGAGCAGTCGATCGCACAGGCGCGGGAGCAGTTGGTGGAGCTGCGGGGCGTGCACAGCGGCACCACCGCCGAAGTGGCCCGCACGCTGCTTCAGCACCTCAGCCACAGTTCCGCCCTGATCGACCAGGCCCTCGTGGGCACCGCCTCCGCGGCCATCGCCGCGGGGGTGGCGCTGGAGGACGTGGCGGCATGGTCACACCTGCCTGCCCAGGAGCTGGCGGACATCATCACCGCAGGCCAGAAGGAGGACTGAAGGCGCGCAGCGGGCGGTGTGTTGTGTCTTTGCCGCTGCACGCCGCAGTCCGGCCGTGGAACGGATCTGGCCGGCGTTTCCCCCAGGGGTGTGTGGTGCCCGTTTCGGGAAAACCGACGGCGTGCGGCCACTAGGCTGAGGCGGGGCCGCGGCAGGCGGCGGCCCCGGGGACCGGCGCCGAGGGAGCATGTTGAGCACTTACACGGGTCCGGCGGCAGCGGGGGCGGACCTTGCCCGGCTGACGCTTGATTTCCACCACACCCACCAGCTGCTGGACCCTGCCTCGCAGGGGATGCAGACCTGGGAGGTGCGCATCACCGCGGCCGGCGCACCGGTGGGAAGCCTGACGGCGGTGCGCGGCCTGTACTGGAAGTCCGACAATCTGCGTGAGCGGATGGCAGATGAGCAGTCCTTCCCTGCTTTGGTGGCCGCTCAGCTCCTGGACGAGGAGGGCCGGTTCACCGACGAGTTCGAGGAGTTCATCGAGTCGGCCTCCAGTGTCCTCGTCGTCGACCGGCTGCACATGGAGAAGGCCTTCGCCGACCCTGTGGTCGTCGCCGTGGTGGTGGCCGCCGTCATCGACCGGCTGACGGACAACTACTTCGCCGTGGTCCTGCCCGGCAAGAACGCCTGCGCGGATGCGGGTTCCGCCCTGCTCGCCGAGGCCGGCACGCTGCTGAGCGCCCAGGAGTTCTCCGACGAGCTGCAGATCATCGACAACGCCCTGGCTGCTCCCGAAGAGGCCGCGCAGCGCGTGCGCAGCCGTCTTCGTTCTCTGGCCCGCCACGGCCAGCCGGCGGCATGGGACGACGAGGACGAGGACGGCGAGGAGGACGAGGAGCTCACCGCGCGGACGGCTGCGGTGCTGCGGGTGGCGCTCGAGGAGCTGTCCGAGCAGATCTGGCAGGACGTCGCCGCATTGGGTGATGCGCCGCTTGGGCACGGCGAGGGCCGTGTCCTGGGCCTGCTGCCACCGATCACCTTTCGCCAGGATCAGCAGTGGCGGCGGCAGATGGCCCGCTGTTTCGACGACCTGGCCGCCGACCTCGCCGAGACGGGCACCGTCCGCCCGGGCTGCACGGGTGAGGAGATGGCTCTGCATCTGGGCATCGACCGGGCCAAGTCGCTGACGCGGAACCGGCCGCGCCTGGTAGCGGAAACAGTGGAGGGTCTGGGTGAGGACCGCCGTGACTTCGACTGGGATTGGTGCTCGACCGTGCTGTTCGAGGACCACGACGTGCTGATGCTCTTCGACGCCTCCCTGGACGGGATCGAGGACAGCGGCAACGAGATCAACCAGGCCCTCGGACTTGCCAACCTGGCCGCCGCGGAGTGGTTCGTGCCCTTCCGCACCGACCAGGCCCGCGGCCCCGACCGCGGCTTCCGCCACTCCTGACCCCGGCTTCCGCCGCCAGGCCCGGGCCGCAGAGGGACAGCATGCCGCAGGCTGAGCCTTCCTCGGCGCTCCGGCTCTCCGGATCGGTCAGAGGGGGCCGGGACGGCTACGTTCGGGCCGCTGTGCGGCCGGGCGGGGAAAGCGGGGGATCAGTGGCCACACGCGATGTGTGGGTACGCGTCGGGGACGGCCTGGTACGCGGCGACACCGTCCTGGGCGTCACCGACCAGGACGGTGGGCGTCAGCAGGTCACCGGCTGGCGGATGCCTTCGTCGACACGCTCGCGCGCGGTGCGGCGATGCCGGCCGGCGCCCTGATCAGGTTCGGTTCCGACGAGGACGGCACGGGATGGGTGCTGTCGCCCCTGGGGTAGCGGCGGAACCGGTCCGGGCGGACCCGCGGCACGGTGGGTGGCTGGGCGGGAAAGTGCAGAGATGTGCACTGACACCGGCACGTCCCAGGCGGCATCCTGCTCTCGCGCAGAGCAACCGACGCTTGTGGCCCGGCAGTTGCGGTTACCGTTCGGTTCTCCTGCGGGCCATGGCCGGTATGGCGTTGTGTGGAGTGCGTGATCATCGACAGCAGCCAGGATGGCTTATCTGCCGTCGCGGGCAGGGCGTGCCGAGTGCCGGAACCAGGGGCGGTGGAGGCGGAGTTCGCCGGGGCGGACGGCACACTGGTGCAGCGCCGCTGGGTCGAGGCCGCCGTGGCGGTCAGGTTCGAGCAGCTGGCGCCGGTGGCGGCGTTCCCGGTGGTGCCGGGGCGCAGGTTCGGGCCGGGCTGGTGGTGGTCGGCCACCACCAGCGGGCACGTACCGCACGGGTCGCAGGCGATGTGCATGCAATTGATGCTTTTGGACCGTGATCCGCAGGTGGTGGGGTTGTCGGCGCGGCCGGTGCGGCTGATCTGGCGTGATCCCGGCCACGGGCGCGTGCTGACGTGGGTGCCGCAGGTGTTCGCCCGCTACGCCGACGGGCGTGCTCTGCTGGCCGACTGCCCCGCGGGCGCGGAGCCTGCCGGGGATCGTGCCGCGCGCGCGGCCGCGGCGCTGGGGGCGGCCTGTGCGGCGGCGGGGTTCACCTACCGACGCCTGGCGCCGCCGGACAAGGTGGTGGCGGGCAACGTGCGGTGGCTGGCCGGCTACCGCCACCCCCGCTACCGCGACGCAGGCGGCCTCGAGCAGGCGGTGCTTGAGGCGTTCGCCGCGCCGCGGCCGTTGATGGCCGGGGCCGCGGCGGCGGGTGAGGTGCTCAGCACGCTGCCGGTGGCTTACCACGCGCTGTGGAGCGGGCGGCTGATGGCGGACCTGACCCGGCCGCTGGGCGAGCACACCCTCGTCTCGGCCGGCTGCCCGGATGCGGCCGAGGACGACGCGGAGCAGGAGCGGGAGCAGTACGCGAGGTGAGCGGGAGCCGTACGGTCGTCCCTGGTGGGCGGTGCGTGGAGGTGGGCGCGCAGGTCCGGTTCGAGGACCGCGCCTGGCAGGTGACCGGCCTGGCCGGCGGGCGGGTGTATCTGGTGGCCGGGGACGGGGACAGCGCCTGTGTGCTGGCCTCCGCTCTGGTGGCCGCGCCCGGCTTCGCGGTGATCGGCGTGAGCGCGGCGCCGCCGGTGGTTCCGGTGCTGTGGGAGGCGGTGCCGCTGGCGGCGCAGGAGCGGGCGCTGGCCTGGCTGCGGCACATCCGCGAGGTGGAGACCGGGCTGCCCGGCGGCCCCGGAAGCGGTGTGCCGAGGCCCGAGTACGACCCGCAGGCCTTCACGCTGGCCCAGCGCGAGGCGGCCAAAGCGCGGGAACTCGCAGGGGCGCGGCCGGGAGGGTGCCGCTGCCGCTGGCCGGTCAGCACTATGGCGAACTGCTGCCGGCCCGCCGGTGCGCGGTGACCGAGTCCGGCATTCGGCTGGGTGGGCGCCGCTACGACGATGCGTGTCTGGACGAACACCGCGGCCGCGGGGACCGGTGCGAGGTCCACCACCATCCACACGACCCGCGGCAGGTCTTCGTCCGGCTGCCCGACGGCCGGCTCCACCCGGTGCCATGGGCGCAGGGCGGGCACGCCTCGCGGCCCTTCGACGAGCTGCTGCGGCGCCGCACCGGCGCCGTCCTCGCACACCGCGGCGCCGGTACCGGCGCGGGTGCGGATGTGGGTGGCGACGGCGGTGCGCGGGCGGGCGGCGACCGGACTGGCCCCGCCCCCACCGCGGCGCAGCCCCGGGAGGCGGCTGCCCGGGGCGCCGCCGGTGGCGGCGCGGTGTCCGACACCGGAGGCGCCTGCGGCACGGCCGTGGAGCCGGGCGGGTTCGAGGTGTATGACGCCGAGGCGGAGGCGGGACAGTGGTGAGCACCCGCGGCCGCCCGGTCCGTGCCGCGGCCGCCGCCCGGCGCCGGCAGGTCAAACTCGGGGCGTATGTGACATTCGAAGGCCGACCCTGGCAGGTGGCCGCCGTGGCCGGAGCCTCGGTACGTCTCGTCGACACCCGCGGGCAGACCGCCTCGGTCTTGTTCTCGTTCCTGTTCGCCGATCCCACCTTCGCGGTGGTGGACTGCCCCGTTCCCGCCGCGGTGCCGTGGGGGCTGTTGGAGGCGGTGCCCGAACGGGAGCGGGAGCGGGCTCTGGCCTGGCAGCGGCACATCCGTGAGATCGAGACCGGGCTGGCCGACGGGCCCGGCAGCACCGGCGTCCCCCGGCCCGAGTACGACCCGCAGCGCACCTCGATGGCCGAGCGGGAGCAGGCCAAGGCCGACGAACTCGCGGCCCTGGGCTGGCCTCGGGCCAGCCGGGCTACCGTGCGCCGCATGCGCGCTCGCTACCACGCGGGCGGCGTCATGGGCCTGATCCGGCAACGCAAGCCGTCGAGCGCGACGGGCCGGGCCGATGAGCGGGTAGTGGCCGCGGTCCTGGAGGCCTTGCGCCGCCAGCGCGGCCGCTCCACGGGCACCCTGAAGGGGCTGCGGGAGGTGACCGGGCAGATCCTGGCCGACACTCACGGGCCGGGCGCGGTGGCGCTGCCGGCGCCGTCGACGTTCAACCGGCTGGTACGGGTCCTGGCCGACCCGCTGGAACACCCGGGCCGCCCCGCCCGCACCGCCACCGCCGTGCCGGTGCGCCCGTTCACGCCGACGGTGGCATTGCGGCCCGGCGAGCTGGTGCAGGTCGACACCACCCGGCTGGACATCATGGCCATCGGCGAGGACGGAAAGCCGGTACGCCCAGAACTCACGATCGCTCTGGACGTGGCGACGAAGTCCGTGGTGGCGGCCGTGCTGCGCGAGGAAAGCACCCAGGCGGTGGACGCGGCCCTGCTGCTGGCGGAGATGGCCGTGCCCCACCCCGTGCGGCCCGGCTGGGGCGAACATCTACGCCTGGCCCACGCCGCCGTCCCCTACACCCGGCTCCTCGCCCTGGACGCACGCCTTGAGCAGGCCGCGGCAAGGCCGGTGGTGGTGCCCGAAACAATCGTCATCGACCGCGGGCGGGTCTTCCTCTCCGCCGCGTTCCTGGCCGCCTGCGAATCCCTCGGGGTGAGCGTGCAGCCCGCCCCGCCCCGCTCCCCCACTGCCAAGGGCGCCGTGGAACGGACCTTCGGCAGCATCAACAGCCTTTTCGCCCAGCACGTCGCCGGCTACACCGGCTCCCATATCCTGCACCGCGGCCAGGAGGTGGAGGGCGAAGCCCGCTTCAGCGTGGCCCAGCTGCAGGAACTGCTGGACGAGTGGATCACCGCGTGCTGGCAGCACCGCCCCCACGACGGGCTGCGCCACCCCCTCCTGCCCAAAAAAGCGCTGTCCCCGGGCGAGATGTGGGGCGTGCTGCTGGGCGCGAGCGGCTACGTGCCGCTGCCCTTGACCGGAGCCGACTACACGGAACTGCTGCCGGTGCGCTTCCACCCGGTCACCGGCCGCGGCATCCGCATCAACTACCGCACCTACGATCATGCCGTCCTCAACGAGCACCGCGGACGGCCCTCGCCCACCGGCCCCGGCGGCAAGTGGGAGGTCCACCTCAACCCGCACGACGTACGCCAGATTTACCTCCGCCTGCCCGACGGGCGGCTGCACGAGATCCCGTGGATCCACCGCGACCACGTCCACGCGCCCATGAGCGAGACCACCTGGCGCCACATCCGCACCACCCTCGAGCAGCGCGCCGAACGCGAGGCACACGAAGCCGCCCTCGCCGAGGCCGCCGACCAGATCCTGCGCCATACCCGGCCCACCGCCCCGGCACCACCTGCACCGCCCCCCGCGACGCCGGGCACGCGCGCCGGGAACGCGGTCTCCCAGGCAGCAGGCGGCGAACCGTCAGCGCCGCACCGCACTGCGGCCGAGGCCGCAACGGAGGCTGAGGACAGCCTGGATGCGCTGGACGCCCAGTCCCACTCCGCCCGGGACGACAGCGCCAGCGCCGATGAGTCCGGCGCACTCACGCTGCCGGGAAGCGGCACGCTGACGCTGTACGACGCCGACCAGGAGGCCGAACTGTGGTGACCCCTGCCCGCCCTTCGCGCTCGAACGACGGGGAAGCAGCCACGGGCACGGTGACGACGTTCGACGCCTTCGCCCGGTTCGCCCACGCCGCACCCCCCACGCCGCCGCGGCCGGGCCAGGCACCCCGCTCGGCGGAGGAACGCCTGGCCTACCACTCGCAGTTCGTCACCGTGCGCACCCCGGCCATCGAATCCCTGGCTCGCCAGGTCCGCACCCTGATGATCCTGGGCCGGCACCAGCAGGCCACCGCACGGCCGTCGCTGATCGTCACCGGTCCGGCCACCACCGGCAAGACCACCGCGCTGCTCCAGGTCGGCCGTACCTGCCACCTCGCCCACACCCGTCGCGCCGCCCCGGGCGACGACCGGGTGCCCGTCGCCTACGTGCTGGTACCGCCCGGTGCCACCGCCAAGACCCTGGCCGCCGAGTTCGCCCGCTACCTCGGCATCCCCGTGGCCGGCCGCATGACCACCGCGCAGATCACGACCGCCGTCTGCCACACCTACACCACGGCCGGCGTCCAACTCGTGCTGATCGACGAGATCCACCGGCTCAACCCGCGCTCCTCCAGCGGCGCGGAGGCCGCCGACTGGCTCAAGGACCTCACCGAACGTATCGGCGCCACGTTCGTCTACGCGGGCATCGACGTCACCGCGAGCGCCGTCTTCAGCGGAGTACGCGGCGCACAGTTGGCCGGGCGTGCCTCTCTGATCGACTGCGGGGCGCTGCCCGCCCGCGCCGGCCACCGCGAGCCGTTCCGCGAGCTGATCGCCGCCCTGGAAGCGGCCCTCGACCTCACCGCGCACCGGCCGGGCAGCCTGCCCAGGCTGGCGCCCTACCTGCACGAGCGGACCGCCGGACGCATCGGCAGCCTCTCTCGCCTGATCCGCCAGGCCGCCATCGAAGCCATCTGCGACGGCACCGAGCGCATCACCAAGACCCTGCTGGACACCATCGCGCTGGACCACCTCGCCGAAGAGCACTACCGGCCCCGCGCCCCCGGCCGCCGTACCCGCCCCGGCCGGTGACCGCCCCCACCCGGCCCCGCCCCGCGACCGCGGCGCGGCCCGAGACGATGTGGCCCAGCCCGCCCGGCGCGCTGCGCGTACGGCCGCTGCCCCGCGAAACGGCAGCCTCCTACCTCACCCGCCTCGCCGCCGCCTACCACCTCTCCCCCGCCCACCTCCTCGAAGGGCTGCACATCACCGCCACCGGCACCCCCGCCGCCCCGCACGCCACCGAACTCCACTACAGCTGCGAAGCCGCCCGCCGCCTGGCCGCGTTCACCCGCATCCCGCCCG
>NZ_JOHS01000070.1 GCF_000725625.1 Streptomyces sp. NRRL F-6676
AACGAAGATCCCAAGCCGTTCATCTGGACCAAGACCGCCGAGGAAATCCTCGACTCCCTCGCCCGCTTCTGCCGACGGATCTCCGGCGCAGGACACTAGCAACTAGACATGTCTATTTTTTAGACACATGATTGTTGTGTGAGTACGGAACGAGAAGACGCGCTTGCCGCACTGCGCGAGTGGTCCGTCCCCGGCCGCCGTGCGGACCTGGTCGCCGCGGCCTGGGAGGCGGGCGCCACCGTGGTCGCGATTGCCGAGGCAGCCCGCGTCGGAAGCCGTCAGACCATCTACGACGACCTCAGGGCTCGGGGTATCGACCCCCGGAGCCGCCCCAAGGAGAAGAACATGCCTGCTCCGATCACCGTCGAGGGCCTCAACGGCATCACCGACCTGGAGGACAACGACAGCCCCGTCGCCAGGGCGGTCCTCCAAGCCCGCGGCGACCTGGCCTCCCCCGGGCTCAACGCCGAGGCCAGGCGGCTCATGACGCTGAGCCTCGCGGTGGGGCAGTACAACGACCTGCGCGCCGCGCTCGTTGACGAAGAGGAGGCCCGTGCCGAGCGCGACCGGGCCCGGCACTTGGTCGACGTCCGGTGGGAGGCGTTGGCCGACCCGAACAGCAAGGGCAGCTGGCTGCATGGCCATCACGCCTACGTCGTCGCCGTGGACAGTGCGCACCGTGCCATCGACGCGTGGAAGGCCGCCGCCGACCTCCTGCAGAGGAAGGGGTCCTTCCAGCGCGGCGAAGGAGACAACCTGCTGGCCGACGCCTACGAGCAGTCCATCCTCCCCGCCGGCCACCCCCCGGTGAGCAAGCCCGACATCGACGCCGAGGCGGAGGCCGCCCGGCTGCACGAGGAACTGGACGCCGAGCACTCGCGCCGCAAGGCACTCGCCGCCGACACTCTCGGTCTGGCCACCCAGAACTGACAGGAGAGCAGCATGCTCGCCCGATTCGCCATCGACGACGGCCGGCACGTGCCGGAGTTCGTCATCGACGAGGACGCGTCCACCGCCGCCGGGGCCGCCCGGTTCCGGGCCACGTGCTCCTGCGGCCGGATGCCCCGACAGATGGCGGGGACCCGTGAACAGGCCCTGGCGACGCACATCGCCCACGTCAACACCAAGATCGGCCCGTCCAAGGGCCCGGAGTGGCTCCCCGTAGGTGCCCGCGTCGTCATTCTGGGGGCAGCCATGATGATCATCTGGGGCGTCTGCTACGGCACCGGCCAGATCCTCACCCACGACCATGACCTCACCGGTGCCAGCGCCAAGACCGTCCTCGGCGGCTCCCACCTGGCCGGTCTCGCCCTGGCCTTCGGCCTTATGGTCGCTGTGCGGCGCTACATCGCACCCACCCGCGCCTGACACCTCAGCCCGAACGAGGCGCCCGCAGCCATCCGAACTGGCTGCGGGCGCCGTTCGACTGTACTGCGCGATGCCAACCTCACGGACAGCAGAGCTAGGCCGCTTCCCGTACCGGAAGGACCGGCACGGCGGCCTGCTTGGCGGACTCCAGTGCTTTGGTGAACGTCGAGGCGACGACGACGGCCTCGTCGGCCAGCCTGTCGATCTCGGCGACCGCCAGGTCCTCGGCCGTCGTGCGGGCCAGCAGGTCAAGGAGCTCGTCGCTGCCCGCAGCCAGCCTCTCGATCTCCCGTACCTCGGCGTAGCGGGCGTCGGCCTCCGCGACCTGCTCCGCGTAGGCCTCCAGCGCCGCCACCCGCCGCTCGATGCCGTGCAGGCTCGTCGCGAGAACAGATCGGCGAGAGGCGAGCAGCTCGGCCACCGTGGCGTTGCCCGTCGCCTGCGGCATCCTTTGAGCCTTGCGTGCCACTCGGCTGTAGTCCCGCAGATCTCGGGCGATCGTCCACTCCTGACGGGGGAAGGCCGCCTCGTTGCGCTGGGCATCGAGCCACTTCTCACGGTGCACCTTGGAGTCGAGCACGGCCGTCATCGCCCGTTTGGCCCGGGCCAGGAGTTCCCGTGCGTCGGGGGTCAGGACCTTCGGATGCACCAGGTGCTTCTGGACGGCGGCGAGCCGACGCAGCTGTCTGTTGTAGAGCGCCCGGTCGGCGATCAGGCCGGCGCCGAGCACGGCCACAAGGCCGGCGGCCAGCGGCCAAACGGACAGCAGCGCGTGCCCCAGGTCGACGGCCTTCTGCAGCTGCTGCTCCAGCGCACCGACGAGGGTCGAGGGGTCCGTAGAGGGGTCCGCGATCTCAACGCCGCCGGTCCACCGCCACACCATGGCGGCAGCCGCCACTCCCGCGCCGCCGCGCGCCAGAAGGGGCACAGCCGCCCACAGCGGGTTGACCAGGGGGCCCGTGTAGCGGCGAGGGTCCTCCAGGGACTGCCGCAGAGCCTTTCGAGTAGCGTCCGAGAGCTCCGCATCCGGGTCAAGGACCGGACGGGTCGCGCTGCCCGTGGCCTTCCTGGACTCCTTCAACGCTTCCTCCCGTGTACGACCACAGTCCCCTAGGCGATGCTCCGCCGGTGCCTGTCCTGATCCCGGTGGCGACCGCGTGGGCGCGGGCCGCTGCATCGGTCCGAGCCACGGTACGTGAACGCGTTCAGACGCCGAGACGAGTGGACCTCGACGAGTCTTCACCTGACCGAGCTCACCAGCTCGTGGCGGGACGGGCAGCCCGCCGTGACGGGGAGAAGTGAGCCATGGCCAACCCCTCTCGTGATCACCGGCACGGCCGCCAAGCCGTTGGTTGGCTGTGGTCCGGCATCCAACATCCGCAGATGTCAGCGCCGTTCCTCCGAATGGCATGGAACAGTACGGACTTCCTGCCGCGCGCCTTGGTCACCTTCGCCGTGAAGCGAGGTCTCCCGCCCGGCGACCTTCGGGAGCAAGCCGTATCCCGTCTTGCTGGCCCTGGTGGTGCGGACGGCCCGGGTGGCGGGAGAAGGCCTGGCCGGACGACCCCGACGCCGGTCATGATCAGCGTATGGGTGCAAGTGCGTGGGACACCGAGACGAGGCGGCCGATCCATGTCGCTCAGGGGGTAGAAGGCCTTCCGATCGGCCTGGCAGGCGGCCGATACCTGTGCAGGGCCTGCGCGGATCCGCTGATCCTCAGGGGAGCCCGGCCCGAAGCGAAGGTCACGCCGCACTTCGCCCACCAGGGGGGAGGCCCATGCCGAATGGCCGACCGGGAGGCGCAGATCGACGCGGAGGACCAGGTCGTCATCCAGTTGAGCCACCAGATCCGCGCCCTGCCCGGTGTCACCGGCTGCACTCTCGCCTCTCCCGGAGACGACCCTCGCCAGCCGATCGGGCTGCCACCGGTCGTCGTCGCGCAGTGCGGCGACACCACCGTGGTCATCGAACGACCCGGCACCCTCCCCGGCATGCAGGCCGTACGCCGACGCATCCACGCGGTCCGCGAGCATCATGCCGGCGCCGCTCACGTCTGGTTCCTGCGCCGAGACCTCGGCCAGTTCGGCCAACTCCCCAGCCACACGGTCCGCCTTAGCGGCCGTGACGTCGAGCACCAGCGCGTCGCCCCCACCGAACAGCAGCTCGCCATTCTCGACGCCGGCGGACACGTGTACTGGCTCGACGGCAAGCTCGTGCTGGTGCCCTACGGCTACCACTCCTTCCGGCACCCCGCTCGCCCCGAGCAGGACTGGACAGCCTGGCCGAAGTGGCCGCCCCACAAGGACCCCCGGGACGACTGGCGGATCAGCAAACCCCGGCCGGCTCCGACCGCAGACTGCTGGGGCCTGGTCCCGATCACCCTGTCTTCCCTCACCCGCACCCGTGTGGCCTTCCACCCCGCCGACGCACACAAGATCATGGACGAGCTGTACGCCGCCCAGGAGGGCCGCTACCGCTGGCGCGACCGACGAGCCCGCGAGGTCTACGCCGAGCGGCACGCCCCGCCCCCTCCGCAGCCCGCCCCGATCCCCGCGACCGAAGCCTCCGCCACCGAATCTCAGACAGAACCGGCTCCCTCGCCCGAGCATCCGCAGCCGACCAGACAACGGGATGCCGAGACACCCCCGCAAGGGACCGTGATCCCGTCCCCCACATCGTCCGCGAACCCCGCGCAGGCCTTCCCGCCACCGCCTGCGTCCCCACCCACGATCCCTCCGCCCCCGCAGCACTTGCCCTCCGCGCCCCCGGCGCGCCGGCAACGCCGGTGGACAGACGCCTTCCGCATGCTGCGCCGACGGCGCGAGCGGTGACGAACGAGACCGCGGTCGAGACTGCGCCGACGCGACACAGCTACGCCCTGGTGGTGGTGAAAGCGAGACCGTCACCAGCACGGCGCAGCTCGCCGATCTGCTCCAAGCGCAGGACGCACACCGCCAACCGCATGGCCTCGCGAACGGTGGTGATCAGGAACAGCTCGCCGATCTCCTGCGGACGCGCGGACGCGCCGGGAAGTGCATGGAGCATCCGGCGGACATCATCGCGGTAGCGGTGAGAGGCGTCGATGTCCTGCTCGGTCAGCATGCACGCCATTCGAAGTGGTCGTCGGCCGGGGCGTAGCTCCTCAGCTCCACCCAGTCCTGCTCGGTGGGCGGGGTGTCCAGATGGAACACGTCGAGCCTCAAGAGGATCTTCCTTCCGCAGCGGACTGAGGCAGCACGGGACGCCGGTGCGAGAGCACCGGACTGCGGGTGTTGCGATCCTCGACCCGGCGAAGGGCCGCCACGGCTGGAGTAGCCGACCCGATCGTGCGGGTCGGCTCCACCCTGGGGGTGGCATCGCGCCACAGGAATCTCCTGCCGTTGTCCGCTGACATGGAAGGTGGGCCGTCTGCCAGTGATCTGCGAACGGCGCCACCGCTTATGCGGCGACGCCGTTGCATCGGGGCGCCCGACGGCGCTTTGCCCCCGGCGTTGGCCGGAGGTGCTGGTTTGGCTCTCCGCCGAAGCGGATGGCCTGGCGCCGCGTGCCCGAAGTCTGCGGCGCCGTCCCCCCAGAGTAGCGGCAGCTGCCAATTGCGCGTGGGCCCTCAACGAATGAGTACGTGACGCCGGTCCAACTCGGGAGGCAAACGGTCCAGCCTCCCTGTCAAAGGACAGCCGTGCATGCCGTTGTCCAGGCTGCTTGAAACTCGTGCGCCGCAACTGTCACACCGCGTGCCTTCCACACACCTGTAGCAGGTGACAGAGGACCTCACCTCGGGAGATGCACGTGACCCGCACCTACACCCTCACCTCGCACACACCCCGGCAGCAGCAGGGTTTTCGCCCGACCGGCACGGCCATCTCCCCGGTGGCCTTGCGCCAGATGGCCACGGGAGAATCCGAAGAGACGGCGCGAGCCGAGCTCACGGAGTTCGAGCACCTCATCCCGACGGCCACGCCTGAACAGGTTCGGGGCGAGGCACGGATCTTCCACGCGCTCATCGCTGCCTACGGCCGCCACCGTCCCACCCTCACCGGCGGCCCGTTCGGCATCCGCAGCCTCACCCCCCGACCCGACGAACTGGTGGTTCGGATCGCACCCTCTCAGCTGGACCGGTGGATCGACGCCCTTGCCTACCGGGAGGGCGGGACCGGCGTCGCAGGCCTGCGCTGGGCCGGCCATCGCCGGGGGACCCTCCTGACGCTGCCCGGGACGAAGGTGCTCCTCGCGGACATCAGCGAGTCCGACTGGCGTGCTGCGCTCGGTCGCCGATCCGCGGACCAGAGCAGCCTGATGCCGCACTGGATCCCCCAGTTCCGCCGCGAGCCCGAGTACACCGCCGCACAGGAAGCCGAAGTTGAGGGCATCGCCGGCCACCTCAGCGCCACGCTGCGGCGGGTCCGGCTCCTCGACCCCCTCACTCGTATCAGCGGTCACGTCCACCTGTTCAGAAGCTGTTGTCTTTCCGGGCTTGACGACGGCGTTTTCGCTGGTCGGGCATAGGGCCGGTGATCCTGTGGGAGTGATGGTCTGTCGTGTCGCCGCTGCTGTGGAGGTCATGGATGCCGTCGGTCGTGGGGCTGCTGGAACAGCGCGAGGTCGTCGCTCGCCGTCGCGTGGACGAGCTGCGGGAGGAGGCCGACCGCATCCAGGCTGAACTGGCCGTGGCCGAGCGGGACTGGAAGGAATGGGCCATCGCTCGCTCGCGGGTGGGCGAGGTGCTTGCCCCGGCAGAGGAGACGGGGAATGGCCACGACCAGGCCGACCGGACAGCACCGACCGCCGACGGACAGGCCGAGGAGGCCTCGTCAACGCCGGAAGCGGCAAGGGCGAAGTCGCAGGTGCCGGTGTGGCGTGAAGGGCTTGCGTGGTCGGCGTTGTCGGTGGACTACCAGCGCATCCTCACCGTGCTCGCGGACCGCGCCCGGCTCCATCAAGGGCCGCTGACCTGCCAGGAGATGGCCGCTTCGTTCGGCATGGACGTGGTGCCGGCGCGGGTGGAGGCGCTGAGGTCGAAGGCGAAACGCCTGGTCGCGCGCGGCTGGCTGGCCGAGCCTGCGCCGGGCCGATCCACGCCCGCCCGCGGCGTGAGCGGGCCAGGCGGCGGGTCATGACCATGGTCATCGACCAGTAGACCATCGCCTCGGCGCTGGCGGTGCGGCGCTCGAAGTCGCGCACCAGGCGGCGACTTCGCATCAGGTGGGCGAAGAGACGCTCGACGATCCACCGCTTGGGCAGCACCACGAAGCCGCGCATGTCGTCGCTGCGTTTGACGATCGCCAGGACCAGGGCGAACGTGGCCAGACAGTGCTCGACAAGGCTTCCGGTGTAGCCGCCGTCGGCCCAGACGAGGGCCAGGCGATGGTGTGCCCGGGCCACCCGCTCAAGCAGGGCCTGGGCAGCGGTGCGGTCGCCGACATCCGCGGCGGTGACCATCACGCCCAGCAGCAGGCCGAGGGTGTCGACCACGACGTGCCGCTTGCGGCCGTTGATGAGCTTGCCGCCGTCGAAGCCGCGGCTGTCCGCGCCGACGACGGCGTCCGCTTTGACGGACTGCGAGTCGATCACCCCGGCCGACGGCTGCGCGTCCCGCCCCAGCTCCTCGCGGACCCTCGCGCGCAACCGGTCGTGGAACTCCTTGACCAGGGCGTTGTCGCGCCAGCGGCGGAAGAATGCGTAGATGCGGTCCCATGGCGGGAAGTCGGCGGGCATCGCCCGCCACTTGATCCCGTTGTCCACGAGATACCGGATCGCATCGAGCACCGCGCGGTGGCAGTACCCCTCCGGCCGGCCGCCCCGCCCGCGCATCCAGCCCGGCACCGGCAGCAGCGGCCGGACCTCAGCCCACTCCGCGTCCGTCATGTCCGACGGGTACCGGCGCTGCCGCTCGGGCCAGTCAGCCGCGTTGCCGTACACGTGCGCGAGGCAATCACACGTTGGAGCGGGAGAGTTGGACTGCCCACCCATCGGCACGGAAGACTGCAGCACCGGGGCCTCCTCTTGCTCTATGGATTCGACACCCACGAGCTGTTCAGGAGGCCCCGTCTTCATGCTCCGGCCACGGCCGGATCACTCGACCGGGAACCCGCGTTCGACCGCCACCGCTCAAGATCGAAAAGACAACAGCTACTCACCACCCGCCACCGCAGCGAGGTTCACCTGATCGAGGCGTGCGAGGCGACCCCCACCGTCCTGCCGGTGTGGACTTCCCGGTCCGTCCCTTCGGCCCTCTGGCCCACCGGTCCGATCCCCGCCCCGGGCCCTGCCGACCCGTACACAGCCGTGCTCGACCTCGTCACCGAACTCGAACCCGCCCGCGCGCCTTCCGGCACCGACGATCACCCCGCCGCACGTGCCCTCTGCCACATCGCCGGCCTACGCACGGACCCTGTCGTGGTCCAGGCCGCCGAGCACGTTCTCGACGTTGCCACGCGCGTCCTCGCCGACCCGGCCCACTACAGCGTGTACGCCGCCGGCGGCTGGGCGGGAAGCTGCCGCACGTACCCCGAAGGCACGGTTCACGGAAGCGACCCCTGCCTCCCGCCCGGCGCCGAGACCGTCGCCGATCTTCCCGACGAAGCCCTCCAGCGCATCGGTCGGCACTTCTGCAGCCGTCCCTCGGACACCTCCCGTACCGACCTCGCCAGCGCCGGCAAGCAAGAGCTCGTCCACCTGCTCGACTGGGCCCTCGCCGCCGCGACCCGCCCCACCAACCGCCCGGCCTGGACCCGCGACAGGACCGACGGCACCCTTCAGCACACCCAGCCCCTGCCCGGCCGTGAAGGCGTCCTGACCCTGACCGCCACCACCACCGGGGTGTATCGCGTCAGCCTCGACGCACTGGGGTCGAGCGACCTCGCCGACGAAGACGACAGCGTGGAATGGGAGCGAGAGGCCGCGCCCTCACAGAGCGCCGCCGTCCTGCTTGCCGAGCACGCCGCGATCGAGGCCGCGGTCTGCCTGCCCTTCCAGCGTGAACACCGCAAGCAGCGCCTCGTACTCCCCGCGGTGGTGCCGGCCGAGCCCACCATCCGGTCCGTCATCGCCGAAGCCGACTACGTCCTGGGGTTCTTCACCCTCGCCAGCGTTCTCGGCCGCCTCCACGACCGCGCGGGCTCCATCCAGGGAGCAGCCGACGGCCACTGGCGAGCTGATCCCCACTCCGACACCCCGCCCGACCGCCCGGCCACCCTCACCGCTCTCATCAGCGACTGGTGCGCGCTCCCCTCTCCCCACCACGGCGAAGCCGCCAACACCGCTTCGGTCGACAGCCCCGCTTACCTCCGCCACCTCGCCGCCCACCGTGCGGCGTTCGACCCGTTCGCCACCCGCTACCTCGCCGCCGCCGACAGCCTCCCGGGCGCGCACACCTTCGAGGAACGCCACCTCGCCGGCTTCGCCGCCCTGCGCACCACTGATCTGTCCGCCTTGACCCGTACGGAGGTGCGGCCCGTCCGTAAAGGCCTTCTCCGCCTGGTCAGGTCCCTCCCGCAGAATCCCGCCCAGCTGACCGCCTGGTACGAACAGCACCTCGGCCAGCCCTGAAACTCACCGACCTCGGAAGAAGGAGCAACCGCACGATGAGCGATCAACCGCCAGCCCTGGAAGCGTTCGTAGGCCCCATCAGACGAGGTAAGGCACCACTGCCCGCCGGCGCCGACGCCGACCAGTGCGTGGCCTTGCTGAGCGTGCCCTGCACACCGTCGAGTGCCGTGAGCTCGGTCCGGAGGCCGCCAGGAAGCAGTTCGGACCGTTCGCGGACACCGCGGACGGCCGCGTGACCGTGTTCATGGACGAGGAACTGCTCCGGGCCCGCCACCCCGGCCAGGTCGAGCTCCACCGCCTGGCGCGCGCGGTCCGTGAGCGAGGACCGGCTGTGGACGTCGTCCTGGTGGCGCCCAAGCCGACCATGGTGCTCATGGACGAGATGGCCCACGTCGTCAGCAAGGTCGCCGAGCCCGTCTCCAGCCTGGCGCTGGCCGGGCGGAACCGATGGGTGTACGAGCTGAGTCGGCCGCTACGAGGCCCGGCGGTTCCCGAGAGTCGATCGTGAGGCGGCGGGCGAGCGACGAGGCTTGGACTCCAGAGAGCTGGTCGACGCGTCCGCGGCGGAGGTGCCTACACGCGACCATGCCAGGAGTGGCGAGTTGCCGTTACGGAGAGAAGGAGGCATGACGTGGTGAAACGACCGCCGGAGAAATCTTCTCGGGCAACAGTTCGGACAATGGGTACGCTTTCGCAGTCGGCTTGGGTGCCGGCCTTCAGCCGGGCACGGCCCGTGACGAACCAGGGGGACCAGATGACCACCAAGACTTCACGCACAGCAGGACCCGGGCCCGTCGGTACTCCCGGCAAGCCCGTCGTTTACTTCAGCGACGAGGCCTCCGCCGTGATGAAGCCTCTGCCCGGCCCGCCTCGGCGCCTGCAGTCGCCTCTGGAGACCCTGACTTGGCAGGAGCCCCCCGCCGTGGAATGCGGAGACGACGAATCGCAGTGACCGAACGGGTGGGGAGCAGCCGCCGGTCTTCACCAGGGGCTTTGGCGGGTGCCCCTGTGGTTCAGTGCCGTTGCCACGGCATTGGAACCAGGGGCACCCGGCGGGTGCCGCATGGGCACCGGAGCGCGGCTGGTGGGATGTCAGTTGGACAGCGCGCCGGTGATGGTAGGCATTCCCTGGACCGTGGTGATGGAGGCGGTAGGGGAGAGGACCTTGAATGCGTGCTTCCACCCCCGGTCCGCAATGCTGAGCAGTTCTCCCGTGGGCAACTTCAGTGACAGGCGGTTGTGGCTGATGTAGCCGAGCCGCCCGTAGAACTTCGTAAGCCTTCGGTCGTGGCGCAGAGTCAGGACCGTGTATCTGGCGTCCCGGAACGTTTCCTCGGCGTGCTGGAGGAGCGTGCGGGCGATTCCCCGGTTTCGATAGGCGGGGACCACGGCGAGGCCGTGGACGGTGGAGATGCGCTCGACGATCCTGCGCCGCAGGATCTTAGGCGAGCGGTTCGGGTCGGACATCCACTTGGCGAAGCCGCACGTGATGGCTCCGACCGGGACGCCCTCGCTGTTCTCGGCGATCAGGAAGTGGTTCCTGCGGTGTGAGAGCGGTCCGTCGTCGCTGTGGGTGAGGGCGTGCCGCATGGGGGCCAGGGCGCCGGGCACCTCCTCGGCCCGCAACTGGAGGTCGACGAGCGAGATCAGATCGACGAGGGTGTCGCCGTCTTCCGGAGTCGCGGTACGGACGCGGATGTCGGTGTCGGTGAGGGTGGGGACAGGCATGGTCGAGTCCTTGGCGGTGACAGCCGGACCGTTGTGGCACGGCTGGAGGTCGGTGGGGGCTGGGCGCGAGGTGGTCAGCCGAGCGGGGTGCTCCAGCCGAAGAAGAGCCAGCTCGGCTCCGGCCCGGCGGTGTCGAGCAGAAGCGCTCCCGCGCCGCCGGAGCGGACGCACGGGGCGTCGTCCTCGATCAGGCGGTCGGCCAGCCAGTCGGCGTCGTCCTCGCAGAGGGGAGCGCCGTACGGGACAGATGACGGAACGGAGATGGCGTTGAAGTAGCCCGCCAAGACCGGGCCGAGCGCGGAACGGTCGTGCACGACGGTGACGCGGCCGACCTTCGTCAGGTCAGCGCGCCGCGAGAACGGGTCGACCGGAAGTTCCCGGTCCTTGGCGGCGTGCTTCGCGAAGGCGCTCTCGGCGCTGGGGCCGCTGGCAGTGAAGCGGAAGACCATGGGTTCCAGGTGCATGACAATCCTCGCAAGCGCGGGCGCCGTGTAGCCGGCGCACAGATGGGAATCCCGGCGTGATGCCGGTGAAGTGAGGAGGGGCCGGGTTCCGGCGACATGACTAAACTACATATTGAAATGAAAATACGCAACATCGTGCGGGCTGGGTGCCCGTGTGTACGGCACGGACCTGACGCGTACGCAGGTCACAATGGGGGTGGTCTCGACGGCGTCCGGCTACTGGGGGAGTGTCTTTGTCCACCGACCGCCTGCAGTCCATCAGCCCCGCAGCGCTGGCAGCCCGAACCTCCCGACCTCACATTCCAACCTCGCGCTCCGAAGGCTCGACCGAGGACGCGTCCTTGGCCCTGATGGACGCGGAGGCCTTTCGCAGCACGCTCCAACGCAGTGTCGCCCAAGGCACTCTCAACGCCGCGGTCGCAGTCGAAGCCGCCCGGCGGATCGCCCGCGGCAGCCTCGATGTGGCCGCCCTGCGGACCGTGCTCTTCGAGACAGCCGCTGCAGAAGTCTGGGCGCCCGTACGGCAAGCCGCCATCGCCGCCGTAGCCGCCAACCCTGCCCTGGCGCCGAGCATCGTCTCCATGCACGCCCAACTGCTGCGCACGCCGTCCGCGACCGTACGGGAGGGACAGGGAGATGACGGCCAGCCGTTCTTCGTCGCCGCAGCCACCTTCGCCTCCGTCAGCGGCAGCGTCCAGCAGGCTCGCACCCGCAAGGGCGCCCGGCAGCAGGCCATGACCAGCCTCATCGCCGCCCTCGCCGACCTACCAGACCCCCTTGCCGATCGCGCGGTACCCGACTGGAACTGGGACACACCCGCCCCCCAGCACCAAGCACCCGCCACAGCAGGGACGGGCACCAACCCCGTGTCGGCCTTGAACGAGTTCCACCAGGCTGGCCACATCAGCCGACCCGACTACCGGCCCCCGACACCGACGCCCACCGGTTTCGCGGCTACGGTCACCGCCGTCCTCCGCGGACAGAAACTGACCGGCGAAGGGACCGGCCCCAGCAAGCGCCAAGCGCGGGCCGAAGCAGCCGACCGCCTCCTGAAGGCCGTGCAGACCGCCCTCGACGCCGACGACGACGCACCGGCCGCGGAGGAACCGGCGGCTGCCGCGCCGGCTCCGCCTGCTCTACCCATGCCGCCCGCGCCGGCAGACAGCCAGGAGCCGCCGCGCGCCCTCCCCGCCAGCCCGACCGACCTGTTCGCCGCCCACCGCGTTCTCGAGCAGGCACTCGCCGACGGCGCCGCCCTGACCCTGCTGCCCTCACGCCACCCCGCCTGGGCCGCATGGATGTTGTTCCAGCCCGACGGCACACCCCTGCCCGCTCCCGTCCACCTGCCGCCACCACTGCAGCCGGTCACCCGCGAACTCGTTCTCGCCGGCGCCGGCGGCATCATGCCGCGCCGCGCCACCGTGACGGGGATCGCCGTCCCCGTCGACCTCGCCCTGCCCGCCCTCCTCACCCCCCGAGAAGGCGAGCACCCCTCCGTCACCGGATGGCGCCCCGCTCTCCGCCTGGCCGTGACGTGCGTGGCCCAGCAGCGCGTCTACCCCGCCCTGACCGCCGACGGCCACGGCTGCTGGCGCATCGGCCCGATCACCGACCCGCTGCGCACCGCCGTCACCGAGGCCGCCGCCCGAATGGCCCCCGAGGGTCACTGTCTCCTCGCCGGCCACACGCCCCTGCGCGTCGTCGCACCCGAGAACGCCCTCTGGCCCCTCCTCGACGCCGTCGCGGACGCGATGGTCCGCACCCCCGGCGCAGCCCCGCTCCTGGGCCCGGGCCCGTTCACCAGCCCCCCACCCCCCGAGTCCGAGCCCACGCACGAACTGTGGGCCTGGGCCGACGCGATCGAGGACGCCGCCGACCCCTGTCCCGCTCCCCGCCTCACGCTGCGCATCAAGGAACCCGAGACCAGCGAGCAGACCCCGACCGCCCAAGCCGTCCTGCACCTGGCCGCCGACGACCAGGACGAACCCGTGCCAGCGAGCAGCATCTGGGACGGCCACCACACCGACCCCGCTCTGTCCCCTGCCGTGCTCCCCGGCGTACGCCGGGCGCTGCGCCGCGGAGCCCGCCACTTCCCGCCGCTCGGCGACCTCGCCGCCCAGGAACGCCCGCGCCGCCTCACCCTGTCCGCCGAGGACCTCGCCCGCCTCCACGACCACGCAGCCGCCCCGCTCGCCGCGGCTGGCATCACCGTCCAGTGGCCGCCCGCTCTCCTCGGCGCGCTCACCGCCACCGCCGTCATCGGCAGCCACAACACCGCCGACGAGTTCACCCCCGGCAGCGGCTTCCTGGCCCTGGACCGCCTGGTGGACTGCCGCTGGCACATCAGTCTCGACGGCGACCCGCTGACCGAGGAGGAGATGACCGCCCTCGCCGACGCCGCCTGGCCGCTTATCCGCCTGCGCGGCCGCTGGCTGCTCATCGACCCCACCACCGCCCGCCGCGCCCGACACCGCGCTCTCGCGCCGCTGCCTTCCCTCGACGCGCTCGCCGCCGCGCTGTCCGGCACCCTCACCCTCGACGGCGAAACCCTCGACGTACGGCCCGCCGGCACACTGGCCCCCCTCGTCGACGCCCTGCGCCAAGCCCCCGACGCCCCCCGGCCCGTGCCACCGCCGACCGGCCTGAAAGCGAGCCTGCGCCACTACCAGCAGCGGGCCCTGACCTGGCTCACGCACACCCTCGGCCTAGGCTTCGGCGCGCTCCTCGCCGACGACATGGGCCTGGGCAAGACCCTGACGACCATCGCCTTGCACCTCCACCGCGCCGAAACGGCCGGCGAAGCAGCCGGCCCGACCCTCGTGGTCTGCCCGGCCTCCCTCATCACGAACTGGAAGCGCGAGATCGCCCGCTTCGCCCCCGACACCACCGTCGTCCGCTACCACGGCACCACCCGAGCCCTCGACGCCGATGCGCTCGACCACACCACGGTCGTCATCACCACCTACGGCACCCTGCGCCGCGACCCCGCCCTCGCCGCCACCCAGTGGGGCCTCGTCGTCGCCGACGAGGCCCAGCACATCAAGAACCCCGCCTCCGCCACCGCCAAGGCCCTGCGCGACGTCCCCGCCCGGGCCCGGCTCGCCGTCACCGGCACCCCGGTCGAGAACACCCTCACCGAACTGTGGGCCATCCTCGACTGGACCAACCCCGGCCTCTTCGGCACCCGCGCCGCCTTCCGCGCCCGCTACGGCACCGTCGAGAAAGATCCAGGCGCGCCCGCCGCCGCAGGCCTCGCCCGGCTCATCGCCCCGTTCATGCTGCGCCGGCGCAAGACCGACCCCGGCATCGCCCCCGAACTGCCCGGCAAGGTCCACCACCACCGCATCGTCGCCCTCACCGACGAGCAGACGGGGCTGTACGAAGCGATCGTCCGCGACACCATGCACAAGATCACCACCAGCAGCGGAATCGAACGCCGCGGCCTGGTCCTGAAACTGCTCCAGGCCCTGCGCCAGATCTGCAACACCCCCACCCTCTACCTCAAAGAACCCCTGGACGACGCCGAGCTGGCCGACCTCACCCGCCGCTCGGGAAAGCTCGCCGCCCTCGACGACCTCATGACGACCCTCGCCGACCGGGGCGAAGCCGCCCTCGTCTTCACCGGCTACGTCCAGATGGGCCGCATCCTCGAACACCACCTGCGCGCCCGCGGCCGCTCCGTCCGCTTCCTCCACGGCGGCACCCCGCCAGCCCGCCGCCAGGAACTCGTCGACGCCTTCCAACACGACCCCGACCCCGCCCCGGTGTTCATCCTGTCCGTCAAGGCGGCCGGCACCGGACTGACCCTCACCCGAGCCGAGCACGTCATCCACTACGACAGACCCTGGAACCCCGCCGTCGAGGACCAGGCCACCGACCGCGCCCACCGCATCGGCCAGCACCGCACCGTCCAGGTCCACCACCTGATCACCGAAGGCACCGTCGAGGACCACATCAACGACCTCCTCGCCCGCAAACGCGCCCTGACCGAAGCCGTCCTCACCTCCGGCGAAGGCGCCCTCACCGAACTCGACGACACCGAACTCGCCGCCCTCGTCACCCTGGGAACCCGATGACCGGCACCACCCGATCCCTCGCGCCCCTGGCCGGCGCGTGGAAACAGGCCTTCCACCTCGCCACCGACGGCTCCGGCTCCTACGGCAAGGGCCTCAACCTCGCCCGCAACGGCGCGGTCGCCCAGATCCACACCCAGCCAGGCAGAATCAACGCCCCCGTCGCCGCGAAGAAGGCCACCCACCAGGCCGCGATCCACCTGCCCGAGCTGACCGCCGCCCAATGGGACACCCTGGCCGCCCGGCTTGCCGGTGACCCCCAGGCCGTCGCCGACCTCGTCGCCAACCGGATCCCAGCCACGATCGCCGACTCCGGCCACGCCGGAGGCATCTCCATCGTCCCGCCGGCCGACAGCATCACCTTCTCCTGCTCCTGCCCCACCGGCCGGTCCCACCGCGTGTGCGACCACAGCGCAGCCCTCGGCCACGCCGTCGCCGAACGCCTCACCACCACCCCCTCCACACTGCTCGGCGCCCGAGGCATGACCGCCCGCGCCCTCGCCGCCCACGTACGCGACCTCGTCGACGGCGCCGACCCCGGCCCCCTCCCCGCCGACACCAACGGCACCGTGCGCGCCGCCCAGCTCTACGCGCTGGCCGCCCATCGCCCCCCACAGCCCCCGCCAGCCCTCGACCTCGATGCTGTCAGCACCCTCACCTGGAGCGACGCACCCCTCCCCGGGCCCCGAACCCAGGATCTGACCCGCATGACCGCCGATGCCGCCGCCCGTGCCCGGAGCCTCCTGGCCGGCACCGCCGCTGCGCCCCACGACGAGTTGGCCGACATCCTCCGGATCCTCGCCAGCCCCGACGGCGCGGACCATCTGGCGGCCGCCCAGCACGCCACCGGCATCCCCGAAGCCACCCTGCGGGCGATGATGATCGGCTACCGCCACGGCGGCCCGGCCGGCGCCCACGCCACTCTCGCCGCCACCCCAGCAACCACCAATGCCCTCGAGCGGGCACGAGAGGCCGTCCACGTCTCCCGCGCTGTCGGCCTCGGAACCATCACCATCGACGCCAGTACGCTCACCGACACGACCGCCGGAGTCCAGATCCGCCCCGGCCCCGACGGCCGCTGGTACCCCTTCACCCTCCGGCGCGCCAACGAGTGGCGCCCCGCACCCGGAGCCTGCGACGATCCCGCAGAGGCCTTCCGCGCCGCACGACGCGCCCGCGCCGCACGACCACTCAGGCGATAGCCCCACCGGCGACCTGACCAGAACGTCACCGAGCCCGAAAGACCCACCGCATGCCGGGATCCGCAGACCGGCGTACGCGTCTACCAGTTTATTGTCGACCGGCTCGACGACCGGCGCCGCGAGCAGTACCCCGCCGGCCGCGAGGAATACGAGGCCGACTGGAGCGCCGCCCACGATCTGGAGAAAGACTTCGCCGAGGCCGTCCATGCCGACGACCTCGCCACAGCTGAGCAGCTCCTCGAGGAGCTCACCGACATGGCAGCTCCGTGGTGCGACCACCCTCACCACCCGGCCAATCAGGCCCGTGACGGGCACCAGGCCGACCCGACGATCCCGGGTACACGATCGTGAGGCGGCAGTTCCTCCTTCCAGGCGGCGTGACCACCTTGATGGTGGCGCTCACGCCGACCGTGATCAGCACCCGCAGTACGCCATGGGCCGTGGGATGGGCCGCCATCCTTCTCGGAGCCGTCCTCCTGCTGATGCTGCTCGCCCTGGTAGAGCGCCTCACTTCCCCAGACCGACCCGAGCCCCACGACGCCCCAGAATCTGGACCCCTCTGACGCTTCGTCATAGTCCTGGGTAAAGGCGGCTATCAGGTTTCTGACAGAGACGCACGACCATGGGCGTTGTGCCAGCCGGCTGCCGCGGGATCCGAAGCTGGGGAATCCGGATTCTGCAGATGCGTCGTCAGAACGGCTGAGATCATGGCAAGAGGGTCAGTTCATGATCAAGGCACAGCAGTGGGGGCGGCGTTGGACGAGAAGTGCACGGTGCGCGCGGTCGCGATCGACTACAAGGCGGTCCTGCACGGGCCCGGGCGCGCGCACGAGGGGATCGCTGAACTGCTGCGGTGGCTCGATCAACGCGACGTGGCGTGGGTGCTGCTGACCAACGACCCGATGGACGCCAAGTCGGCCCTTGCCGCGGCCGGCCTTCCCGAACCGGCCCTGCATCTGTGCCGCGACGACATCCCGGACAAGGCGAAGCGCGGAAACAAGGCATGGCTGGAGGCTGTCGCGGACAGGCTCGGCCTCCGCATGAACCAGCTCATCCTCATCGGGACCTCGCAGTTCGACTGGTACACAGGCATCCACGCCGGCGTCGTCCACATCCACGCCCGCTGGGCCAGCCGCCTGGGAGCGAAGATCACCTCGCTGATGTCCGACGAGCCGTCCGATGTCATCGAACTCCTGAAGTACTTCCTGCTGCACGAGCCCCGCTGGGCGTTCCGTCTCGATGACGAGGACCGCGCCTTCGCGATCCGCTCGATGCTGCCCTTCAACGCGCGGTTCCCTCGCGGCGGCGGCCGGACCTTCACGATCAAGGACATCTTCACCTACGAGAACACCGTCAAGGTCGGTGACGAGGACGCGCGTGATGTCCTGATGCTGCACCTTCTGTGTGCGGCCTACCTCGATGGTGCGCTGCCTGGTCAGAGTTTCTTCTGCGTGTACCCCAGCAGCACGCCGGCCAAGGGCAACCCGCAGCTCGCTGGCTTCCTGGACCGTGCCAAGGTCATGACGGGCTCCTCCTACAAGGAGGACCTTCTCGAGCGTGTCTCCCAGGCCCCGGACACCAGCCTGGAGCGGTACAAGAGGAGCATCAATCAGTCGACGGGCCGGGACATCTCCATCGCCGCCCAGGCCCGTACCGTGCGAGTCAACCCGGCCTACAAGAAGAAGATCATCGGCAAGACGGTGATCGTATTCGACGATTTCACCACCGAGGGCAAGTCCCTGGAATGGGCCCGAACCCTCCTCAGCGAGGCCGGAGCAGCACGGGTTATCGCACTGACCATCGGAAAGTACCCCTCGCGCCACACCGTCTACCAGCTACGTTCCGGCGTCACGATCGATCCCTTCACCACCAACGACATCACCCTGACGCACTTCCTGACGACGACGGGCCCTGGAGGAGCGGAGGAAGGGCCGTCGGTGGTCCTGACGACGGCCATGGAGCACTTCGCCGCCGCTGCGGAGGGTGCCGTCGAACCCCAGGCCCCTGAGGCGGCCCCTGACCGGATGGCTCACCCGGCGCCCCGCCCGGTTCCTGTCGGCACCCGCTCTCCGATGACCGCCTACAAGATCGCCCGACAGCGGCACCTCGCGGACATGCTCACCCACCTCCAACAGCATGCGTATCCCCTCGTCTGGCGCGGCGAGTACCTCGTGCCGACCGGGGAGACGACGACTACCGCTTTGTGGTGGATCGCCCTGCCGGGGCAGGTCGAGCAGTGGTACGACACCAGCGAGGCGGAGCGCCTGGTCAGCGGCATCTGTCTGGCGGTAGGGATCATCTGGGAACCGGTCGCGGCGCCCGGCGGGGCCACCCAGCTCGCCGAAGCCCTCGCCCGTATGGAACAGCGGCGACAGGCCTGAGGAACCGGCTCGACGGCCCCCTTCCTGTCCGTCCGGGGGCTCCGTACGCCATGATGGAAGTGGCCCGAGAACCTCGCTTCATCCTTCGAACATCCCGGGGCCACGAGTAGAAGGACACCCTGATGGACCTCGATATCACTGCTGACCAGCACGATCTGCTGACCCTGTGCGCGCTGCGCGCCGGCGATGCCACCCTCGACTGGAGCCTGCTCGCCCGCGGAGCCCAGAGCCCCGATGGCCTGGCCGCGCTCATGGACGGACAGCTGCACGAGGACTCGCGTGCCGCGACCAAGAACCGCCCCCTGCTGCAGCAGGCTCTGGCCGCCGGCCTGGACGATGCCCGTGCCCGCGTCGACGACGAGCTCGCCGCCGCCGACAAGGCCGGCGCACGCCTGGTCACCGTCCTGGACAAGGACTACCCGGCGAACCTGCGCGTGATCGGCAACCTGCCGCCGTTCCTCTTCTACCGCGGCGAGCTCGATCAGCGCGACGCCCGCTCCATCGCCATCGTCGGCACCCGCCAGGCCTCCGAGGACGGGCTGCGGCGGGCGGCACGGATGGCCCGCGAGCTCGTCGAGCACGACGTCGTGATCGCCAGCGGTCTCGCCAAGGGCATTGACGCTGCCGCCCATCAGGCAACGCTCACCGCGGGCGGCCGGACCTTCGCCGTCATGGGCACCGGCGTCGCCGCCCCGATCTACCCGGCCGAGAACCGTCCGCTCGCGAAGGCGATCCTCAGCGCTGGGGGAGCGCTGCTGAGCCAGTTCTGGCCCACGAGCCCCCCGGCGAAGTACACCTTCCCCCGACGCAACGTCGTCACGTCCGGCACCACGCTGGGCAGCGTCGTCATCGAGGCTTCGAGCACGTCAGGCGCGAAGATGCAGGCCCGCCTGGCCGCCGAGCACGGCAAGCTCGTCTTCCTGATCCGTTCCCTCGCCGACACCCAGCCCTGGGCCAAGAAGATGCTGGACGGGGGCCGGGCGGTCCTGGTCACCGCCTCCAGCGACATCACCGACCGCCTCGGCCAGGCAGCGGACATCCAGGCCGCAGGACAGCAGCGCCAGCAGCTCGCCCTGGCCGGCCTGTGACGGCCGGTCTCCCCAATCCAGCAGGCTTTCCCAACTGTCCGGTATGCGCGTACCGCATCACCGGCACCGCCCGCCTGTGCTCCGACTGCGCCGGCCGCACCCTCCAGCCGGTCGCCGAACCCCACTGCCCCGTCTGCTCCCAGGCCGTCGCGCCCGGCAGGCAGTGCAGTAATCGGGTGTGTGCGCTCCCGGAAGCCGAGCGGGGGTTCTCCCGCGTCGACGCGGTGGCCATGTACTCCGGAGCCCTGCGCGACAAGATCCACACGCTGAAGTACGAGGGCCGGGCCGGCTGGGCGATGATCTTCGGCCGGCTCCTCGTCGGCTGGATGGAGAGCCACCCCGAGGCGATGAACGGCGTCGACTACGTCGTCGGCAACCCCACCCACGTCGGCCGCCAGCCCATCCAGCACATCGAGGCGATCATGGACGCCGCCTACACAGAGGACGTGACCAGGGCCTTCCCGCTCAGCCCGCCGGGCGCGCACCGGCTGGTGAAGCATGCCGAGACGGCCCGGTCCGCGAACCGCACCCTGGAGGAGAAGCGCGCGGCCGCGACCGCGCATGCCGCCGCCCTGACCTGGACCGGGGACATCGGCGACATCAAATCGGCCACGATCCTGCTCGTCGACGACGTGTTCACCAGCGGATCGCAGCTCCAGCACGTCGCGCTCCGGCTCCGGGCGACCGGAGCCGCCGACGTCCGGGGGCTCGTTCTCGCCCGGGTCCCCTGGAGCGGGTGACGCCGACCGGGACACCGGGACTGGGCCTGTCGGCTGGCTCCGGCCGGTCGGTCAGTGCCGGACGCTTCGCGTCGAGCTCACGCGGCGTGCCCAGGACGGTGATCATGTGGAGGCTGAGGCGCCTCTAGGAAATCCGAGGGGAGCAGCCCGGCGCCACCGTCCCCAGCCCGGGCCGGTGACGCCGTGGTCGGGGCGTCCGCGTCGGGAATCACGACGATCCCGCCGACGTGGTCAGTGACCCAAGCCGGGGGAGTCCGGCCTTCCAGGACGTCGCGTACGTAGTCGGGGACCTCCGCCCTCAGCCCGCGGAGCATGTGAGCGAGGTACGGCACGGAGAAATGCCCGTAGTCGTTGGGGACGTTCTCGAAAAGGGCGCCGGTGACCGGGGCGGCGCGTTCCATGACCGCCGAGCCCGCGAACTGGCCGTGTCTGATCCGCTGAACAGGCCGGAGAAGTTCCTTTGCCACCCTGCGAGATCCTCGCTGCGGTTGCCGCAGGAAGCGCTCGAGGTCCTGGTCCAGTCCGCGCGCGAGGGGCACGATCGGCGCGTCCAGGCCGTCGGGGCTGGCGATGTCCTCGACTGGAACGGCGTCGTGGAAGGCGCTCACGCCCGCGTTCTTGGCGTCCAGGCCGACCGCGTTCTCCGCCACCAGAGCGGAGACAGTGGACACACCGACCCGGTCGCGCTCCTTGCACGGAACGTCGTCATGAGTGCGGTCGCAGGCCAGAGTCGATCGGTACTGGGCGCCCCCGCAGTACAAGACGTACGCGGCGGGGACATGGAAGCGGTTCGCCGCCTTGATCAGCTTCGAGAGCTGCGTCTGGTCGTCGCCGCGCGTCTTGTAGCTGAAGTCGATGCTCCAGCGCTTGCCGTGCAACTTCAGGATCTTCGCCTGGACCAGGAGCCCGTAGCAGGTGCCGTCCCGGTCCACCCACCACCACAGCCAGTCGGCTCCGTTCTCCTTCTCCTCGTCGGCTGCGAACTCGACGAACCGGATGCGTGGGGAAGCGGTGGACAGGAGCACCTGGGTCGCCGTCACCTCACGGAACATCCCGCCGGCTTCCAGCATCCCCGCCACTCAGACGATCCACTGCCGTCCGGCCCTGCCGGAGCGCCTCATGAGGGCTGGTCTCATGCCCGGAGAAGTGACTCAACGCGGCTGCCCTTCTGCGGCTTGGCCATGGCTTCCTCATCATCCCCCGGCACCAGGTCCGTCGTGGCCGATCCGGCGTCCTCGTGACCGCCTCCCGGGCCAGACTGCGTTCGATCCGCGCCGGGCCCCGCCACGCGAATAGGTTCCGCGATACATGCGATAAGCGACGGGATGGCGCGGTACGTTGGCAAGCAGTCCTCCCGGACGTCGCGTCCCCCCGTGCGCGGCGTCCGGGGGCACACCGCCGGATCCTGTCGATAATCGGCCGCCGCCTGTCTGATAGCGGCAAGCCGCCAGCCACGCGTTCACCGCCATTCGGGCGTAGCGCGCTACTTGCTCTTCGGCAGCAGCACACGCAGGCGTGGGTAGCGGGCGAGCAGCCGGGCCAGGTGGGTGCTGAGGCGGCCCGGCTTGAGGGCGGCAGCGACGTGGGAAAGCCAGAAGTCCTCCACGGTGCGCCTGGCGTGCGTCAGGGCGTCCTGGGACGGCGTGGTCTCGTCGTGGTCGGGGAGGTGCCGGCCGTAGACGGGAATCACCTCGATGCTGGCGGCACGCAGCGCGCACAGGCGGTGCTGGCCGTTGGTCAGATTCTGCTGGCCGGTGTCCCACCAGATGTGGCCCCCTCCGATGAGGGAGCGAAACCAGGCGCGGTCGCGCTCGCTCAGGTGCGTGGCGCGGTAGAGCCGGTCCTGTTCGTCGCTGTCGGGTTCGGCGCGGGCGAAGGCGAACACGGCCGCGGTGATCGCCTCCCAGTTGTCGGCCTGGTGGTAGGGGCAGGCGGCGAAGTCCTGATCGCCGAGCCGGGCGAACAGCTCGGCGTGGGCGGTTTTGCTGTGACCTTTGGGGTAGGTGGCGGCCAGGGCCTTCGCCCGCTCACCGTAGGGACACTTGAACAGGCCATGCGGCCAGGGAAGCTGGGAGGCGGCGACGGGGCGGATGCCGGTGACGCCGTCCAGGTGCAGAGCCCGCTGGGCGGGGCTGCTGAACCTGCTGGGGTACAGAGCGGCCTCCGAACTTGGCGGCTCCGGCCGTAGACGGGCATCGGCGTGGAGCTGCTCGGTGAGGTCGGGTTCGGTGACCCCGGCCAGTTCGTAGAAGGGACCCTCGTGCCAGGCTTCGTCCTCGTCGGAGCGGCGACGCTCCGGGTTGGGCTGGACCAGGACGGTCACCGGAACCTCGGGCAGTACGAGGATGCCGGACAGGCCGTGGACCGAGGCGAGGGTAAGGCGGCCGCGCGCCCAGGCAGGATCGTTCAGCACTGCGCCGAGGGCGGCACCGGCGAGGTGGCCGATCCATTCGACACGGTGGAATCCTTCGTCGATGCGCATGTCCCACTTCGGGTGCCGCAGGGCATGGATCTGCAGGTAGTCACCAACCGTGACCATGTGGGCCGGCTTGTCGAACGTGGCTGCCCGCTGCCGCGGCGGCTGCGGCTCGGACGCGGCGGCCGGCGCCACGAGGTCGGGGCCCTGGATGGTGTTGCGAAAGGGGTGTGGTCCGGCGGCCAAGCGGCTTCCGGTGAACAGCGGTTTTTGGGTCTCTGGCCACCAGGGATTGGCAGAATCCCAGCAGGCCCGGCCGCTGTCGACCTCGCCGAGGGTCCACTGATCACCCTCGCGCAACATGACCGGGCCCGGCATGCCGTGACAGAACACGACCGCGATCTGCCGGGCTGCCCGGGTACGCACCTGGGGGGAGTCCGGAGCCAGGAATCCGGTGTCGGTGATGATCTCCACCCGTTCGATCCGGGCGAACCCTTCGCCGTCCGGCACGCCGTCGACGGCCATCCGTTCCGAGGCGATCTGGAGGTAGTCCCCCGGGCGAAGCGCGGTACTCACGTGCGGAACGATCATTCCCTACCCCCGGTGCGCCGCCTCACAGTGCGGCGGTCTGTGATCTCCTCGTGTATACCGCACCGGACCGACATCTCCTGCCCGGCCTTGCGAGAGGACGATGCTGTCAGTGCCCGTTGATAACGTGCTTTGTCCCAGTCGCGGAGTTCATGAAGGGACGGAGTGCGTGCGGAATGTGACGTGCCATCAGGTTGCCGAGAACCGGTTGGCCCAGGCGCTCGACGACATCGACGGACGGGCTTACACGCGGTGGCACTCGCTGCGGTACGACAGCATCTCGCCGGCCCTGATACGGGCGATGGCGGACGAGCTTCTCGACCATGTCGCCGCCCGAACGGTGACGGAGCCGGGGCTCGACGCCGCGGCCGGCACGGTCGCCGTCACCGCCGCGGAGTGTGTGCACGGAGTGCTGAGCATCATGTGCTTCCCGGACGGGGACCAGGAGATCCGGTTCCCCCTCGTCGGGGAGCGGATCAGCACGGACCCGGACGACGACGAGTTCGGGGACGGGCTCATCGCCTTCCGGGACGTCGTCAAAGAGGCGCCCACCGCGCGGACCTGGCTCGACATGTTCGAGATGTGTGTCATCAGCGGGCATGTGTGGGACTGGGAGCGGGTCACCGGGCTGTTGCTGCGCGGCGACTACGCGCCCGCCATCCGTGACGGCGTGCCCTACAACCGGTACACCTCCGTCTCCGACCCCGCCGACCTCGCCGCCATGGACGCCCTGTGCCTCTATCTCACCGAGGCGGCCGGGCATCTGCCCCGCGACTGGCCCACGGTTCCGCTGCGCAAGCCGGACGCCAAGGAGCGCGCGGAGGCCGCCCGGCGGCTCGACGAGGTCGGCGACGCGCTGAGCGCGGACCAGCGGCTGCTCCGCGTACTCCTCGACGACGACCAGCACGCCTTCGAGGACGCCCTCGTCGCCCGGCTGGTCGCGTACCGGGAGAGAGTCGAGGCCGAGGCCGGTGATCCCGCGCCCCGGTCCCTCCTCCCCCTCGGCTCCCTCACCCTGGCCTGCCTCGCCGTCCAGGTCCATGGGTGGGAACTCGGTGTCCGGTCCGGGTATCTGCCGTACGGTCTGCTGGGATCGCCGGACGCGCCACGCCGGGCGGCGGAGGGGAACCGCAACAACTTGGGCTACTGGGCCGCCAAGTAGGCCACCCGGGGCGCGGAAGTGGGCCTGGCCCGACATCCAGGACGCCGTCGTGGAGACGGACTCGTCCCCACCGTTAGGCCGGAAAGGCAATCGAAGGACGTTCCGTTTGTCGGTGTGTGGGGCTACTGTCCAAAGACGCAAGATCGCAAGGGGGGTACATGATCATCACCCACGCTGGACCGGGCCGGCCTCCGGGCATCCGCCGGGGTCCCGACGGGCTCACCGACCGGCAGCGGGCCATCGTCGGCTGCATCGCCCGTTCCGTCGCTGACCGCGGGTACCCGCCCTCGATGCGCGAGATCGGTCAGGCGGTCGGCCTGACGAGCACCTCCAGCGTCGCGCACCAGCTCCTCGCCCTGGAGCGCAAGGGAGCACTCCGCCGCGACCCGCACCGTCCCCGCGCCTACTGCCTCCCCCTCAAGTTCTCGGCGGGAGAAGAGGACGAGCGGCCGGAGAGCGAGCTCGCGGCGGCGGAGGTCCCCCTGGTCGGCCGGATCGCGGCCGGAACGCCGATCTTCGCCGAGGAGACGGTCGAGGACACCTATGTCCTGCCCCGCCAACTGGTCGGTGAGGGCGAGCTTTTCGCCCTGAAGGTGTCCGGGGAGAGCATGATCGAGGCAGCCATCTGCGACGGGGACGTGGTCACCGTCCGGCGGCAGCAGGTCGCCGAGCCGGGCGACATCGTCGCCGCCATGCTCGACGGGGAAGCGACAGTGAAGAGGTTCCAGCGCGACGCGGCCGGCCACGCCTGGCTCGTCGCGCACAACCCCGCGTTCGCACCGCTCGCGGCCGACGAGGCGGTCATCCTGGGCAAGGTCGTCGCCGTGATGCGCGCCCTCTGACGATCCTCGCGGCGGCCCACGGACAGCCGTTGCCCGCACCAGCTGGGCTCGGGCTCACGGTCGGGAGAGGAAGGCGCTGCCTCCGGCATCCCTCGGCTCGCGGCGCTCCTGGCTTCCGGGGCTTTGGTGATCCGGGAGCGGCCGATTCTCCGTTTTGCCCCGACGTGGGGGCCGACGGTGAACGATGGTGGTTGTGACGCACAGGGACGTAGGGACCAGGCTGCCGCTCGACCGCACGGACGCCTTCGCGGCCTTGGAGGCTGCTGTCCGGTGGTGGGGAGCCGATGTGCCGGAGAACCCGGGAGCGGGTGAGCTGGCAGAGCTCTTGGACGGGATCGTGGGACGTCTGCGCGGGGATCGAAACGCCGAGCAGTCCCAGTCGGCCGCGGAGCTCTTGGCTCAGGCGGCCGAGGCTCTGCGGGCCGTGGCCCGGCTCGGTAGCCTCCTGCCGGCGATCTTGCTGTGGCACTTGCAGACCGCGCTGCGGCAAGAGGCCGGTGCCCGCGGCCAGATCGCCGAGCAGAGGGATCCCCAGCCGGTCCCCTCCCTGTCCTAGCCCGTGTCCTGAACCGACGACCGGCGGTGCGGCGCGGCGCGCCCGTTGGAGCCCCACCCGATGGATATGGTGGCGCCCTGCGGCATCGGTCTGCTGCTCCTCACGCGAACTCGGCCCACTGGTTCAAGGCGGAGGCGAAGAAGCTCGGCTTCGATCAGAGCCATCTCACCGACCGCACCACCGCACACCAGTGCCTGTTCCTCACGCTCCGCGGGCCGACGGGGCGGAGCGAAAGGTACCCGCCATGTCGGCCACCCAGACCAGCAGCCGGGCGCGGACGTACGCCCTCTACACCGGAGCTCCCCGCCAGCTCGCGTGCGAGGTCGTCGCCGGCCTTCCCCGCCGCGCCCCTCTCATCCCCGCTCCCGCCCACCACGAGCAACTGCTCCTCGAGTCCGAGGTGTTCTACTGGGTTCTCGGCTCCCAGCGGAACTTCTTCGAGTTTCCCTTCGGTATCCAGTACGTACAGCCCACCGCGGACGGCATCAGGCTCCACCTGGAGAGCAACGCGAGCCTCGACAGCCTGCTGGCCGGCCTGCTGCCCGGGCGGGTGAGCGTGGGTAGCGGCGACGACGAGATCCACGGCCTCAACGGGTGCCGGATCACGGCACGAAGCGAGCGCGGCATCGAGCTTCGCCGCCTCGGACAGCCGACCAGCATCCGGCTCACCGGGCCCTCCCGACGCGCCTTCCAGAAGGCCGAAGCTGCGCTCGCCGAGCGCATCCGTGACCACGGCGGCGAGGCGAGCTGGCTCGCCGGCGACACCTGGACCGCCCACGAACGCCGTTGGGAAGACGAGCGCCAGCCACTGCCCTACGAATCCACCTGGCGTGACGCTGCCTGGCTCCCCAGCGGGTTACTGCGCCGCCTCGGCCTCCTGCACACCGTCGCCGTCCCCCAAGTCGTCACCGGCCACGAGTCCCGGCTGGGGGAGTGGTGGGTCCTGGAGCTGGACCACGACGCCGACACCGGCCTGCGCCGCGCCGAGTTGGTCCAGGCCCTCACCGACCCGGAGCACGGTCTTCCGCTGGAACTGCGGGGACACCGTGACCTGACCCCCGGCGAAAGCCTCGGCCTGATCCTTCTGAAGTCCCCGGACAACACCGCCACCCTCCAACTGCGCTACGACCGCTTCGACTACCCGGTCACGCCCGCGCGGGCCGAGATGTTCGCCGCGATCCGGCGACGGATCAGCACGGTGACGGGCGAGGCCCCGCTCCCGGCGATGCCCGGCTGTTCGGCCACCGGCTGAGACGCCTGGCACCATCAGGACCGCCGTCAAGCCCCCGTCACTCGAACGGATTGCCGTCACTCGGCGATCTCCTGCGCCCCGTGTTCGTGCCGTGCCGTTTTGGGGCTGCGCCTGCCCGGGGGAGGGTAGGGGGCGGATCAGGGAGAGGACGGCATCGGGGTGGTTGGGGATGATCAGGACTGGGGTGAGCGCGCGGCCTGCCGGACAGCAGGTCCCGACGAGCTGTTCGTCGAAGGTGCGGCACAGAACAAGGCCAAGGTCATCTGCACCGGCTGCCCGGTTCGCACCGAGTGCCTTGCCCACGCCCTCGACCTGCGCATTGAGCACGGCATCTGGGGTGGGATGACCGAGCGCGAACGGAGGGCTCTTCTGCGGCGGCGCCCTCTGGTCACGTCCTGGCGCCGTCTGTTCGAGGCTGCCCGATCGGAGGACGAACAGACCCCCGGCGCTGAGGACGGACAGTGGGGCGCCACCGGATGACGCGTGGCCGCGGTCCAACGGACCGCCCCAGCGCCGGCGGTCACATCAGTGCCATCCACCCGGCCGTTCCTGACAACTTCGCTCCCCTCACCTGCAGCCGACTCACTAACGTCACCCCTTATGGCGACAGACCTCGTTAGCGGCCCGACCCGCAGCTGCATGCGGGAGATCAGCTCACGGATCGAACTCTCCCCACTCCAAGCCTGCTGGGACGGCAGCGGCTTCACCCCCGGACCACCGAAGGACACCTCCGGCGCCCAGAGGAAGCGGCTCTTCTCCTCCTACGCCGACCACATCACCTGGAGCGACCCCGAACAGGTCACCCGCGCGATAGCCGTGTTCGAGAGGATGCTCCGCGCCTACCGCAATGAGGTGGAGAGGTACACCGGATCCGGAGAGGAGACGCCCCAGCAGCAGTGGGCGAAGGAGCTCGACAGGATCCGTCGTGACTTCGAATACGACGGCTATCAGATTACGGACAGCTTGCGCATCCGCAAGGCCGGCGAGCGTCGGCCTGATCATGAGAGGGCCGATGGGGATCTCTACACGAGTAATTGTCAAGACTTGTGGGTGAGTTGAGTTTCAGGCGACTTCGAGGTCCTCGACGAGGTGGCCGTTTTCGAAGCGGGCGCCGGAGCGGACGAGG
>NZ_JOHS01000071.1 GCF_000725625.1 Streptomyces sp. NRRL F-6676
GCGTGGGCGCAGGTGGGGGTGGGGGTGCCGGTGGTCGTCTGGGGGGTGTGGCGGCGGCGTGCGGGGTGGGTGGTGGCGGGGGTGCTGTTGGTGGTGGACGGGGTGGTGGGAGGTGTGCGGGTGGGGTGGGGGTGGAAGTGACGGGGAGCTGGGCGTTCTTCGCCCCCGCCGCTCCTGTCGCCCCCGCCGTACCGTCCCGTCCCTCCCCGGCCCTCGTCCTCCTCCCCTCGCCCTCCTCCCCTAGTCCTCGTCCTCCTCGTCGTCCAGGCGGGCCAGCCAGGTGGCCAGGCGTTCTACCGGGATTTCGAAGTCGGGGTTGAGATCGACGAACGTGCGGAGTTGCTCGGCGAGCCACTCGAAGGTGACCTCCTCCTCGCCGCGCCGCTTCTCCAGTTCCTCGATGCCACGGTCGGTGAAGTACATGGGGTCAAGGATATGGCGGGGAGGGGGAGACGCGGACGGGCCGCACCCCCCCCGGGAGAGGGTGCGGCCCGGCCTTCGTCGAACTCGGCGGTTACGCCTCGAACACCTCGCGGACCAGCTGCTCCTGCTCCGCCTGGTGCCGCTTCGCGGAACCCACGGCGGGGGAGGAGGAGTGCGGCCGGGAGATGCGGCGCAGACGCTCGCTGTGCGGGACGTCCGCGCCGACCGCCAGGTCCAGGTGGTCGATCAGGTTGAGCGCGATGAACGGCCAGGCACCCTGGTTCGCCGGCTCCTCCTGCGTCCACAGGTACTTCTCGGCGTTCGGGTACTTGGCGATCTCCGCCTGGAGCTCGGCACCCGGCAGCGGGTACAGACGCTCGATGCGGATGATGGCCGTGTCGTTCGCGCCGCGCTTCTGACGCTCGGCGGCGAGGTCGTAGTAGACCTTGCCCGCGCAGAAGACGACCTTCTTGACGGCGGCCGGGTCGACCGAGTCGTCGCCGATGACCGGACGGAACTGGCCGGTGGTGAACTCCTCCGCCTTCGAGGCCGCCGCCTTCAGGCGCAGCATCGACTTCGGGGTGAAGACGACCAGCGGCTTGTGGTGCGGGTTGTGCACCTGCCACCGCAGGAGGTGGAAGTAGTTCGCCGGGGACGTCGGCTGGGCGACCGTCATGTTGTTCTGCGCGCACAGTTGCAGGAACCGCTCGATGCGGGCCGAGGAGTGGTCCGGGCCCTGGCCCTCGTAGCCGTGCGGCAGCAGCAGCGTGACGCCGGAGGTCTGGCCCCACTTCTGCTCGGCGGCCGAGATGTACTCGTCGACCACCGACTGGGCGCCGTTGACGAAGTCGCCGAACTGCGCCTCCCACATCACCAGCGCGTCCGGACGGGCGAGCGAGTAGCCGTACTCGAAGCCCATGACCGCGTACTCGGAGAGCAGCGAGTCGTAGACGTTGTAGCGGGCCTGCTCCTGCGACAGGTACAGCAGCGGGGTGTAGTCCTCGCCGGTCTCCCGGTCGATCAGCACCGCGTGGCGCTGGCCGAACGTGCCGCGGCGGGAGTCCTGCCCGGAGAGGCGCACCGGGGTGCCCTCCAGGAGGAGGGAGCCGATGGCGAGGGTCTCGCCCATGCCCCAGTCGATCGTGCCGTCCTCGACCATCGACGCCCGGCGCTGGAGCTGCGGGAGCAGCCGCGGGTGGACGGTGAAGTGGTCGGGGATGTTGACCTGGGACTCGGCGATCCGCTTGACGACCTCCGTGGAGATCGCCGTGTTGACGGCGACCGGGAACTCGGCCTGCGGGTCCGGCGAGTGCGGGGCGGCCGGCTGCGCGGTGGCCTCGCGGACCTCCGTGAAGACCTTCTCCAGCTGGCCCTGGTAGTCCTGGAGCGCCTGCTCGGCCTCCTCCAGGGTGATGTCGCCGCGACCGATGAGCGACTCGGTGTAGAGCTTGCGCACCGAGCGCTTCTTGTCGATCAGGTCGTACATCAGCGGCTGGGTGAAGGCCGGGTTGTCCGACTCGTTGTGACCGCGGCGGCGGTAGCAGATGAGGTCGATCACCACGTCCTTGTTGAACGCCTGGCGGAACTCGAAGGCGAGCCGCGCCACACGCACGACGGCCTCCGGGTCGTCGCCGTTCACGTGGAAGATCGGGGCCTCGATCATGCGGGCCACGTCCGTGGCGTACATGGACGAGCGGGAGGACTCCGGGGCGGCGGTGAAGCCGACCTGGTTGTTGATGACGATGTGGACCGTGCCGCCGGTGCGGTAGCCACGCAGCTGCGACATGTTCAGGGTCTCGGCCACCACGCCCTGGCCCGCGAAGGCCGCGTCGCCGTGGATCGCCACCGGCATGACGGTGAAGTCGGTGCCGCCCTTGTTGATGATGTCCTGCTTGGCACGGGTGATGCCCTCGATGACCGGGTCGACCGTCTCCAGGTGGGAGGGGTTCGCGGCCAGCGAGACGCGGATCTGCTCGCCGTCCAGACCGGTGAAGGTGCCCTCGGCGCCCAGGTGGTACTTGACGTCGCCGGAGCCGTGCATCGACTTCGGGTCGAGGTTGCCCTCGAACTCGCGGAAGATCTGCGCGTAGGACTTGCCGACGATGTTCGCCAGCACGTTCAGCCGGCCGCGGTGGGCCATGCCGATGACGACCTCGTCCAGGCGCGACTCGGCGGCCGAGTCGAGGACGGCGTCGAGCAGCGGGATGACGGACTCGCCGCCCTCCAGGGAGAACCGCTTCTGGCCGACGTACTTCGTCTGGAGGAAGGTCTCGAAGGCCTCCGCCGCGTTGAGGCGGCGCAGGATGCGGAGCTGCTCCTCGCGCTCGGGCTTGCTGTGCGGGCGCTCGATGCGGTCCTGGATCCACTTGCGCTGCTTGGGGTCCTGGATGTGCATGAACTCGATGCCGGTGGTGCGGCAGTACGAGTCGCGCAGCACGCCGAGGATGTCGCGCAGCTTCATCAGGGACTTGCCCGCGAAGCCGCCGACCGCGAACTCGCGCTCCAGGTCCCACAGGGTGAGCCCGTGCTCGGTGATGTCCAGGTCGGGGTGCTTGCGCTGCTGGTACTCCAGCGGGTCGGTGTCGGCCATGACGTGGCCGCGGACCCGGTAGGAGTGGATCAGCTCGAAGACGCGGGCGGCCTTGGTGACGTCGTCGTCGTGGCTGGCGTCGATGTCCTTGAGCCAGCGGACCGGCTCGTAGGGGATGCGCAGCGCCTTGAAGATCTCGTCGTAGAACTCGTTCTCGCCGAGGAGCAGGTTGGCGACGATCCGCAGGAACTCGCCGGAGGCGGCGCCCTGGATGACCCGGTGGTCGTACGTCGAGGTGAGGGTCATCACCTTGGAGATGCCCAGCTTGTTCAGGGTGTCCTGGGAGGTGCCCTGGAACTCGGCCGGGTAGTCCATGGAGCCGACGCCCATGATGACCGACTGGCCGGGCATCAGGCGGGGCACGGAGTGGACGGTGCCCAGGCCCCCGGGGTTGGTCAGGGAGACCGTGACGCCGCTGAAGTCCTCCATCGTCAGCTTGCCCTCGCGGGCGCGGCGGACGATGTCCTCGTAGGCCTGCCAGAACTCGAAGAAGTTCAGCGTCTCGGCCTTCTTGATGCCGGCGACGACGAGCTGGCGGTCGCCGTTGGGCTTCACCAGGTCGATCGCCAGGCCGAAGGTGACGTGCTCCGGCTTGACGAGGGTCGGCTTGCCGTCCTTCTCCGCGTAGTGCCAGTTCATCGACGGCATGGCCTTGATGGCCTGCACCATCGCGTAGCCGATGAGGTGGGTGAAGGAGATCTTCCCGCCCCGGGCCCGCTTGAGGTGGTTGTTGATGACGATGCGGTTGTCGAACAGCAGCTTCACCGGGACCGCGCGCACGGACGTGGCCGTGGGCATCTCCAGTGAGGCGTTCATGTTCTTCGCGACGGCCGCGGAGGGACCGCGCAGCGTGACGTACTCGGGGCCCTGGGGGGCCTCGGTCGCCGGAGCCGCCTTGGCGGCCGGTGCGGCCTTGGCGGCGGCAGCGGGCTTCGCGGGGGCCGCGGCCGCGGGCTTCGCGGCCTGCTTGGCCGGTGCGGCGGCGGGCGCGGCCGCCGGCGTCGCGGGCTTCGCGGGGGCGGCCGACTGCGCGGCGCGCGGGGCCGGAGCGGCCGGCTGAGCCGGGGTGGTGGGAGCGGCGTCGGTCCGCGCGGCCCCCGCAGCCGCGTCACCCGCCGGGGCCGGGGTGGCAGCCGCCCCGGGCTTGTAGTCCGCGAAGAAGTCCCACCAGGCGCGGTCTACCGAATTCGGGTCCTGGAGGTACTGCTGATAGATCTCATCGACGAGCCACTCATTGGCACCGAACGAGGCCGCGGGGTTCTTCCCGGCTTGGTCGGTCTCGGTGGAGATGCTCGAGTTACTGGGGGACTGTGGCGACACGGCGGCAACCGCCCTCTTCCGCTTCACAAGGTGATGGACAGCGGGAATAAAGGCTACGCCTCCGTGACCGGGAAGGTGAGGTCGGGCCGGTTCATCGTCACGTACATCACATTGAAAACCGTGTTTCGCCGCCGGAATTGGCGGGAAACAAGCGCGGTTACGGTCGAAAAGGGTACGGGAGCCCGAGGGAGCGGCGCACGGGCGGCCTCCCAGGGGAGCCGCAGCGGTCGGACCGGGGCCCGGTCCGCCGCTCCGTGCGGTGGCCCGGTGGCCTTGATCACACGTGTCCACACCGTGCCCGGCCGTGGCGGGACAGCCGGTGGATCATGCGGCTCCGCTGCGCACTTTACGTCAACTTGGCGAAGAGGGGAGCCCTGGAAGGGTGACCTGGATGCGGCAGCCCCGCTCGCTTTCGGCCACGCCGATCCGGCCACCGTGGAGATCCACCGCCCAGCGCGCGATCGCCAGCCCCAGACCCGTGCCGCCGTCGCTGCCGGGCCCGTGCGGGGAGCGGACCGCGCCCCGGTTGAACCGCTCGAACACCCGGTGCCACTCGGAGCGCGGAATGCCCGGCCCCTCGTCGAGCACCTCCAGGTCGAGCGAGTCCGGCGCCTGCCCCGGCCGCGCCCTGACCGTCACCCTGCCGTGCGGCGGGCTGTGCTTGACGGCGTTGTCGATGAGGTTGGCCATGACCTGGTGGATGCGCTCGGGGTCCGCGTGCGCGGTCAGCTCCGGCGGGTGGACGTCGAGGTGCAGATGGACGTCCTTGCGGGTGTGACCGCCGGAGCCGGAGGCGATGCCCGCGCGCGCGGAGGCCACCATGTTGGCCTCCTTGAGCATCTCGGCCAGATACGGCCACACCTCGAAGCGGCGTTTCTTCAGCGGGACGACGCCGTTGTCCAGCCGGGAGAGGTCCAGCAGCGTCTCCACCAGGCGGCCGAGCCGCTCGGTCTGCCGCAGCGCCGTGCGCATCGTCTCGGGGTCCGCCTCGGTGACGCCGTCCACGATGTTCTCCAGCACCGCGCGCAGCCCCGCGATGGGCGTGCGCAGCTCGTGCGAGACGTTCGCCACCAGCTCCTTGCGCCGGCTGTCCTGCGCCTCCAGCTCGTCGGCCATGCGGTTGATCGTCTGCGCCAGGTCGCCCAGCTCGTCGCGGCGGTTCTCGCGCACCCGGCGGGTGTAGTCGCCGTGCGAGATGGAGCGGGCCACGGCGTTCATCTCGTCCAGCGGGGCGGTGAGCGAGTGTGCCACGAACTGGGTGATCAGCAGGGTGGCGATCACCGAGAAGACGGTGATGAAGCGCAGCTCGGTCTGCGTCCGCACGGCGATCATCAGCAGACCCGTGGTGATGAAGACGGAGACGACGACCAGCGTGCCGAGCTTGGTCTTGACGGAGAAGGGCCACAGACCGCGGCCGGACTCGTGTGCGGAACCGGGACCCGGGCCCGGCCCGGTGGCCGCGCCGTACCCGGACGCGCCTCTCGCCGCCCTCGGGGCGCGCCCGGGGCGTGCCTTGCGCCCGGCGGCCGTCGCGTTCCGGGAGCGCACCCTGCCGGACCTGCGCCCCGCGGCCGCGCCGGCGCGCGCCGCTGCCGTACCGCGTCCCGCTGCCGTGTCACTACGGGGGTTCGCCCTGCGCGCCGCGGCCGCCACGCGTCCGAAGACCGCGCCCCGGCGCGTTCCACCGGCACCGCTCATCGCTTCCAGCCCCCTTCGGCTGCCCTGCTCCCGCGGGGATCCGGCGGCGCTGCCGCCGGGAGCGGGGCGGGAGAGCCCGCTCAGGGCGTCGGCGTCTCCAGCGCGTAGCCCACACCGTGCACCGTGCGGATCCGCTCCGCACCGATCTTCCGCCGCAGCGCCTTGATGTGGCTGTCCACGGTCCGCGTCCCGGACGCGTCCGCCCAGTCCCACACCTCGGCGAGCAGCTGCTCGCGCGAGAGTACGGCACGCGGGGTGTTGGCCAGGCAGACCAGCAGGTCGAACTCGGTGGGCGTCAGATGCACGTCCTCACTGCGCACCCGGACCCGGCGCTGCGCGTGGTCGATCTCCAGTTCGCCCAGGCGGAGGATGCCCGAGCGCGGAGTCGTCGCGGCGAGCGCGGCCCGCTCCACCCGGCGCAGCAGGACGTGCACCCGGGCGGCCAGTTCCCGCATGGAGAACGGCTTGGTCATGTAGTCGTCGGCGCCGACGCCGAGGCCGACCAGCATGTCGGTCTCGTCGTCGCGCGCGGTGAGCATCAGCACCGGCACCGGGCGCTGGGCCTGCACCCGGCGGCAGACCTCGAGCCCGTCGAAGCCGGGCAGCATCACGTCGAGGATCAGCAGATCGGGCTGCCAGGCCTCGGCGGTGTCGACCGCGGACGGGCCGTCGCCCGCCGTTTGCACGAGAAATCCCTCGGCGCGCAGACGGGTCGCGATGGCGTCGACGATCGTCTGGTCGTCCTCGACCACCAGAACCCGGCGCTGCGCGCCGTTCGTCGTCGCCGTGCCGTTGTGGGAGGTGTGTGTCTGCTCCATCGCCCGCCCCTGGGGTTGCTTTCCGGAATCCGTGGGGTGATCCCATGTCTGCGGTGACGCGTCGTTGTGCTGTGAATGATCCGCGTCAGGGGAGCAGCGTACGGGCAGTAACAGTCGCTCGGCTATCCGGGGCGGACCGCCAGGTGAACCACGTCGGGAACGCCCCGGGCAACGGGGATCTCTTCGGTACGCACCTGTTGGAACCCGGCATTCCGTAGGGTTCCTTCAAATTCCGGAGAGGGCTGTGCGGACCATACGGCGAGTACTCCGCCGGGCCTCAACACCCTTGCGCAGCCTGCCAGTCCGGAAGGTGAGTAGAGGGTTTCGTTGTCCTCCGTGACGGTCCAGTCGGGGCCGTTGTCGATGTCCAGGCAGAGGGCGTCGTATGTGTCCGATGTCTCATTGACGTAAGTGATCAGATCCGCTTCGAGGATGCGGGTGCGGGGGTCCGCGCGGGCGTCGGCGGTGTAGGGGGAGAGGGGGCCGGTGCGGTGCCAGTCGATGACGGCGGGTTCGCGTTCGACGACTGTGATGGGGCCCCAGTGGGGGTCGGCGGCGGCGTGGGCGAGGGAGAAGCCGACGCCGAGGCCGCCGATGAGGACGGCGGGGTTTTCCCGGCCTGCGGGCAGGGCTTCGTGGGCCGCGTCGACGAGACGGCGTTCGGAGCGGCCGTCGGAGGTGTCCATGAGGAAGCAGCCGTTGGCGATGATCTGGAGGTGGGGGCCGTGGCGGCGGAGGGTGATGTCGCCGGCGGGGCCGGAGCGGGTGTCGAGGGTGACGGGGGGTTCGGTGGGGGTGGGGCGCGGGGTCGGGGTGGCGTCGGTGGTGGGGTGGGGCATGGGGGTCATTGTGGGTGACGGGGAGTGGGGTGCGGGGAAGTTTTTCGCCCCCGCCGCCCCTACCCTTCCCCACCCTCCAAGGGGCTTCGCCCCTTGGACCCCGGGGTGCGGTGTCGGCCGACCGCCGGTGGGGACTTCTCGCGCAGTTGCCCGCGCCCCTTACAGGGGCGCGGTGAGTGCTCGCGCCTGCGTGGCGCACCCCTGGCGGGCGGGTGATCGCTGTGGGCGAACGCGGGGTGGGGAACATTCGGAGGCTCAGGGGGATTGAGTCGGGATAGCTCAACTTCACTGTCGAGAGGAAGATCATGGCTGCTGAGTCCCCGTCCTCGTCGTCTCCGTACACGCCGTTCGCCCTTCCCGTGCTGCCGCTCGATGATGAGGTCGTGCTGCCGGGCATGGTGGTGCCGCTGGACCTGAGTGATTCCGACGTACGCGCCGCCGTGGAGGCCGCGCAGGCCGCCGTCGGTGCGAGTCCCGGGAAGCCGCGCGTGCTGCTCGTGCCGCGCGTCGACGGCACCTACGCCGGCACCGGTGTCCTCGGCACCGTCGAGCAGGTCGGCCGGCTCGCGGACGGCGACCCCGGCGCCCTCGTCCGGGCCCGGAGCCGCGTACGGATCGGCGCCGGCACGACCGGCCCCGGCGCCGCGCTCTGGGTGGAGGGCACCCGCGTCGAGGAGACCGTCCCCGATCCGCTGCCCGGCCAGGTCACCGAGCTGATGAAGGAGTACAAGGCGCTCGCCACCGCGTGGCTGCGCAAGCGCGGTGCCTGGCAGGTCGTCGACCGGGTGCAGGCCATCGACGACGTGTCCGCGCTCGCCGACAACTCCGGTTACTCGCCCTTCCTGACCACCGAGCAGAAGGTGGAACTGCTGGAGACCGCCGACCCGGTCGCCCGGCTCAAGCTCGCCACCCAGCAGCTGCGCGACCACCTCGCCGAGCAGGACGTCGCCGAGACGATCGCCAAGGACGTCCAGGAGGGCGTCGACAAGCAGCAGCGCGAGTTCCTGCTGCGCCGTCAGCTCGAAGCCGTCCGCAAGGAACTGCGCGAGATCAACGGGGAGAAGGACGGCGAGGAGTCCGACGACTACCGCGCCCGCGTCGAGGCCGCCGACCTGCCCGAGAAGGTCCGCGAGGCCGCGCTCAAGGAGGTCGACAAGCTGGAGCGGTCCAGCGACCAGTCCCCCGAGGGCTCCTGGATCCGCACCTGGCTGGACACCGTCCTCGAACTGCCCTGGAACACCCGCACCGAGGACGCCTACGACATCCAGGGCGCCAAGGCGGTGCTCGACGCCGAGCACTCCGGCCTTCAGGACGTCAAGGAGCGGATCACCGAGTACCTCGCGGTGCGCAAGCGCCGTACCGACCGCGGGCTCGGAGTGATCGGCGGCCGGCGCGGCGGTGCCGTGCTCGCGCTGGTCGGCCCGCCCGGGGTCGGCAAGACCTCGCTCGGCGAGAGCGTCGCCCACGCGATGGGGCGCGAGTTCGTCCGGGTCGCGCTCGGCGGTGTGCGGGACGAGGCGGAGATCCGCGGCCACCGGCGTACGTACGTCGGCGCGCTGCCCGGCCGCATCGTACGGGCGATCAAGGAGGCGGGGTCCATGAACCCCGTCGTCCTCCTCGACGAGATCGACAAGGTCGGCTCCGACTTCCGGGGCGACCCGGCCGCGGCCCTCCTCGAAGTCCTCGACCCCGCGCAGAACCACACCTTCCGGGACCACTACCTGGAGGTCGAGCTCGACCTGAGCGACGTCGTCTTCCTGGCCACCGCCAACGTGCTGGAGGCCATTCCGGAGGCGCTGCTCGACCGGATGGAACTGGTCCGGCTCGACGGCTACACGGAGGACGAGAAGGTCGTCATCGCCCGCGACCACCTGCTTCCGCGCCAGCTGGAGCGGGCGGGTCTCGCCGCCGAGGAGGTCACGATCGACGAGGGCGCGCTGCGCCGGCTGGCCGGGGAGTACACCCGCGAGGCGGGCGTGCGCACCCTGGAGCGGTCGATCGCCCGGCTGCTGCGGAAGGTCGCGGCCCAGCACTAACTGGGGGAGCGCGAGCTGCCGTTCACGGTCGGCGCGGACGATCTGCGTGCGCTGATCGGGCGGCCGCACCACGTGCCCGAGTCCGCCCAGGACCCGGCCGAGCGGCGCACCGCCGTGCCGGGGGTCGCGACCGGGCTCGCGGTCACCGGGGCGGGGGGTGACGTTCTCTTCGTGGAGGCGTCGCTGGCCGATCCGGAGACGGGGGCGGCGGGGCTGACGCTGACCGGGCAGCTCGGTGACGTGATGAAGGAGTCGGCGCAGATCGCGCTGAGCTTCCTGCGGTCGCACGGGGCGGAGCTGGAACTGCCGGTGGGCGACCTCAAGGACCGGGGCGTGCACATTCACTTCCCGGCGGGGGCCGTACCGAAGGACGGGCCGAGCGCCGGCGTCACGATGACCACCGCGTTGGCCTCCCTGCTGAGCGGGCGGCTCGTGCGGACGGATGTGGCGATGACGGGGGAGGTGTCGTTGACCGGGCGGGTGCTGCCGATCGGGGGTGTGAAGCAGAAGTTGCTCGCGGCGCATCGGGCGGGGGTGACGACGGTGATCATCCCGAAGCGGAACGAGGCGGATCTGGATGATGTGCCGGCGGAGGTGCTGGCCAAGCTGGAGGTGCATCCGGTGACGGATGTGCGGCAGGTGCTGGAGCTGGCGCTGGCGCCCGCGGATGTCTCTCGGGATGCGGTGCCGGTGGCTGCGTGAGGGGTGGGGTGGGCGCGGCGGGGGAGTTTTTCGCCCCCGCCGCCCCTTCCCGTCCCAACCCGGGGCCTCCGCCCCCGGACCCCCGGGGTGTGCGGGTGGGTGGGGGCTTGTCGCGCAGTTTCCCGCGCCCCTTCAGGGCGCGGTGTGCTCTCAGCCGTTGGCCAGGGCCTGGACCCTGTCCAGGGCGCCGTTGAATTTGTCGTGGTCGCCCACCGTGGGGCCGGAGGACGTGTACTGCCACATGGTCTGGAAGGACCAGCCGGCGGGGAGGGTGCCGGGTGTGGAGGCGTAGCGGGCTATCCACAGGGGGTTGGCGGTGGCGAAGCCGGCGTAGTCGCCGGTGCACTGCGTCCACCAGCTCGTGGCCGTGTAGATGACGGCGTCCCGGCCGGTGCGGGACTTGTAGCGGTTCAGGAAGTCGCGGATCCAGCTCACCATCCCGCTCGCCGACTTGCCGTAGCAGGCCGCCCCGTACGGGTTCCACTCGATGTCCAGCGTCCCCGGCAGCGTCTTGCCGTCGCGGGACCAGCCGCCGCCGTGGTCGACGAAGTAGTCGGCCTGGGCGGCGCCGGTCGTCGTGTCGGGCGTCGCGAAGTGGTACGCGCCGCGGATCATGCCGACGTCGTACGAGCCGTTGTACTGCTGGGCGAAGGAGGGGTTCGTGTAGTACGTGCCCTCCGTCGCCTTCGTGTAGGCCCACCGCACGCCGCTGCTCCACAGGGTGGACCAGGCCACGTTCCCCTGGTGGCCGGAGACGTCCACGCCCTCGGTCTGCGCGGCGGCGGTGGGGGCCGGGGTGCCGTCCCCTCCGTCGTGGGCGAGGACGCCCATGCCCATGTGGGCGGTGCCGCGGGCGGGGGTGCCGGCGGCGTCGGCGGGATGGACGGCGAGCAGCGGCAGCGCGGTGAGCGCGAGCGCCGCGGCGAGCAGGCGGGCGCCCGCTCTCTTCTTGTGCACGGGCATGACTGCCTCCGAGTGGGGTCGGTGGTCCGGCGTTCACTGCCTGGCAGGTCCTGGCGGCACGGGACGCTACGCACGTAGACCCGGGCGGGGAAGGGGGGCCGGAGGCTGCCGTTGGTCTACGCCTGCGAAATACTGGCGGAACTGCGGCAACGGCCACGCGTGGCGGAAACTTTCAGTACGGCGAAACCAGCTCGGGAGTGCTGACGTGCACGAGGACGGAACCAGAGAGGGCGGGTCCGGCACCGTCCGGGCGGCGCCGGTGTCCGACGGTGAGCAGGCGCCGCCGGAATTCCTCGCCCTGGAGCGGGAGTTGACCATGCTGATGCGGCGTGCCAGGGCCCAGCAGGGCGAGATGGCGCGCGAGGTCCACCCCGATCTGGAGCCCGCCGCGTACGGGCTGCTCGTACGGCTCGAGGAGTGCGGCCGGCAGCGGGCGACGGATCTCGCGGCGTTCGTCGGGGTGGGCAAGGCGACGATGTCCCGCCAGCTGCGGGCGCTGGAGGAACTCGGCCTCGTCGCCCGCGAACCGGACCCCGCGGACGGCCGCGCCTGGCTCGTCCACCTCACGGAGGAGGGCGGCCGGCGGGTCGCGCGCGTACGGGTGGCGCGGCGGGCGCGGTATGTGCGCAAGCTCGCGCACTGGGACGCGCGGGAGGTGGCCGAGCTGGCAAGGCTGCTGCGGGAGTTGAACCTGGGTATCACGGGGTGGGAGGAAGACAGCGCCCCATAGCTCGGGGGTACGGGTCGCCGGGCGGCTGCGGGTGGATTCGTGGTTGCTCGCGCCCACGCGGCGAAGGGGCGGGGGCGGAACCCCTCACAGCTCCACGAACACCACCGTCGCGTCGTCGTGCGTCTTCGCCGAGCCCAACCGGGCGCGCGCCTCCGCATCGCCGTGCTCCAACTCCCGCACCCGCTCCACCAACGCCCCCGCACCCTCCCTCCTGAGCACCCCGAACAGTTCCCCCCACTCACCCTCCCCGAAGGTCTCCACCCACCGCCCCGCCCCGTCCGTCAGGCCGGCCAGCGCCCGGACGGACCCCCGCGGCACCATCCCGCTCACCGCCCGCTCCGCCACACCCGGATCCGCCGCCGCCGTGAAGAAGCCGCCCTCCTTGTTGCGCAGCGTCCCGTCCACCACCGCCGCCGAGGCGAGCGCCGCGCGCGGCAGACGGGCCAGGCGGTCGTCCAGGACCGGCGTCACCGCGCCGTCCGGCGACTCAAGGAGCAGCACCGCGTCGCACAGGACCAGGTACTCCACCACCGCTTCGTCCCAGCGCGCCACCGCCACGGTTGCCTGTGGCGTGCGCGGGTGAGAAAGGTCACAGGTCGTGGCATGTGCGTCCGCCGTGCGGGAAATCGCCGCGGACAGCACCTGTGGCAGCGACAGATCCCGCCGGGAAACGGACAGTTCGGTCAGGGCGCCGCCCAGCCGCGCACAGAACCACGGCACGGAGTGCGTACAGCCCGGCTCGGCCGCCGGCGGCGTCACCCCGTCCAGTACCGCCAGCGCGCCGCCCTGTCCCGAGGCGGGCAGGGCGAGGGCGGCGAAGTCCTCGTTGGGACGGCCGGGGCCGGCGGGTTCCGAGATCAGTTCCGTACGCATCCGGCCAGTCTGCACGAGCCCTTCACAGGGTTCACAAAAGCCCGTCATTCGCCGCCGGACGGGCGCGGACCTCCGCTCCCGCCGCCGGGTTTGGCACCGATTGACGGGATCCGGTGAAGCGTGGCGGCGAATAGTGCCAAAGCACGGCCCCGACGTCCAACCGGCCCGCCGTGCACCGCCGTGGCACACGCCGGAGGAACTTGCCCGCCAACTCCCCGCCGGGGTTCACTCCTTCGGGTGGCGGGCCGGGCGAAGTGGGGCCACTGCCCAGCGCCACTGGGAGGGTCGGGAGCCGTACCGGGACGACCCGCCCCCGTGACGGGACGTCGTCCGGGCCCTTGGTAGACGAGTCAGGAATGCGAGCACCGGTGCAGAAAACGCGGCCTCGGCGCCCAGGCAAGCAGACGCCTCCCGCACAGGACGGCGCCTCCTCCGAGTCCGTGGGAAGGGGACGGCCCACGCACGTCCGCAACCGGCTGATCGTCGCGGTGGCCGTGGTGGCCGCCGCCGTCGCCGGTGCCGGCGCGCCGAGCGTCGTCGCCGCCTCGGGCGACCTCAACGACTCCCAGAGCCTCGTCACGCTCAACGCCCAGACGCGCGACGCGCTCTCCCTCGCGCACTCCCTGGCCGACGAACGCGACCAGGTCACCGTCTTCGTCGCCGCCGGACGTCCCAAGTCCAAGGCGCCCGGCGAGCAGCAGAGCGCCCGCGTCGACCGGCAGATCGAGGAACTGCGCGCCGACTCCGACCTCCCCGCCGGGCTGCGCACCGCCCTCGACGACGTCGCCGCCGTCCGCCGGGCCGCCCTCACCGGCAAGAGCGGCGCCCTCGACACCCACCGCGCCTACACCGACGCCCTCGGCGAACTCCACGCACTGGCCGAGGAGCTCGCCGAGAAGATGCCGCCCCGGGCCGGCTCCGGCGACCACGCGCTCGCCTCGCTCGACACCGCCGTCCAGCAGGCCGGCGCCGCCCGCGGGCTGCTGCTGGCCGCGCTCGCCGTCCCGCACGGCACGCGGACCGTCATCGACCCGGTCACCGGGCTGCCGACCACGACCAGCACCGCCACGGCCGCCGAGGCCAAGCAGCGCGACGCGCTCAGCGCCGCGGCCCAGCAGGCCGACGTTCGCTCCGACGCCGCCGTCGCCGGGTTCCGCGCCACCGCGACCGGCGCCGCGAAGAACACGTACGACACCACCGTCACCGGGCCCGAGGTCGCCACCGCCGAGAAGTACCTGGCGAGCCTCACCGACCAGCCCACCCTCTCCGACAGCGACCTCGGCACCAGCGGCACCAAGCTGGAGACGGCCCTGTCCGCCCGCATCGACGCGATGCGGGGCGCCGAGTCCTCCCTCTACGAGCACCGCGGCACGGACCTCGAACAGCTGCGCGACGACGATGTCACCGCGCTGGAGATCCGCATCGCCGTCCTCGGCGCGCTCGTCCTCCTCGCCGTCGCGATCGCCACCGCGCTCGCCCGCAGTCTCACCCGGCCGCTCGCCGTGCTCCGCAAGGGCTCCGCGCGGCTGGCCGCTGACCCGGCCGCGGAGGAGCCGGTCAAGTTCACCGGCCGCAACGACGAGTTCGCGCAGGTCGTCCGCTCCGTCAACGCGCTGCACGCGCACGCCGTCGCCCTCCAGAGCCGCGTCGGCACGCTGGAGAGCGACCGCAAGCACCTCATCGACAAGCGGCAGTCCGTCGCCGACGAGCGGCAGCGGCTGCGCGCCGAACTCGACGCGGCCGGCCGGCAGTTGGAGCAGGCCCGCAGCAGCATCCACGGCACGTTCGTCAACCTCGCGCTGCGCACGCTCGCCCTCGTGGAGCGCCAGCTCGGCGTCATCGAGGGGCTGGAGGAGCGCGAGCAGGACCCCGAGCGGCTCGGCACGCTCTTCAAGCTCGACCACCTCGCCACCGTCATGCGCCGGCACAGCGAGAACCTCCTCGTCCTCGCCGGCGCGGAGCACGGGCAGCAGCACGCCGGGCCCGTGCCGCTGGTCGACGTGGTGCGGGCCGCCGTCAGCGAGATCGAGCGGTACGACCGCGTCCGCATCGCCGCGCTGCCGCCGCACGCGCATGTCACCGGGTTCGCCGCGGACGACCTCTCGCACCTCCTCGCCGAACTGCTGGAGAACGCCACGTCGTTCTCGCCGCCGGACGCGCCCGTGGAGGTGTCCGGCTGGCTGCTGGAGAACGGCGAGGTCATGCTCTCCGTCCAGGACGAGGGCATCGGCATCACCCCCGACCGGCTGACCCGGCTCAACGCCCGGCTCACCGACTTCGACCCCGCACAGCCGTACGTGACGGAGGACGGCGAAGGCCTCGGGCTCGGCCTGTACGTCGTCGCCCGGCTCGCCCACCGGCACGGGGTGCGGGTGCGGCTGCGCGGGCAGCAGCAGAGCGGCAGCACGGTCGTCGTGGTGCTGCCGGAGGCGCTGATGGCCGGCGCGGAGGCGACGGCGGTCGCCGCGCCCTCGGCAGCCTCCGGTACGGAGGCGCTGCGGCTGCCGGGTGCAGGCGCCGAGGCCAACGGCAACGTCCTGCCGCACCGCCAACGCCTCACGGCCCCCGAACCGCCCGGCGACGAGGACCCCCTGATCGCGGCGGCGGAAGCGACGATCCGCGCGCAGGAGGCGGAGACGGCGGCGGATGCGGCGGCAGAGGCCGCGGCGGCGGACCCGGGCGAGCCCGGCGCCACGGACGCCGCGGCCCCCTCGGGCGCGCCCAGGACGACGGCCGCCCCGGCCACCGCGGCCACGGAGGACGTACGGCACGGCGGGGCCGCCGAGCACGGCGGGACTGCCGGGGACGGCGGGACTGCCGGGGACGGCGGGACTGCCGCAGGTGGCCGTGCCACCGAGCATGGCGGTGCCATCGAGTACGGCGGAGCCGCCGATGACGGCGAGGCCGCCGAGGGCCGCGCCCCCGTACGGCACGACGTAACCGACGACGACGCCGACGTACGGCACGGCGGAGCCGCCGAGGACGACGGCACCGTGTGGCACGACGGCACCGTGCGGCACGACGGGCCCGCCGGACACGACGGCACCCCCGAAGGCGGTGGCGCCGCGCGACGCGACAGCCAGGGCGCCGTCGTGCCCGGGGCGAGGTCCGGGCCGGACGCCGAGGGCGTCACCCCGGAGACGACCATGGAGCTGCTCGCGCCGACGCCCCCGGCGGAGCCGGCCCAGGACGCGCAGGACGCCCAGGACCCCCGGGGCCACTCCGCCCAGCCGCCCTCCGGGCCGACCGTCGGCGAGTTCCCGGCCGGTGCGCCCGGTGCCGGAGCCCGTGGCGGCGGGCCCTACTCCATAGGCCCCGACAGCCACGAGCGCAGCGGCGCGGAGGGTGACGCGCCGGCGCCCGCGTCGGCCCGTGCGCCCCGGCTCACCGCCAAGGGGCTGCCCAAGCGCACGCCCCGTATCGCCACGCCCGTCGAGGCACCCCGGGCCCGGACCGGCGGCGTGGACGCCGAGGCGCTGCGGCGCCGGCTCGGCGGCTTCCACCAGGGCGCACGGAAGGGCGCCCGCGCCGCAGAGGAGGAACTCGCCGAGCGGACCGGACAGACCGCCCGGCCCGGTCAGGGCACCGCACCCGAGCCCGGCAGCACAGATCACGGCCCCGCGCAGAACACCGCGGCCGTGGACACATCGGGGGGCACCGTCGAGGAGGCAAGCAGTTGACCGCGTCCACTACCTACGGACTGAGCAGCGAAGCCCGCAACCTTCAGTGGCTGCTGACCAACCTCGTCGAGGAGGTGCCCGGCATCCTCTCGGTGGCGGTGGTCTCCTCCGACGGTCTGCTGCTGCTCTCCTCCGACCCCGGAGCCGTCGCCGCGGCCCGTACCGCCGGCGGTGACACCCCCGCCGGCCCCCGCGGCTCCTCCGCCGACCTCGCCACCATCGTCTCCGGCATCGGCAGCCTCACCATCGGCGCCGCGAAACTGGTCGGGTACGGCGAGGTCAAGCACACCATGATCGCGATGGACGAGGGCAGCCTCTTCGTCATGTCGATCAGCGACGGCTCCCTGCTCGGCGTGCACGGCTCCGCGGACTGCGACATGAGCGTCGTCGCGTACCACATGGCCCTCTTCGTCGGCCGGGCCGGACACGTCCTCACCCCCGAACTCCGCAGCGAGCTGCGCAAGTCCCTGGAGACCGACGAGGACGCGCGGCCGGGAGGCGATCGATGACCGCCACCACCGCACCCGGGGACGCGCCCCGGAAACTCCCCGTCCGCGGCGGTGACCGCAAACCCGCCCGGGTGCGCCCCTATTCGCTCACCGGCGGCCGCACCCGCTTCGGGCACGTCCTGCTCGTGGAGACCTTCGTCGCCGCACTCGAGGCCCCCGAGGAGCGCCGTGAGCTGACCAATGGTTCACTTGCCTCCCGCGTGATGCCCGAGATGCGGGCCATCGTCGAACTCTGCCGCCGCATGCGGACGGTGGCCGAGATCGCGGCCCTGCTCAAGATGCCGCTCGGCGTGGTCCGGGTGCTGCTGAGCGACCTCGCGGACCAGGGAAAGATCCGTGTGTACGGAACCGGTCACGGCCCCGGACAGCCGGACCGCGCGCTGCTGGAAAGGGTGCTGAGTGGACTCCGCCGTCTCTGACGCCACCGTGGCGGGCGTCGCACGCGACGCCGCCTCCCCGGGCGTCGCCCCGCTCCTCGACGACGAGGAGCAGCTCCAACCCTGGCAGAAGGACCGCACCCGCGCGCCCATCGCCACGAAGATCGTCGTCGCGGGCGGCTTCGGCGTCGGCAAGACGACCCTCGTCACCGCCGTCTCGGAGATCACGCCGTTGCAGACCGAGGCGCTGATGACGGAGGCGAGCGCGGAGACCGACGACCTGTCGGACACCCCGCAGAAGCTCACCACCACCGTGGCCATGGACTACGGCCGCCTCACGCTCGACGACGACCTGGTCCTCTACGTCTTCGGCACCCCCGGCCAGCAGCGGTTCTGGTTCATGTGGGACGACCTGGTGCGCGGCGCGATCGGCGCGGTCGTCCTGGCCGACACCCGGCGGCTCGCGGACTGCTTCCCCGCCCTCGACTACTTCGAGAGCTGCGGGCTGCCGTACATCGTCGCCGTCAACCACTTCGACGGCAGCGAGCGGTACGAACCGGAGGACGTGCGCGAAGCGTTGACGATTCCCTCGCACATCCCTGTAATGATCATGGACGCGCGGCGGCGGATCTCGGCGATCGAGACGCTGCTCGGGCTGGTGCGCCACGCCCTGGAGATGTCGCCCGAGTAGCCCGGGCATCAGTCCGAAGCCGTAGCCATGCCTGAAGCCGTAGTCATGCCTGATGCCGTAGTCACGCCTGAAGCCGTAGGGAGACAGCAGCCGCATGCGGAAGATACTCGTCGTCGGAGCCGGCCAGTCCGGGCTCCAGCTCGCCCTCGGCCTCCAGTCGCACGGGTACGAGGTCACCGTCATGTCCAACCGGACCGCGGACGAGATCCGCTCCGGGCGGGTCATGTCGACGCAGTGCATGTTCCACACCGCCCTTCAGCACGAGCGTGACCTGGAGCTCAACTTCTGGGAGTCCCGGGCCCCGCGCATCGAGGGGCTCGGCGTCTCCGTCGCCGCCCCCGGCTCCTACGAGAGCGGGCCCGCCCAGCGCGCCATCGACTGGGTCGGCCGGCTCGACGGGTACGCCCAGTCCGTCGACCAGCGGGTGAAGATGGCCGGGTGGATGGAGACCTTCGCCCAGCGCGGCGGTCAGCTCGTCATCCACGGGGCGGCCGTCGGCGACCTCGACTACTTCTCCCGCACGTACGACCTCGTCCTCGTCGCGGCCGGCAAGGGCGAACTGGTGTCGATGTTCGGCCGCGACGCCGCCCGCTCCCCCTACCGCGAGCCGCAGCGCGCCCTCGCCGTCGCCTATGTGCACGGGCTCGGGCCGCGCCCCGAGCACCCGGAGTACGACGCCGTCCGCTGCAACCTCGTGCCCGGCGTGGGCGAGCTGTTCGTGATGCCGACGTTCACGACGTCCGGGCGCGCCGACATCCTCTTCTGGGAGGGCATACCCGGCGGGCCGCTCGACGTCTTCCAGGGGGTCAAGGACCCGTCCGAACACCTGGCGCTGACGCTGGAGCTGATGGAGCGGTACACGCCGTGGGAGTACGCGCGGGCGACGAAGGTCGAACTGACGGACGCGGGGGGCACGTTGGCGGGGCGGTACGCGCCGACCGTGCGGAATCCGGTGGGGGTGCTGCCGTCCGGGGGGCGGGTGCTGGGGGTCGCCGACGTGGTCGTCGCCAACGATCCCGTCACGGGGCAGGGGGCGAACTCGGCGTCCAAGTGTGCGGCGTCCTATCTGGAGTCGATAGTGGAGCGGGGCGAGGAGCCGTTCGACGAGGAGTGGATGCGGGTGGCGTTCGAGCGGTACTGGGCGACCGCGCGGCATGTCACGAAGTGGACGAACGCGATGCTCGGTCCGCCGCCGGAGCATGTGCTGAACCTGATCGGGGCGGCGGGGGAGCTGGCACCGGTCGCGGACCGGTTCGCCAACGGGTTCGACGACCCGTCGGACTTCGAGAACTTCTTCTACGAGCCGGAGAAGACGGCGGCGTATCTGGGGTCTGTGGCCGGGGGGTGACCTTCGGGTTTTCCCGCCCCCGCCGCCCCTGCCGCCCCTGCGGGCAGTCGTGCCGCTGGGGCGGCACGGGTGGGCGCAGGCGGCACCCGGTTGGCGCCGGGTCGCGAAGTCGCCGTGACGGTTACCCCGGTGGGCGGACCGCGCCCAGGACCGGGGCCGTGGCCAGTGGGGTCATGGTGACCGTCGCGCCGGGGCGGGGGGCTTGCACCACCATGCCGTGGCCCGCGTACATCGCCACATGCGTCGCGTCGGGGTGGTAGAGCACCAGGTCGCCGGGGCGCAGCGCGGTCAGCGGGACGTGGGGGAGGCCGGCCCACTGGGACTGGCTCGTGCGGGGGATGGGGTGGCCCGCCGCCCGCCACGCCCCCGACGTCAGCCCCGAGCAGTCGTACGAGGCCGGCCCCGCCGCCCCCCACCGGTACGGCTTGCCGATCTGGTCGACGGCGTACCGCAGCGCCTCGGCGCCCGCGGGCGAGGGCGGCCGGCCGTCGTCGCCGACCGTCCCGGAGGTGAGCAGCTCGTTCTGCGCGGCGGCCGTCCGCTCCTGCTCCAGCCGGGTCACCTCCGCGAGCCGCTCGGGGCTCAGCGAGGCGAGCAGTTTCTCGACGGCGCCGAGCTTGGTGCGGACGGTGTCGCGGTCCTTCCGCTGCTGGTCGGCGAGGTTCTGCTGCCGGTTGAGCGCGCGCCGCGCGGCATGCGCGAGGGCGTCGGCGCGACGGGCCCCGCCGGACAGCCGGGTCACCGTCTCGGCCCGCTCGCGCGCGAGCCGGCCGACCACGTGCGCCTGGTCGAGGAACTGCTGCGGATCGCGGGCGAGCAGCAGCCGTACGTAGGGGGAGAGGCCGGAGACGCCCTGGTACTGCTGCCGGGCGAGCCGCCCCGCCGCCCCGCGGCCGTCGTCGAGCGAGCGCCGGGCCGCGGCCAGCTCGCCGTCCAGCTTCGCCGACCCGGTGCGCTGCCGGGCGAGTTTCTCCGCGGTGGCGTTGTACGTCTCGGTGGCCTGCTCGGCGCCCCGGTACAGCTCCGAGAGGTCGGTCAGGAGCTCGGACAGCGGCCGTTCCTCCGGTGCGGGGTCGGCCGCCGCGCGGGTCGGCGCCAGTACGACCGAGGCGGTCACCGCCGCCGTACAGACCAGACGGAGCAGGCGTCCTGACACGTCATCACCTCCGGAGGCGGACGGCCCCTCCGCCCGCGCACCGGCAGGATCATGTGACCGCGACCCGGGCGCCTCCCGGGTGGTCGCATCGGAGCAGCCGGGTCACCCTTCGGAGCGGTCCCCGCCGTCCCCCGGCGTGGCGTCCGGCGCGGCGGCGCCCGGCGGCGTACGGGACGCCGTCGGCCCGGGCCTGGACCACGGCCAACGCGGCCCGCGCCCCCCGCTGTCGCCCCCGGCGTCGAACTCGTACCGCCAGCTCTGGCTCAGCCCCAGCCGGCCGCGCCCGTGCTGGACCCGCCGGTAGACCAGCACGGTCGGCGGGCCGCCCGCGACGTCGGGGACCGGGACCCGGTAGGTCTTCGGGGGGTGCCCGGTCAGGCCGAGCAGCACGGGCAGGACGCGCCCGTCCAGCGGGCCGCCCACGAAGGGGGTGTCTGCGCTCTTCACCCCACCAGTCTCGCCCGTCTCCGCTCGGACGAGCCTCACAGCAGATGTGCCGCGTCGGCGAGGACCGGCGCCATCCGGCGGGCCAGTGCCCCGACCGGGCCCTCGGCGCTCTCCATCGCCAGCGCCCGCCGCACCACCGCGGCGGTCGCCTCGTCGCGCCCGGCCGCCGTCACCAGAGACACCATGAACTGCTCGACCAGCCAGTCGCGCAGCTCCCCGGCCGACGGCCGCTTGCCCTCGTCGAGCCAGATGAGGGAGGCCGCCTCCACCGAGGTGATCCACATGCGGACCGTCATCCGCAGCCGCGAGCTCGGCCCGGGGGCTTCCAGGTGGCTCAGGATGTGGTCGGCGGCGGCCCGGCGCACCCCGTCGACGATCGCCGTCGTCCGCGAGGTCTCCACCACGCTGCCGCCCTGGAGCAGCGCGCTGAACCCGGCGTCGTGGCCGTCCACGAAGGCCAGATAGCGGTCCAGGGCGCGGCCCAGCCGCTCGGTGAGCGCGCCCACGGGCGGCTCGGCGAAGCAGTGCTCCAGCTCCTCGGCGGCCGAGCGCAGCGCGGCCTCGTACAGCTGCTGCTTGCCGCCGGGGAAGTAGCGGTAGACCAGCGGCCGCGAGACCCCGGCCGCCTCGGCGACCTCGTCCAGCGAGACGTCCTCGGGCACCCGGTGCGCGAACAGCGAGAGCGCGGCGGTGAGCAGTTGGCTGCGCCGCTCCTCGACACTGAGCCGGCGGTACGCGCGCGGCGCACGGGTCGTCGGGGCGGCCTCGGAGGTCATGGGCCGAGCGTAACGCGGGGCGGCCGGCCACCCCCCGTCCGCCCTTCGCGGCCCTACGCAAGCAGCCCCGACGACTTCCACAGCCGGCGGCCGGCGCCGCGCAGCACGCCGATGTCGTCCAGGAAGTCCGTCAGCCGCTTGGAGCCCGTCTGCATGACCTCCTTGCGGTGGCCGCTCGCCTTCACCTGCGCCATCGCCTCGCGCCGGTCCAGGCCGACGTTGGTGTACACCTCGGGGTTGACGAAGGCGACGGAGAAGACCCGCGCGAACTCGCCGGAGGTGACCCGGGTGAACTCCTGCGACCAGCGCGGCGCCGTCATCATCTGCCGGCGCAGCTCCTCGCGGGCGTACCGCACGTGCCGTGCCTCCTCCACGACGTGGATCCGCGTGACCCCGCGGATCAGCGGCTGCACGCGCTCGTCGGGGAAGGTCAGCCTCTGCATCCAGTCGAGCACCTCCTCGCCGAGCAGGGTCGCGGTGAAGGAGCCGGGCGTGGTGGAGATCGTCTTGAACAGCCGGCCCAGGTTCTGGTGGATCCGGCTCACCGGGTACCAGGGGGTGCCGCCGCGCGAGATCAGCCGGGCGAACATCTTGGAGTGCCGGCACTCGTCCTCGATCTCGGTGAGCGCGTACCGCACATGCGCGCTCGTCGCCGCCTTGTCGTAGATGTGGCGGCAGAGCAGCTGCATCAGGATGATCTCGAACCAGATGCCGAGCGAGGCGAGCGCCGCCGCCTCGTGCTGGGAGAGCAGGACGCGCTGCTCCTCGCTCATCCGCTTCCACAGCGGGGTGCCGTACAGCGACACCAGCTCCGGCGGCCAGAACCACTTGCCCTCCTCGAAGGGGGCCTCCCAGTCCAGCTCCTTGTCGGGATCGAAGGAGTGCTTGGCGGAGGAGTCGAGCAGCCGCTTCGCCACCTGCTCCCGGTCCTTGAGCAGGCCGAGCGCGTCGCGCAGCACCTCGGCCTCCGTCACGGTCGTCATTCGTTCCCACCTCGTCGTACGTGCGTAGCTGCGTACATGCCCGTACCTGCGTACGTGCGTATGGAGTTCGCGGCGCCGCCCAGCGGGCACCCGGACATGGGTTACCGGTGGTTACCTGCGGCCCGACTCTTATGAGACTGCTTGTCAGCAAGGACGTCAATCCCCCGCGTCCCACTTCCCACGTACTTCGCACACTCCCGTACTTCGCACACTCCCGGGCGGGCGGTGTGAGCGGGCGGGCTGGCGGTGTGAGCTTGCGGGCAGTGCGGGCGGTGTGGGCGGTGCGCGGTACGGAGGCCGTCAGCGCGTGTCCGCCGCCGCCCGGTTGTCGAGCACCGCCTCCATCACCGCACGGGCGATCGGCGCCGCGTCCCCGCCCCCGCTGATCTCGCCCCGCGCCCCCGCGTCCTCCACCACCACCGCGACCGCCACCGCCGGGGCCGGCGCGTCCTCGCTCCGCGCCCAGGAGATGAACCAGGCGTACGGCGTCCCCGCATTGCCCACGCCGTGCTGCGCGGTGCCCGTCTTGCCGCCCACGACCGCCCCGGGGATCGCCGCGTTGGTGCCGGTGCCCTCCTCCACCACGCCCGTCATCAGCTCCCGCAGCCGCTCGGCCGTCCGCTGCCGCATCGCCCGGTGCAGGGTGCGCGGCCGGGTGGCGGAGAGGGTGGTGCCGGCCGCGGTCGTGGTCCGCTCCACGAGGCAGGGCACCGGGACCGTGCCGTCGCCCGCCACCGCCGAGGCGATCATCGCCATGTGCAGCGGGGTGGCCCGGGTGTCGTACTGCCCGATCGACGACAGCGCCAGCTGGGCCCGGTCCTGTTTCGCGGCGAACGTGGACCGCGCCACCGGGAACGGCACCCGCAGCCCCGCGTCGCCGAACCCGAAGGAGGCCGCCGTACGCGCCATCGCCTCCGCCCCGACCCGCACGCCGAGCTTGGCGAACACCGTGTTGCAGGACCACTCGAAGGCGTATCGCACGGAGGCGTCGGCGCAGCCGTCCACCTCGTTGGTCAGCCGGGTCCGGGTGCCCGGCAGGGTGTACGGGTCGGGGGAGGCCGTCTCGGCGTCCAGATCGTCGACCACGCCGGCGTCGAGGGCCGCCGCGGCCGTGACCACCTTGAACGTCGAGCCCGGGGGATAGGTCTGGCTGATCGCCCGGTTCAGCATCGGCCGGTCCGGGTCGCTGTTGAGCCGCCGCCAGGCCCGTGCCGAGGCGTCCCCCGTGCCCGACAGCTCGCCCGGGTCGTACGACGGCACCGACACCAGCGCCAGGATCCGCCCCGTCACCGGATCGAGGGCCGCCACCGCCCCGCGCCGCCCGGCCAGCCCCTCGTAGGCCGCGCGCTGGGCGTCCGGGTCGATCGTCGTCACCACCGTGCCGCCGGTGGAGCGGGCGCGGGTGAGGCCGTGCAGGAGGGGGAGGGCGGCGAGCCCCGGGTCGGTGCCGGCGAGCAGTCCGTCCTGGGCGTGCTCCAGCAGCGTGGTGCCGTACACCTGCGAGGCGAAGCCGGTGACCGGGGCGTACAGCGGGCCGTCGGTGTACGTCCGCGCGTACCGGAACATCCCGCCGGTGTCGCGCGAGCCGGTCACCGGGTCGCCGCCGGCCAGGATGTCACCGCGCGGCTGCCCCCAGCGGGCGATGTCGGTACGGCGGTTGGCCGGGTTGCCGGCGTAGTCGTCGGACCGCACGAGCTGGACGCGCACCACGTTGACGAGCAGCGCCACCAGCAGCAGCGCGCACAGCAGCGCGGCGCGGCGGATGTACCGGGTCATGGGGCCGCCGTTCCGTCGGTCGCCGGTCGGTCTCTGTCCTGGGAGGCGGCGGTCCCGGTCTGCGTGACCGGTGTCCTGCCGCCGGGCGCGGCCTCCGCCTCGCTCTCGTCGCGGCGGGCGGAGTCGCTGAGCCGGATCAGCAGCGCGACGATGATCCAGTTGGTGACCAGCGACGACCCGCCCTGCGCCAGGAACGGCATCGCCATCCCGGTGAGCGGGATCAGCCCCGTCACCCCGCCCGCGATCACGAACACTTGCAGCGCCAGGATCGAGGCGAGCCCCACGGCCAGCAGCCGGCCGAACGGATCGCGCAGCGCGAGCCCGGCCCGGTAACCGCGCTCCACCAGCAGCGCGTAGAGACCGAACACCGCGACCAGCCCGGCCAGCCCCAGCTCCTCCCCGGCCGTGGCCAGGATGAAGTCCGACTTGGCGGCGAAGCCGATGAGGATGGAGTGGCCCGCGCCGAGGCCGGTGCCGAGCAGCCCGCCCGCGGCGAACGCGAACAGCGACTGGGCGAGCTGGTTGGGGCCCTGGCCCGCCTCGATGGAGGCGAAGGGGTGCAGCCAGTCCTCGACCCGCCCGTGCACATGCGGCTCCAGCCGCCCCACGGCCAGCGCGCCGGCCACCGCCAGCAGCAGCCCGACGGCCACCCAGCCGGTGCGCCCGGTGGCGACGTACAGCAGGACGACGAACAGCCCGAAGAACAGCAGCGAGGTGCCGAGGTCCCGCTCCAGCACCAGGACCCCCACGCTGAGCAGCCAGATCGCCACGACCGGCCCGAGCACCCGCCCGGTGGGGAACTGCACTCGCCACAGCCGGCGCCCGGCGTACGCCAGCGCGTGCCCGTTGGCGGCGAGGTACCCGGCGAAGAACACGGCGAGCAGCACCTTCGCGAACTCGCCCGGCTGCAACGAGAACCCGGCGATCCGCACCCAGATCCGGGCGCCGTTCACCGCCGGGAAGAAGATCGGCACGGTGAGCAGGGCGAGCGCCCCGACGACGCTCACGTACGCGTACCGCTGGAGCACCCGGTGGTCGTCCAGGACCACGACCACCACGATGAACAGCGCGACGCCGAGGGTGGACCAGTTGAGCTGGGTCGGCGCGGCGGCGTCGCCCGGCGTCTCCAGGTCCAGCCGGTAGATCAGCACCAGCCCGAGCCCGTTCAGCAGTACGGCGATGGGCAGCAGCACGGGGTCGGCGAGCGGCGCCCGGAACCGTACGGCGAGATGCGCGAGCAGCGCGAGGACGGCGAGCCCGGCCCCGTACCCGGCCGCCCCCGGCGGCACGGCCCCGTGCCGTGCGAGCCCGACCGCGCAATACCCGCAGACGGACAGCACCACGGCAAGCGAAATGAGCAAGACCTCGACCCCACGCCACCCGGTCCGCCGCATATTCGCAACATACCGGGATGGATAGGACAGAGGGTAAGGGGCGCCCCGTAAGGGACGCGGGGAACTGCGCCCGAACCCCCCACCTTGCCCGCACCCCGCACCCCCTGTTCCCATGGAACAAGGGGGTGACCACCCGTATGACCCGACTGCGCGTCACACCGTCCCGCCACCGCACCCACGACCGCCTCTACGTCCACCACCCCGACGGCACCACCCTCGCCTGGTACGACCGGGACACCTCCCGCGTCAACCTCCTCGACGCCGCCCTCCAGGACGCCGTCCTGGAAACCCTCGCCCCCTTCCTCACCGGCCCCGTCACCGTCTGCCCACCCCCCGCCCCCACCTC
>NZ_JOHS01000072.1 GCF_000725625.1 Streptomyces sp. NRRL F-6676
GCAGATCTTCCGCAGATCCCGCATCAGCCCCAACCGCATGACCGTCATCGCCAAAGCTGTCCTCACCCTGGAGAGGCAACGCTGAAAGACCTCACTGGATCAGGTCGGTGTGCGGGTGCTCGGGGGAGGCCGGGCAGACGTAGAGCTGCATGTTGTCGGCGCTGCCCACTTCGACCCGCGTGGGCTGCGCGGGGTTCAGACCGGCCGGGTGGGCGGCGGCGTGGGCGGCGGCCCGGTCCTCCTGCGGCGCCCAGCCGCGCGTGCCGCCGTCCCATTCGAAGGAGGCGATGGTCAGCAGCGGGACCATCTGGGCCTCGCAGACAGCGCAATACCGGCGGTACGGGTCGGTGCGGCCCCAGGGCGGCCAGCCGCATCGCCCTCCCCACCGAATGCATCAGCTCCCTCAAGACCCACCGGGAACGACAGCATGAAGAACGCGAAGCTGCCGGAACAGGCTGGACAGACATCGGGCTCGTCTTCACCACCCCCACCGGTAGACCTCTCGATCCCACCAACCTCACCCGCCGCTTCCGCCGTCTTCTCCACCGCGCGCAGCTCCGGACCATCCGCTTCCACGACCTCCGACACTCGACCGCGACCCTGCTCCTGGAACAGGGCATCGACCTCGTCGTGATCAAGGAACTCCTCGGCCACGCCCACATCGGCGTCACCGCCGGCATCTACGCCCACGTCCGGCTCCGCCTCCAGCGCCACGCCATCGACACCCTCGGCAACGCCCTCGGCCCGGGCGACAATGCCCCCGACGACCCACCCACCGCGGCCGTCGTCCGTTGACGTTGCCGTCAGCGTTGCCGTCAAAAGACCCTGAAGGCCCGCCGGAACCATTCCGGCGGGCCTTCAGTACGTCCTCAGGCAGATCAAATCCCAGCAGGGATCAGTCGACCCATCCCTGAATGTTCGACCTCGACTCGATCGAGAAATAGCCCTCGACGTTCATCCTCGAGGCGGTCTTCCTTTCGTAATGCTCCGACGCGAGGTAGAGCAACCCCTCAGCCTCCTGAGCAAACGGCGCAACGAAGCGATCGAATCCGACACCAGAACTCAGGACATCGCCGTATGCCCTTTCTCCCGCCAAGATGCACGCACATCGGGCATAAAGGAAGTGGTCGCTCGTCTGCGGCAGTTTCAAACCATTGGCAAGCGCCACTGGCACCTCCGCCAGATCCCTCCTGTCGATCCGATAGAGCGACTCCCGAAGTCGCTCAACAAATCGACTCAAGGCATCGGGCGTCATCACGCTGAGCCGCCCGGAGATCCGCTCCAGGGCAGATTCGATCTCGCTCTCATCCTGGACGGAGCTTGAGCCGATGACCTTCCAGAAATCAGTCACTTCGAGCCGCTCCTACCAGAGTCCGAGTTGTTCGAACTTTTCGGCATCTTGCCTTTGCTCCAAGATTTTCTTGCCCGGCGACGCAATGTCATTCGACAGATCGACTCCCTGACCGCGCAGTTCTTCCATCCGGAGATGTTCGGCAACGAACAAATCATCATTCGTTCCGCAAACGTGCGTACAGGTCGCATCTCCGCGGCTCTTCAGGCGCCCACTGTCGATGTGATCCTGCAAGCGGTTATTGAAGTTCTTCGTCTTGCCGACATACGTCTTTCCGGGATTCAGCTGATCCTCGAACTCGTAAATCCCTTGATTCTTGTTGCAGTTATGCACAAGAACCGGCGTAGCCCCCGCCAGCACATAGTACGTGTGCTACGCGGCCCCTCTCTATCTGCGTATTCGCAGATCAGCGGCGGTTTCGGGTTCCGCTGGTGTCCGTGGTTGTGCGGGAGAATCCGTGGGTGTTGCCGTCGCTACTGCCGTCAAGGGCTCGGGCCGCGCGGTCGCGTTGCCGCTGGCGTGGTGTCACCCTCGGGGACTTCACTGCCATGCGCCAGGCTCGGCACGGACGAGGGCACGGACGGTCTGCTCATACAGTTCGTGGCCGCTCTGGGCGCAGTGTCCGGCGATCCAGCGGGTCAGTTCGTCCGAGGTGTGCAGTGTGCCTGACGTGGCACCGCAGCTGCGCTCTTCGCCAGTGACGCAGATCGCCTCCATGACCGGCAGCGCCAGAGGGTCGGGGACGGTGGTCACGTGGTATTCGCGGAAGCGGTAACGCCCCCGAGAGGCATCGCGTACTGGTGCGCCGGCGTTCGCAGAGTCAGGCATCCTCGGTCGCCACTTCCTGATCCGGGATGCGCTGTCCGCGCGATTCCGCCACCCTGAGCACGTCCGCCAGAGCTTCTGTCAACCGGCGGGCCAACCAGCGACATTCGGTCGCCGACAGGGCTTTCGCGCCAGGTTCCGTGGCATCGCGGGCGTACTCCAGCAGTTCCTGGCCCATGCTGAGCTGTACCGTCTCAATGCTGTCGGCGAGGGCGGAGAGGTAGCCCCGGCCATCGGTGCTCAGGTAGCAGGGCTTCCCCTCCGGGCTGGTCCACGGCAGTAAGCGGGGACCTCCCCCGCCCGACGAGGCGTCATACAGCTCTCTGCGACGCATACGGTCGGCATCGCTCCTGGGCTGGCTCACTGGCACCCCCGGCCTGGGTCACTGATGGTGGACACACCGACCGTAGGCACTGACTGATCGTCACCCCAGCCAGGAGTCATGGCAGTTCGCGACTCTTGGTTCACAAACTGCCACGCTGCGTGGCAGCTACCCGACGACGCCCAGGTAGTCGGCCATTTCGCGCATCTCCGTCGTGAGGGTGCGCTTGCGCTTGCCCAGGATCTCCTGCATGGTCTCGGCGGCCCCGTTCTGGTGCCGCAGCCACTGCGGGGCGGCTTCCCTGGCGCGGGTCAACTCGTCCATGGCGGCGGACAGGTCGCCGGTCCGGGTGTGGGCGCGCGCCACATCGAGGGTGAAGCGGTTCCCGTCGTTGGTGCTGGGCCTGCCCAAGCGCCTCCACGCCTTGGGCGACAACTCCTCCTGCTCGCCTGCCTTGCGCACCACCGCGCGGGCGTCGCCGATGACCAGGGAGTCTTCAAGTGCCTTGACCGCGACGGTGACCGGCCCGAAGACGGACCAGTGCCGGGAAACATTGCGATGCGCTGTCCCGACAGCGGTTGCCGCGACCCGGGCGGCCTGACGGTACGCCTTCGCCTCGTCGGGCCGGTTGTTCCTCGCGGCTGCTGCGGCGGCCTCCATCGCCAGGCCGCCCCACACCGCGTAGTGGTCCGGCTCGGCGCCGGTGATCTTCGGCTCCACCGCGTCCATGCTCCGGGCAGCGACCTGTTCCGCCTCGTCCAAGCGGCCCTGGCGCACCAGCAGCCAGCACATGCAGCCGACACCGGAGCCCGCCGCAAGCATGTCTCCGGCCTGACGGGCATCCATGATGGCGCCGCGCACAGCGGCGTACGCGATGTCGTACTGCCGTACCTGGGTGAGGTAGGTGCCGGCCAGACGCAGCGCCTCGGCGCGGGCCAACAGTGCCTGCCGGTGCTCGTCCCCGCCGTCGTAGTAGGCAACGGCTTGTGCCGCATCACGCAACAAGACCGGCAGTTGAGCCGCGACGCTCTTGTAGCTGTCCGAGAAGTACAGCACCCGTGCGTCTTGCAGCGTCCGCCGGAAGGTACGCAGGTTCGGCTCCTCGGCCACGGATTCGGCGTCCTGGTCCACGAGCCCGACGGCCGGGGTGAGGACGGCGCGGAGCTGGATCAGGTTGACCCGGTTCGGCTCCTCGGTCCGCCCGACGGGCTCCGGGGCATCGGACGCCATCAACGCGGCCGTGGTCACCCCCAGCGCGCGGGCGAGCGTGTGCAGGGTCTCCATGCGGAGAGTGCCGCCCTGCTCAGCCTTGCGAACCGTGCCCGGCGATACACCTGCGGCATGAGCCAGTTCCTCCTGGCTCATCCCCGCGCGACGCCGGTACCTGCGGACGTTGTCGGCCAGCTCCGTAATCATCAACTCACCACCTCCCACTCCACGGTACGCCCGGCCGACACATCACCCGGGGACGATCCGGCACACACCCACCCACAGGAGTGCCCCACCACCTGGCGAGCCGGAACACAGGCAGCATCCGGGCCTGAGCGGGAGGGGGTCCCTCGTCGGTCGGCAGCTTCGCCGTACCAGGGTTCCCCGGGGGCCGCCAAGGCTCACACCGTGACGCATGCGCTCGGCCTTGGCGGCCCCCGGGGGTTCCTGGTACGCCTCCGGTGACCGGTCGGCGAGGGACCCCCTCCCGCGACCCCGACCCCACACCACGACGAAGCCGCACCCGCAAGTCGACCCCCTGCCCCTCAGAGAGAGGGCCGGGGTCTGGGGCAGGGCCCCAGGATGGTTCGCTGTGCTGGCTGTTGCGCGCCCGGCCCTGCGGGGCCGTCGCCAGCGGGGCGGAGACAGGAGCGGGCGGCGGCCCCGCAGGGCCGGAGCGCGCGCGGGCCGCGCCAGCGGACCGCCTTGATCAAGTAAAGAAACTCTGAACAGCTCACCCACTGGTCAAGCTGCCCGGCCGATGGTCAGGGTCGCCGCTGCCTGCGCTTCTTCGATTCGGCCAGTGCGGTTTCCAGCTTCTCGCTCGGCGACACGTCCGGCTTGGCGTCATCGCCATGGAGAGGCGGCAGGAATAGGCCGCGTCGGCTCTTCTCTCGCTTGACCTTCCTGCGCTCGTTGAAGAGCCGCTGGTGCTCCTCGCGGACCGTGGCCCATCGCTGGTCCAGCTCCGCTTCTCGTTCCAGCAGCTCGTCATCGCTGAGGTCGGCGAACTCGGTGGCGGCTGAGCGGGCCTCTCGGTCGATCTCCTCCCTCAGCAGGTAGTTCGTGATGGGACTGTGGTGCTTGTCCGGCTCCGGTTCCTGGCGTACGAAGACGCCGCGCCCCTTGACCGCGTACACAAGCCCTGCCTGCTTGAGCCTCCGGTAGGCGTTCTGGGCGGTGGAGTTGGCGACTTGGAACCGCTCTTGGATCTCGCGGGCCGGGGGCAGCTGCGAGCCGGGAGGGTAGACGCCCTCCACGATCTCTCGGTGGAGGGTGTCGGCCACCTGAACGTACGGCGGCCGGCCGTCTTCGTTACGGATGGCATCGACCGGCCAGTCCGGCTCTCCGGTTCCAGCTTCGCCGTGCTCACTGTCGGTCGGCTCGGCGCTTCCGTTCGCGGACATGCTGACGAAGCTGCCCCGGCCGAGCTGGGAATGGACCAACCCTTCCTGCTTGAGGACCCGCAGAGCGTTTTGAACAGTGGAGCTGGAGACACCGAACCTCTCCCCCAGCACGTTGGCCGAGGGCAGGCGCTCACCGGGGCGGAACTCGCCGTTCAGGATCGCGTCCCGTAGAGCTTCGGCGGCCTGGAGATACGGCGGCCGGGGGTCCTCGTCCAAGGGCAGGGTCATGCCCCCACGGTATCGCCGGCAGCCCGTAGCGCTACAGGCACATCCACGTGATACCCATCTGCCGCCCACTACACCTCATCGATGCCACAAGCTAATCGCTCTTGCAAGATGAGCGATCTTCTCCTTATGCTCATGGCGAGTCGATCAAGCGGCTCCAACGAACGAGGATGTGATGGCATGGCCATGACTCGTATCCGTGTTGCCCTGCTGCCGTCGGCGGTCTGTATCGCGGGCACCGACCCGGTGCTGAAGATCAAGGACCAGCAGACCGGGGAGGTCGCCACCGACCGGGAGACCGGCGCGTCGCTGTACACGGTGACGGTGATGCTCATGGAGGACGGCCGGGCCGAGGTCCTGAAGATCACCGTCCCGGAGACCGGGCTGGCCACCGGGCTCAAGCCGGGTGTGATGGTGCGGCCGGTGGACCTGTTCGCGACCCCGTGGGCGCGGATCTTCAACGGGCAGCTCTCCGACGGCGTCGCCTACCGCGCCGCCCGCCTGGAGCTGGTGACGGTGGAGGCGGCCCAGTGACCTCCTTCGAAAGCGCCGCGCCGGAGCGGGAGTTGTACCCGCTCCGGCCCCTTCCGGGGACCCACATGCTCCGTCTGATACACGAGAAGGAGGCCTGACGTGGAAGCCGTGACGGAATACGCGCCGGATGCGCTGCTGGCCGTGGCCGTGCTGGTCGGTGTGTGGCTGCTGGTGACGGTGGTGCGCTACGTGCGGGCCGACCGGGGCACGCGGGTCAGCATGCGGCAGGCCGTGCGGGTGCGCTGGGGATGGGCACGGCTCGCGCGGATGGCCGGGCTGACGGTCACCGACAAGACCCCGAGCCTGCTGGCGCAGATCACCGCGCAGAAGGACGGCCCCGCCCCCGCACCTCGGGTGCTCACTCCCCGGATCAAGGTGACGCCGGACCGGTTCGGCGTGATCGTCCGGGCGCGCACGCTGCCGCAGGTTGGGCTGCAGGAGTACCAGAAGTCGGCGCGGTTCCTGGCCGACGCCTGGCTGTGCACGCGGGTCTCCGTGCTGCCGGACGGCCCCGGCCGGGTGGTGATCCGGGGCGTGCGCTCCGACCCGCTGACCACGCCGACCGCGCACCGGCCCACAGGCCTCCCGCCCGTGGACCTGACGCGCTGGGAGCTGGGCATCGACGAGTATGCCGCCCGGATGTGGGTGTCCCTGGCCAATGTGCCTGGGGTGACGGTGGCCGGCGTCCCGGGTGCGGGCAAGACCTCGGGGGTCAACAAGTTCGTCCGTGACTTCGCGCCGTCTCCGTCCGTGCAGATCGTGACGGCGGACGGCAAGGTGTCGCGGGCCTCGGAGGGCGATTACGCCGACCTGGTCAAGCGGATGTTCGCGTTCTGCGGAGACGACCTCGATGAGGCGAACGCGCTGTTCAAGCGCCTGGTGGAGTTGCGCAAGCGGCGCTCGGCGACCATCCGGGACGTGCTGGGCGTGAAGAACATGTGGCACGTCGGCCCCTCGCCGCAGTGGCCGCTCACGGTCCTGATCATCGATGAGGCGCACACGTACTTCCGCGAGTACAAGGGCAGCGACGCCGCCACCAAACGGCTGGCCGCGCTGACGGCGGAGAACGCCCGGCTGGTGGAGGACCTGGTCAAGAAGGGCCGCAGCGTCGGCATCCTGGTGATCCTGATCAGCCAGAAGACCACCGGCGACGCCATCCCCACCTTCATCCGCGACGTGTGCCCCATCGGGCTGTCCTTCGCGCAGAAGACCGTGGAAGCCGCGGTGGCCGCACTCGGCGACGACATCCGTAACTGGCCCGATGCCAGCCCGGTGACCTTGCAGGACCCCGCCTACGTCGGCGTCGCGGTGATGGCGATGCAGGGCCGCCCCGGCTACACCCGAATCCGCACCCCCTACGTCTCCGACGCCGACGCGGCCCGCGTGGCCGAAGCCACCTCGCACCTGGCCGCCGACCCGGACCTGTGCCTGGACGCCCTCCTCGCCTCGACCGGCCGGACCACGGCACCCCTGCCGTCGCTCGCCAAGTAGCCCCGAAGGCCCACACCGGAAAGGAGGTTGAGGACATGGCGGAGGAACGGTTCACCCGGCGCACCGTGACCGTGGTCATGGCGGTCATCGCGGCCCTGGCCTTCGTCTTCTCCTTCGGTAACGTCTGGGCGCTCGCCCTGCGGCTCGGCGTCCCCCACCCGATCGCGCCACTGATCGCCCCCATGGTCGACCTGTCCGTCGTCGGGCTCCTGGTCGCGCTGCGGTTCCTGGCCCTGCGCGGCGTCCCCAAGGCGGAGTTGAAGGCCGGCACCCGGCTGCTGCACCTGTGCGGCCTGCTCACCCTCGCGCTGAACACCGCCGAACCGCTGCTGGCCGGACGCTACGGACGGGCCTGCCTGGACACCGTCGCTCCGCTCCTGCTCCTCGGCTGGGGCCACGTCGGCCCCGCCTTCCTCGCCCAGTTCCACACCCTCACCCGCCCCACCCCGCACCTGGAGGCCACCGCCGCCACCCTTGCCACCGATCCGGTGCCCGACGTCGCACCATCACCCGAATCGGCACTCCCGACGCCCGCCCCGGACATCGTCGCCACCCTGATCGAAGAGCTGGAGCCCGCTCCGGCTCCGGCCGCCGCTCCGCCGGTCGCCGTCACCATGACGGGCCGACGCGCTTCCGGCCCTGCCCTTCCGGCCGCCCTGCTGGACGCGGCCCGGCGCATCGCGGACACCCACCGCGCCGAGCACGGAACACCGATCACCGCCGCCCACCTGGGCACGCGCATGGGCATCGCCCTGCCGGTGGCCACCGCCGCACTCGCTCAGCTCTGAACCCCGGGCCACAGCGGCCGAATTCCCCTCGCTGAACCCACGCCCGCCCCTGGGTCTGGTTCGTCATGCCCCGAGCAGCACCAACATGCCTCCCTGACTTGCTGGTTGCTGCTCGGGGCCACCCACCCGAACAGAAGGGACACGCCCCGAATGGTCACCCTGGACCTGCGCCACGTGGCAAGCCCCGCCCTACGGGACCTGCTCCACCTCGTCAACCACCCCGACTTCGACCGCGCACACCAGCAGATCGAACACCTCGGCGGCTGCACCGAACCCGTCCGCCTGACCGGCCGCACCACCACCGTCGACACCACGACCGGCGAGGTACTGCGTACCTACAACACGTCGGACGAGCCGACGGGCAGCCTGCTCACCACCTGCGGCAACCGCCGCGCCTCCCGCTGCCCGGCCTGCTCCCGCCTCTACGCCGCCGACACCTACCACCTCATCCGCGCCGGCCTCTCTGGCGGAAAAACCGTCCCCGACACCGTCCGCACCCACCCCCGCGTCTTCGCCACCCTCACCGCACCCTCCTTCGGCCCCGTCCACAACCGCCCCACCAGCCCCGGCGGCGGCACCCGGCCCTGCCGCTGCCGCCAGCTCCACGAACCTAACGACGCCCTGCTGGGCACGCCGCTGAACCCGGCGACGTACGACTACACAGGCGCGGTCCTGTTCAACGCCCACGCCTCCGCCCTGTGGGCCCGCTTCACCACCTACCTGCGCCGCGAGCTCGCCGCCCGACTCGGCCTCACCCAGAAAGCCGCCCGCGCCGTGCTGCGGGTCTCCTTCGCCAAGGTCGCCGAATACCAAAAGCGCGGCCTGGTCCACTTCCACGCCGTCATCCGCCTCGACGGCCCCGACGGCAACACCACGCCCCCGCCCCCGTCTGCCACCGCCGCCATGCTCACCGACGCCATCCGGACCTCAGCCCTCCGAGTCCGAGTGGCCGTCACGTCGGACGCGATCGGGGAGCGCGAACTCACCTGGGGCACACAGCTCGACGTGCGCGAGATCGCCGCCTTCGGCACCGACGCCGAACTCACCGACCAGGCCGTGGCCGCCTACGTAGCCAAGTACGCCACCAAATCCGCCGACGCCTCCGGCACCCTCGACCACGCCCTGTTCTGCCGCCCCTGCCAGGGACGCGGCGCCACCCTCCTGCCCCACGGAACCCCGCTCCCGTGCACCACCTGCGGCGGCACCGGACAGGCCCGCCCCCTGCCCCGGCTCACCGTCGCCCGGCACGTGCGGCAGATGATCCGCACCTGCTGGGACCTGGGCAGGCTGCCGGAATTCGCCGGCCTCAAGCTCTGGAAGTGGGCACACATGCTCGGCTTCCGAGGCCACTTCTCCACCAAGTCCCGCAGCTATTCCACCACCCTGGGCGCGCTGCGCGACGCCCGCCGCACCTGGCGCACCGAACAAGCCCGCACCCACACCGGCCTGCCCGAGTCCGGCCCGACAACCACGCTCGTCGTCGGTCACTGGGACTACCTCGGCTCGGGCTACAGCCCCGGCTCGGCCCTTCTCGCGGCCGACGTCTGGCATCGCAAGGAACTGGAACGGCAGTTCGCGGCCGAAGGGGGCTGTTGATGGCCTCGCCCCCGCTCGCCGTCCTCCACGCGGAGGTGACCCCGGCGCTGGATCTGCTGACGGTGCCCCAGGTCATGGCCCGCCTCCAGCTCGGTCGCTCCGCTGTCTACGACCTGCTCCGCTCCGGCCAGCTCGCCTCGATCACCCTCGGCCGCGCCCGCCGCATCCCCACCCACGCCCTCACCGACTTCATCCGTGCCCGCCTCGAACAGGAAGCCGCCGCCTGATGACCACGCCGCGCCCCGCCTCATCCCGCCGCACCCGCTCCCGCGCCAACGGCGACGGAACCGTCTACCAGCGCAAGGACCGCCGCTGGGAGGCCGCCGGATACGTACTCGCCCCCGGCAACACCCGCAAGCGCGTCCGCGTCTACGGCACCACCCGCAAGGAAGCCCTCGCCAAGCTCACCGAGAAGATCGCCGCCAGCAACCTCGGCCTGCCCGTCGCAGCAGCCGACAGCACCGTCAGCGCGTACCTGACCTACTGGCTCAACGGCGTTGCCGTCCACCAGGTACGGGAGAACACCTACACCCGCTACGCCGCCTGCGTCCGCCTCCACCTCACCCCCGGCCTCGGGGCCAAGAAACTCGCCCGGCTCACCACCCGTGACGTCCGCACCTTCCTCGACGGACTCCGCGCCACCTGCCAGTGCTGCGCCCAAGGAAGGGACACGGCCCGCCGGCAGTGCTGCGCCATCGGCCATTGCTGCGGCAAGCGGCTCTCCCCCCTGACCGTGGCCTATGTCCACTCCGTCCTCAAGTCCGCGCTGGAGCACGCCGTCCGCGAAGACGACCTGCCCCGCAACGTCGCCCGCAACATCAAGACCCCCACACCCCGCCCTCGGCGCTTCAAGCCCTTCACCGCGAGCGAGGCCCGGCAGTTCCTCCACGCAGCCAGCAGCGACCGGCTGAACGCCCTGTACGAACTCGCCCTGCGCACCGGGCTCCGCAAGGGCGAACTCCTCGGGCTGCACTGGGAAGACCTCGACCTCAACACTGGCACCGCCAGCATCCACCGCTCCCTCCAGCGCACCCCCACCGGCGGCCTGACCATCCTGCACACCAAGACCCGCGCCTCCGAACGCCGCATCGCCCTCCCCACCGAATGCATCAACTCCCTCAAGATCCACCAGGAGCGACGGCAGAAAGAACGTCGGGCAGCCGGAACGGGCTGGACGGACAACGGGCTCGTCTTCACCACCCCCACCGGTAGACCTCTCGAGCCCACCACCCTCACCCGCCGCTTCCGCCATCTCCTCCACCGTGCTGGACTCCGGATGATCCGCTTCCACGACCTCCGGCACTCCACCGCCACCCTGCTCCTGGAATAGGGCATCGACCTCGTGGTCATCAAGGAACTTCTCGGCCACGCCCACATCGGTGTCACCGCCGGCGTCTATGCCCACGTTCGCCTCCGCCTCCAGCGCCAGGCCATCGACACCCTCGGCGACGCACTCAGCCCCACCGGCGACGACCCCGACGACCCACCCACCACAGCCGTCGTCCACTGACGTTGCCGTCACCGTTGCCGTCAAATGCCTCTGGGGCCCGCAGAATATCGGCGGGCCCCAGAGGCATTTTCATCAGAACAGAGAATTGCGTCACCCCGAGTCTGGGCTCTCGGGCAGGATTCCGGGAATCATTACGAATTAGATCGCGATCGAATCCACGCTTGCTCGAATTCCTTCGGATCGATCAACTCGGCATCAAACTCCGACTGGCAGGAGATTTCCTCAAGTGCAGGAAATTTAATTTCCGAAAGTCCGACCGTAGCGGTCTCGTAGCTTCCGTCCGCCCATTCGGATCGACCATCCCGATAGAACTGCACCTTCCGAGTCTCGTAACCGTCGTCACTAAGCTCGCTGAGGTACAGCATTGGGTCGTCGGCAGAGCCGTGGCTCCATGCGACCTTGATATGCCTCACGAATTTGAGTCTCCGCGAGGGGAATCAACTCCCAGACAGGCGACAACTCCATCAAGCTCGGGATCCATAAAGAGCTGGAAATAATATCCACCCCGTCCGCGATCATCGATGAATCCGATGGAAAGATCGGCGCCGTCGTACGCACGGAGAGCATCAAGAGCGTCACCGAATCCGATCGTAGACTGTCCGGATCGCCGAGTACCTCGCTCCCTCCTCTCGTACACAGCGAGTAGGCGCTGAACTGGCACAGCTTCAGGCCAGACCTCATACTCGGCGCCAGCACTTAGAGCCGATCGGGAAAGAAGACGCGCTTCACCCTCTCCCGCGAGGAGTTGAATTAGACGACTTCTTTCCACGACACCCTCCACTTAACCCTCGAACTTTCCCGGCTTCGAACTGCCAGCTTCTAGCATGCCAACAGTGGACCACTCATCAGCCGCCGGGTATGTGCCACGGCCCTCTATTGATACTGATCTCCGCACCGTCAATCACCCCGCGCAATGCGTGTTCGGACTCCTCGTACACCTCATGTGCGGTTCCATGAATCTGTACATCCCTTCCAGCTGGGACACTCGAATGCGGTATTCGCATCACAATCCCTCCGGGGCCCAGCTCATCGGCAGCGTCAAGAGCTACGTCTTCATAGTCGTGAGTCCACGACGTGAATTCGCTATCCGTATTGCCGCCTGCGTGACGCCCCGGATCGCTATGTCCGCCGTGCGGGACGGCGCGTCCCTCCAGTGCGTCGTCATACTTCGGATGCCCGTTGGGAACTCCGCGATAAAGGTAGTCATCCCCTCCACCACAGTTATGAACCAGGACCGGCGTCTGTCCCGCCAGCACATAGTACGTGTGCTCCCCCGCGACGGTCAGGTTGTGAACCGTCGCCCGTTGGACCGTCCACCGTTTGACCGCCGTGATCTGGACGTGAGTGCCTGCGCTGGTGCGGAGCCATTCGCCGGCCTTCAGGCCGGTCGCCTTGATCCACTCGCCTAGTTCGGGGACCCAGAAGGGGTGGCCGTCGGTGGCGGTGACAGAGGCTGTCTTCCTGCCTCGCTTCCCGTCGATGTCGACGGTGACCTTGACGAGGTGCTTGAGGCCAACGCCCTTGATCTCGGCAGTGACCGTTTCCTTCTTTGTCTTTCCGGTTTCTGGGTCCGTCGCCAGGACCTCATCACCGATGTCGATGTCTTCTATGCGTTTCGTGCTGCCGTCGGCCATCAGGACCAGAGTTCCGCCGACGAAGCTGTTACATAGCGCCTTTGCGGCCTTATTTGTTTTCTTCCAGTCCTTGAACGCGCCCCACAACGTCTTCGCCAGATTGACGATCCGCTTGCCCAGGGCGTACGCCTTGTTGACTCGGTACCAGTACTTGGCGATGAGCTTGCCGAGTGGTCCGCCACTGACGACGGAGCTGACGACGTTCAGGACGGTGGATCCGCAGGCGCCGAGCGCGCCCGTGGTGAAGCAGTCCAGCGCGTCGGTGATGCCGAGCTCGTCGGCGATGATTTTGCCCAGTTCCTTGGCTATGCCGATGGCTCTCGCCTTGGCGGCGTCAGCCTTGGCCTGGGCGGCGCGTGCCCTGACCGCGGCAGCGGTGTCCTGGCCGAGCGCCTTCTCCAAGGTGAAGCCGGCCGCCCTCGCATTCGCGGAGAGACGGATCGGCCCTGGCTCGTGGCCCGGAGTCGTGTTCTCGCACAACGGGCATGGCCGCGTGGGGCAGTCGACCTCGGCGCAGGTTCCGGAGGGGTCGGAGTAGGTGACGGGGTTGTTGTAGCTGTAGGCGTAGCCGTTGATCTGTTGCGGGTTGTCGAAGTTGACGACCGGGTCGGCGGATATGAAGCGGCCCCTGTCCGAGTCGTACTCCCGGGCCCCCAGGTTGACCAGGCCCGATGTGGTGTCGTTCGTACCGCCTACGAAGCCCTTGTCGTCGACCCACTTGTTGGGATCGGCCGAGTCGGCGTCGCGGGCCGCGCCGAACGGGTCGAGGCGGCGGCGCTGTGTCTCGCCGGTCGTGGCGTTGACCGCGAGTTCGGCGGTGCCGTGGTGGTCACCGGCGAGGAAGGTCACGCCGCTGGAGTCACGAACCGCCACGGTCTGGTCGCCCAGCGAGTAGTAGCGCTTGGCCGTGACCGCCTTCGTGGAGTTGTCGAGGTGCAGCTCCATTCCCGGCAGGTAGAACGTCGTCTCCGCCTTCGTCTTGCGGAGCAGACGGGCGCCGGACGCGTCATAGGTGTACGACGACGTGCTGCCGTCGGCGTTGGTGACCTTGGTCAGCTCGTTCTGCTTGTCCCAGGTCAGGGTCTGGGTGTCGCCGCCCAGAACTCGGGTGTCGGTATTGCCCGCGTCGTCGTAGCGGTAGCTGTTCTGGGACTTGATCGCCGGGGTGGTGTCGGTCGCGGATCTGTCGGTGACGACCGTGGTGAGCTGGTGCGGGCCCTCCCCCTTCTCGCTGTAGGTGTAGCTCTTGGCCTCGGTGGCCGCACCCGCGATGCCGTGATCGGTCTCGCTGGTGCGGTTTCCGAGGTTGTCGTAGCCGTAGGAGCGCCAGTAGGGGGAGACTCCGCCGACCGTCGACGATGAGGGAGCGGAGGTGCAGGCCGCGTCCGTGCTTCCCGTGCCGACAGCTCCATCAGGGGTCTTGGAGGACGTCCAGTCCTCCGTCATCCTCTGCAGCCCGTCGTAGCGGAAGCACTGTACGTCGCGAGCGCCGCCCGTCGGGTTGTCGACGATGGAGGTGACGTTGCCGCCGGCGTCGTACGTGTAATCGGCGTCGTACGCCACCGAGGTTGCGCTGCCGACGTCGACGCGGGCGTTGGCCAGGCGCTTCGTGCCCTGTTCGTAGGAATAGGTGAGCCAGGTCTTCTTGTCGGACTTGCCTCCGGTGTTCAGCTCCAATTGCTCAAGCTGGCTGGTCGGCGAGTAGGTCACGTCCGTGACATAACTCCCGCCACCGAGGGAGCTGTTGAGGGCGATCGGCCGCTGGAGGTCGTCGTACTGGTAGGAGATCGCCTCGGCCGACAGCCCGCCCGCCGCCGGATAGTTCTGGCCCTGGACCGTCCCGTCGTCGTTGTACTGCGCGTTGAACTCGTACGTGCCGCCCAGTTCCGGCTCGGCCGACTTGGAAAGCGTGTATTTGGTGGTGGTGGGCTGGTAGTCGTTGGCGGAGTCGAGGACCGGATGGGTCACCGACGAGTAGACCGCGCCGTCCTTGTACGTGTAGGTGCCGTACAACTCACCCTTGGCGACCGAGTCGTACGTGGAGACCGACAGCTTGGTGCCGGTGTCCGCCGCGCCCTGCCAGGTCGACTTGACGCGGCCGAGGTCGTCATAGACGGTGCTCGTGGTGTTGCCGCGGGAGTCGGTCACCGAGGTCTGCTGGTCCAGGTCGTCGTAACCGAAAGCGGACGTTCCGGTGTCCGGGTCGGTTGCCGACTTCTTGCGACCACGCTGGTCGTATGCGTAGGTCCAGATGTTGCCCGCGTCGTCGGTGACCTTGGTCAGCTTGCCGTCGACGGTGCGGGTGTACTTCGTGGAGATGTAATCGGCTCTCGTGCCCGTGGGCTGCGGAGCACTGTCCTTGTACTCCCGCAGTTCGACCGTGTTGCCGCGGACGTCCGTGATGGTGGTCGTCGGGGTCTGGCCGGTCGGCGGATCCATGTGCACTCGGTCGCCGTCATAGGCGTAGGTGGTGCGGTACTTCTCGATGCCGGCGACCTTGAAGACCTCGGCTCTGACCCTGCCGTCGCCGTCGTACTCGGTGACGGTCTGCCCGTCGATGTCGGCGTTCCGCGGGCCGAAGAGCGTGCTGCTCGGTGGGTCGGCGGCCGAGTAGGTGTCGTTGGTCTGGACGATGCGGCCGGAGCCGTCGTAATAGGTGTCCGCTATGAGACGAGTCCCCTGCAGACCCTCCGTCTGGACCTGGCGGGGCCTGAGCAGACCGTCGTAGAGCGTGTACTCGGTGCTGTAGCTCGTTCCGCCCTTCTTCAGCCGTTCCGTCTTCACGTAGTCGGGTCCGGTGGTGCGGATGCCGTAGGTGTACTTCACGGAGGCCGGGAAGTCGGACGCCTTGGGGCGATCGGGCAGCCACACCGAGGTGAGACGGCCCAGGCCGTCGTAGGCCATGTCGGTGCGCTTGCCGTTCACGTCGACCTGGGCGGTGACATTGCCCCATGCCGGCGCGTACTCGGTCTTCGTGATCCAGCCGAGCGGGTTCGTCTCCGTCTTGGCGGTGGCCAGACCGTACGTGTCGGTGTAGTCGACCGACTTGGTGTGGCCGAGCGCGTCCTTCATCGTCTTCGGACGGCCGTACTGGTCGTAGGTGGTCGTGGACACGGTCTGGTACGTGGCGACCGTGCCGTCATGTGACGACAGGCGCTTGGTCGTGGTCACGTCGCCGGTCGTGGGAGCTGCGCCGGTCGTGGTCGTGCCGTCGTAGAGCGACACCTCGTCGGAGAGCACGTCCTTCGAACGGTCAGGTGTGGCGGAGCAGTCCACGTCGACCGCTTCGACGCGCGCGACGTACGCGTACATGTGCTTGCTCGCGTTGTCGGCGTACTGCGTGCGGGTGCACTTGTTGTCGTCGACATTCGTCTCGCCGTAGTCGGCCACCTGGACCACTCGGCCGAGCGCGTCGTAGCTCGTGGTGGACGCCGACTGCCGCCAACCGCCGCTGGACAGCGCCTCGTACGTGTCAGTGCGTTCGGGCCGTATGAAACGGGCGGTGCGGGTGCCCCAGTCCTCGGTCTGAGTCGCGGTGGACTTGCTCCAGAGCGTGTTGATGGACTTCTCGACGACTTTGTCGCCGTCGTACGTCGTGGTCTCCAGTTCGAAGCCGGACTTCCAGTCGTCGTCCGTGTACGTGGTGCCGGTGGAGTCCTTCACCGTCGACGACGTGGTGCCGCTGTCCAGGCCGCGGAAGAAGACGTGTTCGGTTCTGGTGTTGGAGGTGTTCTCCGTGCCGTCGGAGGTCTCGACGCGGACCTTGCCGTAACCGCGCCAGTCGTTCCATGTCAGGTACTCGGACTTGGTGATGCCATCCGGCTTCGCCTTACGCCAGCCGGCGTCACCGAGGTACGTGTACGAGGTGACCTGGTCGGGGCTGTCGGCCACCAGATCCTGTTCGACGACGGAGGAGACGACGTACTTGTGGAACCAGTCGGTGATGGGGTCCCTCTCACCCGGCGGGTTCCACTTGACCGGGTAGCAGCGCACTGTGGACTTGCCAACAGTGGGAAGGTCGGACGACGTGCACTGCGTATCCGCGTAGTTGACGGACAGAACACTGCCGGACTCGCTCTCCACCGCCGACATGCGGAAGCGGATGAACGGCTGGATGTTGTCGTCGGCGGCGTCGACCCGGTTGGCGAGCTGCTTTCCGTACAACTTCACGGAGGGGACCGACGCGTCGGTTCCGACCTTGCCGGTGTGGTCGATGGACTTCAACCACAGCGACTTCGAGCCGTCACCGTTGTCGGTGAAGACGTGGTCCAGTGTCCAGACGTCGACGTCGTCGTAGGTGGAGTCGCCTGTGCGGATCCTGGTGGTGATCTTGTCGAGCTGCTTGCGGGTCCAGAACGTGGGGGAGTTCTGCCCGGCACACTTCGTGTCCGCCTTGCAGTTGCTGTCCCAGGGGACATCGGGCCAGTCCGCGGCCTTCGCGTCCGTCAGCGCGTCGGGGGAACAGTCCGTGAGATCGCCGATGCAGCGCTCGGAGGTGGTGAAGACGACGCGGGCGGCCGGTTCGGTGTCGTAGACCTTCTGATCCCGTTGACCGTAGTCGATGCGCTTGAGGTAGCCGCCTCGCACGTAGGACTTGCCGTTCTCACCGGTTTTGAGGCCCTGCGTGTAGTAGTTGGTCTCCTTGGCGTAGTAGTAGGACGTGGCGTTGCCGTGGGTGTCGACGACGTAGTCGAGGTTCCAGCGCCATGCCTGGGTGCAGTAGGCCTTGGCGAAGGTGGCGTCGTAGCACGGCTCGCCGCTGTCGTCCCCGTAGACGGGAACGGTCCAGGCGGAGTCGGTCTCCTCGTCCCCGGAGGCGTATCCGGGCAGGTGGCTGAGGCCGAAGTAGTACTGGATCCCGGTGTCGTCGGTGACCCTCCAGTACTCACCGTTGTTGTCTCCGTTGGTGGCGCCCGTCAGCTTTTCGATCTTGGAGAAGTCGTCGGAGCTGACATGCCACTCACCGGTGGTGTCGTCCTTGATCAGTTCACCGGTGGCGCCGCCCGCGAGCGAGATGGTCGCGTTGTCGTTCGCCCAGCACTCGTCGCCGTAGGTGTCGTCGTGGCCGTCATCGGCGCACGGCTTGTAACGGCGCTCGATGAATCCGGGCTCGTACGAGAAGCCCTGACCGATCCACGACCCCTGGTTGTTGGTCGTCGCGGTCTGTCCGTCGATGGACTGGGAGCTGTACCCGAGGGAGACGCTGGGGGCCGAGCCTCCCGGCACCGGCGGCGCGCTGATCGGGTACGACCAGTTGAAGGCCCCCGAGGAGTTGGAAACGCTCCACTGTGAGGACGCCTTCAGTGGTGTCGCCGCGTAGTCGCCCTGGTCCCCGGAGGACCCGGCGGTCGCCGCGAGGACCGTTACCGAGCTCGCGTCGTCGGCTGCCGCTTCGGCGTTGCCCAGCTGGGTGTGGGCGCCCGCGGTGTCGGCCGCTGCGGCGACCTGGGCCGTCAGCGTCCGCTTGGCGGTGTCGTTGCTGCTGACCAGCGGTTTCGGCGTGGCGCACGTCTTCTTCTGCGGAGTGGTCAGTACGCAGGACGGGTATTGGACCAACCGCAGTCGTGAGCCGAAATCACCACCGTAGGCGCCGGCGAAGTCCGCGTAGTCGAGGCTCAGCTGGACGGGCGCCGCCTTCTCGCCACCGTCCGCACGGGACAAGGTCACCAGTGGCCCGTCGATGCCGACCGCCTTGGACTTCTTCCGGTCCAGCAGCGCCACACGCACCGAGCCGGGGCCGGCTTCGCCGGTGGCCGCCACCTTGATGGGGAGTTTCTCGGCTTCAGCGGGCCTTCCGGTCCTCGCAGCCGGAGCCAGCGTGACCTTTTCGGACGCGGCCTTGGGCCACTTCACTTCAGCGGCTGCCTTGACGGCCGACTTGGCCGCCTGGTCCCTCCCGGCATACCTCTTGGCCTTGACGTTCCTGCCTCTGACCGGATCATCGAGGTTCTTCTGGGTCGCGGGCCTGGTCAGGCCGTCATCCTTGGCCGCTGCCTCAGGGGCGTATTGCGGCAACAGGCCGACGGCCAGGGCGATACCGATGCCGAGCACTGTGCTCCGCACCGGTATGCGCCACCGTGACCGGTAGGGCGCTCTCATCACAGCTCCACGGGGAAGAAAGGATCATCAGCATGAAAAGGTGCGTGGGACATTGCGAGGCGGAGCGGGTGTCCGGCGACCGACTTTGTGGTTCGGTGGCAGGACACCCGCTCTGTGCCGGTGCTGTCAGGTGACGGTTTCCTCGATGTTCTCGCCTGACGGGAGCACGGCCACGGTCGGCACCATGCTCGCGTCCAGCGCGCCGCGGTACACACGCAGTTCGTCAACGGCACCGTTGAAGTAGGCGGACCCGGTGGCGCCGGTGAGTGTGCGGCCTACCTGGAGCGACGCCGTGGTGAAATCCCACTCGTTGTCCCAGGGCAACTGTGCGGCGAGCGTTCCGTTCACGTACAGGAGCACCTCGCCGAAGACCGCCGAGTAGACGATCGCCAGATGGTCGCCGTCGCCTTCGTTGCTGGGCAGCACACCTGCGGCATTGACGACCGAGGACGTAGCGGTAGTGTCGTCCTTGTCGGTGGCCGTCAGTTGCCAGCGGTCCGCGGAAGCCGCGTACCTCACCATGACCGCGCTGCCGTTCGTACCGGCCAGTGAGAGCACCGTCTGGTCCTTGGTCGATCCGGCGGTGGCGAGCCGGGCCCGCGCCGTGAGGGTGAAGCTGTCCTCCTTGGCCAGCAGCCCTGCCGCTCTGGCGGCGTAGGCGTCGGTGCCATTGAGAACCAGGTGGCCATCACCCCACAGAGCGTCGGCCGGCATTCCGCACTCCGGATCGACTTCCGGATCGCAGGAGTCGTCCGGCAGGTAGACGGAGGCACCTCCGCCCAGACTGAGGCCCACTCCACCGGCGGCCTCGGGGGCAACACCGTCCGTTGCCGAATCGACCTGCCAATAGGCGAGCTGACTCGCGGAGATGCCGCCGAGGTGCTCACCCTCAGCCTCCGGTACGACCCGGTCGTAGACCTTGACATCCGCGATGCTGCCCTTGAAATTGCCGGTGTAGCCGTCCAGGGACAGCTTCCGGCCGATCTGCAGGGGGCCCGTCGCGTTCCAGGTCGTACGGCGCTTCTGAACGTCCTCCTCCAGCAGGTCGCCGTTGACGAACAGGCTGAGCGTGCCCAGTTCGGCGTCGTAGACACCGATCAGGTGGGTCCAGCTGCCCGGCAGGGCCTTCGCGCCGGACACCTTCCACGTGCCCATGCCCTCCATGTCGTTCGCGGGCGTACGGAACGTCCAGGACTGGGTGTCCACGTCGTAGCCGAGGTCGAAGCCGGGAGCCCCGGTGCCGTCCTGGCTGACGATTGTCACGTCGTCGGTGGGCCTCTCGGAGATGTTCACCCAGGCACTGACGGAGAAGGTCTTACTGGTGTCGACCGCGGACCGGCCCGCGTCCAGGTAGGCACCGTCCGATCCGTCGAGTGTCGCGGCGGTGTCCGTAGGGCCGAGCGGGCCCTCGTTCCCGAAGGTCACACCGGAGCCGGGTGTCGCGTTCGGCGAGCCGGAGGTACCGATCGCGGTGGTGGAACCCTTGGCCTCGCCCAATGTCCAGCCGGCCGCGGGGGCACGGCCGTCACTGACCAGGAAGGTGTACGCGGTGGTTGTCTTCTGCGCGTTGCCGGCCCCGTCGACCGCCTTCGCCTCCACATACATGGGGCCTTCGTCCGGCGGCATCCATCGCACGGTGGCCGGTCCCCCGGTGGATTCCGCGTTCACGCTCTTCCAGGTGCTGTCCCCCTTGAAGCGGTACTTGTACGAGGCCACGTCCGTGGAGGCGGAGTCGAAGGTGAAACTGCCGTAGTCGCCCGCGCCCGCATGCCAGACGTCGTCGTCCGGGTATTCGGTGGAGGTGACCGTCGGGGCCTTGGGTGCGGTGGCATCGTAGATGAACTGGCAGCGGGTCGCGTCACCCGCGAGTGACCACGGCCCCCACGACTGGCCGTCGGAGCCTCGTACCGCCCAGCCGATGGTGACGTTCTGCGGGATCGTGTAGGCCGCGTCGTCCGGATCGTAGGTCGAGTCCGTTCCCACGGTGTAGGAGAAGAGTGCCCGTCCGGTCTGGCCACTGGCTGTGGCGTCCGTCGTGCTGATCTTCTTCGACAAGGTGTACTTGTCGTGGGTGGTACCGCCCGAAGTCCACCACACGTGGAACTGCGCCTGCAGCGTCTCGGTGTTGCTGCCTGTGTCACCGTGGTCGAGGTCCTTGATGACCGCCTTCAGCTTTGGCGCCTTGTCGACGTAGTGCTCGTCGGCTTTGCCGTACTCGCACACGCCGCCCGGTGTCATCGTGAGGTCGGTCATGGCCGGCTGCAACGGAGGCCGGTTGTAGGTCACTTCCAGATGGGCGTTGCCACAGAAGCGCTTCCAGTACGAGTAGTCATCCTCGTCTGCGGCCTTCAGCCGGAACGTGGTCGTGTCCCAGCCGCTGTCGGCCGCCTTCTGTACGGTGCTCCGCACGTTGAAGCGCACGTTCTGATTCGTGGAGGTGCAGGAGCCGGCCGGATTGGTCGGCGACTGCGAAGTGATCGCGTCCTTGAGGGAGGGCTGGTTGTCCCAGTCGGTTCCGGAGTTGATCGCGCTGGCGCCGGAGGAGTTGACCCGCCCCAGCTGCACCTCCTTCGCCGACTTGCTGTAGGTGTGCACCATCGTCACCGCGAACTCGGCCTTGACGATGTCCTTGTCCTCGAACGACCCCGTCGGCAGCGCGAAGAACTGACGTTTGACGTCGTTGCTGCTGGCGCAGCGGTAGGAGACGTCGGCGGGACACCGGCCCACGCCCTCGTCGTCCTTGAACTTCCAGAACGACGATCCCGAGTAGTACGAGGAGACCATCGTCCAACTGGTGCGGTTGGCCGTCTTGTACACCGGGTCGATGTAGACGGGGTAGACAGTGTCCTTCCCCTGGAGGAGACCGGCGTCAGGGGTGAGAGTCGCCCGGTCCGCGGAAGCGTCCACTCCCACTTCGGCGACCCGGGCGCCGTCCGGTGGGGTCACCGTACCGGCTTCGTCCGTACGGCCCGTGCCGCCCGTGGCCGAGGCGGTCGGCGACGGGCTGGGCGAGGTGTTGCCGTTCCCTGCCGTGCCCTGACTGGAGTCCCACATCATCGGCTGCGGTGCCTCGAACACGGTTCCACCGCTCGTCCTGTCCTCTGCCCGGAGACCGCTGGCCTCCGTTCTCGACAGTGTGACGGAGTCAGTCGTCACCGGGAGCTGGAGCTTGGCGAGTTCCGGATTGGCCGCGGCCTTGGCGTCCTTGACCACCAGGACGTGGGAAAAGCCCTCCGCGCCGGCAGTGACCTGCATGTCGACACCGTCGAAGACGTTGGCATACGTGGCCGTGGAGCCGGTGACACTGGGCTTGGGCAACTCGGTCTGCCACCCCAGGGACAGTGACCGTCCGTCCTTCTCCAGCCGGGCGAACGTCGCGTCGCCACCGCCTGAGAACGCCATCGGCGTCAGAGCGGCCTTCGGGGCGTACGTGCCGTCGGCCTGCTTGACGAGCGTGGTGTCGATGGCCTGCCATGTGCCATTCCTGCGAGCACGTATGGGCTGGACGTACTCGGTGGTGGTGAAGGTGCCGTCCGGATTGGCCACGGTGGTGCTGCGCTCATCACGCAGTGCGAGTACTTCCACACTTCTGCCGGAGGCAATCGCTCTGGCCTGGGCATCACCGCTACCCACCGCACCCGGCGGCGTGTCTCCGTCCGCGGCCGCGGCTGTCGGAGCCTCCGCGCCGGAGCTGGGCAGCAGGCCCAGACCGGAAGCCAACAGTGCGGTCAGTGTCAAGGCGATCACAGTGGCCCGCCGCCCCCGGCTGCCTCTGACGGGACGGTGGTTCATAGGGGCCTGCTTCTCTCTGACCATCACGCCGTCACCCGACCACGCCGAAGGAGGTCCCGGCATCGGGAACGCCTCCGGCGCCCGGCTTGATGGTCGTCGTCCCGGAGCTCGTCGTGCCGTTGATGTCCGTCCACGGGATCACGTACAGGACCCCTGCCGCGGTGTCGGACTCCTTGCTGTAGGGCACGCCGACGTACAGGTTCACGCTGCCGGAGACGAGGCTGATACCGAGGTAGTCACGGGCAGTCGCCGTGCCCGGCAGGACACCGCCTCCCGTCGTGCGACTGATGATCGCGTCGTTGGCCCCGATGGTGCTGTCCAGGGGCCGGAACAGCTGCACCACCCCGGCGTCCTTGACACCGCCGACTTCACGCCCGGGGATGCCCACCGCCAGTCGGATGGTGGCGTCACTGCTGACCACCGAGGTGTCCATGTTGCTGATCGCCACACGCTGCCCGAAGAAGTCGCCTTCGGTCGCCACGCCCTCGACGTCGGTCTTGTCCGCGTCGATGGGCGCTGTCTCCGTATAGGCACCCGACGGCTGGACACGGATCACCGTGGCCGTCCCCGCTCCCGCGGCCTCGCCGATGCCCTCACCCGGAGCACCGACGGCCAGGAGGGCGTCGGAATTGTAGGTCTGGTCGCTGGGCCGGTAGTTCGTCATGTCGATCGACGAGCCGAACTGGTCGTTGGCCTCGGCGACTCCCGCCAGACCGTCGTTCTTGGCACCCTGGTCGAGGCCGACGAGGCCGGTCGGCACGCCATCGGTGATGGTGTGGTCGAACACGGTCACCGCACCGGCGAACACCGCGTCGTCGCCGATCGTTTCGCCCGGCGCACCCACCGCGAAATAGCGATTCGTGCCCGCCAGTGAGTAGCCGAAGCGATCGTGTGCCTCGACGACACCCGGCACCCCGGGATCGTCCTGGTTGACGGTGTACTTCGTCGTGCCTCGCATGTAGTGGACACAGCCGGCGTCCGCGTAGTCCTTGCCCTGGCTGGTGACGTTCTCGCCGGGCACGCCGATGACCAGATAGGGGGAGTCGGTGGACGTCACACCCGCTTTGAGGGCGAAACCGAAGCGGTCGTACTCCTCGGTCGCCGTGCTCGCATCGAACTCGTGCTGGGTGTAGGTCTCGATGGCCGAACCGGCACCGATTCCCGCGGGCGTTCCGTGGATGACCCAGATGGCACCGGCATCGACGAGATCGGTCCCGCCCTCCCGGATGTCTTCGTACGGTGCCCCGATCACCAGGTCCGTGCATCCGTCGCCATCCGCGTCATAGGCCGTACGCGAGTAGCCGAACTGGTCACCGCGCTCGGGAGACGCCTTCATGCCGGTGGTCGCCTGCGAGATCTCGGAGACACCCTTACCGCCACCGAACACCACCCGCACCAGTCCGGCCCGTACCGCGCCGTTCACCGTGGCGTTCGGGTCCGCGACGACCGTGTCGCCCAGTCCGTCGCCGTTGAAGTCGCTGGAGGCGCCACCCGTGCACGTCGCCGCGGCAGCCGCCGGCTGCGGCAGCGAAACCAGCCCCCCGGCCATCGCCAGAGCCGTGGCCGCCAACGCGGCCAACCCGGCTGTGCTCATGCGTCTACGCATGAGACATCCACCCCACCCCTCATTATGCCGTTGTAATCCAGCCCCGAAGCATGCGCCAGGAAACTATCCACATCGCCCAACGCCGCAATTCAAGCGCCCGCAAAGCTACTTACATCCGCGAGCCCCATGTCAAGCACATGTCCAATTTACGCCAAAGAATTACCCCCAAGACTTACAAACAACTGGATTGCCGCCTTGCGCTGACATAACGAGCAAGCCTGGCGAACCTGTGGCTTCACGCTTGACGAGGTGCCGATCCGAACCTCATAGTTTCTTCACCGCCAACCCGCATGCTGTCCGCGGTTTCGGCACGCCAGGGGCGCACCGAAGGGTTCACAAGGGTGCGTATCAGTGGATCCCGCTCGTCGCCCGCCCGTAGTCCGGAATGGGGACGAAGCTCGTGGAACGCCTGAGGGCGTGCTTATCCGCATGCGCGGCGCATCACCCCGGTCGGCCGGCTCCTGACAGGCGCTACGACACTGCCGGAGAGCGAAACCGAGCCACGCGCCCCCATATCCGCTCCGCTCGACGACATCTCGACTCACCGGATGCCGAGCGGTTGAGAACCGCTGTTCCACCTTGCGCACACGGCGCCAGGAATGTCGGCCGGGCTACCTGGCCGAATTTCTTCGTCGTTCAGGACAGCGTTCTCGGCTTTGCCTGCCATCGGCTGGAATTCGATGCCGCCCCGCTCGCCCCGCGTACCGAATCCGTTCGCGGCATTGCCCGCATCAGGAGCAATGCCGCGCGGTTCGGTCGAGCCGCCGGCAGCCCTGTTCACCTCGGCCCCCCCTCACGGTGGCCGAATCAGGACGGCGCTCGACTCCGCCGGGAAACGACGCGAAAGCGGTAGCACCTCACAGTCCGCGCGCGTGGGGCAACGCGGGCGGGGCCCACCCCGTTGAGCTCGTAACACGATCTTGGTGAAACGTGCTGGTTGGCCGTGACCGGTGTGAAGATTCGGCCGTTCGTGATGGTGTGAGTACTCGGCCGTGGATCGT
>NZ_JOHS01000073.1 GCF_000725625.1 Streptomyces sp. NRRL F-6676
CGCGGGCCTGACTTGGTGACCGATACAGGATCATTCGGGAAGGTACGCCCTTCGCGTGCCGTCCCGAAGACCGATCCACAAGTCATGAGCATTGCTCGGCCTGCGCACGGGCCTCGTCGTCGACGGTTCGGAGCGGCTCCCCGCGCAACAGACGCTCCGCCGCGTCGCGGTCCAGCCACCCGTACTGCTCGTCGGCCATCACACATCCTTCTGCGTCCGCGAACGCGACCGCGTCACACTTGCGGACGTCACCGCGCGTACCCGCGGTTGCCTCTGTGGGGGGAGCGCATCAAGGGCGCCCGTTGACTCCGCGTCCGCTCCCAGCAGCTCCGCGAGCCGTTTGAGACCCCGGTGCGCTGCGGTGCGGACGGCGCCCGGGCGTTTGCCGAGCGTCTCGGCGGCGGTCCGGGCGTCGAGGCCGACGACCACGCGCAGCACCACCGCCTCCGCCTGGTCCTGCGGCAGCCGGGCGATCAGCGCCAGGGCGCGGTCGGTGGCCAGCGCCTCGATGGCCTCGCCCGCCGTGTCCGACTCGGCGGCCCGGCCGGCCAGTTCGCTCTCGTCGCCGCCGATCGCCGGGCGGCGCCCGCGCATCCGTATGTGGTCCAGGGCCCGGTTGCGGGCGATACGGGCGGCCCAGCCGCGGAAGCGGTCGGCGTCCCCGCTGAACCGTCCCAGGTCACGGGCGATCTGTAGCCAGGCCTCGGAGGCGATGTCCTCGGCGTCCGCGTCGCCGACGAGCGTGCGGACGTACCCGAGCAGCCGGGGGTGCACCGCGCGGTACACGGTCCGGAACGCGGTCTCGTCGCCGTCCTGAGCCGCGCACACCGCGGCGGTCAGCTCCGCGTCGTCCCCCACCGCTACTCCCTTTGCGCCCGCACCGGCGCCGCCCCCCACCGTGCGTTCGTCGGTCGTCGTCCGTACGGTGGGCTTCGCAGTCCGGCGCGAATGGCACGTTACGGCGTGAAACCGGTCCCCGTCCACGTCTCCACGGGCCGCAACCGACTCGTGACGAGCCGCGGTGTGACAGAAAACGCAGGCCCGGCGCTGTAGGAAGTGCGGGCCGCCGCGCGACCCGTGCCACGCGACGGCCGGGGCCTCTCCTGTGGGGGGTGGCGGCCCCGGCCGTCGCTTCAGGGCCCGCCGCGCACATCCCCTCGGTCCACCGGCGGCCGCCGGACCCGGGCCGCCGCCCCGGTCATCTCCGGCCGCGCGCCCGCCGGGAGACCACCGCACGCAGCACCCGCCGGCCCTCCGTGCACACCTCGAGCGCCGGCCGCAGTCCCGCCGTCCCGTGTTCGGCGACCAGTTCCAGCACGGCCGCCTGGCGCCGCAGTTCCGCCGTGACGAGCGGGGCGGCCCCCTCCGTACGCCCCTCGCGGTACGCCGCCACCGGGTCGGGACCGCCGCCCGGGGCGGACGGGTCGAGCAGCCGGTGCACCCGGAGCGCGGCGACCGAACACTCCTCGGCCCACACCCGCAGGGCCTCCTCGCCCAGCGCGTCGGGCACCCCGTCGAGCATCCCCCGTGCCGCCACGACGGCCGGGTCGGCCGCGTGGTCCCCCGCGCCCGGCAGCTCACCCCGCGCCTTGGCGACCCGCTCCGCCCACTCGCCCCACTCCCCCGCCGCGCCCTCGTCCCCGGCCAGGCAGGCCCACAGGCGCCGCAGCACCTCGTCACCGCCCCCGAGCAACGGCACGCACCGGTCCAAACAAGCCAACCCGCTCGCTGCCAGCCCCCGTGCGTCGGCCTCGCCGATCAGGTCCACAAGACTCATCGCCCCTCCCCGGAACGCCTCGCGAGGCGCCACTTTCTCACGGGAAACGCGCTTTGCCACTACGAAGCGCAACAGAACACAGGCGACCCAGGACCCCCTTCCGCCCCTCGCGCACCACCCCCCGACAGTCAACTTCCGGCCAGTTCCCGCCTGTTCACGCCCGGCGTCTCACCCCACCCGGTCCGCCAGGCCCTGAAACTCCTTCCAGGACAGTTCCGGCGTCCCCGGGTCCCACAGCTTCTGCACCAGCGCCCGCAGCGGCATCCGGATGCCGGCCGCGACCTGGTCCTGGGTCTGCGCGCCCGACAGGTCGCACCAGACCGCGAACACCCCGCCGCGTATGCGGTCGTCGTACGAGGCCGGGACCGCCGTCGTGCCGCGCAGCACCCGGGGTGTCCACTGCTCGTAGATGCGCTGCCCGGTCGGGTAGACGAAGGTCTGCGGCTCGCCGAGCACGTAGTAGAGGAACTCGTCGTTGTAGTTGACGACCTCGCGGCCGGCCGCGAGGTACTCGGTGGGCTGCCGGGCCCCGATCTCCTTGCCCGTCCAGTAGGCGACCCGTATGTCCTTGGAGACGCTCGCCTTCCTCACCGAGCGGTAGAAGCCGTCGTTCCAGGCGCGGGGCGTCCGCCCGTTCCGGTTGACCACCGCCGCGCGGTCGCCCAGCCAGCCCGTCGCCAGATCGGCGATGGTCGCCCCCGCCCCGTACCGCTTCACGGCCGCCGAGGCGAGCTGCGGGTAGGAGGCGGCCGGGTTGGACGCGGTCAGTGCCTGGTACTCGTCGCCGCCCAGATGCCAGTCGGAACCGGGGAAGAGGTCCGCGTACTCCTCCAGCAGCTCGTCGACGATCTTCGCGGCCGCCGGCTTGGAGATGTCGAGCGTGCCCCGGCTCGCCGACGCGCCCGCCGCGTTGCGCAGCTGGAGGTCGGGGTGGGCAGCGATCACCGCACCGAGGTGTCCCGGGGAGTCGATCTCGGGGACGACGGCGATGTGCCGGCTCGCCGCCAGGTCCACGATCCGCTTCACCTCCGCCTTGGTCAGATGCTCCCTGGAGACCACCTCGGGGTGGGTGTCCGAGGCGATGCGGAAGCCCTGGTCGTCGGAGAAGTGCAGCCCGATCTCGTTGTACTTCAGGTCGCCCAGCTCGCGGACCCGGTCCTCTATCCAGTCCGCGGTGAAGTGCTTGCGGGCGATGTCGAGCATGAACCCGCGCACCGGCTTGGCCGGCCCGTCGCGCACGACGCCCTCGGGTGCCGTGCCGCCGTCGTGCACCTCCTGTTTCAGCGTGCGGGTGCCGTAGAAGACGCCGGACCGGCCCGGCCCGGCGATCCGCACCCGGCCGTCACCGACCGTCAGGGTGTACGACTCGGCGCCGCCGCTCCCGCCGAGCGCGAGCTCCACGTCCCCGGCCCGGGCCCCGCCGCGCCCGCCGTACGTCATCCTCAGCTCGCCCGCGAGCAGCTTCCCCTCGCCGGCGAGGGCGTCGTCGTCCACCACGACCCGGGCGCCGAACGCCGGGCGCCAGCCCGGTCCGTGGGCGGCGGTGTGCGCGCGCACGGCGGGGATGGTGCGCGGCGGCTTCGACAGCGGATAGCTGCGGCTCGGCGACGGCGAGGCGCTGGGGGACCCCGCCCCCGCCGAGGCGCTGCCGGAGGCGCGCGTCCCGCCGCCCCCGCCGCCGTCACCGGCGGGCCACAGCGTCACGGCGGCCGCCACCGCGCCGCCCGCCACGACGACCCCGGCGCCCAGGAGCAACCCGCGGCGCCCCCCGGGCGTCCTGGGATCCGGGACCCTTCTCCTCCGGCCGCTCACCGCACGAGCCTCCTCTCCACGCCGGCCCTCACCTCAGCACTCCGCCACACCCACCCGCACGCACACGTCCCTGTTCACTCCTCCGAACCTACGGCCCACCACCGACACCCACGACCTCCTCCGACCCCCCACGTCCACCGCCGGTTCCGAAACTTCCCCGTCCGGGTGAAATCCCGGACTTCCGCGGACAGCCTCCGACCGACCTCGATAACGTGATGTCACTTCTGTCACCTCATCCCCTGCCGACCCACACGCCGCGTGCACACACCACCGCGGCCTTGCCTCGCCGAGGACCCACGCTGCCCGCGCACCGCCCGCACCTCACGCCCGACCCGCACCGTTTCAACACGGTCCCCGCAGACGAGGCCGAGCGCGCCCTGCTGACCTGCTGCCGCAGCCTGCGCTGGGCCCGCCGGATCGCCGCCCACCGCCCCTACCCCGATCTGCCCGCCCTGCTCGCCGCGGCCGACGAGGCGGCGTACGACCTGGCGCCGGCCGATCTCGCGGAGGCACTGGCGGGCGAGTCGCTCACCCTGCTCCCCGACGGCGCCTACTCCGCCGCGCAGACCGCGCTCAGCGCCGCGCACGCCGCGTACGAGAGCCGCTTCGGACACGTGTTCGTGATCTGTCTGGACGATGTGGCGCCGGACGAGGCGGCCGATCAGGTGCTGGCCGGAATCCGGTCACGATGGAACAACGATCCCGAGGACGAGCGGGTCGCGGCCGCCGAGGAGCTGCGCCGGCTGGCCCGCGGCCGCCTCGCCCGGCTCGTCCGGGACTACGCCGACAGCACAGCCGCTACGGAGGGGACCGCCCCGGAATCTCCCGGTTCGGAACGTCCCAGTAGGCCGTACGTGCCTCATTGATTGCCAGTTTGATCACATCGGCAGGGGCCGGGTAAGCGTTCCGACAACACGTCGCTACGATGGCCGGGGCCGGTGGACCGTACCCGGCCGGGCCCGTCCGACACACCGAAGCCGGCAGGCCCCAGTCCCCGCTTCTGGAGAGGGTTCTTCCGTGCCGGCTGGAACGCTGTACCGCGGCCGGGAAGGAATGTGGTCCTGGGTGGCTCACCGAGTCACCGGCGTCCTCATCTTCTTCTTCCTGTTCGTTCACGTGCTGGACACCGCACTCGTCCGTGTCTCGCCCGAGGCCTACGACAACGTCGTATCGACGTACAAGACGCCCGTGGTCGCGGTGCTCGAGTACGGCCTCGTGGCGGCCATCCTCTTCCACGCGCTGAACGGCCTGCGGGTCATCGCCGTCGACTTCTGGTCGAAGGGCCCGCGCTACCAGAAGCAGATGCTGTGGACCGTCGTCGGCGTGTGGATCGTGCTGATGCTCGGCGCGATCTACCCCGTCCTCGGTCACGCCGCTCGAGTCGTGTTCGGGAGCTGACGCGCATGTCCACTGAGACCACCGCAACCGGAATCGGCCCCGTCGAGGGCTCCGGCGCGTACGAGGCCTCGTACGGCGTCGACAACCCGGCGCCCGTCATCGAGCCCCCGCGCAAGCGCACCAAGAAGACCCCGCGTTCCACCCGCGGCAACTTCGAGATGTACGGCTGGCTGTTCATGCGGCTGTCCGGCGTCGTCCTCGTCTTCCTGGTCATCGGCCACCTGCTGATCCAGCTCGTGCTGGACGGCGGTGTCTCCAAGGTCGGCTTCGCCTTCGTGGCCGGCCGCTGGGCCTCCCCGTGGTGGCAGGTCTGGGACCTGGCGATGCTGTGGCTGGCGATGCTGCACGGCGCCAACGGCCTGCGCACCATCATCAACGACTACGCGGAGAGCGTGAAGAGCCGTCTGTGGCTCAAGGGTCTGCTCTACACCGCGACGGTGTGGACGATCGTCCTGGGCACGCTGGTGATCTTCACCTTCGACCCGAACATCCGCTAGGCACGGGGCTGCGAGAATCATGAAGATCCACAAGTACGACACTGTCATCGTCGGCGCCGGCGGCGCGGGCATGCGCGCGGCCATCGAGTCGACCAAGCGCAGCCGCACGGCCGTGCTGACCAAGCTCTACCCCACCCGCTCCCACACGGGCGCCGCGCAGGGCGGCATGGCCGCCGCGCTGGCCAACGTGGAGGAGGACAACTGGGAGTGGCACACCTTCGACACGGTCAAGGGCGGTGACTACCTGGTCGACCAGGACGCCGCCGAGATCCTGGCGAAGGAGGCCATCGACTCCGTCCTCGACCTGGAGAAGATGGGCCTGCCGTTCAACCGCACGCCGAACGGCACCATCGACCAGCGCCGCTTCGGCGGCCACTCCCGCAACCACGGCGAGGCCCCGGTCCGCCGCTCCTGCTACGCCGCGGACCGCACCGGCCACATGATCCTCCAGACGCTGTACCAGAACTGCGTCAAGGAGGGCGTGGAGTTCTTCAACGAGTTCTACGTCCTGGACCAGCTGCTCACCGAGGTCGACGGCGTCAAGAAGTCGGCCGGCGTGGTCGCCTACGAGCTGGCCACCGGCGAGATCCACGTCTTCCAGGCGAAGTCCGTGATCTACGCCTCCGGCGGCACCGGCAAGTTCTTCAAGGTGACGTCGAACGCGCACACGCTCACCGGCGACGGCCAGGCGGCCGTCTACCGGCGCGGACTGCCGCTGGAGGACATGGAGTTCTTCCAGTTCCACCCGACCGGCATCTGGCGCATGGGCATCCTGCTGACGGAGGGCGCCCGCGGTGAGGGCGGCATCCTGCGCAACAAGGACGGCGAGCGCTTCATGGAGAAGTACGCGCCGGTCATGAAGGACCTCGCCTCCCGCGACGTCGTCTCGCGCTCCATCTACACGGAGATCCGCGAGGGCCGCGGCTGCGGTCCCGAGGGCGACCACGTCTACCTCGACCTGACCCACCTGCCGCCGGAGCAGCTCGACGCCAAGCTGCCCGACATCACCGAGTTCGCGCGCACCTACCTCGGCATCGAGCCCTACACGGACCCGATCCCGATCCAGCCCACCGCGCACTACGCGATGGGCGGCATCCCGACCAACGTCCAGGGCGAGGTCCTGACCGACAACACGACGGTCGTACCGGGCCTCTACGCGGCGGGCGAGGTCGCCTGCGTCTCCGTGCACGGTGCCAACCGGCTCGGCACCAACTCGCTGCTCGACATCAACGTCTTCGGCCGCCGCGCGGGTATCGCCGCCGCGGAGTACGCGCAGAAGGCGGACTTCGTGGAGCTCCCCGAGGAGCCGGAGAGCCTCGTCGTCGCGCAGATCGAGCGGCTGCGCTCCTCCACCGGCAGCGAGCGGGTGGCCGACCTGCGGCGCGAGTTGCAGGAGACGATGGACGCCAACGTCATGGTGTTCCGCACCGAGCAGACGATCAAGACCGCGGTCGAGAAGATCGCCGAGCTCCGCGCCCGCTACAAGAACGTGGCGATCCAGGACAAGGGCAAGCGGTTCAACACGGACCTCCTGGAGGCGATCGAGCTGGGCAACCTGCTCGACCTGGCCGAGGTCATGGCCGTCTCCGCCCTCGCCCGCAAGGAGTCCCGCGGCGGTCACTACCGCGAGGACTACCCGAGCCGCGACGACGTCAACTTCATGCGCCACACCATGGCGTACCGCGAGGTGGGCGACGACGGCAGCGAGTCCATCCGTCTCGACTACAAGCCGGTCGTCCAGACCCGCTACCAGCCGATGGAGCGTAAGTACTGATGGCAACCCCGACCCTGGACAAGGCGGACGCGGCCGGCACCCCCGAGCCCGGCTTCGCCGACTCCCCGTACATCACGGTCACCCTGCGCGTGCGCCGCTTCAACCCCGAGGTGGCGGCCGAGGCGACCTGGCAGGACTTCCAGCTGGAGATGGACCCCAAGGAGCGGGTCCTGGACGCTCTCCACAAGATCAAGTGGGACGTGGACGGAACCCTGACGTTCCGCCGCTCCTGCGCGCACGGCATCTGCGGTTCCGACGCCATGCGGATCAACGGCAAGAACCGGCTGGCCTGCAAGACGCTGATCAAGGACATCAACCCCGAGAAGCCGATCACGGTCGAGCCCATCAAGGGCATGGCGGTCCTGAAGGACCTCGTCGTGGACATGGAGCCGTTCTTCCAGGCGTACCGGGACGTGATGCCGTTCCTGATCACCAAGGACACCAACGAGCCCACCCGCGAGCGGTTGCAGACCGCCGAGGACCGGGCGCGCTTCGACGACACGACGAAGTGCATCCTGTGTGCGGCGTGCACCTCGTCGTGCCCGGTGTTCTGGAACGACGGCCAGTACTTCGGGCCGGCCGCGATCGTGAACGCCCACCGCTTCATCTTCGACTCGCGTGACGAGGCCGGGGAGCAGCGGCTGGAGGTCCTGAACGACAAGGACGGCGTCTGGCGGTGCCGGACGACGTTCAACTGCACGGACGCCTGCCCTCGCGGTATCGAGGTCACGAAGGCGATCCAGGAGGTCAAGCGGGCGCTGATCACCCGGCGCCTCTGATCTCCGGCTCCGGCCGGAGCCGTCGTACACGTGCGTGGGGCCCGCTTCCCTCGGGGAAGCGGGCCCTGCGGCGTGCCGGGGGGTGGGAGGGCACCCCCCTGACCGGAACCGGTCAGCCGCGCAGGACTCGGCCCTGGGCGTCCGTGCGGGTGTTGCTGGTGAGGAAGATGATGCCGTCGATCAGGGCCCAGAAGCCCAGGCCGCCGCAGGTGAGGAGCTGGGCGATGCCGACGCCCACGGAGCCGACGTAGAAGCGTCCGATGCCGAGCGTGCCCAGGAAGAGCTGGAGGATGCCGGCGACGATCTTCGACTTGTCGGAGTAGGGACGGCCCTGGGGGTCGAACCCGTAGGGGGCGTCAGGGGTGGGGACGGTCATGGTGTGGCTCCTGAATGACTGAAATGTGTCCGGAGCACATCGCTCCGGGCGCTTCAGGAGGGACCTGCGGCAGAGTTCGCCGAAGGTCGTGCAGCACACGTCATCCCCCCTGTGAGCAGGGAGCTTAGAGAGTCCGCTCACGCCCAGGGAGAGTAAACGGCCATTTGTAGTCATCCCGTGATCAAACAATGACCAAGCGTCGGTCAAGGCCGAAACCTGACGGTGGGGCAACAAAGCTCCGCTCAGCGGATGTTGCGCGCCACGGTCCAGGCCACCGCGAGGGCGAGGATCAACACCTGGGTGCGCGGGCGCAGTTCGGGGCGCCAGCGGCGCCCCCGCAGCCCCTCCAGTGCCCAGCGGCCGAGCAGCACGAGGGCGAACGGCGCGGCGAGCAGCAGCATCCGGTTGTCGAGCCAGGCCTGCGCGAACTGCCCGTGCATCAGGTCGTACACCATGCGGGTGCCACCGCAGGCCGGGCAGAGCAGCCCGGTGACGAACCGGAAGGGGCAGCCCGGCAGGGCGTGCCCGGGTTCGTGCGGGTTCGTCCCGTAGAGGTACGCGGCGCCCGCCAGCCCCGCGGCGCCCACCGCGAGCGGCGCCGCCTCGGGGCGGCGCAGCACGGGCGGCAGCCACCGGAGGGCCGGCCGGGGACCGGCCGGCATCCGTCCGGTGCGCGGGCCCGCGTCAGCCACGCAGGATCCGTCCGTTGGAGTCCGTGGTGTTGTTGCTGGTGAGCAGCACGATGCCGTCGATCAGCGACCAGATGCCGAGGCCGCCGCAGGTGAGTAGCTGGGCGATGCCCAGACCCACGTGCCCGATGTAGAACCGGCCGATGCCGAGGTAGCCGAGGAAGATGCTGAGGACACCCGCGACGATCTTCGACTTGTCGGAGTACGGCCGCCCGTAGGGGTCGTAGCCGTAGGGGGCGTTGGGGTCGCCGCCGAAGGCACCGGGCGGCGGCACGGCGCCGCCCGCCGGGTAGCCGCCCGCCTGCGGGTAGCCGTACTGCGGCTGCTGGTAGGGACCGGCGCCGGGCGCGGCCCCGTAGGGGTTCTGTTCGCCCGAGTTCGGGTAGCCGTACCCCGGCGGCTGGTTCGGGGGCTGCGGCGGCTGGTTGGGCGGCTGGGTCACGGCGACCACTCCTGGCATCAGATGTGCATAAGTATGAGTGCAGGTCATCTTGCAGGAGAAACCCTCCCGAAGAGAAGTCGGGTCCACGTCTCGTCCGGGCGGGTGACCCCGCCGCCGGTGTGCACGGGTCCCGGGGAACCGGCCACCTAATCTGATGGCATGTCAGACGACGAGTCGTACGAGCTGCTCGGCTTCGACAACGTGCTGCTGTCCGTCGGGGACCTCGACGAGGCCGTGGCCTTCTACGAGGCGGCCGGCTTCCCGCTGCGGTTCCGGCTCGACGAGGCCGGGATCGCCCTGCTGGGCGTGGGCGGCGAGACCCCGGGGCTGCTCCTGCGGCACGAGGAGGGCCTCGGCCACCGGCCGCCGCCGTGGGCCGCGCCCCGCGTGTGGCTGGAGGTGCGCGACGCGCGCGTGACGGCGCGCACGCTGGCCGCCGCCGGAGTGCGCCCGCTGGACGAGCCGTTCGCCGTCGCCACGGGGTGGACGGTCGAGGCCGCCGATCCCTGGGGGAACGTCCTCGGCTTCACCGACTACACCAAGCGGCCCGAGCTGGGACGCACCGCGCAGCGCGGCACGGCCGCCGCGCGCTGAGGGCGCCCACCGGTCGCCGCACGCACCCCTCCCGTACGCCCCGGACCCACCTTCGCTTGAACGTGTTCAAAAACAGGTCTACAGTCATCCCCGACAGCGTTTTGAACGCGTTCAAGAAGGGGTGGGGACATGGACCTCACAGTCGTCGCTTACGTCATCTATCTGGTGATCAGCATCGCCCTGACCATCTGGGTCGCCCGGACGCTGAGCCGCAACGGGCGGATCTTCCTCGCCGACGTGCTGCACGGGAACGAGAAGCTCGCCGACGCCGTCAACCACCTCCTGGTGGTCGGCTTCTACCTCGTCAACCTCGGCTTCGTCGCGCTGTACCTCAACGGCGACGGCACCGTCACCGACGCCCGCGGGGTCTTCGAGGCCCTGTCGACCAAACTCGGCGTGGTGCTGCTGGTCCTCGGCGTGATGCACCTGGGCAACGTGTACGTGCTCAGCCGGATCCGCCGGCGCGGGGCGATGGAGCGCGAGCAGTTCCCGCCGGTCCCGCCGCAGGGCTACGTCGCCCCGCCCGCCGGAGCGTGACCCGATGCGCACGCCGGACACGACGGCCGCCCCGGCCCTGCCCGCCGCGGCCCAGCGGCCCCCGGTCCGCCGGCTCACGGTCCTCTACGACGACCGGTGCGCCCTGTGCACCTTCGTCCGCGGCTGGCTCGGCCGGCAACGGCAGCTCGTCCCCCTGGACTTCGTCCCGGCGGGGTCCGGGGAGGCCCGGCGGCTGCTGCCGGGGCTGGACCGCGGGGCGACCATGGAGGAGATCACCGTCGTCGGCGACGGCGGCCAGGTCTACCGGGGGGCCGCCGCCTGGATCGTCTGTCTGTGGGCACTGCGCGAACACCGCCGGCTCGCCCACCGGCTGTCCACCCCGGCGGGCCTGCGGGGGGCCCGCAGCGCGGTGCTCGCCGCCGCGAAGTGGCGGGAGACCGGCCGGGCCCGCACGGCGGCCGGCCGGCCCCGGCACTGGGGCGGCACCGCCTACGTCCGCCGGGACGGCTGGGTCTACGACCCGCGGGCCGGCTGGACCTACCGCGGCCCCGGCGCCGCACCCGCTCCTGCCCGTGCCCCTGTCCCTGCCCCGGGCACCTGCGACGACGGCACCTGCCCGACTGGCTAGGCTCGACCCCGTGCCTGCGAAGAACGACCTCCCGGTGTCCAAGAGCGAGCAGACCCGTGCCCTGATCCTGGAGACCGCGATGCGGCTCTTCCAGGAGCGGGGGTACGACAAGACCACCATGCGGGCCATCGCCCAGGAGGCGGGGGTCTCCGTCGGGAACGCGTACTACTACTTCGCCGGCAAGGAACATCTGATCCAGGGCTTCTACGACCGGATCGCCGCCGAGCACCGGCAGGCGGTCCGGGAGGTCCTGGCCCGGGAGACGGAGTTGCACGCCCGGTTCGCCGGGGTGCTCAAGGCCTGGCTGGACGTGGCGGCCCCGTACCACGAGTTCGCGGTGCAGTTCTTCAAGAACGCGGCCGACCCGGACAGCCCGCTCAGCCCCTTCTCCGCCGAGTCGGAGCCCGCGCGCACGGAGGTCGTCGCCCTCCAGCGGGAGGTGCTGGCCGGCTCCCGGACCAAGGTGCCCGCCGACCTCGAGGACGTGCTCCCGGAGCTGATGTGGCTGGCCCAGATGGGGCTGGTGCTGTACTGGATCTTCGACCGCACGGAGGGCAGCGAGCGCAGCTACCGGCTCGCCGAGCGCGGCGCCCGGCTCACCGCGCGCGGCGTGGTCCTCTCCCGCTTCCGCGTGCTGCGCCCCCTCGTCCACGAGGTGCACGAGCTGTTCACGGACTTCCTGCCGGGGATGACCCGGGCCATGCCGGACCCCGCCGCCAAGGGGCGACGGGGTCGCGGGCGCCCGGACTCCGGAGCGGACTCCGGAGCGGACCCGGGCAAGGGCTAGCCGAGCACGTCCACCTCGCCGGGCCGCAGCTCGACGTCGTGGACCAGCGGTTCGTCGCCCACGTCCACGCGCTGCGCCCGTGCGCCGTACGGGGACGCCGTCACCGTCAGCAGATATGTGCCCGGGGCCGGGGCGGAGACGATGAAGGAGCCGTCGGCCAGGGAGGTGACGCCGTCCAGCCGGCGTCCGCCGCCCGGCGAGAGCAGGGTGACCGCGGCGTCCTCGACGGGCCGGCCGTCCGCGTCCCGGACGAAGCCGTGCACGGCCGTGTTCGCACCCGTACCGGCCGCACCCGCGCCCGCGTCCGCGGCACTCGCGCCCGCCGGAGCCGCCTCCGTGCCCACCGGCCCGTCCTCCGGCGGTTCCACCGCCATGTGCGGCAGCCGCTTGTCCAGCCAGGCCGGCAGCCACCAGTTGGAGCGGCCCAGCAGATGCATCGCCGCCGGCACCAGCGCCGTCCGCAGGATGAACGCGTCGAGCGCGACCGCCGCCGCCAGTCCGACGCCCGCCATCGCCGCGTTCAGGTTGCCGCTGAGCACGAAGGCGACGAAGACGGAGACCATGATCAGGGCGGCGCTGTTGATGACCCGGCTGGTCTCGGCGAGGCCGACGCGGACCGCGCGGGCGTTGTCACGGGTGTGCACCCACTCCTCGTGCATCCGGCTGACCAGGAACACCTGGTAGTCCATGGAGAGCCCGAAGAGCAGCGACAGCATGATCAGCGGCAGGAAGGCGGTGATCGGCCCCTCCTTGCCCAGGCCGAGCAGGTCAAGACCCCAGCCCCACTGGAAGATCGCGACCAGGACGCCGAAGGACGCGGCGGCGGCGATCAGGTTCATCAGCGCGGCCGTCAGCGGGACGACGAGCGAGCGGAAGGCCAGCAGGAGCAGCAGGAAGCCGAGGGCGATGATGGTGGCGATGAAGAGGGGCAGCCGGTCGCCGGTGACGGTGGCGAAGTCCTTGGAGACCGCCGTGACCCCGCCGACGTGGGCGGTGACGCCGGTCTCGGGGATGACGTCGTCGCGCAGCCGGTCGATGAGCTGGGACGTCTCCTCCGACTGCGGTGACGTGGTCGGCACGACCTGGATGAGGCTCACGCCGTGCGCGGGCGGCAGGGCGGTGGCCCGGGCCACGCCGTCGGTGGCCTCGATGTCCTTGAGGAGCGCGGTGCTGTCCCCGCCGCCGTCCACGACGACCTGGAGCGGGCCGTTGAAGCCGGGGCCGAAGCCCTCGGCGAGCAGGTCGTAGGCCTGGCGGGTGGTGGTCGTGGTGTCGTTGTTGCCCTGGTCGACCGTGCCGAGCCGCAGCGAGAGCACCGGCAGCGCGAGGACGGCCATGACCACGACGGCGAGGGCGGCGGTGCGCCGCGGACGCTTCTGCACCTGCGCCGACCAGCGGGCGGCGAGGCCGCTCGTGCGCTCCGGGCTGGTCTCCGGGCCCTGGGCGGCGAGCTTGCGGCGCTGCCTGCGGCTGAGCACCCGGGTGCCGAACACGCCGAGGAGCGCCGGGAGCAGCGTGATCGCGGCGAGGACGCTCAGCACGACGGTGAGGGTGGTGCCGATGACGACGCCGTCCAGGAACCGCAGATTGGTCACGAGCATGCCGGCGAGCGCGATGCACACCGTGCCGCCCGCGAAGAGCACCGCGCGGCCCGAGGTGTTGAGCGCGGTGACCGCGGCCTCCTCCGGGTCGAGCCCGCGCAGGATGCCGCGCCGGTGCCGGGTGACGATGAACAGCGCGTAGTCGATGCCGACGCCGAGGCCGATCAGCGAACCGAGCAGCGGGGCGAGGTCGGGGACGTTGGTGACATGGCTGATCAGCTGGATGCCGAAGTCGCCGATGCCGACGCCGAAGACGGCCACGCAGAGCGGCAGCACCATCGCGAGCAGCGAGCCGAAGGCGAGCCACAGCACGACGGCGGCGGCCGCGAGGCCGACGATCTCCGCCAGTCCGGTGCCGGCCTCCTCCGTGCTCGCGATCGCCTGACCGCCCAACTCCACCTGGAGGCCGTCCCGTTCGGCCCCCTGCGCGGTGTCGACGACGTCCTGCACGAGATCCTTCGAGACGGCGGAGGCCTGCTCGGTGAAGGTGACCTGGGCGTAGGCGATCCGCCCGTCCTCGCTGATCTGCGTGGCGCCGCGCTCACCGGAGTACGGGCCGGAGACCTCGCCGACGCCGTCCATACCCGCGATCTTCTTCAGCGCGGGCTCGATGCGGGACTTCACGGCGGCGTCGGTGACCTTGCCGTCGTCGACCTTCCACACCACCGTGTCGGTGTCCCCCGAACTCTGCGGGAAGGCCTTCTCCATCAGGTCCAGCGCCCGTGTGGAGTCGGTGTCCGGCAGGGAGAACTCGTTCGCGTACGTGCTGCCGGCGTTGGTCGCCGCCGTCCCCACCCCTATGAGTGCCGCCAGCCACAGCAGCACCACCACCAGCCGGTGCCGGTAGCACCAGCGTGCCAGTGTCGTCATGTTTTCTCGCTCCTCGGTCAAGGTCCCCCGGTCCTGCGCCCTCAGCATTGGGGAGGGCACCGGTGCCGGAACATGGAGCCGGGCGCACTCTCAAGGAACTCCAAAGCGGCGAGCGCCCCGGCGGCGGGGTGCGGTGCGGATACTGGGGCCATGACGAGCGATGCGGACATACGCGGTCCCCAGGAGGGCGGCGCGGGCGGGGAGTCGGGGGACGGGGCGACGGTGCTCCTGGTCGAGGACGAGGAGTCCATAGCCGACGTCCTCGCGATCGCCCTGCGCTACCACCGCTTCCAGGTGATGCGGGCGGGCACGGTCCGCGAGGCCCTCGCGCTCACCGAACGGGTACGGCCCGACGCGGCACTCCTCGACGTCATGCTCCCGGACGGCGACGGCCGCGCCCTGGGCAAGGAACTGCGCGCCCGGCAGCCCGACCTGGCGGTGGTGTTCGTGACCGCGCGCGACGCGCCCGCGGAGATCGTCGGCGCGCTCGGCTTCGGCGACGACTACATCACCAAGCCGTTCCACATCGACGAGGTCGTCGCCCGGGTCACGGCGGTGCTGCGCCGCACCCGGTCCGCCGACGTCCTCCCGCAGCGCCCGCCGCTGCGCTACGGGGACCTGGAGCTGGACGAGACGACGTACAGCGTGCACCGCGCGGGCCGCTCGGTCGAGCTCACCCCCACCGAGTACGCGCTGCTGCGGTTCCTGGTGCGCAACGGCGGGCGCGTCGTGACCAAGGAGCAACTGCTGCGCCACGTCTGGGAGTACGAGCACGCGCCGGCGGAGTCGACGGTGGTGGAGACGTACATCAGCTATCTGCGCCGCAAGCTGGCCCCGCTGGGGCCGCCGCTGATCACGACGCGGCGCGGCGTCGGATACGGGCTGGCATGAGGCGCCCCGCGCGAACCGAAGCGAACCAACCCGCGCGAACCGGAGCGAGCCGCCCCGCACCCATCGACGTGCGGCGTCCCGCGCGCCCGCGGGGGTTCCGCCTCGCCGTCCCGCGGCTGTTCGGCCGGCCGCGCGGGCTGCACTCCCTGCGGGCCCAGCTGACGCTGGTGAACGTGGCGTTGCTGGCGGTCGGCGTGGTCGCGGCGACGACGGTCACCCTGATGGGGGCCGGGCACTACCTGCTCGGCCAGATCGACACACATCTGCTCCGCAACCGCGACTCGCTGTCCGAGTCGGACCTCACCCTGCGCCAGTTGGACTCCCTGGGCGCCATGGCCGTCGTCCGGGAGGGACTGCTGCCGCAGGACGACGGGTCGGGGACACCGAACGAGACGTTCGCGGCGGTCGACCGGGACGGCACCGTCCTGAAGGTGGCCCAGCTGACTCCGACCAGCGCGCAGCGGGCGCTCGCGGCGGCGGTCGGGGACCCCGCGGCGTTCGCCACCGCCGACGAACCGCGGAACGTGACCCTCAACGGCGACCTCTACCGGGCGACCGCCGCGCGCCTGGACGACGGCTCCTACGTCCTGTTCGCCACCTCGACCGAGGGGCTGAAGCAGGGCATCGCCAAGGCGCTCCGGCTCGATCTGACCGTGGGCGGGCTGCTGCTGGCGCTGCTGTTCTGTCTGACGATGGTCCATGTGCGGCGGCGGATGCGGCCGCTCGAGGACATGGTGGAGACGTCGTCGGCGATCGCCGAGGGCGATCTGACCCGGCGGGTGCCGTCGCGGCGCGAGACCAGCCTGGAGGTGGAACAGCTGCGCCTCGCGCTCAACTCGATGCTGCACCAGGTCGAGTCGGCGTACCGCACGCGCGAGCGCAGCGCGGCCCAGCTGCGTCACTTCGTCGCCGACGCCTCGCACGAGCTGCGCACCCCGCTCTCCGCGATCCGCGGCTATCTCCAGCTGTACGAGCGGGGCATGCTGACCGACCCGGACGAGCGCAAGCGGGCCTGGGACCGGATGAACGGCGAGGTGGACCGGATGGGGCGCCTCGTCGACGAGCTGCTGACCCTGGCCCGGCTGGACCAGCGGCCCGAGCTGCGGCTGCGCAACGTGGACGTGAGCCGGCTGGTGCGGGACGCGGCGGAGGACCTGCGCGCGCAGCAGCCGGACCGCCCCGTCTCCGTCGCGGCGTCCGGCGCCCTGCTGGTCCGCGCCGACGAGTCCGGGCTGCGCCAGGTGCTGGGCAACCTGGTGACCAACGTCCGCACCCACACCCTGCCGGACGTTCCCGTCCGCCTCTCCGCGGTGCGGTCCGACGGCACGGTCCGCCTGACCGTCGCCGACGAGGGCCCGGGCCTGCCGGAGGAGGACGCGGCCCGCATGTTCGACCGCTTCTTCCGCGCCGGCTCCACGGCGGGCAGCGGCCTGGGCCTGGCCATAGTCCAGGGAGTGGTCGAGGCCCACCACGGCGACGTGGCGGCCACGACGGCCCCGGGCAAGGGGCTGACGGTGACGGTGGTGCTGCCGGCGGGGGTGAAGGGGGAGTGAGCGGTTCGCCACGCCCGGCCGGTCGGCGTCCTCGGACTCCCGCCGCCTGGACGGAGTTCACCGCCTCACTGCGCGGCCGGGCGGATCACGTCTGCTTCGACGCCAGTTCCACCACCGTGATGTCCGACGGGGCGCCGACCCTTGTCGGTGGGCCCCAGGCGCCGGCGCCTCGGGTGACGTAGAGCTGGGTGTCGCCGTAGGTGTCCAGGCCGGCGGACGTGGGGTTGGCGGCCGCGGCGACGAAGTTGCCGGGGAAGAGCTGGCCGCCGTGGGTGTGACCGGAGAGTTGCAGGTCGACGCCGTACGTGACCGCGTCGTGGATCTGGGCGGGCTGGTGGGCCATCAGCACCACCGCGCGGGAGGTGTCGCGGTCGCCCAGCGCGCGGGCGAAGTCCGGGCCCTGGCCCTCGCTCTCGCCCTGGAGGTCGTTCACGCCGGCCAGGTCGAAGGCGGGGAGTTCCGTGCGGGCGTTCTCCAGGGGGTGCAGGCCCAGGTCGCGGACCTCCTCCACCCACTGTTCGGCGCCCGAGAAGTACTCGTGGTTGCCGGTGACGAAGTAGCTGCCGTGCCGGGCGCGTAGCTGGGCCAGTGGGGCGGCCGCCGGGCCCAGGTCCTTGACGCTGCCGTCCACCAGGTCGCCGACCACCGCGATCAGGTCCGGCTGCGTCGCGTTCACCGTGTCCACCACGCGCTGCGCGAAGCCCCGGCCGAGGACCGGGCCCAGGTGGATGTCGCTCACCACCGCGATCCGGAAGCCGTGCGCCCCGCGCGGCAGCTTCGCCAGGGGGATCGTGATCCGCTTCACCCGGGGGCCGTTCAGGACGCCGTACGTGCCGAGGCCGACCGTCCCGACGGCCGCCGTCGCGACCGCGCCGCCCACCACCCGGGAGACGAACAACCGGCGGGAGGGGGCCGGGGGCTCCTCCGCCGCCGCTTCGGGTTCCGGGGTCGGCGGGACCGTCTCCGGGACCGCCTCCCGTGTCTCCACGCGCGCCCGGCGTGCCACCAGCCGCCGCACCAGCGGGCGTACCGCCTCGCCGACGAGCAGCGCCAGCAGCAGGTACAGGCACAGCGCCATCCACAGGAAGCCCGGCCAGCCCAGCGTCCGCTGGAGCCAGAACGGGGCGTGCGCCTGTTCCGCGATCAGCGCGCCGAACATCAGCAGCGGACCGGCCACGAACACCACCGTGCCGGTGCGGCGCGCGGCACCCGGGCCCGACGTGGTGTCGCGCACCAGACGGCGCCACGCCCACCAGTGCAGCGCCACGAACGCGGCCAGCACCAGAAGCGCGGCCAGCACGAAGACGACGATCACGGTTCCCCGTTCCTCCAGCCGTACCGCCGTGACCGCCCTATGCGGTACGACGCAGTGCGCGCAGACCGCGCAACCCAATGCCCCCGACGACCGTCCCCAATACGAAGGAGACGACGGCGAGCGTCAGATGCACCCAGAAGTACGCCGTCGGGTTCCCCGCGTCGTCGAACGCGAGACCACTGCCGTCTTTCCATAGGTTTTTAATGAAAGTGACCCAAATGACCCAGCTCCACGCCCCGAAGGCGAGCAGGAACCAGGAGACGGGTCGGCTGAGCTTCATACGGTCAGTATCACCGGTGGGCGGACGCGCCCGGCAGGCGGGTGGGGCGGCAACCGGAGCGGCTGGTTCCGGCCGCGTGGACGCGGAACGGCCGAAGGGGGGTGCGACGCCGGCACCTTCGCCCGGTACGTTGCCCTCCGTGCCCGCTTCCCACGCCAAGAACGGCAGGCGCCGCGCGCCGGTCGCCGCCGTCGCGCTGCTGTCCCTGCCCGCACTGCCGTTCGCGGTGCCCGGCACCGCCTTCGCGGCACCGATGCCGCCCAGTCCGGGCGCGAGCGCCAGTACGGATGCGGCGCACACCCCGGGTGCGGGTGCGAGTGCGAGTACGAGTGCGAGCAGCAGTGCCGGTGCCAGTGCGGACCCCAGCTCCGGTGCGACGGCCGCCGGCAGCGCCTCCGCCACTCCCCCGGCGACGATGTCGGCCGTCGGCGGGGCCCGGCTCGGGCTGCCCGGGACGCAGGCCGAGCTCGGCAGTGGCGCGCCGGTGCTGCCGAAGGACATCACCGCCCGTTCCTGGATCGTCGCCGACGCCGAGTCCGGCGACGTCCTCGCCGCGCACAACGCGCACTGGAAGCTGCCCCCGGCCAGCACCCAGAAGATGCTGTTCGCCGACACGCTGCTGCCCAAGCTGCTCCCCCGGACCACCGAGCACAAGGTGACCGCCTCCGACCTGGCCGGCATGGGCGCCGGCTCCAGCGTGGTCCCGCTGCACAAGGGCCAGACGTACTCCGTGCGCGACCTCTGGCTCGGCGTCTTCCTGAAGTCCGGCAACGACGCCGTGCACGTGCTCTCCGCGATGAACGGCGGCATCGACGCCACCGTCGACGACATGCAGGCGCACGCCAAGAAGCTGCGCGCGCTGGACACGACCGTGGTCGACCCGGACGGGTACGACGCCCCGAAGCAGGTCTCCTCCGCGTACGACCTGACGCTGATCGCCCGCTCGGGGCTTCAGAAGAAGGACTTCCGGGAGTACTGCTCCACCGTGACGGCCACCCTCCCCGGCGCCCCCGCCAAGAGCGGCGGGAAGAGGACGAGCGGCACGATCGAGATACGCAACACCAACCGGCTGCTGGCCGGGGACACCGACGTCACCCCCTACCCGGGCCTCGCCGGCGTGAAGAACGGCAACACCACCAAGGCCGGCGCCACCTTCACCGGGGTCGCCGAACGCGGCGGCCGGGTGCTGCTCGTCACGGTGATGAACCCGGAGAACGGCGCGCACAACGAGGTCTACAAGGAGGCCGCCAAGCTACTCGACTGGGGGTTCTCGGCGGCGGGCAAGGCCACGCCGGTCGGTGAGCTGGTCGCCCCCGTCGGCGCGGAGAGCGAGGGCTCCGGCAGCGGTACGCCGACGGCCGCGCCCGCGCCGTCCGCCGAGCCGGTGGCCGTCTCGGCCGTGCGGGGCGGGTCCGGCGGGATGGGGGTGGCGCTGGGGATGGCCGGCGGGCTGCTGGTGCTGCTCGCCGCCGGTGTCTGGCTGGTCAACCGCCGCTGGCCGCTGCCGGGTTCGGCGCGGCGCGGGAAGGGCGAGTGACCCCCTCCTCGGCCTTGCTGCCCGTCGCCGTCCAGGAGGCGCAGTACAGCACGAGTTTGGCCGTGAAGTTGATCCACAGCAGCAGCGCGACCGGCACGCCGAAGGCGCCGTACATGCTCTTCGCGGCGACGCCCTGGAGGTAGCCGCTCAGCAGCAGCTTGAGCACCTCGAAGCCGACGGCGCCGAGCAGCGCGGCGACGAACAGCCGGTGCCGGGAGGGCTCGACACCGGGCAGCAGGGTCAGGACGTACAGCAGGAGCAGGAAGTCGGCGAGGACGGCGACGGCGAACGCGGCGAGTTGCAGCAGCGCGCGGCCCCAGCCGGCCTCCTCCAGGCCGAGCCGGTCGGCGCTCCAGCCGACCAGCGCGGTGGCGATCGCGGAGGCGGCCAGGGTGAGGAGGACGGCGCCGCCGAAACCGACGAGGACGCCCGCGTCCTTGACCCGGCGCAGGACGGGGTTCTCCTCGTCGTCGGGCAGTTCCCAGACCGTGCGCAGGCAGTCCCGCATGGCGTCGACCCAGCCGATGCCGGTGAACAGCAGGACGACGGCCGCGATGACGCCGACGGTGCCGGCGTTGTCGACCAGGCCGTGGATGTCGAGTTCGTCGGCGATGCCGGGGACCTGGTCGGCGATGCGGTTCTGGAGGGTGCGCTGCTGGGCGTCGCTGAGGGCGGCGGTGCCGAGGGTGGCGGCGAGGGTCAGGACGGGGAAGAGGGCGACGAAGCTGGTGAAGGTCATCGCGGCGGCGAGGCGGGTCCACTTGACGCGGTCCAGGCGTTCGTAGGAGCGCCAGGCGTGGGTGGTCATGAGGTGGGCCAGGGCGGGGCCGACGCCGGGGAGTCTTTTCAGCCAGTCCATGATCCTGACGCTCCCCTGTTGTCGGTGGCTTGATGTGCCCGTCGGCCGCTCGATGTGCGGTTACCCGCCGACGGCGCCGGTAGCGGCATGAGGAACGGCGTGTTTTGGAAGGGTACGTACCCTTCTGACCGATACCGTCGGGCGCATGATGGACGGTTATCGACCTCCCACCTCTCTGCTCGTTCTCGGGGGTACGTCCGAGATCGCGCTGGCCACCGCCCGGCGGCTGATCGCGCGGCGGACGCGGCTCGTGTGGCTGGCCGGGCGGCCCTCGCCGGCGCTGGAGAAGGCCGCCGAGCAGATCCGCCGGGCCGGCGCGGACGTCCGTACCGTCGCCTTCGACGCGCTCGACCCCGAGGCGCACGAGGCGGTGCTCGGCAAGGTGTTCGCCGAGGGCGACGTCGACATGGTGCTGCTGGCCTTCGGCGTGCCCGGCAACCAGGCCACCGACGAACGCGACCCGGTGGCCGCGGCCCGGGTCGCGCAGACCAACTACACCGGCGCGGTCTCGGCCGGACTGGTGTGCGGGAAGGCGCTGCAAACACAGGGGCACGGCTCGCTGGTCGTGCTGTCGTCCGTCGCCGGGGAGCGGGCCCGCCGCTCGGACTTCATCTACGGCTCCAGCAAGGCGGGCCTGGACACCTTCGCGCAGGGCCTGGGCGACGCCCTGTACGGCACCGGCGTGCACGTGATGGTCGTACGCCCCGGGTACGTCCGGACGGCGGCGAGCACCGAGCGGCCGGACGTGCCGTTCACGACCACGCCGGAGGCGGTGGCGCGGGCGGTGGAGCTGGGGCTGCGGCGGCGCTCGGAGACGGTGTGGGTGCCGGGACGGCTGCGGGTGGTGATGTCGGCGCTGCGGCACGTGCCGCGGCCGCTGTTCCGCCTGCTGCCCATGTGAGCGGGCAGGGACGGGCTCAGCGGGCGTGCAGGGAACTGTCCTCCGGGGCGGTCGCCTGCGGCGGGACCACCGTGGAGCCGAAGGGGAAGTCGCGCAGCTTGCGCCACACCCCGTCGGCCCCCTGCTCGTGCAGGCCGAAGCCGGTGCAGGGCCACTCGGCCGCGTAGCCGGCGAGTTCCTCGTAGGCGCGGTCCATCGCCGCCTCGTCGATGCCGTGGGCCACGGTGACGTGCGGGTGGTAGGGGAACTGCAATTCACGGGCGAGGGGCCCGGACGCCTCCCGCACCTGCCGCTGGAGCCAGGCGCACGCCTCGGCGCCCTCGACCACCTGGACGAACACCACCGGCGACAGCGGCCGGAAGGTGCCCGTGCCGGACAGCCGCATCGGGAAGGGCCGGCCGGCCGCCGCGACCCGCGCCAGATGCGCCTCGACGGCCGGCAGGTCCGCCTCGTCGACCTCGGTCGGCGGCAGCAGGGTGACGTGCGTGGGGATGCCGTGGGCCGCGGCGTCGCCGAAGCCGACGCGCCGCTGCTGGAGCAGGGTGCCGTGCGGCTCCGGGACCGCGATCGACACACCGATCGTTACGGTCCCCACGTCGTCTCCTTCGTCGTCGGGTCGGGCGTCGCCCCGGTCATCGGGTCGGTTCGGGTCGGTTCTGGTCGGTTCGGGTCGGGCCTTGCCGGCCGGCTGTACGCCGCCCGGCTATCGACTGTACGGCCACGGCTGTGCCCCGGGCAGGCGCAGCGGTAGTGATGTGCAGCGCTCTGCCCGGTGGTACACGGGCCGGACGGTGGCCGTGCGGCCTCCTGTGCGAGGGGGCGGCCGGCGTGAGCGGCGGGGTCAGCGGCGGGCGGGCAGGAAACCGACCCGGTCGTACGTCCGGGCCAGGGTCTCCGCGGCGACGCCGCGCGCCTTCTCGGCGCCCTTGGCGAGGATCTTGTCGAGCGTCTCGGGGTCGTCCAGGTACTGCTGGGTGCGCTCCCGGAACGGCGTCACGAAGTCGACCATGACCTCGGCGAGATCGGTCTTGAGCGCGCCGTAGCCCTTGCCCTCGTAGCGCTGTTCGAGTTCCAGGATGCCCGCGCCGGTGAGCGTGGAGTAGATGGTGAGCAGGTTGCTGACGCCGGGCTTGTGCTCGGTGTCGTAGCGGACGACCGTGTCGGTGTCGGTGACCGCGCTCTTCACCTTCTTGGCGGTGGTCCTCGGCTCGTCCAGGAGGTTGATGAGGCCCTTCGGCGTGGACGCCGACTTGCTCATCTTGATCGCCGGGTCCTGGAGGTCGAAGATCTTCGCCGTCTCCTTGAGGATGTACGCCTTGGGGACGGTGAAGGTCTCGCCGAAGCGGCCGTTGAAGCGCTCGGCGAGGTCGCGGGTGAGCTCGATGTGCTGGCGCTGGTCCTCGCCGACCGGCACCTCGTGCGCCTGGTACAGCAGGATGTCGGCGACCTGGAGGATCGGGTACGTGAACAGGCCGACGGTGGTGCGGTCGGCGCCCTGCTTGGCGGACTTGTCCTTGAACTGGGTCATGCGCTGGGCCTCGCCGTAGCCGGTGAGGCAGTTCATGACCCAGGCGAGCTGGGCGTGCTCGGGGACGTGGCTCTGCACGAACAGCGTGCAGCGTTCCGGGTCCAGGCCGGCGGCGAGCAGCTGGGCGGCGGCGAGGCGGGTGTTGGCGCGCAGCTCGGCGGGGTCCTGCTGGACGGTGATCGCGTGCAGGTCGACGACCATGTAGAACGCGTCGTGGGTCTCCTGGAGGGCCACCCACTGGCGGACGGCACCAAGGTAGTTTCCAAGGTGGAACGAGCCTGCGGTGGGCTGGATTCCGGAGAGCACGCGGGGTCGGTCAGTCGCCATGCGCATCATTCTCTCAGGTCCGGGGGACCGCTCCGGTACGCGACGGGAACGGGTGGGCCCCGAACGGTTCTTCGGGTGTGCCAAGGGGCAAGGGCCTGGTGGCGGGCGCCGGTGTGAGGGCTTGCGTGGTGACGTGGGAAGGGGCTGCGGCGTGAGGCGTCGTACGGCCGTGGTGGTGGCGGGTCTCGTGGTGGCCGGGGCGGTCCTCGGGGTGGGGGCGCCGGGGGCGTGGGCGGCCGGGAAGGACGTGCCGGATCTGGCCATCGTCGTGCCGAGCGATGCGGGCGGCGGTGCGGACGGCGGTGCGGACGGCGGTTCTGGCGGCGGTTCTGGCGGCGGTGCGGACGACGGGGTGCGGACGAGGACGCTCCGCTCGGGTGACGCGGAGTTCGCCTCGCTGTGGGATCTGCTCCGGCCGGACGAGAAGGGGACCGAGGCGGTGCCGGACGCGTGGCGGGAGGGGCGGTTTCCGCGGGTGCGGGCGACGGTGGTGTGGGGGCTGACCGGGATCGGGGGGTGGCCGTACACGGACCGGGCGCCGGGGGGTGACGTCGCGATCGAGCGGCAGGACCAGGTGTTTCTGGCGGAGGACGGGACGCCGTGGATACGGAGTGATCCGGCGCCGGATGTCGCCGATGACGATGTGCGGTGGCATCGGGGGGTGCGGGCGGTGTACGACCGGCTGGAGGGGGCGGGGGTGTTCGGCTCCGCCGAGGAGGCGCCCGCTGGGGTGGGGGTGCGGGTGCGGTG
>NZ_JOHS01000074.1 GCF_000725625.1 Streptomyces sp. NRRL F-6676
GTCGTCGGCGTCAACCGCTTCCAGCTCGACGAGGAGGAACCCTACGAACCCCTCCGCGTCGACCCCGCCATCGAGGCCCGCCAGGCCGAACGCCTGGCGAAACTGCGGGCATGGAGATGCCGGGAACGCGTCAATACCGCGCTGCTGGAGATGCGGAAGGCCGCCGAGGGCGAGGACAACGTCCTCTATCCGATGAAGGAGGCGCTCGCCGCCGGGGCCACGGTCGGGGAAGTGTGCGACGCATTGCGGGAAGTGTGGGGCACGTACCGGCCCACCGACACCTTTTGAGCCGTGATACCGAGTGGTGATCCCTTTCCCGCAAAGGCAACCGGTGCGCGGGGCGCACGCGTCTCAACTGTGAGAAAGGGCACGGTGCGCACCCGTTTAGGGCCGCCACGAGAACCTTTTCCCGCCGTTCCCGGCCGACCGCCGGGCGCACCCCCGGACGCCCCCGATAACCCGGCACGCGCCACCGCGAGAAAGGTAGACTCCCGCACGAAACGATCGAACAGTTCGAACTCCACAGGATGACTCCACAGAATGAGGAATTGCCCGGCAATGCTCATCTCCGGAATCACTGCTTCAAACGGCCGAATTCAGCCATCGTTTCTCCACAAATCACGGCTTCAACCATTGCACGTCGAACGCTGTCGTCCCTGACGCGCGGCCACCCGTGCCGCTCCCTGCCACCGCGCGCTTTCCCCCCTCCCCCCACCAGTCCATGTCGTCGCGCCATGTCAGGAGTACTCATGTACAGCCAGGACCAGCGTTCCGGGGCCGAGGAGCAGGCCCCGGACGGACACCGGCCGATACGGTTCCGGGTACTGGGCCCCCTCACCGTCCAGGACCGGGACGGCCGGGCCATCCCCATACCCGGGACGAAACAGCGGGCGGTCCTCGGGCAGCTGCTGCTGCACCCCAACCAGGTCGTCGCCACCAGCCGGCTGGTGGACGCCCTGTGGCCGGGCAGGAAGCCGGTCACCGCGCGGAAGATGGTGCAGAACGCCGTCTCCGCGCTGCGCACCGCACTCGCCCGCGGCAACGGGCCGGACGACGAAGTGGTCCTGCTGACCCACGCGCCCGGCTATCTGCTGCGCGTCGACCCCGACACTGTCGACCTGCACCGCTCCCGCCGTCTGGCCGAACAGGGGCGGCGGGAGCTGGCCGACGGCGCGCCGGCCGCCGCGGCCGAGTCGTTCCGCCAGGCGCTGGCGCAGTGGAACGGCGCGGTGCTCGCGGATCTGGTGGAGACCGGAGCCTCCTGGCCGGAACTGACCGCGATGTCCGAGGAGCGCCAGGCCATCCGCGAGGACCGCGCCGACGCCGAACTGCGGTGCGGCCGGCACCAGTTGGTCCTGGGCGAGCTGCGACTGCTCGCCGAGGCGGACCCCATGAACGAGCGGCTGTGCGCGCTCCTCATGCTCGCGCTGCACCGCAGCGGCAAGCCGGCCGACGCCCTGGAGGTCTACCGGCGTCAACGGGCCCTGCTCACCGAGCGGTTCGACAGCGAGCCCACGCGGGCGCTGCGGGATCTCGAGCGGGCGGTGCGCACCCGGGATCCGTCGCTCGATCCGCCCGTACCGCCGGAGCCCGTCCGTCCGCCCGCCCCGCCCGGCCCGGCGGCGGACCGTCCGGCCCCCCGGACGGTGCCCCGGGAGGCCGCCCGCACCGTCTTCCGAGCACCGCCCTCGACACCCGCCTCGGCGCTGGTCACCGAGGCGTCCCCGCCGGCCCCCGCCCTCGCCCCGCCCGCCACCGGGGAGGACGCCCCGCCGGGGCACGGCGCGGGGGAACGCAAGCGGCTGAGCGCGGTCCTGGTGCGGGTCGAGCCGCCGGCCCCCGCCCTCGGGAGCGACGACGCGGAGGCCTTCGACAGCCGGTTCCGCGAGGTGTCGGCCGTGGTCGCGGAGGTGGCCGGAGGCTACGGCGGGACCGTGGCCGGCCGGATCGGCTCCACCCTGCTGATGCTCTTCGGGGTGTTCCGCAGCCGCGTGGACGACGCGCTGCGCGCCGTGCGGGCCGGGCACGCGGTGCAGGACCGGCTGCTGCGGCTCACCCTGCCCGCCGGCGCCGTGCCGTCCGTCGGCGGGGTGCGGGTGGCGGTGTCGACCGGGGACGCGCTGGTCCGGTTCGCCGAGGCGGGCCAGGACGCCGCGCCCATGGTCGTCGGCGCCCTGCTCGACCAGTGCCTGCGGCAGCTGGAGTCGGCCGAACCGGGCCGCATCAAACTGTGCGACGCCACCCGCAGGGCCGCCCGGCTCGTCACCACCGGCCTCGGCGACCCGCTGGAGGCCGTGCCGGCGTCCGTCGCCGGGGCGGCGCTCGGCCGGCCGCCGGCCGCGCCGGGGGCGAAGGCCCCGCTGGTGGAGCGCGAGGCCGAGCTGGATGTGCTGGCCGCCCTGCTCAACCAGGCGGCGCGCACGGGCAGGCCGCGCCAGATCAGCGTGCTCGGGGAGCCCGGCGTGGGCAAGACCCGGCTGGTCCAGGAGTTCGCCCGCCTGGTGGGTGCGCGCGCGGAGGACGCGCACCTGCTGCGGCTGCGGATTCCGGTCCTCGGCCGTGCCACCGGTCCGGCCACGCTGGGCGACCTGGTCGCCCTGTGCGCGGGCCTGCGCCCGGAGGACCCGCCGGGGACGGTCGACGACAAGCTCGCGGCGGCGCTGGGGCGCTGGCTGGGACCGCGGGTGGCGGGGCGGGAGGCCCTCCTCGGCCGGCTGCGCGCCCTGGTCGCACCGGCGCCCACCGGCGGCGGGCGGTTCGGCGCCGCGCACGCCGCCGACGACTCGGCCGGTGCGGCGACCGCCGCCTGCCGGGCGATGCTGGAGGCGCTCGCGGCCGAGAAGCCCCTGGTGCTCGTCCTGGAGGACCTGCACCTCGCGGACGACAGTGTGCTCGACTTCGTCGACGGCCTGGCCGAGCCCTCGGCCCGGGTCCCGCTGCTCGTGGTCACCACCGCGCGTCCCGATCTGATCGAGCGCAGGCCGGACTGGGGCGGGGGCGGCTACCGGACGACGAGCACCCTGCACCTGGAGCCCCTGAGCGAGGATGCCTCCGCGCGCCTCGTGCGCCGGCTCTGGGAGCACTGGGGCGTGCGCCGCGAGATCGACCCGGTCGAGCTGGCGGCGGTGACCGGCGGCACCCCGCTGTTCGTCACGGAGTACGCGGCCCTGTTCAGGTCCCCGGGCTCCGCGGACCGGCCGGAGCCGCGCACTGCGCTCCCGGGGCATCCGCCCGAGCGGGTCAGGGCCGTGGTCACCGAGCACATCGACACCCTGCGCCCGCAGGCCAAGGCGGTGCTGCGGGAAGCGTCGGTCCAGGGCCCCCGGTTCTGGTCCGAGGCCGTCGCGGCCGTGGGCCGGCGGGAGGTGGCCGAGTCCGAGCGGTGGCTGGCCCATCTCGAACGGCGCCACTTCCTGGTCCGGGCGGACCACAGTTCCATCCCGGGCTCGGACGAGTACGTGTTCCGCAGCGCCTGGGTGCGCGAGGTGACCCGGCTGTCGGTGCTCCAGCCGGCCCGCCGGGAGGGGCGGCGCCGGGCGGACGCGTGGCTCGCGCGGCGGACGCCGGAGATCCGGTGACTGTCCAGTGGACCGGCAGTGGAAGCTTGCCTCTACGTCCGCGGCCGGGTCGCTGACATGCTTCTCGCGGGGCCGGAGAGAGCGCTGAACTCCGGGGAGACCCGACGGCACGCGCGGGACACGGCGCGCCGCCGTCCGGCTCCGGACAGATCCGGATCGCACCACCAGATGGGTCCAGTTCGTACAAGGGGGAAGACCGATGTCGTACGTCCAGACGCAACCCGCCGCACCCACCGGCCGGGCGACCGCCCGCCCGGTGCTCACGGTACTCACGGTCCTGCCGAACGAGGTCGCGCGCCGGGGGGTCCGCAGCCTGCTCGACGGGCCCGGCCACGGCTGCTCCGTGGTGGCCTGCGCCGGTCCCGAGGAGGCCGCGGCGCTGTTGCGCGCCGAGCGGTACGGCCTGCTGATCGTGTCGGCGGCCTACGGGGAGGCGCCGCTGGCCGAGCTGGTCGGGGAGAGCTCCCGGTCGGGGGTGAAGTCGCTGCTGCTCCTGGACAGCGCGGAGCCCGAGTACATCCCGTGGATCGCCGCCATCCCGTTCGACGGCTATGTGATGCAGGAGGATCTGACGCCGGACTCCATGGCGGAGGCGCTGCGCCGGCTGGAGCGGGGCAAGCTGCCGATACCGGACACCCTCGCCCGGCTGTTCATCCGGCACGCGGGCCGCAGCCGGGGGGCGCACCGCAGCCCCCGGGTCCAGCTCACCCCGCGGGAGCAGGCGGTGCTCGGGCTCATCGCGGAGGGGCTGAGCAACCGGATGATCGCGCACCGGTTCGGCATCTCGGAGCACGGTGTGAAGCGCCATGTGGCCAATCTGCTGGCCAAGTTCAACTGCTCCAACCGGGCGCAGGCCGTCTCGGTGGCATTGCAGCAGGGGCTGCTGGCCTGACGGTTCCGTGTCGCGGGGGTGCGGTGGCGTCGTCCTCGGCGGGGTTCAGCCCGTCGGGGACAGGGCGTGCCACGCCCCGTCGGCCATCGTCCCGGCGTCGACCGGTTCCGGTGTCATCAGCCAGTGCCGCAGGACGCCGATGAAGGCGCCGGCCGCGCAGTGCGCCCGCAGCGCGGTGCCGGAGCCGTCGCGCGGTCCGGCCGGGGCGGCGGCGAGCTGGTGCGCGACCTGCTCGGCGACCAGTTGCTGCAACCGGTTCAGGAACCGGGCGGAGCCGCAGGGGCCCAGCATCCGCCGGTAGAGGACGAGCTGGGACTCCACGTGGCGGAAGACGTCGGTGAAGGCCGGTGGCGTCCGGCGCGGGCCGTCGACCAGCGGGCAGCGGGCCAGCACCGCCACCAGCGCGGTCAGTTCGTCCTCCATCGCGTCCAGCAGCAGCGCGTCACGGTCGCTGTAGTGCTGGTAGACGGTGGCGCGGTTCACCGTCGCCCGCTCGGCCACGTGCGCCACGGTGATGCCCGACAGCTCGCGCTCGGCGGCCAGTTCGAGCGCGGCCGACCGCAGCAGCGCCCGGGTCCGCAGCACCCGCGGATCGACGCGCTTGGTGCCGGGGTCTGTCGTGGTGTCGGACATTCGCCCAGGTTACACCTGTACCCGACAGTTGTCGCAGAGTGATCCGGCCGGGCCGACGGGCGGTGCCCGGCCGGGGGCGTCCGCCCGGCGGTCCGGCGCCACCGGACGGGCGCCGCCGGGCGGGCGGCCCGAACGGGCCGGTCGGACGGGTCTGGGCGGCCGGCGGGGGCTTCGTGAGGATGGCCGACCAGTGACGGCCACTCAACGGAGGAACCCGATGACCGCAAGCGATCGGAACCCAGTCGGCGGCCCCGGGGCCGAGGTGGACGTGTGCGTGACCGGCGGCGGCGCCACCGCGCTCCTGGCGGCGCTGCGATGCGCGCGGGCGGGCCGCTCGGTGCTGCTCGTCGCCCCCGAGGCGGAGTTCGAGCCGGCCGGCGCGGGCATCTCCCCCCTCGTGGCGCCGCCGACCCTCGGCCTGCTCGCCGGGGAGGGCGTCGAGGAGGAACTGCTCGCGGCCGGTCAGCGCGTCCTGGGCGCCGACGACCACGGGCGGGACGGGCTGCTCTCCCGCTGGCGGTACCACGACCTCCCCGGCATCGCCCGGCCGTACGGCCTGACGGTACCCACCGGAACGCTGGTGCAGGCGCTGCTGGCCCGGCTGCGCGCGGAGCCGGGCGCGACGGTGCGGACCGGCCGGCGGGTGGCCGCGGTCGAGCAGGACGACGACGGTGTCCTGCTGACCTTCGCGGACGCCGCCGGGGGCGGGGACGGCGGCGAGGAACGGGTCGTGGCGCGGTACGCGGTCGCCGCGGACGGCCGGCACTCCCCGCTGCGCGACCTGACCGGCATCACCGTCCGCGACACGCCGTTCGGGCGCCCCGGCTGGCTGGTGGCCGCGCCGGTCCTGCCGAGGCGCGAGCCGGTGCTGCTGGTGCGGCACCCGGCTCCGCAGGCGCTGTTCACCGTGCCCACGCCGGGCTCGTCGATGGCCGTCGTGTGGTGCCCCGACCAGGAGCAGGGCGAGGCGCTGGGGCAGGGGGACCCGGCCGTGCTCGCCGGGCAGATCAAGGCGGTCGACCCCGAACTGGCCGACTGGCTGGGCGAGGTCCGCGGCCGGACCTCCCCGGTGTTCCGGATCGACTTCGCGATGTGGCGGGCGTCGTCCTGGCGCGCGGGCCGGGTGCTGCTGCTCGGCGAGGCCGCGCACGGGCTGCACACGCTGGGCGGGCAGGGCCTCAACCAGTCCCTGCACAGCGCCGCGTCACTGGCCCGCGCGGTGGACGACGCCCTCGCGCACAAGGACCCCTCCCGGGTGGAGACCTACGAGCGCGTCCGCCGCCCCTACGTGGAGCGGTTGCAGCAACTCCAGTGGGACACCCCGGCGTTGCGCTCCTACGACGCCACGCCCCCGGAGCGCGGCGCCCACCAGGACTTCGTCGAGGCGATGACGACGCTGCAACCGGAGCTCGTCGCCCAGCTCGGCGCCGACGGCCACTGAGAACACCGCCCCCTTCCCTCACTCACGCACCGAATCGAGGTCGACCATGGCTCTACCGGACGGCTGGTGGGCACCGCACGACGGGTATGTCGCGCGGATTCTGTCCGCGCTGACCGCCCAGCCGGACCGCGTCGCCGTGCGCTGGCGGCAACAGGCGCTGACCGGCGGGGAGTTCGCGGCCTCGGTCGCCGCGACTGCCGCACTGCTGCGGGAGCGGGGCGCCGGGCCGGGCGGCGTGGTGGGCGTCCTGACCGCGTCCAACAGCCCCGACATGCTGCGGGTCCGCTACGCGGTCCATCTGCTCGGCGCGGCCGTCTGCCACGTGCGCTCCACCAACCCCGGCACCTCCGCGCCCGCGCTGCCCGTCGAGGCCCAGCTCCGCATCCTGCTCGACACCCGGGTCCGGGTGCTGTTCACCGACGCGGAGAACGCCGACCGCGCCCGGGTCCTCGCCGAGCGCGCCCGGGGCCGTGTCGCCGTCGTGGACTCCGGTGCTCCGGAGGGCGCGCGGGAGTTCACCGCCGTGCCCTGGCGGCCGCACGCCCTGGCGGTGATCGGTTTCACCAGCGGCAGCACCGGCCGGCCGAAGGGCATCCGGCTGTCGGCGGCGGCCTGGGACAACCTCGTCGAGGTGACCGGGCAGGCGTTCACCGGCGAGGCGGGGGCCACCGCCCGGCTGCTGGTGACCACGCCGCTGAGCCACACCGTCGCCACCATGGCGGACGCCGTCCTGGCCGGCGGCGGCACCGTCGTCCTGCACGAGGAGTTCGCGCCAGGACCGGTGCTGCGGGCCCTGGCCGAGCACCGGATCAGCCATACGTTCATGGCCACGGCCCACCTCTACCAACTGCTCGACCACGAAGGGCTCCCGGCCGCCGACCTGTCCGCGCTGCGCCAGCTCATCTACACCGGCAGCGCCGCCGCGCCCGCGCGCGTCGCCGAGGCCGTACGGCGCCTGGGTCCCGTACTGGTGCAGGGCTACGGGACCAGCGAGAGCGGCCGGATCACCCTGCTGCACCCCGGCGACCACCAGGACCCGGAGCTGCACACCACGGTGGGCCGCCCGTTCCCCGAGAACGAGATCGCCGTCCACGACCCGGACACCGAACAGCGGCTGCCGCCGGGCGCCACCGGCGAGGTGTGGGTGCGTTCCCCGCACCTGATGGACGGCTACTGGGGCGACCCCGCGCTGAGCATGCGCACGCTGCGCGGGGAGTGGTACCGCACCGGCGACCTCGGCCGGATCGACGAGCGGGGGTGTCTGTCCCTGCTCGGCCGGATCGCGGACGTGGTCAAGGCCGACGGGGTGCTGGTCCACCCGGCCGTCGTCGAACGCCGGATCCTCACCCTTCCCGGCATCGCGCAGGCCGCCGTCTTCGGTGTGCGCGACCCCGACCTCGTCGAGCACCTCGAGGCCGCCGTCGTGCCGCGGCCGGGCGCGCGGGTCGACGCCGAGGACGTGCGCGCGCACATCGCCGCGGGGCTGAGCGCCGGGCACGTGCCCGAGGAGGTCCTGGTCCTCGACGCGCTGCCCCTCAACCCCGGGGGCAAGCCGGACAAGCACCGGCTGCGCCTCGCCCGGCACGGCACCACCCATTCGAACATTCCCGTACGAGAGGTGAGTTGACGCCATGAACCGACTCCTGGACCACTTCGCCGGTGAGCTGGAGGCCCTCGGCGGGCAGCGCAGGGACTTCCTGGAGATCGGCCGCCGCGCCGGCCGCTTCCCGAGCGCGCTCGCCCGGCTCCAGGACGCGCCCTCCGACGTGGAGATCAGCGTCTGGTGCAGCAACGACTACCTCGGCATGGGCCAGCACCCCTCGGTGCTGGAGGCGGCCAAGAACGCCGTCGACGCGTTCGGCGCCGGTTCCGGCGGCTCCCGCAACATCGGCGGCACCAACTTCTACCACGTGCTCCTCGAACGGGAACTGGCCGAACTGCACGGCAAGGAGGCGGCCCTGGTCTTCTCCTCCGGCTACACGGCCAACGACGGGGCGCTGACGGTGCTGGCCGGCCGGGCGCCGGGCACCCAGGTCTTCTCCGACGCGCTGAACCACGCCTCGATCATCGACGGACTGCGGCACAGCGGCGCCGAGAAGCACATCTTCCGCCACAACGACGTGGCGCACCTGCGGGAGCTGCTGGCCGCCGCCGATCCCGGACGGCCCAAGCTGATCGTGCTGGAGTCGGTGTACTCGATGTCCGGCGACGTGGCGCCGCTCGCCGAGATCGCCGCCCTGGCCGAGGAGTTCGAGGCCGCCACGTTCGTCGACGAGGTGCACGCGGTGGGCATGTACGGCCCGCAGGGCGCCGGGATCGCCGCGCGGGAGGGCATCGCCGACCGGTTCACGGTGTACATGGGCACGCTCGCGAAGGGGTTCGGCACGGCGGGCGGGTACATCGCCGGTCCGGCCGACCTCGTGGACGCGGTGCGCGCCCTGTCCCGGCCGTTCATCTTCACCACCTCGCTCCCGCCGGCCACCGCCGCCAGTGCCCTGGCCGCGGTCCAGCACCTGCGTTCCTCCGAGGCGGAGCGGGACCGGCTCGCGGCCAACGCGGGGCTGCTGCACCGGCTGCTGGGCGAGCGGCGGATCCCGTTCGTGTCGGACGAGTCGCACATCGTCTCGGTGTTCGTCGGGGACGACACGCAGTGCCGCAGGGCCTCGGCGATCCTGCTGGAACGGCACGGGATCTATGTGCAGCCGATCAACGCGCCCAGCGTCCGGGAGGGCGAGGAGATCCTGCGGGTGGCGCCGTCCGCGACGCACACGCTCGGCGACGTGGAGAAGTTCGCCGAGGCGCTGGACGGCATCTGGCAGGAACTGGGCATCCCGCGCGGCGGTGTCCGCGGCACCTGACCCGCCCGGCCCGCGCGTCCGTGCCGGGCGCGCGGGCCGTACCCGTCGCTGTCCTGGTGCCCGGTGGCGCATGTCCGGCCGGGCGGAACGGAGTTGATGACCGATGTCCCTTTCGCTGGCCGCCGTGCTCGCCGAGCCGGCCGCGCGCCGCCCGCACCACCCGGCGCTCGTCTTCGAGGGCCGGGAGGTGTCGTACGCGCAGCTGTGGCACCGGGCGCGGCAGTACGCGGCCGTGCTCGGCGCCCGCGGGGTGCGTCCCGGCGACCGGGTGGCACTCCTGCTGGCCAACACCCCGCACTTCGCCATGGCCTACTTCGGGGCGCTCGCGGCCGGCGCCGTCGTCGTCCCCGTGCACGCGCTGCTCAAGGCGGAGGAGATCACGTACGTGCTGCGGGACTCCGGGGCCCGGGTGCTGGTGTGCGCGGGCGGGTTCCTCGGCGAGGGCACCAAGGCGGCCGAGATGGCGGGCGTCGAGGTGCTGACCGTGCTCGCCGAGGAGGAACCGGCGGACCGGCGCCTGGACCTCCTGGCCGAACGGGCGGCGCCCATGGACCGGTACGTGCCGCGCGAGCCCGCCGACGCGGCCGTCGTCCTGTACACCTCCGGCACCACCGGCCGGCCCAAGGGCGCGGTGCTCACCCATCTGAACCTCACCATGAACATCGGCGTCACGATGCTCTCCCCGTTCGACTTCCACGCCGACGACGTGCTGCTCTGCCCGCTGCCGCTGTTCCACACCTTCGGGCAGGTCTGCGGCATGGGGGTGTGTTTCCGGGCGGGGGCGACGATGGTGCTGATGCCGTCGTTCGACGCGGACGAGGCCGTGGAGCTGATGTGCCGTCACCGCCGCATGGTGTTCATGGGCGTGCCCACCATGTACCTGGCGCTGCTCGACGCGGCCCGCGCGCGCCGGGCGCCGGGCCGGCCGCTGCTGGACCGGGCCTACTCCGGGGGGTCGGCGCTGCCGGTGAAGGTGCTGGAGGAGATCCAGGAGGTGTTCGGCTGCCCGGTGTACGAGGGCTACGGACTGACGGAGACCTCGCCGGTGGTCGCCTACAACCAGCCGGGGCTGCCCCGGCGGCCGGGGACCGTGGGGTGGCCGGTGTGGGGCGTGGAGGTGGCCGTCACCGCGCCGGACGCCGAGCACCGCGTCGAGCCGCTGCCCGCCGGGGAGGTCGGGGAGGTCGTCGTGCGCGGGCACAACGTGATGGCCGGATACCTGGGCCGCCCGGAGGCCACCGCCGAGGTGCTGGTGGACGGCTGGTTCCGCACCGGTGACCTGGGCACCCTGGACGAGGAGGGCTGTCTGACCCTCGTGGACCGCAAGAAGGACATGGTGGTGCGCGGCGGGTACAACGTGTATCCGCGCGAGGTCGAGGAGGTGCTGTCCCGGCATCCGGCGATCGCGCAGGTCGCGGTGGTCGGCGTGCCGCACCCCCGGTACGGCGAGGAGGTGTGCGCGGTGGTGCGCACGGCGCACGGCGCGGAGGGCACCGAGCGGCTCGGCGCGGAGATCGTGGCGTGGAGCAAGGAACGGCTGGCCGGCTACAAGTACCCGCGCCGGGTGGAGTTCGTCGACTCCTTCCCTCTGGGGCCGAGCGGAAAGGTCCTCAAGCGCGAACTGACGGCGCGGCTCGCGGGGTAGGGGCGGCGTTACGGCTACGGGCGCTGCCCGGCACTCGTGAGTGCCGGGCAGCGCCCGTGGCCGTGTCACCCGCAGGTCACCTGTTGGCGAGCGCGCGGGCGAGGTCGGCCGTCCACCGGTAGGAGTCGGTGACGCCCTTCAGGGAGCCGTTGAAGTGCGGGGCCACGAACCGGGCGAGGAGTTCCAGGCTGCGGTGGGTGGCCTCGCGGTCCGCCCAGTCCATCACGTTGACCAGGAGCCGTCCGAAGCCGCCGGTCTCCTGCTGTACGTCCCGGACCGCCTCGACGACCTCGTCCACGGAGCCGGCGAGGGTGCCGCGCTGGTCGATCAGCTCCTCCAGCAGGGCGCGGGCCTCGGCGCGGGAGCCCACCGGCGGGGTGCCGAGCAGGGCCCAGTACTCGTTGCGGTAGCGCATCCAGCCGTCGACGATCTCGTCCAGGGCGCGGGCCCGGCTGTCCGACACGTGCACGGTCAGCGCGACCCGCCAGTCGGCCCGGTCCAGCTTGTGCCCGTGCTCGGCGGCCGACTCCTCGGCGTGCTGCCACTGGCCGACGAGGTCGCCGATCCGGCTGCCCGGCTTCGGCGGGATGCCGAAGGACAGCGGGGCGATGCCGTACTGGCCGGCGAGCCGCATGCCGAACGGCGAGACGGCGCTGGAGACCGCCATCGGAAGTCCGGCCGGCGTGCTGGGCCGCAGGTGCAGCCGCGCGTCGCGCAGCCGGAACCAGTCGGTCTCCCGGGTCACGGGGCCCTCACCGGCCACCAGTTGGCGGATCACGTCCAGGGACTCGGCGGTGCGGCGCCTGGTGTCCGCCGGGTCGATGCCGAGGAAGTGCATGTCGGTGGGGATGGAACCGGCCCCCACCCCGAGGGTGAACCGGCCGCGGGTCAGGTGGTCCAGCTGGAGGGCGCGCGTGGCCACCATGTAGGGGTGGTGGTAGGGCAGGCTCACCACGCCGGTGCCGAGGCGGATGTGCCGGGTGCGCTCGGCGGCGGTGGCGAGGAACAGCTCGGGCGAGCCGATGGTCCCCCAGCCCGCCGAGTGGTGCTCGCCCACCCACAGTTCCTCGTAGCCGAGCCGGTCGAGCCACTCGGCGAGTTCCAGATCCCGCCACAGGCTCAGGGCGGGGTCCTCCCCCAGCGGGTGCAGTGGCGACAAGAAGGCTCCGAAGCTCATCCGGTCCATGGGGCTCCTCACTTCGACGGAAGTCGCGACAGTCGTGCCGCGAGTCTGGTGCCGGTGGGACGGGCTTTCGCCCCCCGAACGGACCGGCCCTTCCACGGCCCCGAACGCCGTCCCCGGCCGGGGCCGCCGACCGGGGACCGTCGTGCGGGTACCTCGAACGGGTCGCTCTCCCGGCGCATTGGACGACACCCGTTGCCAATCCAACAGGTGTTGTGGAACGCTGAGCATCCTCACCTCGTGACCCAGCGCTCCGAAGAGCACACGAAGAGCACGCAGAAGAGAAAGAGAGCGACGTGACGACCCAGCAGGAACGGACCTCGGCGGACGAGTCCGAGCGCATCGGTCCCGATCTGTGGTGGCTCGCCGCCATCATGGCGTTCGGCAGCTTCGCCGGGCTCCTCGACGCCACCATCACCAATGTCGCGATCGGGCCGCTGGCGGCGGCCTTCGACGCCGAGATCGCCACCGTGCAATGGGTGGTGACGGGATATCTGCTGGCCATCACCGCCACCCTGCCGCTCGGCGCGTGGGCGATGGCCCGGTACGGCGCCCGCGAGACGCTGCTGTTCTCCCAGGCCGTGTTCCTGATCGGCTCCCTGCTGTCGGGGCTCGCCTGGGACGCGTCCAGCCTGATCGGCTTCCGGGTGCTCCAGGGCATCGGCGGCGGCCTCGCCCTCCCCGTCGGACAGGCGCTGATCGCCCAGGCGGCCGGACCCCGCCGCCTCACCAAGCTGATGTCCCTCGTGACCGTGCCCGCCCTGTTCGCCCCGCTGGTCGGGCCGTCGCTCGGCGGCGTGCTGGTCGACCACGCGAGCTGGCGCTGGATCTTCCTGATCAACGTGCCGTTCTGCGTCGTCACCCTCGGCCTGATCCTGTGGCGGGTGCGCAACGTCATCGCCCCGACGAAGGACGCCGTCCTGGACACGCTCGGCCTGGTGCTGCTCGTCCCCGCGCTCGCCGGGCTGATCTACGGGTTCTCCGAGGCCGGGGCGGCCGGCGGGTTCACCGGGACGCGCGCCCTCGCCGGCCTCGGCGCCGGCGTCGTGCTCGGCGTCGCCTTCGTCGCGCACGCCCTGCGCCGGCGCAGCGAGGCCGTCCTCGACCTGCGGCTGTTCCGGGTACGGGACTTCGCGGCCGGGAACCTGGCCAGCATGGTCATGGCCGTCGCGATGTACGGCGTCCTCATCCCGCTGCCGCTGTACTTCCAGGTGGTCCAGGGCACCAGCGTGCTGGAGTCGGCGCTGATGCTGCTGCCCCAGAGCCTCGGCTACCTCGTCGCGGTCTCCCTGTTGCAGCGGCTGACCGTGGCCCTGGGCGTGCGCACCGTCACCCTGGCCGGCGTCGTCCTCGTCGGCGTGGGCACGCTGCCGTACGTCGTCATCGACGCCGATCCGAGCCGGTTCCTGCTGGGCGCGGCGCTGGTCGTGCGCGGTCTCGGGCTCGGGGCGTCGATGATGCCGACGATGACCGCCGCGTTCAGCAGCGTGCCCAAGGAGGTGGTGCCGCGCGCCACCAGCGCCTTCCACGTCTTCCAGCGCATCGGCGCCTCGCTGGGCACGGCGGTGCTCACCGTGGTGCTCCAGAACGAGGCGCTGCGTCATCTGCCCGCGGCGGTACCGGGGTTGGCGGCGGTCGCGCCCGGCAGTGCCGTCGCCCACGGGCTGGCCTCGTCGTTCCGGGCACCGTTCTGGTGGGCGCTGGCCTTCACGGCGCTCGCGCTGGTGCCGGCCTTCTTCCTGCCCGGCCGCGGGTCCACCGCGGCGGCCGGCGACGCGGACGGTCCGCCGGCGCGGGCGGGTGCGGCGCCCGTACTGTCCGAATAGCCCTCGCCCTCCCCTGGCCCGCCCCCCACGGCGTGCCCACGCCACGCGCTCCATCCCACGCGCTCCACCCCACGCGCTCCACCCCACACGCTCCGCGCGGTGACGCAGCACGCGTCACCTGCGCGGAGCGCGTCGCGTCGGGGGCCGTTCCCCGCTCGCCCCACCCTCGCCGGGCCCTGCCCGACCGGGCCACCCCGCGCTGCCTGACCGGCCACCTCTCCGGGCGTGCTCCCGTTGCCCCTGCCGGAGGGCCACCCCGTTCGAGGATTCCGGGTCGGGACCGCCGGCCACAGACTCGGATCACCAACAGCCGACGCCTGTGCGGGCGGACAGGGGGAATGGACGATGGTGGCATTCGACACCGGGGCCGGGATCCGCCTGGCCCGGTTGTCACGGCACCGGGACGGACGCTTCCTCTTCGTGCCCATGGACCACTCGGTGGCCGACGGGCCGATCGTCCCGGCCAGTCGCTTCAACGACCTGGTCCAGGCGGTGGTCACCGGCGGCGCCGACGCGATCGTGGTGCACAAGGGCCGCGCCCGTACGGTGGACCCGGCCCTGCTGCGCGACTGCGCGCTGATCGTGCACCTGAGCGCCAGCACCCCGCACTCCCCCGACGCCGAGGCCAAGGTGCTGGTCGGCGCGGTGGAGGAGGCGGTGCGGCTCGGCGCCGACGCCGTCAGCGTGCACGTCAACATGGGCTCCGACACCGAGGCCCGCCAGCTCGCCGACCTCGGCACCGTGGCCGAGGCCTGCCAGAAGTGGTCGGTGCCGCTGCTGGCCATGGTCTACCCGCGCGGCCCCCGGATCTCCGACCCGCACGACCCGGCGCTCCTCGCGCACGCGGTCAACGTGGCGGCGGACCTGGGGGCGACGCTGGTGAAGACCGCCTGGCCGATGCCCCTGTCGGAGCTGGCCGCGGTCACCGCGAGCTGCCCGATCCCGGTCCTGGTGGCCGGCGGCGGCGACCAGGACGGTGACCTCACCGCCTTCGCCACGGCGGCCATGGAGGCGGGGTGCGGGGGCCTGGCCGTCGGCCGGCGGGTGTTCGGCAGCCCCTCGCCGACGGCCGCCCTCAAGGCCCTGGCCGCCGTGGTGCACGCCGACCCGCCGGAGCCCGCGGTCACCCGGCCCCTCGGCGCCGACGCCGCCGTCTGAACGCCGTCCGAACGCCGTCTCGCGGCGGAAACCGCAGCCCACCCGTGCCGGAAGGAAGACACATGCGCGACGAGATCCGCGAGTTCGTCCTCACCACCATCCGTGAGGTGATGAACCTGCCGCTCCCCGAGGACCTCACGGACGACACCCCGCTCGGCGAGGGCGGCCTCGGCCTGGAATCGCTGTCGCGGCTGGAGCTGATGATCCAGCTCGAGAGCGCCTACGGCATCGAGGTCCCCGAGGCCGACAGCGACGCCCAGGAGAACGCGACGCTGGGCGAGTTCGTGGACGCCGTCGCCGCCCTGCGCGGCGCGGCGGTCGCCGACGGGGCCGGCCGGTGAGGGACGGGCAGGTGATCGACGACGCCGCCCTCGGCCGGCTGCTGCACGACTGCGGACTGCTGACCACCGACTCCTTCGACGACGACACCGAACTCGTCCTCGACTCGCTCACCCTCGTCTGGCTCGCCCACCTCCTCGACGAACAGCACGGCCTCACCGTGTCCGTCGAGGACGAGAACGGCCTGGTGTCCTGCGCCTCGGTGCGGGAGCTGCGGCGGTTCCTCGCCAGGACGGCGGAGGGCACCCACACTTCTGCGGAGATGCTCCATGGCTCATGACGTCGCGATCACCGGCCACGGGGTCCTCACCGCGTTCGGCTTCGGTGAACAGGCCCTGCTGGACGGGGTGTTCGGGGGCCGGTCCGGCTTCACCCCCGTCACCCGCTTCGACCCCACGCCGTACCGGGCCGGGTATGCGGCGACCTACGAGGGCGAGGGCCCCGAGATCCCCGGCGTGCCGGTGAAACCCGGGGTGACCCCGGGCCAGTCGGAGGTGCTCCTCGCCTGCGCCGCCGCCGCGCTGGAGATGGCCGGCACCGACGGCGCCGGCGCCCCGGTGCTGCTGGGCACCAACGGCGACCACTCGGCCGCCCCCGACTTCTGGTCGGGCACCGGCGCCCGTACCGCCGCCGACCCGCGCACCCTCGACAGCCTCCCCGCCCGCCTGCCCGAGCTGCTCGCCCGCGAACTCGGCCTGGGGGCGCCCCGCACGGCCTTCGTGAACGCGTGCGTCGCCGGCACCAACGCCCTCGCCCGCGGCGCCACGCTGATCCGCCGCGGCCTCGCCGACACGGTGGTGTGCGGGGGCGCGTACCTCGTCACCGAGGACGTCTTCGCCAAGTTCGACTCCGGACGCGCCCTCTCCCCCGAGAACGCCGTGCGCCCCTTCGACGCCGGCCGCCAGGGGCTGCTGCACGGCGACGGCGTCGCCGTCCTCGTCCTGGAGGCCGCCGACCGGGCCAGGACCCGCGGCGCCCAGGTCCTCGCCAGGCTCACCGGCTGGGGCATGGCGGCCGACGCCCATCACGTCATCCAGCCGCACCCGCGGGGGGACGGCCTGGCCCGGGCGGCCCGTACCGCGCTGCGCCGGGCGGGCGCGCCGCCCGAGCGGATCGGGTACGTCAACGCCCACGGCACCGGCACCCCGCTCAACGACGTGGCGGAGACGGCGGCGCTGCACCAGGTGTTCGGCGACCGCACGCCGGCCGTCCCGGTCAGCTCCACCAAGAGCAGCACCGGCCACATGCTCGAGGCCACCGGCGCGGTCGAGGCCGTCATCACGATGCTCGCCCTGCGCGAGGGCCTGCTGCCGCCGACCCTCGGCACCCTGAACCCCGACCCCGCGTGCGACCTGGACCATGTGCGGGACACCGCGCGGCCGTCCCGGATCACCCACGCGCTCTCCCTGAACGCCGCCTTCGGCGGGGTCGACGCCGCACTCGTACTGGAGGCGCCGTGACCGCCACCGACACCCGGCCGGCCCCGGCGTCCGCCCCGGCGCGCGCGCTCCTCTCGGCCGCCTGCCGCACCCCGTGGGGCGGCGCGGCGGCGGGACTGCCCGGCGCGGCACCGGTCGAACTGCCCCGGGTCACCGGCTTCGTGACCTCCCGGTTCAGTCCCCTCGTGCACAGCGTGGCCACCGAGTGCCTCGGCGCGCCCGGCTCCGCCGACGACCTGATCGGCCCGGCCGGACCCCGTACCGGGACGGTCCTGGCGACGATGTTCGGGGACACCGTGACGCTGGACACCGCCACCCGGCGGCTGACGGAGGGCCAGGTCCACAGCCCGCTGCTGTTCTTCCAGTCCGTCACCACCTCGATCCTCGGCCGGCTGGGCCAGTCCTACGGCATCACCGGCCCCGTCGAGTGCCTGTCCGTCGCCCGCGACGGCGCGGGCGAGGCCCTCGCCGCCGCCGATCTGATGCTGGACCAGGACGACGTCGACCAGGTCCTGCTGGTCGCCGTGGAACTCGCCGCCAACGAGCGCGCCACCTGGATCCACCGCCGCACCACCGGCCCCGACGGCCCGGACCCGCTGCCCGACGGCGACTGCGCGGTCGCCCTCCTGCTGACCCGCACCCCCGCCCCGCAAGGGGCACGGGGAACGGCGCGACAAGCCACGACGCACCCGCCCACGGACCGGACCCCCCGAGCCCTCCTGCGCTCAGGTGCCACCGGACCGACGGACCCGGCAGCGGGTGACACCCGCTTCGGCTGGCTGGCCCCCCTGGTCGCCGCCTGCGAGACCGTCCGCCCGCCGGCCGGCACCCCGGCCCGCCCCGTCCACGTCCCGGGCCGGTACGGCTACGTGGTCGCACCGCCCGAGCAGGCGGCGCCGCCCACCGCCGGCGGACCGGTGGCACCCGACGCCTCCGGGAGCCCGGCATGACGGCCCCCGAGGACGCCACCGGCACACTGGCCGCCCGCATGGGCATCGAGATCGTCGACGAGAACCCCCGGCGGCTCGTCGCCCGCATGCCGCTGGCGGGCAACCGCCAGATGTACGGCTTTCTGCACGGAGGGGCCAGCGCGGCCCTCGCGCAGGCCCTCGCCACGCACGCCGCCGCCCTCGAAGCGGGACCCGGCGGCCTGGTCACCGGCCAGGAGCTGTCCTGCACCCATCACCGGGCGGCCCGCGGCGACGGCTGGGTCGAAGGGGTGTGCACGCCGCTGTACCTCGGCGACACCCTCGGCACCTACGACGTGGCCGTCCACGACCGGCGCGGCAACCGGATCGCCTCGGCCCGGCTCACCTGCCGGCTGCGGCGGACCGCCGACCTTCCCAGGGAGTCCGCATGAGCACGACCGAGCCCACGGGGGAGCGGGCCGCGGTGCTGACCGGTGTCGGAGGCTGGGTGCCTCCGCACGTGGTCACCAACGACGACCTCTCCGCCCACCTCGACACCTCCGACGAGTGGATCCGCACCCGTACCGGCATCCGGACCAGGCACCGGGTCTCCCCCGGCATGGCCACCTCCGACCTCGCGGTGGAGGCCGGACGGCGGGCGCTGGACTCCTCCGGCGACACCCGGGCGGGGGCCGTCGTCCTGGCCACCACCACGCCCGACCGGATCTGCCCGGCCACCGCGCCCGACGTGGCCGCCCGGCTCGGCCTGCCGGGTGTCCCCGCCTTCGACGTCTCCGCCGTGTGCACCGGCTTCCTCTACGGGCTGGCGACCGCGGCGGGCCTGATCGCCACCGGTGTCGCCGACCGGGTCCTGCTCATCGGCGCCGACGCGTTCACCACCATCGTCGACCCGACGGACCGCTCGACCGCCGTCATCTTCGCCGACGGCGCGGGGGCCGTCGTGCTGCGCGCCGGCCGGCCGGACGAGCCCGGGGCGCTCGGCCCGGTGGTGCTGGGCACCGACGGGACGCTCAGCCATCTGATCCGGGTCCCGGCCGGCGGCTCCCGCCAGCGGTCGCTGCGGCAGGCGCACGAGCCGGGCGAGCAGTTCTTCCGGATGGAGGGCCGGGACACGTTCCGGCACGCCGTCGACCGGATGGCCACCGCCTCCCGGCAGGCCGTCGCGGCCGCGGGCTGGTCGATGGGCGACGTCGACCGGCTGGCCGCGCACCAGGCCAACGCGCGGATCCTCAGCGCCGTCGCGGACCGGCTCGGCATCCCCGCCGAGCACCACCTCTCCAACATCGCCGAGGTCGGCAACACGGGCGCCGCCTCGATCCCGCTGCTGCTCGCCCAGTCCGCCGCGGACGGCGGCCTCGAGGCCGGGCACCGCACCCTGCTCACCGCCTTCGGCGGCGGTCTCGCCTGGGGGGCGACCACGCTCACCTGGCCCAAGCTGTCGGCCGGCTGAGACCGCCCCGGTACGTCACACCCAGCCCGACACCCGAGGACAACACAAGGAGACGACCCGACCATGTTCACAGCACTGCGGGACATCCTCGTCGGCCCGTTCAAGGTCGATCCGGAGAAGGTCACCCCCGAGGCGACCCTGGAGCAGCTCGGGCTCGACTCGCTGTCCGTCGTCGAGCTCTCCCTGATCCTGGAGAAGGACCTCGGCGTGCGCGTCAGCGACGACGAGCTGCTGGGGACCCCGACGATCGGCGCCATGGCCGAGCTGATCGGCGAGCGCGGCGCCCCGGTCTGATGACCACGTCGACGAGCCGTCCCGGCCACGTTCCCGCCGCCCCGCGGGATGCGCCCCCGCGGGAGCTGCCCGACGGCGACGCCTTCCGCCGCGCCATGGGGCGGTTCCCCACCGGGGTCGCCATCCTGACGCAGGGGTGCGGGCCGCTGACCCGGGCGGTGACCGTCAACTCGGTCACCTCCGTGTCCCTGGACCCGCAACTGCTGTCGGTCTGCCTCGGCCGGGACAGCTCGGTCCTCGGCCCCCTTCTGGGAGCCGGGTACTTCACCGTCAATCTGCTGTCCGGCGCGCAGCGCGAGTCCTGCGCCCGCTTCGCCGGCCGGGCCCGGCCGACCGGTGCCGAAGCGCACGAGGAGCTGGGCGGGCGGCGGGGGGACAACGGCTGTCTGGTGGTCGAGGGCGCGCTGGCCGCCCTGGAGTGCCGGGTGACCGGCACGGTGTCCGCCGGCGACCACGTGATCGTCCTGGGCGGGGTCGAGGCCCTGCACCACGGCCCGGCCGAGGCGGAGCCGCTGGTCTTCTACGGCGGCGGTTACCGCCGGTTGGCACCGCCCGCACCCGCCCCGCACTGACCGCGCCGGCCCGCCCCGCGAGCCCCGTACCGCGCCACACCGCCCCACACGCCGCACCGCCCCACCCGCCGCACGACACGAAGGAGCCATTCATGTCCGACCACCCCAGGACCGCCGAGGCACAGCCGTGCGGCGTGGGCATCAGGGCCATCGGCCAGTACCTGCCCGAGCGGGTCGTCACCAACGCCGACCTGGAGCGGATGATCGACACGAGCGCCGAGTGGATCACCGAGAAGATCGGCATCCAGTCCCGGCGGTTCGCGGCCGAGAGCGACACCACCGCCACGATGGGCGCGAGCGCGCTGCTCGACGCGTGTGCCCGCTCCGGCGTCGACCCGGACTCGATCGACCTGGTGATCTGCGGCACCGTCACCCCGGACCTCATGGCGCCGGCCACCGCGGTGGCCGTCATGCGGCACGCGGGGCTCACCCAGGCCGTGGCCTTCGACGTGAACAGCGGCGGCTGCGCCGGTTCCGTCTTCGCGCTCGACGTGGCCGCCAAGTACGTGCGCTCCGGCGGCTACCACCGGGTGGCGGTGGTGCTCGCCGACACGGTCACCAAGCTGCTGGACCCGACCGACCGGATGACCGCGGTGATCTTCGGCGACGCCGCTGCCTGCTACCTCGTCGAGCCCACGGTGCCCACCAGCGGCATCACCACCACCGTGCTGCGCAACGACCCGGACGGCTACCACTCCGCCCTGGTCTCCCGCGACCCGGTCACCGACTCCGACGGCAACGAGGTCCACTCGGCGTTCGGGCGGAACTTCATCCGGATCGTCGGGCGGGACATCCGCAACTTCGCCCTGGAGAACATCCCCGGGTTCGTCCGCAAGCTGGCGGAGGAGGAGAACCTCACGCCGGAGGACCTCGACATGGTGGTGCTCCACCAGGCCAACCGGCGCATCGTCGAGGGGATCATGGACGCGCTGCGGCTGCCGTACGAGCGGACGTCCATCAACGTGGACCGCTTCGGCAACACCTCCGCCGCCGGTTCCGTGCTCGCCCTGCGCGAGGCGGTGGACGACGGCCGGATCACCCCCGGCGACCGGGTGGTGCTGGTCTCCTTCGGGGCCGGGCTGAGCGTGGGCGGCGCCCTGATGCGCTGGAGCGGCCCGCAGGACTTCCTCGCCGCGCCCTGATGAGGACACGCGCCGCGATGACACGCGCCCCGACGACACGTCAACCGTCCGCCGTACGACACCGAGGAGCGGCGTGGACACCCTGAGGACCCCCTCCCCCACCGACACCCCCGGGGCGGCCCCGGCCGTACCGCCCGGGCTGCCGCTCCGGCTCGGTTCCCTGGACCCGGCCGAGCTGGTCACCAGCACGCTCGGCGTGCGGATCACCGAGTGGCGCACCGGCCGGCTCGTCGGCACCCTGCCCGTCGCGGGCAACCGCGACCGGTACGGGCGGCTCGACGGCGCCGCGCTGGCCGTCCTGGCCGAGACGCTCGGCTCGGTCGCCGCCGCGCTCGACCTCGGCGAGGGCGGGATCGTGCTGGGCCAGGAGCTGTCCCTGGCGCACCACGAGGAGGTCCGCGAGGGCACCGTCACCGGGGTCTGCACGCCCCTGCACCGCGGCGACGGCGTCGCCACGTACGAGGTCGCCGTCACCGACGCGCGCGCACGGCGGGTGTGCACGGCCCGCCTCACCTGCCGGCTGCGCCGCACCGCGCGCCCCCCGGCCGGCCCCGTCACCGAGACTCCCGCGCCCATCGGCGGAAAGGCAGGAGCCACCATGCAGTCCCACCGGCCGCCCCGGGACCCGTACTGGGACCGGATCGGCTATCACGGCCCACTGGAGCCGACCCTCGACGTGCTGCGCGAGATCTGCCGCAAGCACGTCCTGGAAGTGCCCTTCGAGGCGTTGGAGGGCCCCGAGGGGATCCGTCCGGTCATCGACCGGGCGGGCGTCTACGACAAGATCGTCACCCGGCACGGCGGCGGCTTCTGCCTCCAGGCCAACGGCCTGCTCTCGCACCATCTGCGGGAGATCGGCTTCGACGTGACCGTGCTGGCCGCGCACATCTGGGTCCCGCACCGCGAGTACTTCAGCAAGGGCGGCGACCATCTGATCATGCTGGTCCGGGTGGACGGCACCGAGTGGCTGGTCGACGCCAGCTACACGCACCTCGTCTACGTCGACCCCATCGAACTCGTCCCCGGGGAGCAGCGGCAGGACGGCTGGGCCTACCGGGTGCGGTCCGAGGACGGCTGGTACGTGGTCGAGCGCCGGGGCGAGCGGGAGTGGCTGCCGCTGTACCGGTTCGAGCTCCGGCCGCGGACGGTGGAGTACTTCGAGGAGTCGGTCGCCTTCCACCTGGACGGGGAGACCGTCTCGGAGACCACCCGCACCCTGATGTGCTCGCGCGGCATCCGCGGCGGCAAGGTCTCCCTGGTCAACAACGTGCTCACGGTCGCCGAGCACGGCACGGTGACCACCCGTCAGGTGCGGGACGCGCGGGACTGCGCGCAGATCATGGCGCGCATCTTCCGGGGCCACCGGGGCCTCGCGGAGCGCGGCCTGCGCATCTGGGAGCGGATGCGCGAGGAGCGCGAACGCGAGGCCTCCGGGCGGACACCGCGGCCTGCGGCCGCGCGGGGTGCCCGCACCGCCGTCCGGACAGCGGCGGAGGACGTCCGATGACGGCCGACGGCACGACATCCGTCGCGGTGGTCGGGGCCGGCTTCATGGGCGCGGGCATCGCCCAGGTCGCCGCCGCGGCCGGACACGAGGTGGTGCTCCACAGCCGGACGGAGGCCACCCTGCGCCGGGCCCTGGAGGGCGTGCGCGCGTCCCTGGAACGGGCGGCCGCACGCGGCGGGGGCGGCCGGGAGGCGGAGGTCGCGGCGACGCTCGCCCGGATCCGCACCACCACCGACCTGGAGCGCGTCGCCGGCTGCGCGGTCGCCGTGGAGTCGGTCGCCGAGGACCTGGAGCTGAAGCAGCGCGTCTTCGCCGACCTGGACCGGCTCTGCCCGCCGGGGGCCCTGCTGGCCACCAACACCTCCGGCATCCCCGTCACCGCGATCGCCGAGGCCACCGGCCGGCCGGGCTCGGTCGTGGGCACGCACTTCTTCTCGCCGGTGCCGCGCATGGAGCTGTGCGAGATCGTGCGGGGCCGCGAGACCACCGACGAGACCGTCGCCGCGGCGCGCTCCTTCGCCGAGGGGATCGGCAAGAGCTGCGTGGTGGTGGAGAAGGACCTGCCCGGCTTCGTCACCACCCGGCTGATCATCGCCTTCGTCCTGGAGGCGGTCCGCCTCGTGGAGACGGGCATCTGCGGGGCCGACGACGTGGACCGCGCCTGCCGCCTCGCCTTCGGGCACGCCATGGGCCCGCTCGCCACCGCCGACCAGGCCGGGCTGGACGTGCTGCGCGAGGTCGCCGCCGGGCTGGCCAAGGAGTACACCCACCCGGCCTTCGCCACCCCGGACCTGCTCGACCGGCTGGTCGCGGCGGGCCGGCACGGCCGCAAGACCGGGCGCGGCTTCCACGTCTGGGACGACGCGCCCGCCCGCCCCACCCTGCCGCCGACCGTCACCAAGGTGCTGCTCCCCCCGCCCGGGGAGCCGCTGCCCGCCGAGGCCGCCGACGTCGCCGACATCGTGCTGACCCGGGTCGCCACCGCCGCCGAGCTCGACAAGCTCACGCTGGAGGGCGAGAGCGACCCGGCGCGCACCGCCGCGTTCGTGGAGGTCGTCGACGACGCCACGCTCAAGGTCGCCTGCGCGGCGGCCCGCGCGCTGCCGAACACGCTGGTGAAGTTCCGCGACCCCACCAAGATCCCGCTGGAGATCGTGATCGCCGCCGCCGACCACAGCCCCGGCCGGCTCGTCTGCGAGGCCGGTGACCTGGAGGAGGCGGGCATCGTCGTGGACGTCCTGGAGAAGGGCTCGGACGGGCTGCTCCTGGCCGCGAAGGACGCCAACGACGTCTTCGGCCTGACCGGACTGCTCCGCGGGAGCAGCCCCGACCTGGCGCTCACCACGCTCACCGTGCGGTCCATCGAGCACAACGGGCTGGGCGACCGGGTGTGCGTCGACACCTGCTCGCACTTCGGGCAGGACGAGGGCATCCTCGTCGGCTCGTACGCGCACGGCTTCATCCTGTGCGTCAGCGAGACCCACCCGCTGCCGTACATGCCCACGCGTCCCTTCCGGGTCAACGCCGGCGCCCTGCACTCCTACGTCCTGGGCGAGGACAACCGCACCAACTACCTCAGCGAGTTGCAGGCGGGCAGCACGGTGCTCGGTGTCACCACCGAGGGCCGCACCCGGCGGATCGTCGTGGGCCGGGTCAAGCTGGAGTCCCGCCCCATGCTGACCATCCGGGCGGTGTCGGAGTCCGGCACGGAGGTCAGCCTCACGGTCCAGGACGACTGGCACGTGCGGGTGCTGGGCCCGGGCGCCGCCGTCCTGAACGTCACCGAGCTGAAGGCCGGGGACCAGTTGCTCGGCTACCTCGCCGACGACAAGCGCCATGTCGGCTGGCCGGTCGGCGAGTTCTGCATCGAGAAGTGACCGGCAAGCAGTCGAAGCATCCGCGCACACGGAAGGAAAGGTTGCGATGGCTGTGGACACGGCCGCTCCGGACTTCGGCCGGTGGCTCGACACGGCGCTGACCGGCGACCGGCTGGACGACGAGGTCTGGGGGCACGCCGGGCGGGCGATGACCTTCGGCCGGATGCGGAAGGAGACGGCACGCACACGGGATCTGCTCACGGCACACGGCATCGGCCCCGGCAGCACCGTCGCCGTCCAGCTCCTGCCCAGTTTCACCCTGTTGTGGACGGTCTTCGCGGCCTGGTCGGCGGGTGCGCAGGTGATGCTGATGGACCCCCGGCTCACCCCCGCGGAGACCACCCGGCTGCTGGATCTGTGCGAACCGCGGTTCCACCTCGCCGTGGAGGGGCCGGTGCCGGTGGCGGCCCCGTTCCGCGAGGAGTGCGAGATCGTGGTGCTGCCGCGCCGCTCGGGCCGTCCCGCGCAGAGCGCGCACCGTCTGGTGCAGTTCAGTTCCGGCTCCACCGGACTGCCCAAGGTCATCGGGCGCACCGGGCAGTCGCTGCTCGACGAACTGGACCGCTTCGCCCGGTTGCCGCAGATGCCCCGGCGCGGCGAACGGCTGCTGCTGCTCAGCTCGATGGCGTACTCCTTCGGGCTGATCGGAGGGGTGCTGCACAGCCTGCGCACCGGGGTGTCGCTGCACTTCAGCGGCAGCCCGCAACCGCGCGAGCTGCTGCGGCTGCTGGTGGAGCGGGAGATCCACGCGCTGTTCGGCGTGCCGGTCCACTTCGACCTGCTGAGCCGGGTCGGCCGGGCGGGCGGCCTGCCGGCGCTGCGGCTCGCCGTCTCCGGCGGCGAGCCGCTGCGGCCGGAGGTCTTCGCCCGCTTCGAGGAGGCCTTCGGCGTACGGATCGGGCAGGCGTACGGCATGACGGAGGCCGGCATCATCGCCACCGACCTGGCCGGCCGGGACGCGCCGCCGGCCGTGGGCACGCCCGCCCCCGGCATGCGGACGAAGGTGGTGGACGGCACCCTGCGGGTGCGGCTCCCGGAGGACCCGTATCTGCACGCGGACCGGACGGGGCGCTACGAGGACGGCTGGCTCGACACCCACGACCGCTGCCGGGTGCGGCCGGGCGACGGGGTGCTGGACATCCTCGGCCGGAACGACTCGACGGTGGTGATCGGCGGGCTCAACGTCGATCTGACGGAGGTCGAGTCGGTCGTCCTGGCGCACCCGGCGGTGACGGACGCGGTGGTGGTGTACGGCGAGGCGATCGAGGCCCACCTGGTCGCCGACCAGGCTCTGGCCAAGGGCGAGTTGCTCGCCTGGTGCCGCGAGCGGCTGAGCCCGCACAAGGTGCCCAAGGCGCTGCACTTCGTGCGGAAGCTGCCGCGCACCGCGAACGGGAAGACGGTCCGCAACCGCGAGCTGCTGCACGCGAGCCGGGAGCGGGAGCGGCAGGTGATCATCCGGTGATCGATCCCGGCTACGCGGGCACCCGAGGCCCGGTCTTCGACGCGGACATCGAGCGCGGCCGTCTGCGGGCGTTCGCCGCCGCGGTGGGTCTGGCCGACGCCGTCTTCCACGACGTCGGCGCGGCCCGCGCGGCCGGCCACCCGGACCTGCCCGTCCCGCCCACCTTCCTGTTCGGCCTGGAGCTGGAGCACTCCCAGGACGCGCTGGCGGCGATGGGGGTGGAGATGACGCGGGTCCTCCACATCGAGCAGGGCTTCGTCTACCACGCGACGGCGCACGCCGGCGACCGGCTCAGGTTCGCGCCGCTCGTCGTCTCGGTCCGCGCGCACCGGGGAGGCGGTCTGGAGCTCCTCACCACGGAGACGGCCGTCACCCGGCGGGACGGTGCCCCGGTGGCCGACCTGCGCCAGGTCCTCGCGGTCCGCAACGCACCGGCCGCGCGGGGCGACGGGGGTACGTCATGAGCGCGGCGCACTCCGTCGCCGTCGGCACCGAACTGCCCGAGCTGGTGCCGCCGCCGGTGACCCGGGCGATGCTCGCCCTGTACGCGGGGGCGTCGGGCGACCACAACCCGATCCACATCGACTCGGACGCGGCGGTGGCCGCCGGGCTCGACGACGTCATCGCCCACGGCATGCTCTCGATGGCGTTCCTGGGGCGGATGCTGACCGACTGGGTGCCCGTGACGGACCTGGTGTCGTTCCGGGTGACGTTCCGCGCGCCGACCCCGGTGCACGCCAGGCCGCGCTGCACCGCCCGGGTCGTCTCCGTGGACCCGCCCGCCGAGGGGACCGACGGCCCGCCCACCGCGCGGCTCGACCTCTCCGTGCGGCTGGAGGACGGCCCGGTGACGGTGCGCGGCGAGGCGGTCGTACGGCTGCGGGACACCGGCGCCGCCCGCGTAAATGCTCCTGCTCCTGCCCACTGAACGAGGAGGCTCGACGATGGCACGATCCGTGCTGGTCACGGGAGGGAACCGGGGCATCGGCCGCGCCGTCGCCCAGGCGTTCGCCCGCCAGGGCGACCGGGTGGCGGTCACCCACCGCGGCTCCGGGGCGCCCCCCGGTCTGCTGGGGGTGAAGTGCGACGTCACGGACACCGCCCAGGTCGACGCCGCGTTCGCGGAGGCGGAGGCCGCCCACGGCCCCGTCGAGGTGCTGGTGTCCAACGCCGGCATCACCGACGACGCCCTGCTGCTGCGGATGCCCGAGGAGCGGTTCACCAGGGTGCTGGACACCAATCTCACCGGCGCCTACCGGGTGGTGCGGCGCGCGGTGCCGGGGATGCTGCGGATGCGGCGCGGCCGGATCGTGCTGGTGTCGTCGGTGTCCGGGCTGTCGGGCGCCGTCGGCCAGGCCAACTACGCGGCGAGCAAGGCGGGCATGGTCGGCATGGCCCGCTCGCTCGCCCGGGAACTGGGCGGCCGCGGCATCACCGTCAACGTGGTCGCCCCGGGGCTGGTCCTCACCGACATGGCGGAGACCGTCTCGGCCGCCCGCCGGGCGGAGATGCTGGCGGGCGTGCCGCTCGGTCGGCACGCCGAGCCGGAGGACGTGGCGGGACCGGTGCGCTGGCTGGCCTCCGACGAGGCCGGCTACCTCACCGGGGCCGTGCTGCCCGTCGACGGCGGCCTGGGCATGGGGCACTGACATGGGCGACGACACGGGGCGCACGGCGGAACCGGGCCCGGGGCCGGACGGCGGACCGGGAGGGGAGCACTGATGCGGATCGCGATGGCCCTGCCGTACGCGGGGAGCGGCTTCCGGGAGACCGCGGCCCGGCTGGCGGACTTCGAGCGGGCGGGGCTCGACCGGGTCACCGTCCGGGAGGCCTACGGCTGGGACGCGGTCAGCCAGTTGGGGTACCTCGCCGCGGTCACCGAGCGCGTCGAGCTCGCCTCGGGCGTGCTGCCGCTGCCCACCCGTACCCCGGCGCTGCTCGCGATGACGGCCGCGGGGCTCGACCATGTGTCCGGCGGCCGGTTCGTCCTCGGGCTCGGGGTGTCCGGACCGCAGGTCGTCGAGGGGTTCCACGGCGTCCCGGCCGATGCCCCGCTGGCCCGGACCCGCGCGGTGGTCGGCATCTGCCGCACCGTGTGGCGGCGCGAGCCGCTGACGTACCGGGACCGGCACTACCGGATCCCGCTGACCGCCGAGGACGGCGGAACGGGCCTGGGCAAGCCGCTGAAGCTGATCAACCGGCCCGAACGGGACCGGATCCCGATCGTGCTGGCGGCCATGGGGCCGCGCAGTGTCGCCCTGGCCGCCGAGATCGCCGAGGGGTGGGAGCCGATCTGGTTCCACCCCGAGCGGGCCGGACGGGTCTGGGGCACGGCGCTGGCCGAGGGCACCGCCCGCCGCGACCCCGCGCTGGGCACGCTCGACGTCGTCGCCCCCGTCCACCTCGCGATCGGCGTGGACGACGACCCGCGTCATCTGGCGGCGGTCCGCGCCGACATGGCCCTGTACGCGGGCGGCATGGGCGCCCGCGGCCGCAACTTCTACCACGACCTCATGTGCCGGTACGGCTACCCGGAGGAGGCCCGGCGCGTGCAGGAGCTGTACCTCGCGGGGCGCAGGCAGGAGGCCGCCGGGGCCGTCCCCGAGGAACTGGCCCGCGCGGTCTCCCTGGTGGGCCCCGAGGACGCCGTACGCAAGCGGGTGGCCGCGTTCCGGGAGGCCGGCGTCACCACGCTGAGTGTCGTACCGACGGCCGCGACGCATGCCGGGCGGGTGAGCGCGGTGGAGCGACTGCGGGAGCTGGTGGGGCCGTTCGGCTGACGGGAGCGGGGGCGCCGTGCGGTCCGGGGCTGAACACCCGTGCCCGGGCGCACGTATGGAGTGACGGCGTCCGACGACCGGGGCGCTCCGTGCGGTGGTGGACCGCCGGCGGTGTTCAGTGGTTCGGGAGCCCTGCATGAGGCACGTACGACGACGGATCGTCCGGCGCGGGATACGGCTGTCGGCCGTCGGCGGCATCCTTCTGGGGGGCCTGATGGTCACCCAGGCCGCCATGGCCACCGAGCCGGCCGGCGGCACGGCCTCGTCCCGCCCCCCGGCCGGCGCATCCGTCGAGTCCGCCGCCGCGCGGGGCGCCGGGCTCGTCTCCCGGCTCGGCACCGGGCGTACGGCGGGCGCCTGGGTCGGCGCCGACGGCCGGGCGGTGGTGGCCGTGACCGACCGGGACGCGGCGGGGACGGTGACGGCGGCCGGAGCCCGCGCCAAGGTGGTGCGGCACAGCATGGACCGGCTGAGGTCGGCCGCGAAGGGCCTGCGCGCGGCGCCCAGGGTCGCGGGCACCGCCTGGTCGGTGGACTACACGGCCAACGAGGTCGTCGTACGGGCGGACCCCACCGTCTCGGCCGGCGACTGGTCGCGGCTGACGCGGCTGGCCGGCTCCATGGGCGGCATGGTGCGGATGGAGCGTGTCAAGGGGAGGTTCACCACCCGGCTGAACGGGGCGCAGCCCATGTTCTCCACCGGCGGCCGTTGCTCTGCCGGGTACAACGTGACCGACGGGCAGACCTCGTTCATCCTCACCGCCGGCCACTGCGGGCCGAAGGGCTCGGTGTGGTTCTCCGACGACGGGGGCGCGAGCGAGGTGGGGCAGACGGTGTCCTCCCGTTTCCCCGGCAACGACTTCTCGCTCATCCGGTACGACAACGGGCGGTCGGCCGGGGCGGACGGCAATGTGATCGCCATCGGCGACGGGAAGGGGGTCCGTATCGGCGCGGCCGGTGACGCGGTGGTGGGGCAGCGGGTGTTCCGCAGCGGCAGCACGAGCGGGCTGCACGACGGGAAGGTGACCGGTCTCGACGCCACGGTCAACTACCCCGAGGGGACGGTGACCGGGCTCATCGAGACGGATGTGTGCGCGGAGCCGGGGGACAGCGGGGGGCCGCTGTTCTCCGACGGGACGGCGCTGGGGGTGACGTCGGGGGGCAGCGGGGACTGTACGCGCGGGGGGACGACGTTCTTCCAGCCGCTGGGGGCGGCGATGAAGGCGTTGGGCGTGCGGCTCGCGGGGGTGGACGGGGGGTCCGGTGGGGCGGCGGGGGGCGGCGGGGGGGCGGGGGGGGGGGGGGGGCCCGGGGGGGGGGGGGGGGCCG
>NZ_JOHS01000075.1 GCF_000725625.1 Streptomyces sp. NRRL F-6676
ATGACGCGGTGGCCGCGGAGCGGGCGGGGGTGGGGGCGGTGCTGTACACCGGGGGGTCGCACGGGAGGGCGAGTTTGGAGGGGGTGGGGGTGCCGGTGGGGGTGCTGCGGTGGCTGGTCTCTGTGGTGCGGGGGGAGGCGTCGGCGTCCGTGCCCGGAGCCGCGCCTGCGGCGGTGCCTGGGGGTTCGGATGCGAAGGCGGGTGGGGCGAAGGAGGGGGTGACGAAGCCGAAGAGGGGGGTGGAGCCGGAGGATGCGTACGACTTCCTGCCGGTGGATGGGGCGGAGCCGGGAGCGCCGGCCGAGTGAGGTGCCGTGGGGGGGCGCCCCCGCCCACCCGCGCTCCGCGCCCCTACGGCGTGCCCAGGAGGTGCCCCTACGGCGTGCTCAGGAAGTGCCCCCTACGGCGTGCTCAGGAGGTCGCGGAGTTGGTGGGGGAGCAGGGAGTCGCAGTTCTGTTCGGCTGTGGTGGTGAGGGCGTCGTTCGTGCAGGTGTAGTAGTCGTTGTAGACCAGGTGGGCGGTGAACGTCGTCGCCACCATGAGCAGTGCCAGGGACGCCGTGACCAGGCCGCTCACCGCTGCCGTCGTCTGGGGGCGGCGGCCCGGGGGCTGCGGGGCCGGCGGGGCGGGTGTGCCGTTCTCCGGGCGGTGGGGCTTGGCGCGCAACGCGCTCACGCCCCAGTACAGCGCGAGCGCGCCCAGCAGCAGTGACACCGACGGCCAGCCGAACAGCACGAAGAAGAAGGCCCACATGCCGGACAGGAGCGCGTAGCGCGCCCTGCGCTGGGCGGGGTCGGTCGGGTCCCAGCGCATCCCCGTGTTGCCCGGGCCGCCGGGGCCGTTGGGTCCGCCCTGGCCACCGGGGCCGCCGTCGGGGCCCTCCGGACCGCCGGGCCGGCGGTCCGGACGCGTGCCGAAGCTGCCGTCCGTCGACGGGCCCGGCTGCCGGTCGCTCCACTGACTCCCCCACGCGGAGCCGCCCTGCCCATGACCCTGCCCCTGCCCATGACCCTGGCCGCCCTCGCCCTGGCCGCCCCAGGCCGAGCTGCCCGACCCCCGGCCGCCCTCCGGCCGGCGCGGCTGCCAGGGGCGGTCCGGGGTGCCCTCCGGCGGCGGGGCGAACGGGTTGTCGTCGCCCTCGCGACCGGACCCGGAGTCCGAGCCGGATCCGTCCGTCGCCCCCGGCCCCTCCCCGCCCGGCGCGGACGTGCCCCCGTGCGACGGGTACGGGGGCTGGTGCCGCTCGCGCGGCAGGAGGTGCGGGTGTCGGAAACGGCTGTCCGGCATCAGGTGTGCGTCTTCCCCTTGGTGGTTCCGGCGGGCGGCGTGCGGTGCGGTCCGTGCGGCTCGTCAGCGTTGCGCGTACGGGTGTGCGGATGCGCACCCCGGGCGTGCGTACCGGTCACGAGGACCCGTACCCCGGTACCCGTGGCGTCGTGCCCGGGTGTCGCGTACCCGACCTGTGAACGTCCCGCGCGCACGGGTCGTTCCCCGCACGCTACCGCCCGGCTCCGCCCCCGTCCCCCGGGGGTTGTCCGGTGTGCCGGTATCGTTGCTGACGGTCGGCCGCTTCGTAGGCTTCCCCGTATGCGGGGGCCCGAAGCATTCGTACGAACGTACAAAGAAGAACGTCGTACGCGCCGCCCGAACACCGCATGCTCCTCCCGACGAAAGGGCCCGCCGTGGCCGCCAAGCCCGTGGCTCCCGTGGCCGGACGCCGTCCCCGTACCGGACGTCTCGTCGTCCTGGTCTCCGGATCCGGCACCAATCTCCAGGCGCTGCTCGACACCATCGCCGAGGCGGGAGCCGCCGCCTACGGCGCGGAGGTCGTCGCCGTCGGGGCCGACCGCGACGGCATCGAGGGGCTGGCCCGCGCCGAGCGTGCCGGGCTGCCCACCTTCGTCTGCCGGGTCCGGGACCACGCCACCCGTGAGGAGTGGGACGCGGCGCTCGCCGAGGCGGTCGCCGCGTACGAGCCCGACCTGGTCGTCTCGGCCGGGTTCATGAAGATCGTGGGGAAGGAGTTCCTCGCGCGGTTCGGTGGACGGTTCGTCAACACCCACCCCGCCCTCCTCCCCAGCTTCCCCGGGGCCCACGGTGTGCGGGACGCGCTCGCGTACGGCGCCCGGGTCACCGGCTGCACCGTCCACTTCGTCGACGACGGCGTCGACACCGGGCCGATCATCGCGCAGGGCGTGGTGGAGGTCCGGGACGAGGACGACGAGAGCGCGCTGCACGAGCGCATCAAGGAAGTCGAGCGAAGGCTGCTCGTCGATGTCGTGGGGCGGCTCGCCCGCAACGGCTATCGCATCGAGGGACGAAAGGTAGTTATCCAGTGACCGCCACCGCCGGAACCGACAAGCGGGCCATCCGTAGGGCGCTCGTCAGCGTCTACGACAAGACCGGACTCGAGGAGCTCGCCCGCGGGCTGCACGAGGCCGGGGTCGAACTCGTCTCCACCGGCTCCACCGCCGGGCGGATCGCCGCCGCCGGGGTCCCCGTGACCAAGGTCGAGGAGCTCACCGGGTTCCCGGAGTGCCTCGACGGCCGGGTCAAGACCCTGCACCCCAAGGTGCACGCCGGCATCCTCGCCGACCTGCGCCTGGACAGCCACCGGCAGCAGCTCGACGAGCTGGGCGTGGCGCCGTTCGACCTCGTCGTCGTCAACCTGTACCCGTTCCGCGAGACCGTTGCCTCGGGTGCCGCGCCCGACGAGTGTGTCGAGCAGATCGACATCGGCGGCCCGTCGATGGTGCGCGCCGCGGCCAAGAACCACCCCTCGGTCGCCGTCGTCACCAGCCCCGCCCGGTACGGGGACGTGCTCTCCGCGGTCAAGGACGGCGGCTTCGACCTCGCCGCCCGCAAGCGGCTGGCCGCCGAGGCCTTCCAGCACACCGCCGCGTACGACGTGGCCGTGGCCTCCTGGTTCGCCGCCGAGTACGCCCCCGTCGACGAGTCCGGCTTCCCGGACTTCCTCGGTGCCACCTACGAGCGCGCCCACACCCTGCGCTACGGCGAGAACCCGCACCAGCCCGCCGCGCTCTACACCTCCCCCGAGGGCGGCGGCCTCGCCCAGGCCGAGCAGCTGCACGGCAAGGAGATGTCGTACAACAACTACACGGACACGGACGCCGCCCGCCGTGCCGCGTACGACCACGACGAGCCCTGCGTCGCGATCATCAAGCACGCCAACCCCTGCGGCATCGCGGTCGGCGCGGACGTCGCCGAGGCGCACCGCAAGGCGCACGACTGCGACCCGTTGTCCGCGTTCGGCGGCGTCATCGCCGTCAACCGGCCGGTGAGCAAGGAGATGGCCGAGCGGGTCGCCGGGATCTTCACCGAGGTCATCGTCGCGCCGGACTACGAGGACGGCGCCCTCGAAGCCCTCACCAAGAAGAAGAACATCCGCGTGCTGCGCGCCCCCGAGGCGCCCGCCGCCCCGGTCGAGGTCAAGCCCATCGACGGCGGCGCCCTCCTCCAGGTCACCGACCGGCTCCAGGCCGAGGGCGACGACCCCGCCACCTGGACGCTGGCCGCCGGCGAGGCGCTCTCCGAGGCGGAGCTGGCCGAGCTGGCGTTCGCCTGGAAGGCGTGCCGGGCCGTCAAGTCCAACGCGATCCTGCTCGCCAAGGACGGCGCCTCGGTCGGCGTCGGCATGGGGCAGGTCAACCGGGTCGACTCCGCCAAGCTCGCGGTGGAGCGGGCGGGCGCCGAGCGCGCGCGGGGGGCGTACGCCGCCTCCGACGCGTTCTTCCCCTTCCCGGACGGTCTGGAGATCCTCACCGAGGCCGGCGTGAAGGCCGTGGTCCAGCCCGGCGGTTCGGTCCGTGACGAGCTGGTCGTCGAGGCGGCGAAGAAGGCCGGCGTGACGATGTACTTCACGGGGACGCGGCACTTCTTCCACTGATACGGCCGCGGCCGCACGACGACGGCCCCGGGCCGACGGCTTTACCGCCGCCGGCCCGGGGCCGTCGTGCCGTACAGGCGCCGCGCCCGGTCAGTACCGGGGGCGGTTGAACCAGGCCGACCCCGTCGAGTTGCCGACGAAGATGGCGATCAGGATGCCCAGCACCGTGTGCACCAGGCCCACGATGATGAACGGGTAGATGCCCGCGATCGCGGTGACGATGGCGAAGACCAGGGTGGTGATGCGGACGCCGTTGCCACCGGTGTTGAACTTGGTCGCGAGCACGATGGCGAAGATCAGCCAGGCGACGCCGAAGACGACGAACGCCCACATCACGCCGGTCGACTGGTCGGCCAGGCGCTGGAAGTCGGAGTCGTCCTTCACCCCGTTGTCGTCCTTCGCCGCGTTGATGCCGACCGCCGCGATGGCGAACACGGCCACGCCGATGACCTGGAGGCCGACGATGACCCACAGCAGGGCGCGCGCCGCGCTCACCGTGCCCGGCATCGATGTCATGGGGGGTCCGCCGCCGTACTGGGGGACCGGGGGAGCCTGCGGATAGCCGTATCCGGGCTGCTGGCCCTGCGGGTAGCCGTAGTGAGGCTGCTGAGGGGCGCCGTAACCGGGCTGCTGTTGGCCCTCTTGCGGGGCGCCGTAGGGGTTGTTCGGGTCGCCGTAACTCATGGCGCTCTTCTTCCCTCCATCTGCCGTTCGAGTGCGGGGACACGCGGCGCGCTGCGGAGGAAGTGGTGAGAATGAGCGGTCCGTCCCCCCGGTACTGCCCGCGGCACTGCCCGGTCATGGTTCTCAGGGGCGCGCTCGTTTGTCCAGAGCCATGCCATATGTGTTGTGCAAGTGCAACCTTCCGATCATGCGTTGATCAGGGCGGATTGCCGTGTGCCGCGGAGGACCGCACGGACCGGCCGGCGGTCTCGCATCGCGACCCGGATTGGAACCGTCGGGCGGTCATCCGGGAGGATGGGGTCATGACCGCCCAGATTCTCGATGGCAAGGCCACCGCAGCCGCGATCAAGTCCGATCTGACCGCCCGCGTGGCGGCCCTCAAGGAGAAGGGCGTCACGCCCGGCCTCGGCACCGTCCTGGTCGGCGACGACCCCGGGAGCCACAAGTACGTCGCCGGCAAGCACCGCGACTGCGCGCAGGTCGGCATCGCCTCCATCCAGCGCGAACTGCCCGCGACGGCGACGCAGGAGGAGATCGAGGCCGTCGTCCGCGAACTGAACGAGGACCCGGCCTGCACGGGGTACATCGTGCAGCTCCCGCTGCCCAGGGGCATCGACGAGAACCGCATCCTGGAGCTGATGGACCCCGCCAAGGACGCGGACGGACTGCACCCGATGAACCTCGGCCGGCTGGTGCTCAACGAGCCCGCGCCGCTGCCCTGCACCCCCAACGGCATCCTCACGCTGCTGCGCGCGCACGGCGTGGAGATCAAGGGCGCGGAGGTCGTGGTCGTCGGCCGCGGGGTGACCATCGGGCGGCCGATGCCGCTGCTGCTGACCCGGCGCAGCGAGAACGCGACGGTGACGCAAGTCCACACCGGCACGCGCGACCTGTCCGCCCACCTGAAGCGGGCGGACATCATCGTCGCCGCGGCGGGCGCGCCGCACCTGGTGCGCGCGGAGGACGTCAAGCCCGGCGCCGCCGTCCTCGACGTGGGCGTCTCCCGCAACGCCGAGGGCAAAATCGTCGGCGACGTCCACCCCGACGTCACCGAGGTCGCCGGCTGGATCTCCCCGAACCCGGGCGGCGTCGGCCCGATGACCCGCGCCCAGCTGCTCGTCAACGTGGTCGAGGCGGCGGAGCGCAGTGTCGGCTGAGCGGGCGGAGGACGGCGAAGCCGCCCAGGACGACGGCGCGCGGCCGACGGCGCCGGACGCGCCGCCGGCGGCCCGCGGCGCCCGTGCGGCGCGGGCGCGCGCCCGGTCGGCCGGCACCGCCGGGAACGACCGGACGCCGGACGGCGCGTCCGGCGCCGGCACGGACACCACGCGCCGCGAACCGGCGGCTCCGGAGGACGCACCGTCCGACGCAGCCGGTGATCCGGCGGCCGCGGGCGGCGGGCCCGCGGATGCCGGTGCGGGCGACGACGAGGGCGAGCTGACCGTGCGCGACCCCATCGCCGTGCGCGACCCCGTCGCCGTGGGCGGCCGCTTCGAGCGGGCGCGGCGCGGCGTGCGGCGGTTCCCGCTGTTCACGCGGGACACCGCCCCGCCCGAGGGCGGCGGCCGTGCCGCGCCCGGGGACGCACCCGCGCCCGCCCGGCAGTGGCCGATCCTCGCCGTGCTGCTGACCGTCGGGCTCGGACTGCTGCTCACCGCGCTCGACGTGTTCCGCGTCGGCACGATCCTCATCGGCGTCGCCCTGCTCGGCGGGGCGGCCCTGCGCTGGGCGCTGCCCGACGTCGGCATGCTCGCCGTCCGCTCCCGCTTCACGGACCTGGTCACCTACGGCACGCTCGGCGCCGTCATCGTCCTGCTGGCGCTGATGGTGCAGCCGAGCCCCTGGCTGGTCATCCCGTTCCTGGACGACACGCTGCACTTCACGATCCGTACGTGAGGGGGCCGCAGGCGTCCCCATGGGCATGACGGTGGCCCGTACTCTCCCCCGGAAGAGTACGGGCCACCGTGTGCCTCACCCCTGGAGCGGGGGGACGCCTACCACCAGACGCCCGCGCGCAGCTTCGCCCAGGTGTGCGGACCGACCTGGCCGTCCCACTCGCTGCTGGTGTGCGGGTAGGCCTTCTTCTGCACGGTGAGCACGGCGTTGTACGTCTTGGTGCCGAACGCGCCGTCCTCGTCCAGGATCGTCGGGTACGCCGTGTTCACGTTGATCAGGCACTGGACTTCCCTGATGCGGGCCCGCGCCGCGGAGCCCGTCTGTCCCGCCTTCGTCAGTGCGGTCCCGTTGTAGTAGCCGCACGAGGCGCTCGCCGCGGCGGTGCTGTGCGCGGCGCTCGCCGGCGCGGCGCTCGCGGCGGGGGCGAGGGCGAGCCCCGCGCCGAGAGCCGCCGTGGTGACGGCCAGGGCCATGCGCTTGCGTGTCTTCACGTCTGCGTGTTCCTTCCGCTCGCGGGCCGGGTCCCCCCGTTGGGTCCCCCGTTCGACCCGCCGTGCGCGGCCCCGCCGGTCGAGCGGTGCCGCCGGGGCAAGAACGTACGGGGGCCGCTCCGCCCCCGCGTCCCGCGACGGGTGGAACCGTTCGCCCACCGGTCGTGGTAGCCGCGCGGTTCCTGCAACTCCCGCGGTACCGCGAAAGGTTGACTCGCCGCCCGGTGCACCGGCGTTACGCTGCGGCGATGCGCCCGCGGCCGACCCGTCCCCGTACCGTCCCCCCGGGTGCCGCCCGCACGGACGGCACCCTGGCCGCCCGGCTGCGCGCCGCCCGTCCGCGCGTCCCGCACGCCCCGTACGTCGTCGACGCGCTGACCGCGCTCGCCATGGGCGCCGTCGCCCTGCTGCTCGGCCGGGAGTCCGCCGCGCAGGGGTGGCCGGAACTGGACGCCCGCGCCCTGCCCTGGATCGCCCTGTCGCAGCTTCCCGTGGCGCTGCGCGGCCGCGCCCCGGTCACCGTGTTCGCGGTGGTCGGCGCCGCCGACGCGGTCTACGTCGGGCTCGGCTACTGGCCGGTGGTGTGCACCTTCGGCCCGATGCTCGCCCTCTACACCGTCGCCGCCCTGCGCCGGCTGCGCACCGCCCTGTGCTGCGCCGCCGTCCTGAACGGCCTGTGGCTCTACGCCGGACTCGTCACCGACGGCTCCTCCATGCCGTCCGTCGTCGGCCAGGGCCTGCTGTTCTCCGCCGTACTGGTCCGCTTCGGCGCCCTCGCCCGGCGCTCCGCCGAACTCGCCCGCCGGCTCCGCGCCGAACAGGCCGAGCGGGCCCGCCGCGAGGTCGCCGAGGAGCGCGGCCGCATCGCCCGCGAACTGCACGACGTGGTCGCCCACCACATGTCGGTGATCTCCGTGCAGGCCGGCCTCGCCCGGTTCGTCTTCGACTCCGACCGCACCACCGCCCGCACCGCCCTCGACACGATCGCCGGCACCAGCGCCGAGGCGCTCGACGAGCTGCGCCGCATGCTCCAGGTGCTGCGCGAGGAGGACCTGCGCGGCCCTGACGGCGGCCCGGGCGGCGCACCGGCCGCGCCCATGCCAGGACTCGACCGGCTGGAGGACCTGGTGCGGCGGGTGCGCGCGGGCGGCGTCCCGGCCGAACTCCGCGTCGAGGGCGCCCCGCGCCCCCTCGCGCCCGGCGTCGACCTGTGCGCGTACCGGGTCGTGCAGGAGGCGCTGACCAACGTCCTCAAGCATGCCCGCGGCGCCCGCGCCGTCGTCCGGGTCGACTACCTGCCGCACCACGTGACGGTGAGCGTCACCGATGACGGGGAGGGGGTGATTCCGGACAGAGTCGCCGGTGGCGGCGGGCACGGCTTGATTGGCATGCGCGAACGGGCCAAGCTCTACGGCGGGACGATCAGCATCGGCCCGCGGAGCGAGGGCGGGTTCGCCGTACGGCTGACCCTGCCGACCTCGGCCGCGGCCACTCGGCAGGGGGACGACCGCACGGAATGACCGGACACGGGACGACCGGACGACGCGGCGGACACGGGCTGCCGGAGCGGTCGTTCGGGCGGGACGCGCGGGCCCGGCGGGACGGGCGGGGCGCATGATCAGGGTGCTCGTCGTCGACGACCAGTTCCTGATCCGGGCCGGCCTCGTCGGACTGCTGAACGCGGCCCCCGGCATCGAGGTCGTCGGCGAGGCCGAGGACGGCGACGAGGCGGTGCGGATCGCCGCCGCGACCCTGCCCGACGTCATCCTCATGGACATCCGGATGCCCGGCACCGACGGCGTCCGGGCCACCGAACGCATCCTCGCCCAGGCCACCGACCCCGTGCCGCGCGTCCTGGTGCTCACCACCTTCGACCTCGACGAGTACGTCTACGGGGCGCTGCGCGCGGGCGCCTCCGGGTTCCTGCTGAAGGACTCGGGCCCCGAGCGCCTGCTCGCCGCCGTGACCGCCGTACGGGGCGGGGACGCGCTGTTCGCGCCCAGCGTCACCCGGCGGCTGGTGGAGGCGTTCGCCGGACGGGCCGCAAGCCGGCCGCGCGAGTCCGGACCGCCGCCGGAACTGGGCGCGTTGACCACCCGCGAGGTCGAGGTCCTCGGTCTCATCGGCCGCGGTCTGTCCAACCTGGAGATCGCCGACCGGCTGTACATCAGCGAGGCCACGGTCAAGACCCACCTCAACCGCACGATGACCAAGCTCGACCTGGACAGCCGGGCGCAGGCGGTGGTCGTGGCGTACGAGACAGGACTGGTCACGCCCGGCGGCTGACACAAGTCGGCGGCGGTCGGGGGCGGTTGGCGGCCGCCGCCGTGACGCCCTGCTGCGGTCCGGTCCCCGGACCTGGAATCCTGGTCCGGTACGCGGCCGGCGGGGGTGCCGGGCGTGGGGGCACAGGGTGCGGGGAGCAAGGGGGGAAGGGACGTCATGCCTCGTTGGAAGGGCCTGCCGGAGGAACTCGATCCACAGCTCAAGGAGTTCGCGGGGCAGTTGCGGCGGCTCGTGGACCGCAGCGGGCTGAGCGTCGCGGCGGTGGCCGACCGCACGGGCTACAGCCGGACGTCGTGGGACCGGTACCTGGGCGGGCGGCTGCTCGCGCCCAAGGGCGCGGTGCTCGCACTGGCCGAGGTCACGGGGGCCGATCCGGAGCACCTCACCACGATGTGGGAGCTGGCCGAACGGGCGTGGAGCCGCTCGGAGATGCGGCAGGACATGACGATGGAGGCGCTGCGGATCGCGCAGGCGCGGGAGGCGCTGGGCGAACGGGAGCCGGAGGCCGGGCCCGCGCCGGTGCCGGCACCGCCGGGGCCCGTGCCGCCGGGGCCCGCTCCGGAGCCCGTGCCGCCGGGGTCCGCTCGGGGTCCGGTGCCGCCGGGGTCCGTTCCGGGTCCGGTGCCGGCCGGGGACGCGGGGGCGCGCGTCGGGGCCGGTGGCGGCGGGCGGGGTACGACGGTCAGAACCGGGGTGGCCGGGCCCGCCGGGGTGTCGCCGACGCTGCCGCCGCGGGCGGGGGAGGCGGATGCCGAGGTCCTCGCGGGGCTGCGCGACCGTCCGGCCGTGCCGCCGTACGGCCCCCGGGCCGACGGCGTTCCGGAGGACGCGCGGCCGTCGGGTGCGCGGCCGTCGGGTGCGGGTGGCCGGCCTCGGCCGGGGGCGCGGCGGCGGCGTCGTCTGACGGTTTTCCTGTCGGCGGTCGCCGGGGCGCTCGCCGTGGTCGCGGGTGCGGTGTGGTTCACCTCGGGCGGCGACCGGGCGGCGGAGGGCCGGTCGCCCGCGAAGTCGCCGGCCGCCACCACGGCCAGTGCCGCGCCCGCGCTGCCGGACGGGGTCCGGTGCGCCGGGGCCGGCTGTGTCGGCAGGGACCCGGAGGAGATGGGGTGCGGTGGGGTCCGGGCCCGTACGACGAACAGCGTCACGGTGGGGACGACGCTGGTGGAGGTCCGGTACAGCGAGGTGTGCGGGGTGGCGTGGGGGAGGATCACGCGGGCGGTGCGGGGGGACGCGGTGACGGTGCGGGTGGTCGCCCCCGACGGGGCGGGGGCGAAGGGGAGGGTGCAGCGGGGGGTCGTGGAGGAGCGGGGGGACGTGGACGCGTACACGCCGATGGTGCGGGTGGGGGGCGCGGGGGGCGCGGAGGTGTGTGCGGTGCTGGTGTCCGGGCGGGACGGGTGCGTGGAGTAGGTCCGCGCGGTTCCTCGCGCCCCTGTGTACACAAAACAATCACCCCCTCGCGGGGTTGGCCCCGCGGAGCGTGGGCACGCGGAATGTACCCCCACGGGATCCGGGTGTTCCGGTCCCCGGTCGGCGGTCGCCGTGGTCCCTCCTCTCCCGGGCCGGCGGCCGCCGGCTCTTGTGGGGCGGGCCACAGGAACCCCGACCGTGCGGTGTCCCGGATGCGCGATAGCCTGACGTCGATCTCTTGACGCCAAGAGATCGATCATCCGCTCCCACCGCCAGCTGTCCTACGGAGAACGCCATGACCCGCACTCCCGTGAACGTCACCGTCACCGGCGCGGCCGGCCAGATCGGTTACGCCCTGCTCTTCCGCATCGCCTCCGGCCAGCTGCTCGGCGCGGACGTGCCGGTCAAGCTGCGCCTGCTGGAGATCACCCCGGCCCTCAAGGCCGCCGAGGGCACGGCCATGGAGCTGGACGACTGCGCCTTCCCGCTGCTCCAGGGCATCGACATCAGCGACGACCCGAACGTGGCGTTCGACGGCACCAACGTCGCCCTCCTCGTCGGCGCCCGCCCCCGCACCAAGGGCATGGAGCGCGGTGACCTCCTGGAGGCCAACGGCGGCATCTTCAAGCCGCAGGGCAAGGCGATCAACGACCACGCGGCGGACGACGTCAAGATCCTGGTCGTCGGCAACCCGGCGAACACCAACGCGCTGATCGCCCAGGCCGCCGCCCCGGACGTACCGGCCGAGCGCTTCACCGCGATGACCCGTCTGGACCACAACCGCGCGCTGACCCAGCTCGCGAAGAAGGCCGGCGTCACCGTCTCCGACATCGAGCGCCTGACCATCTGGGGCAACCACTCCGCCACCCAGTACCCGGACATCTTCAACGCCCGCATCGGCGGCAAGTCCGCGGCCGAGGTCGTGAACGACGAGAAGTGGCTGGCCGAGGAGTTCATCCCGACCGTCGCCAAGCGCGGTGCCGCCATCATCGAGGCCCGCGGCGCCTCCTCCGCCGCGTCGGCCGCCAACGCCGCCATCGACCACGTCCACACCTGGGTCAACGGCACCGCCGACGGCGACTGGACCTCCATGGCCGTGCCGTCCGACGGCTCCTACGGCGTGCCCGAGGGGATCATCTCCTCCTTCCCGGTCACCACCAAGGACGGCCAGTACGAGATCGTCCAGGGCCTGGAGATCAACGACTTCTCGCGCACCCGTATCGACGCCTCCGTCAAGGAGCTCACGGACGAGCGCGAGGCGGTCCGCGGCCTCGGCCTGATCTGACCCCTCCGGCGCGCTCCGCGCCCGGGGTCCCTTACACCGTTCCGCACAGGCTCCGTCCCGTTTTCGTACGGGACGGGGCCTGTCGGCGTGTACGCCGCTATCGTCGAGTTCCGGGCAGGATTCGGGGGACGGTAGGACATGCGCCAACGGTGGGACGCGGAGCAGCAGCGCTGGGTGGACGACGACGGGGGCGCGGTCGGCGCGCAGCCCCCGGCGGGGGAGCAGCCGCCGGAACGGCCCTGGTGGGCGGGGGCCGAGACACAGGTCGGCGGAGCCTCGCCGCCGTCGACGGCGCCGGACGCCCCGACCACGCCGTCGGCCTCCCCACCGCCGGTCCCGACCACACCGCTCGCCCCGCTGCCGCCGGGCCCGGCCGGGTGGTCGTCGTACGGCACTCCTCCGCCGGCCCCCGTGCCGCCGTACCCGGAGCCGCCGACGGCCGTCACCGGCCCGCTTCCCGTGACCGGCCCCTTGACCGGCCCTCTGGCCGGCCCGGGTCCGGACCCCCGCCGCCCCCGCACCGTCCTGGTGCTGGTCGCCGTGCTGGCCGTGCTCGCCGGGGGCGGGGCCGGGGCGGGAGCCTGGTGGCTGACCCGGGACGGCTCGGCGCGGCACCCCGAAGCCCACCCGTCCGTGACCGTCACGGCCACGGCGAGCCGGCCGGCCGTGCCGCCGGCGGACACCGGGGACGCCCCGCCGTCGGACACCGAGTCGGCGCTCGCCGCCTCCGCGCGGCCCTCGCCCGGGTACCGCCGGGCCGAGGACCCCGTCGGCTACCGCGTGGACGTGCCCGAGGGCTGGGTGCGCACGGCGGAGCGCGGGGTCAGCGCCGAGGTCGTCACCTACCGTTCGCCCGCCGACGGGCGCGGCCTGATGCTCTTCGAGGTGGTCGAACAGACGCCCGCCGCCTCCCTGGACCTCGCCGAGAACGGCCCCGCCGGCTTCACCGAAAAACTCGCCGGCTACCGCGTCCTGGACCGCTCCTCGGGGGCGGACTGGGCGGAGCTCGACTACCGGTACGACGACAGGTCCGACGGCGCCACCCAGGTCATCGACCGCCGCTTCACCGCCGCCGACGGCACGCTCTACGCGCTCCGCTCCAGCGGCCCGGAGGGCTCGGACATCCAGGAGCCGTTCGACATGGCGTTCGCCTCCTTCTGCCCGGCCGGGGCGAGCTGCCCGACGGCGTGAGCGCCCCGGTCGCGCGCGGGGGTGACCCAGGGCTGACCGACGGTGACAATTCGCTTCCTGGGGCGTCTGTGCCGCACTATGCTGATGCTCCATCACACCGCGTGTCATGTACGCGCGTTTCGACCATCGGGGGATGGGCGTGAGTACCGCCTACGTGCCGCAACAGCCACAGCCACAGCCGGACCCGCACACGTCGGCGGGGACCGCCCCGGCCACGGCGTCGCTCCCGGAACTGCCGGTGACACCGGCGTACGCCAGTGAGGCCACCCGGCTGCTGTGCGCGGGAACCTACCTGGACTCCGCCTACCGCGACCGGGTCATCGACGAGCTGTACCTCAACGAACAGCGCCTGGCCGCGCCCTCGCTCGGGCTCGACGCGGCCCGGGTCCTGGCGCACGCGCTGCGCGCCCGCCGGCTGGAACTGGCCTGGTCCGGGGCGATCCTGGGGCTGTGGGTGGTGGGCATGCCGCTCACCCGGTACTTCCTCCTCCTCTTCCTCGGCTTCGGCGTCTACTCCGCCCTCGCCCCCTGGGTGCGCGGCCGGAGCGAGCAGCCGCCGATGTACCGGCGTGTGTTCGCCTTCCTGCTGCGCTGGTACAGCCGCCTCGGCATCGCCGCCCTGCTCGCCGCCACCCTGTACGTCGGGTGCGGCGGCGGGAACGACATCTCCCCGTCCTACTCGTCCTCGTACGACGACCTGTACGGCACGTCGAGCGGTTCCGACTTCTCGCTCCCCGACGCCCTGCACGAGTGGCTCGGCGTCCTGGGCGCCTGGCTGACCCTCGCCGTCCTCGCGCTCACCGTCGTCTTCCTCGCCGCCCAGCGCGGCCAGGTCACGCGCTCGCTGGCCGCCGAGCTGTCCACGCGGCGCTTCCCCGACGTGGCGGGCGACCCCGCCGAGCAGGCGGAGGGGCGGCGGCTGCGGCGGCTGGCGCAGCGGGTGCGGGCCGAGCAGTGGCAGCCGCTGGTCATGTACCACGAGGCCCGTCCGTTCTGCGGGGCCGGCACGGCGCACGACACCTGGGTGCTCGCCGTCGAACTGCGCCCCGACGGGGCGAAGAAGCAGCGCCCGCTCAGCAACCGGGCCGTCCTGGAGACCGTCCGCCCGCTGCTCGAACAGCTGCGGGAGTCCGCCGTGACGGCCGAGCACCCGGTGCGCGACCGGCTGCGCCGGCTGGAGATCGACGAGTGTGTGTTCCTGCCGGTCGAGGGGCTGCTGCGGCGCGAGGACGCCCCCTACGCCCCCGGGGACTTCGAGAGCCACCTGGCCCGCGCGGTCGAGGAGGGCGCCGAGAAGCGGCGGCACTTCCTGCGGGTGCGGGTCGGCGGCTGGGAGGAGGAGCTGGTAGTCAGCGTCTTCGTCCGCGTCCACACCCAGGGCCGGATGCTGATGCTGGAGATCGCCCCGCACGTCCTCACCCCGGTGCGCGAGGACTTCAAGGAGGCCGACCGCACCGCCCACCGCTACAACCACAACAGCCTGCTCGGCAAGGCCGCCTGGGCCCTGCCGAGGGTGCCGGCCGCGGCCGCCGTGGCCGTGTACCAGCTGGCCCGGCAGGTCGTGTTCGGCTGGCGCCTGGTGACCTCGGGCAACGCGGGCGCGCTGCCCGAGGGGCCCGCCCTGTCGGTGCGCGAGCTGGGGGCGGCGCCGGACGGGTCGCTGTTCCAGACCATGGACGTCGACCGCTATCTGCGGGCCGTGCAGGACCGGATCGCGCACGGGGTGCGCACCGCGCTGGCCGACGCCGGTTACCAGACCGGCGAATTCGTCCAGAAGATCGTCAACATCAGCAACGGCGGCGTGAACATCGAATCGGTGGCGGACTCCACCTTCGCCGTCGGCGACCACGCCACCGCGCGGAGCGGCGGCCCGGCCGCCGCGCCGCAGAAGGGAACGGATTAGCGATGGCTGACACGAACGAGCCCAGCGTCTCCCTGGGGAACGTCTCGGGCAGCACGTTCGCCATCGGCAGTCACGCCAGCGCGGTGAGCCACCACGGCACGGCGCCGGGGCGCGACGCCGCGACGGAGGAACTGCTGGCGGCGGTGCGCGAGCTGCGCGCCGATCTCACTCGGGTGCGCGCCACCGACCGGACGGCCGAGCTGGACGCCGCGCTCGCCGACACGGAGGACGAGATCACCAGTACGGGGCAGGCCGGGCCGACCCGGCGCGAGCGGCTGCGGGCGCTGCTCACCGACTCCGAGTCCCTGCTGAGCGTGCTCGCCTCGGCGGGGGCGGTGGCCGGGATGCTCGGGATCGGGCTGTGACGGGCGGAAGAGCGCGGCACTGGAATGAGGAGACGCAGCGCTGGGAGGACGCGGACGCGCCCGCGAGTCCGCCCGTGACTCCGTCCGCGGCTCCGCTCGTGGGCGAGGCGTCGCCCCCGCTGCCGCCGCTGCCCGCGCTGCCGGAGCATCTGCCGCACGTACCCTCGGCGCCGACGGTCCCGGCGCCGCCCGTGCCGCCGGCGGGGGCCGGGGGCGGGCGTGCGCTGTGGTGGAAGGTCGTGGCCGGGGCCGTCGTGCTCGGGGTCGGCGCCGGTTACGGCGTGCTGAAGCTGACCGGCGGCGACGGCGACGACGGCTCTGACCGCACCCGTACGGCCGCGACGGCGCCGGCGGGCGGGGACGGCGCCCCCATGGACGCCGACACGGGCGCCGGCGGCCCGGCCTCCGGGTCAGCCTCCGCCTCACCGTCCCCCTCCGCGACGGAGAGCGCGCTGCCGACGGGCTACCGGGAGGTCACCGACCCCGCCGGCTTCTCGCTCGCCGTGCCCGACGGGTGGAAGCGCAGCGAGCGCGACGCCGGGGTCTTCTACGCCACGGACGGCGACCGCAATCTGCTGCAAATCTTCGTCGTCACGGAACCGGAGCTCACGCCGTACGAGGCGGTGGCCCAGTCCTCCAAGAACCTGGGCGCCCAGCAGCCGGGCTACGAGGAGATCTCCCTCGACCGCACGGCCGCCCCCGACGACGCGGCACCCGCCGTCGGCGACGACACGGCCCGCCTCGTCTACGCCTACGACAGCGAGAAGCTCGGCACGCGGAAGCAGTGCGTGGAGTACGTGTTCACGGCGGACAACGGCAAGAAATACGCGGTGGTGGCGGCAGGGCCGCAGAGCGACTGGCCCACCACGGAGGAAACGGCACGGGTGGCATTGGCCCACATGACAACGGGCGACGCCCAATAGCTCGGGGGGTTCGGTGCGTTCGGCGGCTGCGGGCGGTCCGTGGCTGATCGCGCAGTTCCCCGCGCCTCTAAAGGGGCGCGGGGAACTGCGCGAAACGGAGCGAAGCTCCGTGCCGGGGGGCACAGGGGGGCGGAGCCCTTCTCAGCCCCGCTGCCCCGGCTGGTAGTGCCCCGGCGTCATCCGCGTCGACACCCCGAACCGATTCCACGCGTTGATGACCGTGATCGCCGCGATCAACTTCGCCAGCTCCCCCTCCTCGAAGTGCTCCGCCGCCCGCGCGTACACGTCGTCCGGCACGAACCCGTCCGTCAGAACCGTCACCGCCTCCGTCAGCTCGATCGCCGCGATCTCCCGCTCCGTGTAGAAGTGCCGCGACTCCTCCCACGCCGACAGCTGCACGATCCGCTCCACGCTCTCCCCCGCCGCGAGCGCGTCCTTCGTATGCATGTCCAGGCAGAACGCGCAGTGGTTCAGCTGCGAGGCCCGGATCTTCACCAGCTCCCGCAGCTTCGGGTCGAGCCCGTCCGCCGCGGCCGCGTCCAGCCGGACCATCGCCTTGTAGACCTCGGGCGCGTACTTGGTCCACTGCAAGCGGGGCGCGTGCTCGTCCGCGTACACCGGGGCCGGGGTCTCGCCCGCCGTCGTCCCGCTCACCGTCTCGTTCGTCGTCATGACACCGACCCTAGAAGCCGGGCAGCCCAACGGTATGGTCCACTTCCATGCCGAACCACCGGGCCACTTCCGCGCTCGACCTCCATCTGCACCTGGACCGCGGCGACGGCACCGGCCTCCGCCGCGGCCTCACCACCGCACTGCGCGACGCCGTCCGCACCGGCCGCCTCGCCCCCGGCACCCGGCTGCCCTCCTCCCGCACCCTCGCCGCCGACCTCGGCATCGCCCGCAACACGGTCGCCGACGCCTACGCCGACCTCGTCGCCGAGGGCTGGCTCACCGCCCGCCAGGGCTCCGGCACCCGTGTCGCCGACCGCCCCGTCACCACGCCCAGCCGCCCCGCGGCCCCGCCCCGCACCCGCCCCCGCCCCACCTACGACCTCACCCCCGGCACCCCCGACCTCGCCTCCTTCCCCCGCGCCGAATGGCTCCGCGCCGCCCGCCGCGCCCTGGCCCGCGCCCCGCACGAGGCCCTCGGCTACGGCGACCCGCGCGGCCGCCCCGAACTGCGCACCGCGCTCGCCGACTACCTCGCCCGCGCCCGCGGCGTCCGCGCCGACCCCGAACGCATCCTCGTCTGCGCCGGCTTCACCCACGGCCTCGCGCTGCTCGCCGCCGTACTGCGCGAGCGCGGCGTGCGCACGGTCGCGGTCGACGAGTACGGGCTCGACGTCCACTGGAACGTCCTGACCCGGGCCGGCCTGCACACCACACCCCTGCCCGTCGACGAACACGGCACCCGTACCACCGAGTTGACGTCCGCGCACGGCGGACCAGGGGCCGTCCTCCTCACCCCCGCACACCAGTTCCCGCTCGGCGTGCCCCTGCACCCCGACCGGCGCGCGGCGGTCGTCGACTGGGCCCGGCGCACCGGCGGAGTCGTCCTGGAGGACGACTACGACGGCGAGTTCCGCTACGACCGCCAGCCGGTCGGCGCCCTCCAGGGCCTGGACCCCGACCGCGTCGTCTACCTGGGCACCGCCAGCAAGGCCCTCGCCCCCGGGCTGCGGCTGGCCTGGATGGTGCTGCCGTCCGCGCTGGCCGGGGAGGTGGTGGCGGCCGGCGCCCACCACCGCTGCGGCGTCCTCGACCAGCTCACCCTCGCGGAATTCCTCGCCTCCGGGGCGTACGACCGCCATGTGCGCGCCTCCCGGCTGCGCCACCGGCGCCGCCGCGACCAGCTCGTCGCGGCCCTCGCCGCCCGCGCCCCCGAGGTGCGGCCCACCGGCATCGCGGCCGGACTGCACGCGGTGCTGCGGCTGCCCCCGGGCACCGAGGAGACGGTGGTCCGGGCGGCCGCCTGGCAGGGCCTCGCCCTGCACGGACTCTTCCCCCACCGCCACCCGGAGGCCGGTCCGGCGCCCGCCGCCGACGCCCTCGTCGTCGGCTACGGCACGCCCCCCGACCACGCATGGTCGGGGGCCCTGGACGCGCTGTGCCGGGCGGTGCCGTAAGGTACCGCCGCACAGCGGAACGACAGCGGCCACGGGGGAGTACGGAAGATGGCGGACATACGCCGGCAAATGCGGTCCACGACGGTCGTCCTCGGAAGCGTGGGGCTGCTCGCCGCCGCGCTCACGGCCTGCTCGTCCGACCCGGACAAGCGGTGCGTGGACAAGGACAGTTACACCGCGGGCAAGGGCTACCGCACCGTCGACGGCAAGTACTGCCGCTCGTCCTCCACCAAGTCCGGCGTCAACGGCGTCTGGTACTACGGCGGGAAGAAGAAGGGACAGCGCATCAGCGGCGGTTCCTTCAGCAAGCCGCACTCGGGCTCCGGCTCCTCCGGCAGCACCGGCGGCGGCGTCAAACGGGGCGGATTCGGCGGCAAGGGCGGCGGCTCCGGAAGCTGAGGGCCGAGCCGCATGGAACGCCGTACCCTCACCCCCCGCCCCGGCTGGCAGGGGACCGTCGAGGCCCAGGGGCTGATCTACCCGCTCACCCTGCCCCGCGCCTGGGAGTCCGTCCGGGCGGCGGGCGACCCCGTCCCCGACGACGCCTGGGTGCCGTACTGGGACGAGAGCGCCTGTTACGTCTTCTCGCTGCCGGAGGTCGAGGCGCTGGAGGAGACCGTCGAGGAACTGCACCGCATGTGCCTCGCCGCCGCCGGCCACATCGTCGCCCACGACCGCTTCGCCGACCTCGGCATCACCGACCCGCGCGTCGCCGCGGCCGTCGCCGAGGCCTGGCGGCGGCGCGCCGAACTCCCCTCCCTCTACGGCCGCTTCGACCTGCGCTACGACGGCAGCGGCCCGGCCAAACTCCTCGAGTACAACGCCGACACCCCGACCTCGCTGGTCGAGGCCGCCTCCCCGCAGTGGTTCTGGATGGAGGACCGGTTCCCCGGCGCCGACCAGTGGAACTCCCTGCACGAACGCCTGGTCGACTCCTGGCGGAAGCAGTCCGCGCTGCTCCCGCCCGGCAGCCCGCTGTACTTCGCGCACTCCTCCGTCGACGAACTCGGCGAGGATCTGATGACGGTCGCGTATCTGAAGGAGACGGCGGAGCAGGCCGGGCTGGAGACCGACTGGATCTCCATGGAGGAGATCGGCTGGGACCCGCTCTCCGCCCGCTTCGTCGACAACCGGCTCCGCTTCATCCGCGCCTGCTTCAAGCTGTACCCGTGGGAGTGGCTCACCACCGACGAGTTCGCCGACCACGTCCTCGCCACCCTCGACAACGGCGGCGGCACCGGCAGCACGCTGTGGATCGAGCCCGCCTGGAAGATGCTGCTCAGCAACAAGGCGCTGCTGGCGATCCTCTGGGAGCTGTACCCCGGCCACCCCAACCTGCTCCCGGCGTACCTCGACGGCCCGCGCGAACTGGCCGCCGGCACCGGCTACGTCGCCAAGCCGCTGCTCGGCCGCGAGGGCGCCGGCGTCACCGTGCACGAGCCGGGCGCCGGGGCGGTCCTGCGCGACGAGCCCTGCTGCTACCAGGAGTTCGCCCCGCTGCCCGACTTCGACGGCAACCGGACCGTGCTCGGCGCATGGGTCGTCGGCGACGAGTCGGCGGGGCTCGGCATCCGCGAGTCCGCCGGGCTGATCACCGACGAGTACGCCCGCTTCCTGCCGCACGTGATCCTCTGAGCCCGCCTCACCGGGTCTCCAGAACGGCCGCGAACTGCTCCAGCCCCCACTCCAGGTCCTCCTCGGAGATCACCAGGGGCGGGGCGATGCGGAGCGTGGAGCCGTGGGTGTCCTTGACCAGGACGCCCCGCTCCAGCAGTCGCTCCGAGATCTCCCGGCCGGTGCCGAACGCCGGGTCCACGTCCACGCCCGCCCACAGTCCGCGCCCGCGCACCGCCGTCACCGGGCCCGTGCCGCCGGTGAGCGCCGACAGCCGCCGGTGCAGCACCCCGCCCAGCCGGGCCGCCCGCTCCTGGTACTCGCCCGTGCGCAGCAGCGCCAGCACCTCCAGGGCCACCGCGCAGGCCAGCGGGTTGCCGCCGAACGTCGAGCCGTGCTCGCCGGGCCGGAACACCCCGAGCACCTCCTCGTCGGCCACCACCGCCGACACCGGCACGATCCCGCCACCGAGCGCCTTGCCCAGCACGTAGACGTCCGGCACCACGCCCTCGTGCTCGCAGGCGAACGTGCGTCCGGTGCGGCCGAGCCCCGACTGGATCTCGTCCGCCACGAACAGCACCCCCCGCTCCCGGGTCAGCTCCCGCACCCCGGCCAGATAGCCCGGCGGCGGCACCCGCACCCCCGCCTCGCCCTGGATCGGCTCCAGCAGGACGGCCACGGTGTTCTCGCTGACGGCGCCGCGCAGCGCGGTGAGGTCGCCGTACGGGACGATCTCGAAGCCGGGCGTGTAGGGGCCGTAGTCCGCGCGGGCCTCGGGGTCGGTGGAGAAGCTGATGACCGTCGTCGTACGGCCGTGGAAGTTGCCGCCCGCGACGACGATCTTCGCCATCTCCGCCGGCACGCCCTTCACCCGGTAGCCCCACTTCCGGGCCGTCTTCACCGCGGTCTCGACCGCCTCCGCGCCCGTGTTCATCGGCAGCACCATCTCCTTGCCGCACAGCGCGGCCAGCTCGGCGCAGAACGCGGCGAACCGGTCGTGGTGGAACGCCCGCGAGGTCAGCGTCACCCGCTCCAGCTGGGCCCGGGCCGCGTCGAGCAGCCGCCGGTTGCCGTGGCCGAAATTGAGCGCCGAGTAACCGGCCAGGAAGTCCAGGAAACGGCGCCCCTCCACGTCCGTCATCCAGGCGCCCTCCGCCGTCGCGACGACGACCGGCAGCGGGTGGTAGGTGTGCGCGCAGTGTGCGTCGGCCTCGGCGATCAGGGCGGCGGCGGTGCGGGTGCTCACGGGGTCCCCTTTCCGTCCGTACGGCTGTCCCCTCGTACGGCTTTTCCGTCTGTACGGGTTTCCCTCCCTGCGTGCCAGTGTGTCCCCCTGCTCCCTGTCGCCGCTCGTATGGTGGACGCCGGACCCGGTCGCCGCGCCGCGCCCGGTAGGCTGGCCGTGGGCCGTGACTGGCGCGCTGGGATGGGACCGACCATCGGGAAGCGGCCCCGGACCTGCCGTGACGGTGCGGGATCCGTGCGTGTGTGTGCCGTGCGCCTGGGCCGAACCGTGACACGTGACCGCTTGTACGCCACTTGTACGCCACGCCGCCCGGAGGCCGAGATGTCAGAGCAGCCGCCCCTGTCCACCGAGTCCACCGCCTTCCGCAGTGCCCTCGACGTGATCCGCGCCGTCGAACCCCGCGTCGCCGACGCCATCGGCCAGGAGGTCGCCGACCAGCGCGAGATGCTCAAGCTGATCGCCTCCGAGAACTACGCCTCCCCGGCCACGCTCCTCGCGATGGGCAACTGGTTCAGCGACAAGTACGCCGAGGGCACGGTCGGCCGCCGCTTCTACGCCGGCTGCCGCAACGTCGACACCGTCGAGTCGCTCGCCGCCGAGCACGCCCGCGAGCTGTTCGGCGCCCGGCACGCCTACGTCCAGCCGCACTCCGGCATCGACGCCAACCTCGTCGCCTTCTGGGCCGTCCTCGCCGACCGGGTCGAGGCGCCGTTCCTCCAGAAGACCGGCGTCCGCCAGATCAACGACCTCTCCGAGGCCGACTGGGCCGAGCTGCGCCAGGCCTTCGGCAACCAGCGCATGCTCGGCATGTCCCTGGACGCCGGCGGCCACCTCACCCACGGCTTCCGCCCGAACATCTCCGGCAAGATGTTCGACCAGCGCTCCTACGGCACGGACCCGGCCACCGGCCTCATCGACTACGAGGCCCTGCGCGCCCAGGCCCGCGAGTTCAAGCCGCTGATCATCGTCGCGGGCTACTCGGCCTACCCGCGGCTGGTCAACTTCCGGATCATGCGCGAGATCGCCGACGAGGTCGGCGCGACCCTCATGGTCGACATGGCGCACTTCGCCGGTCTCGTCGCCGGCAAGGTCCTCACCGGCGACTTCGACCCGGTCCCGCACGCCCAGATCGTCACGACGACCACCCACAAGTCCCTGCGCGGCCCGCGCGGCGGCATGGTCCTGTGCGACGACTCCCTCAAGGACCAGGTCGACCGCGGCTGCCCGATGGTGCTCGGTGGCCCGCTCCCGCACGTCATGGCCGCGAAGGCGGTCGCTCTGGCGGAGGCGCGGCAGCCGTCCTTCCAGGACTACGCCCAGCGGATCGTCGACAACGCCCGCGCGCTCGCCGAGGGGCTGACGAAGCGCGGCGCCACGCTGGTCACCGGCGGCACGGACAACCACCTCAACCTGATCGACGTCGCCTCCTCCTACGGCCTCACCGGCCGCCAGGCCGAGCAGGCGCTGCTCGACTCCGGCATCGTCACCAACCGCAACGCGATCCCGGCCGACCCGAACGGTGCCTGGTACACGTCCGGTATCCGCGTCGGCACGCCCGCGCTGACGACACGGGGCCTGGGCGTGGAGGAAATGGACGAGATCGCGTGCCTCATCGACCGCGTCCTGACCGCCACGGAACCGGGCACGACGGCCAAGGGCACGCGCTCCATGGCCCAGCACGTGCTGGACCCGAAGACGGCGGAAGAGATCGCCACCCGTGCGACGGACCTGGTCTCGGGCTTCCCCCTCTACCCCGAGGTCGACCTGGGCTGACAACTTCGTTGTCGGGTGCGGGTGCGTCGTGGTTGCTCGCGCAGTTCCCCGCGCCCCTTGCAGGGGCGCGGGGCTGTGTTGTCTGCGCGGCTCCGCCGCGGGGGCGCGAGGAGTCACCGTGCCCCGTATGGGGCGCGGGGCTGTGTCTTTTGCGCGGCTCCGCCGCGAGGGGCGCGAGCACTCACCGTGCCCCGTAAGGGGCGCGGGGAACTGCGCGACAAGCCCCCACCCACCCGCACCCCACCACGTACCCAACGGGGTCCAAGGGGCGGAGCCCCTTGAAGGGACGGGACGGGTAGGGGCGGCGGGGGCGAGAAAAATCCACGCGCACCCCCACCACATCCCACCCCTCAAAGATCGATCAACTCCTGCCG
>NZ_JOHS01000076.1 GCF_000725625.1 Streptomyces sp. NRRL F-6676
AACGCCCGGTTACATTCCGAACCCGGAAGCTAAGCCTTACAGCGCCGATGGTACTGCAGGGGGGACCCTGTGGGAGAGTAGGACACCGCCGAACAATACGTGTAGAAAAGCCCCTGTACCGGGTGATCCGGTACAGGGGCTTTTTTGCGTTTACGGCATTTCCGGCGCCGACACCGACTGCCTGCCCTCAGCGTTCACAGTCGGCCCGCCGCCTTCAGCGCCAAATACGCGTCCGCGAGCGCCGGCGCCAGTTTGTCCGGTGTCGCGTCGACGACCGTCACTCCGCGGCGGCGGAGCTGTTCCGCCGTTCGTTCCCGGTCCGCTTGGGCCTTGGAGGCCGCTGCTGCCTCGTACACCGCGTCGGTGTCGCCACGGCCCTTCGCCATTGCCGCGATGTGGGGGTCGGACACCGCGGCCAGCAAGACCGTGTGGCGTTGGGTGAGGCGGGTCAGGACGGGCAGGAGGCCCTCCTCGACGGGGGCGGCGTCCAGGGTCGTCAGCAGGACGATCAGGGAGCGGCGCGGTGCCGTGCGAAGGGCCGTGGCGGTCAGGCCCCGGGCGTCCAGTTCGATCAGTGCGGGTTCCAGTGCGGCCATCGTGTCGACCAGGGACGGGAGGACGTCGCGGGCGGCGCGTCCCTGTACCACGGCGCGGATGCCGCGGTCGTAGGCGAGTAGGTCGACGCGGTCACCCGCGCGGGAGGCGAGGGCGGCCAGGAGGAGTGCCGCGTCCATGGCGGCGTCCAGGCGTGGGATGTTTCCGACGCGGCCGGCCGAGGTGCGGCCGGTGTCGAGGACCATGAGGATGTGGCGGTCGCGTTCGGGGCGCCAGGTGCGGACGGCGACAGTGGTGCTGCGGGCCGTGGCACGCCAGTCGATGGAGCGGGTGTCGTCGCCGGGGACGTAGTCGCGCAGGCTGTCGAATTCGGTGCCCTCGCCGCGGGTGAGGACGCTGGTGCGGCCGTCGAGTTCGCGCAGCCGGGCCAGTTTCGAGGGCAGGTGCTTGCGGCTGGTGAACGGGGGCAGGACGCGGACGGTCCACGGCACCTTGTGGGTGCCCTGGCGGGCGAACAGGCCGAGGGGGCCGTACGAGCGGACGGTGACACGGTCCGCGTGGCGGTCGCCGCGACGGGTGGGGCGCAGACGGGTCGTCAGCCTGCGGCGTTCGCCCGGCGGGACGGTCAGCAGGTGGCGGGAGGCGGTGGCTTCGGTGCCCGGCTGCCAGCTGCTGGGCGGCCAGGCGTCGCGGAGGCGGGCACGCAGGGGGCGGCCGGTGGGGTTGGTGACCGTGAGCGTCACGTCGGCGGGCTCGCCGAGGCGTACGGAGGTGTCGCCGGAGCGGGTCAGGCCCAGGCGTCGTACGGGTGCCGCGAGGGCGTAGTCGCAGGCGCAGGCCAGGGCGAGGGTGCCGTCGACGGCGAGGATGCCCGTCCAGCTGGGCTCCCAGAGGCCGACCGGGAGGGTGCCGAGGGCCGCGAGCAGCGCGGCGCGTCCGGTGAGTGCCATCAGCGGGGGACGGGGACGTGGGACAGGATCGCGGTGATGACCGAGTCCGCGGTCACGCCCTCCATCTCGGCCTCGGGGCGGAGCTGGACGCGGTGGCGCAGGGTGGGCAGGGCCAGCGCCTTGACGTCGTCGGGGATGACGTAGTCGCGGCCGGTCAGCCAGGCCCAGGCGCGGGCGGTGGCGAGCAGGGCGGTCGCACCACGCGGGGAGACGCCGAGGGCGAGGGAGGGCGACTCGCGGGTGGCGCGGCAGATGTCCACGACGTAGGCGGTGATCTCGGGGGAGAGGGTCGTCTTGGCGACGGCGGCGCGGGCGGCCTCGAGGTCGGAGGCGGTGGCGACGGGGCGTACGCCGGCGGCGCGCAGGTCGCGTGGGTTGAAGCCCTGGGCGTGGCGGGTGAGGACGTCGATCTCGTCCTGGCGGGAGGGCAGCGGGATCGTCAGTTTGAGGAGGAAGCGGTCCAGTTGGGCCTCGGGCAGGGGATAGGTGCCCTCGTGCTCGACCGGGTTCTGGGTGGCGGCGACGAGGAAGGGCTCGGGGAGCGGGCGGGGGGTGCCGTCGACCGTGACCTGACGTTCCTCCATGGCCTCCAGGAGGGAGGACTGGGTCTTGGGCGGGGTGCGGTTGATCTCGTCGGCGAGGAGGAGGTGGGTGAAGACGGGGCCCGGCTGGAAGGAGAACTCGGCGGTGCGGGCGTCGTAGACGAGTGAGCCGGTGACGTCGCTCGGCATCAGGTCGGGAGTGAACTGGACGCGTTTGGTGTCGAGTTCCAGGGCGGCGGCGAGGGCGCGGACGAGCAAAGTCTTGGCGACGCCGGGGACGCCTTCGAGCAGGACGTGTCCACGGCAGAGCAGGGCGACGACGAGGCCGGTCACGGCGGGATCCTGGCCGACCACGGCCTTGGCGATCTCGGCACGCAGGGCTTCGAGGGAGGCCCGGGCGGTGTCCGAGTGTCCGGCGTACCCGGTCTGCCCGGCGTTGTCAGTGGTCGGGTCCATCATGGACGGCGTACCTCACTTTCGAGGGCGTCGAGTCGGTCGGCGAGGGCGATGAGGCCTGCGTTGTCGCCGGGTGCGGGGCCGAAGAGGAGGGTGTGCAGGGCCTGTCCGTCGCCGTGCAGGCGGGCGGAGAGGGCGGGGAGCAGGGCCTCGGGCGTGTGTGCCTGGGCCGGGGGAACGCCGACGAGGGGGGCGAGGCGGATGCGGGTGGCGGAACGGAGAGCGGCGGCCGCGCGGTCGCGGGCGTCGGTGCGGCGGTAGAGGCGGGCGCGGCCTTCGACGGTCTCGGAGGCGCGGATCGCGACGGGGAGTTTCTCGGGCACCAGGGGGCCGAGTCGGCGTGCCCGCCACAGGGCGGCGAGGGCGGCGGCGACGAAGAGTTGCAGTGTGCCCCAGAGCCAGCCCGAGGGGATGAGGTCGAAGAAGGTGCGGTCGCCGGTGTCGGTGGCCGAGTCGTCGGAGAGCGAGGGGAGGTACCAGACCAGATGGGGGCGGGAGCCGAGGAGTTGCAGGGCGAGGGAGGCGTTGCCCTCGTCGTCGAGGCGGTCGTTGTAGAGGATGTCGGGCGCGCCGAGGACCACGGTGTCGCCGGAGCGGGCGGTGCCGGTGTCGCCGCCGGTGGCCGGGAGGCGGACGAGGGTGGCCAGGCCGTCGCTGGGGTAGCACAGGTCGGCGCGGACGCCGTCGGTGGTGTAGCGCAGGCCGCCGGTGTCGGCGGGGCCCGCGCGCCGGGCGGCCGGCAGGGCGCAGTCGGGGGCGAGCGTGGAGTCGAAGCTGGGGGCGGCGTCGGCGTGGACGCCGGGGGCGAGGGTGCTGACGGACGTTTCGCCGGGGGCGATCAGGACCGTGCGGCCGTCGGAGTTCCCGGTCGCCTCGCGCAGGGCGTGTTGCTGAGGTTCGGTCAGCAGGTCGGGGGAGGCGACGAGGAGGGTGGTGTCGGGGCCGGTGGCGGCGCGGGCCGCGGCGAGGGTGGTGACCACGCGGGTGGACACGCCCCGGCCGTTCAGGAGTTCGGCGACGGCGCGGCTGCCGGAGCGGTCGGCGGAGCGGGGGTCCAGGCGGCCGTGGTCGGCGCCGGAGCGGATCGCGGCGATGGCGATGCCGGCGGCGAGCAGGAGCAGCAGCGCGAGCAGGATGCCCCGGGTGCGGGTCCACACCTGGCGGGCGGTGGGCGAGACGGAGGTACCCGTCGGGGTGGCCGGGCGCGGGTCCGTGGCCGGTGGCGCGGTGGTCATCCGGCGGCTCCCCCGGGGGTGTTCCGGTCCGTGGTGTGCGGGGTGCCCGGGGTGCTCGCGGCGAGGTGGGGGCGGGCGCGCCGCAGGTCGTCGTCGAGGGCGGACAGCCGACGGTACGTGGCCTCGTCCGCGGTCCGGCCACCGTATGTGACGTCGTCGAAGTCGCGGGCGGCGGTGTGGAGCCGGGTCGCGTGGTCGGGGAGGGGGCGGGCGGCCTCGGAGGCGGCCTCGTCGGCGGTGCGGCCGGGGCGGGGGTCGAGCAGCGCCCGTTCCTCCAGGGCGCGGACGAGGGCGCGCATGCGTTCCTGGACCGCCGTGTTCCAGTGGCCCTGGGCGGCGTGCGCCGCGGCGGCCGCGCGGTGTTCGGCGGCGCTGCGGGGGCGATCGTCGAAGAGGGCGGGGGCGGAGGCCGGCGTCCGGTGGGGGGTGCCCAGGCGCCACCACAGGGCGGCGAGCAGGGCGACGACCACGAGGACGATGACGACGAGGCCGACGGTGCCGCCCGGGGCGGTGGACGAGGCGGCGCCCAGGAGGCGGTCGAGCCGGTCCCAGAAGGCGTCGAGGGCGCGCTGGAGCAGGCTGGGGTCGTCCTGGTGGTACATCGGCTTGGACAGTTCGCGCCGGGCGGCGCCCCGCGCGGGGTCGCGCGGGACCGTCAACGGCGGTGTGTCGTCGCCGGCCCGCCACCCGGCGGGCAGCAGCGCCAGTACTCCCCCCGCCCGGCTCACCGGTTCAGCTCCGCGGGGCGGTGCCGGAGCCGGGGCCCTCGACACCGGCGGCGCGGGCGAGTTCGAGGTCGAGAGCCTCGCGCCGGATGCGCAGATCGATGTAGAGCAGCGAGGTCACCCCGGCCGTGAGGGGCAGGGTCAGGGTGGAGCCGATCACCCCGCCGATGCCGCTGATCACGAGGAAGGACCAGCCCAGGTCGGCGGTGCCGTCCAGGAAGTTGCCGATCCCGTTGCCGGTGAGCACCCCGGCGAGGACGGTGAAGGGCACGGCGATGACCGACCCGATGATCCCGGCGATGAGCCGGGCCAGCAGCTGGATCCCGAAGACCCGCCACCACGAGCCGCTGACGAGCTTGGCGGAGCGGGCGAAGGCCTTGCGGATGCTCTGCTTCTCCAGCATCAGCGCGGGCGGCGCGAGCGAGAACCGTACGACGACCCAGGTGGCCAGGACGCTCGCGGCCATCCCGCCGAGCACGGCCAGCGCGGCGCCTCCCGCCGTCGCGCCGCCCAGGGCGACGAGGATGCCGGGCAGGGTGCCGACGCCGATGATCGCGGCGCCGATGAGCGGCAGCAGCAGCGTCAGCACGCACAGCCGGGGCAGCTGCGGCCGGACGTCCCGGGCGATCTCGCCGGCGGTGACCGGCCGGCCGAGCACGGAGCGGCTCATCACGGGCGTCAGCAGGGCCGTCGCGGCGATGGCGGCGACGGCGGTGACGAGGAGGACGACGCTGGAGTTCAGCATCGAGCCGCCGGCGGCACGCAGCGTCTCCTCGGGGGTGGCGCTGGGGTCGTCGAGGACGGCGGTGTTGTCGAGGTAGAAGCCCTGGAGCAGGACGACGACGAGCTCGGTGAGGACGGCGAGGGCCAGGCAGATGCCGAGGACCGTGCGCCAGTGGGTGCGCATGGTGGTGACGGCACCGTCGAGGATCTCGCCGATGCCGAGCGGGCGCAGCGGGATCACGCCGGGCTTGGCCGCGGGCGGGGGTCCGCCCCAGGGGCCGCCCCAGCCGGCGGGCGGGCCGTAGCCGGGGCCGCCGTAACCGTAACCGGGAACTCCGTATCCAGGGGCCCCGTAGCCGGGACCGCCGCCGGGGCCGGGCATGCCGTGGGGGCCGGGGGCACCGTGGGGGCCTGGGGAGCCCCAGCCGGCAGGCGCGCCGGGACCGCCGGCTCCCCCGGGTGCGCCGGGTCCGCCGCCCTGTGGCCCGGTGCCGGGTGTCGGCGGGGGAGGCGGGGTTCCCCAGCCGGGGTAGCCGGGGCCGGACTGCGGGGGCTGCGAGGACTGGGGCGGTGCCTGCGGGGTCGACGGGGGCTGGGGAGCGGTCCACTGCCCGGCCGGAGGCTGCTCCTTGGACCACTTCGAGGGCGGCTGCGCCTGATCGGCGCCGCCCTGCTCGCCCTGGTCGGGGCTCCGGTCCGAAGGCTGCTCGGGTGGCTGTGCGGCGCCGGGGGCGTCCGGTCCGTCGGAGGGGGCAGATCCGGGCGAGGCCCAGCCCGGAGTGTCGGTCATCGTCGCTCCTTCTCGGTGCCCGTCCGCGGTCGCGGCGGCCCATTGGCTGCCATCGTGCCATGGGGTGCCCGGAGCGTGACCGGGGGCCGTCCGGGCTGTACGCCTTCTGCTGTGCGCCGTATCCGGGGCAGACTGGACGGATGGCTGATCAGTACGCGCACAGCGGCGACGACAACCGGCCGGCCGAGCCCTCCCGGGCCCCGGCCACCCCGGCGATCCGCTGGGAGGAACCGCCCGAAGGCCCCGTGCTGGTCCTGCTCGACCAGACCCGGCTGCCCGCCGAGGAGGTCGAGCTGGTGTGCACGGACCCGCCCGCCCTGGTGGAGGCGATCCGCGGGCTGGCCGTGCGGGGGGCGCCGCTGCTCGGGATCGCCGGGGCGTACGGGGTCGCGCTCGCCGCCGCGCGCGGGTTCGACGTGGCGGACGCCGCGCAGACGCTGGAGAGCGCCCGGCCCACCGCGGTGAACCTGTCCCTGGGCGTACGCCGGGCCCGGGCCGCCCACCGGGAGGCGCTCGCCGGGGGCGGCGGCGAGGAGGCGGCCGCCCGGGCGGCGCTGGCGGCGGCGCGGGCACTGCACCGGCAGGACGCCGAGGCCAGCGCGCGGATGGCCGAGCACGGGCTGGCGCTGCTCGACGAGCTGCTGCCCGGCGGCGGCCACCGGGTGCTCACCCACTGCAACACCGGCGCGCTGGTGTCGGGCGGGGAGGGCACGGCGTTCGCGGTGGCGCTGGCGGCGCACCGGGCGGGCCGGCTGCGCCGGCTGTGGGTGGACGAGACCCGTCCGCTGCTTCAGGGCGCCCGGCTGACGGCGTACGAGGCGGCCCGCAACGGGATGGCGTACACGCTGCTCACCGACAGTGCGGCGGGTTCGCTGTTCGCGGCGGGGGAGGTGGACGCGGTGCTGGTGGGGGCCGACCGGATCACCGCCGACGGTTCGGTGGCGAACAAGATCGGCACCTATCCGCTGGCGGTGCTGGCCCGCTACCACCACGTGCCGTTCGTCGTCGTCGCGCCGGTGACGACGGTGGATCCGGACACCCCCGACGGGGCGTCCATCGAGGTGGAACAGCGCGGAGGCCACGAGGTCACCGAGCTGTCCGGGCCGCAGGTGCCGGTGGTGGGCGCCGAGGCGGCCGGCGGGATCCCGGTGGCGCCGCTGGGAACCCAGGCGTACAACCCGGCGTTCGATGTGACGCCGCCCGAGCTGGTGACGGCGATCGTCACCGAGGAGGGCGCCGTCTCACCCGTGACGGCCGAGGCGCTGGCCGAGCTGTGTGCCAGGTCACGTCAGGCCACGATGAGCTAATGGGATGATGGCGTTTATGAAGGGACGAGTCCTTGTCGTCGACGACGACACCGCACTGGCCGAGATGCTCGGCATTGTGTTGCGTGGTGAAGGTTTTGAGCCGTCTTTCGTAGCCGACGGCGACAAGGCGCTGGCCGCATTCCGCGAGACCAAGCCGGATCTGGTCCTCCTCGATCTGATGCTGCCCGGACGGGACGGCATCGAGGTGTGCCGGCTCATCCGGGCGGAGTCCGGGGTGCCCATCGTCATGCTGACCGCCAAGAGCGACACGGTCGACGTGGTGGTGGGCCTGGAATCAGGGGCCGACGACTACATCGTCAAGCCGTTCAAGCCGAAGGAGCTGGTCGCCCGGATACGGGCGCGGCTGCGCAGGTCGGAGGAGCCGGCGCCCGAACAGCTCGCCATAGGGGACCTGGTCATCGACGTGGCCGGGCACTCCGTGAAGCGCGACGGGCAGTCGATCGCGCTGACCCCGCTGGAGTTCGACCTGCTGGTGGCGCTGGCGCGCAAGCCGTGGCAGGTGTTCACCCGCGAGGTGCTCCTCGAGCAGGTCTGGGGCTACCGCCACGCGGCGGACACCCGCCTGGTCAACGTGCACGTCCAGCGGCTGCGCTCCAAGGTCGAGAAGGACCCGGAGAAGCCGGAGATCGTGGTGACCGTCCGTGGTGTCGGATACAAGGCAGGACCGAGCTGACATGCCCGGGGACAGTGCCGCTTCGGCGCCCGGCCGGTCCGGGGCCCGCCCGGAGCGGCCTGTCGGCGTGAAGGCGAAGGGCTCCCGCTGGGAACGGCTGTTCCCGGGCGGCCTGTTGCAGGGCGGGGTGCAGGGCAGTCCCGTGCTGCGGCTCGTGATGCGCTGGGTGCGGCGTCCGCTGCTGCCGGTGATGCGGCTGTGGCGCCGCAACATCCAGCTCAAGATCGTCGCCACGACGCTGCTGATGTCGCTCGGCGTGGTGCTGCTGCTGGGCTTCGTCGTCATCGGCCAGGTGCGCAACGGGCTGCTGGACGCCAAGGTGAAGGCCTCGCAGAGCCAGGCGACCGGCGGGTTCACCGTGGCCGGGCAGCGGGCCGACAGCGCGGCCAGCGGCGGCGCGGACGACAGCTCCGCCGCCGGCGGCGACACCGTGCAGAACATCAGCGGATGGCTCAGCGATCTCGTCGAGTCGCTGTCCAGCGGCGGCCAGGGCGCCTTCGACGTCGTCACGCTGAGCACCACCGCCGCGGACAACGAGGGGCGGGGCTTCGGGCCGCGCGCCTCCGGCGGCGTCGACTGGAGCCTCAGCGTCCCCGAGGAGCTGCGCAAGCGGGTCGACGCGGGCACCGGCGCGGTGCAGAGCTACACCCGCATCGTCTACACCAGGGGCAAGGGCGAGGCGCAGCCGGGACTGATCATCGGCAAGCAGGTCAACGACCCCAACGGCAACCCCTACCAGCTGTACTACCTCTTCCCGCTCACGCAGGAGGAGAAGTCGCTCAGCCTGGTCAAGGGCACGCTGGCGACGGCGGGGCTGTTCGTCGTCGTCCTGCTCGGGGCCATCGCGTGGCTCGTGGTGCGCCAGGTCGTCACCCCCGTACGGATGGCGGCCGGGATCGCCGAGCGGCTCTCCGCGGGGCGCCTCCAGGAACGGATGAAGGTCACCGGCGAGGACGACATCGCGCGTCTGGGCGAGGCCTTCAACAAGATGGCGCAGAACCTCCAGCTCAAGATCCAGCAGTTGGAGGACCTGTCCCGGATGCAGCGGCGGTTCGTCTCGGACGTCTCGCACGAGCTGCGCACCCCGCTGACGACCGTGCGGATGGCGGCGGACGTCATCCATGACGCGCGTGTGGACTTCGATCCGGTGACCGCCCGGTCGGCGGAACTCCTCGCCGACCAGCTGGACCGGTTCGAGACGCTGCTCGCCGATCTGCTGGAGATCAGCCGGTTCGACGCGGGTGCGGCGGCGCTGGAGGCCGAGCCGATCGACCTGCGCGAGGTCGTGCGGCGGGTGGTCACCGGGGCCGAGCCGCTCTCGGAGCGCAAGGGCACCCGAATACGTGTCGTGGGCGACCAGCAGCCCGTCGTCGCCGAGGCCGACGCCCGGCGGGTGGAGCGGGTGCTGCGCAATCTCGTCGTCAACGCCGTGGAGCACGGCGAGGGGCGGGACGTCGTCGTCAAGCTGGCCGCCGCGGGCGGTGCGGTGGCGGTGGCGGTGCGCGACTACGGGGTGGGACTGAAGCCGGGGGAGGCGACCCGGGTGTTCAGCCGCTTCTGGCGGGCGGACCCGGCACGCGCGCGGACCACCGGAGGCACGGGCCTGGGGCTGTCGATCGCCCTGGAGGACGCCCGGCTGCACGGCGGCTGGCTACAGGCGTGGGGTGAGCCGGGCGGCGGTTCGCAGTTCCGGCTGACGCTGCCGCGGACGGCGGACGAGCCGCTGCGGGGCTCCCCGATACCCCTGGAGCCCGCGGACTCGCGGCGCAACCGCGCGGGCAAGGACGGCAGAGGCCGCCAGGACGGCGGGAACGGCGACGGCCGGCGGCGGGGCGACGGACCGGGCGCGCAGGCCGGGACCGACGCGCGCGCCGGATCCGGGTTCGGCGCGGGGGCCGGCGTGAGCAATGTCGCCTCGGTGCCGTTGCAGCCCGGGGCCGGCGACCGGGGGCCGCTGCCGCCGCGCACACCGCGGCCGGCCTCGGTGAGCCCGGCGGCCGGCCCGACCGCGCTGCCCGGCAGCGGCGCCCGCGTCGTACCGCGCGCGTCGGGTGCCGTACGGCGGCAGGACGGCGCCGGTCCCGCGGGGGCCGGCGGGCAGGACGGTGCCGCGGGCACGGCGAGCGCGGCCGGCGCGGTACGCGGGACGAGTACGACGCGAGGGCCGTCCGAGGGCGGCCGCGGGCCAGGGGAGGCGATCGGTGGGGGCTGAGGGGGGCGGCGGCCGGACGGGCCGGGCGCGGCGGATACGGGCCGGGGTGTACCTCGGGTGTGCCGGCGTGCTCCTCGCGGGGTGCGCGTCGATGCCGGACAGCGGTGATCTGCGCGGGGTCGAGTCGACGCCCCGGCAGGACCCGCAGGTACGGGTGTTCGCGCTGCCGCCGCGCGAGAACGCCTCGCCCGCGGAGATCGTCCAGGGCTTTCTCGAGGCGCTGACCAGCGACGACCCGCAGTACGACACCGCGCGCAAGTACCTGACGACGAAGGCCTCGCACCAGTGGCGGCCGGAGCGGTCGATCACGGTGCTCGACGACGGACCGAACCCGGTGGCCGAGCACACCGGCAACCGGGAGAGCGGCGACGACTACGCGTTCGACCTGACCGGCCGACGGGTCGCCCGCGTGGACGCGCAGCACGTGTACACGTCCGACGCCGGGTCGTACGAGAAGACGATCCACCTGGCGCAGATCAAGAACACCAACCAGTGGCGCATCGACGCGCTGCCCCAGGGTGTGGTGATGGGCGCGTCCGACTTCCAGCGCAACTACGAGTCGGTCAACAAGTACTACTTCGCCGCCAACGGGCCGGCGTCGGCGGCCGGCCGGCTGAGCACCGTCGCCGACCCGGTGTACGTGCGCAAGCAGGTCGATCCGGTGACCCAGGTCATCCAGGCCCTGCTCAAGGGGCCCACGCGCTGGCTGGCGCCGGTCGCGCGGTCCGGGTTCCCCACCGGGGTCGCGCTGCGCAAGGGGGCCGAGGCGCTGACCCCCGACGACCAGAACCGGCTGACCGTGCCGCTGAACAAGGCGGCGGACCGGGTCGGCTCCCGGCAGTGCGCCAGGATGGCGGCGCAGCTGCTCTTCACGCTCCAGGATCTGACGCCGACCGGGGTTACCTCGGTGGAACTGGAGCGGTCCGACGGCTCGCAGCTGTGCGTGCTCGACGAGAACCGGGCGCAGGACATCGCCTCGCACGGCACCGCGAAGCGGCCGGAGTACGAGTACTTCATCGACGACAAGCAGCGGCTGGTGCGGATGACCACCGCGGGGAAGGACGCGGAGCAGGTGCCCGGGGCGCTCGGGCAGGGCACCGCGCCGTTGCGGGCGGCGGCCGTCTCGCGCGACGAGAAGACCGCGGCGGGGGTCTCGGCGGACGGGCGTTCGCTGTACGTGGGGTCGCTGGTGCCGGACGCGCCGCTGGGGGAGGCGGTGTTGCGAAGCCAGGGGGCGTCGCCGGACGACCGGCTGACCACGCCGAGCTGGGACAGCCGGGGCGATCTCTGGGTCGCCGACCGGAATCCGCAGGACCCGCGGCTGCTGCTGTTCGAGAAGGGCGCGGGGGACCCGGTGGAGGTCGCCACGCCCGGGCTGGACGGGCGGATCGACGCGGTGCGGGTCGCGGGGGACGGGGTGCGGGTCGCGCTGATCGTCGAGAAGGACGGCAAGACGTCGTTGCAGATGGGGCGGATCGAGCGGGAGAAGGCGGCGGGGGGCGAGGGCGCCGCGGGGACGGTCGTCTCGATCCTCGAGCTGCGGTCGCTCACGCCGCAGTTCGAGGCGGTGACGGCGATCTCATGGGCGGGGGACAGCCGGCTCGTGGTGGTCGGGCGCGAGTCGGGCGGCGTGCAGCAGATCCGGTACGTGCAGGTCGACGGGTCCACGCCGGCGGGGCCCGCGCCGGCGTCCCTGACCGGGGTGAAGCAGATCGCGGCCTCGGAGGACGAGCGGTTGCCGTTGGTGGCGTACTCGGAGGACGGGATCGTGCGGTTGTCCTCCGGGGCGCAGTGGCAAAAGGTGATCAAGAAGGGCACGGCGCCGGTCTATCCCGGGTGAGCGCACGCCACGGGCCCCGGCCGGCTCCGTACGCCTGGTTGTCCACAGGCTGCGCGCCGTCCGGGCGACCGCGGCAGAGTGTGGGGGTATGCGGTGGTGGCGGGAAACGGTGGGGCTGGTTCTGGCGGGGGAGTGCGAGGGGTGTGGCCGCGGGCGGGTCGTGCTGTGCGAGGGGTGCCGGGCGGCGCTCTGCGCAGGCGCGCCGAGGCGGGCGCGGCCGGGGGCGGAGCCGGTGGGGCTGCCGCCGGTGCACGCGGCTGCGGGGTACCGGGACGCCGTGCGTGCCGTGTTGCTCGCGCACAAGGAGCGCGGGGCACTCGCACTCGCCGGTCCGCTCGGGACGGCGCTGGCCGGCGCGGTACGCGTCGCGGCCGGGAGTGACGCCGCGACCGCCTGCGGTGGGCCGGCCGGGGGCGGCCGGTGCGGGGTGGTGCTCGTGCCCGTGCCGTCCGCGCGGTGGGTCGTGCGGGCCCGGGGGCATGATGCGACGCGGCGGATCGCGCTCGCGGCTGCCCGGGAGCTGCGGCGGACGGGTACGGCCGCCCATGTCGCGGCCGTACTGCGGCAGCGGCGCCCCGTGGCCGACCAGGCGGGGCTGAGCACGTCGCAGCGGGCGGCCAACCTCGCCGGTGCCCTGGAGGTCGTCCCCGGCGGCGTACGGCTGCTGGCGGGAGGGGGCGACCGGATCGTGCTCGTCGACGATCTGATGACCACCGGCGCCACACTCGCGGAAGCCGCCCGCGCCGTACGCACGTCCTTCACCCGCGCACAGGTGTACGGCGATGCTGCCGGGGAAGCAACGGAGGAACGGCGAACGGCGGGCGTTTCCGGGCCCGCCGGGCCACCGCTTCGCGCGGCCGTGGTCGCCGCGCCGTCGGATTCTTTCGAAACCAACCGGAACTGACTGAGAACGTCCGTCGTTGCAGGTAATGAGAGGGTCAATTCACCTGAACGGAGGTACGCCACGGTAGAGGGTGACGACATCCGTCCGAGCGAGATATGTTCGGTTGTGAGGGAATGGCCCAGCCCGTACCTCGCCGATCCGAACGCCGTGCTGCGGTGATCCGTATTCACTCGCAGCGGTGGGATGGAGTTCCCGCCCACGGGGGAGGAGGAGGTGGACGTCACCGAGTCCGAGGTTCCGGTACTCACCGGAACCTGGTGCAAGAGGGAGATGCTCCGCCAGGGATGCGGAGCGATCCGGGAACGGAGTTCTGCGTGGACATCGTCGTCAAGGGCCGCAAGACCGAGGTGCCCGAGCGGTTCCGGAAGCACGTGGCCGAGAAGCTGAAGCTGGAGAAGATCCAGAAGCTCGATGGCAAGGTGATCAGCCTGGACGTCGAGGTGTCCAAGGAGCCCAACCCCCGTCAGGCGGACCGGTCCGACCGGGTGGAGATCACGCTCCGCTCCCGCGGCCCGGTGATCCGGGCGGAGGCGGCGGCCAGCGATCCCTACGCGGCACTGGACCTGGCCACCGACAAACTCGAAGCCCGGCTGCGCAAGCAGCACGACAAGCGGTGCGCACGGCGCGGCACGAAGCGGCTCTCGGCCGCCGACGTCGCCGACCACGTGCCCGACGCGGTCACCCTGGCCGGCAACGGCGGCGGCATCGCCGAGGCGGAACGGGAAGCGGTGCCGACGAAGAAGATCGGCTCGCTCGAGGTGACGGGCGACGGCCCGCTCGTCGTCCGCGAGAAGACCCACGTCGCGTCCCCGATGACGCTCGACCAGGCCCTCTACGAGATGGAACTGGTCGGGCACGACTTCTACCTGTTCATCGACTCCGAGACCAAGGAACCCAGCGTCGTCTACCGGCGGCACGCCTACGACTACGGCGTCATCCACCTCAACACCGACCCGATGGTCACCCGGTCCGGGGCCGGTGACGCGGGCAGCGCACTCGGCGGCTGAGCGCCCCGGCCGAACCCGCCGGGCGTGAACACGCGGGGAACGACCGTGCCCCTGGTGAGCCTGTGCGCCCCCAGGGGCACCGGCGTGCCACCCCTTCGTACCGCGCTCCGTCACCGCGCTGCCGCCGTGGCATGGAATCATGGCCGCACCGGCCCAACCGGTGGGCCGTTGCCTTGGGTTGGCGATGGCACAGGACCACAGGCCACAGCCTTCAGGGGGAGGAACGATGGCGGACAGCTTCGGACCGGCGCGCGAGACGGACGCCGACGGCCGCGCCACGGACGCGGGCGTCACGGACGGCACGAGCGGTGCCGGCGATGCGGGAGACACGGGCCCGGCGGGCGCCCCGCGCAAGGAGCCCATCCGTGTCCTGGTCGTCGACGACCACGCCCTCTTCCGCCGCGGTCTGGAGATCGTGCTCAAGGCCGAGGAGGACATCCAGGTCGTCGGAGAGGCCGGGGACGGCGCGGAGGCCGTGGACAAGGCCGCCGACCTGCTGCCCGACATCGTCCTGATGGACGTCCGGATGCCCCGGCGCGGCGGTATCGAGGCCTGCACCTCGATCAAGGAGGTGGCACCCAGCGCGAAGATCATCATGCTGACGATCAGCGACGAGGAGGCCGACCTCTACGACGCGATCAAGGCCGGTGCGACCGGATATCTCCTCAAGGAGATTTCCACGGACGAGGTCGCCACGGCCATTCGCGCGGTCGCCGACGGACAGTCGCAGATCAGCCCCTCGATGGCGTCGAAACTCCTCACCGAGTTCAAATCGATGATCCAGCGCACGGACGAACGCCGGCTGGTCCCGGCGCCGCGGCTCACCGACCGGGAACTCGAAGTGCTCAAGCTGGTCGCCACCGGAATGAACAACCGGGACATCGCCAAGGAGTTGTTCATCTCCGAGAACACCGTGAAGAACCACGTCCGCAACATCCTGGAGAAACTTCAGCTGCATTCCAGGATGGAGGCCGTGGTGTACGCGATGCGGGAGAAGATCCTCGAAATTCGGTGACCGCCCCGGCCGCTCGTGGGCGGACCTCCCGTGCTCAGTCCAGTGCGCGGGCCAGTTCCGCGAGGAGTGGCGCGCGCAGTTCGGGGGCGTCCACCCGTTCGACGCGGACGTTGGTGCAGTCCACCCACGTCGCCGCCTCCAGCAGGGCCTGGGCCACCGCCGGGACCGCCTTGGGGCCGTCCAGCGTCACCTGACGGGCCACCAGGGTGCGGCCCTCGCGTCCCGGGTCCACCCGGCCGACCAGCTGCCCGCCCGCCAGCACCGGCATCGCGAAGTAGCCGTACACCCGCTTCGGCCGGGGGACGTACGCCTCCAGGCGGTGCGTGAAGCCGAAGATCCGCTCCGTGCGCGCCCGTTCCCAGACCAGTGAGTCGAACGGCGACAGCAGCGTCGTACGGTGGCGGCCGCGCGGGGGTGTCTCCAGGGCGGCGGGATCCGCCCAGGCCGGACGGCCCCAGCCCTCGACGGTGACCGGGACCAGCCCCGAGTCGGCGATCACCGCGTCGACCTGCTCAGCCTTGAGCCGGTGGTAGTCGGCGATGTCCGCGCGCGTGCCCACGCCCAGGGACTGGCCGGCCAGCCGGACCAGGCGGCGCAGGCACTCCGCGTCGTCCAGGTCGTCGTGGAGCAGCTCCGCGGGGACGGCGCGCTCGGCGAGGTCGTAGACCCGCTTCCAGCCGCGGCGCTCGACGCAGACCACCTCGCCGTACATCAGGGCGCGTTCGACGGCCACCTTCGTGCCCGACCAGTCCCACCACTCGCTGGTCCTCTTCGCGCCGCCCAGGTCCGTGGCGGTGAGCGGGCCCTCCGTGCGGAGCTGCTTGATCACCTGGTCGTAGGCGCCGTCGGGGAGTTCGTGGTTCCAGTGCGGGCGGGTGCGGTAGGCGCGGCGGCGGAAGGCGAAGTGGGGCCACTCCTCGATGGGGAGGATGCAGGCGGCGTGGGACCAGTACTCGAAGGCGTGCGGGGCGCCCGTGGGCGTTCTCGTCCAGTACGCGTCCTCGATCGTGCGGCGGCCGATCGCGCCCAGGCGGGCGTACGGGATGAGTTCGTGGGAGCGGGCGAGGACGGAGATGGTGTCCAGCTGGACGGCGCCGAGGTGGCGGAGGATGCCGCGGGGGCCGGTCCGGCGGTTGGGGGCGCCGAGGAAGCCCTGCGCTCTCAAGGCGATGCGGCGGGCCTCTGTCGCGGTGAGGGTGGTGGTGGGTGCCGGTGTCGTCGGGGTGGGCATGGGGTCACGGTAGGGGGTGGGTCTGACAGTGGGGGGTGAGCTGGGTTTTTTCGCCCCCGCCGCCCCTACCCGTCCCGTCCCTCAAGGGGCTTCGCCCCTTGGACCCCGTGCGCCTTACAGCCCGGGGGGTTGTCGTTCGTCGGCGGGTGCGGGTTCGTCGTGGTCGCTCGCGCCGTTCCCCGCGCCCCTTTGGGGCGCTGGGATGTACGGGGTCTTCGAAGGGAGGCCCAGGTCCGACGGGAGGAGGGATGCCTGCCAGCAGTCTCTGCGGACTCCCCTGTTGGTGAGGGCCGCGCGTTGGGTGCCCTCGTGGATGAAGCCGGCTTTCCGTGCCACCGTGCGGGAGGCCGTGTTGCCGACCTCCGCGCGCCATTCGACGCGGTCGACCGACAGGCTCAGGAACGCCCAGCGGCAGGCGGCGAGCGTGGCCTCCGTGAGGTAGCCGCGGCCGCGGTGCTCCTTGGCCGCCCAGAAGCCGACCTCGGCGGTGCCCGGGGCGCGCATCGTCTGGCTGACCATCCCCACCAGCTCGCCGGAGGGCAGGAAGACGCCGAAGGTGAACATCGAGCCGTCCGCCCAGCCGTCCGGCGCCAGTCCGCCGGTGAACGACTCCGCGTGCTCGCGCAGGTACGGCGACGGGATCGTCGTCCAGCGCTGGATGTCGGGGTCCTGGGCCGCCTCGTACACCGCGTCGGCGTCCCCGGGGTCCACGGGGCGCAGGACGAGGCGCTCGGTGGTGAGTGTGACGGGTTCCATGGGATCCATGGTCACAGGGTCCCGACGGTGATCACAGGGTGAGGGGGGCGCTACTTTTCGTCGCGCCGGGGCGGCACCTTCCGTCGCGCCCGGCCGTTGTCCTAGTGGCTGTCGGTGACAGACCTCCCGGCGCGGTGGGGTCCTCGCTTACCATGGCCGTTGCTCAAACTGTCATGTGGTGACCGACCGTCCCAGGCCCGATCGGCTAAGGAGACAAACCCCCGTGTCCGTCCTCTCGAAGATCATGCGTGCAGGCGAAGGCAAGATCCTGCGCAAACTGCACCGCATCGCGGACCAGGTCAACTCCATCGAAGAGGACTTCATCGACCTCTCCGACGCCGAGCTGCGCGCCCTCACCGACGAGTACAAGCAGCGCTACGCCGACGGAGAGAGCCTCGACGACCTGCTCCCCGAGGCGTTCGCCACCGTCCGCGAGGCCGCCAAGCGCGTACTGGGCCAGCGCCACTACGACGTGCAGATGATGGGCGGCGCCGCCCTGCACCTCGGCTATGTCGCGGAGATGAAGACCGGCGAGGGCAAGACCCTGGTGGGCACGCTGCCCGCGTACCTGAACGCGCTCTCGGGCGACGGCGTCCACATCGTCACGGTCAACGACTACCTGGCCGAGCGCGACTCCGAGATGATGGGCCGCGTCCACAAGTTCCTGGGCCTGTCCGTCGGCTGCATCCTGGCCAACATGACGCCGGCGCAGCGCCGCGAGCAGTACCTGTGCGACATCACGTACGGCACGAACAACGAGTTCGGCTTCGACTACCTGCGCGACAACATGGCGTGGTCCCAGGACGAGCTCGTCCAGCGCGGCCACAACTTCGCGATCGTCGATGAGGTCGACTCCATCCTCGTCGACGAGGCCCGTACGCCGCTGATCATCTCCGGCCCGGCCGACCAGGCCACCAAGTGGTACGGCGACTTCGCCAAGCTGGTCACGCGCCTGAAGAAGGGCGAGGCGGGCAACCCCCTCAAGGGCATCGAGGAGACCGGCGACTACGAGGTCGACGAGAAGAAGCGCACGGTCGCCATCCACGAGTCCGGCGTCACCAAGGTCGAGGACTGGCTGGGCATCGACAACCTGTACGAGTCGGTGAACACCCCCCTGGTCGGCTATCTGAACAACGCCATCAAGGCCAAGGAACTGTTCAAGAAGGACAAGGACTACGTCGTCCTCGACGGCGAAGTCATGATCGTCGACGAGCACACCGGCCGTATCCTCGCCGGCCGCCGCTACAACGAGGGCATGCACCAGGCGATCGAGGCGAAGGAAGGGGTGGACATCAAGGACGAGAACCAGACGCTCGCCACGATCACCCTCCAGAACTTCTTCCGCCTCTACAACAAGCTCTCCGGCATGACCGGTACGGCGATGACCGAGGCCGCCGAGTTCCACCAGATCTACAAGCTCGGCGTGGTCCCGATCCCGACCAACCGGCCCATGGTCCGCAAGGACCAGTCGGACCTGATCTACCGCACCGAGGTGGCCAAGTTCGAGGCGGTGGTCGACGACATCGCCGAGAAGCACGAGAAGGGCCAGCCGATCCTCGTCGGCACGACGTCCGTCGAGAAGTCGGAGTACCTCTCCCAGCAGCTCAGCAAGCGCGGCATCCAGCACGAGGTGCTGAACGCCAAGCACCACGAGCGCGAGGCGTCGATCGTCGCCCAGGCCGGCCGCAAGGGCGCCGTCACGGTGGCCACCAACATGGCCGGCCGCGGTACGGACATCAAGCTCGGCGGCAACCCCGAGGACCTCGCCGAGGCCGAGCTGCGCCAGCGCGGACTGGACCCCGAGGAGCACATCGAGGAGTGGGCCGCGGCCCTGCCCGCCGCCCTGGAGCGCGCCGAGAAGGCCGTCCAGGCGGAGAAGGACGAGGTCGAGTCGGTCGGCGGCCTCTACGTGCTGGGCACCGAGCGGCACGAGTCGCGGCGCATCGACAACCAGCTGCGCGGCCGCTCCGGCCGTCAGGGCGACCCCGGCGAGTCCCGCTTCTACCTCTCCCTCGGCGACGACCTGATGCGGCTGTTCAAGGCGCAGATGGTCGAGCGCGTGATGTCGATGGCGAACGTTCCCGACGACGTGCCGATCGAGAACAAGATGGTCACGCGCGCGATCGCCTCCGCCCAGTCGCAGGTGGAGACGCAGAACTTCGAAACCCGTAAGAACGTCCTGAAGTACGACGAGGTGCTCAACCGGCAGCGCGAGGTCATCTACGGCGAGCGCCGCCGCGTCCTGGAGGGCGAGGACCTCCAGGAGCAGATCCACCACTTCATGGACGACACGATCGACGCGTACGTCTCCGCCGAGACGGCGGAAGGGTTCCCGGAGGACTGGGACCTGGACCGGCTGTGGGGCGCCTTCAAGCAGCTCTACCCGGTGCGTGTCACCGTCGAGGAGCTGGAGGAGGCCGCCGGCGACCGGGCCGGGCTGACCGCCGAGTACATCGCCGAGTCCATCAAGGACGACATCCGCGAGCAGTACGAGTCGCGGGAGAGCCAGCTCGGCTCCGAGATCATGCGTGAGCTGGAGCGCCGGGTGGTGCTCTCGGTCCTGGACCGCAAGTGGCGCGAGCACCTCTACGAGATGGACTACCTCCAGGAGGGCATCGGCCTGCGCGCGATGGCGCAGAAGGACCCGCTGGTGGAGTACCAGCGCGAGGGCTTCGACATGTTCACCGCGATGATGGACGGCATCAAGGAGGAGTCCGTCGGCTATCTGTTCAATCTGGAGGTCCAGGTCGAGCAGCAGGTCGAGGAGGTCCCGGTCGAGGACGCGGCGGCCGCCCCGTCCCTGGAGAAGGCGCCGCAGGACGCGGTGCCGGCGCAGGCGGGCGCGCCGGCGGGCGGTGGCCGCCCGGAGATCCGCGCGAAGGGGCTCGACGCGCCGCAGCGGCGCGAGCTGCACTTCTCGGCGCCGACGGTCGACGGTGAGGGCGGTGTCGTCGAGGGCGAGTTCGCCAGCGACGGGGAGCCGGTGCGGTCCGAGGCGGACGGGTTGACTCGGGCGGAGCGGCGGAAGCAGGCGAAGGGCGGGCGGCGTCGCAAGAAGTGACGGAACGCCCCGCTAGGTGCAGCTGACGAGGGCCGGCCCCGGCTTTGGGGCCGGCCTTCAGCGTTGGGCGCGTGAGGGGATGGGGGGTGTTCATTCGTTGGCGGGTGCGGGTGCGGGTGCGGGTGCGGGGCGCGTGGTGGCTGGTCGGGCCTGCGCCCCTCAGAAAGGCGCGTTTCGCGCCCTCTGAGGGGCGTGGCGTCGTGCGTGGGCCCCGGAGCGTGTCCCGGTGTCAGTCGAGGTCTGGGGGCATCCTCGGGCCCTCCAGTTCCACCGCCGTGCAGCGCCAGTGGTGGGTGGGGGTGTGTTCGAGGCGGAAGGCCATGGCGCGCAGTCGGTCGCCGGTGGCGATGCGGGCGAAGGCCTCGATGGCGCCGGGGCGGGGCATGAAGTAGCCGATGTCGTGGACGACGGGACGGGCGCCGCGGGTGCGCAGGACGCCGCGCTCGGCGAGCCAGGCCAGTTCGTCGTAGGCACGGCCCACCGTGTGGCGCAGCATCGAGTGGACGGGGCGGTGGCCGCTGAGGACCGACAGGAGCCGGTCGGCGAAGACGTCCGTGGGGCGTGGCGGGGGTGCCGTGCGGCGCGGGGCGCCGCCCGGGCGGCGGGTGTCGTGGCGGACGGGCGGGCGGCTGCCCGGCAGGCGCCTCGTCCTGGTCATCACCTTGTTCATGAGCGGTCCCCGTTGTTCATGTGCGATCCCCGTTTCGTCGAAGGCGCGGGCGGTGCCGGCGGGCCGGTGCATACCGAGCGGTAACTTCGTGGTGGGGATCTTGTACGGGGCGGGGCGGCGGTGCCGCAACGCGTGTGCGGGGCCCGTCGGGGGCTCGGGAGATTCACCTATCAGAGTGAGCGACGGCCTCGGCGGGGCCGGAAACGGGGGTGTGGACGGGGTGAGGTGCGGGGCGCCGGGTGGACGGCGTCGAGCGCGGGGACCGGAACCCGAAGGGGGACACCCGCACGTATCCTGGGGTGACGCCCTGTCCGACTAAGAAAGCGGCACGTCATGCGCGTCTACGTCCCCCTGACCCTGCACGGTCTCGCCGAGGCGCACGGGGCGGGCGAGCTGGGGGCGGGGCCGTTCACCGCGTACGCGGTCACGCCGGCCCTGCGGGAGTGGTACCTCTCCGACGACCTCGAGGAACTGGAGTACGCGGCGCTGAACCGGGCCGCGCTCGCCTCGCTGCGGCTGCTCGCCGCCGAGCCGGGGGCGACGCCGCGCCGGGTGGTCGTGGCGGCGGACGTGCCCGACGCCTGGACGTCCGTGGACCCCGGCCGGGGGCTCGACCCGGCGGCGCTGGGCGAGGTGCGGGTCTCCCAGGCGGTGCCGCTCGCGCGGGCGGCGGCGGTGCACGTGGACGCGGAGGACGCGGAGAAGGACGTCATGGCGGCCGTGGGGGCGCTCGCCGCGGCGGACCGGGGGGACGACGACGCGCAGTTCGTCGTCGACGGGGCGGAGGACCACGAGCTGCTGTGGTTCGCCACGCAGGAGATTCCGCATCTGGTGGGGCTCGGCGGCTGAGGTCGGCCGTCTGCCCGTCTGCCCGTCTGCTCGCCTGTCCGTCTGTTCGGTGCCCGTCTGCCCGTGTTCGGTGGCCCGCCTGTCCGGTGGCCCGTCGGGGGTGGCTGTGGGCGGGTGGCGGGGCGTTGTCAGTGGGGGTGGGTACCTTTTTGGCATGGGGATGCGTGGGGTGCACATCGTCTGGGACTGGAACGGCACGCTGTTCCACGACAACGACGCGATCATCGGGGCGACGAACGCGGCCTTCGCCGAGCTGGGGCTGGCGCCGATCACTCTGGAGCGGTACCGGGAGCTGTACTGCGTGCCGGTGCCGAAGTTCTACGAGCGGTTGATGGGGCGGTTGCCGACCGGGGCCGAGTGGGAGCTCATGGACGCGTTGTTCCGCCGGCACTACGCGGAGCGGCGGGCGGCGTGCGGGTTGGCTTCGGGGGCGGTGGAACTGCTCGGTGGCTGGCGGGCGGCGGGGCACAGTCAGTCGATCCTGAGCATGTACGAGCACGAGGAACTGGTTCCGTTGGTGCGGGGGTTCGGGATCGAGGAGCACTTCGTGCGGGTCGACGGGCGGACGGGGCCGTCGGGGGGCAGCAAGGCGGAGCACATGGTGCGGCATGTGGGGGCGTTGGTGGGGGGTGGCGTGGACCCGGGGCGGGTGGTGGTGGTCGGGGACGCGGTGGATGACGCGGTGGCCGCGGAGCGGGCGGGGGTGGGGGCGGTGCTGTACACCGGGGGGTCGCACGGGAGGGCGAGTTTGGAGGGGGTGGGGGTGCCGGTGG
>NZ_JOHS01000077.1 GCF_000725625.1 Streptomyces sp. NRRL F-6676
CCCTCGTCCGCTCCGGCGCCCGCTTCGAAAACGGCCACCTCGTCGAGGACCTCGAAGCCGCCTGAAACTCAACTCACCCACAAGTCTTGACAATTACTCCTGAAAAGTCCCTGGCAACTCGGACCTGGGACCTACGCATTACGAGACCGAGAGCGATCGTGCCGAGTGGTGCCGCACCATGCTCCCTGATGACGTTTTCCCAGATCAGGCCATGTGCGCCAGTCTTCCCCGTGCGGCCTCGTACTGGCTCGTCCAAAGGCGTCTGTCCACCGGCTGTCCACCGGAGCGCCCCTCTGGGCGGCTTCCAGTGACCATTCAGTTGCGCGCGTGGGACGACCCGAACCGACATAGCCCCTCCGTCCGACGCACTTGTCAGAGTCTCACAACTGCTGCTCACGCTCTCGGCGATCTCCTCGCTCGATGACGCGACGCAGCCGATGCGGGTGGTGCGGCACGCGGACGGTGACCTCGTGCGGAACCGGATCAGCGTCCCTCGGGCGCGGTGGGCCACAGGCGGTCTGGGCCGCGTCGCGCCACTCCAGCCACTTCGGATCGTTCAGGACTCCGTCGGGGTCAGGGATGCCGAGCGCTTCGAGGAAGACGACCAGGTCGTGATCGGAGTAGGCGGTGCCCAGGCTCTCGTCACGGCCCCGGCGGTAAACCGTGACCCGCCGGCCGCCCGCCACCGAGGGACGATGGACGGTTGCCCTTTTGCGGGCGACAGAGCGGAGTTACCAGTCGTAGATGACACTGAACTTGAGCTCCTGGTTCGTCTCCGCGCACCGGTTCAACTGTTCGCGGAGCACAGTCACGGCCAGAGCCCTCGACGTTCCTGCCGTGCCAGAGAGCCCAACCGTCCCGGCACCCACCAGCGGCGGCCCGCTGGCCCTTGGCCGGGGTCCCGCTCTGGTTGCCCTCCGAGCGTGTCTTGGCAAGAGGAGGAACTGCCTCTGCATGACCGTCATGCCGTGCGCTGTAGGGCTCCGGACTCCTCAAGCGCAGTCGTGAGGTACTTCGCTGATGCCCCGACGCCTCCTTCGGCGACCTGTGCCGGTGTGCCGCTGGCGACGACGGTGCCGCCGTCGTCCCCTGCCCCGGGCCCGAGGTCGATGACGTAGTCGGCAGCGGCGACCACTCGCATGTCAAGTGCGACCATCACGACGGTGTTGCCAGCTTCGACGAGGGTCTGCAGATGGGTGACGAGACGGTCGGCATCGGCGCAGTGCAGTCCCGTGGTCGGTTCGTCGAGTACGTAGAGGGTGTCTCCGCGCTGGGCGCGCTGCAGTTCGCTGGCGAGCTTGACGCGTTGGGCCTCTCCGCCGGAAAGCTCGGTGGCGGGTTGCCCGAGCCGCAGGTAGCCGAGTCCTACGTCGATGAGAACCGATAGGGAGCGCATGATGTCTTCCTCGCCGGTGAAGAAGTCGTGGGCTTCCTCGACGCTCATCGCGAGGATCTGGGCGATGTTCCGGTCGTGCCAGGTGATTTCCAGGGTGCTGGGTTTGTAGCGGGTGCCGTGGCAGTCCGGGCATTCGGTGTAGACCGAGGGCAGGAAGAGGAGCTCGACCATGACAGAGCCTTCGCCCTCGCAGGTCGGGCAGCGGCCGCTGGTGACGTTGAAGGAGAAGCGGCCGGGTTTGTAGCCGCGGGCGCGTGCTTCGGGTGTCTGGGCGAAGCGGTTGCGTACGTGGTCGAACAGGCCGGTGTAGGTGGCTACGTTGGAGCGGGGCGTGCGGCCGATGGGCTTCTGGTCGATGCTGACCACGCGGCGTACGCCGGCCAGGTCTCCCTCGATGGCGCCTTCGAGTCTGTCGGGGGAATCGGCCAGGAGCAGCTCGTCGTCCTCGGGGGCCTCGTCGACGGGTACGGCGTTGCCCAGGTGCTCGGCGAGCAGCGCGGGCAGTGCCTGGCTGACCAGGCTGGACTTGCCGGAGCCGGATACGCCGGTCACGGCGGTGAGGGCGCCCATGGGGATCGACACGGATACGCCGCCAAGGTTGTTGCGGGTGACGCCGTTGAGTTCGATCCATGAGGTTGACCGGCGGGGTGAGTGCGGGGGCAGGCCGCTGCCGCCGAAGAGGTATCCGCGGGTCACTGATTCTTCGACGTCGGCGAGGCCGTCGGTCGGGCCGCTGTAGATGATCCGGCCGCCGCGCTCGCCCGCGCCGGGGCCGATGTCGACGAGCCAGTCGGCGTGCCGCATGACGTCGACGGAGTGCTCGACGACGAACAGGCTGTTGCCCCGGCGCTTGAGTCCGTCGAGGATCCCGAACAGCGCGGTCACGTCCTGCGGGTGCAGGCCTGCCGAGGGCTCGTCGAGGACGTACACGACGCCGAAGAGATCCGAGGTGAGCTGGGTGGCCAGCCGCAGGCGCTGCAGTTCACCGCCCGAGAGGGTGGGTGTGGTGCGGTCCAGGGAGAGGTAGCCGAGCCCGAGGTCGATGATGGGGCGCAAGCGGTCGACCAGCTCTTTGCCCAGGCGGGCGGTTGTGGCCAGTTTTTCGGCCGAGCGGTTGGGGGTGCGGCGTACGTCGGGCGCGGCTGCGTGGGCGGATCCGCCGGCCTCGACGCGCTGCTGAACGGCCTGCCGGCGCACGTCGGCGTGGAGGGCCCCACCGGCGGTGCCTGTAGGGCCGGGGTTGGCAGCTGCCTGCCGCGAGGCGTCGGCGACGGCTCCGTCCAGGAGCAACGCGAGTTCCCGCACGGGCAGGCCTGAGAAGTCGGCGATGTCGAGCCCGTCGAAGGTCACGGACAGGGCTTCGGGCTTGAGCCGTTTGCCGTGGCAGGACGGGCAGGGGGCCACGTCGAGGAACTGGGCGACGCGGCGCTTCATCGAGGCGCTCTTGGTGTTGGCGAAGGTGTGGAGCACGTAGTTGCGTGCTCCGATGAATGTGCCTTGGTAGCTCGGTTCGACGCCCGCCTCGATCGCGGCGCGGGCCTCGGAGAGGGTGAGCCTGGAGTGGACGTGGACGGAGGGCGTCTCGTCGGTGTAGAGGATCCAGTCCCGGTGCTTCTTCGGCAGGTTCTTCCAGGGGACGTCGACGTCGTAGCCGAGTGCGACCAGGACGTCGCGCAGCTGGTGGCCGTGCCAGGCTGTCGGCCATGAGGCGATCGCCCGCTCGCGAATGGTGAGGGAGGGGTCCGGCACCATCTTCTGTTCGGGCACCTCGTAGACGCGGCCGATGCCGTGGCACTGCGGGCACGCGCCCTCGACAGTGTTGGCGGAGAAGTCCTCGGCGTAGAGCATCGGCTGATCGTCGGGGTAGTCTCCGGCGCGCGAGTAGAGCATGCGCACCAGGGACGAGAGCGTGGTGATGCTGCCGACCGATGAGCGGGTGCTGCGCCCTCCGCGCTGCTGCTGCAGGGCGACGGCCGGAGGCATTCCGGTGATGGAGTCGACGTCGGGGACGCCGGCCTGGTCGATCAGCCGTCTGGCGTACGGGGCCACCGACTCAAGGTAGCGCCGCTGCGATTCCGCGTAGAGGGTGCCGAAGGCGAGGGACGACTTGCCCGACCCGGAGACGCCGGTGAAGACCACCGTTGCGTCGCGCGGGAGTGTCAGGTCAACTCCCTTGAGGTTGTGCTCGCGAGCGCCCAGCACCCGGACGTCGGCCTGGACGGGCTGGGGCTCCTGAGGAGCGGGCGCGGGCGCTGCTGCGTCGGTCATGTTTCCACGCTAACAATGCTCGGACCTGCGCAGACGGAGGCGAGGGGCCTTGGCCGGGGGCGTGGCGCGCAGCGTTAGTGCGTTGGCACGCAGGGCCTAGACGAGGGCGAGTCCGGCGTGTTCCGGCATGCGTACGTTGGATGTGAGCCATACGTTGGGAAGGCCGAGGCCGCGAAGCCGCCCAAATGACCGCCGACACTGACTCGGCCGAGTCACCGTGAATCAGCAGAGGAGATCGTCATGGCAAGCAGCAACCGTGCTGTCACCTTTCAGAACCCGAAAGACATGCGCGTCGAGTCGCTCGACTTCCCGAAGCTTCAGATGCCGAACGGGAAGAAGGCCCCGCACGGAGTCATCCTCAGGATCGTCGCCACCAACATCTGCGGGAGCGACCTGCACATCTACCGCGGGTCCTTCCCGGTGCCCCAGGGCATGGTGATGGGGCACGAGATGACCGGTGAGGTCATCGAGGTCGGCCCCGACGTCGAGTTCCTCAGTGAGGGCGACCTCGTCTCCGTCCCGTTCAACGTCGCCTGCGGCCGATGCCGCAACTGCAGGGCGCGCCGGACCGACGTCTGCGAGACCACAAACCCCAAGGTGTCCTGCGGAGCGTACGGCTTCAACCTGGGCGACTGGACCGGCGGCCAGGCCGAGTACCTGTTCGTCCCGTACGCCGACTTCCAGCTCCTGCGCTTCCCGGACCGGGACCAGGCCATGGCGAAGATCCGTGACCTGGCGCTGCTCTCGGACATCCTGCCCACCGCGTTTCACGGTCTCATGGAGGCCGGTGCCAAGCCGGGCTCGACCGTGTACATCGCCGGCGCCGGCCCGGTCGGCCGCTGCGGCGCAGCAGCGGCGCGGCTCCTCGGGGCGTCCTGCATCATCGTGGGCGACTACCACAAGGACCGCTTGGAGCTGGTGAAGAAGAACGGCTGCGAGACGATCGACCTGAGCCAGGACGCGGCGCTCACCGACCAAATCGAGGCCATCCTGGGCGAACCCATGGTCGACTGCGCAGTGGACTACGTCGGCACCGAGGCACACGGCATCGGCCGCGAGGCCGAGGACATGGACCCGGCCTACGCCATCAACCAGGTGCTCGACGCCACCCGCGCGGGCGGGGCCACCGGAGTCATCGGCGTCTACGGCCCCGACCCGCTCGCGAAGTCGAAGGCCGAGCAGGAGGGAACGTACCCGATCGACTTCGGCAAGGCCTGGATCAAGTCGCCGCGGATCGCCGCCGGGCAGGCACCGATCATGCACTACAACCGCGAGCTGATGATGGCGATCCTGTGGGACCGCATGCCCTACCTGAGCGCCATGCTCAACACGAAAGTGATCAGCCTCGACGACGCCCCCGACGCCTACGCGACCTTCGACACGGGAGTGGCCGAGAAGTTCATCATCGACCCCCACGGCCTCATCCCCGCCTGAGGCCTGCACTGCGGCCCGCAGTCCCGCAACGGGACTGCGGGCCGGCCCCTGCCCTGCCGACGCATCAGTCGGCGAAAGCCCTAGAACACCCCTGCGGCGTACGATGGGACGGAGCGCCGTGAGCGTAGATCTGATCCATGCAAGGCGGCCCAGAGAAAGGCATGGCCATGGCACAGGACGGTTTGGCGCTGCCGCGCCTGACGTCCTTCTCCACCCGTCGCGCCCCTCAGGGCGACGAGGTCGACTACTGGCGTCAGGCCAGTCAGAAGGCCTACGTGTCGGCCAGGACGGACCCGGTCGGCAACGCCTTCGACGGGGAGATCAGGCTAGGCCAGTACACGGATTTCCGTTTGTCCACCAAACGGGCCCGCCCCGAGGAGGTCCGGCGCTCGGCCGGCGACATCGCGCAGGGCCGCGAAGACGACGACTACCTGTACCTGGTGTTCCAGCTGAGTGGTGACTTTCTCGTCGAACAGGCAGGACGTCAGACGCTCGCGACTCCCGGTTCGCTGGTGATCTACGACAGTGCCGCGCCCTTCTCTCTGTCTGCGAAGGAGGAGTACGAGCAGGTCGTCCTCGAGCTGCCCGCCGACAGGGCATTCGCGCAGGCCGGCGTGAGCCGCAGCAACGACCTGCTCGCCCGGACGTTCGACTGCGGCGGGGCGATGGGCGCGGTGGCGGCGTTCTTCGTGAACCTCGCGCAGCGCCAGGACGGGGACCGCCTGGGCGCGCACCTCCTCGAGCCCCAGGCGACCGCGCTGGGAACCTCGCTCCTCGGCCTGATCGCCCCCGGTCGGTGTCAGGTGCCCGAGGCGCTGCGGCGCGGGCAGGCGGCAGCCTACATGCGCGCGCATCTGGCAGACCCCGATCTGGACGCAGAGGGCATCGCCGCGGGCCTGCACGTTTCCCGCCGCACTCTGTTCCGCCTCTTCGAGGGCACGGGCGAGTCCGCCATGGCGCGCCTGCGGTCTCTGCGGCTCGAGCGCGCCCGGGTGATGCTGCGGACGCAGCCGGGCAAGCGGATCTCCGCGATCGCGCAGGAGACGGGTTTCTCCAGTTCGGTGCAGTTCTACCGTGCCTTTCGCGCGGTGGCCGGCATGACTCCCAGCGAGTACCGGGAGGCCGACTTCGTGGAAGGACCTGATACATCCGGTCGTCCTGGGGCTGGAGACATGACGTCCGCGGGGGCGTCTGCGGGTGGTGAGAGGACGAGCGGGGCCATGGAGCAGGACCGGCTGGATGCCGTACTGGAACGGATCGCCCGGATTCCCTTCCGCGCCAAGTTCCATCTCCGCCCGGCCGAGCGTGAGTACGTCGCCTTGCGCGGCATGGTGGCCGTGCGACGGCACGCCCGTGAGCTCATCGACAGCCGCCTTGCCCCGGCCTGTCCGGTGAGGGACGGCAGGCAGACCCCCTGGGGAGGCCATCCCGTCTTCCGAGCCCAGCACGCCACGGCGACCTGCTGCCGCACCTGCCTGCAGATCAACCACGGGATCGCCAAGGGACGCGAGCTCAGCGAGCAGGAGCGGGAGCGTGTCGTCGGCCTTATCTGCCTCTGGATCGAGAGGGAGTGCCGGGCCGGGCCGCGGCGGTTGCCGGATCCTCCTGCGACCCTGTTCTGATTCCCCGGCGGGCCCTGTCAGGCCCCTGCTCTTGTTGCAGCGCGCGACGGCGCGGTTTCCGGCTTCGCGGTCTGGACGCGTGCACCGTGGTTGCCGAGCGCGCGGCGGCTCTCGACCGGCTGCGGCACCTCACAAGGGCGACAGGCCCCGGGGCGGGCCCGTCCGTGTTTGGGCGCCGCTCTCACGCTGTACCCACGGTCACCGACGTGCTGGAGCCCTGCGGCTGTCCCGGTCGAGGATCGGGATCGCCGTCATCGCATGCCGGCTTCGGTGGCCAGGGCGGCTGCGGCGGCTCGGGAGGTGACGCCGAGCTTGTGGTAGATCTGGCTGGTGTGGAACTTGACGGTGTTCTCGCTGATGCCGAGCTGCGTAGCGATCTGCCGGTTGCGGCGGCCGGAGGCGAGCAGGCGCAGGACTTCCGTTTCCCTGGGAGCCAGACCCCACGTTTCGGTGGGCTGTTCGGAGGTGTCCGGGGGGTCGAGCGGGATCTGCACTTCGAGGCGGGAGCCCCAGTTCTCTACCGCTTCCAGGTCGAGGCGACCGCCCAGCGCTGTGGCGCGGGCGCCGAGTTGGCGCAGTGCGGGGCCGGAGCTGTCCATGCTGCCGGGGCCGTCGTCTCTCACGGAGACGAGCAGGTGTGTTCCGTCGCAGTTCCATTGGACCCGGATGCGGGTGACTTCTTCCTGGTCGCGCATCAGCAGGACGGCGCTGCGCACGATGGCTCGTGCTGCGTGTGCGACTTCTCCGGGAAGCGCGCGGCCGTCTGCCGGGGGCTCGATGAACTGTATTTGCAGTGCTTCGTAGCGGCTCAGGGGGCGCAGGTCGTTCTTGAGGCGTTCGAAGGCGCGGGCGACCGGTTCCTCGGCGATGAAGGCGGCCAGGTCTGCTCCGCTCCTGGTGCGGATCAGGGCGTCGGCGGCGAGGTCGATCGCCTGGGTACGGGCTCGGGCGTCGTCGAGGTCTCGGCTGCGCAGGGCGGCGAGCAGGGATTCCAGGTCGGTGACGTGCCGGTCCGTGAGTTCGGCGGTGACCCGGAGCCTCTCGCTGGTGACCGCACGCGATTCCTGCAGGTAGTCGGGTGCCGCCTCGGCGACCTGCCGGGCGATGCAGGCGGCTGCGACGCTCCACAGGATCCGTGTGTGGGCGGCGCGGTCTTCGCCCGGGGGTTCTTGCACGGGGCAAAGGACGAGTACGGCTCCGGTGCCGTCTCCCAGGACCGCCACGTCGCGGGGCAGGCCGCCGAACTGTGCGCGCCCGGCCCACTGACCGCCTGCAGCCCGGTCGCGCAGGGCTGCGAGTTCGGCGATGGTCACGTTCTTCGTGATCTCCGGGTCGCCAGCCTTCTTGCGGGGACGCCCGGTGCATTCCTCGGTGAAGATCACCAGCGCTTCGTGCGGCCACACGCCGTCGAGGGCCGTGTGCAGGCGGTCGGCCACGTCCTGCAGTGGAGCTGTCGCCACCAGGTTCAAACGGGCTGCCAACCCTTTACCGTTTTGCACCAAAAGATCGTTCGTCACCACTTCATCGTCGCACAGAACCTCCCTGAATGGGTAGGTAAATTGCCCCGAAGGTTGAATGACGACTACCTGTCCGTTGGGGATGCTCGTTGTGTGAACGAAACGCTCTTGGAATCACCCCGTCCCGTGCGGCCGTCCTGGAAGGACAGCAGCGCGCTCGTCGTGGCGGAGGCGACCCGAGCGGTCGAGGCCATTGCCCCCGGGGAAGCCGAACGCCTGCTCTCCGCCACGACTGCGGCGTCGAGGGTCTTCATTCTCGGGCAGGGGCGCTCGGGCATCGCTCTGCGTGCCCTGGCCATGCGGCTGATGCACCTCGGGCTCCGCGTGCATGTCGTCGGTGACGCTACGGCGCCGGCCATCGCGGCGGGAGACCTCCTGCTGATCGCCTCAGGCTCGGGACGCACCCCCTCGGTGCTTACTGCGGCCCGGTCCGCCATCGCGGCAGGCGCCGAGGTGGCGGTCATCACCGCCGCTCCGCACTCGCCCCTGGCCTCCCTGACGCCGACCGTTCTGGTCGTACCCGCGGCCGCGAAGCGGGACCGGTCCGGGCAGGCCTCGGCCCAGTACGCCGGCAGCCTGTTCGAGCAGGTGCTGTGGCTCCTCGGAGACGGGTTGTTCCACGCGCTCTGGCAGCGCAGCGGTCTCACGGCCGACGAACTGTGGGCCCGCCACAGCAATCTCGAATGACCTGCGCGGCATACGCCCGCAGAACCACGAACGCCCGGGAGACCGCCGGGCGACTCACGCCGGAAGGAAACACCGTCATGCGACTGCAGGTAGCCATCGACCTATTGACTACGGAAGCCGCCCTGCGGCTGGCCGGGCAGGTCGCTCCCTACGTCGATGTCATCGAACTGGGCACCCCGCTGATCAAGAGCGAGGGCATGTCCGTCATCACGGCGGTCAAGAACGCCCACCCCGACAAGACCGTCTTCGCGGACCTGAAGACCGCCGACGCCGGTGAGCTGGAGGCACGTCTCGCCTTCGACGCCGGCGCCGACCTGGTCACCGTTCTGGGTACGGCCGACGACTCCACCATCAACGGCGCGGTCGTCGCCGCCCGCGCCGCTTCCAAGGGCGTGGTCGTCGACCTCATCAACGTCACGAACAAGGCCACGCGTGCCAAGGAAGCGCACGCCCTGGGGGCGGTGTTCGTCGAGTTCCATGCCGGGCTGGACGAACAGGCCCTGCCCGGATACAGCCTCCAGGCGCTTCTGGATGCCGGTTCGAGCTCGGGGGTCCCGTTCTCCGTCGCCGGCGGCGTCAGCACAGCCACCATCGCCGCGGTACAGGACTCCGGCGCCCGGACCGCCGTGGCAGGCAGCGCCATCTACAGCGCGAACGACCCAGCTGCGGCGGCGGCCGCCCTGCGCGCCCTGATCAGCCGCCCCTGACCGGGCTCGGCACAGCACCGTTCAACGACAACACAGCAAGCAAGGTGAACAACGTGGCACAGCAAGTTCAGGCAGTGATCGCACCGGGCAAGAACGAGCCGGTCCGGGTGGAGACGATCGTCGTGCCGGATCCCGGCCCCGGCGAGGCCGTGGTGAAGATCCAGGCGTGCGGCGTCTGCCATACCGACCTTCACTACAAGCAGGGCGGCATCGGCGATGACTTCCCGTTCCTGCTCGGTCATGAGGCCGCAGGTGTCGTGGAGTCCGTCGGCGAGGGCGTCACCGACGTCGCCCCCGGCGACTTCGTCATCCTTAACTGGCGGGCGGTGTGCGGCCAGTGCCGTGCCTGCCGGCGCGGGCGCCCCTGGTACTGCTTCAACACCCACAACGCGAAGCAGAAGATGACCCTGCTGGACGGCACCGAGCTCACGCCGGCCCTCGGCATCGGCGCGTTCGCCGAGAAGACCCTCGTGGCGGCCGGCCAGTGCACCAAGGTCGACCCCGAGGTTTCCCCGGCCGTCGCCGGACTGCTCGGCTGCGGCGTGATGGCCGGCATCGGCGCCGCCATCAACACCGGCCAGGTCGGCCGGGGCGACTCCGTCGCCGTCATCGGCTGCGGCGGCGTCGGCGACGCGGCGATCGCCGGGGCCCGGCTGGCCGGCGCGGCGAAGATCATCGCGGTGGACATCGACGACCGCAAGCTCGAGATGGCGAAGACGATGGGCGCCACCCACACCGTCAACTCCCGCACCAGCGATCTGGTCGGGGAGGTCCGCGCGCTCACCGGCGGACACGGTGCCGATGTCGTCATCGATGCGGTCGGCCGCCCCGAGACCTACCGTCAGGCGTTCTACGCCCGTGACCTGGCCGGCACGGTCGTCCTGGTCGGTGTCCCCAACCCTGACATGATGCTGGAGCTGCCGCTCCTCGACGTCTTCGGCCGCGGTGGCTCCCTCAAGTCGGCCTGGTACGGAGACTGTCTGCCCTCCCGCGACTTCCCGATGCTGGTCGACCTGCACCTGCAGGGGCGCCTCAATCTCGGCGCTTTCGTCACCGAGACGATCGGCATCGCCGACGTCGAGGAGGCGTTCCAGCGGATGCGCGACGGTGAGGTCCTGCGCTCGGTGATGGTGTTCTGATGGCGGCCCGCATCGACCTCCTGGTCACCTCCGGGACGTTCGCTCTCGACGGAGGCCAGTGGGACGTCGACAACAACGTCTGGATCGTCGGCGACGACTCCGAGGCGGTCGTCATCGACGCCGCACACGATGCCTCGGCGATCGAGGCCGCGCTCGGCGGCCGTAGGCTGCGCGCGATCATCTGCACGCACGCGCACAACGACCACATCGACGCGGCTCCCGCACTGGCCGAGGCCACCGGCGCACCGATCCTGCTGCACCCCGATGACCTCCCGCTGTGGAAGCAGACGCATCCGGACCGGCTTCCCGACCAGGAGCTGGCCGATCACCAGATGCTGGAGATCGCCGGAACCCCGTTCCAGGTCCTGCACACTCCCGGCCATTCCCCGGGAGCGGTCTGCCTCTACGCTCCGGCGCTCAACGCGGTGTTCTCCGGCGACACGCTGTTCCGTGGCGGGCCCGGCGCAACCGGACGCTCCTTCTCGCACTTCCCGACGATCATCGACTCCATCCGGGACAGACTGCTCACTCTCCCGCCGGCGGTCGCGGTGCACACCGGGCACGGCGACTCCACCACCATCGCAGCCGAGAGCGGACACCTCGGCGAATGGATCGCCCGCGGGCACTGACGGCCGGCGTTCACGGCACGGGCGGCTCACCTCGCTGCCCCGAGCCGTGAACGTCCCTGCCGCGGTGGGCGGCAGGGGAACGGGGTCCCGGACCGCCCCGGGGCAGGCGATGCCCGCTCGCCTCGGGGCGGACCGAGCGCAGTCGTGAGCACTGCGCACGGTCCGGGGGTCTGTAATGCTCATTGCACACCGTGCCTTGCGCACCAGACAGGCAGAAGACGGAACATGACCACCACCACACCCCGGCCTGCCGGCCCTGAGGGCATCGGCCAGACCGTGCGTTCCGAGAGCCAGCGCTCGCCCCTGCGCGACTTCCTGCGCACCGAGACCGGCAGCGCCGTCGCCCTCATCGTCGCTTCCGTCGCCGCTCTCGTGTGGGCCAATGTCTCCCCCGGCTCCTACGAGCACTTCTGGGAAACGTCGCTGTCCGTGCACCTGGGGACCGCCGGCGTCGATCTGGAACTGCGCGAATGGGTCAACAGTGGCTTGATGGCCGCCTTCTTCTTCGTGGTCGGGCTCGAGGCACGGCGCGAGTTCGACATGGGTGAACTGCGGCAGAGAAGCCGGATGACCCTGCCACTGTTCGCCGGCCTGGCCGGGATGGGCGTGCCCGTTCTGATCTTCCTGGCCTTCGCCGCCACCACCGATGCCGGCGGAGGCTGGTGCGTGGCCATGTCGACCGACACGGCCTTCGCCCTGGGCACCCTGGCGCTGCTCGGCAAGCGGCTTCCCGACGCCCTGCGCACCTTCCTGCTGACCGTGGCCATCGTCGACGACGTCGTGGCCCTCGCCGTCATCGCGTTCGTCTACAGCAGCAACCTCTCGTGGCCGGCGCTGCTGATCGCCCTGGCCCTCTTCGTCGCGGTTCTGGGCATCCGCCGCGCAGGGGTGCGCCACAGCGTCCCCTACGTCGTCGTCGCCGCGGCCATGTGGGTCGCACTCCTCAAGTCCGGCGTCGACCCCGTAGTGACCGGCCTGGCCCTCGCCATGATCACCTACGCCTACCCCGCCTCGCGCACAGACCTGGAACGCACCAGCGGCCAGTTCAGGCTCTTCCGGGAGCAGCCCACCCCGGAACTGGAACGCTCGCTGCGCCAGGGCCTCGCAACGGTGATCTCACCCAACGAACGCCTGGAACCGATCTTCCACCCCTGGTCCAGCTACATCATCGTGCCTCTCTTCGCCCTGGCCAACGCGGGGATCCACATCACCTGGGCCGGCTTCACGGACGCTGTGACCTCCCCGATCACGCTCGGCATTCTGATCGCTTTCGTTCTCGGAAAGCCGCTCGGCATCGCCCTGTGCGCTGCATTCACCACATGGGTCAGCCGTGGCCGTCTGCGGCCGCAGGTGGGCTGGGGCGCTGTTCTGGCCGGCGGCAGTGCCTCCGGCGCCGCCTTCACCGTGTCCCTCCTCATCGCCGCTCTTGCTTTCAACGAGGAGCAGCTCACCGAGGCCAAGTACGGCATCCTCGCCACCATCCCCCTCTCCTTCGCCCTCACCTGGCTGATCACGGTGGGCATCCGTGCGCTGCCCCGGACGGGACGCGCCCGTGCACTCATGGGAACAGGCGAGAGCATCATCGACCTCTTCGCCCCGGTCGACGAGGAACGCGACCACATCCGCGGACCCGTGAACGCGCCCGTCACCGTCGTCAAGTACGGCGACTTCGAGTGCCCCTACTGCGCACAGGCCGAGCCCATGATGCGCCAGCTCCGGGACGACGTCGGAGGTGACATCCGCTTCGTGTGGCGCCACCTGCCGCTCGACGATGTACACCCCCATGCGCAGCTCGCCGCGGAGGCGTCCGAAGCGGCGGCCCGGCAGGGCGCCTTCTGGCCGATGCACGACGCACTGCTCGCCCACCAGGGCGAGCTCAGCCCTGAGGATCTGCTGCGCCATGCCGAGGACCTCGGCCTTGACGTGAAGAAGTTCGAGCGGGACCTCAGGACCCACACAGTCGCCTCCCGCATCGCGGAGGATGTCGAGTCCGCCGACCGCAGCGGTGTCGCCGGCAGCCCGACGTTCTTCGTCAACGGCCGGCTGCACCGCGGGGCGTACGATCTCGCCACGCTCACCGAGTCCGTTCGCGCGGCGCAGGAACGCGCATCTATCACCGAGCGCTGACAGCGGTCCTCGGAATCGGCCCCGGCGTTGTTCCTGACCGTTCGCGAGAGACCGGTCCCTGGTCGTGCTGCGGATTACGGTCAGGGGCATCACGTACCGGCTGCAGCCCCTTGTGGCCGGTGTCCCGTGGTCCGGCCGGGGGTGCCAGGTTTCCGGTCGCGGATGTGCACAAGTTCCCCGACAATGACCTTTCCGACCGGTCGGCGTTTCATGGATCGGTCGGTGACCTCCCACCCGTTGGCGGCTCATCCCAATCGGGGGTGTAGGAGTTGGGGTCTGAAGCCGCCGGTCTCGAGCAGGCTTCGGGCGATGTAGTTGGTCAGGTTGCGGAACCCGAGTGCGGAGCCGCGCAGGTGTTCGAGCCGTCCGTTGAGCGCCTCGGTCGGCCCGTTGCTGGTGCCGGGTCGTTCGAAGTAGGCGAGCACGTCGGCGGCTCGCTTCTTCAGGGTCCGGCCCAGGGTGGTGAGCTCGGTGAGCACCTTGGGGACGCCGGCGCTGAGGTCGGTGATCAGCTTCTCCATGAGCTCGCGGCCACGTTGCCGGTCCTCGTGGCGATAGGCGGCGATCATGCGCTGGTAGACACCCCAGGTCGCCTCGACCTCGACGTGAGCGTCATCAACGAACAGCGCGCGTAGCCTGTCGCTCTGCTTGTCGGTGAGCAGGTCCGCGCCGGTGTGCAGCGTGCGCCGCGACTTGTAGAGCGGGTCGTCCCTGAACCCACGGTGCCCGTGGATCGCGAGTTGGACCCGGCGCCGGCACCTGTCGAGGGCGTCACCGGCCAGGCGCACGACGTGGAAGGGATCCATCACCGTGACCGCGTCCGGGATCTCCTCCGCAGCGGCGGTCTTGAACCCGGTGAAGCCGTCCATCGCGACCACCTCGACCGCGTCACGGAAGGCGTCGTCGCGGTCGGCGAGCCAGGTCTTGAACGCCGCCTTCGACCGGCCCTCGACCATGTCCAGCAGCCTTGCTGGGCAGGCGCCATCGCGGACCGGGGTGAGGTCGATGATCACGGTGACGTACTTGTCGCCACGCCTGGTGTGGCGCCAGACGTGCTCATCGACGCCAATGACCTTCACGCCCTCGTGTCGGCGTACAAGCGAACGTGCACCACCTCGTACGGATGAAAGTGCACCATTCCTGATGCGGTGACGGGGTGCCGGCCGTGAGTCTGCTGCTGTCGTTTCGGGGCGGCAGGGAGGCGGCTGACGGTGGTCTTGGATCCACATCGATGGCTGGAGTTGAGGCGGTTCCGGCCGCTGTACGAGTCCGGTGCGATGAGCCTGCGGGAGATCGCGAAGGAGACCGGGCTGAACCGCCGGACGGTCAGCAAGTACCTCAAGGACCCGGCCTCGCTCGCGCCGCCGAAGAGAGAAGTAGCAGATCAGCGGCCTCGGCGGGTGGTGGACGAGGTCGCGCCGCTGATCGACGCGATGCTCAGGTCCGAGATCCTGCTCAAGGGGAAGGTGATTCACGAGCGCCTCGTCCAGGAGTACGGGGCCAGCATCAACTACCAGCGGGTGAAGCTCTATCTGCAGGAAGCCCGGCCTCGGATCGCGGACGAGTTGGGCATTAGCCCGGGCGAGCTCGCGGGCCTGCACCGGCGGTTCGAGGTCGTCCCGGGTGCTCAGGCCCAGGTCGACTGGGGCGACGAAGGCAAGATCCTCGCCCATGTCGGCATCCCGAAGGTTTACTCCTTCCACATGACGCTGTCGTACTCGCGCGACCCGTTCTGCTGCTTCACCACCAGCCAGGACCTGGCGACGTTCTTCGACTGCCACCGGGCCGCGTTCGCGCACTTCGGCGGGGTGCCGATGAGCATCGTCTACGACCGCACCAAGACGGTCGTGCGTCGGCACGTCGCCCCCGGGTGAGGCGGTTCCGTTGCATCCGGAGGCGGTCGCCTTCGCCGGGCACTACGACTTCGACATCGATGTGCTGGCCGCCTACCGGCCCCAGGGCAAAGGCCGGGTCGAGCGCCAGGTCGGCATCGTCCGCGACCATGTCCTGGCCGGTCGGGCGTTTGCCTCCATCGAGGAGCTGAACGCCGCCTTCGCTGCCTGGGTACCACTGCGGCGGGCGAAGGTCCACGGCACCCACGGCGAAGTCATCGGACACCGGGCCGTGCGCGACCACATGGCCCTGCGTCCGCTGCCGGCGACCCCCTACGTGGTCACCCAGCGGCATCTGCGGCATGTCGGCAAGGACTGCCTGGTCGCCTTCGACGCGAACCTCTACTCCGTTCCCGCCCGGAAGGTCCGCCCCCGCCAGCTGGTCGAGGTCCGGGCCACGAAGTCCCAGGTCAGCCTGCACTCCACCGTCCCCGACACAGGTGGCCAGACCTTGTTGGCCGTTCACCCGCGGGCTGTTGGACGAGGCGCCCGCATCGTGGATGAGACGCACTGGGACGGCCTTCCCACCGGTGCCGGCCGCCGCGTCACCACCGGCGACGCTCTGCCTTCGCCCCGCCGCGGCCAGCCGTCGAAGGCGGAGGCCGGACCGCTGCAGGCTCTGCTGAACCGGGCCGCCGCCGCGAACGTCGAGGTCGGCCGCCGTCCGCTGTCGGTCTATGACGAGCTGACCGGCACCCGACCCTTCACCGCCCCGACCAAGGAAGCCCGTTGAGCGAGCTGACCAGCACCCGCATCCGCACCACCGCCGCCAAGCTCGGCCTGCCGCACCTGGCCGAGGCCCTGAACCAGTACGTCCAGCGGGCCAACGAGGCCAAGATGGGCTACCTCGACCTGCTCGACCTGGTGCTGTCCGAGGAACTCGCCGTCCGCGACGACCGCCGCTTCCGCAACGGCCTGCGGCTGTCGAAGCTGCCGCACCACAAGACGCTGGAGGACTACGACTTCTCCTTCCAGCCCGACCTCGACCCGCGCAAGGTCAAGGACCTGGCCACCCTCTCCTTCGTCGAGGACAAGGCCAACGTCGCTCTGCTCGGGCCGCCAGGGGTCGGCAAGACGCACATCGCCGTCGCCCTGGCGGTCGCGGCCTGCCGGGCCGGCTACTCGATCTACTTCACCAGCCTCGACGACATGGTCCGCCACCTCAAAGCCGCTGAGGACCAGGGCCGGCTGATCAGCAAGCTCACCAGCTACCTCCGCCCCGCGGTCCTCGTGGTCGACGAGGTGGGCTACCAGCCGCTGGAGCGGACCGAGGCGAACCTGGTCTTCCAGGTCATCTCCAAGCGTTACGAGAAGGGCTCGATCATCCTGACCTCGAACAAGACATTCGGCAAAGCGCACATGTTCCGGCGAACCTGTGCCAGGTGCTGCCGAAACTTCACGGGTTCGATGGTGTCGAGGAGGCTTCCCAGTCGCCTCGATGTTCGCGCCACGCGGTCCTGAGGGTTTCGAGTTCGGTGCGGGGGAAGTGCTCACCCCACTTGCCGCGGTATGTGGTCTCGCCGTACTCCCTCACGACCTCGTCGAAGCATCGGATCATTGCTCGGGCCACGACGTCGATGTCCTGCTGGGTGGACCAGATCTCGGCCCCCGTGTTGTCGTGGGCACTACCGTTGGCCAGCTGAAGCAGGCGGATCCACACGTTGGTGCCATCACGGTAGAAGATCCATCGGAAGGCGGTGGGCTCGGCCTCGAATTGCGCTCGACATTCGGTCTCGCCGACGATCAGACGTGTTACTGCCGTCAAGAGATCTTCGGGGGCAGTGGTGATATAGGAGGCCGTGACTTCGGCTTCTGCCTGGTGGTCGCTGACGATGCAGTCGGCCCAACCATGTCCGGACAGGACCCAGACGAGTCGCAGGTGGGCCATCCTCTTTCCCTTCTTTCGGTCGCGGGTTCCCTGCGCTGACTACCGAGGGCTCTCGCAGCCGTCCGAGTCTGGGGCATGGCGAGACTGCTGACCAGCGGATTCTCTGATGCTGGGTGTCCCTCAGTGATCGGGCAGGCGCCCGGGGTCGACATGGTCGGCGAGATAGATCAGGGTGGCTTGCGGGTCCATGCCGAAGGCTGCGGCGACGAGCTTGGGGTCCATGGTGTTCACCAGGTCGACGAGCCGGGTGCTGCGGATCATCCGTGGTGGGAAGCCGCAGTCGTCAAGAACGTGGGAAAGATAGGCAGTTGAGGCCGGGCTCCGCCCGGCCTTGGTTCCTTTGGTGACCATGACGTGCGGGTTGGCCGTGGGCCATGCCTCACGGTGGGCCAGGCACCGCTGCAGCACTGTCCAGGAGGCGGGGTCCAGGGGGACGGGATGGGGTCGCTTTCCCAGCCGGGCAGTATGGGCCTGCTGGTCGATGTCGTCGGTCTTCAGCATCCGCATCTCGGAGCTGGAGGCGCCATGCAGCAGAGCGAGCATGCCCATCACCGCTTCATGCGGGTGCACGTGCTTGTCGGTTGTCCACCGCCTAAACAGCTCGCGCTGCTGGTCGAGGGCGAGGGTCTGGCCGCGGAAGCCGTTCGTCTCCTTTGCTACCAGCTCGCGGGTGGGGTCGACCAGCAGCATCTTCTGGGACCGGGCGAAACGGAAGAACTGCCGCAGCACGGTCAGCCGCCGCTTGCGTCCCTTGGGCAGGGTGGACAGGAAGGCTTCGACGTCGTGCACGTCGACGAGGGCCCAGGCGTTCTTGTCCCGATCGTCGACCAAGAAGACGGCCAGGTCACGCAGGGTGGCCAGGGCTGTCTCCAGGGTGTGATTGCTGCGTGGGCGGGTGCCGGCTCGGCGGGCTCGGTCCTGGGCCCGCATCCGGGAGGCGTTGAAGGCGGCGACGGCTTGCCGCAGCGGTTCGGGGACGGCCTCGATACGTCGTTGCCTTCGGCCGGCGGCGAGCCGTTCGGCCTGGTCGGTGGGCAGTGCCAGGTGGTGGAGGGTGAAGAAGTCCTCGAGTGCGCGGGCGAAGGAGCCCATCGACCGTCCGGGTCTGCGGGATCTTTCCAGCAGGGCCTGGGGTGAGGTGGAGTGCCCGTCTTCCAGGAGTCGGCCGAGGTCGGTGACGAAGCTGCAGGCTCTGGCGATGCAGTGCCGGGCGGCGACATGAGCGACGAAGTCCCCCAGCCAGGAAGGTGGATCGGCGAGTCGGTCGCGGAGGTGTTCACCACGGATGAAGGGACGGCCAGGGTGCTTTTGCCAGCAGGCCGAGCACAGCCCCAATCCCGCATGTCGCCGCACCTGACCGCACTCGTGACAGGTCCTCGGAGACTGCTTCTCCTGCCTGGGCCGTGAACAGTGGCCGCACCAGCCGGTCGCCTCACGCAGATAGCCGGGCCTGCGGCAGCGCGGACATGTCTGCTGGGCTGCCGCTTGGTCGGCCTTGCGCCGGCAGTCGCGGCACAGACGGTTCTGCGATGACCGGACGGGGTGGCCGCATTCCTCGCATACGCGTGAGCAGATGATGCAGCGGCCGGTGTCCTGCTGCAGGACGCGGTCGCGGCCGCAGCCGGGGCAAACCGCCTTGGCGGCCTGCTCGTTCAGTCGGCGCCAGCACCGGCAGCAGTGCTGGCGGTCGAGATATCCGACGGGGGCGCCGCAGGTGACACAGTCTCGTTGCTTCTTGCCCATCGCAGCCCGCCGATCACAAAGGCGGCATCGACCGGCCCCTGGCGGAGACGGCCTGCGGCAGGTCAGCGACTGGACGAGGAGGTGTGAGGGGCCGTTCGACGGGGGTGGTGTCGACCTCGATCAGGTCGTTGGGAGTGCATTCCAGCGCGGTGCACAACGCGGCCAGCGTGGTCATCTTCACCTGCGAGGGTTCCTTGGTGAACAGCGCAGACACCGAAGCCGAGGACAGTTCCAGGCCGGCCTTCTCGGCCAGCAGCCGCCGCAGTTCCGTCCCGGTCCACACCTCGCGCTGAGCGGCAGCCATGCGCAGCCGCCATTGGATCTTCATGCTGTGGTGTCCTTCCCGGTCAGCTCGGCCAGAGTGCTGGCGACGGCGCGTTGATAGGCGTCCTCGATGAAGGTCGCGGAGGGCCGGACATACCGCATGGTCGAGCTGACAGTCCAGTGACCGAGCATTTGCTGGATCGCGACGAGATCGACGCCGCGTTCGTAGTTGTGCGTCGCGCATGCTCTTCGCAGAGCATGCGGGCTGAACCGCTCGGATGCCGGGCGTCCTTCGAGTTCCATCAGATAGCGAAGCCGGTTGCGGATGGTCCCGCGGTGCAGGCTGCCGCCGGACTCGTCGGCGAAGAGCACCGGCGAGTCGGGGAACTTGGGCCGCACGTCCTCCAGGAACCACCGCAAGACCAGGTCCAGACCGTCGAGCATGGGCACCCACCGAGGCCGCGGCCCGGACGTGTGGGCTCCCTTGCCGAAGCGGACGTGGAGCTTGCCGAACGGGCCTCGGGTGAAGTGCAGATCCGGCTTCTCCAACAGCGATGCCTCCTCCGAGCGGAGCCCGGCGTGATACAGCGTCCGGAACATCGCATAGTCCCTCGCTGCGGGTCCGTACTTCCTCGCGGTCGCGATCCTCTGTTTCATGAAGGAGAAGAACTCGTTCACCCGCTCTGGTGTCGGCGGCGGCAGCAGGGCTGGAGAATCGTCGCCGACATGGCGGGAAGCGTTGAATTCGTCGACCGGGCAGACCAGTCGGACGCCGAATGCGGCCTCGATCTCGGCCGATTTGCGAGCCTGCAGGAACCGGTGGAAGCCCTTGAAGATCTGCACGTACTCGCGGCGGGTCGACGTCGCCCGGCCCTTCACCGCGAGATCACCGACCACCCGGTCAATGTCCTCGGGCGTGACGTCCCACGCAGGCCGTCCCAACGCGGTGAGTGTCCGCTCCAGCAGGCCGATGTCGTTGTCGATGGTCACCGGGCTGAACCCACGGGCCCTCCACGAGGCGACGAACGCGTCGACGCACATGGTCTGGAACTGCCACGGATCCGTAGTCAGCGGCCCCTGCGGGACGGCCCCGCCCGCGATGACGTGCAGTCTCGCCTCGGCCACCGGCACACCTTCCTCGCACCTGAACGGTCAAGGCAGCACCTTGAAAACCGGGGTGCCACCACGAGAACCAACGAGGACCCCAGGAGCGGGATACGGCCAGGTGGCAGCAGCAACTCTTGAGAGGGAACAAGTGCCAGCCCCAGATGAATGGGGCCAGGTCTTCGGCGACGAGGTCCTCGCCACCGCGATCCTCGACCGCCTCCTGCACCACTGCGACGTCGTCTCGATCAACGGCAACAGCTACCGGCTCAAGAACCGCCTCCAGGCCATCGAACGGGACACCGACGTAGCCTGAGCAGTGGTGCACACAACTTCGTACTCGGTGGTGCACTCAGATGAGTACGCGGACACCTCGAACCGCGTGGGGTCGTTGATCAGCAGCCGATTGCCTTCGGCCAGGACCGCGTTGTTGGCGGTGTCCCACGCGACCCCGAGTCCCTCGGCGACACGGGCGACGGTGAGGTGTGCGACCACGATCCCTTCCAGCGCCCACCGCAACCCGGTGCGCGAGAGCTTCGCGCGTGGCTCCGCCGCGGCGCTGGTGTCTTGGCGCCACACGTGTCCGCAGTCGGCACAGCGGTAGCGGCGCACTACAACTTCCAGCACGGTCGGTCGCCAGCCCAGCGGCTCGTGGGCCAACCGCCGGATCACGGTGTCACGAGCAGCGCCTTCGCTGCCGCACCGTCGGCAAGACTGATCTGGTTCCACCACGCGGCACGCGAGGACCGCACGATCCGGTTCAAGTCGTTGCCCGGTCACGCTCAGACCGAGGCCGTCGAGTCGAGCGAAGGCGGTCAGGTCAGGGCGGCCGAAGCCGGCCGGCGGGGTAGCGTCGGACACGTCGAGGTCTTTCGGATGGATGGCGTAGGAACCTCCATCGTCGGGAGACCTCGACGTCTATCTGCGGACCGACGCAAACGCAGGGCAGGGGCGGTTCGGTTCTGGTGGTCGCGCAATGCGCTGGCCTCACGGCTCTGCCCGACACCGACGTCGCTCTCCTCTGCGACGGACCCCTCGCCGGCTGAGCGCTCGCGGCCGGCATCCTGTCCGTGTGCCGATATGCCTCGCTCCGCTCGGCAACGCAGCGTGGCGTTGTGTCGCGACCTGGACGTGCGAGGTGTCAACGGTGCGTCGGCGCAGCGATCGTTGTGTGCGCAGCGAGATGCTCCATGCCGCACGCGCGGCGCGCACGAACGCAACGCCCCGGAACGCCAACGACCCGTCATCGCTGCGACGCGCAACGCGTCTCCCGTCACGGCAACGGATCGCAACCACGACCCGCCCACGGCGCCTCGCGGGACGGAGGGCAAGTTGACACAGTTGCGCTGCCATGGAACCGCGCTGGCTCTCTCGATGACCACCGGTGAAACAGTGCCGCTCCAGGCTTGCGCCTGGTGTTGCCTGGCCTCCTCGTGATCGGCCCGTCGGGGATCGTCAACGTGGTGCGGGTGTCGAGGCGGTCGGGTCCGACGGCTCGGCGGGGCGCGATCGTCTCGTGCGTTGGCGGACTACGGGAGCTTGGACGCGAGGACGTCGGCCGCCAGGATCTCGGGTGCTGCGCCGAGGAGGTGCTGGTTGGCCATCAGGGCTGCGACGATGGCGCCGTTGGCGTGGGCGTCGCGAGCGGCCTCGTCGGGGAATGCATCGAAGATCCAGAAGGTGTCGGCGTGGGTCCTAGTGTCCTGCGCCGGAGATCCGTCGGCAGAAGCGGGCGAGGGAGTCGAGGATTTCCTCGGCGGTCTTGGTCCAGATGAACGGCTTGGGATCTTCGTT
>NZ_JOHS01000078.1 GCF_000725625.1 Streptomyces sp. NRRL F-6676
GGTGCGGGTGGGTGGGTGAGACGCGGGAGAGCTCGGAGGGGGCCGGTTCGTGGGCGGGTGCGGGTGGGTGGGTGAGACGCGGGAGAGCTCGGGTGGGGGCGGCTCGTGAGCGGGTGCGGGTCGGTTCCTGGTTGCTCGCGCAGTTCCCCGCGCCCCTGACGGGGCTGCGGTTGCTCGCGCCCGCGCGGCGGAGCCGCGGAGCAAGGGCGGCGCGTGTCCCTGCTTTTAGGGGCGCGGGGAACTGCGCGGCGTACCCCCACCGGGCCGCGGCCGGCGATGTACCCCACGGGGGTCCGGGGGCTTGCCCCCGGGGACGGGAAGGGTAGGGGCGGCGGGGGCGAACAACCGTGGTTGCCCTCAGCGGCGTCTGCGGAGGTAGCGGCTCATGACGATCGCCGAGGCGAGGACGACCGCCGCCGCGGGAGCGGCCCACCGCAGCGCCCCCGCGGATCCCGTCGCCTCCGGCGCCGGAACCGGCGCGTAGCGCCCGCGCGGCGGGGCGTGGTCGACCTCCTCCGCGCTCCGCCCGATCATCGTCCGCCGCGCGTGCGCCGCCTCGGCCGGCGGCTCGGCCTCCGAGTCGTCGGAGTCGTCGGAGTCGCCCGAGTCCTCCGAGCCGTCCAGGTCGTCCGGGCCCTCCAGCGAGGGCGGCGGCACCTCCGTCTCGAAGAGGGAGGTGCCCGGCTCCGCCGACTCCTCGCCGGGCGCGGACACCGGCGGCCGCGGCTCGGCCCCGCCCTCCGCCTCCGGCGGCCGCGGCTCGGCGCCGGTCCCGGAGGCCGGTGGCCGGGGCGGCTCCGCCGCGGCCCGTCCCGCGTTCTCCGCGGCGCGGGTCAGCAGGCGGGCGCCCGCCGACCGCACCGTCTCCGCGGGCAGTTCGGCGATACGGCCGGTCGCCGTGACCGTGCCGGTGAACGTCAGGACCGTGCCGGCCCCGTCCGGCCGCAGCCGTACCGTCAGCGCGAGCCGTACCGCACCGCTGCCGCGGGCCTCCGTCGCGTCGCCCTCGAACGCGTACGAGCCGTCGTCCCGCCGGAGGGCCCCGAACGCACCGCGGTACGTGATGGTGTGCCCCCCGACGCGCACCTTCAGGCGCCCCGCGCCCGGCTCCGCCCCCGCGTCCTGCTGGAACCCCGGCACGGCCCTGGCCACCCGTTCGGGGTCGGCGAGCACCTCTCCGAGCCGCTCGGCCGGTACCGGAACGAACACCTCATGCTCCATGCCGGCCGAGCCTACCCACCGGGGCCCGGACGGAACCCGTCGAAGCGGCGATTCGCCGGGGCGGGTCAGTCAGTCCGCGTAGCGCGGGTGCACCAGCGTCGACGGGGCCAGCCCGCGCAGCCGGGTGCGGACCGCCGCCCGCCGGTCCCCCGCCAGGCCCTCCCGCGTGAGCGAGCGCGGCCGGGGCGCCGCCGGGTCGAGCCGGAGCGCCGGGCGGGTGCGCCCGGCCAGGACGAAGCCCCAGTCCTGGAACCCCCGGACCCCCGTGCGCGTCGCGCGGTCGGGGCCGCTCACGGAGCAGGCGCCGCGCCCGTCGACCCGGTACGGCACCGTCCGCAGCCCGGCCGAGCGGATCGTCGTCTCCACCGTCCAGAACACCCGGCGGCGGGTGGCCACCGGGCCCGCGTGCACGACGAGCCGGCCGTCCTCGGCGAGGGTGCGCCGGGCCAGGCCGTAGAACTCCTGCGAGTACAGCTTCGTACTGGCGCTGATGCCGGGGTCGGGGAGGTCCGCGATCACCACGTCGTACGACCCCGGGGGCGTGGCCCGCAGCCGGCGGAAGGCGTCGTCCGTGGTGACGTGGACGCGGGGGTCGGCGTAGACGTGCTGGTTGAGGCGGGAGAGGGCGGGGTCCCGGCGGGCCAGCCGGACCACCGCCGGGTCGGCCTCGACGACGTCGACCCGCCGTACGCCGGGGTGGCGCAGCACCTCGCGGGCGGCCAGGCCGTCACCGCCGCCGAGGACGAGCACGCGCGCGTGGGGGCCGGTCATCGCGGGGTGCACCAGGGCCTCGTGGTAGCGGTACTCGTCGCGACCGCTGACCCGCAGCCGGCCGTCGAGGAAGAGGTCGAGGGGGCGGCCGTGGTCGCCGCCGGTGAGGACGACCTCCTGCACGTCCGTCCGCATCGCCACCCGGACGTCCGCCCCGTACACCGCGTGCCGGGCGGCCCGTTCGAAGTCACCGACGAGGAACGCGGCGAGCGCGAGCAGGCCGAGCACGGTGACGTTGACGGCGAGGAGGACGTGGCGGGCGCGCGCGGGGAGGTCACGGCGGAACAGGCCGAGGACGAGGGCGGCCCCCGCCAGGGCGTTGACCGCGCCGGTGAGCAGGGCGCCCTCCAACTGGCCGAGCAGCGGCAGGAGGAGGAAGGGGAAGGCGAGGCCGCCGACGAGGGCGCCCACGTAGTCGGCGGCGAAGAGGTCGGCGACCGCGCCGCCCGCCTCCTGGCGGCGGATGCGCTGGATCAGCTCCATGAGGAGGGGCACTTCGGCGCCGATCAGCAGGCCGATCGCCAGGGAGAACGCGACGAGCAGACAGCGGGGGCCGGCCGACGGGACACCGGCCCAGCCGCCTCCGGTCCAGGCGAAGACGGCGTACAGGGCCATCGCGCTGAGGCCGCCGACGAGGGCGAGGGCGGCCTCGACCGCGCCGAAGCCGACCGCCGCGCGGCAGCGCAGGCGTTTCGCGGCGAGCGAGCCGATGCCCATCGCGAAGACCATGACCGAGAGGACGACGGAGGCCTGGGTGACGGTGTCGCCGATGAGGTAGGAGGCGAGGGCGACGAGTTCGAGTTCGTACACCAGTCCGCAGGCCGCGCAGACGAACACGCCGGTCAGGACGAGGAAGCGTCCTGTGCCGGGGCGGACGGGCAGCGGCGCCCGGCCCGGCTCGCCCCGGCGGGGCGGGGCGCCGGGAGGTGCGGGGGCGTGCGGGTCGATCACTGACGGAACGCTACCGGGGCGTCGCCTCTGGGCCTTGTCACTCACGGAGGTGAAGCGGTGGTGAAGGAGTGCGCGGGGGGCGCGACCGGGGAGGGGCTCCGCCCCCTGGGCCCCCTGCGCTCTGGAGGGCTCGGGGCTTCACCCCTCGGTGGCGACGGCTCAGACCGTCGTCGGATGGAGGCGGGGGGTGCGGTGGTCCACGGGGAGGTGGGTGGCGGGGAGGCGCCAGTCGTCCTTCGGGGGACGGGTGGCGCGGCTGGGGGTGCCCACCCGGGTGCGCGTGGCGACGAGTTGGCCGTCCTGCGGGTACGCGTGCCACGTGCGCCAGTGGATCTGGCCCTCGTGCCGGTGGGCCAGCATCGCGGTGAACGCGTGCGGGCTGCCGGGGAAGACGCCGGCCAGGCCGTGCGGATGGTCGGCGACCAGGGCCAGCAGTTCCTGGGCGCGGCCCGCGAACGAGCCCGGCGAGAGCACCTCGACGCGGGCCGCGAACTCGTACTCCCAGTCGTCGACCCGTTTGGCCACGCCGAGCGGCAGCGGGGTGCTGCTGCCCTGGATGCAGGCGACCGTCTCCGAGCAGTCGCCCTCCGGCGCCTGGAGGAGTACCTGGTGGGAGGCGCCGAGGAGGCGCAACTGCAAGGTGGACCCCGCCAGTTCGAGGTCGAGGGTGGCAAGGGCGGGCAGCGGCCCGCTGTCCAGGGTCCAGGCGAGGTCGGCCGCGCGCGTGTCGGTGTAGGAAGTGTTCAGGGTCGTGAGCATGGATCGGCTCCGCTAGCACGCAAAAAGGGGAGGGAGCCCGGCGCACACCTCGGTGGCGCCGGGGAGACCGGCCGGCTCGGCCGGTCGGAGCAGGACGTCCGGAACAGCCCGGTCCGGAAGAGGTCCGCCTGCGGGATGGCCCGCAGGACGCCCTGGGGGCTGCTTCGTGATCTAGAGGGAATCATGAACTCTGGGGCCGCCACAGCGTTTTTACCCAACTTCGTGGCGTTTCCATCCCCCCGAGGGCTGCACAGCTCAACTGTTCACGTACGGCGCGCGCCCCCGCGCGCCCCCTTCCCCGCCGTACGGACCACTCTCAGCCCCCGCCGCAGCCGCCCCCGCAGGACGAACCGCACGACGAGCCGCCCCCGCAGGAGTGACCTCCCCCGCACGAGTGGCCGCCGTGACCGCCGTGATGACCGCCGCCGTCCGACGACGAGCCGCCCGAGTCGCCCGCCCACCAGCTGCCGCCGCTGCCGCCCGCCGCGTACCGGGCGGTGCGGGTCCGCTTGCCGGCGGCGCCGTTCCGCTTGCCGCCCCGGCGGACGGCCCTGCGGCGCCCCACGGCGGCGAACAGGACCCAGACGAGTACGAGCAGGAGTCCGCCTCCGATGATGCCTGCACCCATGGCGTCCCCCTCCTTTCGAATCCCCCATCGACCCCCGGAAAATCCCCCTGGAGGTCGTCCGAAGCCGGGCGGCCCCGTCGGCGCCCCGGCGATGTGTGCCCGGGAGATGCCCTCGCGCGGCGCGCCCCAAAGCGGAGTTGAGGAACTCCAGAGCTTGGGCCCAGGATGGCGGCCATGACCTCCAGCGCGCGCCCCCTCCTCAACCGGCGGCTCACCGAGTTCGGCACGACGATCTTCGCCGAGATGTCGGCGTTGGCACTGAGCACCGGGTCCCTCAACCTCGGCCAGGGCTTCCCCGACACCGACGGCCCCGAGGAGATCCGCGAGGCGGCGGTGCGGGCGCTGCGCGACGGGCGCGGGAACCAGTACCCGCCGGGTCCCGGCGTCCCCGAGCTGCGCGCGGCGATCGTCGCGCACCAGCAGCGGCGGTACGGACTGACGTACGATCCGGACACGGAGGTCCTGGTCACCGCCGGGGCCACCGAGGCGATCGCGGCGGCGCTGCTCGCGCTGGTCGAACCGGGGGACGAGGTGATCGCGCTGGAGCCGTACTACGACTCCTACGCGGCCTGTGTCGCCATGGCGGGCGGAAAGCGGGTGCCGGTGACACTGCGGCCGCACGAGGGCCCCGACGGACCCGTCTTCCGCCTCGACCTCGACGAGCTGCGGGACGCGGTGACCGACCGCACGCGACTGCTCCTGATCAACACGCCGCACAATCCGACCGGGACGGTGCTGAGCCGGGAGGAACTGGCCGTGATCGCCGAACTGGCGGTCGAGCGGGATCTGTTGGTGGTGACCGACGAGGTGTACGAGCATCTCGTCTTCGACGGGGCCGAGCATGTGCCGCCGGCCGGGTTCCCGGGGATGCGGGAACGGACGGTCAGCATCGGGAGTGCGGGGAAGTCCTTCTCGTACACGGGGTGGAAGGTCGGCTGGGTGACCGGGGCCGCTCCGCTGGTGACCGCGGTGCGGTCGGCGAAGCAGTTCCTGACGTACGTGGCCTCGGGGCCGTTCCAGTACGCCGTCGCGGAAGGGCTGGCGTTGCCGGAGTCCTTCTTCTCGGGGCTCCGGGAGGAGCTGCGCGAGAAGCGGGATCTGCTGGCGGACGGGCTGGCGGACGCGGGGTTCGCCGTCTTCCGGCCCGCGGGGACGTACTTCGTGACGGCCGACATCCGGCCGTTGGGGGAGAGTGACGGGTTCGCGTTCTGCCGGGGGCTGCCGGAGCGGGTGGGGGTGGTGGCGATTCCCAACGCGGTGTTCTACGACCACCGGGAGAGTGGGGCGCCGTTCGTCCGGTTCGCGTTCTGCAAGCGGGTGGAGGTCCTGGAGGAGGCGGTACGGAGGCTGGGGGCGTTGCGGACGGGCGCCTGAGAACCCGGTCGGGGGGAACGCCCCCCTCGCGGGCGCGCCCTCCTTGCGCCGCGTGAGGGACAAAGCTCGGTAATCGGTGGAAAGCGGCGCATGGTTCCCGTGTGACCGAGTTTCGTACGCTCGCGCGTCCTGATGTTTCCGATGTGGGCCCGGCGCTGCCGCCGCCGCGGCCCGGAGGGAGGTTCCGGCCGGGGGCGGGGAGGTTCGCCGGGGCGCCCGCCGCGCTCGTGCTGTTCGTCGCCGTGCGGCTGACCGGGGCGCTCCTCGTCCTGGCGGCCGCGCGGGCCGCCGGCCGGCCGCACCCGCTCGCCCTGCTCGGGCGGTCGTGGGACTCGCTCTGGTACTTCGGGATCGCCGCCCACGGCTACGGGTACGTCCGCACCGGACACCACGCCGGCGAGCTCTTCGTACGGAGCGATCTGGCGTTCTTCCCGCTCTACCCGGGGCTCGTCCGGGCCGTGACCGCCGTGCTCCCGGTCGGCTGGGGCGCGGCCGGGCTGCTCGTGTCGTGGGCCTCCGCCGTGGTGGCCGCGTACGGCATCCACCTCGTCGGACGGCGGCTGTACGGCGAGGCCGTCGCCACCGTACTGGTGCTGCTGTGGGCGGTGCTGCCGCACTCGGTGGTGCTGTCGATGGCGTACACCGAACCGCTGCTCACGGCGCTGGCCGCCTGGTCGCTGTACGCGGTGCTCAGCGGGCGCTGGGTGTGGGCGGGCACGCTCGCGGCGGCCGCGGGGCTGGCCCGGCCGAACGGGTTCGCGGTGGCGGCGGCGGTGATGGCGGCGGCCGGGTGGGAGATCCGGCAGCGGTGGCACACGCGGACGCGAACGGCTGTCCACAGGCTGTGGACAGCCGTCGTCCTCGCCCCCCTCGGCTGGTGCGGCTACGTGCTATGGGTCGGGCACCGCGAGGGCGATCTGCTCGGCGGCTACTTCCGTGTGCAGGAGCAGTGGGGGTCGCGGTTCGATCTGGGGCACGGGTCGCTGGAGTTCGTACGGCACTTCATGGTGCACGCGACCCGGTCCGTGCACCCGCTGACCGTGGTGATCGTCGTACTGGCGCTGCTGCTGTTCGCGCTGCTGCTGGCCGACCGGGCGCCGCTGCCGCTGGTCGTCTACTGCGGGGTGCTGCTCCTGGTGGTGGTCGGCGGCTCCGGCTACTTCGCCTCCAAGCCGCGCTTCCTGCTGCCCGCGTTCCCGCTGCTGATCCCGCCCGCGCGGGCGCTGGTGCGGACGGCGAGAGCCCGGCCGTGGCACGCCGTCCTGGTGGTCGGCGCCCTGACCGGGCTCTCGTTGGCCTACGGGGCGTACCTGGTGGTGTTCGCCCGTGCCGCGCTGTGAGCCGTGCCCGGGACTCCCCCCGGGCCGGCCGCGCTCATGTCCGACGGATCACTCGTCGGTGTCCTCGTCGGGCTCCCCCGCGCCGTCGACCTCCTCCTCGAGGCCGAGCTGCTCGGCGAGCCACCGGTCGAACTCGATGGCGGCGCGCACCCAGCTGACCGTCGAGGAGACGAAGAACTCGAGGTTGACGCCCGTGCCGACCAGCATCTGCGCCTCGCCGATGAGGCGGACCGTGCCGTCGTCATGGGTGTGGCTGTAGACCTTGGGCCACAGCGTGCGCCGGTTCCAGTCGTCGATGGCCTCCAGCAGGGCAGGCTTGTCGTCGATCTGGTGCGGCCGGTCGTAGAACGTGCGCACGGAGTAGACCGCCTGGTCGTCCTCGCCGCGGAACATGAAGTACGTACGGAACTGCTCCCACGGCGCGACGAGGTCTCCCTCTTCGTCGACGAGGTGCTTGAGCTCCATCTGGTCCAGGAGCTGCTTCACGAGGTCCTGATCCGGGACGACGGGGCCGGCCGGCGGCCCGGGCTCGGGCTCCTGGCCTCCGAAGTTCGGAATCGAGGACGGGTCGATGCTCACCGTGATTTTCCCTTCGTACGGATGCCGCCATCCTCCCCCATGCGGGGCGGGGGGTGGCAACCCCGGACGGGCATGTCCGCCCCCGGCGGAATGGATCCGGCCGGGGGCGGAACGGAGGCCGTACCGGAGGGTTACAGCGTCTTGTCCGAGGCCGGGCCCACGATCAGGCCCTCGCCGAAGCGGTCGACGCGGACCGTGTCGCCGTCCTTGATCTCGCCGGCCAGGATCTCCCGGGCCAGCCGGTCGCCGATCGACGTCTGCACCAGCCGGCGCAGCGGCCGGGCGCCGTACGCCGGGTCCATGCCCTCCACCGCGAGCCAGGCCAGTGCCTCGTCGGTGACCTCCAGGGTGAGCCGGCGCTCGGCGAGCCGGGCGGCCAGGCGGTCGATCTGGAGCCGGGCGATGCGGCTGAGCTCGTCCCTGGAGAGGGCCGAGAAGACGACCAGGTCGTCGAGCCGGTTGAGGAACTCGGGCTTGAAGGAGGCCCGCACGACCTCCAGGACCTGTTCCTTCTTCTCCGCCTCGCTGGTCAGCGGGTCGACGAGGAACTGGCTGCCCAGGTTGGAGGTGAGCACCAGGATGGTGTTGCGGAAGTCGACCGTGCGGCCCTGGCCGTCGGTGAGGCGGCCGTCGTCCAGCACCTGGAGCAGGATGTCGAAGACCTCCGGGTGCGCCTTCTCCACCTCGTCGAGGAGCACCACGCTGTACGGGCGGCGGCGCACCGCCTCGGTGAGCTGGCCGCCCTCCTCGTAGCCGACGTAGCCGGGGGGCGCCCCGACCAGCCGGGCCACGCTGTGCTTCTCGCCGTACTCCGACATGTCGATGCGGACCATGGCCCGCTCGTCGTCGAAGAGGAAGTCGGCGAGCGCCTTGGCGAGTTCGGTCTTGCCGACGCCGGTGGGGCCGAGGAAGAGGAACGAGCCGGTGGGGCGGTCCGGGTCGGCGATGCCGGCCCGCGAGCGCCGTACGGCGTCCGAGACGGCCCGTACCGCCTCGGCCTGGCCGATCAGCCGCTTGCCGAGCTCCTCCTCCATGCGGAGCAGCTTCTGCGTCTCGCCCTCCATCAGGCGGCCTGCGGGGATGCCGGTCCAGGAGGCGACGACGTCCGCGATGTCGTCGGAGCCGACCTCCTCCTTGACCATGGTGTCCCGCGCCACCTCTTCTTCGGCCTCGCTGGCCTCCTCCAGGTCGCGCTCCAGGTCGGGGATCTCGCCGTAGAGCAGCTTGGAGGCGGTGTCGAAGTCGCCGTCGCGCTGGGCGCGTTCGGCCTGGCCGCGCAGGTCGTCGAGCTTCTCCTTCAGCTCGCCGACGCGGTTGAGGGACTGCTTCTCCTTCTCCCAGCGGGCGGTCAGCCCGCGCAGCTCCTCCTCCTTGTCGGCGAGATCGCGGCGCAGCCGCTCCAGGCGGTCGCGGGAGGCGGCGTCGGTCTCCTTGTCCAGCGCCAGCTCCTCCATGCGGAGCCGGTCGACGGCGCGCTGGAGTTCGTCGATCTCGACGGGCGAGGAGTCGATCTCCATGCGCAGCCGGGAGGCGGCCTCGTCGACGAGGTCGATCGCCTTGTCGGGCAGGAAGCGGGAGGTGATGTACCGGTCGGAGAGGGTGGCGGCGGCCACCAGCGCCGAGTCGGCGATCTGCACCTTGTGGTGGGCCTCGTAGCGGCCCTTGAGCCCGCGCAGGATCGCGATGGAGTCCTCGACGGTGGGCTCGGCGACCATCACCTGCTGGAACCGGCGCTCCAGGGCGGGGTCCTTCTCGATCCGCTCGCGGTACTCGTCCAGCGTGGTGGCGCCCACCATGCGCAGTTCGCCGCGGGCCAGCATCGGCTTGAGCATGTTGCCGGCGTCCATCGCGGAGTCGCCGCCGGCGCCCGCGCCGACGACGGTGTGCAGCTCGTCGATGAAGGTGACGACCTGTCCGTCGGAGTCCTTGATCTCGGCGAGGACCGTCTTGAGGCGCTCCTCGAACTCGCCGCGGTACTTGGCGCCCGCGACCATCGCGCCGAGGTCCAGCGAGACCAGCCGCTTGTCCTTCAGCGACTCGGGCACGTCGCCCTTGACGATGCGCTGGGCGAGGCCCTCGACGACGGCGGTCTTGCCGACGCCGGGCTCGCCGATCAGCACGGGGTTGTTCTTGGTGCGGCGGGAGAGCACCTGCACCACGCGGCGGATCTCCTGGTCCCGGCCGATGACCGGGTCCAGGCGGCCCTCGCGGGCGGCGGCGGTGAGGTCCGTGCCGAACTTCTCCAGGGCCTTGTACTGGCCCTCCGGGTCGGGCGTGGTCACCCGGCGTCCTCCTCTGGCCTTCTGGAAGGCCTCCAGCAGCTTCTTGGCGGTGGCACCCTGCCCGGAGAGCACCTCGGCGGCCCGGCCGCCCTTGGCGGCGATGCCGATGAGCAGGTGCTCGGTGGACAGGTACTCGTCGCCGAGGTCCTTGGCGCGGGCCTGCGCGTCCGTGATGACGGCGAGCAGTTCGCGGTTGGGTTGCGGCGGTGCGACGGTGGAGCCGGTGACGCTGGGCAGGGCGGCGAGGGCGCGCTCGGTGTCCGTGCGTACGGCGGCCTGGTCCGCGCCGGTGGCGGCGAGCAGGTCGATGACGTTCTCGTTGTCCTGCCCCTCCAGCAGCGCGAGCAGCAGGTGGGCAGGGGTGAGGTCCGGGTGGCCCTCGGACACGGCACGGTTGCCGGCCGCGGCGATCGCGTCACGGCTCCTGTTGGTCAGCTCGGCGTCCACGGTTGCGTGTCCCTCCTCGAACTCGAACTCGGTCTGACTTGAGCGACGTCGACAAAGTTGAGTCTACTCCGCGCAGGTTGAGTTCGGGGAGCGGCTCCGGGGGCGGTGCGCGGGCGGGTGGGTGCGGAGACGATCGTGCCCACGCGGCGGAGCCGGGGACCGATACAGTCCCGCGCCCCTCACCGGGCGCCGGGTTTCGGCCATCCCTGGGCGATTCGGAGCAAACCCATACCAGGAGAGTTCCCCATAAAACTGCAGCGGCGTCACCGTGTTCAGGTCACGGTGACGCCGCTGCGGGGGGAAGCGCCTGAGCGATCTTTTACGACGGGGGAATCGCGTCAGGCACTGCGGGGGGTGGCCGAGATGGTCCTCAGATCGGGTACCTCGTGGGGGGAGTCGGGAGTGTCGGTGCCGTCCAGCCGGTGGTCGCGCTGGTCGAGGTTGACGAAGATCATGCCGTAGCGGATGGCGCACCGGACCGGCTGCGGCGCCCCCCGAGGCCGTCGCAGACAGCGGTACGCCCGTACGTCCTCGTCCTCGTCGCGGGTGACGACGACAGGCTCTCCGAACACGGTCACCATCAACGAGTCACCGGGGTGGGGGATCGCGGTGACGAGGTCGATGAAGTGCCAGCCGGAGCGGTAGGCGGTGGCCATCTCGCGCCGGAAGGACCGGTCGTCGGGCGGAGTGGTCATGCTTCCGCGTCCGTCGGTGCCGACCAGCCGACGTCACCCGGCTTCGCCACCGGAGCTCCCCAGCCGACGTCGCCCGGGGTGGCGGCGGCCCGGATGCCCCAGCCGACGTCACCGGAGGTGGCGGCGGTCACCGCGCCCCAGCCCACGTCGCCGGAGGTGGTGGCGGTCACCGCGCCCCAGCCCACATCGCCGTTGGTGGTGGCCGGCGCGATGCCCCAGCCCACGTCACCGGAGCCGGAGTCGGCGGAGGTCACCGCTCCCCAGCCCACGTCGCCGAGGCCGGCGGACTGCACCGCCGTGGTCGACGCCGTACGGGCCGGGGTGCCCCAGCCGACGTCGAGAGGACCGGCAGCCGCGCCACCGGCCAGTGCGACGGCGACGACGGCAGTGGCAAGCACCGAGCGAAGCATTTTCTTCTTCATGTTCGGCTTCGTCCTCACTTGATGGCTTCCTCTCCCCCCGTCTGATGAAGACGATGGCTCATTCAGGCACGTCAATGCCACAGAGGAGATGCATCATGTTCCTGCACGTTCAGGACCCTGGGGGGTGGAGATTTGCCGACAAAGCGCACAAAACCGACACATCCTCACGGCGTGACAGAACTCTGCCCTGAGGGTTCCCGTCTCTACGCCAGTGCGCTGAGCTCCGGGCGCGTCTCCCGGGCGGAGGTGGAGCCCGCTCCCTGCCTGCTCGAATTCGCGCTCCTCCACCCGGATCCGGACGACCCCGACTGGCTCCGTCCGGTTCCCCCCTCGATCGCGCTCGCCCAGCAGATCCAGCCGCTGGAACGCGAGATCCAGGACCGCAGGCGGCTCACCCTCGACCTCGCGGACGCCTTCCAGCCCTTTCTCGCGCTGAGCGCGCAGAAGCCCGCCACCACGCACGCCATCACCGTGCTGGAGGGCAACGCCCGCATCCACGCCGCGCTGGACGTGGCCGTGGCCGAGGCGCGCACCGAGGTGCTCACCGTGCAGCCGGGCGGCAGCCGTCCGGAACACATCCTGAGCCAGGCGCTTGAACGCAGCAAGCCGCTCATAGAGCGCGGCCTGGCGATGCGCACGCTCTACCAGCACACCGTCCGGCACAGTCAGAGCACCTTCGCCTATGTGGACCAGATGGCGGGCGCGAAGGTTGAGATACGCACGCTGGAACAGCTCATCGAGCGGCTGATCATCTGCGACGACACCGTCGCCTTCATCCCCGCGCAGGACGACAACCAGATCGCCCTGGAGCTGCGCCACCCCGGGCTCGTGCAGTACCTCATCAAGGTCTTCGAGCACCTGTGGCAGCGGGCGACGCCGCTGATGGACGAGGTGCCCTACGAGTCGACGCCCGAGGGCATCACGGGGGTGCAGCGGTCGATCGCCAAGCTGCTGATCGAGGGGCACGTGGACGAGGCGATCGCGCGCCGGCTGGGCATGAACGTGCGCACCTGTCGCGCGCACATCGCCAGGCTGGCGGCGGCGCTGGGCAGCGGCAGCCGGGCCCAACTGGGCTATCTCATCGCCCAGTCGGGGATTCTGGAGCGGGAGCACTGAGGTCCGGAGCGGGAGCACCGAGATCCGGAGCAGGAGCACCGGGGCCCGGAGCGGGAGCACCGGGGCCCGGAGCGGGAGCACCGGGGCCCGGCCGGGCACCGGAGGCGCACGATCGCCGCCGCACGCCCCTCAGCGCGCCGTGCGCGCCTCTCGCGCCGGGGCGGGGACCGGGACCAGCCCCGGGGTCCCCGGCGGGCCGTCCAGGCCCGCCTGGGCGATCCGTACGCCCAGCTGCGTCCGGCTCGCCGCCCCCAGCGTCTCCGACAGCCGCGCGATGTGCGCGCGGCAGGTGCGCACGCTGATCCCCAGCCGCTCCGCCACCGCCGCGTCCTGGTGCCCCTCCGCCAGCAGCGCGGCGATGGACCGCTCGCGGTGGGTGATGCCGTCGATGCCCGTCTTCGGCAGCGGCGAGGTGAGCGGGATCGCCAGGCGCCACAGCCGTTCGAAGACGGTGACCAGGTACTCCACGAGCGCGGGGTGGCGCAGTTCGAGCGCCACCGTCCGGTCGGCGTTGGCGGGGATGAAGGCGACCGTGCGGTCGAACAGGATCAGCCGCTCGGTGACCTCGTCGAGCGTACGGGCCTCGGCCGCCTCGCCCATCAGCTCCAGGTAGGTGTGCAACCCTTGCCCGTGCCGGGCGACATGGGTGTACAGGTCCCGCATCCGCACCCCGCGCCGGCGCATCTCCAGCCCCCGGTGCAGTCCCTCGGCGAGTTCGTCCTCGCGCCGGATGCCGCCCGGCTGCACCGTGAGCACCTCGGAGACACAGCCGGCGGTCGCCTCGTCCACCGCGGCGCGGATCCGCGGCAGTCCGTCCAGGACGCGGATCGCGGACCGCTCGGCCGGGGGCTGTTCGCGTCCGCCGAGCCCGGCGTACCACTCCACGGCGGCGACCGCCGCGCCCACCCGGGTGCGGCTGGCGCTCACCTCGTCGTGCAGTCCGCGCAGCAGCCGGGTCATGACCTCCTGCGGCGGGGTCGGCACCAGCCAGTCCATGTCGTCCGGATCGGGGTGCAGCAGGGCCAGTTCGACCAGGCACGGCACCGGGTCGGCGTCCGTGCGGGGGATCCGGCCGCGTCGTACGGCCCGGGAGTAGACGCGGTGGCCGGCCTCGCACAGGTGGTCAGCACCGTGCGGATGCGTGTCCGTCCCGTGCCCGGCCATCTCCCACCCCTGGCTCCCGCCCTCGACTTCCCGCGCCGCCCCGGGGCTTCCGTACCGCCCTCGGGTTCCCGCGCAGCGCAACTATGCGCGGACCCGCCCGCCTCCGCAACACGGGCCCTTCCCGAGACTGCCCGCGATTGTTCTCGAACAGGCCGGTTTTCCCCTTCCTTCTTGCGGCCCGGCACGGGCGGGGAACGAGGAACCCCCTCGGGCGGGAGGCGACTTGCCCGCCGGACGGGAAGCGGGAAACGCGGAAGCCCGGCGGTCGGTGACCACCGGGCTCCTGACGTGCGCGCGGGCTACTTCAGCCCGAGCCGGTCGCAGTCCGCCTTGTACTTGGCGGTGCAGATCTCCTTGAGGGTCCAGATGCTGTCCTTCAGGACCGTGTCCTGGACGTTGTCCTTGGTGAGGGCGACGACCTGCACCAGCATCGACGGGATCTTCTTGGTCGTCGGGCTGTCCACCGAGTCGCGGGTCAGCGCGTCGAACTCGATCGACCGGCCCTGCACCTTGGCCACCGCCATCTCCGCGGCGTTGGTGGCCTCCTCCGGGTACGGCTTGTAGACGCTCATGTACTGCTGGCCCGCGATGATCCGCTGCACGGCGGGCAGTTCCGCGTCCTGTCCGGTCACCGGCGGGATCTTGGAGGCGCCGGCCTCCTTCAGCGCGTCGATGGCGGCGCCGGCCATGCCGTCGTTGGCGGAGTACACCGCGTCGATGTTCTCCACGCCGACCGCGGCGATCGCCTGCGCCATGTCCTTCTTGGCGTTCTCCGGCCTCCAGTCGACGACGTCGTACGACTTGACGACGTTCACCTTGTTCTGGAGCTCGCTGAGCGCGCCCTTCTTGAACTGGGCCGCGTTGGGGTCGGCCTTGGAGCCGTTCATCATGACGACCTTGCCGGTCCCCGACTTGCCGCCGAGCGCCTCGAGGACGGCACGGCCCTGCACCTGGCCGACCAGTTCGTTGTCGAAGGAGATGTACGCGTCGACCGGGCCCTGCGCCAGCCGGTCGTAGGCGATGACGGGGATGCCGGCGTCCTTGGCCTTGCGCACGGTGGGCTTGATCGCCGCGGCGTTCACCGCGTCCAGCAGGATGATGTCGACCTTGTCGTGGATCATCCCCTCCATCTGCGCGCTCTGCCGGTCGGCGTCCGCCTCGGCGTTGGCGTAGACGACCTTGCCCTGGTTCTTGGTCAGGACACGGACCTGGTCCTTGATGATCGGATAGTCGAACTTCTCGTAACGCTGGTTCTCCTTCTCCGGGAGAAGCAGGCCCACCGTGATGTCGTTTCCCTTGTCCGGCGTCGCCGAGGCGTCGTCGCTGCCGACGCCGTCGATCAGGCCGCATGCGCTCAGGGACAGGGCCGCGGCAGCGGCGGACAGCGCCAGGAACGTGCGACGCGCGGTCTTGCGCGTGTTACGAGTGTTCACATCAGGTGCCTTCCGGAACAGGAGGGAGCGTGCGCGGGCCATGTGGCTGAAAGCCAACGCGGGCACGGCACTCAGCGTCAAGGAGTACCGGTTAACGACATGACAACAGCCGTCCTGTGAGAGGTCCGTGAATGATCAAGGAGTAACGGTGCGCACGCCGTTTCGCGTCGTTCATGCAATCACACCAATGGCCGCGAGCGTCGAGCAGTCTCACAAGAAGACAGAAAGAGCGGGGAATCGGGGCAAGCCACCGGACGAACACGCCCGGGAACGCCGAGAGCCGGGAGACCCTGCGGTCTCCCGGCTCCCTCACCGGAATCGGCCCCTCGAGTACCTGCGGCTCCGTCAGCCGGACGCCGGGCGGGACATCGGACGGGACATCGGTCGAGACGTCAGTCGGCGGACTGCGGGGGCTGGCGCTTGGGGCGCCACACCACAAGCGCGCTGGTCTGCTGCACCTCCTGGTACGGCACCAGATCGCGCCGGTACGAGGCGTGCACCGCCGCCTCGCGCTGCCGCATCGTCGCCGCCGCGCCCTCGACCGCCGACTGGAGCTCGGCCACGCGCTGCTGGAGCGCGGCGACCTGGTTCTCCAGTTCGATGATCCGCTTGATGCCGGCCAGGTTGATGCCCTCGTCCTGCGACAACTGCTGCACCTGGCGCAGCAGTTCGATGTCACGGGCGGAGTAGCGGCGGCCGCGCCCGGCGGTGCGGTCGGGTGAGACCAGGCCCAGCCGGTCGTACTGACGAAGGGTCTGCGGGTGCAGTCCGGACAGCTGTGCCGCCACCGAGATGACGTACACCGGCGTTTCTTCCGTCAGTTCGTACGGATTGCGACGACGACCGGATGTGTCCATGGCGTCCTCATGCTCCCTTCGCGGACTCGAACAGCTCCGCCCGCGGGTCCTCCCCCGCGGTCGCCTCGCGATACGCCTCCAGCGCGTCACGAGCCTTCCCCGACACGTCCTTGGGCACACTCACCTCGACGGTGACCAGGAGGTCCCCGCGGGTGCCGTCCTTACGGACCGCGCCCTTGCCGCGGGCGCGCATCGTACGCCCGTTGGGCGTGCCCGGGGGCAGCTTCAGGGTGACCGGCGGACCGCCCAGGGTGGGCACCCGCACCTCGCCGCCGAGGGCCGCCTCCGCGAAGGTGACGGGGACCGTGACGGTGAGGTTGTCCTCCTTGCGGCCGAACACCGGGTGCGTCCCGACGTGCACGACGACGTAGAGGTCGCCCGCCGGGCCGCCGCGCTCGCCGGGGGCGCCCTTGCCGCGCAGCCGGATCCGCTGCCCGTCGCTGACGCCCGCCGGGATGCGCACCTGCATGGTGCGCGAGGACTTCGCGCGCCCGGAGCCCTTGCAGACCTCGCAGGGGTCCTCGGCGATCAGGCCGCGGCCCTTGCAGTCCGGGCACGGGTCGGTCAGCGAGAAGCCGCCGCCGGAGCCGCGCGCCACCTGCCCCGTGCCGACGCAGGTCGGGCACACGCGCGGTGTGCCGTTCTTGTCGCCGGTGCCCGAACAGGCCTTGCACGGCTGCTGGCTGGACATCCGCAGCGGCACCGTGGCGCCGTCGACCGCCTCCGTGAAGCTCAGCGAGACCTCGGACTCCACGTCCTGGCCGCGCCGGGGCTGGGTGCGTGTGCCGGTGCCCGCGCCGCCGCGGTTGAACAGGCCCCCGAAGACGTCACCGAGTCCGCCGCCGAAGCCGCCCTGCGCACCGCCGCCCCCGCCCTGGGCGCCGCCTCCGAAGAGGTCGCCCAGGTCGAAGTTGAACGTTCCGCCGCCGCCGGCGCCGGGGCCCGGACGGAAACCGCCGTTGCCGAACAGCGTCCGGGCCTCGTCGTACTCCTTGCGCTTCTTGGGGTCCCCGAGGACGTCGTTCGCCTCGGAGATCTCCTTGAAACGTTCCTCCGCCTTGGCGTTGCCCTTGTTGGCGTCCGGGTGGAACTCGCGGGCGAGCTTCCGGTACGCCTTCTTGATCTCGGCCTCGGTGGCGTCCTTGGGGACGCCGAGGACCTTGTAGTAGTCCTTCTCGATGAAGTCCTTGGTACTCATCCCCGACGTCCCTCCTTCCTTGCGTGTGCGAGCTCAGCCCTCGTCCGGGCCACCGCTCTCCTTGTCGTCGGCGTCGGCGCCCTTGGCACCCTCGGCCTCGGCGGAGTCCGCCTTGACCGTCTGCGCGCCGGGCTGGGGCTCGGCGACCGCCACCCGCGCGGGGCGGATGGTGCGCTCACCGAGGCGATACCCCGGCTGGAGAATCGCCACGCACGTCGTCTCGGTGACGTCCGGCGCGTAACTGTGCATCAGGGCCTCGTGGATCGTCGGGTCGAAGGGCTCGCCCTCCTTGCCGAACTGCTGGAGACCCAGCTTGGCCGCCACCGTCTCCAGCGACTCGGCCACCGACTTGAAGCCGCCGACCAGTTCGTCGTGCTCGCGCGCGCGGCCGATGTCGTCGAGCACGGGCAGGAGTTCGGACAGGAGGCTCGCGGTGGCGATCTCCTTGACCGTGACCCGGTCGCGCTCGACCCGGCGCCGGTAGTTCTGGTACTCGGCCTGAAGCCGCTGGAGGTCCGCGGTGCGCTCGCCGAGGGCGGTGCGCACCTGGTCCAGCTGGGCCGTCAGACCGGCCGTCTGAGCGGCGTCCCCGGCCGGGGCCGCCCCCTCCTCCTTGGCGGAGGGGGCGGTCTTCGGCTCGGCGTCGTCGGAGGTCGCGCCGGAGGGGACGTCGGGCTGCTGCTCGTCGAAGCCCGGGGTCTCCTCCGTCACGCGGCACCGTCCTTGCGCTCGTCGTCGACGATCTCGGCGTCCACCACGTCGTCGTCGGCCTTCGCCTGGCCGGCACCCGCACCCGCACCCGCCTCGGCGCCACCGGCGGCCTGCTGGGCCTGGGCGTCGGCGTAGAGGGCCTGGCCGAGCTTCTGCGAGACGGCGGCGACCTTCTCGGTGGCCGTGCGGATCTCGGCGGTGTCCTCGCCCTTGAGCGTCTCCTTCAGCTCGCCGAGCGCGGTCTCCACCTCCGTCTTCACGTCACCGGGGACCTTGTCCTCGTTGTCCTTGAGGAACTTCTCCGTCTGGTAGACGAGCTGCTCGCCCTGGTTGCGGGTCTCGGCGGCCTCGCGGCGGCGGTGGTCCTCGTCCGCGTACTGCTCGGCCTCCTGGCGCATCCGGTCGACCTCGTCCTTCGGCAGCGAGGAGCCGCCGGTGACGGTCATCTTCTGCTCCTTGCCGGTGCCCAGGTCCTTCGCCGTGACGTGCATGATGCCGTTGGCGTCGATGTCGAAGGAGACCTCGATCTGCGGCACGCCGCGCGGGGCCGGCGGCAGACCCGTCAGCTCGAACATCCCGAGCTTCTTGTTGTACGCCGCGATCTCGCGCTCGCCCTGGTAGACCTGGATCTGCACGGAGGGCTGGTTGTCCTCGGCGGTGGTGAAGATCTCGGACCGCTTGGTCGGGATCGTCGTGTTCCGCTCGATGAGCTTGGTCATGATGCCGCCCTTGGTCTCGATACCGAGGGACAGCGGGGTCACGTCGAGGAGCAGGACGTCCTTGACCTCACCCTTGAGGACACCGGCCTGGAGCGAGGCGCCGATGGCGACGACCTCGTCCGGGTTGACGCCCTTGTTGGCGTCCTTGCCGCCGGTCAGCTCCTTGACGAGCTCGGCGACGGCGGGCATACGGGTCGAGCCGCCGACGAGAACGACGTGGTCGATCTCGCTGAGCTGGATCCCGGCGTCCTTGATGACGTTGTGGAACGGCGTCTTGCAGCGCTCCAGCAGATCCGCGGTCAGCTGCTGGAACTGGGCGCGGGTGAGCTTCTCGTCGAGGTGCAGGGGGCCCTCGGCGGAGGCGGTGATGTACGGCAGGTTGATCGAGGTCTCGGTGGACGAGGACAGCTCGATCTTGGCCTTCTCGGCGGCCTCGCGCAGCCGCTGCAACGCCATCTTGTCCTTGGACAGGTCCACGCCGTGCCCGGACTGGAACTGCTTGACCAGGTAGTCGACGACGCGCTGGTCCCAGTCGTCACCACCGAGGTGGTTGTCGCCGTTGGTGGCCTTCACCTCGACGACGCCGTCGCCGATCTCCAGCAGCGAGACGTCGAAGGTGCCGCCACCGAGGTCGAAGACCAGGATGGTCTGGTCATCCTTGTCGAGGCCGTACGCCAGGGCGGCGGCCGTCGGCTCGTTGACGATGCGCAGGACGTTCAGGCCCGCGATCTCGCCGGCCTCCTTGGTGGCCTGGCGCTCGGCGTCGTTGAAGTACGCCGGGACGGTGATGACCGCGTCGGCCACCTTCTCGCCCAGGTACGCCTCCGCGTCCCGCTTCAGCTTCTGGAGCACGAAGGCGCTGATCTGCTGCGGGTTGAAGTCCTTGCCGTCCAGGTTGATCTTCCAGTCGGTGCCCATGTGGCGCTTGACCGACCGGATGGTCCTGTCGACGTTCGTGACCGCCTGACGCTTGGCGACCTCGCCGACCAGCACCTCACCGTTCTTCGCGAAGGCGACGACGGACGGCGTGGTCCTGGCGCCCTCGGCGTTGGTGATGACGGTGGGCTCGCCGCCCTCCAGAACGCTGACGACGGAGTTAGTCGTGCCCAGGTCGATGCCGACCGCACGTGCCATGGTGAGTTCCTCCAGCTGACTTGAGTGCAACAAGCTCAACCATGCCAGGGCATGGGTGCTACGTCAAGAGAGCTGAGTGGGGTTCGCTCAACTTATGCGCGGGGCCCGGGTGCAGGGGTGCGGGGCGCCTTACCGCTCGGGGGTGCGGGCCGTGGGGCGGGTGCCGCTGAGTGGGGGCCGTTCGCGCTCCGCGGCGGAGCCGCGGTTCGGCACGGCCCCGCTCCCCTTCGAGGGTGCCGGAAGCCGCGTGAAGGAGCCCCGCCCGGCCGCGGCCGTCGACGTGCCAGGGCCCGCCGAGCCGTGCGGCGCCCTGCCCGGCAGGCCGCAGGCGACGACGCTCGCCGCGGCGACCGCCGCCGCGAGCCATGCCACCAGGGGCCGGGCGTAGTCCAGGAAGACCAGTACCCCGGGAACCGCCGCCCCCGCGGCCAGCATGGCGACCGTCACGACGACGCCCCGGGGGGTGAGCCCCATTCCGCGCAGACCGCGGGCCACGCGGAGCCGCGACACGCTCGCCACCGGCACCGCGCTCAGCGCCACCAGCACGCTGCCGCCCGCACCGGGGCCCCGTCCGGCCAGCACCAGAACCGTCACGGCCGCCGGCAGGAAGCCGGTGAACAGGGCGCCGCCCCGTCCGGCGGTCACGCGCGCGGGGGCCGCGTTGTGCATCAGGAACCCCGTGAGCGCGGCGGCCAGCACGCACAGCAGCGCGGCGAGCCCGTCCCGTACGTCGGCCACCGCGCACGTGCCGAGGGCGAACGCCGTGACGACGCCGACCGTGCCCATCACTCCGTCGGCGTGGTCCAGCGCCACGAATCCGTGGGCGACGAGGACGATCCACCCGGCGGCGAGCAGACCGCCCGCGACGCCCAGGACGTCGTACGGCACCACGAGGGCCGCCGCGCCCGCCGGAACGCCGTGGCGCAGGAGCCCTCGTGCGAGGCGCGGCCACCGGCCGGCGGGGCGGGGGCGGGCGGGCCGCAGATCCTCGGCGAGGCCCGTCAGCGCGACGGTCACCGCCGCGAGGAGCACCCGGGTGACCTCGCCGCCCAGCCGGGCCGCCCCGCTCCACTCGCCGACGCCGACCACGGCGCCGACCGTCCCCACGACCGCGAGCCCGCCCACCACCGGCACCCGCCGTCCGCGCCGCCCCACCTTCACGATCCCCGCCCGCAGCCCGGGGCCCCGCAGCAGCGCGCACAGCGCGGCGGCGAGGAGAACGGCGGTGGTGGCGGCCACGATCCCGTAGAGCACGGAGTACACCGTAGGCGCATATGCCGCAATACCGTACGAATAACACGATCCGTTCGTGTGGTCCGCCGACCGGAGCGCCCGGGGCGCGGTCACTCCTAGGGCCTGTCGTTCGGGTCAGGTCGCAGGGGGCTGACGGTGCCGTTTCAATGCCGGTGAGCGGGGTCTGGTGCGTGCAGCTGCAAGGCGGAGGAGGGAGTCGACGCGGTGGGGGTCCCCCCTGCTCGAACGAAGTTGAGAGCTTGG
>NZ_JOHS01000079.1 GCF_000725625.1 Streptomyces sp. NRRL F-6676
GGTCGTGGCGTGCCGCGCGGCTCCCCGCGCCCCTTCAAGGGGCGGCGGGGCGTGAACCCTCCCGTCAGTGACGGGACGTCACCGTCCCCTCCACCGCGAACAACTGTTCCTCGACGTGGTCGAGGGCCAACCGCAGCGCACCGGTCGCCACCACCGCCTCCCCGACCCCCGACAAGGTCACCCTCGGCGGCCGCAGGCAATACCGCGCCAACTCCCGCCGCAACGGCTCCAGCACCCCGTCGAGCCCCGCCGCCCACCCCCCGATCACGACCAGCTCCGGGTCGAGCGCGAGCGCCAGCGCCGCGACATCGTGCACCAGCCGCTGGAGGAACCGCTCCACCGCCTCCCGTGCCCGTCCGTCCCCCTCCCGCGCCAACGCGAACACCTCCGCCACCGCCTGCTCGTCCAGCGGATGCAACGGCCGGTCCGTCGTCGACAGCAGCGTCTCCGGCGTCGCCTCGCGCCCCAGCAGATGCAGCGCCCCGATCTCCCCGGCCGCACCCCCGAACCCCCGGTGCAGCCGCCCCCCGATCAGCGCACCGGCCCCGGGACTCAGCCCCGCCAGCACGAAGACCACGTCGTCGGACTCGGTGGCCGCCCCCTTCCAGTGCTCGCCCACCGCCGCCGCGTTCGCGTCGTTCTCCACCAGCACCGGGCACTTGAAGGAGCGGCTGAGCCGGTCGCCCAGCTTCAGTCCTGTCCACCCGGGCAGCGCCGTGCCCAGCCGTACCGTCCCGTCCGCCTCCACGATGCCGGGGCTGGCCACGCCGACCGCGCGCAGCGAGTCGCGTGCCACGCCCGCCCGCCGCAGCAGCTCGGCCACGGTGGTGCGCAGCCGCTCAAGGCGCTCGTCGGCCGGCGCGGTCTCGGAGATGTCCTTGGACAGCGTGCCCAGTTCCCTGCCATCGAGGTCGGCGAGGACCGCGGTCACCCGGTGCGCGCCGACGTCGAGGCCCAGCAGATGTCCGGCCTCCGCACGGAACCGGTAGCGGCGGGCCGGCCTGCCCTGCCGCCGGGCGGCGCCCTCCTCGGCCGCGGCCTCCACCACGAGACCCGCCCCGATGAGCCCTTCGACGACCCCCTCGACGGTCGGCCGGGACAGCCCCGTCACCCGGGTGATCTCGGTGAGGGTCGCGCAGTCGGTGGCACGCAACGCGTGCAGCACCACAGCGGAATTGATCCTTCGCAGCAGAGAGGGGTCCCCGCCGGTGAGCCGCCCCAACGTCCGTCCTCCCAGCTCGTGCGCGTGTGGGGCGGATCGTACTCGGCCGCGGCCCGCCCCGGCGAGTGCCGGGCGGCCCCCGGCCCCCCCGATGGCACCGCCCATTGTCAGAGGCGGCTGGTCTACTGGAGACATGAGCCTGGATCAGCACCTCGCCGCGATCGGCCTGTTGTGCTCCCAGCCCCCCCCGGTGGGGCACGACGGGCCGTCCGGCCGGACGCCCGGGACTCTGGCGGGACCCGGCTACCGCATAGTGACCCTGGAGGCCGGCACCGGAGCGTACGGGGGCGGCGGTGCCGGGCGGGAACAGGAGGCGGACGACCTCGACGCCCAACGGGAGGGCCTGGCCCGGATACTGGACGAGAGATGGGGGCCCGGGCAGACCTGGGGCACGCTCACGCCCGCCGTCCGCCTCGCGCGCGGCGAGGAGATACCCGAGCCCTGGGCGGCGCTCACCCACCTCGTGGACCGGCTCCAGCTGTGGCGGTGCGCGGCGGACGGCCGCTGGATAGGGCTCGGACTGGCGGACCGGGACGGCACGGACGAGGTGCGCCTCCTCGCGGCCGTCACCGACATCGACCCGCCGTGAGCCCGGCCGCCGGCCCGGAACCGGTACGCCACCGGCGCGCTACTCCTCGGCCGCTTCCCGGAGGCGGGCGAACTCCTCGGCCATCGTCCGCGCCGTCCAGTGGGCGTTGAGGCCGCTGGGGTTGGGCAGCACCCAGACGCGGGTGTCGCCGACGGTCCGCACCTGGGGACCCACCTGGGCCCTGCGGTCGTCGAAGGCGGTCCGGTAGGCGCTCACGCCCAGCACGGCCAGCCACCGGGGCCGCAGCCGGGCCACCTTCAGGCTGAGCAGCCGCCCGCCCTCGCGGTACTCCTCGGCGGTCAGCTCGTCGGCCCGGGCGGAGGCCCGCGCCACCACGTTGGTGATGCCCAGCCCGTACGACAGCAGTTCCTCCTGCTCGGAGGGGTGCAGTCGGCGCGGGGTGAACCCGGACAGGTGCAGCACCGGCCAGAAACGGTTGCCCGGGCGGGCGAAGTGGTGGCCGGTCGCGGCCGTCATCAGACCGGGGTTGATGCCGCAGAACAGGACGTGGAGGCCGTCCGCGACCACGTCCGGGACGAGACGGTCGCGGGCGGCCTCCAGCTCCGCCGGGGTGGGGCGCGTCAGAGGATCGCCCCCGGGGTGTAGCCCGCGGCCTCCGGGTGCCACTTGACGATCTCGCCGATCCGGGCGACGACGGTGGCGACCTGGTCGGCGGCGGCGCCGGTGAACGACAGCTTGTCCGCCATCAGCGCGGCCAGCGCCTCCCGGTCCAGCGGGATGCGCTCGTCGGCGGCGAGGCGGTCGAGCAGCTCGTTGCGCTCTGCGCCCTGCTCGCGCATGGCGAGCGCGGTCGCCACCGCGTTCTCCTTGATCGCCTCGTGCGCCACCTCGCGGCCCACGCCCGCCCGCACCGCGCCCATCAGGACCTTGGTGGTGGCCAGGAACGGGAGGTAACGGTCCAGCTCGCGGGCGACGACCGCCGGGAACGCGCCGAACTCGTCGAGCACGGTCAGGAACGTCTCCAGCAGGCCGTCGAGCGCGAAGAACGCGTCCGGGAGCGCCACCCGGCGCACCACGGAACAGGACACGTCGCCCTCGTTCCACTGGTCGCCCGCCAGCTCGCCGGTCATCGAGGCGTAGCCGCGCAGGATCACCATCAGGCCGTTGACGCGCTCGCAGGAGCGGGTGTTCATCTTGTGCGGCATCGCGGAGGAGCCGACCTGGCCGGGCTTGAAGCCCTCGGTGACCAGCTCGTGCCCCGCCATCAGCCGGATCGTCTTCGCCAGCGAGGACGGGGCGGCGGCGAGCTGCACCAGGGAGGTGACGACCTCGTAGTCGAGGGAGCGGGGGTAGACCTGGCCGACGGAGGTGAACGCCTGCGAGAAGCCGAGGTGCTCGGCGATGCGGCGCTCCAGCTCCGCGAGGCGGGAGGCGTCGCCGCCGAGAAGGTCCAGCATGTCCTGGGCGGTGCCGACCGGGCCCTTGATGCCGCGCAGCGGGTAGCGGCCCAGCAGCTCCTCGACGCGGCCGTACGCCACGAGGAGCTCGTCGGCGGCGGTCGCGAAGCGCTTGCCGAGGGTGGTGGCCTGGGCGGCCACGTTGTGCGAGCGGCCGGCCATCACCAGCTCGCCGTACTCGCCGGACAGCTTGCCGAGGCGGGCCAGAACGGCGACCGTGCGGTCGCGCATCAGCTCGAGCGAGCGGCGGATCTGGAGCTGCTCGACGTTCTCCGTGAGGTCCCGGGAGGTCATGCCCTTGTGGACCTGCTCGTGGCCGGCGAGGGCGTTGAACTCCTCGATACGGGCCTTGACGTCGTGCCGGGTGACCTTCTCGCGCGCGGCGATGGAGGGGAGGTCGACGTCGTCGAGGACGCGCTCGTAGTCGGCGAGCGCGGTGTCGGGGACCTCGATGCCGAGGTCCTTCTGGGCGCGCAGTACGGCGAGCCAGAGCCTGCGCTCGAGCCTCACCTTCTCCTCGGGCGACCAGAGCGTGGCGAGCTCGGGGGAGGCGTAGCGTCCGGCGAGGACGTTGGGGATGCGGGGCTTGGCGGGCGCAGATGTCACGTGTACGGAGTGTACTGGCGGTTCGTGCAGGTGGGCGGGGCGGGTGGGTTCGGAGGATCGTACGAGGGGTGGGGCCCGGGGGCCGCCCCTGCTACGCGCTCGGCGGCTCGTACGGGAGGAGGTCCGGGCGCTTCGCGGGGCGGCCGTCGCCCGAGGAGCGGCCGGTCAGACGGCGGGCTATCCAGGGGAGCAGGTGCTGCCGGGCGAAGCGGGCGTCGGCGGTTCGGCGGGCGAGCCAGGCCGCCGGGGCGGTCGCCGCCATCGGCGTGCGCCAGTCCGCGTCCTCCGGCTCGTGACCGAGCGACTGCCACACCGCCTCCGCCACCCGCCGGTGGCCCTCGGCCGTCAGGTGCAGCCGGTCCACGTCCCACAGCCGGGGGTCGGAGAGCGACGGCGCCCCGTACAGGTCGACGACGACCGCCCCGTGCCGCTCCGCGAGCGCGTCGACCGTCTCGAACAGCGACTCCATGCGCGGCCGGAACCGCTCCAGGACCGGACCCTGCCGGCCCGGGCTGCGCATCAGCACCAGCTGCTTGCAGGACGGGGCCAGCCGCTCCACCGCCTCCGTCAGCAGATCCCGCACCCGGACCATGTCGCACTTGGGCCGCAGCGTGTCGTTGAGGCCGCCGACCAGTGTGATCACGTCGGCGCCCATCCCGGCGGCCAGGTCGACCTGCTCGTCGACGATCTGGCCGATCAGCTTCCCCCGCACCGCGAGGTTGGCGTACCGGAAGCCGGGCGAGCGCGCGGCCATCCGGCCGGCGAGAAGATCGGCCCAGCCGCGGTAGGTGCCGTCGGGCAACAGGTCCGACATGCCCTCGGTGAAGGAGTCGCCGACCGCGACCAGGCTGGAGTAAGGGGGGCTGGGGTGAGGCGGGTTCGTCTGCATGGCGGTCCCGATGCTAACGCGCCCCGCATACCCGTCGGTCGGTCGGGAGTCACCCCCCTGGCCTCCCCCGACCGTCACGCCGGCTGGCCGAACAGCTCCCGCAGGACGTCCTCCATCGTCACCAGGCCCGACAGCCTGCCGTCCGGGCCGAGCACCGCGGCCAGGTGGGTGCGGCTGCCCCGCATCGCGGTGAGCACGTCGTCCAGCGGCGTGGTCTCCCGGACCCGGGCGATGGACCGCATCTCCCGCACCGGGAACGGCACGCCGCGCGGACCCGCGTCCAGCGCGTCCTTCACATGCAGATACCCCACGATCCGCCGGGCCGCGTCCACCACCGGGAAGCGCGAGAACCCGGAGTGCGCGGACAACTGCTCCAGCTGCTCCGGAGTGACGCCCACGCGCGCGTAGACGATCTTCTCCAGCGGCAGCACCACGTCCCGCACCGGTCTGCGCCCCAGCTCCAGCGCGTCGTGCAGCCGCTCCTGCGCCCGCTCGTCGATCAGCCCGGCCTCGCTGGAGTCCTGCACGAGACGGGCCAGCTCGTCGTCCGAGAAGGTGGCCGTTACCTCGTCCTTCGCCTCCACCCGCAGCAGCTTCAGGAGGACGTTGGCGAAGGCGTTGATCGCGAAGATCACCGGCCGCAGCGCACGGGCCAGCCCCACCAGCGGCGGGCCGAGGAGCAGCGCCGTCCGCACCGGCTCGGCCAGCGCCACGTTCTTCGGCACCATCTCGCCCAGCAGCATGTGCAGATACGTCGCCAGCGCCAGCGCGATCACGAAGGACACCGCGTGTCCCGCGCCCGACGGCACGCCCACCGCGTGGAACACCGGCTCCAGCAGGTGCGCGATCGCCGGCTCGGCGACCACGCCGAGGACCAGCGTGCACAGCGTGATGCCGAGCTGTGCCGCCGCCAGCAGCGCCGAGACGTGTTGCAGCCCCCACAGCACGGAGCGGGCCCGCCGGTCGCCCTCCTCGGCGCGCGGCTCGATCTGGCTGCGGCGCACCGAGATCAGCGCGAACTCGGCGCCCACGAAGAAGGCGTTCGCGACCAGCGTCAGCAGGCCGATCAGCAGCTGTACGGCGGTCATCGGCGACCCTCCCCGTTCTTCCGGTCGCCGACGCGGCGAGCGGTCTCGTCGTTCCGGGTCCGCCCGGCCTCCGCCGCGGCCCCGGCGTCCTCCGCCAGGGGTGCGTGCAGCAGGACCCGGGCCGCCCGGCGTCCCGTCGCGTCCACCACGTCGAGGCGCCAGCCGGCGACCTCGACGCGGTCGCCCGCCGCCGGTATCCGGCCGAGTTCGGCCGCCACCAGGCCGGCGAGCGTCTCGTACGGTCCGTCCGGCGCCCGCAGCCCGACGCGCGCGAGCTGGTCCAGGCGGGCCGAGCCGTCGGCGTCGTACCGCGCGCGGCCGTCGTCGTCCGCGCCGGCCGGGGCGAGGTCGGGTGTCTCGTGCGGGTCGTGCTCGTCCCGCACCTCGCCGACGACCTCCTCGACGATGTCCTCCAGCGTGGCCACGCCGGCCGTGCCGCCGTACTCGTCGATGACGACGGCCATGGTCTGCCGGCCCGACGACAGCCGGTCGAGGAGCCGGTCCACGGTGAGCGACTCGGGGACGAACAGGGGTTCGCGGATCACCTGGCCGAGCGTGCGCAGGGGGCGCTGGTCGGCGGGGACCGCGAGGATGTCCCGGATGTGTGCGACGCCCACGACCGAGTCCAGGCTCTCGCGGTAGACCGGGAAGCGGGACAGGCCCGTCGCACGGGTCGCGTTCGCCACGTCCTCGCAGGTCGCCTGGAGGTCGAGGGCGACGACCTGGACGCGCGGGGTCATCACGTTCTCCGCGGTGAGGTCGGCGAGGTTGAGGGTGCGCACGAACAGCTCGGCGGTGTCCGCCTCCAGTGCCCCCTCCTTCGCGGAGTGCCGGGCGAGCGCCACCAGCTCCTGGGGCCCGCGCGCGTGCGCCAGCTCCTCGGCCGGCTCGAAACCGAACCGCCGTACGACGTGGTTGGCCGTGTTGTTGAGATGGGTGATGAACGGCCGGAACGCGGCGCTGAACCAGCGCTGCGGCGTGCCCACGCGCTTGGCCATGGCCAGCGGTGCGGAGATCGCCCAGTTCTTCGGCACCAGCTCGCCGACGACCATCAGGAACACCGTCGACACCGCCGTGCCGAGCACCAGGGCCACCGACGTCGACGCCGAGGACGGGACGCCGATGTCCTCCAGCGGGCCCGATATCAGTTTTGAGATCGACGGCTCGGCGAGCATGCCGACCACCAGGTTGGTGACCGTGATGCCGAGCTGGGCGCCGGACAGCTGGAACGTCAGCTGCCGTACGGACTTCAGGGCGCCCGCCGCGCCGCGCTCACCACGTTCGACGGCCCGTTCGAGGTCGCCGCGCTCGACCGTGGTCAGCGAGAACTCGGCGGCGACGAACGCGCCGCAGGCCAGCGAGAGCGCGACCGCCACGAGCAGCAGGAGGACCTCGGTCATCGGGTCACCTCCGTCCCGTGCCCGGCCGGGGGCGCGGGGACCGGGCGGGACCTGCCGCCGCGGGGTGCGTGAGGGGTACTACTGGGAGGCTCGCCCATGCGCGGACGCTCACACCTTTCATGGAAGGACGGGTGATCCCTGGACGGGACCATGCGATGCCTCAAGAGTAAAGGATGGGCAAAAGTGCCCGGCGGGCCTGTGGACAACGGACCTGCGGACAACGGACCTGTGGACGAGGCGCCTGTGGGCGACGGGGTCGCTACAGCGGCTTGACCCAGCGTCGCCAGTGGTCCTCCCGGTGGTAACCGGCGGCGCCCCATGCCCGGTGCGCCCGCGCGTTGGCTTCCAGGACCATCGCGTCCGCCCGCCGTCCGCCGAGGGCGGCGAACCGTTCCTCCGCCGCCTCCAGCAGGGCGCGTGCGATGCCCTGCCGGCGGTGGCCGGGGTGCACGGCCAGCCGGTAGAGGTGGCACCGCCAGCCGTCGAAACCGGCTATCGCCGTCCCGACGAGGGTGCCGTCGCGCTCCGCGAGGAGCAGGGCCTCGGGGTCCCGGGCGAGCAGCCGGGCCACGCCGTCGCGGTCGTCGCTGATGCTCGTCCCCTCCGCGGCCGTGCGCCAGAACCGGAGGACGGCGTCGATGTCGGAGGGGGTGGCGGGGCGGATGCGCGGATCACTCATGGGGGGAGCGAAGCAGAGGGCGGCCGCGGGCCGCGACCGGTTTCCTTGCCCGCGCTAGCGTTGCCGCGCTAGCGTCGGGAGCATGGCGAAGACCCAGCTGAACGTGCGGGTGGACGAGGACACGGCGCGGGCCGCCCGAGAGCGGGCCCTGGAGCGGGGCATGAGCGTCAACCGGTACATCGAGGAACTGGTCCGGCAGGACGCGGGGGAGACGGGCCGGACGTTCGTCGATGCCGCGGCCGACTTCATGAAGCGGTACGAGTCGGTCTTCGCCGAGGAGTTCGGCGCGGGGCCCGCCGAGGCGCGGCAGCAGGGCGGCCGCTGAAGCCTTGAGCACGCTCAGGATCGACCTCGCGTGGTTGCTGATGGTCGCCGAACAGAGGACGCCGGGGGATCCGCAGGTCACCGACTGGGGTGCGCTGGTCGCCGCGGTCAGCCGGCACGAGGCGGAGATATTCGGCGTCCCCGTCTACGACACGCCGCACGCGCGTGCGGCGGCGTTGCTGCAACTTCTGCTGCATGTGCCGGCGCTGGAGCGCTCCAACGCGTTGTTCGCGTCCGCGGTGGCGTACGGCTATCTCGTCGCGTGCGGGGCGAAGGTGGCCGTGTCGCCGGAACAGGTCCGCGAGCTGGCCCGCCTGGCCAAGACCGGCGGGGCGACGGTCCAGCGGATCGCGGAGGAACTCCGCGGCTGGACGGCCTGAAGCCCAGCGCTGTGGGCGCGCGTAGCCCCGGGCCCCTTGCGGGGCGGGGCTCGGCGCCTGAGGGGTTGCCCCCGGGCGTGGTTGTGCGGGTGCGGGTGGTGTGTGGCTGGTCGCGCAGTTCCCCGCGCCCCTTGGGGGGCGGAGCCCCCGGCGCTTGAGGGGTTGCCCCTGGGTGTGGTTGTGCGGGTGCGGGTGGTGTGTGGCTGGTCGCGCAGTTCCCCGCGCCCCTTGGGGGGCGGAGCCCCCGGCGCTTGAGGGGTTGCCCCCGGGGGTGGTTGTGCGGGTGCGGGTTGCGTGTGGCCGGTCGCGCAGTTCCCCGCGCCCCTGTGGGGTGCCCCCTGGCGCGGCTCGTGCGGGTGCGGGTCGCTCCTGGTTGAGGGCCCGGCGCGCGCCGTCAGGGGCGCGGGGAACTGCGCGAGCAACCACGGCGGACCTGTACACGCGAACTCACCGCCGGGGGCATCCCCGTGGGCGTCAGGGGCGCGGGGAACTGCGCGACCGGCCACAGCGTGCCCGCACTCGCGCACCCACCGCCGGGGGCACCCCCGTGGGCGCCCCTACTCGTCCACCCCCGTCAACCCCTCCACCCCCCACGTCCCCCCCAACGCCGGCGCCAGCCACCCCCGCGCACCCGCCTGGAAGGCAACCGGCGGCAAGCCCCCGGCTCCCGCCGGGATCGCGCCCGCCAGGGGGACGCCCGTCACCGTCGGGAGGTCCGCCACGTTGCAGCGGGCCGCCAGGTCCGGCCGGGACGGCCACGCGCCGAGCAGGACGCCGGCGGGGGCCAGCCCCCGCCTCCCCAGCTCCCGCGTCGTCAGCTCCGTCGCGTTCAGCGTGCCCAGCCCCGCCGAAGCCACCACCAGCACCGGCGCCGACAGAAGCGACGCCACGTCCGCCACCGTGCCGCCCTCGTCGTCGAGGCGGACCAGCAGTCCGCCCGCCCCCTCGACCAGCACCAGGTCGTACTCGGCCGCCAGCTTCTCCGCCGCCTCGGCCACGTCCGCCGGCCGCACCGCCGGCACCCCGGCCCGCCGCGCCGCCGTCGCCGGCGCCAACGGCTCCGGGTAGCGCGCGAGTTCGCGCCAGACCCCGGCACCCGACAGCCGTACCGCCTCCTCCGCGTCCCCCCGCTCCCCGGGCTCCAGCCCCGTCTGCGCGGGCTTCAGCACGGCCACCGAGCGCCCGTCGGCCACCGCCACCGCGGCGACCGCCGCCGTGGCCACCGTCTTGCCGATCTCCGTCCCGGTCCCCGAAACCACCAGAACCGCCATCTCACGCCTCCCGCGCCGCCGCGCAGACCGCGCGGCCGATCCGTGCCAGATCCTCGTCACCTGTGACGTACGGCGGCATCGTGTAGACGAGGTCGCGGAACGGCCGCAGCCACACGCCCTCGCGCACCGCCGCCCGTGTCGCCGCCGCCAGGTCCACCTCGTGGTCCAGCTGGACCACCCCGATCGCCCCGAGCACCCGCACGTCTCGCACGCCCGGCAGCGCGCGCGCCGGCGCGAGCCCGTTCCGCAGCCCCGCCTCGATCCGCCCGACCTCCGCCCGCCAGTCCTGGCCGAGCAGCAGTCCGATCGACGCGCAGGCCACGGCCGAGGCCAGCGGGTTGCCCATGAACGTCGGCCCGTGCGCGAGCACCGGCACCTCGCCACGCGAGATGCCCTCGGCCACCCGCGCCGTGCACAGCGTCGCCGCCAGTGTCAGATAACCGCCGGTCAGCGCCTTGCCCACGCACATCACATCGGGCGTCACCGCCGCGTGGTCCGCGGCGAACAGCTCGCCCGTGCGCCCGAACCCGGTGGCGATCTCGTCGAACACCAGCAGCACGTCATGCGCGTCGCACGCCTCCCGCAGCACCCGCAGATACGCGGGGGAGTGGAACCGCATCCCGCCCGCCCCCTGCACCACCGGCTCGACGATCACCGCGGCCAGTTCGTGCGCGTGCCGCTCGACGAGGCCGCGCACATGCTCCGCGTACGCCTCCTCGTACTCCGCCGGGGGCGCGTCGGCGAACACCTGGCGGGGCAGCACCCCCTGCCACAGCTCGTGCATCCCGCCCTCGGGATCGCACACGGACATCGGGTGCCAGGTGTCGCCGTGGTAGCCGCCGCGCCAGGTCAGCAGCCGCCGCTTCTCCGGGCGGCCCAGGGAACGCCAGTACTGGAGGCACATCTTGACGGCCACCTCGACCGAGACCGACCCGGAGTCGGCGAGGAAGACGTGTTCGAGACCGTCGGGAGACATGTCGACAAGGAGCTTCGCCAGCCGGACGGCGGGCTCGTGGGTGAGCCCGCCGAACATCACATGGCTCATCCGGCCGAGCTGATCGCGCGCGGCCTCGTTGAGCACCGGGTGGTTGTAGCCGTGGATCGCCGACCACCAGGACGACATCCCGTCGACCAACTCCCCGGAGCCGTCCGCGAGTCGCAGCCGCACCCCGCTCGCCGCCCGCACGACGAGCGGTTCGGCGTGGCCCGGCATCGGACCGTAGGGGTGCCACACATGCCGCCGGTCGAGTTCCAGCAGTTCGGCCACGCTCCCCGGGCCGGACGGCTCAGGCATTGGGCGCGAGATCCGTTCCGGCACCCCGGCGGCGTACGGCGACGAGATCCGTACGGGCGGCCTCCGCCCCCGGACCGACAGAAGCGGCCCCACCGGCGTGCGCCGCGCAGGCCCCCTCGGCCTCGTGCGCCCCACAAACCCCCTCGGTCTCGTGCGTCCCGCAGACGCCCCCGTCACCCGAAGCCCCGCACCCGCCCCCACCGGCCCGGTGCTCCGGCAGCGTCACCTCGTCCGCGCCCTCCACCTCGAACCCGGCGTCGGCGATCATCTCCAGGTCGGCCCGGCCGGCCTGGCCCTCCGTGGTGAGGTAGTCGCCGAGGAAGATCGAGTTGGCCAGGTGCAGGGCGAGCGGTTGCAGCGTGCGCAGATGCACCTCGCGGCCGCCCGCGATGCGCACCTCGACGTCCGGGCAGACGAACCGCACCATCGCCAGGATCCGCAGACAGCGCCGCGGGGTGAGGTTCCACTCCGCGGCCAGCGGGGTGCCCTCCACCGGGATCAGGAAGTTGACCGGCACCGAGTCCGGGTCGAGCGCGCGCAGCGCGAGGACGACGTCGACCAGGTCCTCGTCGCTCTCGCCCATCCCCGCGATCAGCCCCGAACAGGCGGACAGCCCCGCGGCGTGCGCCTTGCGCACGGTGTCGACCCGGTCGGCGTAGGTGTGCGTGGTGGTGATGTCCCCGTACGTCGCCTCGGAGGTGTTGAGGTTGTGGTTGTACGCGTCCGCACCGGCCGCGCGCAGCCGCTCCGCCTGGCCGTCGGAGAGCAGTCCGAGGCAGGCGCACACCTCGACGTTCTCGTGCTGGTCCTTGATCGCCGCGATGGTGCCGGCGACCCGCTCCACGTCCCGGTCGCTCGGCCCGCGCCCGGAGGCCACCAGGCAGACCCGCTTGGCGCCGCCCGCCAGCCCGGCCGCCGCGGCCTTCGAGGCCTCCTCCGGCTTGAGCCAGCTGTACTTGAGGATGCCCGTGTCGGAGCCCAGCCGCTGCGAGCAGTACGAGCAGTCCTCCGGGCACAGGCCCGACTTGAGGTTGACGAGATAGTTGAGTTTCACCCGCTGGCCGAACCAGTGCCGGCGCACCCGGCCGGCCGCGGCCACCACGTCGAGCACGTCGTCGTCGGAAGTGGCGAGGACGGCCAGCGCTTCCTCGCGGGTCGGCGTCTCGCGCCGAAGCCCCTTGTCCACCAGCGTGTTCAGCAGGTCCATGGGGCCCGATCCTGGCGTACGACGGGGGCCCGGGCCAAGGAGGGATCGCACAACTGTGGGCGTGCGACGTGTGGGTATTGCCACACCCTGGGCGGCCCGCGCCGGCACTACTGTCTGTGCACTGCCTACAAACGCGCGTGCGCACCGCCCGCGGATACGAGGGCGTGGCCGCGAAAGCACCGGAGGGACCATGGCGTTCGGGTGGATCGAGGAACAGGCACGGGCGCGCCGCCGGGCGGGTCTGGTCCGGACCCTGCGGCCGCGCGCCGCCGACTCCCCGCTGCTGGACCTGGCGAGCAACGACTACCTGGGCCTCGCCCGGCACCCCGAGATCACCCGTTCGGCCGCCGAGGCGGCCCGCGTGTGGGGGGCGGGGTCCACCGGTTCCCGGCTCGTCACCGGCACGACCGAACTGCACACGGCCCTGGAGCGCGAACTCGCCGAGTTCTGCGGCTTCGAGGCGGCCCTGGTCTTCGCCACCGGGTACGCGGCCAACCTCGCCGCCGTCACCACGCTCGCGCCGCACGGTTCCCTGCTCGTCTCCGACGCGGGCAACCACGCCTCGCTCATCGACGGCTGCCGGCTCGCCCGCGGCACCACCCAGGTCGTGGCGCACGCCGACCCCGAGGCGGCGCGCAAGGCGCTGGGCACCCATGGGGGAGTGGCCGTCGTCGTCTCCGACACGGTCTTCTCGGTGGACGGGGACGCGGCACCGCTGGACCGACTGGCGGCGGCGGCGCGGGAGTACGGGGCGGGACTGGTCCTGGACGACGCCCACGGGCTCGGCGTGCTCGGCGAGGGCGGCCGGGGGGCCGCGCACGCGGCGGGGCTCGCGGGCGCGCCGGACGTCGTGGTGACGGCGACGCTGTCGAAGTCGCTCGGCAGCCAGGGCGGGGTCGTCCTGGGACCGGCGGCGGTGATCGCACACCTGGTCAACGCGGCCCGGACGTTCATCTTCGACACCGGGCTCGCCCCGGCCGCCGCCGGAGCGGCGCTGGGCGCGCTGCGGCTGCTGCGCCGCGAACCGGGGCGCGCGGACCGGGCGCGTGAGGTGGCCGTCACCCTGTACGAGCGGCTGACGGCCGAGGGGTTCGAGGCGGTACGGCCGGACGCGGCCGTGGTCTCCGTGCGGGCGCCGTCCCCCGAACGGGCGGTGCGGTGGGCGGAGGACTGCCGGGCGGCGGGACTCGCCGTCGGCTGCTTCCGCCCGCCGTCCGTGCCCGACGGCGTCTCCCGGCTGCGGCTGACCGCGCGCGCGGACCTGACGGACGGTCAACTGGCGCGTGCCGTCGAGGTGATCCGCGCGACGCGGCCGTGACGCCGGACCCCGTTCAGCCCAGCGAGGCCAGGAACTCCTGCCAGGCGCCGGGTGCGAAGAGCACGGCGGGCCCGGGCACCCGCTTGGAGTCGCGCACGGCGACCAGCCCGGCCCAGGGACCGGGCCCCGGACAGGCGGTCTCCACGCAGTTGTTCATTCCGGTACTGCGGCTGCTGCGCTGCCACCGCACCCCGGGCAGGGAGGTGTCGGCGGGCAGGGTCCGCGAGGCTGCGGAAACGGAAGCGGAAACGGGCATGGGTTTCCTCCTTACGCGCGTTCGGCGAGCGCGGTGAGGTGATCCAACGAGTCTTCGGGCGAGAGGGCGTTGCTTTGCAGAGTGGTGAAGGCCTCGGCGTAGGCCTGGAGTTCTTCTTTCCGTTCCAGATAGAGGCTACTCGTCAAGTGGTCGAGAACAACCACGTCCAGATCAGAAGTGCTCGGAAATGAGAAAATAACGAAAGGGCCGGTGACGCCGATGTGCGCCCCGGAGGCGAACGGCAGCACCTGGAGCCGGACATGGGGCAGGCGGGCGGCCGCCACCAGCCGTCTGAGCTGCTGTTCCATCACCGCCGGGCCGCCGACCTCGCGGTGCAGCACCGCCTCGTCGAGCACCGCGCTCATCCGCAGCGGCGGGTCCGCGCGCAGCACGTCCTGCCGGGCCAGGCGCACCTCCACCAGCGTGTCGAGATGGGCGTCGTCCGGCGGACCGACCGCGGCGTGCGTCACCGCGCGGGCGTATTCCGGGGTTTGCAGCAGCCCCGGCACCACCAGCGTCTCCAGCGTGCGCATGGCGCAGGCCTGCGACTCCAGACTGATGAAGTCGCGGTACGCGCGCGGCAGGACGCCCCGGTAGGCGTGCCACCAGTTCTGCCGGCCGCCGCCGCCCTCCGAGCCCGCGAGCACCAGCAGCAACTCGCGCAACTGGGGGTCCACGTCCCCGTAGGCGTCGAGCAGCAGCCGCACATCGGCCGGTTTCACCCCGCTGGAGCCGGTCTCGATCCGGCTCACCTTCGACTGGTGCCAGCCGACCCGGGCCGCGGCCTGCCCGCTGGTGAGGCCCGCCCGCGCCCGCAGGGCCCGTAACTCCGCGCCGAGTTTGCGGCGGCGCACCGCTGGTCCGTACTGCATCGGCCGACTCCTTCCGTCCGCCCCGCGCACCGCCGCGACGGTGAGCGACGGCGGGCCCGGTTGGCGACGGTAGAGGATGGACCGAGCAATCGCCCATATACGGTCGGTCGTCGGATAGTTCACCGCTTCGGGCGACAGATATATGCATATCTTGGGGGATCGGCAGCAGTGAGCCCGCCGGTGGTGGCAGTCTGACGCGCAGCACCAAGGCCGGGACCGTACGTGAACCATCCGCTCCGTGGCGGACCCCGCCTCCCGTGGGAAAGGGACGACGTCGCCATGGCAGACCACCAGGAAGCATCCGTCACTCTGCCGAGCGATCCCGCCTCGGTCTCCGCGGCCCGAAGATATGTGGCGGGCGTCCTCACCGACTGGGGACTGCCGCCCGACGCCGATGCCGCCGACACCGTGCGCCTGATCGTGTCCGAGCTGGCCACCAACGCCGTGCAGCACACCTTCGGGCTGTCGCCGACCTTCACGGTCGACCTCGTCCTCGACCGGGACGAGCAGCTCCGCGTCGGGGTGACCGACAGCCATCCGCGCTTCCCGAAACGGCTGCCGGCGGCCGTGCAGCAGGACAACGGGCGCGGTCTGGTCATCGTGCGCTGTCTGACCGCGGAGCACGGCGGTCGGCTCAGCGTGCGGCCCACCCGGGAGGGCGGGAAGACGATCGAGATCGAACTGCCCTGGAAGGTGCCCGCGGCCCAGCCGGACCCGTGAAGGAGCGGCCCCTCAGCCGCCGGAGTCCCGGGACCCCGGATCGCCCGGCGTCCCGGTGGGGTCCTCCGCGACCGGCCGGTCCGCGCGGACGCCGGTACGGCGGACCAGCCGCGGCAGCACGCCCCACAGCAGGACGCACACCGCCAGGGTCCCCGCACCCGCGGCGATGCCCGCCGTCCGGTCCAGGGTCACGTCCACCACCAGCAGCACCGAGCCGGTGAAGGCCAGCATCAGCACCGCCAGGCCCGCCGAGGCCAGCCGTGAGGAGACCTGCACGATCAAGGGCTTGGCGTTCTGCTGGAACAGCGAGCGGTGCAGCGCCGCCGGCGCCGTGAACAGCACGGCCGCCAGCATCGCGAGGAGCAGCGTGACGACGTACGTCGTGCGCTGGAACGTGTCGATGTCCGGGAAGCGCTGGGTGAAGGCCAGCGTCAGCAGGAAGGCGAACAGGATCTGCACGCCCGCCTGGGTGACGCGCACCTCCTGCAACAACTCGGCGAAGTTGCGGTCGGCGCGTTCCAGCGGGGTCTCGTTGCGTTGCTCGTGATGCGGGCGGTCGGCCATGAGGAACAGATAACCGTTCCTCCGCCGGTCACGCCCCCGCGCGATCGGCGGAGGACGGGTACGGGGCTGCCGCGCCCGTACCCCGCCGCCGCGGCCGGCCGGTCAGCGCACCCTGCCGTACCAGACGCTCCTGGTCCACAGCTTTTGCAGCCGTACGACGTCACCCGTCTTCGGCGCGTGCCAGATCTTCCCCTTCCCGGCGTAGATGCCCACGTGGTACACGTAGCTGCCCGAGTGGAAGAACACCAGGTCACCCGCCTTGCGGCTGGACGACGAGATATGGCGCGTCTTGTTGTACTGGGCCGCGGCCGTCCGGGGCAGCTTCTTGCCCGCCTTCTTGAACGAGTACAGCGTCAGCCCGGAGCAGTCGAACCGGTGCGGTCCGGTGGCGCCCCACTGGTAGGGGGAGCCCTTCTTCGACGCCGCGACGTGCAGCGCCTTCGTCGCCATGGTCGCGGCGGACGCCTGGGAGGCGACACCGGGGACCGCGATGCTGCCGCCCACGGCGGCGAGGGTGAGGGCCGAGGCGGTGCCGGCCCGGGTCAACAGCGACGGGACACGATCGAGCGCAGTCATGCGCAACCCTTCGTCAGCCGCCTGTGAAGGATGACCTGTCGGATTCGGGCTGGCGAAGTTGCCCGGCCGCCTGACGCGGCTTCACCCCAAGGGCTGCTCGGCACGGACCGTGCGTCCGTTCCGGCGACCCGTCGTGCTCGGGTCCTCCACTCCTGCCGATCCACTCCTGTCGACCGGTCATCCAGGCGGCGGCAGGACTCGGCGTCCGCCCGGACCGCCCCGCCGCTTGTGGCGGGGGCTGTCAGGAAGGGATCTTCGCCCACGGAAGTCTGAAAATCCCAACGGAAGCGGAGGTTTGTGTTGTTACTCACCACTCTGCTGTTCGAGTGAACGCCCTTTGTTTTTCCCCGTGTCCAGAGCCGGGAGGAGGCCCGGACCAGCACCGGAAGATCTCATTCCGCTCGCCGTCCACCGCGCCGCGCAACCGGGACGGCCCCCGAAGTCGAGGTGTGCCTACGCCGAAAGGGGGTAACCCGTCCGGCCCCTCCGTGTCCCGCCTGGCGCGCGGACGCCGTACCGCTCAACGGGCGCGCGCGTACCGGATATCGGATTGGCAAAGGAGGCCCACCGCCCCTGTTCTCAGGGACCGCACAGCGACAAGGATCCCCGTAGCCATCGGAAGATTCGTCACGATGTTCGGGGAGGTCCCTCTTGAGGGGTATGAGACCGACGAAGCGAGCCACCGCGCTCGGCTCCGCCGGAGCGCTCGTCACGGCGGCGGCACTGATAGCCGGGGCCGTGGCGGCACCGTCGGCCGCCGCCGGCACGCGCCACGGCCACGGCCAGAGCCACAGCAGCGAGGCACAGGGCGCCGCGCTCGCCGCCGCCCGGGCCGCCAGGGCCGGCATCGACTGGCAGGACTGCCCGGCCGACTGGGGGCTCGCCAAGCCGATCCAGTGCGGCTGGGTCAGCGTCCCGGTCGACTACGCCAAGCCCTACGGCAAGCAGATCAAGCTCGCCGTCGACCGCATTGGCAACACCGGCACCGCGCGCGAGCGCCAGGGTGCCCTGGTCTACAACCCGGGCGGCCCCGGCGCATCCGGACTGCGCTTCCCGGCCCGCGTCACCGCCAAGAACCCGGTCTGGGCCAACGTCGCCAAGGCGTACGACTTCGTGGGCTTCGACCCGCGCGGCGTCGGCCACTCCGCGCCCATCTCCTGCCAGGACCCGCAGGAGTTCGTCAAGGCGCCCAAGATGGACCCGGTGCCCGACTCCGAGGCCGACAAGCGCGCCCAGCGCAAGCTGGCCCGCGAGTACGCCGAGGGCTGCGCCGACCGCACCGACCGCACGATGCTCCAGCAGATGACCACCCCCAACACCGCCCGCGACCTGGACGTCATCCGGGCCGCGCTGGGGGAGCGCAAGCTCAACTACCTGGGCGTCTCCTACGGCACCTACCTCGGCGCCGTCTACGGCACGCTCTTCCCGGGGCACCTGCGCCGCATGGTCGTCGACAGCGTGGTCAACCCCGCGCGCGAGAACATCTGGTACGAGGCCAACCTCAACCAGGACATCGCCTTCGAGGGCCGCTGGAAGGACTGGGAGGACTGGGTCGCCAAGAACGACGCCGCCTTCCATCTCGGCGACACGCGTGGAGAGGTCCAGGAGCAGTGGCTGAAGCTGCGCGCCACGGCCAAGAAGAGCCCGCTCGGCGGGGTCGTCGGACCGGCGGAGCTCATCTCCTTCTTCCAGAGCGCCCCGTACTACGACTCCTCGTGGGTGCCGGTCGCGACGGTCTTCAGCAAGTACGTCGCCGGTGACACCCAGGCGCTGATCGACGCCGCCGCGCCCGACCTCTCGGACACGGCAGGCAACGCCTCCTCGGAGAACGGCAACGCGGTCTACACGGCCGTCGAGTGCACCGACGCGAAGTGGCCCACGAGCTGGCACACGTGGGACCGGGACAACACCCGGCTCCACAAGGAATACCCGTTCATGACCTGGGCCAACGCATGGATGAACCTGCCGTGCGCGACCTGGCCGGTCAAGCAGCGGACCCCGGTGGACGTCCACACCGGCAAGGGGCTGCCGCCCGTGCTCATCGTGCAGTCCACGGAGGACGCCGCCACGCCGTACGCCGGCGCGGTCGAACTGCACAAGCGGTTCAAGGGCTCGCGTCTGATCACCGAGCAGGGCGCCGGCTCGCACGGTGTCACCGGGCTGGTGAACCCCTGCATCAACGACAGGGTGGACACGTACCTGCTGACCGGAAGGACGGACCGGTCCGACGTGACGTGCACCCCGCACGCGACGCCGACGCCGTGACGACCGCGGCAGCGGTCCCGTAGCGGGAGGAGGGGGCGGCCGGACCACCGGCCGCCCCCTCCTCCCCTTCCTGGCATGCCAACCATCCCTGGAATGTCAACTGAGCGGCAGCCGGGGGAACTTGCGCTCCCTGGCCGTCTGCTCGGCCTCCTCCGCCTTCACCACGGCCGCGTACTGGTCGACGTACTCCTGCTCGGAGAGGGACAGGATCGCGTACATGATCTCGTCGGTGACCGCGCGCAGGATCGCCTTCTCGTGCTCCATGCCGGCGTAGCGGGAGAAGTCCAGGGGCTTGCCGAAGCGGATCACCACGGGGTGGATGCGAGGGATCTTGCGGCCGGGCGGCTGCGCCTCGAAGGTGCCGATCATCGCGCAGGGGATCACCGGGACCCCCGCCCTGAGCGCCATCACGGCGACGCCGACCTTGCCCTTGTAGAGCCGGCCGTCGTGGGAACGGGTGCCCTCCGGGTAGATGCCGAGCAACTCGCCCTTGCTCAGGACCCCGAGCCCCTCCCGGATCGCGGCCTGTCCGGCGTCCTTGCCGGAACGGTCGACGGGGATCTGCCCGGCGCTGCGGAAGAAGGCGGCGGTCAGCCGCCCCTTGATGCCCGGGCCGGTGAAGTACTCGGCCTTGGCGAGGAAGGTGATGCGCCGCTTCAGCACGGCGGGCATCAGGAAGTGGTCGGAGAACGACAGATGGTTGCCCGCGACGATCGCGGCCCCGGAGCCCGGCACATGCGCGAGCCCCTCGATCCGGGGCCGGAACGTCAGCCTCAGCAGCGGGCCCAGAACCACGTATTTCAGCAGGTAGTAGAACACCGCGGCACTCCTCGCGTTCCCCGGGGAGCGATCAGTGTAGGCGGCGCGACGGACAGAGGTAACCGCCGCGGGATCACGCTCTGTCCCTACTGATCAGTACCGACAAAAACCAACCGCGGAACCGAAGACTCCGGCCTTGTACGGCCGGCACGGGCCCGGTTCCGTGGGGGTGCAGGGGGCGGAGTCCCGGCGGGGGGCGGAGCCGTGGAGGTGCGGGGGGCGAGCCCCGAAGGGCGCGGGGTCTGGTTCCGTGGGGTGCGGGGGGCGGAGCTTCTGCCGGGGCGCGGGGTCCAGTTCTGTGGGGGTGCGGAGGCCGCGGCGCCACCGGGGTGGCGGGTCCGGTTCCGTGGGGGCGCAGGGGGCGGAGGCTCGCGCGGGTTCGGGGCGCAGCCTCCGGCGGGGTGCGGGGGCCGCAGCCCCGCCAGGGCGCGGGGTCCGGTTCGTGGGGGTGCAGGGGGCGAGCCCCCCCGCCGGGGTGCAGGGGGGCGGGGCCCCGTGGGGG
>NZ_JOHS01000080.1 GCF_000725625.1 Streptomyces sp. NRRL F-6676
ACGCGGGCCTGACTTGGTGACCGATACAGGATCATTCGGGAAGGTACGCCCTTCGCGTGCCGTCCCGAAGACCGATCCACAAGTCATGAGCATTGCTCTCTCTACACCGAAGCTCTGCGCGTTCTACGCCACGCCCGAAACCAGATCGAACGCCTTCCCTCCACTACTCAAGGAAAGGGCGAGGAGGACATCCGAGACGTCCTCTTGGTCGCGCTGGGCGCAGCGTTCGCGGGCCGGTGCACTGCGGAGAGCCTGAACGGCGAGGGGAAGACTGATCTGCTGCTGCGGATTGAGGACCGAAATGTCCTCGTCGGCGAGTGCAAAATCTGGAAGGGTGCCTCGAAGTTCCACGACGCCATCGACCAGCTTTTCGGCTACCTGACCCGCTACGACCGCTTCGCGGTGCTTCCGCTGTTCATCCACGCAGCGCAGCCGAAGCCGATCGTGGAGAAGGCCACTCAGCTGCTGACCAACCATCCGCGCTGCGTCTCTGCGGCTGTCCCCGATGACGATGGCCGCCAGTACAGCTTCGTGCTGAGGTCACCTTCATCGACGCCATGGGATGTGGAGGTGGCTCTGATTCCCTTTGTGATCAGCTAGGCGGCTCTGCACTGGCGGAAACCGAGTGGCACGTCCCGAACTCCGGCGGGGACGTGTCACCGCAGGTAAACCAACGCTGGCGCTTCTGCGTTCACTACGGTGGGCCACGACAAGTTCCTCCGGGCCTTCGTGCAGTCGGCACCGCCGAAGAGGCCCCGACACGGTCGACCTGACCGGCACCGTCCATATCGACTTCGAAGCGCGGCGCTCCCTGTCGGCTGCCCTGCCGCGACGACGGACAGGCCCCACCGCCAAGCAGTCCGCTAGAGACCAGGTTCCACGCTCTCTTCTCTGGCGCAATGCCGGGGCGCACAGTCCGGCCTACAGCAGGTCCACCTCGGCGTCGACGTAGCCGAACTGGCGAGCCATGTACACCAGCGCCTCCCGCAACAGGCGCTGACGCTCTGCGCGGACCATGGCGGGCGCCGTGGTGATGGTGACGGCCATCCGCGACCTGGAGCCGCCGTCGGTGGGGCCGAGCGGCGTCAGGTCGACGTGCGTGTCCAGATCCGGCAGGACGCCGTTGTCGGCGGGCTGTTCGCACGTCATCCGCAGTTCGGTGGTGGGCGGGGCAGCCCACGCCAGCCCGGCCGGGTCGCCGACGACATCAGGCAGCAGCTCGGCGGCCGTCTCCCACAAGGCGAGCAGCACGGCCTGGACCTCGTCGAGGCCCAGCTGCGTGTCCCAGCCAGGACCGAGGAGCGCGGCCCACGCCTCCGAATTCTCGATCAGGACGTCCGCGCAGGCGACCACGGTGGACTCCATCGTGGTGGGCAGAGCGAGCATGACGGAAGCCTTCACGGCCGGCCCGCCGTCCGGCGCGGCGATGTGCACGTGTACCCCACGGACCGGGCCGAGTTGCCAAAGGGCCCCCGTTCCCAGCGACCGGCGGGCAACTCCGCGCCCCGACGCCGGGACAGCATCGTCACCGCACCGGCCACCGCGCTGTGCGCAAGCTGCTGCTCGAGCAGCGTACGCCGGGGTTTGCTGACCTCCAGCGCGCCCGGGTCGGCCCACGGCAGGTTCACCAGGGCGCGAAGGCGCAGCGCCGGCGTCTGACTGGCGGTCCCGATCTCGGCCGACCGGCCCTGGTCCAGGCTGAAGCGGGGAAGCGGCTGCCACCGCCACACGCCGCGGCCTGAACACGACAGCCGGCCCGCACCCCACGATCCGCCGTCGAGGTCCACGCTCCGAGCGTCGGCCGGGATCACCCACGGGGTGTCCGAGTCGGCGGGAAGCCGGGGGAAGCCGACGGCCGAGAGCGGGTCCTGACCGCCCGGGGCACGCCGCCCCGCTTCGACGATCGCCTGCCAGACGGGTTCGGCGACGGCGGCCGGAGGGCGGCCGGGCACCAGACACAGCACCCAGCCCGGCTCGCCGTCGAGCTCGTGGCGCAGATCCTGCAGAGCAGCCGAGCCCTGCGCCCACGCCTCTCCGGCCGGCCGGCCCAGTCCTGCGCCGGCCAGCTGCTCGTAGGCCGCCCGCATCTCCCGCTCGCGGTCGGGCAGACCCTGCCCGACCCGCAGCCCGCCGTCCGGCCCGGCTTCAGAGACGGCTTGCCGCACGAGCTCGGTGAGCGCCTGAGCGGTGGGCATGCCAGAGGCGTGGACGCCAGCGGAGAGCAGCTGCTGGATCTCGGCCCGCGGCAGCCAGTGCGTGCTGTCGCCATCCCTCATCGGTACGGCGACTGTGTCCGTGCGCGGAGACCCGGGCTTGCCCACCGGCGCTGGCACGACGAACAACGTGCCGGCGGCCTGCTCGGGGACATCGATGAACACCACACGTTTGCCGTCAGCACCGGACCATCCGACGCGGACGCCGCGTGGAGCCGGGGTGATCCATTGACGGATCAGCTTGCGGATCTGGTCCACGTTCACTGCGGCCGGGTCGAGGCCGACGATGCGGTCCAGGACCTCTTCGTCGTGCTCAGGTCGAGTAGCGATGCCGATGACGATGAGCCCGCCGCCCCCGTTGGCGAACGCAGCGACATCCTTGGCGAGTTCCTCGACCGCCTTGGGGCCCGCCAGTTGGTACGGGGCCGCCTTGGCGTCGAGCCACTGCGTCTCGCGTAGGCCGAGCAGAGAGCCCGGCTCCTGGGCGTCCAACGCGGCCAGCGCGCTCTTCAGATCCTTCACCACCCCGGCAGTATCCACCGGCGCTTAGGCCGCTCGCCGCCAAGTTTCACAAGCTCACCGGCGCTACCGCATCCAATGAGGGACGCCGGCTCACCCCTCCATGTGCTCGAGCACGATGTCGATGCTGAGGGCGAACCGGGGCCGGGTCGTACGGCCGGTGCCTTGCGCCACCTGAAGAGTGCGCTCGCTGCTGCTGCCGAGCCACAGACCCACGACCAGATCGGGCAGGTACTGCTCCATCATGACCGCGGCGTGCCGGACGACCGTGTAGCCGACGGTGAACTGCTGCGTGGACGGGCGGGCGGTGGCGCCCTCGACGGCGGCGAGGAATTTGGCCGGGACCACCAGAACGTCACCGTTCCCGCGGACCAGCCAGTACACGGAGCTGGCGCTGTGCTCCAACAGGTCGTGCAGTTGGCGGCGCTTGACCGTCCAGGAGTCCTCGCGCCCAGCGCGCCCGGGCGTCAGCGCGGCGGACTTCTTGACCTGGATGAGGTCTCCCGTGCGCAAGTGGAGATGACCGGGAACGCGTACGTCGACGACGACGCCGATGTCTGCTCCGTTCGCCCGTTCCTCCTTTTTGGTCACGGTGCGGTGGCCGACCCGCAGATGCGGGCCGGCCACGCCGGCCAGCCGGGTGCGGGCGGGCAGGGCGGTGAACTCAGCGGCGAGACCGGCCAACAGTGTCGCGGTCAGGTGTTCTTCCTCCGCGGCCCCGAGGTCGTGCATGGCGTTGGCAAACTCGGCTACCGCTCGGCGGGTGGCGCCCCGCACAAGGTCTTCCAGCCCGTGGTCGGCAAGCCAGGTGGACGACGGCGCAGACAACGGCCGTGGGAAGTCGGCCCGGCGGGCGTCGACCGACGCGGCAAGGACGTTCAGCAGCCGCTCTTCGAGCGGCCCTGCGCTCTCGGTGGCGGCCCGTAGCCCGCCGGCGCGCAGCTGCACCGGAAGGACCATGCTTCGGCTGCACCGGTTGACCGCCTGCCGGACTATCCGGTGCTTGTCGGCGAGTGCAACGGTGAGCGCCACGTCCAGGCCCTCGAGATGACGTCCCAGGAGCAGCAGCCACTCCAGGGAGCGCGCCCACAACGCCGGCCGCGCCTGCTTCTCGACCATGTGGCGCAGTCCGGCTGCCGCGACCGGGTCGCGCTCCTCGGCCAGGAGTGCCAGGTCACGCCACAGCTGTGCCAGCCGCTGGTCAACGTGGGAATCGAGGCGCGCCAGAAGCCGGGAAGTCCACGATTCATGCCGGCTGCGAGGGCCCTCACGCTGCTGGTGCGCCCGGGCGAGCCCGACGGCGACCGCGCAAGGCACCGGCAGTACGTCGGCGACTGCGGGGGTTGCGTAGACGGCCCAGCGCACCAGGGGAGGAGGCCCGCCAGGGTAGGACCATTCAATCAGCGGCCGATGAGCGCACTCGGCAAGCAACAGGTTCTCCACCCACGCTCGGTGCTCCCTGGCGAACTCGGCGAAGGCGTCCGGATCGCGCCGGGTGAGGTCTCCGACATCCTCGGGGCACGCGCTCAGTGCCTGCCGACAGCAGTCGAAGCACCGTGAGACAAAGGAGTAGTGAGCGGGGCAGGAGTCCACCCCGCGACTCTACGGCTCTCGTAACCACCGTCCTGCAGAAGCAAGTCGGTCGGCGCGGAACATGCCGGTCTCCTCGCACCCGGACAGTCGACACTGTCACGCCACGACGTCAGTCAGGCCGGATGTACCGCGGGTCGGTCCGAGAAGATCCAGGCTGGCCGGGGCGGTCTGGTGTCGGCCATGTCCGGTTCTCGTGCTTCACGGGTACCGGGCCGATCTGCCGGGCAAAGTGGGAGCGGCAGACGATCCCGGCCGGTGTCCCGGCCTGGGTGGCATGTGCTGAGGGCCTCGGGGAGGGAACGTCGTGGCGCTGTTCACTCGGAACACCGACGACAACAGTCATGCGAGCCAGAAGCGGTGGCTCCAACGGCCGGTAGCCAACGCCGTGTTCGACGGGGCGCAATTCATCGACCGATACGCGGTGCTGCGGTGGGACACCGACCGCGGCGGCATCGCGTTTGTGCACTCGATGGTCGACGGCAACGCCGCCCCCAAGTCCGTCACCAATGCCCTGCGCCGCCACCACGGTGCACGCCTGGCCGACAGGTACGCGTGCGTGGTCGTGGCGCAGACCAGCACCCAGGTGAGCCAGCCCTGGGTGCCCGACCTCCAGGCCTGCGACGTTGACGGGGGCGACCAGCCGTACTACACAACGTGGGCCGAGTTGGCAGCCCTTCTCGGACAGCCAGCGCCGTACTGGTTCCACGCGCTGCGCGACCGCGACGCGATCGCCGCCTGGCGGCCGGGCACCCCACCGGCGGTGGTGCCCGCGCACGACATCGCCACCCCAGTCACGGCGCTGACGGAGCTCGCCGCGGACGAACCGGACGGGTCCCCTGCGGCCGAGCTGTGCTGGTACCTCGCTCGCGAAGTCCGCCACCGCGGCCACACCTCGACCACCCGCTACATCGCCGAACTACGCAAGAACGCGGCCGACGGCGGCGACGGTGCCCACCTCGTCCTCGGCGCGGTACCGGCTCCGCTGCTGCGTCCCGAGCCCGAAGAGCCGACGGAGATGGTCCGCCGCGCCGGCTGGCTGAGCATCACCGAACGCCGCGACGTCCTAGCCCACCGGGTCGCTGCCTTCGCGCAGCGCTGGGACGGCGGCCGGGACTGGCACACCGGAGCTGTGGTCAGCGTGCGGCCAGACGCCTGCGCCACCGCCCGCGAGTGGGCCAAGCGCCTGGCCCCGGCGGCTGCCGATCAACCGCCGACCGTCCTGGAGAAGGTCCTGCTGGACAACGGCCGCGATGCCGACAGCGACATCCTCCTCCACGATCCCGTCGCCGGCGTCCCCGTGCTGCAGCGCGCCCCGGGCACTGGCCCTACGGACCTGTCCAGCTACACACTGCAACGCCTGCCGACCCGCTCGCCGCTCGCGGCCCTCGTCCTCAGCGCCGGGATCTGCTGGATCCGTACCGAAGACCAGACCTTGTGGCTGGCACCCGAACGGGACGGCTGGGGCATCGGCTACGGCTACTCGGGCAACGGCTGCCTCGCTCTCGCCCGCCTCGTCGATGTCCTCCTCGACGACATCTCCGCACCTGCGGTACGTCCCGACGACCCCGCGGCCCCGCGTGCCCTGTTCGAGCTCCTGCGCAACGCCCCCGACACGGCGACCTACACGCGAGCCCAACTGCTCGCAGCCCGAGCCGGATGACCACGTGAACGCCCCTACCCGCAAGCGATGAAGCCCGAAGGGGATTCGTGCGCAGGGCATCCGGCCTTCCTGCCTGGAAGAGCCACAGCGGATCCTCCTGCTGAGAAACCAAAGAGGGTCCCGCCCCGCCTTCCGTGCGGCCCGTGCCGGGCGGAAGCGAGATACAGGGCCGTACCCGTCACCGGGCTCTGGCTACCGACGCCGTCGCATTGGCGGAGGTTTGTCAGTCGGTCGAACTAAGCTCCGGAGCATGAGCACCCCCGCCTCAGAGCCAGACCCGTTCGACCCGCAATGCTTTCCCGCCGACCTAGTCGCAGCCCAGCGCCAGGTGACGGATCTGTACGCCGCCCTCCGCGCCCACCAGGCGACGCTCCCCTGGTCCCGTGAGCCCCACCCCGGCTGGCCAGACGAGGGGGAGCGAGGAAGGGAAGGGTGCGGCCGACCCGAGTCCCCCGGCTGGACGCCCGACGAGGCCACCGAGTTCGACAGGCTCATGGAGGAGCTGCGCGCCGCCACGGCACTGGTGCAATGCCACACCTGGTGGGCGCGATGTGAACGGGAAGGCATCACGGGTGCAGCCATGGTCGCCGCCCGGCAAGCGCTCAAACACGCGAAGGGCGCCGTTCCGGAAGGCGCGCCCCTCGAACAGGACGACGTTCGGCCAGCCGCCTGAACCGACTGCAGGCCTGGTCCCTTGCGGCCGAAACAGAGCACTCAAGGGCTACAGCGGCCCCGTATCGCGCGCCCTTCAAACCCACGCCATAGCTGTCCGCTCCGTCCGCCCCCCAGCCCGTATGCGACCTCTGCCTTCCGAAACGGTTGGCGCTGAGCGGTTTGAGGTACCGGTGACCTTGGCTACTGCCGCTCGGCACGCTTCTTGTCCGCCGCTTCCTGACGGGCCGCGAGAAGACGGCGGGCGCTTTCGACCGCGGCGTCGGCGTCGAGGTGGCGGACCAGCCGCCACTGGTAGGCGTCGTGCCCCTCAGTGCCCTCCCAGTGCCAGACCATGAACACCAGCCGGTTCCAGGACGTCTTGCGCGCCTGGAGGGTTTCGGGCTCCTCATCCTCGAAGCACTCGTTGAGCGCGTCGAGGTGCACTCCGACGGATTCCTTCAAGGTGCGGGCCGCGCGGTGCTCAGGGCTGCCCGCAGGATGCTTTGCACGGAGTTCCTTCACGCGCTCGTCCAGGAAGGCACCGATGGCCTTGGCATGCTCCGGCTTCAGGTCGTCGGCGTTGAACGGGGCGGGGCGGGGCTCGTCATGGGCGAAGTACTCGAGCACGGGCTGGCTTTCCTTCCTGTCGTGACACGCTGCAACGAGTCGTCGTGTCCAGTCCGTCGCGTTGGATGAGAGAGGAACGTATCCGACGCGGTCACCTCTGTAAGCGGTTCCCGGACGACTGTCGGTGAGGTTGGCCGGATTCGGCTGCACGAAGAGGGTTGCAGCGCATGTATAAGAGAGACAGGTTCAGTGATGCACAAAGAGTGCAGCACTTGAAGTGAATCGAGGAATCAGCCTTGAGCCACGTTCTTCCGCTCGCCAACGGACTGCGCACCGACCATCCGGTGCCGGGCCTCCCCTTTATCGACGACTCCCATCTCCCGCTCGACGAGGGTCCGGAGGCCATCGAGGCCGTCGGTCGCAACAAGGGCCCGGGCATGTGGGGCCGCTTCGACAAGAACCGCACGGACGGCGGCTGGCGAGCCTTCACCACCGACCCGCTCAACCACACCTTCGGCTGGGCGGTGCGCTCTCACCCCGAGCACGGCCGGACCGTGCTGCTCGTGCGTGACGGTGACACTTCGGGACTGCACACAGAGTGGGACGGCGAGGTGCTGCTGTTTCGCGCCGGCGGCTACTGGTGGGATGGCGAGACGTGGTACCGGCCCGGCCAGGTCTGGGACCCCGTCGCGCAGGATTACGAGAAGCGAAAGGCCCGCATGGCCGTCACCGTGACCGCCTCCGACATGCTCGACGGGCGGGCCGACCCAGCCAAGGCATACGTCAGCAAGGTGGCCACCTTCGACCCGGACGCCCCGTGGCCGGACAACTGGCGCGACCACCTGGCGCTGTGGGCGAAGCACCACCAGGAGCATGACGGTGCCCTGCCGCTGGAACGGTGCGTGATCGACGTCTCCAGCCCCGAGCTGACGGGGGCGCAGCTCATCGGTGCCCCGGAGATGGCGGAGCTGGGCGGCATCAGCGCCTCGACGTTGCGGGCCTACATCTCGCGCGGCAACAGCGAGGTCCCACGCCCGCAGGCCATCGTCGGCGGTCGCGACCAGTGGGCCCGCGCGGTGGCCGATGACTGGGTGGAGGCCCGCAAGCGCTCCTACACGGGCGTCGGCGAAGCCATGTCCGCCGACGACCGCGACGCGCTGTCGCCCGGGGCGGCCGAGGTGCGCGACCGGTTCGCCGCCGATTTCCAGCACGCCCTGTACGACCGGCCCGACGTGCGCAAGCGATGGGTACTGCGCCACCGCAACAGGGAGTCCGTCACCCAGATCGCGGGCGAGCTCGCCTGGTCGGTGGCCGCCGGCCTGGACCAGATCGTCCCCACTGAACACCTCGGGCGCACCGTGCGGGCAGCGGTGCTGCACGACTTCGCCGAGACTGTCGAGATGTTCGCGGACAAGGAGGAGGCCCCGGATGCTGCGGCGTCCCCGGAGTGGTGGCACCTCAACCTGACACCCTCGGTGGGCAAGATGCTCGACTGGTACATCCGGTGCTTCCCCGGCGAGGCGTACGCCACCATCGGAGAGATCCAGCGCCAGGCCCACGCGACGTGGAAGGTGCCGGCGGCGGATTCGCTGAGCGCCCTGCGGTCGGCGCTCTCACTCGACGGCGAGTTGACCGAGCATCAGCGCGAAACGTATTTCGCTCTGCTCGAAACGCATGGGGGTACCGACTGACCTGCTTTAGCGGTCGGTTAGGGGGCCGGAGTCGTGGCTCCGGCCCTGCCGCGTGACTGTAGCGGACGAACCCGCACGGCGACGCCCGGTCCGGGGAGAGTTGTCCCGACCTCGGTGGGCGGTGCGACGAGTCGGAACACCGCCCTGGCCCGTGTCTGGCCCGCGCACCGACTGTCTTCTCCTGCGGCCCGTCACCGAGGAAGACGGTTCTCTGGTGAGCGGGTTGTTGTCGGTCGGCCGTGTACGCGCGTACCTCAGTGGGTCCGGTCACGGAGGATCCTGTCGCCGCCCGGCAGGCCGCCTACCTGACGACGGCTGGCGCCTTCACCGCCGTTCGCGTCGCCGACCAGCGGCCGATCGGCCTGGTGGCCATCGGCGCCGACCACAGGTGCGAGGGCCGCGCCGGACTCTCGTACCAGCGCTCCCCGCCGGGCCGGGGCGAAGGCATGGGCAAGGAGGCCGTCGCGGCGGCCGTCAGCTGGTGGACGGACCCGTCCCCGGCGGCGGCCTGCTTGGTGCGGTCAAAAGAGGCGCGCGGAGCCGACAGACGTGCTCCCTGCCCGAGGCGCAGGCCGGATCCGTACCGCCGGAGCCTCGGGCCGAAGACACTGGAGGAACGCTCGGGACACAACGGCCGGAGAGGACGGTGGCGTGTTCATGAAGCGCGTGTTCTGGGTCGAGGACGGCTATGGGGAGGTCATCCCCGAAGGAGCCACGCGTTATTGCGGCCGCAGAGGCATGCCCGTCCCAGGCCATAGGGTCTCGCAGGCCGGCTGAGAAGCCGCGCCTTTCTCGGCATACTGCTGGGCATGACGTCGTCGCTCGCTTTCCGCCTCTACGTGAAGATCGTGCTGCTTTCGGCGTGCATGACGGTCGGAGGAGCATGCCTTGGCCTCTCGTTCTGGGGTTGGCGGGGGGCTGTTGCAGGGGCCGGCCTGATGGGGGTGTGCATAGGTGCCCTGGTGTTTTCCCGCCGACGGACGCTGACGCAGCTGGGGGCCGATGCTGCTGAAGTGCAGGGGTCGGCCGAGGGGGCGGCTGACGCGGTCGTCATCGGCATCTGCCTGTACCAGGCCGCGGTAGATCCGCTCACGCCGGGCGGTGTGAGCGAAGAGGAGCGGGAAGCCCGGCGTAGCCGGGCATATCAGATTGCTGCGTCCGAGGCGCTTCCCCGGAAGGTTCAGGTTTCGGCCGCGGCGGCCCTGGAAGTCCTCGATGAGGGTGAGAGCGATGAGCGTGCGCAGGCTGCGCTCGAAGCGCTGGTGCGTGCGGTCTACGAGTGCCGCGCCACTTGCTAGCGAACAGGCGGTCTGTCACTCGCTGAAGAACGGCACCTGAGATACCTCGATGTCTCCGGGACAGGGCCCGTGCCGTTTTCCCGGCCCACAGTTCCTCTCGATGCGCTCACCGCCGCCGGTCTCCGGAAGGTCCTCGCAGACAAGAAGTCCGGCAAGAATGCGCACCGCCCCGAGCTGAAGCCGTGCCACGCCTTCCTCGGACCCGGCGACAGCAGGAGAGAGCCGACGGCCGGGCCGAGCCCCACGTCATGAGGCCCGGCCTGGGCAGTCTTCAGACGAGACCGAGCACGGCCAGTGTCGTGAGTCCGAGCGTCATGGACACCGCGAAGGCGCCCCCTGCAGAGAGGACGGCCTCGGCGATGGAGGCCCCGGTGGTGTAGGTGAGGATTCCAGCACCGGTAGCCACGATTATCGAGGCCAGGGCGCACACCATGACCAACAGCACTTTGACGCCGAACGATGGATTGAACTTCAACGGTCCGGATGACCTTTCCGGCGGCCGGACCGGGGGCACACGGCTCTCAGCCCGACCACCACGTTGCCTACGTGGGATCTTGCTGAGGCCGTGCCGACGTTCACGAGTCTCACTGGCCGTGCCAGGGCCGTCCTGTGGCTGTTCATCCTGATCTGCTAGGTGGTCACGGTGCGGAGACTCATCAATCCCGCGAGGCATCAGCCACGGGCTTTGCAACAGAGCTGCATAACAGGGAACAGCACGATGAGGCTCAAGCCCACTTCGGGGCGCCTTGGTGTCGGCCGACCCGGGACACGCCGGGGTCCCGAGCTCGTGCATGTCGCTCGCACTAGCTGCGCACTGTAGTGGAAGAGCAAAGGTCACAACACCCAAGACACGCACATGCGTTCAGGTCGACCGTTAGGGATCGACACCCACATCGACCGTCGCCCGCCGTGCCGACGCGGCAGGCCCGCACCGGAGGCCCGTACGGCACGCCGGCGAGGGCCGGGGTCCCGCAGTTCCCGGGGGGAATTGACGCAGGCTCACGCTCTAGGGTCGGCTACCGTGTTCACCATGAGCACGCCCGGCCCGAGCACCGTCCCGGTCCCCCTGCATATCGCCGGCGAACCGCTGGCGTCCCCGGCCCCCGACATGACCGGCACGTCCGCCGGAGCGGGCCGTCGGCCCGCCCCGGTGGTGCGGCCGGGAGTGGTGGACTGGGCGGCGCTTGGGGTGGAGCCGCGGTGGAAGGATCAGGAGACGGGCGACTGCGCGGCCGTTCTGTCGCCCGTCCTCGGACCCGCCACCGGCCTCGAGCCCTACAAGCGCTACGTCGCGGGAGCCCGCAAGCGAGGTGAGACCGCCCTCGTCGTCGCCTGCACCGGCGCGGGCACACGCAGCCACAACGTCTTCTCCGGCACCGTCGCTCCCGGCATCCACCTGCCCCACTACTACGGTTCGATCTCCGCCAACCCGCTCCCGGATGGCGTGAGTCCCGAACTCGCCGACGGCCTGGACCACGCCGAGCACGACCTCGGCGCCCGGCTGCTCAACTGTCCCCCGGACACTTGGTTCCGTCTGACCTACCGCAAGGAATCCGGGTCCTCGCGTCCCGGAGTTGCCAGGGTATGGCCGCCGCCGGGGGAGGGGGAGCTGCGCCCGATCCTGGTCGACGGCCTCGGCGACCCGGTTGCGGGGGTGTGGGTGCCGGCGGGCGGCGGTGCCCGGTGGTTCGTGGTTCCCCACGGCACCGACCAGCGGCTGCTGGGGGAGTGGCTGGTCCAGCACGCGCTGCCCGCGTACGTGCCCGGCGCGCTGACCCGCGCCCGCTCGCCCCTGGTGCGCGACCCGGCCCTCGCCACCGACGCCGAAGCCCGGCTGGTCGAGACAATCACCGAGGAGCAGCGCGCCCACGAGCGGCGGCAGAACGAGCTGCAGCAGCAACTCGCCGCGCTGCGGGCCGTGGCCGATCCGCTGCGCGACGGCCTGCTGTTCGGCACCGGCCACCCGCTGGAGGACGCGGTGCACGACGCCCTCGTGGCGGCCGGCGCCACGGTGACCCGCCTGGACGACGTGTTCGGCACCAAGTCGGCGGACCTGCTGGCCGAGTACGGCGGCCGCCGAGTCCTGGTCGAGGTGAAGTCGGCGAACAACCGGCCACCGCACACCCTGCCCGACAAACTGCTCAAGCACCTGAACACCTGGCCCGGTCTGACCGGGACCGAGCCTGTTGACGGCGGCGTCCTGGTGGTCAACCACCAGATCAAGCTCCACCCCACGCAGCGGGACGCCGAGGTCTACACCGACCGCGCGTTCGCCGACACCCTGCCCGTGCCGGTGATCGGCAGCGCCCGCCTGTTCGACTGGTGGCGCCGCGAAGACTGGGATGCCGTACGACACGCCGTCTTCGGCGACACCGGCGTCGCGCAGCCTCCTGAGATCGCCGTGCCGGATGCCGATCCGAAGGCGTCCGGGCGGCCCGGCCTGCTCTCGCGCCTGCCCCGGGAGCTAGCAGTCGCCCGAGCACGACTGGCCGACGCGATCGCCGCCGGGAACGCGTGCTGCGCCGGCGAGGCAGCGCTCCGTCGCTCACCCTGCGCGACGCCGCCGAACGCGCCGACAGCGGTCTGGTCTCGGTCTTCGGCGATGGGACGGACCTGTGGCGCTCCCTGAAGTACGGACACCAGCTGTGGCGCGAGCACGGCTGGCCGGAGCTGTGGGAATTTGGCATGACCGTCACAGACCACGCGCAGACCGTGTGGGCTGGAGCGAGACCGCCGGCCCACACCCCGGCTGAAAAGTTGTCGTCCACCGACTGGCGACCACGGTGTCGAGCCCGTATGGGTGCCGGCGGCCCCGGCCGTACTGCGCCCCATCACGGGGACCGGGGCCTGTCCCGCACACTCCATTCCGGCACGGGCCACGGCGAGCCTAACGAGTGACACCACGGCCCTGCACGAGCTTCACCACCCCGACCCCACCGGCCGGGCCGAGACCCGAGGTCGAGGACGGTGCGGAGACTGCCATACGGCGTTGACCTGGCCAGCTTCTCCGCGAGTCAGCTGCCGTGAGCGGCGTCACCGACTACATCGTCGTCCCCGTCCCGGACACGGGCGCTGTCGGTCTCGGTGGGCCTGGCGGTGACACCGTAGAAGCCGCCGAAGGCCTCGACCCCGCGCCTCCCCTCCATCTGAGCGAGCAGCGCGGCCGCCGCCACGCCGCGAGCCAGTTCACTCGCGGTCCGGACCACACGGCCTTGGGCGCGCCCGGACCGAGGGCGACCATCACTGAACTGTAGGACATCGCCGTTCTCGCCCAAGCTGCCGCCAGCGCGCTCGGCTTCACTGCGTAGCCAGCTCTCGGCCTGCTCACGAGAGTGGCCCCATCGCTTGAGGTTGTGCGCGATTTCGGCGCCGCGCAGCGGGACGGCGAAGTCCAGAAAGAGCCGCAACTCATCAACAGGATTCAAAGGCTCAGGCTGGCGCACAGAAAACTCTCCCAGAACGTAAAGAGCTGGACGCTCGAAGATGGGGGCTAAAGAAGCGGCTGCGTTCCAGGGGAAAGCGAGCAAGAAGCGTCAGTCGGAAAGACGCCGTCGCGATCGGGCCACACGGCCTGCCAGTACGGCACGGCAATCTCCTTGCCGTACACCGCCCGCAGCATCGCGAAGGGCTCCAAGGACTCCACGGGGCGCATGAGCAGCTGGAATCCGTCCGCAAGGAGCCCGTCCAGCACCTCACCGGCAACCGGGCCGCACGATCCGGCGAACCGCTCGACGACGGAATGGAGGACGCCTTGCATCACCCTGACGTCCAGGCCGGTCATCACGAACTCATGCCCCAGAGACTTGTGCAGACCGATGGTGTAGCAATAATCAGCAATGCTTTCATCACCAAGCACCGGCTGGACGGCGAACCCGTGTTCCGCGATCACGGCCCGCAGGCGAGCTACGTACTCCGTCATGAAATCGGGCGGACACACGGGGCAATCCGCATCCCCGCAAGAATCCTGAGCGCGGCCCTCCGGCAAGACGTTGGCCGCGAAATCGGGCGTGAAATCGAGATCGCGGACGACCAGGTGGGACAGGTCACCGTCCGGACGGAACGACTCCAGAGCCGGAAGATCGATAAGGCCCCACCGGCCCTGCGACAGGTCACTCCCCAGGCACGACCACCCGTAAGCCTGGCCGGTCGCGTCGTTGACCTCCACGACGTACCACTCGCCCCGGGCGGAGAAGTACCGGAAGCCGACCACCCTGTGCTCATGCGGTTCCATGACCGTTGCCCACAGACCCGGGATCTCGGCCACCTCCTCCGGAGCCGGGTAGAAGCTGTGGCCGCGCTCCTCGCGCCACAGCTCGGGCGGCCGCGTCCTCGCCGGAGCGCCCCCCTGCGCAGAGCGCTCGGTTTCGACCTGGGCACGGAAGACTGCCTGCTTCACATCCTGGTGATAGATCGACACCTCTTCGCCGTCCCAGCGCACGTCGTACGCCTCCAGGTCACCGGGCAAGGCGCGCAGTTCGGGGACGGTCTCCATCGCCCTGAGGAAGAGGGCGATGAACAGGTCGTCATGCCCGGCATCGGCAGCGACGGTGGTTCGCTCCCAGGGGTGCCCGAGGAAGCGCATGCGGATGTCCGCCATGATCAGTTCTCCAGTGAATCGTGGGGTGGGGAGGCCGACGAGGGCCTGGCCGAGGGCGTGCGTCGTCGCTCGGGCGATCGCGGAGCGGCGGCGCTGCGCGATCGCGAGGCATCACGGGCGCCATCCGGCCTCGACGGGGTGAGAGCGGAGCTGCAGATCAGCAGACACGATTCTTCCTAGGATCGAGCGCCACGGCGGGCGCGTATGTAGGGGGCAGCGCCGCGCGCGTTGTCGGCAGCGGTGGAGCAGAGGGCTTCGGCCGCTCGGCCGGCGTCCTCACACCTGCGAGGGAGCGGGACCTGGCGGCGCTTGGTTCGTGGGCGACTCTTTGGCCGTCCGGCGTGACGTCGAAGACTTGGGTGAGGGCGGTGTCAGAACCGCGATGCCTCACGCCACCAGCTGCGCGTCTCGGCGCGGCGAACCAGACGGCGGAACCAGGGCCCCTTTTCGCCCTCATCGCTGTACCGGCCCGGCAGGATCTTGCTCCCCACGGAGCCGGTCCGAGCGTTCTTGACCTTGCGACGCAACGGGCGACGCTTCTTCGCTCCGGTTCCCGGGACGGGGGTACTCATGGTGATCAACTCCGCATTCGCCCCGATGCCTTACACGGCGTCGTTCTCAGCGCAGTCGGGGCAGTCGTCAGGACAGCGGTCCAGGGTGCCGTAGGTGTGAACCTCACAGCGCACACAGGGGTCGACGGAGGCGACGTAGTCGCCGTCTTCGGTACGGGTTTCTCCGGCCCAGTCGTCAGCCGGGATCCCAGTCGGTTCGTTGCAGTGACCGCAGTTGACCTCGCCGGGACGGTAGATGGCCATCAGCCCTCACCGACCATCACCGGTACGCCCGACGTCCGGCACTCCTGGCCGCGCACGAAGTGGCGATCCAGTCGGCCGTTGATCAGATCGACAACCGCACCGCACCCGGCGGCCGGGCAGCGGACGGCCAGCACCCGGCCCTCGTCGTCAAGGAGGGGCATTTCGGATGCGATGGCCATCGCGGTCTGCTCGCCCTTCAGACGTACGGAGAAGGTCACCGCGCCGCCGGCCTCTACGTCATCGAGACACGACTGGCACAGAGGTCGCCTACGCGCTCGGGCCGTGGCCTCTGGCGACGGAGTCACACGGTGACCGTCGGGAGAGATGCCGGGCGGCAGGCCCGTCTCGGGGTCGATCAAGAGGCTCGGGGCGGTGTGTCGTTCCAGTTCGTGAAACATCGTCGGGCGGCCGCAACAGGGGCACTTCATCAGATAGAACACGCGAGCTCTCACGATCGTCGGAGTGGTGCGGGTAGGCGCGGACGGCCCCATGGGGAAAGACCGCTTTTGTGCGGGGCTGTTGCAGGAGATTCAGCCGGTGACCTCGGGTGCTTCGTCTTCCTCGACGAGGCCGCGGGCGGCGGTCTGCTGGGCGGGTGGCTTCTCGGCCGGTTCTTCGCTCCCCCGGCCTTACGAGAACAACAGTACACATTGAAGTGCGAATACACAACAGCATTGGAATGCTTCTCGGCACCCCTGCAAGACGCGGCGCGGTCCGGCCGCCAGCCCGTATGGGAACGAGGACCGTCTGCCTCGGTGCCCCGGGCCAGGTGCCGGAAGGCGCGAGAGGCCCATCCGATCACCGCCGTCCCAAGACCGCGCCGTGCTCTCCGGGCCTCGCCGCCGCACAGCCGTCTGCCCGCCCTCATCACCGGCCCCGGCGCGCCAGGGCAGAAAGGGGCGCGCGGAGCCGACCGGTGTGCGCCCTGCCCGAGGCACGGCCGGACCCGTACCGTCGCAAGATCGGGCCGAAGACCCCGGGGGCGCCCGGGACACAGCGGCAGGGGAGGACGGTGGCGTGGTCGTGGAGCGCAGGAGGGTACTGGGCACCGGGCTCTGCGCGGCGGTGCTGTGGACGGGCGGCACGACCTCGGCGCTGGCCGGCGGACGCGGCCAGCACCTGGCCGAGGGGGATCTGCCAGCCGCGCGCAGGCTGTTCGCCGCCGGCAGGTACGACCAGCTCCACCAGGTGCTCCCTGGGATGGTGGCCCGCGCGAGCGAGAGCGAACGCACGGGCCCGGTCGGCGCCGGCCGGGCGGCGGGGGTATGGGTGCTCGTCTCTCAACTGGCGGTCAAGGAAGGCGAGATGGACACGGCGGCCGCCTTCGCGGTCCGGGCCGGTACGGCGGCCCGCCGCTCGGGCCGACCGGTACTCCTCGCGGCCGCCGCGCGCGCGGCCGCGACACCGCTGCGCCGTACGGGCCGCGCGGACACGGCCCTGCAACTGCTCGGAGAAGCGCACGATGCGCTGAACACCGCTCCCCGGCCGTCCTGGACGCGTCCGGCATGGTGGCCCTGACCGCGGCGTACACCGCCGCCCAGGCCCAAATGCCCTCCGCCGCCGAGCAGTTCGCATCCATGGCCGAACACACCGCGGCCCGCCTCCTCCGCGACCGCGGACGGCTACCGGCGGGCGGGGAGCTGTCACCAGCGCAGTGCCTGCTGTACCGGGTCGGGATCCACCAGAAGCTCGGCGACGTCGACCGCGCCCTGGCATACGCCGCGGGCCTGAAGCCGGCTGTGCTGCCCACGCCGGAGCGCCGGGCCCGCGCGGCGACCGACACCGCCCGCGCCCTGCTGGCCGCCGGAGACGTGCCGACCGCGTTCGTCCAGCTACAACTTGTTGAGCGGGCCGCACCGCAGGAGGCCCGCCGCCCCTCAGTACGCGCGCTGACAGCCGAGGTCGCCGCGCGCCGGCCGGACCTACCCGGCGTCACGGCCTTCGCCCGCCGCACCGCCCTGCGCCCCGCAACCTGACCGCCCGCCGGCCGAATCCCTGCCTCGCCTCGCCTGGTGCGTCGTTCCTCGCTTCCGGACGTCGACAGCTGTGTGGGGCTCGGATGGGCCCATGGTGGTACGGGCGCCTTACGGGGCCTTGACAGTACCCTCCCGGCCCTTGCCCTCAGCCCGAGTTGAAGTCGCGATGGGGTCAGCCGGTCGGCGTCGATGGGGTGGGCCGGTGATCCGCTAGGCCGCCCACTTTCCGGACCGTTCGAACTTGCCGGTCGTGAGGTCCACGATCAGGTGGTCGCCGGGCTGCGGCGGGCTGTCGGCGGCGATGTCTGTCAGCAGGTCCCGGAACATGTCGTCCAGGTCGGCGTACAGCTCCTTCTCGTCACCGTCCTCTGTGAAGTCCTCGAACTCGTCCACCGACCCGTCCGCGTGGTGGAGGTAGACCTGCGACTCGTCCCAGAACACGCCGTTCTCCGCCGGGGAGTCGGTCACGAACTCGACCCGGGCGACGGGCTCGCCTGTGCTCGGGGGGATGTAGAACAGGGCGCGCAGCACGTCCACGAACATGGACTCGCGGCGCCGGATGCTGGCGGCCGTGAGGGCGCTGGCGGCGGCCGTGAGCTGTTCCAGCGACCAGTGGGCGGTCGCCTGCTCAAGGGCAGCATGGTCGGCCAAGAACGAGGCGCTGAGACGGCCCACGCGCATGGGCCGGGCCGAGGTGGCGGACAGGTGCGCCGCATCGCCGGTGGTGACGAAGCTGTTCGGAGCCAACTCGGTGGTGCTGCCGTGCTGCTCCTCGTACAGCTTGATCAGGGTCGAGCAGACCTTGCAGTCCGTTGCCGGGAATTCCTCCAGCTCCGAGTGGATGCGGCAGTTGCCAGCCGCGTCGACCGGCCAGCCATGGCGGTGCTCCAGCCAGTCGTTGTAGTCCATGCCGGTCAGCCCGACGAACTCGTACTGCTCAGTCGGCTGCTTCTCCCACTGCTCGCGCAGCCTGTCCATGAACGCCTGACGATTCACTGAGCTGGTGTCCTGAGACACATGTTCTCCTCTCGTTTACTTGCGGACACCACGTCCGCATGGAGCCCTGGCCGGGAGGCGAGTCCGGCTGTGGTCGGTGTGTAGTGGCCTGGCCCCGGTGGAGGGGGATTTGGGGGCCTGGGGGCCGGGCTGGGGTGGGCGCGGACGGGTCCTGGGGGGCCGGTCCGTTCTGCCCTGGGCTGGGTGTTCCCGGGGCTCTGCGGCGCGGAGGCCGGGGCACGAGGGGCGCGGGGGCCGGGGCCGTGCGGTGGCGCCGGCCGGGCGGGGGCCCGGTGCGTGCTACGGGGGCTGGGGTGGGGGACAGAAACCACCGGGCAGTGGTCGAAAGCTCAGGCGGCCTTGTACGCGCTCAGCTTCTCGACGTGGGTACCACCGGGCTGGAATCGGTACGGAATCGCGGAGTCCGGATCGCGGCGCCATTCGCGCTTCTCGACAGCGCGCTCACGCCCGTGGTCGTAGGAGCGCGGGTTATGGCCAGGGCAGCAGTCGAATCGGCGCAGTCCGCGCCGGGTCATCATCGGCCCGAAGGAGATCATGGCGGCCTCCAAGTTGCTGCTGTGGTGGGTGGCCCGGCCCGGGCCCTGGGGGTGGAGGGGGCTGCCGTGGGCTGGGGCCGGGGTGGGTGGTGGGTGGGGGCGGCTCTCCGGGGGGTTGGAGGGCCGCCGGGCCCTGGTCGGGTGGTTCAGGCGGCCTTGTGGCCGTTGAGCTTCTCGGTCAGCCGGGCCTTCTTGAGCTGGAGGGCCTCGATCTGGTCGTCGATCTCCTTGATCTGGGGCGCGAGGATTTCGGCGCGCTGGGCGTCGAGGAACTTGCTGTACTTCGCCTCACGCTTCGCGGTGGCCTTGTCGGCCCGGTAGATCTTGACCAGCTCGGTCACGAGGTCCTGGACGGCCAGGAACGTCGCCTTGCTGGCCGTGGCCGAGGGCGACTTGACCTCGGTCGCCGCCGCCCGGAGGTAACCCCGGAGGAACCGCACCTTCGGCGCGCTCTCCTTCTCCTCGGCCTCCGGGTCGACGTCCAGGTCGGCCGGGTTGACCAGCTGGTGACCGATGATGAACGCGGCCTCCAGCTCCTCGCCCAGCATCGGGACGTCCGTGCGCTCGTCGCGCTCCGCGCCGCCCTTGCCGAACTGGACGTTCAGCAGCCCCTCGACCTCCGGGAACGGGTTGTAGTCCGGGTGGATCACGATCGCGCCGACCGGCAGCGCACCGTCCTGGAAGACGCGGGACAGGTCGTGGATCGTCTCGCCGTTCTCGCCCTCGGAGACCGAGTACGAGTAGGTGCCGGTCTGGGTGGTGAGCGTCTGGGTGCCGGACATGAAGATCCCCTCCAACAGGGTCAGGTGGTGTGGATTCTCGGCCGGTTCTTCGTTCCCCCGACCTCGCGATAACTACAGTACACATCGAACTACGAATACGCAACACCGGAACGGGATCACCCCCACACGCTCAACCAAACGCACACCAAACTAGGAACCTCACCCCGCCACCCCACCCCCCGGCAACCACC
>NZ_JOHS01000081.1 GCF_000725625.1 Streptomyces sp. NRRL F-6676
CCGAGAAGATGCCCAACACCAGGCGAGATCACCCAACGTAACGAAGCACTACTAGGGCCTGTCGTTTGGATCAGCCCGCAGACGCGGGGTCTGGCACGCACATCTGCCGCGTTGTCGTCGGTCGCCGACTCCCCCAAGCTCTCGGCTCCGCTCGAGCAGGGGGCACCCCCACCGCGTCGACTCCCTCCTCCGCCTTGCAGCTGCACGCACCAGACCCCGCTCACCGGCATTGCAACGGCGCCCTCGGCCTTCTGCGACCTGATCCAAACGACAGGCCCTAGGCCCTCCCATCAAGGGCGCCCCGCAGGGGCGCCCTCCAGGGGCGCGGGGCCGTATCAATGTGCGGCTCCGCCGCGAGGGCGCGACCAGCCCCCACGCCCCCGCACCCGCCGGCGCCCCAACGCCCCACCCCGAAAGGCGCCCCGCGAAGGGAGCGCACCCCCGACCCCGGCAGGGGAACCGCCCCCCGCCGGAGGCCCCCCGGTATCCCGCACGTCATGTCGCCGTAACCAGTGATTCAGCCGGCCTTGCGACGCTCGGCCAATGCGACCCGCCGTGCCCGAACCCACGCCGCCCCCCGCGCGGGGGGCACGTACGGGGAGAGAGCGTCCCGCCGACGCCCTCCCACCTCCCGTTTCTCCTGTTTCCGACGCGCCTGTTCCGCTCCGTACGCGGAAGAATGGCTCCATGAGCCAGCAGAACGCCCAGGCACCGGTGGCGCACGCACAGCAGCCCTCCGTCGGGTCCCTCGCCGCGCACCGCCCGCACACGGTCGCCGCCACGGGCTCGAATCTGGAACCCGATCTCGATGCCGATCTCGACGTCTACGAGGACTCGGCGGACGGCGACCAGCTGCCCCAGGGCCGCTTCCTGGACCGGGAGCGCAGCTGGCTCGCGTTCAACGAACGGGTGCTCGAACTCGCCGAGGACCCGGCCACGCCCCTGCTGGAGCGGGCCAACTTCCTCGCGATCTTCGCCAGCAACCTGGACGAGTTCTTCATGGTCCGGGTCGCGGGCCTCAAGCGCCGCATCGCCACCGGCGTCGCCACCCGCTCCGCCTCCGGCCTCCAGCCCCGCGAGGTGCTGGAGATGATCTGGGCCCGCTCCCGCGAGCTCATGGCCCGGCACGCCGCCTGCTACCACGAGGACGTCGCCCCGGCCCTGGCCGACGAGGGCATCCACCTGGTGCGCTGGAGCGAGCTGACGGAGAAGGAGCAGGCGGGCCTGTTCACCCTCTTCCGGCACCGCATCTTCCCCGTGCTCACTCCGCTGGCGGTCGACCCCGCGCACCCGTTCCCGTACATCTCCGGGCTCTCCCTCAACCTGGCCGTCGTCGTCCGCAACCCGGTCTCCGGGCACCGGCACTTCGCCCGCGTCAAGGTGCCGCCGCTGCTCTCCCGCTTCCTGGAGGCCTCCCCGCAGCGGTACGTGCCCGTCGAGGACGTCATCGCCGCGCACCTGGAGGAGCTGTTCCCGGGGATGGAGGTGCTGGAGCACCACGCCTTCCGCCTCACCCGCAACGAGGACCTGGAGGTCGAGGAGGACGACACGGAGAACCTCCTCCAGGCGCTGGAGAAGGAGTTGATGCGGCGCCGGTTCGGGCCGCCGGTGCGGCTGGAGGTCGAGGAGTCGATCGACCGGTACGTACTGGACCTGCTGGTGCGGGAGTTGAAGGTCAGCGAGGCCGAGGTCTACCCGCTGCCCGGCCCGCTGGACCTCACCGGACTGTTCGGCATCGCGGCCCTGGACCGGTCCGAGCTGAAGTACCCGAAGTTCATCGCCGGCACCCACCGCGACCTTGCCGAGGTCGAGTCGGCGTCCGCGCCCGACATCTTCGCCGCGGTACGCGAACGGGACGTGCTGCTGCACCACCCCTACGACTCCTTCTCCACCTCCGTGCAGGCGTTCCTGGAGCAGGCGGCGGCCGACCCGGACGTCCTCGCCATCAAGCAGACGCTGTACCGCACCTCCGGCGACTCCCCCATAGTCGATGCGCTCATCGACGCGGCCGAGTCCGGCAAGCAGGTCCTCGTCCTGGTCGAGATCAAGGCGCGCTTCGACGAGCAGGCCAACATCAAGTGGGCCCGCAAGCTGGAGGAGGCCGGCTGCCACGTGGTGTACGGGCTGGTGGGCCTGAAGACCCACTGCAAGCTCTCCCTCGTCGTACGGCAGGAGGGCGAGACGCTGCGCCGCTACTCGCACGTCGGCACCGGCAACTACCACCCCAAGACCGCACGGCTGTACGAGGACCTGGGGCTGCTCACCGCGGACCCGCAGGTCGGCGCGGACCTCTCCGACCTGTTCAACCGGCTCTCCGGCTACTCCCGCCGCGAGACCTACCGGCGGCTCCTCGTCGCCCCCAAGTCGCTGCGCGACGGGCTGGTCTCGCGCATCGACAAGGAGGCCCAGCACCACCGGGCCGGGCGCCCCGCCTACGTCCGCATCAAGGTCAACTCGATGGTGGACGAGGCGGTCGTCGACGCGTGCTACCGGGCCTCGCAGGCCGGCGTACCGGTCGACGTGTGGGTGCGCGGCATCTGCGCGCTGCGCCCGGGGGTGCCGGGGCTGTCGGAGAACATCCGTGTCCGCTCCGTCCTCGGCCGCTTCCTGGAGCACTCCCGGGTGTTCGCCTTCGGCAACGGGGGCGAGCCGGAGGTGTGGTTCGGCAGCGCCGACATGATGCACCGCAACCTCGACCGCCGTATCGAGGCGCTGGTCCGGGTCACCGACCCGGGCCACCGGGCGGCCCTGAACCGGCTCCTGGAGACCGGCATGTCCGACACGACGGCCTCCTGGCACCTCGGCCCCGACGGCGAATGGACCCGCCACGCGACCGACCCGGAGGGCCAGCCCCTGCGAAACGTCCAGGAGACGCTCATAGACGCCCGGAGGCGCCGGCGTGGCACAGCAACACCCTGACCCGACGACACCGGGCGTCCCGCCCGACCACCGGCCGGCCGCCGGGCCGGTCCCGGCCGGGGGTGCCGCCCCGGGCACCGTCGGCGGTCCGGCCCCGACCCGCCCGGGCCCACCGGAGACCCCGGCCGACGCGAGCGTTCCGGCCCCGACCGACGGGGCGGCTCCGGCCAACGCGAGCGTCCCAGCCCCGGCCGACGGGGCCGTTCCGGCACCGACCGTCGGAGGCGCACCGTCCGGCACGGCCGGAGGGCTGCTCCCGGCCCGCTCGGGAGCCGGCCTCCGGAGCGTGCCGGGCGGGCAGGCGCCCGGTGACCGCGTGCCCCGTGACCGCACGGCGGGCGAGCGGGCGGGCGAGACGCCGTCGCCGGTGCGCGGCACCGCGAAGCGGGGCCCCGCCGCCGGCCGGGGCACCACCGCAACGACGACGGACCCCGCGGCTGTCCTCGCCACCGCAACGACGACGGACCCCGCGGCGGCCCTCGCCACCGCACCGGCAACGGACCCCACGGCGACCTTCGCCACCGGACCGGCAACAGACCCCACGGCGGCCCCCGCCACCGCACAGACGACGGACCCCACGGCGGCCCTCGCCACCGCACCGGCAACGGACCCCACGGCGACCCTCGCCACCGGACCGTCGGCGAACCCCGCGGCGGCCGTCCTCGCCGCCGGACCGGCGGGGCGGCCCCCGGCCGGCCGGGCGGCCGGGCCGTCCGCCGCCTCCGGCCTTGGACCCGTCGGCCGTGCCGGGGTGTCCCCGGCCGCGGACGGTGACACGGACCGGCGAGCGGCAGCACCCTCCGGGGCACCCGGCGGCGCTGCCGGGCGCGCGTCGCTCGCATCCGGCGCCGGAGCACCGGACGCGGGCCGCGCCCCCGGCGGGGACGCGCTCGCCGCCTACCTCCAGGCGCAGGCCACCGAGTTCCTCCGCTCGCTGCGGGCCCACCGGGAGAGCGGAGCCGGGGGCGGCGGCGCCCCCGAGGAGTCCGCGGAGGCGGTCCGCGCGCTCAGGCGTTCCGCACGGCGGATCAGCGGAACGCTGCACACCTTCCGGCCACTGCTGGACGCCGACTGGTCGGAGACCATGCGTCCCGAGCTCGCCTGGCTCTCCGGCACCCTCGCCCGCGAGCACGCCTACGCCTCCCGCCTGGAGCACCTGCTGCTCGCCCTGCACCGGCTGTCCGGCGCGGCGCCGGTCCCGGCCGCCGCCGGGGTGGGGGCACGTACGGCGGGGGCGGACACACCGGCGGGGGCGACGATGCCGGCCGCCCCCGACCGCGCCGGCCTGACCGTCGGCGCGGCCAAGGCGGGCGCCCTGCTCGACCGCCAGCTCACCCTCGCCCGCACCCGCGCCCACTCCACCGCGCTCCAGGCCCTCGGCTCCGGCCGCTTCCACGCCGTCGCCGACCGGGTCGCCTTACTGGCCAGCGAAGTGCCGCTGTCCCCCGCCGCGGCCGACGCCGGTCTGCGTCCCCTGGCCAGCGCCGCCGAGGAGCGGCTCACCGACGCCGTCGCCGCCCTGCCCCTGGTCACCGCCGGCCACCCCTACAACGCGGCGGCCCTGGTCCACGGCCTCGCCCCGGAGACCGCACCGCAGCCGCAGGACGCCCCCTGGCACCAGGTCCGCCTCCTGCTGCGCCTGCACCGCTACGCCCGCGAGGTCCTGACCGGCGCCCCCGCCGACGTACGCCTGCGGGCCGCGGGCCAGGCCCTGACCCGCCACCGCGACGCCTCCGAGGCCGCCGCGGCGGCGGCCGCCGCCGCCCGCACCCCCCGCATCGCCCCCGCCACGGCCTACGCCCTCGGCGTCCTCCACGCCGACCAACGCCACGAGGTGGAAGCCGCCCGCTTCACCTTCCACCAGGCCTGGCAACGCCCGCTTCCGTAGCGGGGGGGGCGCCCCGTAAGGGGCGCGGGGAACGGCGCGACCAGCCACGTCAGCCCCGCACCCGCCATACCCACCCGAATCCCCCGCCCGGAAGGCGCCCCACGGGGCTGGGGATCCATCCCCCGCCCCGCCCGCAGGGGTTCACCCCCCGTTCACCCTCACCCATCGCCCCCTTCACCTGTTCTGCCTAATTTCGGCCTTACCCGGTGCGAAGCGCCACGCGAAGACGGCCCCCGCACCGACGATCACAAGCCGGCCCCACCTGGCCCGGACCATGACGTCGCACGCCGCCCCCAACGGCGGCTCCTGGAAGGAACTCCCGAAAGTGAAGCTTCAGCGCAAGAACCGGCTGCGCGCCCTCTCCCTCGGTGCTGTCGCCGTCTCCGGCGCCCTGGCCCTGACGGCGTGCGGCTCCGACGACACGGGCTCGAACGGCACCGGCGACGCCTCGACCGCGGCCAACGCGAGCAGCATCAAGTGCGACGACGCCAAGGGCCAGCTCCAGGCATCCGGCTCCTCCGCGCAGAAGAACGCGATCGACGCCTGGGTCAAGCAGTACATCCAGGCCTGCAAGGGCGTCCAGATCAACTACAACCCGAGCGGTTCGGGCGCCGGCATCACCGCCTTCCTCGGCGGCCAGACCGCGTTCGCCGGCTCGGACTCCGCGCTGAAGCCGGAGGAGGTCACCCAGTCCAAGAAGGTGTGCTCCGGCGGCCAGGCCGTGGACCTCCCGATGGTCGGCGGCCCGATCGCGGTCGGTTACAACGTGCCCGGTGTCGACAACCTCGTCCTGGACGCCCCCACCCTCGCCAAGATCTTCGACAGCAAGATCACCAAGTGGGACGACGAGGCGATCAAGAAGCTCAACCCCGACGCGAAGCTCCCCTCGACGAAGATCCAGGCGTTCCACCGCTCGGACGAGTCCGGCACCACGGACAACTTCACCAAGTACCTGATCGCCGCCGCGCCCGACAACTGGAAGTACGAGGGTGGCAAGGCCTGGCAGGCCAAGGGCGGCCAGTCCGCGCAGGGCTCCTCCGGCCTGGCCCAGCAGGTCAAGCAGACCGAGGGCGCCATCTCCTACTTCGAGCTCTCCTACGCCGGTGACGGGATCAACACCGTCAGCCTGAAGACGGGTGCCGCCGACCCGGTCCCGGCCTCCGTCGAGAACGCCACCAAGGCCATCGGCGCCGCCAAGATCACCGGCACCGGCAGCGACCTGGCGCTGGAGATGAACTACAAGCCGACCGAGGCCGGCGCCTACCCGCTCACCCTGGTGACGTACGAGATCGTCTGCGACAAGGGCAACAAGTCGGACACCCTCCCCGCCACCAAGTCCTTCCTCAACTACATCGCGTCCGAGGACGGCCAGAAGCTGCTGGCCGACGCCAAGTACGCGCCGATCCCCGACGAGATCATCACCAAGGTCCGCGCGACCATCTCGAGCCTGAGCTGACCCCAGCCGACCTGAGCGTGCGGTCCACCCCCCGGGTCACCAGGGGGCGGACCGCACCGTCCGGTGCACCGCCGCCCGGAACCGCCGTCCGCGACGGTTCCGCAGACCGGAGATCCTCATGGACACCACCACACAGAACACCGAACAGCCCGAGCAGCCGGGCAACACCGCGCAGCCCGGGAACTCCGAGAAGCCCCCACCGACCTCCCCCCCGGCCCCCGCGACCGCCGAGGAGAAGCGCGCGAGCCGCGGGGCCACCCGCCCCGGCGACCGTGTCTTCCTCGGTCTGTCCCGCGGTTCCGGCATCTTCCTGCTGGTGATCATGGCCGCGATAGCGGCCTTCCTCGCCTACCGCGCGTCCATAGCCATCAGCAAGGACGAGGGCAACTTCCTCACCACCCTCGAGTGGAACACCAACGTCGACCCGCCGGTCTTCGGCATCGCGGTCCTGGCCTTCGGCACGGTGATCTCGTCGATCATCGCGATGGCCCTCGCGGTCCCGGTCGCGGTCGGCATCGCGCTGTTCATCACGCACTACTCCCCGCGCAAGATCGGCGGGGCCCTCGCCTACGTCATCGACCTGCTGGCCGCCGTGCCGTCCATCGTCTACGGCCTGTGGGGCGCCCTCGTCCTGGTGCCGCACCTGGAGGGCCTGTTCGGCTGGCTGGACAAGTACTTCGGCTGGACGGGGATCTTCGAGTGGCAGCAGGGCGCCCCGCGCTCGCTGCTCACCGTCGGCATCCTGCTGGCCATCATGATCCTGCCGATCATCACCAACGTCAGCCGTGAGGTCTTCCGGCAGGTCCCGCGGATGCACGAGGAGGCGGCCCTCGCCCTCGGCGCCACCCGCTGGGAGGTCATCCGCATGTCGGTGCTGCCCTTCGGCCGCTCCGGCGTGATCTCCGCCTCGATGCTCGGCCTCGGCCGCGCGCTCGGCGAGACGATGGCCGTCGCCACGGTCCTCTCCCCGACCTTCAAGATCAACGCCAGCCTGCTCGACCCGGGCGGCGGCACCTTCGCGCAGAACATCGCGAGCAAGTTCGGCGAGGCCACCGACACCGGCCGGGACGCCCTGATCGCCTCCGGCCTGGTCCTCTTCGTCATCACCCTGCTGGTCAACGGCGCGGCCCGCATGATCATCGCCCGCCGCAAGGAGTACTCGGGGGCCAACGCATGAGCACCGCACCTGTCACCGCCGCCACCGCGCCGAGCTCGCTGCGCGGCGCCCGGCTGCCGAAGTGGTCCCCGTGGGCCATCGCCGCCGGCTCGGTCGTCGTGGCCGTCGTCCTCGGCCTCGTCGCGGGCATGGACAACTCCGCGCAGCTCGGCCTGATCGCGGCCATCCTGTTCGTCCTCGGCACGTACGGCATCGCCGCCCGCGTCGAGGGCCGCCGGCAGGCCAAGGACCGCGTCGCCACCAGCCTCGTCTGGGTCTGCTTCCTGCTCGCCGTGATCCCGCTGGCCTCGCTGCTGTGGGAGACGGTCCGGCAGGGCGTGAAGGTCCTCGACTTCTACTTCCTGTCCCACTCCATGGGCGTGGTCGCCGACACCGAGACCGGCGGCGGCATCTACCACGCCATCCTCGGCACCCTGGAGCAGGTCGGCCTCGCCACCGTCGTCGCCGTGCCGGTGGGCGTGCTCACCGCCGTCTACCTGGTGGAGTACGGGCGCGGCAAGCTCGCCCAGGCCGTCACCTTCTTCGTCGACGTCATGACCGGCATCCCGTCGATCGTCGCCGGCCTGTTCGTCCTCAGCTTCTGGATCCTCATCCTCGACATGGGTTACTCCGGCTTCGCCGGCTCGCTCGCCCTGGCCATCCTGATGATGCCGATCGTGGTCCGCTCCACGGAGGAGATGCTCAAGCTCGTCCCGAACGAGCTGCGCGAGGCCTCCCTCGCGCTGGGCGTGCCGAAGTGGCGCACCATCCTCAAGGTGGTCCTGCCGACGTCGATCGGCGGCATCACCACGGGCATCATGCTCGCGATCGCCCGCATCACCGGGGAGACCGCCCCGATGCTGCTGCTGGTGTGGGGAACGAACTTCATCAACTCCAACCCGTTCAAGGACCCGCAGGCGTCGCTGCCGCTGTACATCTACCAGCAGTACGCCAACAGCTCGGGTTACGGCGCGGCCTACGACCGTGCCTGGGCGGCGGCCCTCACCCTCATCGCGATCGTGATGATTCTCAACCTGGTGGCCCGCGGCATCGCCCGCTGGAAGTCCCCCCGCTGACTGACCGCCCACACGAGACCGGAAGCGAAGTACGAAATCATGGCCAAGCGAATCGATGTGAGCGGGCTCACCGCCTTCTACGGCTCCCACAAGGCGATCGACGACATCTCGATGACCGTCGAACCGCGCTCGGTGACGGCGTTCATCGGCCCCTCGGGCTGCGGGAAGTCCACGTTCCTGCGCACGCTGAACCGGATGCACGAGGTCACGCCCGGCGGCCGGGTCGAGGGCAAGGTGCTGCTGGACGGCGAGGACCTGTACGGCACGGGGATCGACCCGGTGTCGGTACGGCGGGACGTCGGCATGGTGTTCCAGCGCCCGAACCCCTTCCCCACGATGTCGATCTTCGACAACGTGGCGGCGGGCCTGCGGCTGAACGGCAGCTACAAGAAGTCCGAGCTCGGCGACGTCGTCGAGAAGTCCCTCAAGGGCGCCAACCTCTGGAACGAGGTCAAGGACCGCCTGAACAAGCCGGGCTCCGGCCTCTCCGGCGGCCAGCAGCAGCGGCTGTGCATCGCCCGCGCGATAGCGGTGGAGCCGGACGTGCTCCTGATGGACGAGCCCTGCTCGGCCCTCGACCCCATCTCCACCCTCGCGATCGAGGACCTGATCAGCGAGCTGAAGGAACGCTTCACGATCGTCATCGTGACGCACAACATGCAGCAGGCGGCCCGTGTCTCGGACCGCACGGCGTTCTTCAACCTCGCGGCGGTGGGCCAGCCCGGCAAGCTCATCGAGATCGACGAGACCGAGCGGATCTTCTCCAACCCGTCGGTCCAGGCGACGGAGGACTACATCTCCGGCCGCTTCGGCTGACCCGCGAACCGCTCGCGGTGCTGCATGGCGGTGCCACCGCGAGCCAAGGGCCCGCCCCCCTCGGGGGACGGGCCCTTTCACACTTGGGGGGCGCGTTGTCGGCCGGCGGTCGGCGGGCGTCGTTCGCGCCCGTGCGGGGCGCGGGGAACCGCGCGAGAAACCACGAACCCACCCGCACCCAGCGGAGCGCTACAGCACCGCCAGGTCGACCACCCAATAGCTCAACGCGGCGACAGCCCCGGCAGCCGGCATCGTGATGAACCACCCCAGCACGATGTTCTTGGCCACCCCCCACCGCACCGCGTTCACCCTCCGGGTCGCCCCGACGCCCATGATCGCCGACGTGATCACATGCGTCGTGGAAATCGGCGCCTTGAACAGGAACGCCGTCGTGAACATGATCGACGCCCCCGTCGTCTCCGCCGCGAACCCCTGCGGCGGATCAAGCTCGATGATCTTCCGCCCCAGCGTCCGCATGATCCGCCAGCCACCCGCGTACGTCCCCAGCGACAACATCACCGCGCACACGAGCTTGACCCACACCGGAATCGGATCGCCGTAGTCCTCGACATCCGCGATGACCAGCGCCATCACCACGATGCCCATGGTCTTCTGCGCGTCCTGGAGACCATGCCCCAGCGCCATCCCCGCCGCGGACACCGTCTGCGCGATCCGGAACCCCCGCTTCGCCTTGTGCGGATTGGCCCGCCGGAAGATCCACATGATCGCGGTCATCACGAGATAGCCGACGATCAGACCGACGATCGGCGACAGGAACATCGGGATGACGACCTTGTCGAGCACCCCGTTCCAGTAGACCTTGATCCCCCCGGCCAGCGCCGCCCCGACCATCCCGCCGAACAACGCGTGCGAGGAGGACGAGGGCAGCCCGAAGTACCAGGTCACGAGGTTCCACACGATCGCGCCGACGAGCGCGGCGAAGAGGATCCCCATCCCCTTCGACCCCTCGGGCGTGTCGATCAGCCCCTCACTGACCGTCTTGGCGACCCCGGAGCCGAGGAACGCGCCGGCGAGGTTCATCACGGCCGCCATCGCGAGCGCGGCACGCGGGGTCAGCGCCCGCGTCGACACCGAGGTGGCGATCGCGTTGGCCGAGTCGTGGAAACCGTTGGTGTACGTGAAGAAGAGCGCGACCGCGACGGTCACGATCAGAGCGAAGGTGTCCATGGACGCGCCTCAGGACTCCTTGACCGCAATGGTCTCCACGGTGTTCGCCACGTGCTCGAAGGCGTCGGCCGCCTCCTCCAGGACGTCCACGATCTGCTTCAGCTTGAGCACCTCGATGGCGTCGTACTTGCCGTTGAAGAGCGTGGCCAGCAGCTTGCGGTGGACCTGGTCGGCCTGGTTCTCCAGCCGGTTGACCTCGATCCAGTACTCGGTGAGGTTGTCCATGGTCCGCAGGTTCGGCATGGCCTCGGCGGTCAGCTCGGCCGCCCGCGCCAGCACCTCGATCTGCCGTTCGACGCCCTTGGGCAGTTCCTCGATGTTGTAGAGGACGACCAGGTCGACGGCCTCCTCCATGAAGTCCATGATGTCGTCCAGGGACGACGCGAGGTTGTAGATGTCCTCGCGGTCGAAGGGCGTGATGAACGAGGAGTTCAGCTGGTGGAAGATCGCGTGCGTGGCGTCGTCACCTGCGTGTTCCGCGGCCCGCATACGCTCTGCGATCTCGGCCCGGGCGGAGGTGTCCGCCCCGAGCAGTTCCATCAGGAGCTTCGAGCCCGTGACGATGTTGTCCGCGGACGCGGCGAACATGTCATAGAAGCTCGTCTCCCTGGGGGTCAGACGAAAGCGCACGTGGGGTCCTCGGGATGCTTCGGTTTCGGTCAGGCTGATGCTAGGCGCATCATCCGGCCACGGCTAACGGGCCGTCCCCAGTGTCGCCCATTCGAACACCGTGCTCGGCACGGGGGCGGGTCCTTGAGTACGGCCGGGCGTACCGGCCAAGCGGTCTCTACCCGGCGGAGTCCCGTACCATATACGGGCGGGGGGTATATGCGGCATAACGTTGCACTTCCCGCCCGTTTTCCCCTCCCTCCGGCCCTCTTCCCTTTTCCCTCTGCCCTCTCTTCCCTTCCCAGGAGGACGCGATGACGACCCCGCCCCCCGAGGCCGGCCCGCCGGCGCCCTCCACGACGACGGTGGCGGACGCGACGGCGCAGGGTGCGGCCACGCCCGTGCTCACGGACCACGACCGCGGCATCCACGGCTACCACAAACAGAAGGACGAGCACCTCAAACGACTGCGCCGCATCGAGGGCCAGGTCAGGGGCCTGCAACGGATGGTCGACGAGGACGTCTACTGCATCGACATACTCACCCAGGTCTCCGCCTCGACGAAGGCCCTCCAGTCCTTCGCCCTCCAGCTCCTGGAGGAACATCTCCGGCACTGCGTCGCCGACGCGGCCCGCAAGGGCGGCGACGAGATCGACACGAAGGTGGAAGAGGCGACAAAGGCGATCGCACGCCTGCTGCGCACGTAGGGACGGGGGGCGGGGGGGGGCGAAGCCCCCGTCAGTCCCAGTCCCCGGAGTCCTCCCCGACCCGCAGCACCCGGTCGATGCTCTCGAGCGACAACCGGTCGCCCCGCGCCGCGGACGCCGCGATGATCAGCTCCCCGCACAGCTCGATCTCGGCAAGAGCCACGTGGTCCTGAACCGCCATCCCACCGACCGGAGCCACGCGCATCACCTCTTCCTGCCGCCACCGACCTCCAAGAGTAGGGAGCGGCACACGCCCCGCGCATGGCACGGAAGGGCTAGTTCTCGCGCCCGTGCCGTGGCGCCAGTCACTTTTCGGCAATTTTCCCGTCGTAGATGTCGGCCCCCCGGGGCAGCCGCACGTCGACGTCCACCCCGAAGTCGTACAGCAGCGCCGTCGACGCGACCGCGACCGGGTCCTTGGACTGTCCGCCCACGAAGCTGAACCGGTGCCGGATCTTCCGGATCCGCCCCTGGTCGTCGAGGTACACGTCGAACGGCACCTCGGCGGTGGCGAACCCCTTGGCCGCCGCGGCGAGGGGCCCCCGGTTCACCGCGGAGGCGTCGCGCGCGGCGAGTGCGAGGTCGGCGGTGCCGCGGTAGTGCCGTACAGGGGTTCCGGCGACCTCGGTCCGCCCGACGTACGTCGCCGTACGCGCCCCGCGCAGCACCTCGGCCGCGGCGTACGGGTCGGTGACGCCGCCGGTGACGAGGTTGCCGTCGGAGAGGGTGCCGGTGTCGACCCGTACCCATTTGTCGGCGGGGACGCCGGCCCCGCGGTTCTTCATGAACAGCGCGCCGGGCGCGAGGAGTTCGGTGATGGGCCGGTGCTCGCGCGCGCCGGCGGGGTCCTCGGGGAGGAGCACCTTCAGCCGGCCGAGCCGCTCGCGGTAGTCGTACACACCGGCGCCGCGGATGGTGACGCGGGTGCCGCCGGTGGCCATCTCCATGGAGGTCCGCGCCTGGGAGGTGCCGGCCCGCACGAGCCGGGCGGCGGCTCCGTGCAGTACGGCGACGGTGTCACCGCCGGACGCCGCTTCCTGCGCCCCGGCGCGCTCACCGGAACACCCGCCCGCGCAGACCCCCAGGGCCGCGGCCACGACGACCGCCGCACTCGTCCGCCAGTGCCGCCGCGCCACCATCGCCGTTACCCCCAGCCGGGTCGGTCCCGTCCCTCCAGTCGCCGGGTTAACGAGAACCGGGGATCCCCGTCACGCGCCGGATAGCACGGGACACCCCCTGGGTAACGTGTTGACGTGCCGGAAGAACACCGCGACAGCGAACCCCACCGCACCACCACCGTCGAACAGGGCCGCTTCTGCGCAGCCCGCTGCACCTGCGGCTGGCGCGGCCCAGCGAGAAGAGCCAGAAGCCTGGCCAGAACAGACGCGGAAAACCACAGCGCCAACTAAAAAACCCGCGCCCCGTAGGGGCGCGGGGAACTGCGCGACCAGCCACGACGCACCCGCACTCCCCCACCCACCCCCATCCCCCACCCCCTCCGGGGGGCCTGGGGGCGGAGCCCCCAGGTTCAGGATGGGAAGGGTAAGGGCGGCGGGGGCGAAAAAACCCGGCCGCCCCCCCTACGCCGCCAAATCCCGCTCCCCCGCGACCTCCGCCGACGCCTCGGCCACAACCGCCCGCCTCCGCGCCCGCACGACCCACCCCACCCGGGGCGACCTCTCCACCACCCGCACCACCGGCGTCAGCAAAGCCATCGCCACCGGCGACAACAACAACGCCACCGCCGTCCCGAGCGCGAACCCGCCCACCACGTCGGTCGGATAGTGCACCCCCATGTACACCCGGCAGAACCCCTCGAGCAGCGCCAGCCCGATCCCCACCATCCCGAACCGCCGGTTGGCGACGAACAGCCCCACCGCGATCGCCATGGTCAGCGTCGCGTGATCGCTCACGAACGAGAAGTCGTTCTTCCCGTCGACGAGCACGTCGAGCCCGTCATGGTCGACGAACGGCCGCGGCCGCTCCACGAACCCCCGGATCGGCACGTTCACCAGCACCGCGATCCCGGCCGCGAGCGGCGCCCACACGAGCGCGGCCACGGAGGAGGCCGCCCCGTCACCACCCCGCCGGCGCACCCCCCACCAGCACCACAGCACCAGCACCACCATGGCGAGCAGCAGCCCGTACTCCCCGATGAACTCCATCACCCGGTCGAACCAGTGCGGTGCGTCCTTGGCCAGGCCGTTGATGTCGTACAGCAGCTCGACGTCGGGGTTCGACCCGGAGGATTCGGCGAGTCCAGCCATCGTGCAGCGGCCCCTTCGTCGTGATTGCCAGTCGCATCGGTGCGGCGGCGCCGTCCGCGCGCCTCCACGCACGTACACGCGTCACCGCGGGTTCCACCCCCGTGGCCGTAGAACGGACCGGGCCGTCTCCGTGGCCCCGCTCGTGCCGCGGCGGGATCCGCACGGATGGTTGCCGCTGTCTACGTGAACAAGGAACGCACACCGCTCTCCGGAACGTTCCACGTTCCACCGAATGATCACGCAGACGTTATCGAAGAGAAATGCGTCGCCGCAGCTCAGAAGGTGCGTACGGGGGACGGTATCAAGCCAGCCGGCTCCCGCTCGCCCTCCGTTCGGGTAAGGCCCGTATCCCCTCCGAGGTGCTGTTTCACACCGCGCTGGGGAGCGCTTTCGCGCCATCTTCGGTGACCCGGGTGGCGCCGAAGTAGTCAGGGGTGTCGATCGGATCGAACCGGATGACCGCCCCGGTCCTGGGCGCGTCGATCATGTACCCGCCACCGACGTAGATGCCGACGTGCCGGATGGCCCGGGAGTTGGTCAGATCGTCGGAGAAGAACACGAGATCACCGGGCCTCAGTTCGCTCCGTTTGGGGTGCGGTCCAGCGTTGTACTGGTCGTTGGCGACGCGCGGCAGCGTGATCCCGACCTTCTCGTACGCGGCCTTGGTCAGCCCCGAGCAGTCGAACCGCCCGCCGTCCGCCGCCGTTCCGTTGCCGCCCCACAGATACGGCGTCCCGAGCTTGGTCTGGGCGTAGTTGATGGCACCGGCGGCCTGCTCGCTCGGCTCCACCGCCGTCACGGGGGCGGCGAAGCTGTCGGCGAGCGTGGTGATCGTCTTGACGTAGTTCTGCGTCTCGGCGTACGGCGGCACGCCGTTGTAGCGGAGGACGGCGTCGGGACCCGCGTTGTACGCGGCGAGCATGTTCTTGGTGGGGTCGCCGGAGGCCGTCTTGACGTACTGGGCGAGCTTGCAGTCGTACGAGGCGGCCGACGGGATCGCGTCGGCGGGGTCCCAGACGTCGCGCCGGCCGTCGCCGTTGCCGTCGACGCCGTGGGTGGCCCAGGTGCTGGGGATGAACTGCGCTATCCCCTCGGCCGCCGCCGCACTCCGCGCCTTCGGGTTGAACCCGCTCTCCTGGTAGAGCTGCGCGGCGAGCAGCGCCGGGTTGAGCGCCTCGCACTTGTTGCCGTACTTCTGGACGAGGTCCTGGTACGCGGCCGGCACGGCCCCCTTGGCCAGGGCCACGACACCGGCGCCGACGCCGTTGGCCATGTTCCCGGCGACCATGTAGACGCCGACGACGAGCACCATGACGAAGCTGAGACCGCCGCCGGCGGCAACGGTGACCCAGACCCACGCCTTACGCACCGTCAACCGCCCCTCGCCGGTCGGAAGTCCACCGCCCGTCAGTTTAGAGGCGGGGCCGCGCCGAGGGAATGATCACTATTGCGCCATGACGGTCCGATACAGCCGCCCCGCGTCCCGGCCGAGGACGACGCTGTACGACACGTCCGCGGTGGCGCCGCCCTCCTCGTACCCGCCGATCACGCCGACGACGGCACCGGAGCGGTCCAGCCAGGGGCTGCCGCTGGTGCCACCGGTGAAGCCGGGGCAGTCGATGCGCCGCTGGGTGGGGCTGTGGGCGGTGGGGCGGTTGGCACAGACGATCGGTGCCTCCCGGGCGTCGGGGTATCCGACGACGGTGACGGGACGGGCACCGGCACCGGCACCGGCCGGGCGCCCCACGCCGAAGACGTTCGCCCCGACGACGTCCTCCACACCCCTCCCCGCGCCGTCGCTCTCCAGCACGGCGAAGGCGAGGTCGTGGTCCTCGTCGGCGCCGTCCGCCCAGGCGTCGTCGTAGAACACGTCCCGCACCTTCCACACCCCATGGGGCGCCCTGCCGTCCCGGTACCCCGGCGCGAACCACGTCGTCCCGCCGCCGTCCACGCAGTGCGCGGCGGTGACGACGAGGTCGTGGCGGGGGCTGTGCACGACGGAGGCGGTGCAGAAGTGCCGGCGGTCGGCGTCGAGGAGGACGCCGACGCGGTCGGCGCGCGGCGAGGGCGGGGCGGTACGGGTCACGCCGAGGCGCTGCCTCCCGGGCCCCTCGTCGGCGGCGGCGACGCTGACGGACGTGGCGGCGAGCAGCACCGCACAGCCGAGCAGGAGGTGCCGCGACCGGAAGCGGCCGGAGCGGGCGGAGCCGCTCGGCACACATCGCTGGCGCTTCATTTCAGCCAGGGGTACCCGGGGACCGGCCGGTCACACCCGGCACTCGGCCCACAGCAGCTTGCCGCCGTGCGCGGAGCCGAGCTCGCGGAGGGCGTAGCCGCCGTAGTCGTCGGCGCAGGCCCGTACGAGGTGGAGCCCGCGCCCGGACTCGGCACCCGGGCCGGGCTTCGGTGCCGCCCGCTCGGTGCCGAAGCCGGGCGGGAGCGCGGGGCTCCGGTCCCACACCCCGACGCGCAACCGCCCGCGCCCGGCGTCGTACCGGATGCGCAGGGCGTACTCCCCGTCGGTGTGCGTCTGCGCGTTGGCGAGCAACTCGGCGGCGAGCAGCTCGGCGGTGGGGACGTGCGGCTCGAGCCCATAACTCCCGAGCACCCGCCGCAAGGTGCAGCGCCCGATCCCGGGTGCCCGTGGATCATGCGGAAGATGGAGGGTGTAGGCCCAGGACGGCGCTACGGTTGCCATGAAAGTCTCCGATCACTGAGGGGAGTTGGTGAAGTGCGTACGGTGCGTGTCCGCGATGCCCAGTGACCTTCGCCGCTCCGTCGAGCGGGGCACTTCTGGGCGAGGCGCCTGAGAAAAACAGTAGCGGCAACTCTTAAGGTATTAGACCCAGATGCCCGAAGGGCTTTAGTTTTCATACGTGTGGGTGACCCGCGAGGGGTGGAGGAGACGAACGTTGGCCATGAGAAGCACGCCCACCGTGCGTCAACTGCGGCTCGGCGCCGAACTGCGCAAACTCCGGGAGCGCGCGGGCCTCACCTCCACGCAGGCCGCCCAGCTCCTGGGTATCAAGCAGAACCAGGTCAGCAACATGGAGGCCGGACGGCACGGGGTGAGCCCCGATCGTCTGCGCACCATCGCGTGCCACTACGACTGCTCGGACAAGGCCCTCGTCGAGGCCCTCGCCACGATGACCCCCGACCGCAGGCGCGGCTGGTGGGAGGAGTACCGCGAGATTCTCCCCACCGGGATGCTCGACCTGGCGGAGCTGGAGCACTACGCCACGCGGTTGCGCACCGCCGTGACGGTGCACATCCCCGGCCTCTTCCAGACCACGGAGTACGCCCGCGAGATCTTCCGCCAGGCGGTGCCGGAACTGCCCCCACCGGACGTCGAGCACCGGGTGTCGTTCCGAGTCAAGCGCCAGGGCGTCCTCTTCCGCGACAGCCCCACCCCGCACCAAGTGATCATTCACGAGGCCGCCCTGCGCATGAGGTTCGGAGGCGCCGACATCAGCCGGGCGCAGCTCAAGTACCTGCTGGACATGAACGAGCGGGACCACGTCCACATCCAGGTCATCCCGTTCGACGCGAACACCTTCCCGGGCTCGGGTCAGTCGATCTACTACGCCGAGGGTCCCGTTCCGCAGCTCGACACCGTCAACCTGGACCAGTCGCACGGCCCGGTGTTCCTCGACGCCGAGGCACAGCTCAGCAAGTACCGCGTACTGCTCGACCGTATGGAGGCCGCGGCGCTCACCTCCGAGGAATCGCAGAGGTTCATCCACACCATCCTCAAGGCCCTGTGAAGGAGCCCGGAATGCCCACACTCACCTGGCAGAAGTCGTCGTATTGCCCGGAAGGCAACTCCTGTGTGCACATAGCCGCCGATCCCGCCGGGGCCATCCTGCTGACCGAGAGCGGCGATCCCGCCGGAACCGTCATGACCACCCCCCGCCCCGCCTTCCACACGCTCCTCCGCGCCCTGAAATCGGAGGAGGCGAACCATGGCTGACGTACCCTCCGACCTCGTCTGGGAGCGGGCCGCGCCGCCGGACGACCCCGGGCCCGGGCCCTGGATCGAGATCGCGTACGGCGAGGGGTACGCGGAGGGCGATCCCGAGGCCCCCGTCCACCTCCGTGAGACCAGCGACCCGGACACCGTCGTCACGACGAACCGCCGCAAGTGGGAGGCGTTCGTACTCGGCGTCCAGGCGGGCGAGTTCGACCACTTCGTGGAGGGCGTCGAGGGCGTCGAGGGCCTCGGGGGCTCGTAGGGGCCGCACGTCCGGACGACTGTGCCGTCAGGGCCGTCGGCGAAACGCTCGACGGCCCTGACGTCACGTACACAGCCCCGATTCCGGCGCTAGTCCGGCTCTACTGGGGCTTGAAGGAGCGGATCTGGTAGTTGCCCTGGAGGTTGCCGCCCGCGTGGGAGGGGGTGGAGCCGACGCGGCCGTGATAGTTCGTGCGCGTGTAGTACTGCACACGGTGCCCGGTGTCGTTCCACACCGAACGCACGTTGTGCCCGCGCTGGATGAAGGAACAGTCGTCGGCGGTGTTGGCCTTCCTGGCCTGCGACCACTGACAGCGGGTGCCCCCGCCGTTCCAGTCGCTGTAGATGCAGAAGTATCCGGGCGTGCAGCGGTAGGCCGCCCGACTGCCGGACGCTTCGGGGGCCGCGGACGCGGTGGGTACGACGCCGAGGGCGGCGACCAGGGCCACCGCGGCCACGGCGAGCGAGCGGATAGGGGTGCGGTTGCGGTTGTGGTTGCGGCGCATGACACAGCTCCTTTTCCTCGTCGCCGGCGGGAGCGGCCACGCCGCTCCGGACCGGCTGAGCAGAACCGTTCGAGAGCAGGCAGAGGCACCGCGTGCCGAGGGCACGGGCGGTCGGCCTGCCGGACGCCGCCAGTATGAGTCGCACGCATACGCCCGTTTGGTGCGTATCCCTGCCGAATCACCCGATTGCCGGAGCGCCACGGCGTATGCGGCGTGGTATGCCCACTACCCGGTGCGCCGTTGTGCGCACTGGTGCGGCAAACCGCGCTCGCGGACGCCGAGTTCGGGCCGGACGGCCACGCCCTACCGGGCTCCCGCACCCCGGCCCACCGGACGGCGGCCCGGCACACCCGCCGCAGCGGGGCCGGGGCGACCTCGACCAGCACCTCGTCCGGGAGCGGGCCGCGCCGCCGGACGACCCGGGGCCCGGGCCCGAGGGGCTCGGCGCCCGGTGACGGCCGCCCCGGGTCAGGCCCGGCGCAGGTCGAGCATGCAGAAGACCTTGTCGTAGCGGCGCTCGCCGACCGCGACGAAGTCGGGGAGGCGGCCGTACTCGGTGAAGCCCAGTGAGCCGTAGAGCCGCAGCCACCGGCGTTGTCCCCGCGGGCGTCGAGCGTGAGCACCTCGATGCCGGCGCCCCGCGCGTCGGCGACGAGCGCGGCGGTCAGGGCACGGCCGACGCCATGCCCGTGGGCGGACGCGTCCACCGCGAGCTTCTCCAGGTCCGCGTGCGGCCGGTGCGTCGGGCGAGCGTACCGGCGCCAGTACCCCAGGCCGACGAGCCGCCCGTCGAGGAAGGCGGCACGCAGGGCCGCGTCGCCCACGCGCGCGGCGCCGAGCAGGTCGTCGATGAGGCCGGCGACCTCCTCCCGCCCGGGCGGCTCGACCCACCCCAGCGCCGCACCACCACGCACCAGGTCGGCCAGAATCCGGTGCGCGGACCCTACGAACCGCTCCCTCTCCCCAACTCCGGACACCGCCTCCGCCGCGTCCAGAACGGTCAACTCCTCACTCACAACCGATCCTCCGGTTCCCTTACTGAACACTCACGGACGGACTCAACGGACGGACCCGGGCGGCACACGCCGCTCAGTGGCTGTCCCACACGCCACTCAGTCGCTGTCCGCCGACGCCCACAGATAGCCGAGCAGCCCGCGCTCACTTTCCACGGGCAGATACCGGACTTCTCCCTCCGCCGTACGCCGGTAACCGATACGCCCGAAGCGCCGCGCTCAGCCGGCGCACCGCGTCCTCGATGAAGCGGGCTGCCTCGGCCGCTGTGATCTCGACGTGGTCGATCTCGTTGTGGCCGAGGTCGTACAGCCGCAGGTACTCCGTGGGCTCCCAGCGGAGGTTGCGCGTGAACGCCTCGTCGAAGGTCTCATCGTCGTCGGTGCGCCGCCGGACGAGGCCGCGCGGACGCTCGCGTGGGTGTCCCTCGTCGATCTTGGCGTAGTAGGTGAGGGCGCCCTCGCCGTCCAGCGCGTCCAGGGTGGACGGCGCAAGGGTGAGGAGGGGTGGAGTGGACAGGTTGCTCTCCACCGTGCCGAGCGGGACCATCACGCCGTTCAGATCGATGAATTGTTCGACGAAGTAGCCGCCACCGCGCTCGCACATCAGCAGCAGCGGCTCGTACGGCTCGACGGAGGGGCCGGACGGCAACTCCGTACCGGCCTCCCGCAGCGCGGCCCACCGGACGGCGGCTCGGCACGCCTGCCGCAGCGAGGCCGGGGCGACCTCGACCAGCGCCTCGTCCACTTCCGCGGCGAGCTCGGGCGCGAGGCCGACACCGGGGGCGACGCGCTCCGCCAGGTCGAAGAAGGGCCACCCCTCCCGGTCCCCGAGGGCCTCCGCCCACTCGGCGGTGCGCCGCAGATACTCCCGCATCAGCAGCGCCCGAGAACTGGCGTGCTCGTACGCGGCGGCGGCGTCGCCCCAGTCGATGCACCTCAGCCGTTCCAGAACGGCCCGGCACGACATTCGTCCGGAAGCCGGTGACCGCACGTCACTTCTCCTCGTCTCGGAACGCCACTCCCCCGTCTCAGAGCCGATCGGTGAGATCGGGCCCCTTTCCGTCGATCAGGTCGGGCATCTCGATCCCGTACCCCTCGGCCCGGCCGAAATACGTGGCATCGCCCGGCTCCGGCGCCACTCCGAGGAGCGATTCCAGTGCTTCGAGGGCCGAAGCGAGGCGCGGAGCGTTTCGTTTTTGCACATCCGGATGCGGAACACCACGGAAGTCGCAGTAGCCCCAGATGTCATGGAACACCGCCACTTCGGCGGCCAGGTGCCGCGCCTCGGGATAGACGGTCAGGACAACGAGATCCGATTCACTGCGCGCCGTCCCGTCGGCATCCAGCCATGTCCCCTTTCCCGAAATCCGGAGGGCACCGACATCGGCGTGGGGAAAAGCGACAGGACGGCTCTCGGCGATTCTCCGGGACAGTTCTTCCTTGTTCAGGGTCTCCCCCACGGAGAGCTCCGTGGTGATTCCCACGCTGCCGCGCCCCTTGACGAACCACTTCCACCGCAGACTGCTGGGCCGCAGCAGGTCGTGCTCCCGCAGCACGTCCGACATGCGCGCCGCCGTCATCAGCGCGGAGTCGAGGCCGGGAGGCGCGCATTCATCGAGCTCCCACTCCCAGGACGCGGATTCCTCGGGTGAACGCATCAGGGCGGGCATGTGCCTGCTGTCGGACGGGCTCAAGGGACGGATCCGCGTGGCACATGCCACTCAGTCACTGTCCGCCGACTCCCGCAGGACGTCCAGACGCGTCGTCCGCGGCGGTTCCGACGTCAGGACACGGCCGGCTCCTCCTTCGTCCGGCAGTCTCGAAAGCTCCTCGAACGCCGCTGCCGGGGACAGTCCCCGCGCGTGCGCCGATTCCAGACGCTCCAGCCACACCAGGCCGGCGTGGTAGACGATGTCGTCGCCCACGTTCACCGGTTCGAAGCTCGCCGCCTTCTCCCCGTCCGACGCCCACAGATAGCCGAGCAGCCCGCGCTCACTTTCCACGGGCAGATACCGGACTTCTCCCTCCGCCGTACGCCGGTAACCGATACGCCCGAAGCTCTCGGTCGGTTTCGCGAAATACGTCGGGTCGTCGGGGTCGGTCTCCGAATCGAGAACCTCGGCCAGCTCACCCAGCACGGCAGCGAGACGCGGTCCGTTCGCCGCGTACACCTCCGGCTGAGGCCGGCCTTTGAGGTCGTAAGGCAGCCAGACGTCCGCGAACGTCACCAGATCGACTGTCACGAACCCCGCGAAAGCCGATGCGCCGAGCAGGAAAAGGCGCTCGCTCAATTCCTCCGCGTGTCCGGTGACGACCGAACCGCCACATGTGACGGACGCGTCCACCGCGCCGATCTCCCCGGCACTCATGACGGCCCGGACCTGATCCGCCACCCGCGCGACGGTTTCTCCTGCGCCCGCGCCCTCCGTTTCCACCGGGATCTCGCCCCGGAAGAGGTAGCTGTTCGACGCTCCCGCTTCCTTGACGGACACCCGGAGACCGACCACGGTGGGCGCGAACCGGTGCCGTGCCAGTACGGCAAGGGCCGCGAGCGCATCACGAAGACAACGGGTCAGGTCGTCCGCGGTGTCGTCGTCGCGGCCCCAGGCCCAGCGGGCGACGGGCGTCGTCGCGATCACCGCGCACCCTCCGGGGTGAACTGACCGTCACGGGGAACGAAGATCTCCCCTTCCGGCGTACGAATGACGAACTGCACGTTTTTACCTTCGTAGCCTTTCTGCAACCGCCCGATCTGACTTTCCATGTCCGCCATCGACGCTTTCGTGTCGACGACGAACGTCTGGAAGTCGGCGTGCGAATCGGTGAGCTGACCGATCTTCTTGAACACGTTCCGTACGACCTTGCTCGCATCGGCCGGAGAGTCGGGACCGGTCATGTCCTTGAACTGCCAGCCATGAACCCGACCACTCGCGTCCCGAGCCATCAGATCCAAGTCGGTTCTCGCCTCGGTGAAGACGCCCGGCTTGATCTGGTGGCCGCCTTGCTTCACCTCGAACGAGATGTCGGTGATGCCGTCCTCGAAGAGTCGGTTGGCCAGGCGAATCTGCTCGCGCGCGCCCGGCAGCTCACTGGGTCGCGACAGGTTCGATACCACGTCCGAGAAGTTGGGAGCCTCCCTGAAGCGACCCGAGGCGATCGTATCCGCGATCTCCCTGCCTGCCGGGTCGTGCGCCAAGGTGTCGAGGATCGCCTCCACGTCACCGGGCTTGACCTTCGTACCGCGGATCTGGTCCCGGACCGCCTGCTCGACCTCGCCACCGCGTTCGAGCGGTCCCGAGTCGTCGGACGGCTTCTCCCAGCCGGGAGGATCGTCGTGGTGGGCTCCCGTGCCCGGCACATCGGATCCGCCCGGGCTCCCCGGTCCGTCGCCGACACCCGTGGGCCCGTCGGCCGGGCCGCCTGCCGGGGACGGCTCGTGACCGCCACTGCCCGGACCGTCGTGGCCCGTGCCACCGGGACCGTCCGAATGGCCACCGGGGCCGTCCGAGTGGCCACCAGGGCCGTCCGAGTGGCCGCCGGGGCCGTCCTTCGGCCCACCGGGCGTCTCGTGGCTCGCCGAGGGGCCGGGACCGTGCTCGTGGGCCGTGCCGCCGGGGAGGTTGTCCCCGGCGTGGACGACGGGGTGCTCACCGCCGGCGTGGACGACCGGGTGTTCGCCGCCGGCGTGGACCACTGGCGTGTGCGTGGCGTCGTCGCCGACGCGGCCGATGTCGCCCAGGTTGTCGTCCAGGCCGCTGCCGAGCTTGATGTGC
>NZ_JOHS01000082.1 GCF_000725625.1 Streptomyces sp. NRRL F-6676
CTGAGGTGCTGGACCGGTACCTGCACCACCTGCGGACGACCCCTGCCCCGCCCTCGGAGAAGCCGCAGACAGCCCAGAACCTGACGAAGCACTACTAGGTGCGCCCCAGCGACTCAGATCACCCCGCGTCCGGCTACATTGCGAAGCGAGATGGGGGTAGTCTCGGACGGACTGGATAAGTTACCGCTTAGTAATCTCGAGCTCAGTGACGTCGAGGCCGCCCCAGGAGCCCCAATGCAACTCGCCGCGATCATCGTGTCGCTGGTCCTGATCGTGGTCGGCGTGGCGCTGTTCGGCCGCGCCCTCCTCCAGATCTACACCTTCATGCGGCTGGGCCAGCCCGTGCCGGCCGGGACCCGGACCGACGACCCCGCACGGCGCACGGTCACCGTGGTCAAGGAGTTCCTCGGCCACACCCGGATGAACCGCTGGGGCGTCGTCGGCGCGGCGCACTGGTTCGTGGCGGTGGGCTTCTTCACGCTGCTGCTGACCATCGTCAACGCGATCGGGCAGCTCTTCCGGGCGGACTGGCTGCTGCCGGTGCTGGGCGACTGGGCCCCGTACAACGTCTTCGTCGAGTTCATCGGCACGATGACGGTGCTGGGCATCCTGACGCTCATCGTGCTGCGCCAGCTCTCGCATCCGCGCAGGCCGGGCCGCAAGTCCCGGTTCGCGGGCTCCAACTTCGGCCAGGCGTACTTCGTCGAGGCCGTCATCCTCGTCGTCGGCGTCTGCATCTTCATGCTGCACGCGCTGGAGGGCGCCCAGCACCACGTGGACGGCTACGAGGCCTCGTTCTTCGTCTCGTACCCGGTGGTGTCCTGGCTGCGGGGCATGGACGTCTCGACGCTCCAGAACCTCACCTACTTCTTCGCCGGGCTGAAGATCGCCACCTCGTTCATCTGGATGATCGTGGTCGGCCTCAAGACCGATATGGGCATCGCCTGGCACCGCTTCCTGGCCTTCCCGAACATCTGGTTCAAGCGGGAGAGCGACGGCGGTACGGCGCTGGGCGCGCTCCAGCCGATGACCTCCGGCGGCAAGGCGATCGACTTCACCGACCCGGGCGAGGACGACGTTTTCGGCGTCTCCCAGGTCGAGCACTTCTCCTGGAAGGGCCTGCTGGACTTCTCCACCTGCACCGAGTGCGGCCGCTGCCAGTCGCAGTGCCCCGCGTGGAACACCGGCAAGCCGCTCTCCCCGAAGCTGCTGATCATGTCGCTGCGCGACCACGCGCACGCCAAGGCCCCCTACCTGCTGGCCGGCGGCGGCAAGACCGCGGAGGGCGAGGAGAAGGCGTCCGAGGAGCAGCTGGCCGACGTGCCCGCCGCGGCCCTCGCGGAGGCCGAGCGCCCGCTGATCGGCACCCTGGAAGAGAACGGGGTCATCGACCCCGACGTCCTGTGGTCCTGCACCACGTGCGGCGCCTGCGTCGAGCAGTGCCCCGTCGACATCGAGCACGTCGACCACATCGTCGACATGCGCCGCTACCAGGTGATGATCGAGTCCGCGTTCCCCTCCGAGGCGGGCACGATGCTCAAGAACCTGGAGAAGAAGGGCAACCCCTGGGGCCTGGCCAAGAAGCAGCGCCTGGAGTGGACCAAGGAGGTCGACTTCGAGATCCCGGTCGTCGGCCGCGACATCGAGGACCTCACCGAGGTCGAGTACCTGTACTGGGTCGGCTGCGCGGGCGCGCTCGAGGACCGCGCGAAGAAGACCACGAAGGCCTTCGCCGAACTCCTCCACATCGCGGGCGTCAAGTTCGCGATCATGGGCGGCGACGAGAAGTGCACCGGCGACTCCGCCCGCCGCCTGGGCAACGAGCCCCTGTTCCAGGAGCTCGGCATGGAGAACGTCATGACGCTCAACGCGGCGTTCGGCGAGGAGATGGACGACGACGGCAAGGTCACGCCGGAGTCGAGGAAGCCGAAGTCGGCGAAGAAGATCGTCGCCACCTGCCCGCACTGCCTCAACACGATCGGCAACGAGTACCCGCAGCTCGGCGGCGACTACGAGGTCATCCACCACACGCAGCTGCTCCAGCACCTCGTCGACGAGGGCAAGCTCGTCCCCGTCACGCCGGTCGAGGGCCTGATCACCTACCACGACCCCTGCTACCTGGGCCGCCACAACAAGATCTACACGCCTCCGCGCGAGATCATCGCGGGCGTCCCCGGACTGCGCAACGAGGAGATGCACCGGCACAAGGAGCGCGGCTTCTGCTGCGGCGCCGGCGGCGCGCGGATGTGGATGGAGGAGCGCATCGGCAAGCGCATCAACAACGAGCGCGTCGACGAGGCGCTGTCCCTCGACCCCGACATCGTCTCCACGGCCTGCCCGTTCTGCCTGGTCATGCTGACCGACTCGGTCAACGGCAAGAAGAACGAAGGCCGGGCGAAGGAGTCCGTCCAGGTCGTCGACGTGGCCCAACTGCTCCTGACGTCCGTCAAGACGGAGGTGGACGAGCCCCCGACGGGCACGGGCGACGGCGCGAAGGCGCCGGAGCCCGAGCCGGTGAAATAACCGCTCGTCGACGCCGACAGGTCCCCGCGCCCCTTCCGGAGCGCGGGGACCCGCGTTTCTCCGGAATTTCTCCGAACGTACGTACAACCCTCACACCCCCTCACCGGTCTCCTGATCGCCGAACCCCGGGTGACGCCGAGGACAACCTCAGGCGAACCCGGGCGATACGGCACCCCATTCACGTGGGCGCCCGCGCGGGCGTCCCGCATGCACAGGAGACTTCCGCATGCACAAGCGCCTCGGGCTCACCCTCGCGACGGCCACCGCGGCCGCGCTGACGGGCGGTCTGCTCAGCCTCTCCACGGCCGCCACCGCGACCGCGGCCCCCGGCACCGCCACCACCGCGGACGCCGACTTCAACGGCGACGGCCTCGCCGACGTCGCCACCACCGCCTCCCGCGCGTACGTGACCGGTCACAAGGCCGCCGGCGCGGTCACCGTCCTCTACGGCGGCGGCAAGCACACCACGATCAGCCAGAACACCGCCGGCGTCCCCGGCACCGCCGAGAAGGAGGACTACTTCGGCTCGGACCTCGCCTACGGCGACTTCGACGGCGACGGCTACGACGACCTCGCCGTCGGCGCCGGCGGCGAGGACGTCGGCAGCGACGTGGACGGCGGCACGGCCGTGATCCTCTGGGGCTCGGCCTCCGGCCTGCACGGCGGCACCACCGTCAAGGACCCCCGCCCCACCAAGCACGACTACTTCGGCGGCGTCCTGGAGGCCGCCGACCTCAACGGGGACGGCCGCACCGACCTCGCGCTCGGCACGGGCACCTCCGCCACCGTCGACATCTACCGCGGCGGCTTCACCCGCGCCGGCGCCACCGGCGGCCACTACACACTCCTGCCGCCGATCGTCAGCGGCGACGGCGTCGGCCTGCGCAACCTGCACTCCGGTGACGTCAACGGCGACGGCGTCGAGGACCTGATCGTCAACGGCTACGAGAACGACTCCGAGGACGGCTACGACGCCAACTACTGGTTCCCCGGCTCCTCCTCGGGCGTCCGCGCCTCCAGCTACCAGAAGCTGCCCGCCGGCTTCGTCACGGACGTCGGTGACACCGACGGCGACGGCTACGGCGACATCGTCTACGGCATCCACTGGGACAGCGGCATCGCGCACGCCCAGAAGGGCGGCGCCGTCCTGATCGGCCACGGCTCGGCGAACGGCCCCGCCGCCGGCGCGTTGCAGACCTTCGACCAGGACACCCAGGGCGTCCCCGGCGGCGGTGAGAGCGGCGACTCCTTCGGCGCCGAACTCGACCTCGGTGACGTCAACGGCGACGGCCACCTCGACCTGGTCGTCGGCTCCCCCGGCGAGAACCTCACCGGCGGCACGGACACCGGCGCGGTCACCATCCTGTACGGCGCCGCCGACGGCTCCGGCATCACCGGCACCGGCGCCAGGATGATCGACCAGGACACGCCCGGGGTCCCCAACTCCAACGAGGCGGGCGACTACTTCGGCTCCGACGTCCACGTCGACGACCTCGACGGCGACGGTCTGGGCGACGTCGTCGTCGGCGCAAGCGGCGAGAACAGCGACAACGGCGCGGTCTACGCCCTGCGTTCGGGCAGCGACGGCTCCCTGAAGGCGTCGTCCGGCATCTACGTCTCCACCGTCGGCATCTCCGGCTCCGGCACCCCGCTCCTGGGCAACAACTTCGCGGACTGACACCGGCGTCGAGCACCACATCCCATCCCACTGACGGAGGCGCCCCGCGCGGGCGCCCCCCGTGTGTCCAGGAGGACCCACTTGCAGCAGCGCCTCAGACTTGCCCTCGCCGCCGCCACCGCGGCCGCGCTGACGGGCGGTCTGCTCACGTTCACCGCCGCCACCGCCACGGCGGCCGACTCCACCACCGTGCCGCAGGCCGACTTCAACGGCGACGGCATCGGCGACGTCGCCTTCTCCGCCGCCGGCGCGTACGTCTCCGGCCTGAAGAACGCCGGACAGGTCGTCGTCCTGTACGGCACCTCCACCGGCGTCGGCACCGCCAAGCGGTCCGTGCTCAGCCAGAACAGCGCCGGTGTCCCCGGCGGCTCCGAGGCCGGCGACGCCTTCGGCTCCGAGACCGCCTACGGCGACTTCAACCACGACGGCTACGACGACCTCGCCGTCGGCACCCCGCACGAGAAGGTCTCCGGCGACACCAACGGGGGCACCGTCGCCGTGCTGTGGGGCTCGGCCTCCGGAATCACCGGCAAGGGCGTCACCGTGCCCGACCCGGCCGCCTCCTCGCACGACCGGTGGGGCCAGTACCTGGCCGCGGGCGACTTCGACGGTGACGGCCGCGACGACCTCGCCGTCGCCAACTCCTCCAGCACCATCTACGTCTACAAGGGCGGCATCACCTCCGCCGGCGCCGCCGGCACCGCCCGCTCCACCGTGAAGCCGCCCGTCCAGTCCGGCGGCGACACCGGCCCGCTCAACCTCACCGCCGGTGACGTCAACGGCGACAAGAAGACCGACCTCGTCGTGGACGGCTACGAGACCACCGGCGAGTACGGCTGGAACGCCAACTACTACCTGCCCGGCACCTCCAGCGGCCCGAGCACCGCCGCCGCGAAGAAGCTGCGCCCCGGCGTCATCACCGCGATCGGCGACGTCAACGGCGACGGGTACGGCGACATCGTCACCGGCGCCTACTGGGACAGCAAGACCTCCGACGGCGTCACGATCCCCGACTCCGCCGACGGCGGCCGCGCGGGCGTCACCTACGGCTCGGCCTCCGGCCCCGGCGGCACGGCGACGATCACCCAGAACACCGGCAACGTCCCCGGCGGTTCGGAGAAGGGCGACGCCTTCGCCGCCGAACTGGACCTCGGCGACATCAACGGCGACGGCTACCAGGACCTGGTCGTCGGCGCCCCCGGCGAGGACCTGGGCGGCGTCACGGACGCCGGCGCGCTCACCGTCCTGTACGGCTCGGCGAGCGGCATCGACACCACGTCCGGCACGCAGTTCTTCGCGCAGTCCACGGCGGGCGTCCCGGGCAGCGACGAGAAGTACGACTCCCTCGGCGTCGACGTCAAGCTCGACGACGTCAACGGCGACGGCCGCGCCGACCTGGTCGCGAGCTCCTGGGAGAACGCGGGCAACGGCTCGCTCCTCTACCTCCCGTCCAACGGCACGAAGATCGTGACCTCCGGCGCCGGCTCGCTCTCCCCGAGCGCGCTCGGCGTGGCGACGACGGGCACGCCGAACCTCGGCGCCAACTTCGCCGACTGACGCACATGCCACTCCCACCGGGTCCGCGCACCCCGCGTGCGCGGACCCGGTCCCCGTCCACCCCTCCTCACCGGGAGCCCCCGTGCGCCGCACCCGCGCCCTCCTGCCGGCCCTCCCCCTGGTCGCCGGCCTGCTCACCCCGCTCCTCCTGACCGCCCCCGCCTCCGCCGCGCCCGCCGCGCACGGCGACGACTTCGACGGCGACGGCTACCGCGACTACGCCACCGCCTCGTACGAGAGCGACGGCGGCGGCATCCGCGTCACCTTCGGCACCGCCACCGGACCCGGCACCCGGACCCAGTACATCGACCAGTCGAGCGCCGGGGTGCCCGGCGCCGACGAGGACGAGGACATGTTCGGCGAGATCCGCGCCGCCGCCGACCTCGACGGCGACGGCTACGGCGACCTCGTCGTGGCCGCCCGCGGCGAAGACGTGAGCGGCCGCAAGGACCAGGGCTCCGTGACCGTCCTCTGGGGCAGTGCCCGGGGCCTCAAGGGCGGCACCACGCTCCCCGACAAGGCGCCGAAGCAGTCGTACGGCTACATGGGCGACGACCTGGCCACCGGCGACTTCAACGGCGACGGCAAGCAGGACCTGGCCGTCGTCAACGCCGGCAAGACCTACGTCTACCGCGGCCCGGTCACCCGCTCCGGCACCACCGGCTCCGTCACCACGCTGGACAGGACCGGCTTCGACTCCAGTCACCTGATCGCCGGGAAGGTCGACCGCGACTCCAAGACCGACCTCGTCATCGTCGGAGATGCCTTCTCCGGCAGCAGGCAGACCGCCGACGCCTGGTTCGTCAAGGGCGGCAAGACGCTCACCCCGGGCAAGTCCCTCCAGGTCAACTCCGGCGACGAGGGCGGCGGCGACGGCGTCATCGCCGACTTCGACAAGGACGGTTACGGAGACGTGGCCGTCGGCACCCCCGGCTGGTCCGGATACAAGGGCCGCGTCACCCTCTGGTACGGCTCCTCCACCGGTCCCTCCTCCACCAGCGCCCGCATCACCCAGTCCACCAGCGGCGTCGCGGGCACCCCGGAGCACGACGACTCCTTCGGCGCGAGCGTGTCGGCGAGCGACGTGAACGGCGACGGCTACCAGGACCTGGCGGTCGGCGTCTACGGGGAGAAGGTCGGCGACGCCGAGTACGCGGGCGGGGTCCACGTGCTGCGCGGCGGCGCCTCCGGCGTCACCGGCAAGAACTCCCAGTGGTTCGCCCGCAACAGCCCCGGCGTACCGGGCGCCCTGAAGAGCGACGACAGCTTCGGCTCCGCCGTCCGCCTGCGCGACACCGACGGCGACGGCCACGCCGACCTGTGGGTGGAGGGGATGTACGGCGGGCTGCGCCTGCCCGGTACGGCGTCCGGCATCACGACGACGGGTGCCACCCAGGTGGGCACCCCGGGCTTCGGCCTGGTGGACGGGTTCCTTCAGTAGAGGGCGCCCTCCGGGGGCGGGCGGTGGGCGCGTACGGAACCCGTCGCGTACAGGACCCGTCGCGTACGGGACCCGTAGGGAGAAACCCCCACCTCCCGCCCCGGGGCCGCCGGTTGGTCCCCTACGGGATGTCACAGGTCGGACGCAAAGCCGCCCCGGGGAACCGGGGCCGGGCCCGCGGCGCGAGCGGACCAGGTACGTTCGAAGGCGTGGCTGGATTCAGGATCGGACGCGGCGGCCAGAACGGCCGCGCACCTCAGGCGCGAGGGCAGCAGGCCCCGTACGGACAGCAGGCGCAGGCGCCGCACGGCCCGAGCGGCGGCCCGGCCTACGGCTACCCGCAGGCCGGGGCGCCGCAGTACGGCCCCGGCCCCGGGCAGCGCCCGTACGGCGGCGGCCCGCGGCCGCCCTACGGCGCCGCCCCGCAGCAGTACGGCGGGGGCGGCCCGCAGCAGTACGGCGGCCCCGACCACGACGAGCCGGAGTACTTCGGCGACGACCCGCACGGCGGGTACGCCCAGGGTCCGGGCGCGGACCCGTACGCGGCGAACAACCCGGGTCACACCCAGACCTTCTCGCTCGGCGAGGACCACTACACCCAGGGCGACACCTACCGCGCGGGCCAGGCGCCGGCCCCGCCGGTCGGCCCCCGGCTGCACTGGAAGGACCTGCTGCGCGGCATCGTGATGTCGCCCGGCCAGACCTTCCTGCGGATGCGTGACTACACGATGTGGGGCCCGGCCCTGGTCGTCACGTTCCTCTACGGTCTGCTCGCCGTGTTCGGCTTCGACAAGGCGCGCGACGACGTGCTCCACGCCACGCTGTCGACCGCCGTGCCGCTCGTCCTGACGACGGCCGTGGCGATGGTGCTCAGCTCGTTCGTCCTGGGCGTCGTCACCCACACCCTGGCCCGTCAGCTGGGCGGCGACGGGGCGTGGCAGCCGACGGTCGGCCTCTCCATGCTGATCATGTCCCTCACGGACGTGCCCCGTCTGGTGGTGGCGATGTTCGCGGGCGGCGACGCCTCGTTCGTGCAGATCCTGGGCTGGGTGACCTGGATCGCGGCCGGTGCGCTGCTCACCCTGATGGTCTCCCGCTCGCACGACCTGGCGTGGCCGAGGGCGCTGGGCGCGTCGGCGATCCAGCTCGTGGCCATCCTGTCGATCGTCAAGCTCGGTACGTTCTGAGCGGAGCCCGCGTACGGGAACCCCGCACACGGAAGGGGCCCCCGGCTTCGCGCCGGGGGCCCCTTTCACGTCCGCCTCGTCACCTCTTGTCCGCCGTGACCGGTACCGCGCTGCGGAGCCGGGCACACCGTGGGCACCGGACGAGCCGGCCGGGCCCGAGCCGCTCCGCCTGCTGCATCGGGAACGAAACGGTGGTGAACACGTGCCCTTCGGCACAGCGGACGACGGTGCGCTCCATCAAGTCGTGCGATCCCTTCCCCAAAGCTGCCCTGCCTGACGACAAAAGGCACGTTACGGCATCAAAGAGACGCCCTCGCAGGCGGCACCCCGGCCCCGTGCGGAACGTCCGAACCGGCTCCACCGTACGCCCCAACTCCCGGGTGCACAGCCCCGTCAGGGGGGTGCGGCGCGGCGCGCGGGGGACGGTTCGCACACGTGCTCCGAGCACGTCACCGGCCGGGCCGCGGGGCAGGTCACGGGCCGGGTGGGTGGCTCGGCGGCGCCCGGTGGGCCAGTACCCTGGGGCCCCGAAAGGTCACCGGGACGACGAGCGGGAAGAAGGGCAACTCCGTGGAATACGGTGCGTATGCGGACCGTGCGCCTGACGCGCAGTACCGCAGGATTCTGGGCGCCCTCCTGGAGGACGGCATCCCGGTGCCGACCCGGCAGGGGCCCGACGCGCTGACCCTCATGCAGCAGACGATGAGCTTCGACCTGGCGAACGGTTTCCCCGTCATCACGGAGCGGAGCCTCGCCCGTTTCTGGCGCAAGCCCATCGGCGAACTCTGCGCGTTCATCAACGGCGCCCGCACCCTGGACGCGCTCGCCGAGTTCGGCTGCGACTGGTGGGGGCCGTGGGCGAGCGAGGGCAAGACGTCACGCCGGGGGCTGCCGCCGGGCGACCTGGGACCGGGATCGTACGGCGGGGCGTTCCACGACTTCCCCACCGCCGAGGGCCCCGGCTTCGACCAGTTCAAGCACCTCGTCGAGCAGTTGAGGGAACTCCCGAACGACCGCACCCATTTCGTCAGCCCCTGGATCCCCCAGTACCAGATCCGCGGTGCGGGAAAGACCCCGAAGACCACGATCTCCCCCTGCCACGGCTGGGTCCACGTCCGCGTGCTCGGCGGGAAACTGCATCTGCACATGTTCCAGCGCTCCGGCGACGTACCGGTCGGCGTGCCGTCGAACATGATCCAGTACGCGGCCCTGCTGCTGATGCTCGAACACCTCACCGGAATCCCGGCCGCCTGGTACTACCACACCATCTCGGACGCGCACGTCTACGCGGACCAGGTGGACCGCGTGAAGGTCATGCTCGACCGCGAGCCGCGCCGGCTGCCGACGGTCACGCTGAACGAGGACGGGCGCCGGGTGACGGACATCCACGCGTTCCGCCCCGAGCACTTCGACCTCGCGGACTACGACCCGCACCCCGCCATCGGCTCCATCCCGGTGGCGACATGATCACCTCGCTGATCGTCGCCGCCGCCGAGAACGACGTCATCGGCCGCGACGGGGACCTGCCCTGGCACATCCCGGGGGATCTGCGGCACTTCAAGGAGCTCACGCGGGGCCATGCGGTGGTGCTCGGCCGGCTGACCCACGAGTCCATCGTCGCCCGCCTCGGCCGGCCGCTGCCGCGCCGGACGAACGTGGTGGTGAGCGGGTCGGCGCGGCCTGTTCCCGAGGTGGAGAACGTGCGCTGGGAGCGCTCGGTGGCCGACGCGCTGGCCACCGCCGGGGCGCTGGAGCGGGCGGCCGGCACGGACGAGGTCTGCGTGATCGGCGGGGCCTCCGTCTACCGGCAGGCGCTGCCGTCCGTCGACCGTATCCACCTCACGCGGGTGCACCTGCGGGTGGACGGCGACACCCGGATGCCCGAGGGCTGGCTGGACGGCTTCGCGGAGGTCTCCCGCGTCGACGTACCGGGCAGCGGCGAGGTGCCGCCGCACTCGTTCCTGCGCCTCGAAAGGGTGCCGGAGTGAGCCTCTACTACTTCGGCAACTGCCGTACGGAGGAGCAGCGGGCGGAGATGGAACGGCTCGACGGGGCGGGCGTCTGCCTGTTCTGCCCCGACGTGCTGCGCGCGCACGAGAAGCAGCAGGTGCTGTGGGAGACCGCGCACTGGATGGTCACGCCCAACGAGTTCCCGTATGCCGGGACCCGGCTGCATCTGCTGCTCATCCCCAAGGAGCACGCGCCCGACCTGCTCGACCTCTCCCCCGCGTCCCGCGCGGACTTCTGGGAGGTCCTCGCCTCGGTGCGGGACGAGTACGGACTGAGCCACTACGGCCTCGGCGCCCGCAACGGCGACTGCCGGTACACCGGCGGGACCATCCGGCATCTGCATGTGCATGTGCTGGTGGGGACGGGGGAGGAGAGCGAGTCGGACGAAGCCGAGTTCGTTCCCGTCCGGATGAAGTTCAGTTCGACGCCGAACCGGTAGGCCCGTCGGCGATCGCGCCGGCGTCGCCGATCGCGCCGGTCGTGCCGGCGTCGCCGGTCATGTCGACCCACACCAGCTCGACGCCCCCCGCCCGCAGGATCTCCTCGCCGTCCAGCATCGAGTACGGCCCGGCGAAGTAGCACGCGCGGAACCCCGCCTCGACGACGAGCCGCGCACACCCCGGGCAGGGGAACGTACTGACATAGAGGTCCGCGCCGGCCAGGCTCGTCCCCTCGCCCGCGGCACCGGCCACCAGCGACGCCTCGGCGTGGATGGCGGTGGACAGGTCCGGCCGTACGCCCCGGCTGAAGTCGTTGCGCGGGTCGCCGTCGATGTAGGGCGTGTACTCGGTGGGGTGGTGGTGGTTGTGGGCGACGCGGAGCACCTCTCCGTCACGTGCCGCGACCGCGCCGACCTGCCGCCACCAGTCCGAGCTGCGCCCGGCCTCCCGCTGCGCCGCGGTCATGAACCGCCGGTCGAGCTTGGCGCGCGAGATCCGCTCGTCGAAGCGGGCGGGCTTGCCCGCGCGGCTCCACTCGCGGTCCCAGCGCAGGAACGTCGACTCGAAGCGGAGCTCGGCCTTGTCCGGGAAGTCCGGGCGGGCGGCGAGCAGGTGCATGATCTCCTCGTCGGGCAGGACGACGAGAGCGGCGCGGACGGCGCCGGCGGCGAGGTCGGCCGGTTCGAGGACCCGTACCTCGGTCCCCGGCACGATGAGCCGGGCGTGCCGCGCGGCCCGCTCGGGGGCGAGGCCGCGGATGTCCTTGGCGAGCTTGGGGAAGACCTCGGCGAAGCCGCGGCCGAGCAGCAGGATCTCGTCGGAGTCGGCGTGCCGGGTGAGGAAGTCCTCGTAACCGGCGTGCACGACGGGCAGGTAGAGGATCGTCTGCTTCGTCGTCATCGCTGCCGTCACCGCTGTCGTCGTCGTTGCTGCCGTGTTGCTGCCGTCGTCGCTGTCGTCACCGCTGTCGTGCGCTCAGTCTTTCCGGGCGGGGTCCACGGGTGCCGCAGGGCCGTCGCCCGGTTCCGGGGAGCCGTCGGCCCGGTCGGCGGGGCCGGTGCCGCGTTCGGTGAGGCCGAGCTGGATGCGGCGCAGCCGGGCGGAGGTGCTGACGGTCGCCATGCGCTCCAGCACCTCGACGCGGCCGCAGTACTTCGCCTCGAGCTCGGCGATCTCCTCGGCGTCGTAGGTGTCGGCCGTAGCGACGAGCACGTCGGGCCGGACGGCCTCGATCAGGCTCCAGCGGGGGTGGTCGACCTGCTTGAGGGTGACGAGGCCGACGCCGCGCTGGTGCGTCACCATCCGCAGCCGCTCCATCTCGGGGACGGCGGGCCGGTTGGGCCCCTTGCGCTGCCGGATCTTCTCGTCGCTGTCGAGGCCGACGATGAGGAAGTCGCCGAATTTCCGGGCGGCCTCCAGATACATGGAATGCCCCTCGTGGATGATGTCGAACGACCCGCTGGTCAGAACCACCCGCATCCCGAGTACGCGCAAGGCGTCGACGATCTCGGTGATCCGCCCGTAATCAGCCACGTAGCGCAGGTCGAAATTGGACTCGTCCGCAAACAGATAGTTGCCGAACATGGCATCCTCGCGCGTGAATCCATGGGCCCGCCGGGCGTTCTCGAACCTGCTCGTCATGCTCCGATGGTAGCCGCGGCACGCACCCGCCCCGCGCCCCCGTGATCCCTTCACGGCGACACGGCCGGTCGCGTGGGGTCACACAACCGGTCGCGTACGGCCATACGACCGGACACGTACGGTCATACGGTCGGTCGCGTACGGCCATGCAGTCGGACGCGTACGGTCACACGGCCGGTCCCGTGAGGAACTGACCGTTCTCGTCGTAGGGCCAGGCGTTGGCGACGCACCCGTGCAGTCCCTTGATCTGCTGCATCATCACGGGGGCCGGCCGCCCGGCACCCGGACACGTGACGTGCCCGTGCCCGAGGAAGTGGCCCATCTCGTGGTTGATGATCAGCGCCCGGTAGTCGTGGATCGGCCCGGTGAAGGTGGGCGAGCCCTTGACCCAGCGCTTGAGGTTCACGACCACCCCGCCGGGGACCTCGCAGTTGTACTCGCCGCCGGTGTCCTGGTGGATGCCCGCCCAGCAGAGGCTGTCCGCCGTCTTCGGCGTCGCGATCTTCACGGTGAGGTCGTGCGGCGCGCCCGCGCCCACCAGCTGGAACGCGTTGCGCGGGTCGTGGGTCCAGCCCCGCGGGGCGCCGAGTATCCCGGCGATCTCCTTCGCGGCGGCGGACGGCGAGATGTCGAGGCCCGTCTCGACCTGCACGACGTAGCGCAGTCGGCGGGACCCCTTGCCCACCGTCTCGCCACTGGCCTGCGCGGTGACGAACTCGCCGCTGCCCTGGAGCGGAACCTCGATCTTGGTCCGGCTCGGGCTGGGACTGGAGGAGGGGGAGGAGGCGGGGCTGGAGTGGGCGCTCTTGGCGGGCGCGGAGGTGACGCCCTTCGCCCGCGGCTTCGGCGCACCGCTCGACGCGTCGCTGCGGCCGTCCCCCACGAAGTGCACCGCCAGGAGGAGCACGCCGACGGCCGCGGCCATGCCGAGCAGTAGCCGCGGGCCCCGGCGCCGTGGCCGTTTTCGCCGACGCCCGGACCGCGGGCCGGCTCGGTGCAGGCCCGCGGTGCTGTCACTGGGAAATACGGATCGCCCTTGTCGTGCCGCATGCATGAGAGCCAAAACTCACGACTCGATGTAATGAGCATGAGCTCAGATGGTCACGAAAGCGCAACAACGCATGGTTCTTTGGTGGGAGTCCGACCATTGCCGATCGTTGCGTAACAGCGGCCGAGCGGTTGGGTAACAGTACCCGAGCGGTTGCGTAACAGCACCCCCCGGGCGACTTTTCCCCGGGCGGTCGTATCGTCCGATCTGCCTACACTGCCGCAATGCCACGGGTTCTGATCGTCGAAGACGACCACGACGTCCGCACCGCCCTGCGACTGGGCCTGCGGCACCAGGGGCACGAGGTCCTCGCCGTGGGCACGGGCGAGGAGGGGCTGGCACAGCTGCCCGCCTTCCGGGCGGATGTCGTCGTCCTCGATCTCATGCTGCCCGGCGTCTCCGGCCTCGACGTCTGCCGCCGGATCAGGGAGCGCGGCCAGGTGCCGATCATCATCGTGACGGCCCGGGGGGACGACATCGACGTGGTGGTGGGCCTGGAGGCGGGCGCCGACGACTACGTGGTCAAGCCCGTACGGGCCCGTGTGCTCGACGCCCGGATACGGGCCGTACTGCGCCGGCAGGACGCGTCGGTGCCGGACGGGACCCGGCCCCGGAACCGGACGTACGGCGACCTGACGATCGACCCGGCCGGGCTCGTGGTGACCCACCGCGGCGAGACCGTCGCCCTCGCCCCCTCCGAACTGCGGCTCCTGCTGACCCTGTCGGCCGCGCCCGGCCGGGTCTTCAGCCGGCAGCAACTGCTGGAAGCGGTCTGGGAACACGGCTACCACGGCGACATACGGCTCGTGGACGCCTGCGTGAAGCGACTGCGCACCAAGCTCGGCGAGGGGCGCGATCCCCGCTACGTGCGGACCGTACACGGGTTCGGTTACCGCTTCACGGCGCCGTGAGCGGGGGGCGGGGGGCCGGCGGGCCGGTGGGGGCCGGCGGGCCGGCGGAGGCCGGCGGACCGTCGAGGACCGGCGGGCCGTCGGGGTTTCTGCGGGCCGCCCTGGTGCGTGTGCCGCTTCCGCTGCGCGGACTGCGTCCCCGCCTGGTGGCGGCCTTCGTCCTGGTGGCGATGTGCAGCGCCCTGAGCACCGGGGCGCTCGCCTTCCGCGAGGCGCGCACGGGGGTGCTCCAGCAGAGCCAGGACTCCGTCATCCGCCACTTCCGCACGAGCGTCGACGCCGTCGCACCGTACGTCCCCTTCCCACCCGGCCAGTCGGATCTCCAGTCCGTGGTGAACCAGGTGCTGTACGCGAACCGGTCGGCGGGCTGGCAGGTCATGGCCACCTACGGCGACCTGCGCGCCTACGCGCCCAGCGACGGCTTCGCCGACCTGAGCCACGCACTGCTCCGGTCCGTGGGGAGCCGGCGTGCCGCGGTGTTCCAGCGGGTGAACGTCGACGGGCACCCCCGGCTCGTCGTCGGCCTGCCCGTCACGTTCCGCTCCGCCGACGGAACGGAGTCCGGGCTCTCCGGCATGGTCATGTACCTGGTGGTGCCGCAGAGCGCCGAGGAGGGGTACGTCGAGGCCATGGTGAACGGCATCGAGCGGGCCACCCTGGTGGCCCTGGGCTTCGCCGTCCTCCTGGCGCTGCTGGCGGCGAGCGGCGTGCTGCGCCCCGTACGGGCGCTGCGCGGGGCGACGCGCCGGATGGCCGCGGGACACCTCGACGTACGCCTCGACGTCACCGGTTCCGACGAACTGGCCGAACTGTCCAGGTCGTTCAACGAGACGGCGGCCGAACTGGAGCGCACGGTCGGGGAGTTGCGGCGGCTGGAGGCACAGGGGCGGCGCTTCGTGGCGGACGTCTCCCACGAGCTGCGCACCCCGCTGGCGGCGATGTCGGCGGTCACCGACATGCTGGACCTGGAGGGCGAGACCGGCGACGCGCTCCGGCTCATCAGCGAGGGCACGGGCCGGCTGAGCGAACTGGTGAACGACCTGATGGAGATCTCCCGCTTCGACGCTGGCGCGGCCGAACTCCACCGCGACGAGATCGACCTGGCCGAGTCGGTACGGCGCACGGTCTCCTCCCGGGGCTGGCAGGACCAGGTGGAGCTGCGGCTCCCCGCCCCGGGCACCCTCCGCGCCTGGGTCGACCCGCGCCGGATCGACGTGGTGACGGCCAACCTGGTCGGCAACGCACTGCGGCACGGGGCACGGCCGGTACGGCTGACGCTGGAGAGGCGGGAGAAGAAGGGAGAGGGGACGGTCGAAGAGTGGGCCGTCCTCCAAGTGACCGACGCCGGACCGGGCATCGCCGAACAGGACCTGCCCCACATCTTCGAACGCTTCTACAAGGCGAGCACGTCCCGGACCCGGAGCGAGAACAGCGGCCTGGGCCTGGCCATCACGGCGGAGAACGTACGGCTGCACGGCGGCCGCCTGCGGGCGGCTAACGTGCCCGGGGCCGGCGCGGTGTTCACGGCCGAACTCCCCCTGCACCGCGAGACGCGCACCGGAGGTGCCGCATGAGGGGCGCGCGCATGGCGGCCCTCCTGTCCGGACTGACGGCTGCGGTCGCGCTCGCGGGGTGCGGAGTCCCCCCGTCCGGTGTCATCGAGGCCGGCGAACCGGCCCACGGCCCGGCCGCCCCCAGCACGGCGCCGTCCTCCCCCGCCACGGTCTCCCTCTACTTCCTGCACGACGGCGTACTGACGGCGTACCCGCGACGACTCGGGAAGGCGCGGGACACCGGGGGCCATGGGGACACCGGCGCCGGGGGCGCCGGGGGCGCCGACGGCCTGGAAACGGTCGTACGGCTGCTCTTCGCCGGACCGACCGCGACCGAGGCGACGACGGCCACCACACAACTCCCCCGCCTGACGCACGCGTCCCGGATGAGCACCGGCGAGGACGGCGTCCTCTCCGTCCACCTCCCCGACGCCACCGCCCCGCTGAGCCGCAAGGCGGTGCTCCAACTGGCGTGCACGGTGGCGCAGGCATCGCCCCGGACCACCCCGACGAAGGCCGACCCCCCGACCGAACCGACCGCCACCACGTCCGGCACCGTCCACGTACTGGGCAACGGCTGGACGGTGACCCCGTCCCAGGACGCCTGCCCACTGCCCCCCGAACCGGACGACTGACCGGCACCGACCGGCGCCCGTACCCCCTCGAAGATGGGGTAGAGTGAGCGAGCACTCGGGCACGGATTCCCTCCGCCGCCCGGCGCGGGTGTAGTTTAATGGTAGAACATCAGCTTCCCAAGCTGAGAGCGCGAGTTCGATTCTCGTCACCCGCTCCACGCGAAACCCCCAGGTCAGAGGCCCGGGGGTTCTTTGTTGTCTAGACCGGTGGGCGGTCCGCGCACCACAACCGCACCATAAGCATCCGGTCAGCTGCCGGTGGACTTCTCCTTGTGGTGCGCCCGGTCGTCGTCGTGGTGCTTCGCACGCTCGGCGCGGACCATGTCATCCAGCCCGGCCGCCACATCCCGTTGCCGCTCTTCGTCGGAGTGCTGGTAGATGAGCGCCGCCTTCTCTGAGGACTGGCCGGCCCGGACCATCGTGTCCTTGAGCGTGGCACCGGATCGCGTCGAGAGCGTGTGCCCGGTGTGCCGAAGGTCGTAGAAGCGGAAGCCGTCCGGAAGGCCGGCGGCCACCCGGGCCCGACGCCACTTCCGCCCGAAGGACGTACGCCGGAAGGGCGCCCCCTTCTCACCGACGAAGACCAGGCCGTCGGGCCCCTTCTCGGCGAACCAGGCAAGGTGCTGCCTGACCTCCTTGTGCAGGAACGCCGGGAGGACGACAGCACGGACGCCCGCGTCCGACTTGGTCTCACCGGGAGCGCGCTTGCCGTTGGTCCGCTCAGGCTCGGCGACGCGGACGCGGATCACCATGCGGTCCTGGTCGACGTCCCGGCGACGGAGGCCGGCCAGCTCCTCCGGCCGCATCGGACCGTACGCGCCGAGGTACACCATGAGGCGCCACCGAATGCCGATCGCGTCGGCGAGAGCGTAGACCTGGGCGACGGTGGCGATGCGCCGCTCAGCAGCCGATTCCTTGCCCGCACCCTTGATCCGGCACGGGTTCCGGGAGATCAGGTCGTCGTCCACGGCCGTCTCAAGAATGCCCTTGAGGAGGCGGTACGCCTTCGCAACGGTCCTCTTGGCTGCGGTGGTGCGCAGTCGTTCCGCCCGCCACTCACGCACACGAGGAGCGGTGATCTCGTCCAGGTCGAGCGCGCCGAAGGCCGGGAGGATGTGGAGGCGCAACAGGTGCTTGTACAAATCCACGGTCCGCACGGCCAGTTCCCGTTCCTCGACCCACTTCTCGGCGTAGACACGGAAGTTGACCGCCCCGGCATCCGGCGCACGCCAGTCACCGCGGCTCAGGTCCGCCTCAACCTGGGACAGCCAGACCTCCGCGTCCTTCTTGGTGTCGAACGTCTCGTCGGAGCGGATGCGCTCACCGTCAGGCCCGAGGTACGACGCCGTCCACTGGCCGGACCGGTACTGCCGCACGGCGCCGAAGCGGCGGCGCCTGCCCTTCTTGTTGGCCATCAGGCAGCCCTCCGCAGGACGGTGCGACGGCGGAGCCGCATCGGCTCCACGGTGTGTGAGGCGATGTAGTCGCGAACGGCGCTCTCGGGGATACGGACGTGCCGCCCGACCTTCACGTACCGGATACGCCGTTCCTCGATGAGCCGCCGGGGGAAGCGAACGGAGGTGCCGAGCAGCTCGGCGACCTGGTCGACGGACAGGTAGCGGTCGTTCATGCGGCGGCATCTCCTTCCGAGCCGGACGAGGGTTCACGCGTGGTGGCGAGCCAGGTTTCCGCGTCGGTCAGGCCGGTCCCAGCGAAGCGCCAGTGCGAGAGGACGAGCACGGTGTCCGGGTCGGGGAGCGGGTGGCCCGCTTCGGCGGCGCGTTCGCGGGTGAGGGCTTCGTTGTGGTCGGCGCGTTCCTGGCGGAGGGCGCCGAGGGTGACGGAGTAGGCACGGGATTTGGTGGAGAAGTGGCCGCGGAAACCGAGCATGTGGGCCCACTTGCGCAGGCGGAGGTCTTCCAGTTCAGGCAGTGCGCCGAGGTGCCAGCAGGTGAGGATCATCCGGCGGGCGTGGTCGGTGACACCGGAGCCGATCAGGTCCGTGATCGGGTTGCGGACGGGGCGGTCGAGGGTGCCAGCGGTCTCGGCGCCCTTGGTGGCGTACTTGGCGATGTACGCGGCAACGGCGCGGCTGGACAGCTCCGAGGTGCCCGCGAAGTCGGCGGAGTGAATCGGGCGGACGTCGAGCTGTGTGCCGAAGCGGAAGGCGTACGCGTGGCCGTCGAGGACGGGGCCGGGGGTTTCGGCGAGGCGGGCCGCCGTGCGGATGGCGTCGGCGAGGAGTTCCGTCGTGGCCCAGGCGGGCGGGGCGTCCTCGGCGCCGTCCGGGCCGTCGAGACGGATCACGGCGTGGAAGTGGACGGCGCCGCGCCGCTGGTACTCAGCGACCTTGGCATAAGAGACCTTGAGGCAGTCGCGCAGCGCGGAGCGGGTGATACCCGCGCGGGAGGCGAGCTGCTGGCGCAGGTAGGTGGTGAACCGGGCCCAGAGCGCACCGGCGTGCGCGTTCCACAGGACGGCCGCGCGGTAGTCGTAGCGGTCCGGGTCGAGCGGGGTGCCGAGCGCGGGGTCGTCGTCGGGGTGGGTGCGTCGAATGTCTCCACCACGACCGCCCGCCGGTCGCACAACGTGAACCCATACCGAGGCAGCACCGGCACCGGCCGACGCCACGGCACCACCCCGAGCCGTACCGTGCTCAGACTCTCAACAGCCAGCAGCCGATCAAGCTGAGCGAGCATCAACGCCGGTGATCCCGGCCACGTCCGCAACACCGCTTCCGTCAACACGAACACCGACTCCCGCCCCGGCTCATACAGCACGCTCTGCCGGTCAACACGAGCAGCGACAGCACGACCGACCGCATCAGGAGACGAGCCCGGCACCCCCTCGAAGACGTGCCGGGCGTACTCAGCGCTCTGGAGCATGGCAGGGAGGATGACGCACTGAGGTCTTTCAGCGTTGCCTCTCCAGGGTGAGGACAGCTTTGGCGATGACGGTCATGCGGTTGGGGCTGATGCGGGATCTGCGGAAGATCTGCCAGGA
>NZ_JOHS01000083.1 GCF_000725625.1 Streptomyces sp. NRRL F-6676
CCCACCCCCCGTGCCCCCTACCCCCGCAACGCGGCGAGCCGCTCCTCGAAGGGCGTGACCTCCTCGAAGGAGTCACGTCGGGGCACCCGGCGGCCCGCCGACGCCCCCGACAGCCCAGACGGCCCCGACAGCCCCGCCATGAGCGCGCCCAGCTCCGTCGCCGCCCGCCCGATCCGCGCGTCCAGCCCCTCCGCACCCCAGTCCTCCGAGGCGGCGTAGACCCCGGTGGGGACGACGACCGCCTTCAGGTAGGCGAAGAGCGGCCGCAGCGCGTGCTCCAGCACCAGGGAGTGCCGCGCGGTACCGCCGGTCGCGGCGATCAGCACCGGCTTCCCGGTGAGCGCGTCCTCGTCGGTGACGCTCAGCGCGTCGAAGAACGACTTGAACAGCCCGCTGTACGACGCCGAGAACACCGGCGTGACGACGATCAGCCCGTCGGCCGCGGCGACCTCGGCGAACGCGTCCGCGAGCGCCGGCGCCGGGAACCCGTTGGTGAAGGTGTGCGCGATCTCCACGGCGAGGTTGCGCAGCTCGATCACCCGGACGTCGGCCGGAGCGGGCTCGGGAGCGGTGGCGGCCGGGGCCGCGACCGCGGCCAGCCGGTCGGCGAGCAGCCGGGTGGACGACGGCACGCTCAGCCCCGCGGAGACGACGACGAGCTTCATGCGCGCGCCCCTTCCTTCTTCTGCTGCTCCTGGCCGGCGGCCTTCGCGGCCACCAGCGCCGCGTGGTTCGGCGCGTCCGGCACATCCGCCGGGCGGTCCTTGGCGAACTCCCTGCGCAGCACCGGCACGACCTCCTCGCCGAGCAGGTCGAGCTGCTCGAGGACGGTCTTCAGCGGCAGCCCCGCGTGGTCCATCAGGAACAGCTGGCGCTGGTAGTCGCCGGCGTACTCGCGGAAGCCCAGCGTCTTCTCGATCACCTGCTGCGGCGAGCCCACGGTCAGCGGCGTCTGCTCGGTGAAGTCCTCGAGCGACGGCCCGTGCCCGTACACCGGCGCGTTGTCGAAGTACGGCCGGAACTCCCGCACCGCGTCCTGGGAGTTCCTCCGCATGAACACCTGACCGCCCAGCCCCACGATCGCCTGCTCGGCGCTCCCGTGCCCGTAGTGGGCGTACCGGCTCCGGTACAGCTCGACCATCCGCTTGGTGTGGTCGGCGGGCCAGAAGATGTTGTTGTGGAAGAAGCCGTCGCCGTAGTACGCGGCCTGCTCGGCGATCTCCGGGGAGCGGATGGAGCCGTGCCAGACGAACGGCGGCACGCCGTCCAGCGGGCGCGGGGTGGAGGTGAAGCCCTGCAACGGGGTGCGGAACTTCCCCTCCCAGTCGACGACGTCCTCGCGCCACAGCCGGTGCAGGAGGGCGTAGTTCTCCACCGCGAGGTTGATGCCCTGACGTATGTCCTGGCCGAACCAGGGATAGACCGGGCCGGTGTTGCCGCGCCCCATCATCAGGTCCACCCGGCCGTCGGCCAGGTGCTGGAGCATCGCGAAGTCCTCGGCGATCTTCACCGGGTCGTTGGTGGTGATCAGGGTGGTGGAGGTGGAGAGGATCAGCCGCTCGGTGCGGGCCGCGACGTAGCCGAGCATGGTCGTCGGCGACGAGGGCACGAAGGGCGGGTTGTGGTGCTCACCGGTCGCGAAGACGTCGAGTCCGACCTCCTCCGCCTTCAGCGCGATGGCGACCATGGCCTTGATGCGCTCACGCTCGGTCGGCGTGCGCCCCGTGGTCGGGTCGGGCGTGACATCCCCGACGCTGAAAATCCCGAACTGCATGGCCGCTCACCCTCCGGTTTGTTGACGGTTCAACTATACCCTGCCAACGATGCCCCCGCCCCGCCTATTCCAACCGCCCCCGCGGGCCCGGCCCACCCCGCGTCCCCCCGAGCCGGGCCACCTATCCTGACGACCGGGCCCCCAGCCACCCGCCCGCACCCGCACCCCACCGCACCGCCCCCTTCCACCCACACCGCGCAGGAGCACCCATGACCTCCACCGCCTCCCGCATCGCCGTCGTCACCGGCGCGAGCAGTGGGATCGGTGCCGCGACGGCCCGGCAGCTGGCCGCCGCCGGCTACCGCGTCGTCCTCACCGCCCGCCGCAAGGACCGCATCGAGGCGCTCGCCGCGGAACTGACCGCGGCCGGCCACTCCGCGACGGCGTACGCGCTGGACGTCACCGACCGCGCGGCGGTGGACGAGTTCGCCACCGCCTTCCCCACCCTCGGCGTCCTGGTCAACAACGCGGGCGGCGCCCTGGGCGCCGACCCGGTCGCCACCGGCGACCCCGAGGAGTGGCGCCGGATGTACGAGACGAACGTCCTCGGCACCCTGCACATGACCCAGGCGATGCTCCCCGCGCTCACCGCGAGCGGCGACGGCACGGTGGTCGTCGTCTCCTCCACCGCCGGCCACGGCACGTACGAGGGCGGCGCGGGCTACGTCGCCGCCAAGCACGGTGAGCACGTGCTCGCCGAGACGCTGCGCCTGGAGATCGTCGGCACCCCGGTCCGGGTGATCGAGGTCGCCCCCGGCATGGTGAAGACCGACGAGTTCGCCCTCACCCGCTTCGCCGGCGACGAGACGAAGGCGGCGAAGGTCTACGAGGGCGTCGCCGAACCCCTCACCGCCGACGACGTCGCCGACACGATCACCTGGGCCGTCACCCGCCCCTCCCACGTCAACATCGACCTCCTGGTGGTCCGCCCCCGCGCCCAGGCCTCCAACACGAAGGTCCACCGCGAACGGTGACGCCGAGCGGCGCCGCTCACTCACAGGGATGAACCTCACCGATCACCGGAGCGACGCTCGAACCACCGACCTAGGCTCGCGCCACAACCTCGAACGAAGACGGCCCTCGGGCCGGGGCTGCATCCCGGACCGAGGGCCCGACCGCCAAGGAAGTGGGCTTCCCTGTGGCCGAACGCGAGCCTAACGCGCACCAATTCACCCTCGACGACGCCCTCGGCGTCGACACGACGGGTTTCATGGACCTCACGGTCCCCGAGTACGCCTACATGTTCGGCTTCTTGCAGGCGGACGGGCATGTGCATCAGGGCATGGGACAGAAGGGCCGCCTGACGGTGGAAGTGAACGTGCGGGACATCGACATCCTGCGCGCCTTCCAGAAGCTGACCCCGTACAACAGCAGCATCAGGGAGCGGATCCGGTCGACGAACTTCGCCGCGACGCATCACTCGGCCACCTGGAGCCTGTACTCCCTAGAAGCCAGGACCCGGATCAACGAACTCGGCATGCCCTACGGCCGTAAGTCCCTCACCATCGCGCCGCCCGGCCCGGGCTTCGCGGTCCCCGACTACCTGCGGGGGCTGCTCGACGCCGACGGGTCCGTCGGTATCACCGGGCAGGGCTACCCCTTTGTCAGCCTCACCACGGCCAGCGCCGCCATCGGCTCGTACTTCTGTTTCGCCGCGGGCAAGATCAGCGGTGCCGAGCGCTCACTCAAGCGCAACGCCCGGGACGCCGTTTTCAACATCCTCTACGTCAAGGAAGCGGCACAGGCGCTCGGTGCCCATCTCTACTATCCGGGTTGCCTGGCCCTGGAAAGGAAAAGGGCTGCGGCCGACTCGCTGGCCGCCTGGGTTCGTCCCGTCGACATGAGGATCGCCCCCGACCGCCGCCGCTGGACTGCGCGGGAGGACCGCGTTCTGCTGCGGCTGAACGACGATGCCGCCTCGGCCAGGGAACTCGATCGCACCGAGAAGAGCTGCTACATCCGCCTCTGGCGACTGCGCACGGGCAAGGTCCCGATGCCGAGCGACAAGTGACCGCGTGAGCGGGTCCCCGCCGGGGACCCGCTCACCTCAGCCCTTCACACAGACGAACTGCTTCAGCTTGGCCACGACCTCCACCAGGTCGCTCTGCTGAGCCATCACCTGGTCGATGTTCTTGTAGGCCCCGGGGATCTCGTCGAGCACGCCGGAGTCCTTGCGGCACTCCACTCCGCGTGTCTGCTCCTCCAGGTCCCGGACAGTGAACCGGCGCTTCGCCGCGTTGCGGCTCATGCGCCGGCCCGCTCCGTGCGACGCCGAATTGAACGCCGCCTCGTTTCCGAGGCCCTTCACGATGTACGAACTGGTGCCCATCGATCCCGGAATGATCCCGTACTCGCCGGAGCCCGCCCGGATCGCGCCCTTACGGGTGACCAACAGGTCCATGCCCTCGTAGCGCTCCTCCGCCACGTAGTTGTGGTGGCAGGAGATCTCCGGCTCGAAGGTGGGCCGCGCCTTCTTGAATTCCTTGCGGACGGCTTCCTTCAGCAGCGCCATCATGATCGTCCGGTTGTACCTGGCGTACTCCTGGGCCCAGTAGAGGTCGTTGCGGTACGCGGCCATCTGCGGGGTGTCCGACACGAAGACCGCGAGGTCGCGGTCGACCAGGCCCTGATTGTGCGGAAGCTTCTGGGCCACGCCGATGTGGTGTTCCGCCAACTCCTTGCCGATGTTCCGGGAACCGGAGTGCAGCATCAGCCATACAGAATTTGCCTGATCAAGACATATCTCAATCATATGATTTCCCGATCCGAGCGTTCCCATCTGCTTCGTGGCACGTTCCTGACGGAACTTGACCGCCTCCGCGACACCCCCGAACCGCCCCCAGAACCCCTCCCACCCCGCCGTCGCCAGGCCGTGGAAGCGGCCGGGGTCGATCGGGTCGTCGTGCATGCCGCGGCCGACCGGGATGGACTGTTCGATCTTGGAGCGGAGGCGGGAGAGGTCGCCGGGGAGGTCGTTGGCCGTCAGGGACGTCTTCACCGCCGACATGCCGCAGCCGATGTCCACGCCCACCGCCGCCGGGCAGACCGCCCCCTGCATCGCGATGACCGAGCCGACCGTCGCACCCTTGCCGTAGTGGACGTCCGGCATGACGGCCAGGCCCTTGATCCACGGCAGCGTCGAGACGTTGCGCAGCTGCTGCATCGCCACGTCCTCGACCCCCGCAGGGTCGGTCCACATTCGGATCGGGACCTTCGCGCCCGGTACCTCCACGTACGACATGCCGTCCCCATTCCCCGTAAACACAACAGAAGCCGCAAAGCGCAAAAACCGTCGCCAAGGTCGTCGTACCGGACAACGGACCGGCATCCACGGCAGCGCGTGCGATAGACATTGTCCCCAGGGGCACCTACCGCGCGGCAACCGAATAACCGCAGGGCACGCCCCGCCCCCGCCCGCCGGACCCGGCCCGGGGAACCCGACGAGAGGAGCCTGAACCGTGCAGCGGAAGGCGTACGTCCCGGCCGCCGTCGCGCTCCTCGCGGCGCTCCTCGCCGCGTGCACCGGCGGCTCCGGCGACGGCTCGGCCCAGGACGACAAGGCCGGCGGCTCCGCCACCTCCACCCCGGTCGCCCAGCCCGGCAGGTACAGCACCCTCTCCGACGCCTGCACCGCGCCCGACCACGACCAGCTCGAGACGCTGCTGCCCGGCCTGAAGCAGCTGACGGACGAGGAGCAGCGCGAGAAGGCGTACGACGGCACCGCGACCCTCACCTACGACAACGACCGCCGCTCCGGCTGCCGTTGGAAGGCGGAGTCGGACTCCGCCTCGGACCAGCTGTACATCGACTTCGAGCGGGTCGTGTCGTACGACTCCTCGGTCAGCGACGACGACAGCGCGGCGCGGGTGTTCGGCGAGAAGGAGGACGCGGCGGACATCCCGGAGGGCGGTGCCTCCACCTCCGTCACCCCGTCCCGCACGGCGTCTCCCTCGCACTCGAAGGACTCGAAGGGGACGAAGAGCTCGAAGGGGACGGAGGGGACGGAGGGCAAGGGCTCGAAGGGCGCCTCCGCCGAGGACTCCGCGTCCGGCGGCGCGGACTCCTCCGGAGGCTCCTCCTCCGACCCTGCCGCCTCCGCCTCCGCCACCGTCCAGCCGCGCGCGCTCGACGGTCTGGGCGACGAGGCCTTCCTGGACGACGAGCTGAGCCCCACCCAGCAGCGCACGGTGACTGTGGTGTTCCGCACGTCCAACGTGCTCGTGACGGTCCAGTACGAGGAGCAGCCGACGCGTACCGGCACGGTCGCGGGCAGCGCGGAAATGCAGGACAGGGCCCAGATTCTGGCGCGGCAACTGGCCGACTCCTTCGAGGGTTAGCGGCCCCGCGGCGGTCGTCGGGGTGCGGGCAGCGCGCACCCGAACCGGAACCGCGGGCTGTTCCCACCGCGTACCGTGGCCCCTCGGACCCGTCCGACCGCACGAAGCACAAAAGCGTCATGAGTGAAGGAACCATGCACCGACCTGCACAGCGAGACCGTCGAGAGCATTCGCCCGCGGACGGCGCGGGGCACGAGGGGCACGGCCCGCGGGGCGCACGGCGGCCCGGCAGGCTGCTGTGGGGCGCGGCCGCCGTCGTCCCGGCGCTGCTGCTCGCCGCGGGCTGCTCCTCCGGCTCCTCGGACGACGGCGGCGACGCCAAGAAGCCGGAGTCGAGCGCGACGCCGTCGGGCTCGGCGTCGCAGTCGGCGAACGCGGTGCGCGAGGCGGCGTACGCGAAGCTGCCGGAGCCGTGTGCCGTGCTGCCGAGGAAGACCCTGGAGGACCTGGTCCCCAAGGGCGTGAAGTCGCCGAAGAAGGGCAGCTCCGACGAGACGGACACCCGCTCGAACTGCTCCTGGGACAGCCTCGACGACAACGGGGTGAAGGGTTCGCAGTACCGCTGGCTCAACGTCGCCCTGCTGCGCTTCGACTCGGACGCCTCGCGGGGCGAGGGCGAGACGCAGGCCAAGGCCTACTACACCAAGCAGCTCGGTGACGCGCAGGCGACCGAGGGCGCCAAGAACACGAAGACGGAGCCGGTGCCGGGCACGGGCGACGAGGCGACGCTGGTGCGGTACGACCTGAAGAAGAAGGAGGGCACCTTCAAGCAGCAGACGGTCGTCGCGCGCGTGGAGAACGTGGTCGTCACGCTCGACTACAACGGCGCGGGGCTGGCCGGCGACAAGACGCCGGACGCGGACGGCCTGGTGAAGCTGGCGAAGAAGGCGGCGAAGGAGGCGGTGGCCTCGGTCACGTCGGCCAACACGGACGGCGGTTCGGGTTCGGACTCGGGTTCGGGTTCGGGTTCGGACTCGGGCGCCGATGCGTCGAAGTCACCGTCGAAGGACTCCTCCAAGGACTCCTCCAAGGACTCCGAGGACTCCAAGGACTCGGCAGACTCCAAGGACGCGAAGGAGACCAAGGCGGCGAAGGACTCGAAGTCGTCGCCCTCGGCCGGGGCCTCCCTCAAGTCGGGTGCCGACAGCTGAGGTTGCCGGCGGAGTTTCGTGGGCCCGGTCCGGCGCGGACCGGGCCCTTCGCGTATCGGTTCCCGGTCGCTTCCGGACCGGGCGTCCGTTCACCCGCACATGTGTGCCACTCTGTTCCGCGCAACAACACGCACAGGGAGGGGAGTCAGGGTGGCCGCGCCACTGAAGCTGACACGGATGCACCGGGTGCTCATCGGCGTGGTCGTCACCGGTGCCGTCATCATCGCCGGGATCGGCTTCGCGGGATCGTACGCGGCCGTGCGGGAGCTGGCGCTCAAGAAGGGCTTCGGGAACTTCAGTTACGTCTTCCCGGTCGGCATCGACGCGGGCATCTGTGTACTGCTCGCCCTCGACCTGCTGCTGACCTGGATCCGCATACCCTTCCCGCTGCTGCGCCAGACGGCGTGGGTGCTGACCGCGGCGACGATCGCGTTCAACGGCGCGGCGGCCTGGCCGGACCCGCTGGGCGTGGGCATGCACGCGGTGATCCCGGTGCTGTTCGTGGTGTCGGTGGAGGCGGCCCGGCACGCGGTCGGCCGGATCGCGGACATCACGGCCGACAAGCACATGGAGGGCGTGCGGCTGACCCGCTGGATGCTCTCGCCGCTGCCGACGTTCCTGCTGTGGCGGCGGATGAAGCTGTGGGAACTGCGGTCGTACGAGCAGGTGATCAAGCTGGAGCAGGAGCGGCTGGTGTACCAGGCGCGGCTGCGTTCCCGCTTCGGCCGGGCGTGGCGGCGCAAGGCGCCGGTGGAGTCGCTGATGCCGCTGCGGCTCGCCCGGTACGGGGTGCCGTTGGCGCAGACGGCGCCGTCGGGACTGGCGGCGGCGGGCATCGAGCCGGCGGTGCTGCCGCCGGTGTCGCTGGCGTCGGCTCCGGCGTCGGCTTCGGCTCCGGCTTCGGTGGAGCCGGTGCCCGGCGAGGCGTCCGCCGCCGGGGCGGCCCCGTCCGGCGGCCACCGGCCCGAGCTGGCGGGCGGCGCGGCGCGGGGCCCCGCCGGGCAGCAGGGGCCGCAGGGCTTCGAGGCGTACGAGGGCCCCGGCGGCTTCGAGGGCTACGAGGAGCAGCTGCCGCCCGACGTCCGGGACGGCCCCGGCGGCGAGCAGAGCCCGTGGTTCAGGCCGCCGCGGGACATCAACTACCAGGGCGGTTACGACCCCTCGTACGACCCGTCGTACGACCCCACGTACGGGCCCGAGGACCAGTACGAGCAGTGGTACGAGGAGCAGCCGGCGGAGCAGTTCGAGGCGCCGGGGCCGGAGGACACGGGGAGTTTCCCGATCCCGGCGGGGCCGGAGGACACGGGGAGATTCCCCATCCCGGCGGGGCCGAACCGGACGCGGGAGCTGGGCGAGGGCGGCGGGACGCCGGCGCCGGAGCCGGACGAGGACTCCTACTACCAGGTCTTCAAGAAGTCGATCAACGGGAGTTACCCGACGCCGAGGGAGTTCGGGGACAACGTGGAGGCGGAGTTCGGCAGCCGGCTGCCGGGCGAGGAGGCGAAGCGCATGGTCACCCGCTTCACCAACCGCCACACGGCGGAGCTGGAGGACGACCACATCGCGTGAGCCGGCCGCGCCCACGCGGCGGAGCCGCATGGGCGCGGAACGGGGCGAAGCACCGTCCGGGGGTCAAGGGGCGGAGCCCCTCGAAGGGACGGGAGGGCAGGGGCCGCAGGGACGGCGGGGGCGGAAACTACTCCCCCAGCAACGTCCGCACCCGCTCCTGCCCCACCGCCAACAGCAGCGTCGGCAACCGCGGCCCCGTGTCCCGCCCCACCAACAGCTCGTACAGCAACGCGAAGAACGCCCGCTGCGCCGTCTTGATCTCCGCCGGCAACTCCTTCGGCGTGGCGTCCGCCGAGAACCCCGCCTGCACCTTCGGCACTCCGTACACCAGGTGCGTCAGCCCGTCCAACGACCAGTTCGCCTCCAGTCCGTCCAGCAGCAGCCGCACCGACTGCCGCCCCCGCTCGTCGAGCGACTTCAGCCGCTCGGCGTCGGGCTCGGTCCGGACGATCGTGCGCTGGTCGGCGGGGACGTGCGTGTTGATCCACGCCTCCGCCCGGTCGTACCGCGGCCGCGCCTCGTCCAGCGACCCCAGCGGATGCGCCGGGTCCAGCTCGGAGAGGATGCGCAGCGCCTGGTCCCGGTGCCCGGCGGTGACGTCGGCGACGGAGGCCAGCGTCCGGTACGGCAGCGGCCGCGGGGTGCGCGGCAGCTCACCGGCGGCGGTGCCCACGGCCCGGGTGTACGCGGCGACGTCCCCCGGCAGCGCGGACCCGTCGGCGACCTTCGCGGCCAGCTTGTCCCACTCGTCGTACAGCCGCTGGATCTCCTGGTCGAAGGCGATCTTGAAGGACTGGTTGGGGCGGCGGCGGGCGTAGAGCCAGCGCAGGAGCTGCGGCTCCATGATCTTCAGCGCGTCCGCCGGCGTGGGCACGCCGCCCTTCGAGGACGACATCTTGGCCATGCCGGAGATGCCGACGAAGGCGTACATCGGCCCGATCGGGCGTTCGCCGCCGAAGAGGGTGACGATCTGGCCGCCGACCTGGAACGAGGAGCCCGGCGAGGAGTGGTCGACGCCGCTCGGCTCGAAGATCACGCCCTCGTAGGCCCAGCGCATCGGCCAGTCGACCTTCCACACCAGCTTGCCCCGGTCGAACTCGCTGAGCCGGACGGTCTCGGTGTGCCCGCACGCCGTGCAGGTGTACGACAGCTCGGTGGTGTCGTCGTCGTACGCGGTGACCGTCGTCAGGTCCTTCTCGCAGTTGCCGCAGTACGGCTTGTACGGGAAGTAGCCGGCGCTCCCGGAGCTGCCGTCGTCCTCGGCGGCGGCGCCGGAGCCCTCGGCGGCCTCCAGCTCGGCCTCGTCCACCGGCTTCTGCTGCTGCTTCTTGGCCGGGGCCTTCTTCGTGCGGTACTGGTCGAGGATGGCGTCGATGTCGCCGCGGTGCTTCATCGCGTGCAGGATCTGCGCGCGGTAGGCGCCGGAGGTGTACTGCGCCGTCTGGCTGATGCCGTCGAACTCCACGCCGAGGTCGGCCAGCGAGGCGGTCATCGCGGCCTTGAAGTGCTCGGCCCAGTTCGGGTACGAGGATCCGCGCGGCGCCGGCACCGAGGTGAGCGGCTTGCCGATGTGCTCGGCCCAGGACTCGTCGATGCCGGGGACGCCGGCCGGCACCTTGCGGTAGCGGTCGTAGTCGTCCCAGGAGATCAGGTGCCGGACCTCGTACCCCCGGCGGCGGATCTCGTCGGCGACCAGGTGCGGGGTCATGACCTCGCGCAGGTTGCCGAGGTGGATGGGGCCGGACGGGGAGAGTCCGGACGCGACGACGACGGGTTTCCCGGGGGCGCGGCGCTCCGACGATGCGATGACCTCGTCCGCGAAACGGGAGACCCAGTCGGTGGTCTCGGTGCTCTGAGCCACGTTCGGCACGTCCTCTTGATTTCTGGTCCTCTTGATGGGCGTCTCCATCTTCCCATCCCGGCGTGCGACCGGGAAAACCGCTTTACCCCCCATGGGATACTGGGCGTGCCCATCCGATCCCTCGAGGAGAACGGCAACCCTTCCTATGACCTCGGTCACGCCCCTCAGCGACTCCGTCCAGCAGCAGCTCGCGTCCGCCCTCTCGGCCACCCGGCCGGAGGCCGCCGGTGCCGACCCGCTGCTGCGACGTAGTGACCGGGCGGACTACCAGGCCAACGGCATCCTCGCCCTGGCCAAGAAGGCGAAGGCCAACCCTCGGGAGCTGGCGACGGAGGTCGTCGCCCACCTCACGACCGGTGACGAGCTGATCAAGGAGGTCGAGGTCTCCGGACCCGGCTTCCTCAACATCACCGTCGCCGACCGGGCGATCACCGCCAACCTCGCCGCCCGGCTCGCGGACGGCGAGCGCCTCGGCGTGCCGCCGAAGCGGGACGCAGGCATCACGGTCGTCGACTACGCCCAGCCGAACGTGGCCAAGGAGATGCACGTCGGCCATCTGCGGTCGGCGGTCATCGGCGACGCCCTGCGCAACATGCTCGACTTCACCGGCGAGAAGACGATCGGCCGGCACCACATCGGCGACTGGGGCACCCAGTTCGGCATGCTCATCCAGTACCTGTTCGAGCACCCCGGCGAGCTGGCCCCGGCCGACGACGTCGACGGCGAGCAGGCCATGTCGAACCTGAACCGGGTCTACAAGGCCTCGCGCGCGCTCTTCGACGCGGACGAGGAGTTCAAGGAGCGGGCCCGCAAGCGGGTCGTCGCCCTCCAGTCCGGCGACAAGGAGACGCGCGAGCTGTGGCAGCAGTTCGTGGACGAGTCGAAGGTCTACTTCTACTCCGTCTTCGACAAGCTCGACATGGAGATCCGTGACGAGGAGATCGTCGGGGAGTCCGCGTACAACGAGGGCATGCCCGAGACCGCCCGCCTCCTGGAGGAGATGGGCGTCGCCGTCCGCTCCGAGGGCGCGCTCGTGGTGTTCTTCGACGAGATCCGCGGCAAGGACGACCAGCCGGTCCCGCTGATCGTGCAGAAGGCGGACGGCGGCTTCGGCTACGCGGCCTCCGACCTGACCGCGATCCGCAACCGCGTCCAGGACCTGCACGCCACCACGCTGCTGTACGTCGTGGACGTCCGCCAGGCGCTGCACTTCCGGATGGTCTTCGAGACCGCCCGCCGGGCCGGCTGGCTCGGTGACGACGTCACCGCGCACAACATGGCCTACGGCACGGTGCTGGGCGCCGACGGCAAGCCGTTCAAGACGCGTGCGGGCGAGACCGTGCGCCTGGAGGACCTGCTGGACGAGGCCGTGCAGCGGGCCGCGGAGGTCGTACGGGAGAAGGCGCGGGACCTCACCGAGGACGAGATCCAGGAGCGGGCGGCGCAGGTCGGCATCGGCGCCGTGAAGTACGCGGACCTGTCGACGTCGGCGAGCCGCGACTACAAGTTCGACCTGGACCAGATGGTCTCGCTCAACGGCGACACCAGCGTCTACCTCCAGTACGCCTACGCCCGGATCCGGTCCATCCTCCGCAAGGCCGGCGAGGTCCGCCCCGCCGCCCACCCGGAGCTGGTGCTGCACGAGGCGGAGCGCGCGCTGGGCCTGCACCTGGACGCGTTCGGGGACACGGTCCTGGAGGCGGCCGCGGAGTACGCCCCGCACAAGGTGGCCGCGTATCTGTACCAGGCGGCGTCGCTGTACACGGCGTTCTACGACAAGTGCCCGGTGCTGAAGGCCCAGTCGCCGGAGCAGGTGGAGAACCGGCTCTTCCTGTGCGAGGTCACGGCGCGCACGCTGCACCGGGGCATGGCGCTGCTCGGCATCAGGACGCCCGAGCGGCTCTGAGGGTCACCGGGATTCAGGGACTCAGGGCGAACTCAGGGAGAGGGCGGCATCGCGACGGCGGTGCCGCCCCTTTCGGTTGCGCGCGCGAGTACGGTCCCGGCCGTCCGCGCAAGCGGTTCGGGGACGAACAACCCGGGAGAGTTACACAGCTCTTGTTCTCTGCATACGAACGCCGCCGGGGGTCGTAGGCTGCCGCGCATGTTGCCCACAGTGGACACATTCGAAGAGCTGCAAGCGGTGCGCGCCGACGAGAAACTGACGCGGGCCGCCTGCCGGGAACTGGTGCACCAACTGGGGCTCTACGGAGCGCCGGTGGTCCCCTTCGAGAACGGCTCCCTGCCGGTGTTCGCGGTCGGGGACGACATGGTGTTCAAGTTCTACCCGGGGTTCCAGGCCGCCAAGTCCTCCTTCGAGGCGGTCGTCCTCGACCATCTGTGGCGCCAGCTGCCCGTCGAGACCCCGCGTCTGATCACCACGAACGAGCATGTGAACGGCTGGCGCTATGTGATGATGACGCGCCTGACCGGCATCGACATGGCCCGCGGCTGGCACCGGATCCCGCCGGCCGACAAGGACCGGCTGATCAGCGAGTCCGGCGAAGTTCTCGCCGCGCTGCACAAGATGGACATCACCCCGCTGAAGGGCTCGATCCCGCCGCTCGACTGGGACGAGTTCGTCGCCGATCGGCGCGCGGACGCGATGAGGCTGCACAGCGCCAAGCAGGTGCCCCGGGTCTGGCTGGAGCAGATCCCCGACTTCCTGGACTCGGTACGGCTTCCGGTCACGGACGAACGCGTGCTGCTGCACACCGAGTTCATGCGCGAGCACCTGACCGTCGCGCCCCGCGAGAACTGGCGCCTGACGGGCCTGTTCGACTTCGAGACGGCGCTGATCGGCGACCCGGTGTACGACTTCGCCAGCGTCGGCGCGTTCGTGACGTACGGGCAGCCGCGGCAGATGCGGCGCTTCTTCCGGGCGTACGGGCGCGAGCCGTTCGATCCGGACCAGATGCTGGCGTACCTGCTCCTGCACCTGTACTGCGACCTGCCGTTCTACTTCCGCGAGCTGCCGACTCCGGCGGAGCCGCGCCTGGATGTGCTTGCGGAGACGTGGTTCGGCACGGGTGGATGACCGACGGCCGGTGGGGAACCGCGCGAGCAACCACGACGCACCCGCCACACCCCCAGAAGCCCCCGAGCCAGAACGCGCCGTACCGGCCTCAGTCCTCGTTCTCCACCCGCTCCCAGCCCCCGTCCCCCGTCAAGGCGTACCCGTAGTACGACTTCTCCCCCGCACTCGTACGGAACGGCTGCCCATGGTTGTCGATCCGGATCGTGCCCTTGCGGTTCCCGCTGGACCAGTCCATCTCCAGGTACCAGCGGACGTCATGCCCGCTGGTGTGCGCGGTGACGTAGAACACCTCGGGGTCGGACTCGCTCACCCGGTACGGGAAGTTCCGCTGCCCCCCGATCGGCATGGCCAGCGGGTCGCCCTGGTCGAGCGAGACGTCGAACGACTTCGTGTTCACCGTGCCGCCGCAGCCGATGCCCATCGCGTACCTGGACCAGCCGAGCGGCGGGTTGCTGCTCACCACCCGCACGTGCAGTTCGCGGAGCACCACGGTCTCCGGGCCGGTGCCCTGCACGGCGAGGGAGACCGTCTGGCTGTCGGCGGCGACCCCGTCGAACGGAGTGACCCAGCCGACCACGTTCTGCTGGACCGGCGGCGGCGGGACGTTCTCCGGCTTGCGGTCCAGCAGGAAGTGCTGTTCGCAGGGCGCGTCCCAGTAGTACGGATTGGTGGTCACGGCGAGCGGTACGCCGCCGGAGTTCCCGGAGCCGTTCGTGCCGCCGGCACGTGAGGAGGTGGCCTTCGGGGTCGCCGTGCGCTTGCCGGACGCGGTCGGCGAGGGCGAGGCGCTCGCGCTCTTGGATGCCTTGCGGGTGGGGTGCGAGGCGGAGACGGAGGAGTCGGCGGAGACGGTGGCCGCGGCTCCCTTCGTCGCGCCGGTCCCGCGCTCGCCGTCGCCCGGCAGCAGGCTGACGAGCAGCGCCACGGTGGCGACGGCGACGACCCCGCCCCCGGCGAGCACCGCGGTCCGCCGCGGGCGGCGGCGGGGAGCGGAAGGGGTGAGCGAGGTGACGGGGTCCTGGAGATCGGAGACGTCGGACTCCGTCGGCTCGGAACCACCCGGAACGTCCTGCGCCTTCGCCGCCGCCCAACCGGCCGGTGTCCCCGCACCCGCCGAACCGGCCGCAGCCGCCGGGGCCTCCGAGGCCGCCGCAGCCGCCGAGGCCGTCGGCGCGTCCGGGGCCTCCGAAGCGGCCGGCGCCGCCGAGGCCGCCGAGGCCGCCGAGGTCACCGAACCCGCCGGTGCCTCCGGCTCCTCACTCGCCCCCGCCGCCGGCTCCCCCTTCACCCCCCGCAGCGCATCCGCCCGCACCCACCGCCGGTGCAGTTCGAGGAGTTCGTCGGGTGTGGCCCGGCACAGTCGGGCGAGGCGTTCGACGGGTGCGTACTCCACGGGTACGACGTCCCCGTTGACGTACCGGTGGAGCGTCGAGGCGCTCATGTGCAGCCGCTTGCCCAGCACCCCGTAACTGAGCCCGGAACGCTCCTTCAGCGTCCGCAGCAGTTCGGCGAAATCATCCCCCGCCACCGTTTCTCCCTTTCCCCGCGTCCCGGACGCGCATTCCAGCTGGTTGCCATTTCCCCAGGTCAGGGCCGTTCTCAGCGTTCCATTGTCCCTCATCCCCCGGCGGCTGTGGCGACTGGGACGACTGCTGACCCAAGCTGTGGTCATCCAAGCACGCCGCTCCCGGCAACCGGTCGAGTGGCACCCCCCATTCCCCACTTCTCCCCAAGGAGTTCAGCCATGTCCGCTCGCACGGCTCGTACCGCCCGCACCACCTCCCGCGCCTCCTTCCGTACCCCCCGCACCCGTCTGCTGGCGGCCGCCACGATCGCGGTGGCCGCGTTCGCCCTGACGGCCTGCGACGACGGCACGGGTACGGAGACCAGCTCGCTCGGCTCCACCTCGGCGGGCACCTCGGCGGTCGGTTCCGCCTCCAAGGACACCTCGTCGGCCGGCACGGCCGAGTCCGGTTCCGGCGCCGCGAAGGGCGGCACGAACACCGGGAGCGACACGAACGCCGGCGGCAGCGGCAGCGGCGGGAGCGGGTCCAAGGCCTCCGGTTCGCAGGGGTCCGGCAAGCAGAGCTCCGCCGGGCAGAGCGCCGGCAAGGAGGACTCGGGGAAGCCGGCCAAGTGCTCCGCGTCCACCGTGCGGTTCACCGCGACGAAGGTGAGCCGCCCCGTCAACCACCTGCTGCTGACCGCCACCAACCACGGCTCGAAGTCCTGCGTCCTGCCCCCCTACCCGATGGCGCGGTTCGGCGACGCGCAGTCCGTGCCGCCGGTCATGAACGCCTCGCGTCCGCAGTCGACGGTGGTGCTGTCCCCGGGCGGTTCCGGGTACGCGGGGGTCCTGCTGTCGGCCGCCGACGGCAGCGGGTCGAACGGCTACACCGCGAAGACCCTGACCGTCCCCTTCGACGACGGCTCGGTGGGCAGCGCGGCCCTGCCGTCGGGCGGCGTCCACGTGGACGACTCGCTGAAGGTGACGTACTGGCAGAGCGGCATGGACGACGCCCTGGCGTACTGAGCGCTCTGACGTACCGAGCGCTCTGACGTACTGAGCGCTCTAACGTACTGAGCAACTCTGACGTACTGAGGCGCAGCCCCGCACAGGCGCGGCCGTCCCGAAGGGGACGGACCGCGCCTCAGCGGTATGTGGGCCCGATGGCGCGGGCGACGTACCCCAGTGGCCCGGCCCGGCGGCGGCCCGCGCCTCAGCGCAGCCGGTGGGCGACCTCGACCGCCCAGTACGTCAGGATGTTCCGCGCCCCGGCGCGCCGGATGCCGAGCAGGGACTCCATGATCGCCGCGTCCCGGTCGATCCAGCCCTTCTCCGCGGCGGCCTCGATCATCGAGTACTCGCCGGAGATCTGGTACGCGGCCACGGGCACGTCGGCGGCCTCGGCGAACCGCGCGAGGATGTCGAGGTAGGGCCCGGCCGGCTTGACCATGACCATGTCGGCGCCCTCCTCCAGGTCGAGCGCCAGCTCCCGCAGGGACTCGCCGATGTTCCCGGGGTCCTGCTGGTAGGTCTTGCGGTCACCCTTGAGGGAGGAACCGACCGCCTCGCGGAACGGGCCGTAGAAGGCGGAGGAGTACTTGGCGGTGTAGGCGAGGATGGAGACGTCCTCGCGGCCGATCTGGTCCAGCGCGTCGCGGATGACGCCGATCTGCCCGTCCATCATGCCGCTGGGGCCCACGACGTGGGCGCCGGCGTCGGCCTGGACCTGGGCCATCTCGGCGTAGCGCTCGAGCGTGGCGTCGTTGTCGACGCGGCCCTCGGCGTCGAGGACGCCGCAGTGGCCGTGGTCGGTGAACTCGTCCAGGCACAGGTCGGACATGACGATCAGCTCGTCGCCGACCTCGGCGCGGACATCGCGCAGGGCGACCTGGAGGATGCCGTCGGGGTCGGTGCCCGCGGTGCCGAAGGCGTCCTTCTTCTCCTCCTCGGGCACGCCGAACAGCATGATCCCGGAGATCCCCGCCTCCACGGCCTCGACCGCGGCCTTGCGCAGGCTGTCCCGGGTGTGCTGCACGACTCCGGGCATCGCCCGGACGGGCACGGGCTCCCCGACGCCCTCGCGCACGAAGGCGGGAAGGATCAGGTCGGCCGGGTGCAGCCGGGTCTCGGCGACCATGCGACGCATGGCCGGGGTGGTACGCAGACGCCGGGGCCGCGTACCCGGAAAGGATCCGTACGTCGTCATACCATCCACGCTACGCCCGCGGAGGGCATGCCTTTGCCGACGCGGAGTCGGGCGGGTGGGCCCGCCGCGCGGGGGCACCCCCACGGTGGACGGCCTGGACACGGCAGCCTTCCCACGCGAAATCCCGTCAGCGGTCGCGTCCCTGAACCCGAGCTCGGAAGGGGGCCGTTCGATCCGGGGCCCGGAAGCCGCAGGCGCTGTCGGCACACCGGCACCATCCGGGAATGCTCACGCCGCACGAATGGCATCGTCCGTCCTCGCCTCGTCGAAGCGGCAGTCGCCGCAGCGGCCCGGTTGGGGTGAGCGGAAGACTCGGTCGCAGCCGGGGCAGTCCTGGAAGGGGTGGGGGCGGGGTGGAGGTTCCTCGCGGGGGACGGGGGCGCGGGGTGGGAGTGCCGGTGGGAGCAGCTCGTGGAGGCGGTGGGCGATCAGGGCGGCGGGGTTTCTGATGTCCGTCGGCAGGTTCGCGGTGAGGGTGCGGAGCACGGCCGTGGTGCTGAGCCCGCAGTCGAGCCAGGGCACGGCCGCGTCCGCGAGCCGGTCCACGTCCCGGAGGGACAGGACGAGCCGGTCGTCGATCCGGCGCAACCGCGCGAGGAGCGCGACGGCCTCGCCGTGCCGCTCGCTACGGCGGGGCGGTTCGGTGGGCGATTCGGCGGGTGATTCGGCGGCCGTCGCGGCTTCGGGCGCGGCCGGGGTGTCCTCTGACCCGCGAGCCACGGGCTCGGCGGGAGACGGAACCGGGGGCGGAACCGGATGCGGCAGTGTCACGTCCTGCCGCTCCTTCTCCCTGGCCCGCGTGGCGGCCGGGGCGTTGAAGGCGTACGTGCGCGTGATCACCCTGCCGCCCGGCGTACGTTCCCGTACCCGCCGCAGATAGCCGTGGGCCTCCAGCTCCCGCAGGGCGAAGGCGATGCGGTCACGGCTCTCGGGGAACCGGTCGGCGAGGGTGCGGATGTCGACGGGGGTGCCGTCGGGCAGCGACAGGATGTACGTGGCGAGCCCGATCGCGAGCGCGGACATCTCGCGGTGCTGGGCGAGGTGGTTGCCGATGATCGTGTACCGGTCGCGCTGGTACTCGCGGATGTGGGTGACACCGGAGTGGGTGGCGGTTCGACGAACACCGCTCGGCGGGCGTAGGCCAGCGATAGGCTTTTCAACAGCCATGGGGAAGAGTTGCCTTCCTCTGTGGTCAGGCCCTCGCACCGGGATGGCAGTCCCAGCGGGGGCCGACGCATATCGGGCAGTCGGTCAGGGCCGAGACTGCCCGCCCGCACACCCCCCACGCCAGCCACACCAGCCGCTTTCACCCACCCGAGTGACATACAGCAGGTTTGGCAGGTGGGAAGGGTTCTTTCCCCCGCTTCTTTACTCCTTGACCACCCACCCCTCCGCCCACCACACCACCGGGTCCCGCGTTTCCGGACGCCGGTGGGCCGGGGTTCGTCGCCGCGCGGGGCTGAGGCGTCCGGCCGGTGCCGGAGGGGGCGCGGGTCAGGCCGGTGCCCCCTCCGGCGTCTCCGCCGTCAGCGGCCCGCGTGGCCCCACCAGCCGCCGTTCCGCTGCGTCACCTGCGCGGCGACCCGCTGGATGGAATTGACGGCGATGTCCTTGCGGTCGACGTAGATGTAGTGACCGCTGCCCTCCGCCTTGCGGATCACCGAACGGCCCGAGACCGCCGTCCACGCGTACTGGCCC
>NZ_JOHS01000084.1 GCF_000725625.1 Streptomyces sp. NRRL F-6676
CCCCCGAACCCCCACACGCCCCGCCCTCGCACACCCGTATGAACCCCCGATGGCGCCCGTCTCACCCGACGGAACACGTTTCGCCCCCGTTTCCCCGACGGGCTACTCTCCCCCCGTGGCCGATATCGAGATTCCCGCAGACATCAAGCCCACCGACGGACGCTTCGGCGCCGGCCCCTCCAAGGTGCGGGTCGAGGCGCTCGACGCCCTCGCCGCCACCGGCAGCTCCCTGCTCGGCACCTCCCACCGCCAGGCCCCGGTCAAGAACCTGGTCGGCCAGGTCCGCGAGGGCGTCCGCGAGCTGTTCTCGCTCCCCGACGGCTACGAGGTCGTCCTCGGCAACGGCGGCTCCACGGCGTTCTGGGACATCGCGACCCACGGCCTGATCGAGAACAAGTCGCAGCACCTCAACTTCGGCGAGTTCAGCTCCAAGTTCGCCAAGGCCGCGAAGCTCGCCCCCTGGCTGGCCGAGCCCACCGTGATCGCCTCCGACCCGGGTACGCACCCGGAGCCGAAGGCGGAGGAGGGCGTGGACGTGTACGCGTTCACGCACAACGAGACCTCCACCGGTGTCGCCATGCCGATCAAGCGGGTCGCGGGCGCGGACGGGGGCGCGCTGGTCCTGGTGGACGCGACGAGCGGCGCCGGCGGCCTCCCGGTCGACGTCTCCGAGACCGACGTCTACTACTTCGCCCCGCAGAAGTCCTTCGCCTCCGACGGCGGCCTCTGGATCGGCGTCTTCTCCCCGGCCGCCCTGGAGCGCGCCGCGCGCGTCCACGCCTCCGGCCGCCACGTCCCGGAGTTCTTCTCGCTCCCCACGGCGATCGACAACTCGCTCAAGAACCAGACGTACAACACCCCGGCGCTCGCCACGCTCTTCCTGCTCAACCAGCAGCTGGAGTGGATCAACGGCCAGGGCGGTCTGGACTGGGCCACGGCCCGTACCAAGGACTCCTCGACCCGCCTCTACACCTGGGCCGAGAACGCCAAGTACGCCACCCCGTTCGTCACCGACCCGGCCAAGCGGTCGCAGGTCATCGGCACGATCGACTTCGACGACGACATCGACGCGGCGGCCGTCGCCAAGGCCCTGCGTGCCAACGGCGTCGTCGACACCGAGCCGTACCGCAAGCTCGGCCGCAACCAGCTGCGCGTCGCGATGTTTCCGGCGATCGACCCGGCGGACGTCGAGGCGCTCACGAAGTGCGTCGACTACGTGATCGAGAAGCTGTAGTCACCCGCGCGAGGCCGCACGCGGCCTCCGTACGACGGCGAAGGGCGCCCGGTGCACCACCGGGCGCCCTTCGCCGCTCCGGCACCCTTCGCCGCTCCGGGCCCCTCTCCCCCTTCCCTCCGTTTCCCTCCATGTCCGATGCACCGGTTCCAACCGATCGGTGGGCCGTGTCGTCTCCAAGGGGCGGCGGAACACATCCGTCCGCCGCACCGCACCGGAGAACACCGGAGAACAGGAGACACGAGATGACACGACGGACACGCACGCACACGGGCGCCCGGCGCCGCACGGCCGGACCGCTGACCGCCGGGGTACTGACCGCCGCGCTGCTCCTGACCGCCGGTCTCACCGGCACCGGCGGTGCGACCGCCGCGACCGGGAGCCCCGCCTCGGCCGCACGCGGCACCTCCGCACGGTCGGCGACCGTCACCGAGACCTACGACCTCGGCGACACGGCCTTCACCGACCCCACCTCCGGCACGGTCAGCGAAGTCCGCGCGGTCGTGCACCGCCCGAGGCACGTGCGGGGCCGGCTGCCGCTGGTCGTCGTCTCCCACGGCTCCTGGTACGCGTGCACCGACAAGGACGCCACCGCCTGGCCCTGCGACCTGGGCCGGCCCCACCCCGGCTACCGGGGCTACGACTACCTCGGCGAGGCCCTGGCCGCGCGCGGCTTCGTGGTCGTCTCGATCAGCGTGGACGGCATCAACATGAACTCCTTCGACTACGGGGACCGCGCCCGGCTCATCAACGAACACCTGCGCCTGTGGAAGCAGCTCGCCTCCGGCGACGGCGCCCTCGCCGGACGCCTGCCCGCGCTGCGCGGCCACGTCGACATGGACCGCGTCGGAACCGTCGGACACTCCCGGGGCGGCAAGGGCGTGATGTGGCAGGCGTCGGACAAGCACCGGGACGAGATGCCCGACGGGGTCCGCGTGGGCGCCGTACTCGCCCTGGCCCCCGTCAAGTTCGACGACCCGGAGGGCGACAACAGCGACACCCTCGTCACCCGGACACCCGTCGCCGTGATGACCACCAGCTGCGACGGCGCGGTGCACGAACAGGGCCAGGAGTACCTGGACGACGTCGAGGGGCGCACCCGGGAGCCCGCCTACTCGGTGTCGCTGCTGCACGGCAACCACAACTACTTCAACACCCGGTGGACGCCGCCCGCCCCGCTCGGCGAGGACGACAGCACCTGCCCCGGACAGGAACTCGCCCCCGCACCCCAGCAGAACGCGCTGACCGCCTACGCCACCGCGTTCTTCGACAAGCACCTCAAGGGCGACGACTCCGGCACGGCGGTGCTGACGGGCAAGAGCCCGCTGCCGGGCGTGACGTCGACGACCCGGGTGGTGCGCCCGACGCCCGCGCACTGAGCGGAGCCGGTCGGGCAGGGGCGGCGGGGGCGAAAAAAGCCTCCCCGCCCCGCCCCTGGGCGCGAGCCGTCAGCCGGCCGCCGTCCTCAGCAGCAGCTCGACGAGCGCGTCCGGCACGGTGATCATGCAGTCGTGGCCGCTCTCCAGTTCCCACACCCGCACCGGCGCGCCGCCCGGCCGTGCCGGCGGGACGGGGCGGCGGGTGACCCCCTCGGGCTTCCTGCCGACGCAGTGGATGTGCGTCCGGGGGATCGCGTCCATGGCCGGGTCGTCCAGCCGGACCGGCTGTACGAAGCAGCGGACCGACTCGTCCGTCAGCATCGTGCGCAGCCAGTCGACGTCCGCCGGGTCGGTGACCCCGAACAGCCCGCCGGGCGCGGGCTGTTCGGGCAGGGGCGGGATACGCCAGGGGGCGTCGGAGGCGGCGGCCGCGTCGATCAGGCGCTGGGTCATCGGCATCACGTCGAGCGCGCTCTGGCCGTCCTTCGGCACCATCGCGTCGAGGTACACAAGTCCCGCGATCCGCTCCGGGAGCCGGGCGGCCACGCCGGACACGATCATTCCGGCGTAGCTGTGCCCGACCAGTACGACGTCGGTCAGGTCCTCCGACTCCAGGAGGCCGACGACGTCGGCGATGTGCGTGTCGAGGCCGACCTCCGGGGTGAGCAGGTGTGCCGTCTCCTCGCGGCCGGTCAGCGAGGGGGCGAACACCCGGTGTCCGGCGCGGGTGAGCAGCGGGACAACCCGGTCCCAGGCGCGCCCGCTGTGCCAGGCACCGTGGACGAGGACGAAGGTCTTCGGGGAGGAAGTGTCGAGGGTATCGCTCATGGAAAAAACGCTAGTTGGGCAATAGGTACCTGGAGGTACCCGTCGGACCGTACCCGTGTACCCGTCGGACCGTTCCCGTCGGTCCCCCGGTCGCTACCGCGCCCACAGCCGGTCGAGCGCCGCCCGGCTCTCGTCGTCCGCCCCGCGGCAGATCATCACCCGCTGGTCCGGGTCCTGGAGCGGCGTGAGCACCTCGAAGCGGACGTCGATCTCGCCGGCGTCGGGATGCCGTATCGCCTTGCTGCCGCGGCCGTTGGCCCGCACGGTCCGCTCGGCCCACAGACGCGGGAACTCCGCCACGCGCGCGCCGAACTCCGCGATGTGCGCGTTCAGCGCCCGGTCGTCCGGATGCGCGGCCCATGCGGCGCGCAGATGGGCGACGCCCTCCCGTACGACGCGCTCGCGGTCGACGTAGAACTCGCGCATGTACGGATGCAGCAGGCACAGCCACATGGAGTTGCGCCGGTCGGGCGGCAGCGTGCCGAAGTCGAGGAGGAGCCTGGCCATGTGGTCGTTCCAGGCGAGGATGTCGTAGCGGTGGTTGAGCAGCATGGCCGGCAGCGGCGAGAGGTCCTCGACGAGGCGGGCGAGCTGGGGCGCGGCCGTGGTGGCGGGCTTGTCGGTGGTGCGGGGGCGCTGCTGGGCGAGGTCGAAGAGGTAGGCGCGTTCGTGCGGGGACAGCCGCAGGGCGCCGGCCAGTGCCTCCACGACGTCCGCCGAGGGGCGCAGGCCGCGGGCCTGCTCCAGCCGTACGACGTAGTCGATGCTGACCCCGGCCAGTTCGGCGACCTCCTCCCGGCGCAGCCCCGGGGTGCGCCGGGACCGTCGGCGCGCGGGCAGGCCGACGTCCTCGGGGTCCAGGCTCTCGCGCCGGGTCCGCAGGAAGGCGGCGAGCTCTCGCGTGGTGTCGACGGCGGGCTGCGTGTCCACGGCGGTGGGGGTGGTCGTGGTCATGTGTGCTGCAACAGCCGGGGCGGGGGCGGTGTTCCTGATCGGCGGCGGCGTCCCAGGGTGGGACCGGTCTTCCCAGGAACTTTCTTCCCTTACCCCCTCCGAACGGCCGTCACAGGCTTGCTCCCGAGAACGGATCGCGAGCACATGAGGAGTTTCCCGATGTCACTCACCCTTGACACCTATCGGCTGCTGGGCCGGTCCGGGCTGCGGGTCTCCCCGCTGGCGCTGGGCGCGGCGACGTTCGGCACGGAGTGGGGCTGGGGCGCGGAGCGGGAGGAGTCGCGCAAGGTGTTCGACCTCTACGTCGAGCGCGGCGGCAACTTCATCGACACCGCCGACACCTACACCGAGGGCAGTTCGGAGCGGCTGCTGGCCGAGTTCGCGCGGGAGAACCGCGACAGCCTGGTGCTGGCGACGAAGTACACCACGCTGAGCCGGCCCGGCGACCCGAACTCCTCGGGCAGCCACCGCAAGAACCTGTTCTCCTCGGTGGAGGGCAGCCTGCGGCGGCTGGGCACGGACTACATCGACGTGCTGTACCTGCACGTCTGGGACTTCACCACGCCGGTGGAGGAGATCCTGCGCGGCATGGACGACCTGGTCCGGCAGGGCAAGATCCTCTACGTGGCGATCTCCAACTCCCCGGCCTGGCAGGTGTCGCGCATGCAGGCGATCGCCGATCTGCGCGGCTGGTCACCGCTGATCGCGCTCCAGATGGAGTACAACCTGCTGGAGCGCACCGGGGAGCGTGACCTGCTCCCCATGGCCCGGGAGATGGGGCTCGGCGTGCTGCCGTACTCGCCGCTGGCCGGCGGGGTGCTCACCGGCAAGTACACGCGCGCCGACCTGAGCCCGGCGAACGCCGACTCCGCCGACGGCACCCGCAAGAGCTTCAACGTCGCCCTCGGCACGGTCACCGAGCGCAACCTCGCCATCGCCGATGTCGTGAAGGAGGTCGCGGCGGAGCTGGGCCACAGCCCCGCCCAGGTCGCCCTGGCCTGGACCCTGCGCACCCCGGGCATCACGGCCCCGCTCCTCGGCGCCCGCACGCCGGCGCAGCTGGAGGACAACCTGGGCGCGCTGGACATCGACCTCACCGACGCGCAGCTCGCCCGTCTGAACGAGGCGAGCGCGATCGACCTGGGCGTCCCGCACGCGGCACTCGCGAGCGACCACATCCGCAACGTGATGCGGGGCGAGCTGAAGTTCGCCCCGCGCGGCTGAGGCGGCGGCGCCGGGGGCGGCGGTACGGCCACCGTCCCCGGTGCGGTGTGCGGGGAGTCAGGCCTCGCGGCCCGGGTCGCGCCCGGTCGCGGGGCTTTTGCGCGCGGTGGCCCGGGGCAGGACCGCCAGTGCCGTGTCGGCGACGGTCCGCACCGTCTCCGGGGCCAGTCCCGCCTTGCCCACCGCCTCGATGCCGCGGACCACCGCGAGCAGCAGTGCCGCCAGCCGCTCCGGGTCCGCGTCGGGGTCGATGTCGCCGTGGCGCTGGGCGGCGGCGATCTCCGTCCGCAGCAGGGCCAGCAGCGCCGTCATCGTCTCCGCCGACCGCCCGGCGACCGTCGGGTCCTGCTGGGCCAGTTCCGCCGCCCCCTTGGCCAGCAAGCACCCGCGGCGCTCGGTGTCCGCGGCGGTGTTCTCCGCCATCAACCGCACGTATCCCGACAGCCGGTCCATGGCCTCCGCGTCCGGGCCGCCCGCCAGGAACCGCTCGGCCACCTCGACGACCGCGGCGCACCAGTCGCCGAACACCCGGTGGAACAGCTCGCCCTTGTCGCCGAAGGCGCCGTACAGACTCCCCTTGCCCAGGCCGGTCGCCCGGGCGATGTCGTCCATCCGCGTGCCCGCGTAGCCGGAGGCCCAGAACTGCTCCCGGGCCCGTTCCAGGACGTGGCGTTCGTCGAATGAGCGTGGTCTCGGCATGTCCCCAGCCTACCCATTCTTGACTGGACCGTCCAGAACTGCCTAGGTTGTGGACGATCCATTCCACAACCGAAGGGGTACCGCCATGCCTGGCGTGCTGAAGGAGAAGGTCGCCGTGATCACCGGGGGGACCAGCGGGATCGGGCTGGCCGTCGCCCACCGCTTCGCCCAGGAGGGCGCACGCGTCTTCGTGACCGGCCGGGACGCCGACCGCCTCGAAGCCGCGGTCAAGGAGATCGGCCCCGCCGCCACCGGCGTACGGGCCGACGTCTCGGTCCTGTCCGACCTGGACGCGCTCTACACGCGGGTCCGCGAGGAGGCCGGGCGGGTCGACGTGCTGGTGGCCAACGCGGGCCTCGCCGTGGGTGCCTCCCTCGGGGACCACACCGAGGCGAACGTCGACCTGATGCTCGCCGTCAACGTCAAGGGCACGCTGTTCACCGTCCAGAAGGCGCTCCCGTTGCTGACGGAGAACGCCTCCGTGCTCGTCGTCGGCTCGAGCAACAGCGCGCGGCCCAACGAGAACCTGGAGGTCTACAGCGCCTCGAAGGCGGCGCTGACCAACCTCGTGCACAACTGGGCCCGGCAGTCGCGGGAGCGCCGATTCCGGGTCAACCTGCTCAGCCCGGGCCCCACGCGGACCCCCGGCCTGCTGGGCGCCGCGGGCGCGGACGCCGACCGGTTCGCCGAGGCGACGGTGCCGCTGGGGCGGCTGGCCGACCCCGAGGAGATCGCAGCCGCCGCCCTCTTCCTGGCCTCGGACGCCGCGTCGTTCGTCACCGGCGCCGAACTCTTCGCCGACGGCGGCTACACGCGAGCCTGACCGGGGGCGGGTTCGCTCGGCACCCGGAACGTCACAGGCGTCCCGGGAGCCGTGGGCCGCACAGGAGAGGTGCGCGGGCCGGCGGCCGTGACACCGGCGAGGGCCAGGCCGATACCGACGCGGAACCGTGCGCCCGCTCCGCGCTCCCCGCCGCTCAGCCGCGCACCATCGCCATCAGCAGCCCATGGGTCTCCTCGTCGGCGGCGACCACGAGCCCGCGGCCGCCCGCCTCGCCGCCGGCCTCGCCGACCGGGGTGCCGTCGACGCCGGTGACGACGCAGCCGGCGGCCCGGCACAGCGCGATACCGGCGGCGAAGTGGACACTGCCGGAGAGGTCGCCGCCGTCGGTGACGTACGCGGCGCGTCTGCCGGCGGCGACCCAGGCGAGGGCGAGCGTCGTGGAGACGACGCGCGGCCGGAAGCGGGCGCCGAAGCCGGGGTGGGCGAGCAGGTCCACGGCCCGGAAGCCCGGCGCGCTCGGGAAGGGCGGGTCGAGGTTGACGTCCACGAGCGCGGTGGACGCCGTGGGCGTCAGGACCGCCTCGTCGCCCCCGCCGCGCCGCACCCGGGCGGTGCTGCCGTCGGTGGAGAAGACTTCGCCGCTGAAGGGGTCGGCCACCGCGGCGGCACCGTCGCGCAGGGCGACGTTGACGGCGACGAGCATGTTGCCGACGGCGTAGTTCAGCGTGCCGCACAGGGGATCGACGAGCCACTGCCGCACGCCGCCGACGGCCCCCCGCAGCCCGCCCTCCTCACCGAGCACCGCGTCCTCGGGCCGCGTGGTCCGCAGCACCCCGAGGATCGCCTCCTCCGCCGCCACGTCGGCGGCCGTGGCGAAGTCGCCGCCGCCCTTGTCGATCCGGCCGAGCCGCTGCCCGTACATCCGGCGCACGACATCGGCCCCGGCGCGCGCCGCGGCCTTGGCGACGGCGGCGTCATCGGACCTCGCGTAAGAGTCGATCACGCCGCGCAGCGTACCGAGCCGAGCCGAGCGAACCGAAGCCGCTCAGAACTGCCGCAGAAACGCCCGCCAGCTCTCACGCGAGACGGCGAGCAGGGGGCTGTCCTCGCGCTTGCTGTCGCGAACGGCGCGACCACCGGTGGTTGTACCGGCGACCTCGACGCAGGCGTTCTCCTGCCCCGAGTACGACGACTTCCGGAAGGGGCTTATGACGTCGGTCACGGTGCGTCTTCCTCCAAGCTCCGCAGTGCGCCTCGGATAAGCCGCACACTCGCCTCGGGTGCCAGTGCCGACGATCGTAGTAGGTCGTAAACCGGCTCCCAGAGGATGGCGGTGTACGACGCCCCGCCCTCCTCGATCTTGGCCTGCCGCCCTTCCCGCACCTTGACCAACTGGGCGACTACGTCGGGAGTGACGTAGTCGGGCCATGCCGCACTCACCGCCTCCGCATAGGCCGGAGTCTGCAAAAGCCCCGGAACCAACACCGGCTGCCACTCCCGGATGTACGTCGCGTCGTCCTCCCGGGCGATGTGATCGACGTAGTCCGGGCGCAGGTGGGCCGCGTGTTCCAGCCACCAGCCGCGATTCTTGGAGTGTTTGGCCAGCTCCTCCAGCTTGGCGCGTACGTCCGGGTTCTTCACGCCGTACGCGTCCAGCAACAGCCGTACCTCGATGACGCGCGCGGTGACGTGCCCGCTCTCGACGCGGCTGATCCGGGCCTGGCTCGCCGCGATGATCTCGGCGGCCTGCGGCTGGTCGAGCCCGGCCGCCTGGCGGTACTGCCTGAGCACGGTTCCAAGTCGCCTGCTGCGTACGGTCGGACGTCCACCTGCGGGCGGCCTGCTGGCGAACCCCGGACGCCGCCCTGCCGCTCCCCCGCACGACGGAAGACGCCGAGGACGTGGTCCGGCCCTACGTCCTCAGACCCTGATACTTCGGCGTACCTGCGCGATCACCTGCTGAGCCTCGGCTCCATAGACGGCCGACTCCGCGAAGGTGTCCCAGACGCGACGGTAGAGAGTGATCGTTTCGGCGTCGTCCAGCCACAGCTCGGCGTGCCAGTCCTCAGCGGTGACCAGGCGCTCGTCGAGCATGCAGAAGGAGTTGCCCAACGGCAGCCGCAGCGCGGCGTCCAGCGGCAGGATTCCCATGCGCACGGTGTCCATGCCGATCACCCCGAGTAGGCGGTCGAGTTGGGCCGCCAGTACTTCCGAAGGGCAGACCCGGAGCCACAGCACGCTCTCATGCATGAGCAAGTTCAGTCGCTTGCCCGGCCGGTAGAGCCACTCCTGCCGTTTCATGCGGGCCCGTACCGCGTTTTCCGTGTCCCGTGGCGCATTCTGGAGCGCCGCGTGGTACTCGAAGACATACCGGGCATAGTCGGCCGTCTGGAGCATCCCGCTGATGGCGGCATTGCTCAATGCGTGCATCGTATGGGCGTTGGAAACAAGAGTGTTCCAGGTCTCCTGGACGGGGCCGTGCCCAGCCGCGAGCTGGCGTCGCCAGGAGCGGATGTGGCTTTCGAACCCTCTCAGCCGTGCCCGTAGCTCGCCGAAGGCGGCAGGTTGTCCGGTGGCTTCCGCCCAGGCCCGCAAGTCGTCGTCCGTGGGCGTCTGGCGGCCGTTCTCCAACTTGCTGATCTTCGACTGCTGCCAGCCCAGCCGCTGAGCCAGTTGGACGCCGGTGAGCCGGCCACCAGAACTCTCGACACGCAACTCCCTCAGTCTGCGACCAAGTTCCTCACGTGCTCTCTGATAGTCCGTGCTCACCGGTATCCGCTCGTACTCCTACGCGCCGCTGTCCATCTCCGCCGTGAACTGCTTCCACGGTACGGCGTGGTGCCAAGCAGCATCCCTGATCACGGAGCAGCGCACCACTTCCGCCGGCTCCGTGATCAGGTCCACGTGCGTGAGCTGATCGTCGTCGTCGAACCGCAGGAGCGCGATGAGGCGGCTGTCGAACAGCCAGAAGTCCTCGGCGGGCAGCCGGAGCCGGTCCGCGTCGGCACGCCACATGTTGCGGATGTCCTCACCGGTAGCGATGTTCCACCGGGCGCCGTCAAGGAGGTAACGCTGACCGGTGGTGGCGGGGCGGTCCACAAGGCGCACCCTCTCGACCCGCTTCCCCTGCGAGGTCTGCGCACGGATCGTGTCGCGGAACTCCTTGGCCGGCGAGCCTTCCGGCCAGTCCTCGACGACTTTCCCCGTCTCGATGAAACGCTCCCAGCGATCGCTGGCCTCATCGCTCGCGTACCGGCGTCGCGTCTCCAACCGCCACGCGGTGTGCTCGAACGTGCCGAACAGACCGCCGAACTCATCCAGACTGATCGTGCGCACTTTCCTCGTCCGCTCCTTCGGGGTCCAGTCGACCAGCAGATCCCGCGGCACCACGATCGCGACTTCCCCCTCCGAGAAGTGCTGGAGCTGTTCGACATCCTGCGGATCGGTGAGCGGAGGACCGTGAACGATCACCTCTCCACTGTCCAAGTCCTCGTGCAGAGAGGGACATCCACCGACATCACTCCCCGTCCCGTTGAACCGTAACCTGCGCGCCACGTGCGTTCGCCCCCTGCGTCAGATGATGTTGCCGCACTCACCATGGCGCGGTGACCATGTGTGAATGTCCATGCATGGCGAGTGACGTCGTGAGAATAAACGAGAATATTGGCCCCGGACGCGCCGCTCGCCCGCCTACCTTCGTCACCCGGAGCACTCGCTCCGCCACAATCAGGCGCGACGGAAAGGCACCCCATGCTGAACGGAAACGACCTCTACGCCCTCGACATCACCTCCGCCTCCTTCGTGCAGGCCTGCGGAGGTCCCTGCACCGAGGGGTGTCTGACCCTGGCCCGGATCGGCGCGGACGCCTGGGCCGTCGGTGACAGCAAGCGGCCCGACAAGGAGCCGCTGCGGTTCACCACGGAGGAACTGAGCGTGGCCGGGATCGACCCGGCGCGGTTCGGTCTGGCCCTCTGAACGTCCTCCTCAGCCGGCCGGTTCCAGCGGCCCACGGCCACGCCGGAACCGGCCACCCATGCCCCAAGGGACGCCCCATGCACCACCACGGCTATCTCTGGACCGGCCCCAAGGCGCGCTTCGATCAGGAGGCGTTGCGGCGGCCACCGCATCCGGAGCAGCCGCCCGCCGGCGGTCGGCCGGAGTTGGTGCAGCGGTACCGGGAGGTCGCCGCCGAGTTCCCGGTGTCCGATCTGCCCCCGCTGGAGACGGCGTACTGGCTGCTCAAGCCAGGGTCACTGGTGCGGGGGACCTGGGCGGAGCCCAAGGACGCGGCGGTCTGGCTCGGGGAGCGGCTGGCCGCGTACGCGCCCCGGTTCGCGCACGAGGCCCAGCGGAACACCGGACGCCTGGCCCGCCTCGTCGACGCGGCCGCCGAGCGGCTCGCCTGGGGCGGGGACCTGTCGTACGGGTTCTATCTGGAGCGGCCCTCGTACCTCTCCCTCGCCCTCGTGACGTGCTCCCCCAACCGCACGGGTCCGGGGCTCCCGTGCCCGGACGGTACGGCGGCCGGACGAGGCGGGGACCGTGAACCGTTCCCGTCCGTCGCAGCCGCCGCTGCCGACCACGCGGGGTGACGCGTCAGAAGACGAACGGCCCCGGGCTCTGCGCCGAGACGGCCACGCAGTGCACGGTGAGCGTCCCGTACGTGCTGGTGAGCGACTTGAACTGCACGGGCTCGCCCGGGGTGACGGTGCCCGTCACCGGGCCGGAGGCGTAGGGCTGGCCGAGCAGCGTCCAGGCCGGGTTGGACTGTCCGGCGAGGGTGACCTCCTTGCCGTTCGCGGTGGACAGCGTCAGCGTCGTCCGGAGCGAGTCGGCCGGGATGGAGTGGGACGCCCACACCACGGGGGTCGTGAACGTGACGGTCGCCCTCCCGCCGGTTCCCTGGGCCCCGAGCGTGGCCTTGCCCGTGCCCCAGTCACCGCAGTTCACCTGGACGGTCGCGGTGGTGGGAGCCGCCGCCGAGGCCGGGGGTGCCATCGCCAGTGCGCCCATCGCCAGAGCCGCCATACCTGCCGTGCCGCTTACAAGGGTGCCGATTTTCATGCAGCATGCCTTTCCGTAGTCAGCAAGCCGACGGCCGGCGGGCCGGGGCGAGGAGCAGTCAAGTAGTGATTGACAGTTGAAGTATGTGGTCGCGGGGAGAGGGCCGCGAGGCCGCCTACGGGCACACTCGCTGCCCGTTCGGGCACTCGTGGACCACCGGTCCCGCATGCCTCCGCGTCCGGAGAAAGGGGGCGCCCGGAACTCCGGGCGCCCCGCCCGCCCCCAGCTCCTACGACCCCGAACAGCTCACGCTCGGCGCGGCCCCGCCGCCCGGCGCCCCGCCGAAGCCGAAGCTCGTCGAAGCGCCCGCGGCCACCGTGCCGTTGTGGGCCGCGTTCGTCGCCGTGACCGTCGTGCCGGACTGCGTGTACGACGCGTTCCACATGTTGGTGATCTTCTGCGAGCCGGGCCACGTCCATGTGACCTGCCAGGACTTCAGCGCCGTCGTGCCGGTGTTCTTCACCGTCACCTCGGCGTTGAAGCCACCGCCCCAGTCGTTGGTGACCGCGAAGGTGGCGGCGCAGGCCGTGGCGGGGTCGCCGCCGTCGTCACCGCCGCCCCCGTCGTCGCCCCCGCCCGTGGACGGGAAGTCCGGCGCCTTCACGCTCGCCAGGTAGCCGTCCTTCACCGTGTCGACGCTCGTCCAGTCGTCCTTCAGGATGCCGCCCGTGTCACCGGAGTTGGGGTTCCACGACCAGAACGTCCAGTGGAAGCTGTCGCCGCCGTACGTCGACGTCGGGCGCAGATAGTCCACCAGGGCCGCCAGCCACTTCTGGTCCGTCGTCGACTGGAGCGTCGTGCCGAACTCGCCCACCCACACCGGGGCGATGTTCTGCTTGAAGACGTAGCCCCAGTACTTGTCCCAGACGCCGGGCATGTTGTCCGGGAACGACGGGTCGCTGAACCAGCTCTGCTGGGCCACGCTCGTGGCGTAGTCGTGGGCCGAGTACACGACCCGGTTCGCCACGTCGAGCCGTACGGGGTACTGGGCGACACCCATCAGATTGCCGCCCCACCAGCCGGAGACACCGTTCACCGTCTGCACGCCCTCGACGAAGACCAGCAGGTCCGGGTTGACGGACAGCACCGCGTCACCGCCCCGTTCGGCGGCGAGCCGCCAGTCGGTGGCCTGGTCGCCGCAGCCCCAACAGGCCGGATCGTGCGGCTCGTTGTGCAGGTCGATGCCGATGACGGTGTCCTGGCCCTCGTACCGCGCGGCCATCGCCTTCAGGTTCGCGATCCACGTCGACTCGGGGACCGACGAGGTGTACCAGAGCGCCGACTGGCCCGCCGAGTCCGGGCGGTGCCGGTCGAGGATGACCTTCAGACCGTCCTGTCCGGCGTACGCCACGATCTTGTCCAGCACCTGGAGGGAGTTCAGGCCCTGGAGGTCGGTGTTCTTGCCCTCGGAGAAGTCGATGCTCAGCGGCGTCGCGCCGCTCTTGAAGATGTCGTCGCTGTAGGGGATGCGGATCGTGTTGTAGTGCAGCGACTTCATCTGGTCGATCATGCTCTTGTAGTCGCGGGACCAGAGGCCGTGGACGACGAGGTTGGTCGTCTCGAAGCCGAACCAGTTGATGCCGGCGATACGGACGGGCTGCCCGGCCTCGTCCAGGATCCGGCGTCCGCTGGTGTGCCAGTAGCCGGCGCCCGCGGTGGCCGTGGGGGAACTCTCGGCGGCGTGCGCCGGGCCGGCCGTCGCCGTCACGCCGAGGCCCAGTGGTAACAGGAGCACCGTCGTGGCGGTGCACAGCGCTCTTCGCAAGCTGCGGAACATCTCGCTGCGTCCTCTCGGGAGGCACGGGCCCGGAACGGGTGGGAGCGCTCCCACCGCCCTGCGTCTCTCATAGAAGCCAGCAACGCGCCACCCCGTCAAGACACCCGACGCCCCCGCCCCGCACGCCTCCCCGCGTCACCGCCGCCGGCGCAGCCTCCGCAGCCCGAGGAAGCCGGCCGCCAGGACGATCACCGCGCCCGCGCCGACCTTCAGGTTCCCCCCGCTCACCGGCCTGTCGTCGTCCCCCGACGCCTTCCCGCTCCCGCCGCCGGACGATCCCGACGACGAGGACGAGGACCCCTGCCCCGGCGCGTCCTCCGCCTTGACCGGACTGTCCTTGCCCTCCGAGCCGTACATCAGCTTCGTCCCGTCGGCGCTGTACGTGACCGACTCGCCCTGGCCCTGGAGCGGCACGTTCAGCCGGCCCGCGCGCTTGATCCTGCCGCCGCCCTCCCAGTCGTAGAGGACGCCGCCGAAGTAGCCGCGCACGGCGAGCTGTGTGCCGTCCGGGGAGAGGGCCGCGTCGGTGGCCCACAGGTCGACGGCCGCGACCGGCTTGAAGACGTTGCTCCCGGAGGTCGACAACCGCTCCGGGCCCTCGTACAGATGGCCGCCGTCCTCCTTCTTGTCGACGAGATAGACGCGCCCGGTCTTCGGGTCCACCACCATCGACTCGGCGTCCCGCGCGCCGTCGGAGTACTTCACGACGTACTGCGTGGCCCGCACGGTCTGGTCCACGAGCTTCTTCGGCTCGGGCAGCTTGTAGATCCAGACGTACGGCCAGCTGCCGCCGAGGTTGTCGCCGATGTCGCCGACGTAGATCTGGTCGTCGGGGCCGATCGAGACGGCCTCGACGTCGCGCGGGCTGCCGATGCCGCTGAGGGTGATCCGGGCGAGGGTCCTGCCGGTCGCGCTGTCGACGGCGTAGAGGTACGGGCCGTCGTCGCTGTCGTTGTGCGTCCAGTAGACGCCCTTGTGCTGGTGGGAGGCGGCGAGACCGCTGGACTCGGTGATGCGCGGGTCCTTGATCGTGAAGCTCGCGTCACCGTCCGAGGACGGTGCCGCGGAGGCGGCGGGCGCGGCGAGGACACCCACGAGCAGGGCCCCGGCGAGGAGGGCGAACGGTCGGCGCATGCGGCCAAGCCTGCCATCCCCTCCGGGGGTTCGGACGGGTGGGCGGCCCGTCTCCGACCGGGCGGCACGGAGGGGCGGTCCCGTCTCCGGCCGGGCGGTACGGAGGGGGCGCGGAGGGACGGCCCCGTCTCCGCCCAGGCCACACGGAAGCGGCGCGGACGAGCAGTCCGCCTCCGCCCAGGCCACACGGAAGCGGCGCGGACGAGCGGCCCGTCTCCGCCCAGGCCACACGGAAGCGGCGCGGACGACCGGCCCCGTCTCCGCCCAGGCCACACGGAGGCGGCGCGGACGACCGGCCCCGTCTCCGCCCGGGCCACACGGAAGCGGCGCGGACGACCGGTCCGTCGGCGGTCGGACCGCACGGAGGCGGGGTGGACCGTCGCCGTCCCGGCGGCTCGGGGCCGGCCCCGGGTGGCCGGTCTCACATCCCGCCGGGGCACCCGCCGTTCCGCGCGGCGGTCCCCGTCCGCCATCATGAGCGGATGCTCAGGTTCATGCCCGTAGGCGACTCCATGACCATCGGCAGCGCGGGCGAACACACCTGGCGCTACCGGCTGTGGCAGCACCTGCGCGACACCTACGGCCGCCCCTTCGCGCTGGTCGGACCGCGCGAGACGCTGTACGACAAGGCGCTGGAAGCCCCTGTGTCCTACGAGTACGCCGACCCCGACTTCCCCCGCGCCCACCTGGCCGGCTGGGGCGAGGGCTGGCAGCACCTGGCCCCGTTGATAGGGGACGCGGTGCGCGAGAGCCGGGCGGACGTGCTGCTCGTCTCCCTCGGCCTGATCGACCTGGGCTTCTACACCAACGCGGAGCAGACGGCGGAGAACGCGCGGCGGTTCGTGGCGGGGGCGCGGGAGGCCCGGCCCCGGGTGCGGATGGTGCTGCTGCCGGTGATACCCAACGTCCGCGCCACGACCGACGCGCTGTTCGCGGCGGAGGTCAACCGCTTCAACGAACTGCTCGCGAAGGCGGTCGCCGATCTCGACGAACCCACCTCCCCGCTCCTCCTCGCCTCCGTCCCCGAGTCCTACGACATCGACCTCGACACCTACGACGGCACCCACCCCAACGCCTCCGGCGAGCACAAACTGGCGGCGGCCTTCGCGGGGGCGATGCATCAGGGGTGGGGGTGGGGCGGGGAGTACGACGAAGACGGGGAGTACGGGGAGTGAGCGGCCCCGGCCTGCTCGGTTCGCACTTTCGGGGGGCATATGTGGGCCCCTCGTTGCCCCGATTCCGTGCGTATCGTTGTACCGCGCGGCCGCCCTCGTCCGTGAGCGGCCGGGGAGGAACGCCACGATGACCGTCCTGGAAGACAGGATCACGATGGCCGAGAGCGACAACACCACGCGCCTGGACGAATGGTTCGAGCGCCTGGAGCGTATGCCCGTCCCCGAAGGATTCAGGGTCGAGATCGTCGGGGGCAACGTCCATATGACACCGCAGCGGGACGTCCACTGGGAGACCATCCGGGAGATCCTCTGGGCACTCGAGGACCACTACGGAAGGCGGCGTGCGCGAGTCCTCTCGGGCGTCCGCATCGACTTTCCCGGCCACGAGAACGGCTTCTGCCCCGATGTGGCCAAGCTGCGCGAGAGCGCGAAGAAGGACGCCGAGGGCCGCTGGCGGTACGGAGACGTGGAGTTCGTCGCCGAGGTCGTCTCGAAAGGGACGGCCCGGAACGACTACGGTCCCAAGAAGACCGCGTACGCGCAGGCCGGGGTGAGCGTGTATCTGATCGCCGATCCCTATCAGGGACGGTGCCACGTCTACACGGAGCCGAAGAACGGTGACTACACCCGCGAGCTGCGTGTCGACTACGGAGGCGACGTCGACATGACCACCACCCCCCTCGGTCTCGTCCTGAAGACCGACGAGTTCGTACGCGACTGACGCCCCCGTCCCTCCGGGGGCGGTCCCCTTGCTTCGAGCGCACTCCAGCACGTTGGCTGGAGTCATGGAGTACACGCAGCTCGGACGCACGGGACTCAAGGTCGCACGGCTGGTCCTCGGGACCATGAACTTCGGTCCGCAGACCGGTGAGGCCGACAGTCACGCCATCATGGACGCGGCGCTGGACGCCGGTATCAACCTCTTCGACACCGCCAACGTCTACGGCTGGGGCGAGAACAAGGGCCAGACCGAGACGATCATCGGCAACTGGTTCGCCAAGGGCGGCGACCGGCGCGAGAAGGTCGTCCTCGCCACCAAGGTGTACGGCGACATGACGCTCGACGGCAGCCCCGTCTGGCCCAACCACGACAAGCTCTCCGCGGTCAACATCCGCCGTGCCGTGGAGGCCTCGCTGAAGCGGCTGCGGACGGACCACATCGACCTCTACCAGTTCCACCACGTCGACCGGGACACCCCGTTCGACGAGATCTGGCAGGCGATGGACGTCCTGGTGCAGCAGGGCAAGGTCCTCTACGTCGGCTCCAGCAACTTCGCCGGCTACAAGATCGCCCAGGCCAACGAGACCGCCGCACGGCGCGGATCGTACGGGCTGGTCAGCGAGCAGTGCCTGTACAACCTCGCCGAGCGGCGGGCCGAGATGGAGGTCATCCCGGCCGCGCGGGACTACGGGCTCGGCGTCATCCCCTGGTCGCCGCTGCACGGCGGGCTGCTGGGCGGGGTGCTGAAGAAGCAGGCGGAGGGCGGGCGCCGGGCGTCCGGCCGGGCCGCCGACACCCTCGCCGACCCGGCCGGGCGGGCGCGGATCCAGGCGTACGAGGACCTGCTCGACAAGCACGGCCTGGAGCCGGGCGAGGTGGCGCTGGCCTGGCTGCTGACGCGGCCGGGGGTGACGGGGCCGATCGTCGGGCCGCGCACGGGCGAGCAGCTGGAGTCCGCGGTGCGGGCGGTGGAGCTGGAGCTGAGCGAGGAGCTGCTGGCGTCCCTGGACGAGATCTTCCCGGGTCCGGGCCCGTCCCCGGAGGCGTTCGCCTGGTAGCGGGCGGCCGGGCGCGGCCTACTGGTTCAGGGCTGCCGCCACGGCCACGACGATGAACATCACCACGAGTACGACGGCCATGATGCGGTTGCGGGTCTTCGGGTCCACGGGTCGAGCGTAACGGGCGGGGGTGCGGGCCAAGGCCCCACCCTCCCCCACGGGCCGCTCCGCGGGGGGCGCGATCGAACTCGGGCGACTGGGGTCACGGGGCGGGTGCGGGTTCGGCGTGGCGGGTCGCGCAGTTCCCTGCGCCCCTGGAAAGCAGGGGGCGCCCCACTGCCTTCCAGGGGCGCGGGGAACTGCGCGAGAAGTCCCCACCCACCCGCACCCGACAACGAACCCCACCCACCCGGGGTCCAAGGGGCGGAGCCCCTCGAAGGGACGGGAAGGGTAGGGGCGGCGGGGGCGAGGAACCCCCCACGGTCACCCCGTCAAACCGAACCGCGTCAGCGACTCGTACCGCGGGCGTTCGCCCGGGACGCCCGAGGCGGGGAGCCGGCTGCGGACCAGGTGCACGTGCCGCACCTCCCAGGTACGCCCCTCGAACCCCTCCAGCGCCGCCACGTACGGCCGAAGGTCCACCCCCCGGCTCCCACCCCGCGCCAACGTGACGTGCGGCCGGTACCGCCGGCCGGCCTCCACCGGCAGACCGGCCTTCCGCCCCGCCGCCTCCCCCCGCCCCGCCAACACCCGCAGCGCCCCCGCGTCCCCCG
>NZ_JOHS01000085.1 GCF_000725625.1 Streptomyces sp. NRRL F-6676
AGCTGGGGGTGGGTGGGGAGGAGCGCGGGAGAGCTCGGGTGGGTGGGGTGCGTGGGCGGGTGCGGGTGGGAGGTGGCTGGTCGCGCAGTTCCCCGCGCCCCTTACGGGCGCGGTTGCTCGCGCCCGTGTGGCGGGGCCGTAGATCCGGCGCAGTCCCGCGCTCCTTACGGGCGCGGTGGCTCGCGCCCGCCCCGGCGGTAGCCGCAGATCCGGCACAGCCTCGCGCCCCTTACCGGCGCGGGTGCTCGCGCCTGTGTGGTGAGGCCGTAGATCCGGCACAGTCCCGCGCTCCTTACGGGCGCGGTAGCTCGCGCTTGCCCCGGCGGTAGCCGCAGATCCAGCACAGCCCCGAGCCCCTTACGGGCGTGGGTGTTCGCGCCCGTGTGGTGGGGCCGTAGATTCGGCGCAGTCCCGCGTCCCTTGCGGGCGCGGGTGGTCGCGCTCGCCCCGGCGGTAGCCGTAGATCCGGCACAGTCCCGCGCCCCTTACGGGCGTGGGTGTTCGCGCCCGTGTGGTGGGGCCGCGGCTGCCGTCGTGGTCTCAGTCATGCCTCCTGGCGTGAGCCCTCGCGTGCGTGGCGGCGGCCTTCCGAGACCGAGCGCAGCAGACCCGCCGCGGCGAGCAGGAAGCCGACGCCCATCAGCATGCTCAGGCCGTACATGTACGACGGCAGCACCGACGTGCCGAGCAGCAGGGGCGCCACCGTGACCATCGTGGCCACCGCGCCGAGGAAGAAGACGATCGCGCCGGCGCGGATCAGCCGCTCGCCGGCTCCGGCGGAATTCGTTTGGGTTTTGTCGCGCACCCGACCAGGGTAGTTCCAGCGCGAGGGGAACACTCCGGTGACGTCTTGTCACCGGCCCGTGGACCACTAGCCTGGGTACCGGCGGGTCACAGGACCCGCCCCAGTGCTATCGAGGGTGCTGTCGAGGGCACTCATCCGAGCGGTTTCCGACGAGTACGAGGACGAGGACAGGCATGCCTACCGGCAAGGTCAAGTGGTTCAACGGGGAGAAGGGCTTCGGTTTTCTCTCCCGCGACGACGGCGGTGACGTCTTCGTGCACTCCTCGGTCCTCCCCGCCGGAGTCGACGGCCTCAAGCCCGGCCAGCGCGTGGAGTTCGGCGTGGTCGCCGGACAGCGCGGCGACCAGGCACTCTCCGTCGTCCTGCTGGACCCCGCCCCGTCCGTCGCGGCGGCGCAGCGCAAGAAGCCGGACGAGCTGGCCTCGATCGTGCAGGACCTGACGACCCTCCTCGAGAACATCACCCCGATGCTCGAGAAGGGCCGCTACCCGGACAAGGTGTCGGGGAAGAAGATCGCCGGCCTGCTGCGGGCGGTCGCCGACCAACTGGATGTGTGAGGGGTCCGGCCGGACGGCTACGGCTACGGGAACGTGAGCGCGTTCGCGGTGAGCGGCGGGAGCAGGTTCTCCTCGGCCGCGCGGTCCAGCAGGCCCCGGACCGCCGCGTAGCCGTCCTCGCCGAGGTCGGCGGTGAACTCGTTCACGTACAGCTCGATGTGCTGGTCGGCGACGGCCGGGTCCATCTCCTGGGCGTGCGCGAGGACGTACGCCCGGGAGGCCTCGGGGTCGTCCCACGCGGCCCGTACGGACGTACGGACGGACTCGGCCAGGCGGTTCAGGGTCTCCGCGCCCAGCGACCGCTTGGCGATGATCGCGCCCAGCGGGATCGGCAGCCCGGTGGTGGCCTCCCAGTGCTCGCCCATGTCGGCGAGCTTGTGCAGCCCGTAGTTCTGGTAGGTGAACCGGGCCTCGTGGATGACGAGACCCGCGTCCACCCGGCCGTCGCGCACGGCGGGCATGATCTCGTGGAACGGCATCACGACGATCTCGCCGACTCCCCCGGGCACGGTGTCCGCCGCCCACAGCCGGAACAGCAGATAGGCGGTCGACTTCTCGCTCGGCACGGCGACCGTGCGCCCGGCGAGGTCCGCGTCCGCCTCCCTGGTCAGCACCAGCGGGCCGCAGCCCCGGCCGAGGGCGCCGCCGCAGGGCAGCAGCGCGTACTCGTCGAGGACGTACGGCAGCACGGCGTACGACACCTTCAGCACGTCCAACTCGCCGCGCTCGGCCATGCCGTTGGTGAGGTCGATGTCGGCGAAGGTGACGTCGAGCGCCGGGGCGCCGGGGACGCGGCCGTGGGCGAGGGCGTCGAAGACGAAGGTGTCGTTCGGGCAGGGGGAGTACGCGATGCGCAGGGTGTCCGGGGTGGACACGGGCTCAGTCGCGGTCGGTGCGGTCGTCATGCGGGTTCCAACTCTCCAGGACGGGCGCCAGCTTCCCGAAGGCCCCGGTGAGCGCGGCGAGGGCGTCGCCGATCCGCCAGGCGGCGCGGTCGCGGGGGCCCACGGGGTTGGAGACGGCGCGGATCTCCAGTACGGGCGTGCGGTGGGCGGCGGCCGCCTCCGCCACGCCGAACCCCTCCATCGCCTCGGCCAGCGCCCTCGGGTGCCGGGCGCGCAGCACGGCGGCCCGGCGGGCGGTGCCGGTGACGGTGGAGACGGTCAGGACGGTGCCGGTGCGGGCGCCGGTCGCCTCGGCGGCCCGGCGCACGAGGGCGGCGGGCGGGAGGTGGGTGACGGTGCCGAAGCCGAGGTCGGTGACGGGCAGGAAACCGGGCGCGGGGCCGTCGGTCCCCTCCGTCTCGGCGCCGAGGTCGGCGGCGGTGATCTCGTCGGCGAGGACCAGGGTGGCCGGGGGCGCGTCCGGCAGGAAGCCGCCGCCGATGCCGGCCGAGACGACCAGGTCGTACGGGGTGCCGTGCAGCGCGGCGGCGGTCAGCGCGCCGGCCGTGGAGGCGGCGGCGAGGGCGGGGCCCACACCGGCGGCCAGCAGGTCGTACACCGGGCCGTCGGCAACGGGCCCCAGCCGGGTGAGGGAGGCCGCGGGGAGCGGTACCTCCCGCGAGGTGCCGTCGAACGCCTGTGCCACCGCGTCCCGCTCGACGGGGACCGCGGTGGCGACCAGTACGCGCAGCGGCGCGGGGCCGGACGGGGACGTGGTCAGGAGTCCTTCTTGAACGTGAAGTTCCACAGGCCCGTGGCCTTCTTGTCGGTGCCCTCCTGGATCGACACCTTCGTGGAGTCGCCGCTGGCGCCGTACTGGGCGTTGAAGAACACGCTGCCCGGGATCGTCCGGTAGGTCTTGGTGCTGGAGTCGACGAGCGGCTGACCGTTCATCAGGATCGTCCAGCCCTTGTCGGCGATGTCCGGGTCGACGCCGAAGCGGACCGTCGCGTCCGGGTCGACCTTGATCGACTCGATGTCCTTGTCCTTGATGCAGGACTGGAGCTCGGACGTCGACAGGGCCTTGTCGTCGTCGTTGTAGCAGGAAGCCTCCGAGCTGACCGAGTCCTTGCCGACGGTGATCGTCGCCCTCGGGGTGGGCTTGTCGCAGGCGGACAGCAGGAGCAGTCCGGCGGATACGGCGCCGGCGGCGGCGACGGCGCGGCGGCGTCGCACAGCGGATTGCAGCGAGGTCATGGCCGAAGGCTATCTGGCACGCACGGAGTGGTCCCCACGTGGGGTCCACGGCGTGCCGCCGTCCACAGCGGGCGGACCGTCGACAACAGGCCCGTCGCGACGATCGCCGCGCCCACCGACATGCCCAGCGCGCCGTTGAGCGGCAGCACGATCCCGATCGCGCCGCCCAGCACCCACGCCATCTGCAACGACGTCTCCGACCGCGCGAACGCCGAGGTCCGCACCTCCTCGGGCACGTCTCGCTGGATCAGCGCGTCCAGCGACAGCTTGCCCAGCGCCTGCGCGCAGCCGGCGCACGCGGCCAGGCAGGCGACGAGGAACGCGCCGAAGAACACGGCCGCCGTGATCGCGACGGCCAGCACCGCCGACACCACCGTGACGACGATGACCTCCGGCGCCCGCGACTTCAGCCAGGCGCCGACCGCCGTGCCCAGCGCGTTGCCGGTGCCGGCCGCGACGCCGACGATGCCGAGGGAGACGGCCGCGCTCGACCCGGCCAGCGGGTGCTCGCGGAGCAGGAACGCGAGGAAGAAGATCAGGAACCCGGACAGACAGCGCAGACAGGCGTTGGCGCCGAGCGCGTGGATGACGGTGCTGCCGACGGTGCGCAGACCGGGGCGGCGGCGGGCGGCCTTGGCGGAGACGGAGGGCGACGGCTCCGACGGCTCGGACGGCTCCGTCAGGCCGGACGGCTCCGTCGGGCCGGACGGCTCTGGCGGTTCGGACGGCTCTGGCGGTTCGGGGGTACAGGGCGCGCGGTCCTTCGACGCGAGCAGGGCGATGCGCTCGCCCTTCGCCGAGTCGACCTTGCGCGGCAGCGAGAACGACAGGAACGTGCCCCCGACGAAGATCAGGAAGGCGCCGTAGAGGGGATAGCGGGGCCCCAGCACTTGCAGCCCCGCCCCGATCGGCGCGGCCACACCGGTGGCGAGCAGCCCGCCGAGGGTGACCCGGGAGTTCGCCTTCACCAGCGAGAACGCGGGCGGCAGCAGCCGCGGCACCACCGCACTGCGGACCACGCCGTACGCCTTCGACGCGACCAGCACGCCGAGCGCCGCCGGGTACAGCTCCAGGCTGCCGGTGGCGACGGCGCCGGACAGCAGCAGCGCGAGCAGCGCCCTGGCCAGCATCGCGGCGGCCATCGCGGCGCGGCGGCCGTGCGGGAGGCGGTCCAGGAGGGGGCCGATCACGGGGGCGAGGACCGTGAACGGGGCCATCGTGATCGCGAGGTAGAGGGCGACGCGGCCGCGGGCCTCGTCGGTGGGAACGGAGAAGAAGACGGTGGAGGCGAGGGCGACGGTGACCATGACGTCGCCGGCGCCGTTCACGGCGTGCAGTTCGATGAGCTTGGCGAGGCCGGACTCGCCGGCGCCCTGGGCGTGGGTGACGCGGCGGATGCCGCGGTAGGTGCCGGTGACGGGGAGGTGGAGGGCGCGGGCGACCTTGCGGGCGGAACCGCGCACGCGGTTCGGCCCGCCACGTCGGTCGGTGCCGGCCCGGGGCGGGCCCTCGGTGGGGGCGCCCTGGGGCGGCCGCGCGGCTGCCACCCCGTCATAGTGCCCCGGGATGGGCGGGGGTAGGCGGTTACCGGCCGTATCGGCGTGGAGTGGCGTGCGGCGGGGGTGGCAGGGGGGCGCTTCGCGCCCCTTGAGGGGCGCGGGGCTGTGTCCCCTCGCGGCTTCGCCGCGTGGGCGCGACGGACCACGACGCACCCGCGGTCGCAGAGATCCGGCCACCGCGCCTTCCCCGGAAAAGCACAGGGGCCTTCGGCCCCTACCGAGGCGCCGGGGTGGGCCGAGCGGCCGGAAGAAGGTAGCGTGCGTAGCGCGCCCCGGCGGTTGTTCTCGGCCGCGCGCCTGTTCGTCATCCCGCAGAATGGATGGCTGAAGGTGTGCCCGAGCGCGATCGGGCGCGGACGTCGACGCGGCCCTTCGGTCCGCTCCGTCCGCACCCCCCGCCAAGGCCGGCGCACCCGTGAGACGGCGTAGGAGAGAAGCGATACCTGTGAGCGCAGCGAGCACGCGAAGCCGCACCCCCGACCGTCTGTGCGCCGAGGCCGTCGACCTCGCCCGCAGCGCAGCCGAGGAGGCCGCCGCCCCCGGCATCGTCGGCGCGCACACAGGAACCCTCGCCGAGGGCGACCGCGTCGTCACCCACTACTTCGAGTGCCAGGAGCTCGGCTACCGCGGCTGGCGCTGGGCGGTCACCGTCGCCCGCGCCTCCCGCGCGAAGGTCGTCACCGTCGACGAGGCCGTTCTGCTGCCCGGACCCGACGCCGTGCTCGCCCCCGAGTGGGTGCCCTGGAGCGAGCGGCTGCGCCCCGGTGACATGGGCCCCGGCGATCTGCTGCCCACGGACGCGGACGATCTCCGGCTCGAGCCGGGCTACACCGGCGAGGACGAGCCGGCGCCGAACTCCGCGGTCTCCGCGGGCATGGCCGAGCTGGTCGAGGCGGAGGACGCGGAGATCACCGCCGGTACGCCGGCCCACCTCCCCCTCGTGCCCTCGCGCGGCTCCCTCGCGTCGGTCGCCGAGGAGCTCGGGCTGCGGCGGGCGCGGGTGCTCTCGCGGTACGGGCTGCATGTCGCCGCCGACCGGTGGGAGGAGGCGTACGGGGCGAAGACCCCGATGGCGCAGGCCGCGCCGGCGTCCTGCGTGAGCTGCGGCTTCCTCGCGCCGATCGGGGGGTCGCTCGGGCAGGCGTTCGGGGTGTGCGCGAACGAGTTCTCGCCGGCGGACGGGCGGGTGGTGTCGCTCTCCTACGGGTGCGGGGGGCACTCGGAGGCGGCGGTGATGCCGAAGGCTCCGGTGCCGGCGGCGCCGGTCGTCGACGAGACGCGGCTCGATCCGTTCCCGCTGCGGGCGGCGACGGATTCCGGTTCGGTCTCGGCGACCGCGCCGGAGGACGCGGAGCTGGGGCACTCGTAGGTTTTTCTCGCCCCCGCCGCCCCTACCCTTCCCGTCCCCGGGGGCTTCGCCCCCGGACCCCCAAAAGATGCGCAGTTCCCCGCGCCCCTTTTAGGGGCGCGGGGAACTGCGCGAGCAACCACGAACCCACCCGCACCCGCCGACGCACCCGAACCCCCGAGCCATGAGGCGCCTCACCGGGGGGCGGGCACCCCGCCCCCCGGTCCGGTAGCGTCGGGCCGCACGTCTCGCAGAGGGAGATTCAAGCGTGAGCAACTTCGTGCGGCCGGCGCCCGAGGGCGCGGACCCGTTCGGTACCGCCCGCCTGCGGCGCGGCGTGCTGGACGCGTGGGCCACCAGCCCCGCCCGGTTCCGCGAGGACGCCAACGCCGAGGAGGATCTCGTCCTCGGCGGCTACCGCGACCGCCTCGTCGTCGAGCTGGCCCAGAACGCCGCCGACGCCGCCGCCCGCGCGGGCGTCCCCGGCCGGCTCCGCCTCACCCTGCGCGACGGCGTCCTCGCCGCCGCCAACACCGGCGCCCCGCTGGACGCCGCCGGCGTCGAGTCGCTCGCCACCCTGCGCGCCTCCGCCAAGCGCGACGCCGCGCCCGGCGCCGTCGGCCGGTTCGGCGTCGGGTTCGCCGCCGTGCTCGCCGTCAGCGACGAGCCCGCCGTGCTCGGCCGGCACGGCGGCGTGCGCTGGGCGCTCGCCGAGGCCCGCGACCTCGCCTCCGACACCGCCCGGCACAGCCCCGGCCTCGGCGACGAGATCCGCCGCCGCGACGGCCACGTCCCCCTCCTCCGGCTGCCCTTCGCCGCCGAGGGCCGCGCCCCGGAGCCGTACGACACCGTCGTCGTCCTCCCGCTGCGCGACCCGGCCGCCGAGGCCCTCGCCGAGCGGCTGCTCGACGCCCTGGACGACGCCCTGCTGCTCGCCCTGCCGGGCCTGGAGGAAGTCGTCGTCGAGATCCGGGACGCGGAGCCACGGACCCTGCGGCGGTACGCCGACGGGACCGACACCGTCGTCGAGGACTCGGCGCACGGCACCACCCGCTGGCGTACCGCCGCCGACCACGGACCGCTCGACCCCGCGCTGCTCGCCGACCGGCCCGTCGAGGAGCGGCTGCGGCCGCACTGGTCGGTCACCTGGGCCGTGCCCGTCGACGCCGACGGCGGCCCGGCCAGGCCCCGTACCAGCCCCGTCGTGCACGCCCCCACCCCCAGCGACGAACCGCTCGGCGTGCCCGCGCTGCTCATCGCCTCCCTCCCGCTGGACAGCACCCGCCGGCACGCCGCCCCCGGGCCGCTCACCGACTTCCTGGTCGAGCGGGCCGCCGACGCCTACGCCGGGCTCCTCGCCGAGTGGCGGCCGGTCGGCGACGGCGTGCTCGGCCTCGTGCCCGGCCCGCTCGGCAAGGGCGAGCTGGACGGCGCGCTGCGGCGGGCGATCCTCGAACGGCTGCCCCGTACCGCCTTCCTGCCGCCCGCCAACCCGCCCACCGCGGAGGCGGACACCGACGACGACGGCACGCTGCCCGAGGCGCTGCGGCCCCGGGACGCCGAGGTGATCGAGGGCGCCGGCGCCGGCACCGTGCGCGTGTTCGCCGAGGTGCTGACCGGGCTGCTGCCCGCCGGTCTGGAGCGGCGCGTGGAGCTGCGCACGCTCGGCGTGGCGCGGGTGCCGCTGACCGAGGCGGTGGACCGGCTCGCCGGCCTGGAGAAGGACCCCGGCTGGTGGTGGCGGCTCTACGACAGCCTCGCCGGCGTCGACCCGGACCGGCTCACCGGGCTGCCCGTGCCGCTCGCCGACGGCCGTACGACGATCGGGCCCCGGCAGATCCTGCTGCCCGCCGTGGACGGCCCCCGGGTCGCCCCGGACGCGCTGGCCCGGCTCGGGCTCAAGGTCGCCCACCCCGACGCCGTCCACCCGCTCCTGGAGAAGCTCGGCGCGCTGCCCGCCACCCCGCGCGCGGTGCTCACCACCCCGCAGGTGCGGGCCGCCGTCGCCGCCTCCCTGGACGACGAGGCGCCCGGCTGGGACGAGGACGGGCTCGACCCCGAGGAACTCGCCGACACCGTCCTCGCCCTCGTCCGCGACGCGGGACTCGAACCCGGCGACGAACCCTGGCTCGGCGCGCTCGCGCTGCCCGACGAGGACGGCGAGCCCGCGCCCGCCGGTGAACTCGTGCTGCCCGGCAGCCCGTTCGCGGCCGTCATGCGCGAGGACGAACTCGCCCTCGTCGACGCCGAACTGGCCGAACGCTGGGGTGAGCAGCCGCTCGCCGCCTGCGGGGTGCTGGCCGGGTTCCAGCTCGTGCGCGCCACCGACGTCGTCCTCGACCCGGACGAACTCGAGCCGCGCGAGGGCGACTTCGCCGAGCCCGACGACGCCGGGCTGCTCGACGCCGTCGACGTGTGGTGCGAGGACGTCCTGGACCGGCTGCCCGAGGGGCCCGTGCCGCCCGTCGCCACCGAGATCGTCGCCGTGCGGGACCTCGACCTCGTCGACGACGACCACTGGCCCGAGGCGCTCGCCCTGCTCGCCCGGCCGCCGCTGCGGGACGCGCTCACCCAGCCCGTGCGGGTGCTGCTGCCGGACGGCACCCACGAGGTCGTACGGCCGTACACCGCGTGGTGGCTGCGCGGGCATCCCGTGCTCGACGGCCGCCGTCCCGCCGGACTGCGGGCCGCCGGGGGCGATCCGCTGCTGCACGGCCTGTACGACGAGGCCGACGCGTCCGGGTTCGAGGACGAGCAGGTGCTGCGGGCGCTGGGCGTGCGGACGTCGGTCGCCGCGCTGCTGGACGAGCCCGGGGGTGCGGCCGAGCTGCTCGACCGGCTCGCCGACCCGTCGCGGCCGGTGTCCGCGGCCCAGCTGCACGGGCTGTACGGCGCGCTCGCCGAACTGGATCCGGAGCGGGTGACGTTGCCGGACGAGGTGCGGGTGGTGGTGGACGGGGAGGTGACCGTCGTCGACGCGGCGGACGCCGTCGTCGTCGACTCGCCGGATCTGCTGCCGTTCACAGGTGGTGTGCCGCTGCTTCCCGTGCGGCCTTCCCTGGCCGGGGAGTTGGCGGAGCTGTTCCAGGTGCGGCGGCTGAGCGAATCGGTGACGGGGGAGGTCGGGTCGGAGGGGACGGAGCACGACGTGCCGGGGGCGGTGCGGGTGCTGCTGGGGTCCTCGACCCCGCGTACGTACGTCGAGCACGAGGAGCTCGTCGTGGACGGCGTCGGCATCGACTGGCGCCGGACGCGGGACGGTGTGGTGCACGCGGCGACGCTGGAGGGGGTGGCGGCGGGGCTGGCCTGGGCGGCCGGCCAGTGGCCGCGGCGCTTCGAGGTGGCGGCGCTCCTGGAGGACCCGTCCCGCACGAACGAACTGGCCCGCGACCGCTGGTTCGACTGAGGGCGGCGGGGTCCCTTCCGGGGGGCGACGGAAGGCCCAGGTGAGAGGCGGACGTGAGTTTCGCAACGTGAGGGCAAAGGCTGCCGGTGCGGGGGCAACCGTCCCCACCCCTCACGTATCTGATCAGCGAGTCAACAGACTCACGTCAACCTCGGGCCCCCGTGACCACACCGTGGGCCCCCTTTCTCCACTTGGGGAATTGCATGCGCATACGAGCCACCGTGGCCGCCGTCTCCGGCGCCCTGGCCCTCTCCGCCCTCGCCGTCCCGGCCGCGCACGCCGCCGGCACCGCCCCCACCCCGGACCACTCCGACGCCGCCAAGGTCCTGGACGCCGGGCAGGGCACCGACTCCGCCCGGACCGGCCGCACCGGCACCGCCGGAACCCCGTACACCCTGAACGCCACGTTCTCGAACGTCGTCGTCAACAAGGGCAAGGCGATCGTCGCCGGCACCTCCAAGAAGGTGAGCGTCCCGGTCAGCTTCACCCTCACCCACGGCAGCGACGTCGACGTCACCGCCGACGACTTCTTCGCCGGCGTCGACCTCTACCGCGGCACCAGCTACGCCGACGCCGACTACGAGCTCTCCAGCGACGACCCGGCCGTCTGCACGGTCTCCTCCGCCACGGTCGCCAAGTGCACCGAGACGATCGTCGTCGCCCCGGCCGACGACCTGCTCAACGAGGACGCCGGCAAGTGGAAGGCGGACGCCTTCGCCGTCGCGTTCAACGGGCAGGACCCGACCGGCAGCGACCTGGACCTGAGCAAGGTCGGCGTCGCCGAGAAGGAGGGCTTCGCCGCGCCCAACCTCCAGCGCTACTCCAAGCTCACCGTCAACGCCTCCCCGGAGCCGGTGAAGAAGGGGAAGACCATCACGGTCACCGGCACCCTCAGCCGCGCCAACTGGGACACCGGCGCCTACGCGGGCTACACGGTGCAGTCCGTGAAGCTCCAGTTCAAGAAGAAGGGCAGCAGCTCCTACAGCACCCTGAAGACCATCAAGTCCGGCAGCAAGGGCGCCCTGAAGACGACGGTCAAGGCCTCCGCCGACGGCACCTTCCGCTACAGCTTCGCCGGCACCTCGACGACCCCCGCCGTCAGCTCCTCGGGCGACTTCGTCGACGTGAAGTAAGCGCCTGACGGGCGGCGAGCAGTCGTCCCGCCACGCCCCCGCGCCTCCCCTCCCCGGGATCGCGCGGGGGTCCCGCCCGGTCCACCCGGCGCCAGCCCAGCTCCAGCACCGCCGAGGCGAGCGCCGCGATGCCGACCGCCAGCCACGGCATCCGAAGGCCGACCAGCCGCAGCGCGAAGAACTCCTGGAGCCACGGCACCACCAGCACCACCAGGAACGCGGCCCCCATCGCCGCCACCAGCACCACACGCCACCAGGTGTAGGGGCGGGCGACGATCGCCAGCACCCACAGCGAGATCAGGAACAGCGTGAGCGTCGCCGCGCTGGTCTCCGCCTCCAGCGAGCCGGGCCCGCTGTAGTGGTGGCGGGCGAGCAGATACGTCGCGAACGTGGCGACGGCGGCCACGGTGCCCGCCGGGATCGCGTACCGCATCACACGCCGGACGAAGTGCGGTCTGGCCCGCTCCGTGTTGGGCGCGAGGGCGAGGAAGAACGCCGGGACGCCGATCGTGAGCGTGGACAGCAGCGTCAGATGCCGGGGCAGGAACGGGTACTCCACCTGCGCGCACACCACCAGCACCGCGAGCAGCACCGAGTAGACCGTCTTGACCAGGAACAGCGTGGCGACGCGGGTGATGTTGCCGATCACCCGGCGGCCCTCGGCGACCACCGACGGCAGGGTGGCGAAGCTGTTGTCGAGCAGCACGATCTGCGCGACCGCCCGGGTGGCCTCCGAGCCCGACCCCATCGAGACGCCGATGTCGGCGTCCTTGAGCGCGAGCACGTCGTTGACGCCGTCGCCGGTCATCGCGACCGTGTGCCCGTCGGACCGGAGCGCGCCGACTATGTCCCGTTTCTGCCGCGGGGTGACCCGCCCGAAGACCGTGGCGCCGTCGAGCGCCTTGGCCATGCCGGCCCGGTCGTCGGGCAGTTCGCGGGCGTCCAGGACCTCGCCGGTGATGCCGAGTTTTCCGGCCACCGCGCCCACCGAGACCGCGTTGTCGCCGGAGATCACCTTGGCGTGCACGTCCTGCCGGGCGAAGTAACGCAGGGTGTCGGCGGCGTCCGGGCGCAGCCGCTGCTCCAGGACGACGAGCGCGGCCGGCCGTACGCCCGCCGCCACCGCCGGGTCGTCGAGCGGGCGGGCGGCGCGGGCCAGCAGCAGGACCCGCAGCCCCTGCTCGTTGAGCCGGACGGTCTCGGCGAGCGCCGGGTCGTCGGGGTCGAGCAGCACGTCGGGGGCGCCCAGCAGCCAGGTACCGGATCCGCCGCCCGGCTCCTCGAAGGAGGCGCCGCTGTACTTGCGGGCGGAGGAGAACGGCAGCGCGTCGGTGCGGCGCCACTCCTCGCTGCCGGGGTAGGCGTCGATGATCGCCTGGAGGGAGGCGTTGGGGCGCGGGTCGGCGGCGCCGAGCGCGCCGAGCACCGTGCGCAGATACGTCTCGTCGGCGCCCTGGAGCGGCCGCAGCTCGGTGACGTCCATGCCGCCCTCGGTGAGGGTGCCGGTCTTGTCCAGGCAGACGGTGTCGACGCGGGCCAGCCCCTCGATCGCGGGCAGCTCCTGCACGAGGACCTGCTTGCGGCCCAGCCGGATCACGCCGATCGCGAAGGCGACGGAGGTGAGCAGGACCAGCCCCTCGGGGACCATCGGCACGATCCCGCCGACCGTGCGGGCGACGGAGTCCTTGAACCCGTGGTCCTTGACCACCAGCTGGCTGATGACGAGGCCGACCGCGGTCGGCACCATCATCCAGGTCACGTACTTGAGGATGGTCGAGATGCCGGTGCGCAGCTCGGAGTGGACCAGCGTGAACCGGGAGGCCTCCTCGGCGAGCTGGGCGGCGTACGCCTCCCGGCCGACCTTGGTCGCGCGGAACGCGCCCCCGCCCGCGACCACGAAGCTGCCGGACATCACCGCGTCGCCGGGCTGCTTGACGACGGGGTCGGCCTCGCCGGTCAGCAGCGACTCGTCGATCTCCAGCCCATCGGCCTCGACGCACACGCCGTCGACGACGATCTTGTCGCCGGGGCCGATCTCCAGGACGTCGTCCAGCACGATCGCGGAGGTGGCGAGCTCGGTGGTCCGCCCGTCGCGGCGCACGGCCGGCCGGGCCTCGCCGATCACCGCGAGCGAGTCCAGGGTCTTCTTGGCCCGCCACTCCTGGATGATCCCGATGCCGGTGTTGGCGAGGATCACGTAACCGAACAGGCTGTCCTGCACGGGCGCGACGAACAGCATGATCAGCCAGAGCAGCCCGATGATCGCGTTGAACCGGGTGAAGACGTTGGCCCGGACGATCTCGCCGAACGTGCGGCTGCTGCGCACGGGAACGTCGTTGACCGCACCGCGTGCGACCCGCTCCGCGACCTCGTCGGCCGTCAGCCCGCGCTCGCGCACGGGCAGCGGCACGGGGTGCACGGGGTCGAGTTCGGCGCCCGCGTCGATATCGGTCATGTCTTCGACGGTACGTGCGGGCGGGTGCGTTCACCTCCGCACTACGTGACAAATCCGACCTGGGGAGGAGTGTTGGGCGGGGGGTGTCGTGCGGTGGTTGTAGTCGGGGGGCGACTCGCGCGGTACCGGCGGCTCAGTCGCCGGCGGCGGCGTCGGTCTCCCTGCGGGCCGCGTCCCTCTTGATCGCGGCGTCCCGCCCGCGCACGTACCAGACGCCGATCAGCCCGAGGCCGCCCCCGGCCAGGCACGTCCACACCCACCAGGTGTGCCCGTGGTCGTCGAACCAGCCGTAGAACGGCAGCTGCACCAGGAAGAGGACGAACCAGATGATCGTGCCGCCGGTGATGGTGGCGACCACGGGCCCCTCCAGGGGCTCGGGCGCCTCGTGCTGGGGAGTCCACTTGGCCATGCGCACAGCTTACGAGGCCCGGGAATCGGCTCACGCGCCACGGGAGCCATGCCCGTAGGGCCGGGACCCGCACGGAATCTACGCGCGGAGATGGCCTTTTCTCGTTCATATGTTCATACTGAAACTGTTTGCGTCTGGCTACTTCCGCTCGTACGAACCTCCAAGAGACGCCTCCCGGCCACCCCGGAGGGCCACTCTTCGGTGACGTACGCCGCCCAGGGGGAACCCGGGACGGCGCACGCCGGCCCGACCCGAACGACCCCTTCCCCGACCCCGCATCCCCTGAGGTCCGCATGTCCACCTCGGCTCCCGCCAAGGTCCCCGCCCCCGGGCAGCCGGGCGGCCGTTCCGCCACCGGCCCCCTCGACCGCTACTTCCGGATCTCCGAACGCGGCAGCACCCTGCCCCGTGAGATCCGCGGCGGCTTCGCCACCTTCTTCGCGATGGCGTACATCATCGTGCTGAACCCGATCATCCTGAGCGGCGCGAAGGACATGTACGGGCACCAGCTGGACTACGGCCAACTGGTCACCGCCACCGCCGTCACCGCCGCGTTCACCACGCTGCTCATGGGTGTCATCGGCAACGTCCCGATCGCGCTGGCGGCCGGCCTCGGCGTCAACACGGTCGTCGCCCTCCAGCTCGCCCCCCGCATGTCCTGGCCGGACGCGATGGGCATGGTGGTGCTGGCCGGTTTCGTGGTGATGCTGCTGGTCGCCACGGGGCTGCGGGAACGCGTGATGAACGCCGTGCCGCTCGGGCTGCGCAAGGGCATCTCGATCGGCATCGGCCTGTTCATCATGATCATCGGCCTGGTCGACTCCGGCTTCGTCAGCCGCATCCCGGACGTGGCGCAGACCACCGTCCCGCTCCAGCTCGGCGCGGACGGGCACCTCAACGGCTGGCCGGTGCTGATCTTCGTCCTCGGCACGCTGCTCACCCTCGCGCTGATGGTGCGCAAGGTGCCCGGCGCGATCCTGATCTCGATCGTCACGATGACGGTCCTCGCCCTGATCCTCAACGCCGCCGCCAAGATCCCCTCCTGGGGCCTGACCACCCCGAAGTGGCCCGGCAACCCCGTCGCCACCCCAGACTTCGGGCTGCTCGGCAAGGTCAGCCTGTTCGGCGGCTTCGACAAGGTCGGCGTGCTGACCGGCATCCTGTTCGTCTTCACCGTGCTGCTGTCGTGCTTCTTCGACGCGATGGGCACGATCATGGGCATCGGCGACGAGGCCAAGCTGACCGACGCCGAGGGCCAGATGCCCGGCATCAACAAGGTCCTCTTCGTCGACGGCATCGCCGTCGCCGCGGGCGGCGCCAGCTCCTCCTCGGCCACCACCTGCTTCGTGGAGTCCACGGCGGGCGTCGGCGAGGGCGCGCGCACCGGCTTCGCCAACGTCGTCACCGGACTGCTGTTCGCGGCGGCGCTCTTCCTCACCCCCGTCGCCACGATGGTGCCGTCCCAGGCGGCCACGCCCGCACTGATCGCGGTGGGCTTCCTGATCCTGTCCCACTCGATCAAGGACATCGACTGGGCGGACTACACGATCGCCATCCCGGCCTTCGTGACGATGCTGATGATGCCGTTCACCTACTCCATCACCAACGGCATCGGGATGGGTTTCATCACCTTCGTGGTGCTGCGCCTGGCCGCGGGCCGGGGGCGCGAGGTGCCGGTGGCGCTGTACGTCGTCGCGGCGGTGTTCGCCTTCTACTACCTGATGCCGGCGCTGGGCCTGACCTGATCGCCGGGCGGCTCGCCCGCCGGGTCCGGGGCGTCGTCGGCGTCCCCGTAGAACTCCTGCGTCCTCTCGACGGCGGCCTGGAACCGCTCGTCGAAGTCATCACGAATGAGCGTCCGGACGACATAGTCCTGGACGCTCATTCCTCTTTTCGCCGCCCGGTGCCGGAGCCGGTCGAGCAGCTCCCCGTCCATGCGCAGGCTGAGCACGCTGGTCCCCATGGCCACGAGGGTGGCCGGATTCGTCGGGGTGGTGGAAGGTTTTTTGCTCCCATGTCACTCGTACGGGTGATTCGTCTCGTTCTGTTGTTTTGGCGCGGGGAGGGTGTGCGTGCGGGGGCGCCGGGCGCGGACGGGCGGGGCCTCGCGCCCGGAAGGGGCGGAGCGCGGTGCCGACAGTGGCCGGAGTCACCCTGTCGGACGTGTGCGACGGTGGTCTTTAGCGAAAGTAATGAGTTACGCTAAAGAGCATGCCTGACCTGACCCATGGCGACGATGCCGCCGCCGTGAACACCCTGCGCTCCTCCGTGATGCGCCTGTCGCGCCGACTCAAGCACCAACGGGTCGACGAGTCGCTGAGCCCCACCGAGATGTCGGTGCTCGGCACCCTCGCGAACTGCGGTTCGGCCACCCCCGGTGAGCTGGCCCGCAAGGAGCACGTCCAGCCGCCGTCGATGACCCGCATCGTCGCGCTGCTGGAGACCAAGGGCCTGGTGAGCCTGGAGCCGCACCCCGAGGACCGCCGGCAGAAGGTCGTCAGGCAGACCGAGCAGGCCACCGTCATGCTCGAGGAGAGCCGGCGCCGGCGGAACGCGTTCCTGGCCCGCCTGGTCGAGCAGCTCGACGAGGACGAGTGGGCGAGGCTCAGCGCCGTGGCGCCCGTCCTGGAGAAACTCGCCCACCTCTGACCCCGTCCCCTTCCTCGCAGCAGCCCCTTCCCAGCCACCAGCCACTCCCCGTTCCTGTCGTCACGCCCGAGGAGGCGAGCCCTTTTGAGTTCGGGACCCGGAGCAGACTCCGCCCCCGCACCAGCCACCCCCGACTCCACCCCGCCCCCACCGCGCACCCCCGCCGAGCCCCGTAAGACGTCCATGTTCAGCTCGCTGCGGATCCGCAACTACCGCCTGTTCTTCATCGGCCAGGTCGTCTCCAACACCGGCACCTGGATGCAGCGCATCGCCCAGGACTGGCTGGTGCTGAGCCTCACCGGCTCCTCCACCGCCGTCGGCGTCACCTCGGCGCTCCAGTTCCTGCCGATGCTGCTGTTCGGCCTGTACGGCGGCGTCCTCGTCGACCGGCTGCCCAAGCGGCCCACGCTGCTGCTGACCCAGTCCGCGATGGGCCTGGCCGGCCTGGCCCTGGCCGTCCTCACGCTCTCCGGTCATGTCCAGGTGTGGCACGTGTACGTGGCCGCCTTCGCCGTCGGACTCGCCACGGTCCTGGACAACCCGGCCCGGCAGACCTTCGTGCCGGAGATGGTCGGCCCCGGCCAGTTGCAGAACGCCATCAGCCTCAACTCGGCCAACTTCCAGTCCGCCCGGCTGGTCGGCCCGGCCGTCGCCGGTGTGCTGATCACCGGGGTCGGCACCGGCTGGGCGTTCCTGCTCAACGGCGTCTCCTTCCTCGCCCCGATCGCCGGACTGCTCCTCATGCGCTCCCGCGAGCTGCACGAGATCCGGCGCGCGCCGCGCGGCAAGGGCCAGCTCCGCGAGGGGCTGCGCTATGTCGCCGTACGGCCCGAGCTGGTCTGGCCCATCGTGCTGGTCGGCTTCATCGGCACCTTCGGCTTCAACTTCCCGGTCTGGCTCTCCGCCTACGCCGACGACGTCTTCCACGCGGGCGCCGGCGCGTACAGCCTCTTCAACACGTTGATGGCGGTCGGTTCGCTGATCGGCGCGCTGCTCGCGGCCCGGCGCGGTACGGCCCGGCTGCGGGTGCTGATCGCGGCGGCCCTCGGCTTCGGCGTGCTGGAGGTCGTGGCCGCCGTGGCGCCCGGGCTGTGGCTGTTCGCCCTCCTCATGGTGCCGATCGGCGTCTTCGGCATGACGGTGAACGTCACCGCGAACACGTCCGTGCAGATGACGACGGATCCCGAGATGCGGGGCCGGGTGATGGCCCTGTTCATGATGGTCTTCATGGGCGGTACGCCGCTGGGGGCGCCCCTGGTCGGCTGGGTCACCGACGCCTACGGCGCGCGCGTCGGCTTCGCGGCCGGCGGTGCCGTCTCGCTGGCGGCGGCGGCCGTGGTGGGCGCGATGCTGCTCCGGGTGGGCAACCAGCGGGTGCGGCTGACCTGGCGGGGCGGGCCGCGGGTGCGGCTGTGCCCGCGGGGCGCCGCGGTCCGGGAAGAGGTGGCGCTGTCGTCATGAGACTGTTCGCCGCGGTGCTGCCGCCGGAGGAGGCGGTCGAGGAACTGGCCGCGCGGGCGGCGGGGTTGCGGGGGCTGCCCGGGGCGGAGGCGCTGCGCTGGACCGAGCGGGCCGGGTGGCACTTCACGCTGGCGTTCTACGGGGAGGTCGGCGAGGGGGCCGTGCCGGAGCTGTCCGGCCGGCTGGCCCGGGCGGCCGGGCGGACCGCGCCGTTCCGGCTCGCCCTGCGGGGGGCCGGGCGCTTCGGTGACCGGGTGTTGTGGGTGGGGTTCTCGGGGGACGCGGGGGCGCTGCGGGTGTT
>NZ_JOHS01000086.1 GCF_000725625.1 Streptomyces sp. NRRL F-6676
GCCGGGCCCATGAATTCGCGGAGCGAATTCGAATTCGGAATCCGAGGCCGCAAGCGGCCTTTATGAAAGCCGCTTCGCGACTTTCTGACGGGGTTTCTCGCCGTTTATCGGCGCGGCCCTGAATTGAAATCCAAGAGCCTCGCGCTTCGCGCATCGGCCCTTTAAGTGCTTTTCCAAAATTCACGATCTCGGCCATTTTCGCCTCTTTCTTGAATTCTCGGAACCCGATATCTAGGCGATCATTCACGTCCTTATCAAGCCTTCCAGGAACGTTTATACAGGCCCAATCCAGTGCCCGCAACCCCCATTTTCGGTGCGTGCATCAGACGTGAATCCCCTATGTACTGTTGGCATTTCTCGGTGATTCCCCCCGGGTTTTGGGCATGGAAAAGCCCCCTCCATAGAGGGGGCTGTTTCCGCGTTTCCGCAGGTCAGACGGCGTCGTCCTGCTCGGCTTCAGTCTCGCTTTCCTCGCGCTTTTCGATGCCGCGCTGCTCGTAGAAGGCGATGAGCTGGTCCACGGTGAACTTCTCGTCGCGCCCCTCACCGACTCCGGTGGGGAATCCGGTGCTCTCGCGGCGCCGCTTGTGCTGGCGGATCAGCTCTGCCTCGATGACGTAGCCGCGGGCCTGCATCTCGCGGGCCAGCTCGGCCACGCTGAGGAGCACGGGGGCCGCCAGGGGGTCCTGGGAGCCCTCGGGGCCGGCCTGCCCGGGGACCAGCCGCAGCCTGTCACGCTGGGGTGTCACGCCGGGTGTCACGTCGCCCTCGGGCGTGACACCGCGACCTGCGGTTTCGTCGCTCAGACCCCCCTCAGAGGCCCCCTTGAGCCCTTCGGGGAGCTTGTCACGTGACACGCCCTGGAGGAGCCGCGGGAGGGTCTTCGGGGAGGGCTTGGGCGGGGCGCCGTAGAGGCCGGCGCCCTCCACGAAGCCGGTGCGCTCGCGGGCCGCGATGGCCCAGTCGCGCAGCGCTTCAGGGGTGCCGTAGAGGGTCTGCACCCAGTACTGGGCGTTGCCCTCCACAATCATCATTCGCCCGGCCTTGTCGATGGATTCCGGGACGGGCTTGGTGCCGACCACGTTGTCCCAGGAGTTCTTATTGAAGTTGCCCATGAACTTCAGACGGAAGAGGTTCCGGAGGCCCTTTCCGCCCAATGCCTGGTCCCGGAGATCCTGGAATACCGCGAGAATGTTTCCGTGGACGTGGCGGCCGAGGCGGGCGCCGGATGCGACCGTGCCCCAAACGGGGTCGGCGGCGCGGTCGGCCGGGCCGAATTCGTCGGCGCGGGCCTTACGGTTGTCGTCCCACCATTCGCGGGAGACGTCCGCGAATTCGTTGGCCTCTTCGATAAGGCACAGGATGCCGGGGAATTCGGCGGTCGGGTCGGCTTCGGAGATGGCGGAGCGGGCCGCGATTTCTTCCTTGAACCAGTCGATTCCCGCGCGCATGTCCTGGGGGTTCATCGGGTCGTTGTAGATGTAGCAGCCGACGACGCCAATGTAATTCGCGACGCTGACGCGCTTCACGTCGGCGGCGAGAACGTAGTACCCCTGCGCAATGAGCTGGGCGATAACCATCTGGCAGAACGCGGACTTTCCGCCGCCGGTGCCGACGGACAGGGCCCAGTGCGGGGTTTCTCCGTCGCCCAGCTCCTTGATGACGATCTGCCCGAAGGCGTCGCGGCCGACGACGATCTGGCCGCGCTCGCAATTCGCGATGGCCTCCTGGATCTCCGGGTCGAAGAAGTCGACGCGGTCGGGCGGGGTGGGCTCGGGGGCGGGCGGCTTGGGCGGCGGCTTGTGGGTGTAGACGGCGGTGAAGGTGTCGCCGGTCAGGCTGACCCGGGCGACCCACTCCCCCGGCAGGCGGGAGTTGACCAGGGCGGACAGGTTCTCGCGGTCGCCCTCGGAGCCGCGCCAGGTCCAGGGCAGGCGGATGACGATCCGGGCGTCCGGGTCGGCCAGGCGCTCGGGCAGGAGCAGCCAGTTCGCGCGCGGTTCGTCCTCGGGCAGGCCGAGGTCTTCGCGCAGGATGACCCAGATGCGGGGGCCGTAGACGGCGTCGTCGCCGGGCGGGCGGGGGCGGTAGCGGTGGGCGAGGACGCAGGCGCCGGCGGCGACCAGGACCAGGCCCACGATGGTCCAGACGCGCCAGGCCGGGACGGCGAGGCCGACCAGGGCGGCGGTGAGGACCAGGCGGGTCAGGCCGCGGGCGGCGTACGGCCAGCAGTGCCAGCTCCGCAGGGTGCGGGCGAGGGTGACGACGATGGGCGCGGTGAAGCCGTAGGCGGCCGTGAGACCGCGCCAGATGGCCCGCAGGAAGCGCCAGACCCTCCCGGCCGTGCGAGCGCTCCACAGGGCCGCACGGACGGCCCAGTCCAGGGCTGCGGCGCCCTGGCCCCGGTAGGCGTTGAGCCAGGCGGCGGCGTTGCGGGCCCAGGGGCTGGGCTGGCGGCGCACGGGCTTGACCAGGCTCACCTTGGGTGCGGCGGCGGCGACGGAGGCCATCGAGACGGCCTGGGCGACGGCGGGGCGGTCGAGCGGGGTGCCGGCGCGCAGGAACGTCGCGGTGCTGCGGGGCTCTCCCCGGAGCTCCCGGCCGCCGTAGAAGCGCAGGACGGCCCAGACGGCGAGGGCCAGGGCGCGGATGCTGCCGAACAGCTTCTTGAAGCCGCCGACGACGGCCTGGCCGGGCTTGCGCCAGTCCGTCTTGGTGGTGCCGGCCTTCTTGCTCGCTCCGTCGGCCAGCAGGCCGAGGACGAACAGGGCGCCGATGGTGGTCAGGTTGCCGCCGGGGAGGTGCTCACCGGACCAGTTCCAGGCGGTGCCGAACCAGCCGGGGTCCGACGGGTTGGGCGGGGCTTCGGTGTGCGCCGCGAGTGCGGCGGCGAGGATGTGCATCGAGTTCCCCTCGTACTCAGGAGGGGGGCCCGCAGCCCGGCAGGTGAGTCTCTGGCAGGAGGAGCCTGCCGGGCGAGCGAATCCCCCGAGGAACGCCCTGGTGGGCGATCATTCCGGGTGGGTCTGACAGTCCGTCCCGGACGCCTGCGGAGGGCGTCCGGGATCTTGGCCTCTCACTCTGTAAAGGTCTGTTTTTGGGCCGCCGTGTGACATTCCGGCGGAAGATCTTTTAGAGGTACTGGCCCGAGGCGTGGTCGTCCTTGGGGATGTCCGCCTTGGCCTCGCGGACGTACTTGCCGACGGTGGCCTGGAACGCCTTGTCGTCGGCGTTGCGGCCGTGGCGGGTGGCGATGGCGTCGACCACGTGGCGGACGTCCTGCACGCCGCTGGCGACCATTTCGCGGACGTCGGCGCGCATGGACTTGCCCTTGGCCTTCGCGTCGCGGACGACTTTCAGGGCCGGGCGGACACTCGCGGCGCTTTCCTCCTGGTCAGAACTGGTGTCGGTCGGATATCCGTTCGTGTCCGCGTGGATGGTGGACTCGTGGGTGCGCGGGCTCGTGGCGTCATCAGCGGACGCGGGAAGGATGGCGGGGGCCGTGTCGGCGGACGCCGGGGGGAGGGCGGGGGCGGTGGTGGACAGGCCCGGGGTGAACATCCGCTCCAGGGCGATGTCGGCGCTCTTGCCGATCCGGTCGCGCTGGACGTCCATCAGGTCGGCGGCCAGGGACGGGTCACCGACGCCGACCTTCCGGGCCAGCTTCCAGGACGTCTTCACGGCCTTGTTCCGGGTCTTCTCGTCGGGGTGTCCGGCGGCGACGGCCTGGTGGTAGGCCAGGTCCTTCAGGACGGCGGCGGCGCGGGCCTGGGCCTCGACGTCGCGGCCGACCTGGTGGATGACCACGCGGCGGGTCAGGAACGCGAGACCTTCGGCGGACGCGGTGATGGCCATCGGGGTGAGGGCGTAGACGATCGTCTGGCCCAGGCCCTCGGCTGCGGTGGCGCCCATCGCGGCGGCGGCCATCGGCAGGAGCCAGAGGCCGGCGCGGACCGGGCGGGGCGCGGACTGCCCGAGGGCGGTGGTGATGAGCAGGATCATCGCCATGACGGCGGTGGCGCCCTCACCGGCCGCGAGGGCACCGAGCGCGGTCCCCTTGCCGTAGACGTGGGAGAGGTTGGTGTAGGTGCCGACGCCGCCCATCACGCCGACGGCGAGGATCGGCACGATGGTGCCGATGAGCAGGTAGCGCTGGACCTTCGTGAGTTCCCGGAGCTGGGTGTTCTCCATCGTGGGGCTGCCTTTCTCGGTCGGTGGTGACGTCGTGGCGTGGTGGGCTCGCGACGTCACGAAGCTGTGGGGGCGGGTCACTTCTTCTTCGCGGGGCGGGGCGTCTCGCGCAGGCTCTTGATGGCGGCGGCGACGCCGATCACGCCGATGCCGACGCCGATGCCGCTGTAGGCGAGGCCCTGGCCCATCGCCATGACGGCCGGGGCGGCGACGACCAGGAGGACCGTGGCCGGGGTGCACAGGATCAGGAGGCCGACGGCGGCGATCAGCGCGTTGCGGAGCCAGGCCGGGATCGGCTGGGACGGCATCGGGACGACGACGGGCGGCTGCTGGGTCTGGGGGATGTAGACCGGCTGGCCCTGCGGGGTGTAGGCGACGGTCATGCCGGGCGGGACGGCGGGCAGCGGCTGGGGCTCGTAGTGCTGGATCTCGTGGTTCATGGCGGGTCTCTCCTTCACGCCGCGAGGGCGGCCGGGTCATCGGCGCACCCCGGGCAGCAGCCGAGGGACGTCGGGATCACGAAGTCGTAGGTGACGTGGCAGTCGGGGCAGGTGCGGCGGGCGCGCATCATGGCGGCGACCGCGCGCATCCGGCCCGGCGTCATCGGCCGGACGGGGGCGGCCAGGTCGATGCGGTAGAGGTAGGCGGCGCGGATCGGGCGGACCCGGGTGAGCGGGTCGCGCCGGCCGTGCCAGAGGATCTGGGCGACGACGTCCTGGCCGTTGGGGCGGAGGCCGCGGGCGCGGAGCTGGCGGCGCGTGGCCAGGCCCTCGGGGGCGAGGCGGCGCGGGTAGGTCGGGATGCCGAACGTCTCGCCGGTCGGGTCGTAGAACTTCACGTCGGTCACCTCCTTGGCTGGTCGTCGGGGTGTGGTGGGCTCGTGGGCTTGTGGGTCCACGAGCCCACCACGGGAAGCGGACAGGTCACGGGTTCGGTGGTCCGGTCTCCCATCCGGCCCAGTCCGCGACGTCGTCGGCGGCCTCCCAGCAGGCGTCCCGGACGGCGCGGCGACCGCCGTTGGTGGTGGCCAGCAGGGGCAGGGCGCAGGCGAGGCCCACGGCGAGGGAGCCGAGGAGGGCGACGGCCAGGACCAGGAGCCCGGAGGCGATCGGCATGCCGCTCTGGGTGAGGAGGCCGACCAGGCCGCCGGCCACCAGGAGCGCACCGAGCTGCGGGGCGCGGGAGACGACGTAGAACACGGGGAGCGCGATCAGGGTCCGCATCAGAACCACCGCCGCGAGCCCGGGACGATCATGTTGCCGTGGCCGTTGACCATGTGGTCGACGCAGGCCGGGCAGTCCTCGCGCGGGCCGAGGTGCGCGTGCTGGGCACGGCTGTCGTGGGCGTGCAGCCAGCACTGGCGGCACTCGCCGGGCGGCGGGTTCGTGGCCTTCTGGCTCGGCATCGTCACCACCATCCCGACGACTTCTTGGCGACCGTGGCGGCGGCGGCCTCGTTGATGACGGTCTGGCGGGCGCTGCGGGCGGCGGCGAGTTCGGCGGCGACGCGTTCCTCGGCGTCCGCGAACACGCGGTCGACGGCGCGGTCCGGGGCGGCCGTGGACTTGCCACGGACGACCCGGCGCACGCCCCGGCCGATGTGCAGGAAGGCGCGGGCCTGCTCGCCCCCGGACAGGGCGCTGATCTCGCCGTTGCGGATGCGCCGAAGGCGGGACTCGGACTCGCGGATCTGGCGGTCGAGCTGGCGGGTGTTCGGCTTGCCCATGCGGGGTCAGCCCTTCCTCGGGTAGGTGTGGCCGGCGGGCGGGTACGGGTCGCCGGGCAGCGGCATCGCGCCCTCCAGGACGACCTCTTCGAAGTCGGTCAGGGGGCCGCCGTCGACCGGGTCGCCGGTGCGGACCGCGTAGGCGGTCTCCAGGCCGTCCAGCAGGCGGCCGGTGCGGGCGTGGTCGTCGGACTGCTTCTCGGTGCGGCGCAGGAACTTCACGACCGCTCACCGCCCTGCGGGGTCCGGGCGGCCTCGGCGGCGGCGCGAGCGGCGGCGGCCTCGGCAGCGGCGCGGGCGGCTTCCTGGGCGCGGGCCAGGGCGTCGGCGGCGGCGGGGTCCTGGATCATGCCGCTACCTCCGAGGGGACCTTGGAGGTGCCGGTAAGCCGGTAGCGGCGGTCCGCCGCCGCGTTCGCGCCCTTGCAGCGCTCGCAGGGCGTCTCCTTGCGGCGGTGGTGGGCGCGGTAGCCGCGGGGCGTGCCGCACTCGACGCCGGGGCGTGTGCGGGTGCCGGGGCGAGCGAGTCGAGGCGTGGCCGGCACCACGTGCTCGGGGAACCAGGCCCGGAGCGTGTCCGTGGAACGGCCCACCCGAGCGGCCACCACGGAGTAGGGCACGTGGTGCTCGAACATGACCTGGGCCGCGTAGCGGGCCTCGTCGGCGGTGAGGGTCCAGCCCTTGCGGTCGCCGTTCATCGCCCGCTCCACGGCGATGGTGTCGATGAACACCAGGCCGTCGGAGGTGGCGAGCCAGATGGAGGGCGACGCGGTCTGCGGGAGTCGGATGGAACGCTGGTACTCAGTACGATCCGTCACAGGATCGGTTCCCTTCTGTGCGTCAGTCGGGAGTCGGTCTCAGGCCCCGTTTTCGGTGTTGCGCGCCGAAGCGGGGCCGCTTGCGTTCTCGCATCACCAAACTTAGGTACTCAAGTTCTGGCGACAGCACTGACCGTAAGCGCTTAGGTAATCGACCGTCAAGTCTTATGTACCTAACAGACCCTGACTGTCACTCAGGTGGCGGCGAGTTGTGTACTCAACTCCGTGATCGGTGTACTCTTCCGCCCATGACCTCAACACCCGCCCGCCGCATGACGGCTAGAGCCATCGCCGACGACCTCCGACGCCAGATCAGGACCGGCGTCCTCCAGCCCGGCGACGTTCTGCCCACCAGCCGTGAGCTGGCCGAACAGTTCGGCGTAACGCCGAAGACCGTGGGCGCGGGGTTCGACATCCTCAAGTCGGAAGGGCTCGTGATCGGTGAGCAGGGCGGCCGGCGCCGGGTCCGGTCCACGCGCCCGATCGTGTGGAACCTGACCAAGTTCGAGCGCGGAAGGCGTCGCGACTCTTCGGCTGGTGACGACTGGTCAACCGCCATCCGCGACGCCGGCCGCGAACCGGCCCAGCACGTCACTGTCGAGACCGCTCCCGCGAGCGAGCAGGTTGCCGCCTGGCTCCAGGTCCCGGTCGGGAGCGACGTCGTGCACCGCATCCGCCTGCGTACCGTCGACGGCCAGCCCTACCAGCTCTCAACGAGTAGCTTCCCGATGGCCGTTGCCGAGGGGACGCCCCTCATGCAGGAAGGGGACGTCGCCATGCCGGGCGGCATTCTCGCCTCCATCGGGCACCCGCAGGTTCACGTACGCGACGAAATCACCGTTCGGATGCCAGATCCGGAAGAGTCGGACCGCCTAGACCTCCCGCCCGGCACACCTGTCGCGGAACATGTCCGCATCGGCTACGGGGAGTCGGGACCTGTACGCGTGATGGTCACCATCGCCCCTGGGGACCGACACCGCCTGGTCTACGAGCTGGAGGTCTGACCCATGTACGTGATCCACCCCGCCAGCACCGCCGATGTGGCCACCCTGATGGAGCTCCGCACCGAGGCCGAGAACTGGCTGAGGGCTAAAGGCTCTGATCAGTGGTCAGACCGGGAGATTGGTGCACAAGCCATCACGAAGTGGGTGGCAACGATCCGGGACGGCCGCACCTGGCTGATCCGCAGCGAAGCGACCGACCAGATTGTCGGCACCGTCAGCCGGGGGCCAGCCGACATGGACTTCTGGAACGACGAGGATCAGCCCGAGTCCGCCTTCTACCTGTACAAGCTGATGGTGCGGCGGGACACCGCCGGGTCAGGCCTCGGCAGCATGGTCCTGGACTGGGCCTGCCGGATTGCCGCCCTGGAGGGTCGCGAGTGGGTCCGCATCGACTGCTGGCGTACAGCCACGGGTCTCCAGAACTACTACGAGCGCCTGGGGTTCGAGCACGTCAGGACCGAGTCGCCCTCGCATCGGAAGTCCGGCTGGCTGGCTCAGCGTCCGTCCTCGCTCATCCTCAACAAGCACCGGGCTTTGCGTCCCGTGACAGGGCGACAGCCCGCAACTCTGTAACCCTGACCAGCAAATATGACCGGTCCGTCTTGTCCGGTCATGAGCGTAAGCTGACCGGCACAACTTCAAGATCAACGGCCGGTCAACGCGAAAACCCGCCCCGGACCCTCTCTGGCGTCGAAACCAGGTGAGGGGTCGAAATCCGGTAAGCGGGTTCGCGTTGGCCTTGAGTAGTAGCCCACCTGGGAGTGTAAGGCAGTGCCAGGGAGATTTCTCCCCCCGGCGCTGCTGATCACACCTATTGGTGGGCTGGAAAGGCACACGTGACCCACCAGTCCACCGAGACTCCGACCCCCGACGGAGAGGCCCCCCGGCCCCGTCGCCGCGGCTCGGTCTCGAACCTCGAACGGGGTGGAACCCCGGCGGGATGCCGCCCGATCGCGGGCATGAAGCGGGGCTGGTTCTACCGCGAGGGGGATCGGATGATCCTGCACCGGCAGAACCCCGAGGACACCCCCCTGACCATCGGCCAGGTTCCCAAGGTCGTGTCCACCATCACCCACCTGACCGACGACGGCGAGGACATCCGCACCGAGTACCTGGCCAAGGGGAAGCGGCAGCGACGCCCGCGCATCCTGACCGAAGACGAGCTGGACCGTGGCACCTGGGCAGCCAAGCTGGGTGCCCGCCGGCCGACGGGCAACGACGAGAAGCACGCGTTCGCGCGGCTGATCCGCGAGGAGGGCGACAAGGCCCCGATCGTCCCCGCCCGGACCTACTACAACGAGGCCGGGGACCTCATCTTCCCGGAGGCTGACGCGCAGACCCTCGGGTACCGCGTACTGCGGGGCGAGGAGAAGGCCGCGCGGGAGGCATGGGACGAGATCGGCGCCTGGGCCTGCGACTGCGGGAAGTCCGCGCTGTGCATGGGCTTCATGTTCGCCGGGCCCGTCCTGGACGCCCTGGACGTGCTGCCGCACATGCTCAACGCCTACGGTCCCGGCCAGCAGGGCAAGAGCACCATCCTCACCGTGTCGTGCGCGTGCTTCGGGGACATCAAGCCCCGGCGTCAGCGCATCCTCATCAGCTGGGATGCGAGCAAGCAGGGCATCGGCCAGACCCTCCGGCTGCGGGGCTTCCTGCCGCTGGGCATGGATGAGCACAGCAGCTCGGGCCGCTCCATCAAGGAGTCGTCCCGGGAGATCAGCCAGTACGTGGCCGGCGCGCAGCGCTCCATCGGCAGCGCCGACGGCTCCCCGAAGGAGTCGGACGGGTTCTGGAACTCGGCTGCGTTCTCGACGAGCAACGAGCCGCTGAAGTTCACGGGCCAGACGGAAGACCTGGCCTCGCGGCTGCACGAGGTGTCCGCGCCGTTCTTCCCGAACAAGTTCGTGGACTCCGACGGCGGCCCGGCCGCCCCCGGCCTGGGTGGTGCGGAGCACGTCTCCAAGCGGCTGAAGCGGCTGGCGAAGGAGTTCGGCGGCTGGCCGCTGGAGTGGGCGATCCGCAAGGGCATGTACCGGGCGGAGAACCTGGCCAAGCTGAAGAAGTTCCACTTGGAGCTGTGCGCGAAGCACCGCCCGGCCCAGGGCGGCATCGCCGGGACCATCGCGGAGATGCACATGGCCTGGGTCGTCGGCGCCCACATGCTCGGGCAGGCAATCGGCGTACCGACGCTCGGAGAGGTCGCGGAGCGCGAGGCCGCCGCCCGCCTCCAGGCCGCCATCAAGGTCGCGGCCGAGAACAACGTCTCCGACCACGAGAAGCTGTGGGAGGCGCTGGACGCGCTGCGGATCGAGAAGTCCGCGTTCCCCGACATGGACAAGCTGCCGACCGTGGCCGAGGAGGGCTTCCGGCGGCTGCGCGGGTTCTTCAACCCGGACACGAACGAGTGGTGGGTGATCAACCCCGTCGTCCAGGAGGCCGCCGTACAGGCCGGGATCGACAACCTGTCGGCCGCGCTGCGGGAGCTCCACGGGCTCGGTGTCCACCTGCGCAACGCGGGCCGGAACGTGCAGCGCAAGCTGCCGAAGGAGATCCGGGGCGCGGGCCTGGGTGAGCGGATGCACTGCTTCAACGTCCAGCGGGCGGCCGAGCTGTTCGCCCCGGACGAGCCGGACGACGACGGCGGGCAGTTCCCGGGCGGGGCTGCACCCGGGGGCTACCCCGGCGAGGGTCCGGTAGCCCCGGACGACCAGGCCCCGGCCAGCGATGGGGCTACCGGGGCTGCGGGTCCTACCCCGCTGCCCTTCGAGTTCCCCGACCAGGAGGCCGCCCCGGCTGAAGAGGCCACGGCCTCGCGGGCTCACGAGGCCACCACGACGGCGGTGTTCCCGGCGGCGGTCGCCGCGGTGACCGACCAGGAGTGGGCGGACCTGGTGGCGAAGGCGAAGGGGAAGACGTCGTCCGCGCTGCGGTTCGGCGTGCTGGGCAATGGCCGGCTGTTCCTGCCCAACCACGAGCCGGTACACGTACCGGTGCCGGACCACGTCGACCAGGTCCCGGCGCTCATGCAGGCGTATGGGCTGAAGACCCTGTACGTCCACGAGGAGGCCATGAAGCCGATGGGCCTGCCCACCCTCAAGGAGCGCCAGGCCCTCGGTGTCGCGCAGGAGCGGGAGGCGAAGGGCCTGGGTCCGACGGAGTACGTGCGCCGGATCGGAGCCCAGACCCCGGTCGCTCACGAGTGGGCGACGCCGACCGAGGGCGGGCCGATCGCCTCGATGCGGCCCGAGGCTCTGTCCTGCTGGATGACGCTGGTCCTGGCCGACAAGGCGCGTGACGAGCGGCTGTCGGTCGCGGTCCCGGCCTACGACGACCGGATCAAGAAGGCGCGTCAGGCACGGCTGGCGGGCCTGGCCGGACCGGAGACGCCGGAAGTCCTGCTGGACGCGCTGATGGTGTGGACCCTGTCCACCCGGCACGGCCGCGAGGACTCCCCGGAGGTCACTCCCTACTACGCCTCCCCGAACAAGACGGGCGAGGACTTCGCGGGCGGCCTGTCCCGGCCCGACGTCGCGTGCGACGCGATCCGCCGGCGGATGGTGCCTCCGGCCGACCCGGAGCACAAGGACTGCGTGAACTGGGCGATGGTCCCGCAGATCTGGGAGAAGCCGCTGGCCGACTTCACGCCCGAGGAGCGGGCGGCGGCCTGGATCCAGGAGTACGACAAGACGGCGGCCTGGCTGCCCGCGTACTCCAACGTCAGGCTCGGGATCGGGGAGCCGACCCACCTCGAGGACGGGGGGGCCGCGTACGACAAGCGGTTCGCCGGGTACTGGCGCGTCGCTGAGATCCCCGGCACGGTCGCGCTGCCGGGTCTGCCGCCGCTGGTGTTCAAGGAGGCCCAGGAGGGCGGCTACTGGGTGGCCACCCCGAGCATGGACCTGCTGAAGGAGCTGTGGCCCACCTGGGACCCCCAGATTCTGGAGGCGTGGGTGTGGCAGGACTCGAAGCGGGCCCTGGAGGGCTTCTACCGGAAGGTGAAGGACTCGCGGGTCTACATCGTGGCGGCGGCCGAGGCCGGGCGTCCGGGCGCGAAGTTCGCGAAGCAGATCAACGGCGCGGTGTACCAGTCGTTCCGCGGCTACCTCGCCCGCTCCAAGGGGCCTCGCCTCGACCACGCCACGGGTGAGGCGTACTCGAAGGACATCTACTGGCGGCCGGACTGGGCCTACATGCTGCTGTCGCACGCCACGGCGAACATGTACCGCAACCTGCGGGACTTCGCCCGGGACCAGGGCGTCACGCCGCTGTACGTGAACGTGGACGCCGCCGGGTTCCCCAGCAACGAGGCCGACCCCGAGCTGGCGAAGCCGGACGGCATGAAGCTCGGGTCGCAGGGCGGGCAGTGGACGGCGGAGAACACCGTGCCGCTGGCCGACTTCCTGCCGCTGTTCGAGCAGGTCCGCCCGGACCACAAGGTGTTCATCCACAACGCAGTCGAGCAGTACACCGCAGAGCGTGGGGAGTGATCGGTCATGGCCAAGTGGTGGAAGTTCGGACTCGGCGGCAAGAAGGACCAGGAGCAGGGTCCCGCTCCCGAGCAGGCGCCCGCGCCGACCCCGGCACCGGCCCCGCAGGCTCCGGAGCCGTCGGCCGGCACCGAGGGCGGCGGCGAGAAGAAGCGGGGGCTGCTGGGTCGGCTGTTCGGCCGGGGCAAGGGGAAGAAGGAGAAGGCTCCCGCCCCGGCCCCGGAGGCACCGCCCTCCGCACCGTCTGCCCCTCCGTCGGCTCCCCCGGCCGCCCCTCCGTCGGCGCCTGCCGAGGGGGGCGAGGAAGCCGGGGGCGGCGGGGGCCCGGCGGGTCCGGCCGGTGAGAAGGAGCGACAGTTCCCGTCCAGCATCGAGGCGACGGCGGACGGGGACTGGAGGATCTCCCAGAACGACTGGTACGGGCAGATGAACGCCACGCTGAGCGGCAACAAGGCGAAGGCGTTCATCCTCGCCTACGAGGCCAACAACTGGACCGAGTGCGCGCAGCTCGTTGCGGACGGGTGGAACATGCCGGTCGCGAGCCAGATCGACACCGCAGCCTCGAACGTCGAGAACGTCTCCTGGAACTGATCCGCCGGGGCCTGCACGCTCGCCGTGCGGGCCCCTCTCGTGGCCTCGTGACGTCACGAGGCCACGGGGTCACCTAATCGACTGAATCCCCGCCATAGAGCCACCGGCAGGCGGCAGGATGAGCCAACATCGCCCCACCGACGAAGGAGAAACACCATGAACGCGTTCGACCAGATGGCCGCAGCCCAGCACCCCCTGGGTGTCGCCATGCAGATCGCCGACGTCACCCTGGACCTGCGGGAGGCCCTGGCCGAGGAGTACGACGGCGACGTCCAGGAGGCCGCCGCCGACAGCGACCTTCGCCGCCGCTGGGCCGAGGCCGAACCCGAGACGCGGGCGTGCCTGCTGCTGAGCTTCGCCTGGCACTCTCGCGAGCACGACGTCACCGTGACCGACGACCACGGCGGGGCGTACGCGGAAGACCTCCACCAGTACGCCGCCGCCTTCGAGGGTGGCTCGGAGGCGTTCCACGGTCCGCGGTTCCCCTCGATGCCGCTGCCCGGCCAGGCGGGCGCGCTGGCGTCCTCCGTGGCCTTCGACCGCGACGACTGCGACACGTCGCTGAAGACCGTGCTTCTGCTGATGGCGCCGGTCTGCCACGGGCCGCGTGCGGAGCCGGTCGGCCTGGACGTCCTCTCGGAGGACGTTCGGGCCTCGCTTCCGGCCGGCACCACGGCCGCGCGGTGCAGCGGCTGCGGGGAGATCCGGATCAGCCGTCCCGACGTCCCGCTGGACGAGTGGAAGAACCACTGGCCCGACGAGTGCGAGGCGTTCCAGGCCGACGGCGGGCGCTGACCCGCACCCCTTCCAGAGGGCCCCCGCCGACATCCGGCGGGGGCCCTCTGGCCTGTCGCGCCCTCTGTCGCGCCGCCCTGTCGCGTGGGGTCCTGTCGCGTGCTGTGAGCTGGGCTGAGACACCGAAACCCCTGCCCTTCAGCGTGGCGCGACAGAGGGCGCGACAGGGCCTCTCCAGGGCAGTTAACGCGGGGGGCTACACCCGGGGGCTACCCCGGGGCTACCTCTGTAGCCCCGCAAAACAGGCCCCTGACCTGCGGCGGGGCTACAGGGGCTACAGGGGCTACACCTTTCCGGCTCCACATACCCATAAGGAGATGCACGAGGGCTTTCGGGTCACCCATTGGTGGTGGCGCGGCCCCGCGGCCTCGTGGGGCCACGAGCCAGCCTCTACGCTTCCGACGACACCGACGAAGGAGGACCGATGGCGACACGCGTGGCGATCGGCAACAACAAGGGCGGGGCGAAGAAGTCGACCCTGGCCGTGCGCCTGGCCGAAGCCCTCGCCAAGAGCGGGAAGCGGGTCGGCGTGGTCGACTTCGACCCGCAGGGCAACGCGTCGCGGCGGCTGGGGTGGAAGGACGACCCTGAGGCCCCGCAACTGACCGCCGCTGAGGCAGTGGAGTACAGCAGCACCCCGCCGAAGGTCGTCTACGACGGCCAGGCCGCCGAAGTCTGGCAGCCGATCGGCTGGACAACGCCGTACGCGGAGCGGATCAGGCTGATCCCCGCCCGGTACACCCTGGAGGACCGGGCGACCGAGGCCGGGATGAAGGGCGCCTGGCGGCGGCTGGCGAAGGCGCTGAAGGGCACGGACGACGCTCTCGACTACGTCCTGATCGACTGCCCGCCCTCGCTCGGGCACCTGACCCAGATGGCTCTGGGGGCCGCTCACTTCGCCCTGGCCAGCACGGAGCCTGAGTACGACAGCATCGAGGCCGCGGTGAGGTACCGGGACTTCGTGGCGGCTTCCGGGGACGACCTGGGCAACTCGGAGCTGAGCTTCCTGGGGGTCGTCGTGGGCGGCTACGACATGCGCATCGGGGCGCACGTCGGGCAGCTCGCCGGGGCGCGTCAGATCTTCGGTGAGCAGGTGTGGGGCGTCGTCCCGCGTCGCTCGCTCATCACCAACGCCGACGAGTACGCACAGCCGCTGGACGAGGCGAGCGACAGTCACGAGGTGCGGGCGGTGTTCGAGAACCTGGCCCAGCGGTTCGTGAAGGAGGTGCCGGCCGCGTGAACCCGCCCAAGGAGCGGAACATCCCGGCGTCGTCCTCACCGCTGGCGCCGCCGAAGCTGACCCCGAAGACGGGGCCGCTGAAGGTCGGCGGCCGGGGCGGCGGGGAGGACCCGGTCCCGGAGGAGGGGCACGACCAGGAGCACGAGCCGCCGACCACGCCGCCCCGGCCGGGGCGGACGCGCGGGGGCCGGCGCCCGCCGCCTGCTGCTGCCGACGCGATCCCGACGACGATCCGGTTCGACCCGGAGGAGTCGGCGGAGGTCGACCAGTTCGTCCTCGAACTGCGGCTCGCGGCCCAGCGGCGCAACCTCGACAAGGCCGAGGTGTTCCGCGAGGTGCTGCGGCTTGCCCGGGAGCACGAGGCGACCAGGCGGGCCCTGCTTCGGCGGCTGCGGTGAGCTACCGCTCTCCGTCTGGCAGGCAGACGGCGCACGGCTACGACGCGGACCACACCGTCCTGTACTTCGAGGACATCGAGGGCTTCTCGAAGTGCCTCACCTGCGAGTGGCGGGCCTGTCGGGAGTGCCGCGTCCGCCACGGCGTCCAGGGCGAGTTCTGCGACGTCTGCCGTCCTCCGACCGAGTAGTTCCCTCGCTGCATCAGGGCCGTAACGCTGCACGGCGTTGCGGCCCTGACCTGTGTAAAGGACCGTGCAGCATGGCCCGTGCTGCACGTTGCAGCGGCGACCTAGTGACGTCATGAGTCCGTGAACCCGCGAGTTCATGACTGCCTCTTGACGGGGGGTACGAACCTTCGTACCTTTGGGGTGTGGGTACGAAGGTTCGTACCCCTTCCGACTCGGGGAGACCGACTTGCTCGCCACCGTCTTAGCCATCGCCGGAACCCTGCTCGGCTCGATCGTGACCGGCCTGTTCCAGCACGCGTCCGCCGGCCGGACCGAAAAGACCGCCCGCCGCGAGCAGCACCGCGCGGCCCAGCTCGAAGCCATCACCGCGCTTGCCGTCGCGATCAGCGACCACCGCACCGCGATGTGGGTCCGCGGCGAGGCCCGGCTGAAGGGCGACCCGGACGACCGCGTCCGGGAGCTCCGAGCCCGCAGCCACAGCACCCGGTCCGCCGTGACCCGACCGCTGGTCGCCCTGCGCCTGCACGTCACCGACCCGGCCGTCCGCGAGGCCGCCGACTCGATGGTGACCGCCACCTACGCCATGCGCGACGCATCCACCAGCACCGACGACCTGACCCGTGCCCGGGAAGCCGCGCTGGTCGCTCACGACCGGTTCGTGGACGTCGCCGCCCGCTACCTCCAGCCCTGATCCACCGACCACCAGGAGACAGTCACCGTGACGAACACCCAGACCCCCAACCCCAGCTTCCGCAGCGGCGCCGACGCGATCCGCGGCGGCCTGGACATCACGATCAGCCTCACCCCCGGCGAGGCGAAGGCCCTCGGAGCCGAGGCCAGCATCCTCGCGGACTGGTTCGACACCGCGCTGTGGGCCCTCGCCCTGCTCCGGACCGGCCAGAACGAGCGGGGCGAGCAGGCCCCCCAGGACGTCACCCCGCAGAGCCTCTACACCGTCCTGAACGACCTGGACCACCGACTCCTGCCCCGCCTCCAGGGCGTGCGCGACGCCGCCGTCCGGCTGCACCAGGAGCTGGGCGGGAGCATCGGTGACCTGGCGATGGCGATGGACGTCGCGAAGTCGACCGCGCAGTCCCGGCGCAACGCGGTCATCAACCGCCCGGAGACCTCGTGGGAGCTCTGGGCGACCGCTGGCGGCCCCGAGCGCGAGCACTGCGGGGCCTGCGGGCACACGGCTCGCCAGGGCGACCCGATCGTCACCACGGCCGACGACGACGCCTTCCGCATCCACCGCAGCCACGTCGTGACGCCCACCGACGGGTTCTTCGGCACCCCGACCGACGAAGGGGTCTCGCCGTACACGACCGGCACGAAGGTGGCCGGCGGTTTCGTCATCGGCCAGCGGGTCCGCATCACCGGAGTCTCGGGGCCGCTGGCCGACCGCACCGACCTGGTCGGGAAGGTGGGCGAGGTGATGGCGGAGGCCCGGGACGGCTCCCTGAACCTGCGCGGCCTGAGCGGCAAGCCGCGGGGCGAGGAGATGTTCGCGGACGTCCTCGGCTTCCTCGTGACCGAGCTGGAGGCCGCCGACGAGAGCACCTCGACCCAGAGCTGATCCGAGCGGGGGCGGCCGTTCACTGGCAGGCGCACGGCCGCCCCGTCCTCCCGACCCGTCACCAGACCAGGAGATCCCCATCATGACCGACACCGCCGCCCTGTTCGCCGCCGTGTTCATCGCCCTGTACGTCGGGCACACCGTGGGCGACCACTGGGTCCAGTCCTCGTGCCAGGCAGCCACGAAGGGCCTGCCCGGCTGGTCCGGCCGCCTCGCCTGCGGTCGGCACGTCCTGGGCCTGACCCTCACGAAGGCCGCCGTCCTCGCCCCCGTCGCCCTGGTCCTCGGGCTGTCCGTGACCGCGCTGGGCCTGGTGGCCGGCCTCTCGGTCGACGCGGCCTCGCACTACTGGGCCGACCGCCGCACCACGCTGGCGAAACTGGCTGCGACCTGCGGAAAGGCTGAGTTCTACAGCCTCGGGACCGGCGCCCACCCGGCGCACCCGGTAACCGAGGAGGGCACCCCGGCGGCGACCCTCGGGACCGGCGCCTACGCGCTGGACCAGAGCTGGCACATGCTCTGGCTCGGCGTCGCCGCGCTCATCATCGCGGCTGTCTAACCCTCGAATTACCTCCTCCGAATTCGCCCACCACCCGGTAAGGTAGTGGGCGAATTCGCGCGCTCCGACGAAAACTAACGGCCACTACTACCGGCGGTAACACCCTCTGAACTGGGCAAACATGCGAGAGCGGACACCCGGAACGCCACAGAAAGTGATCGAACCGGCGGGCGGATAAAAGCCCGAATTTTCTCGGCGCCAAAGATCCAAAACGAATTGAGCCGCCCTTTCAAAAACGTGTAATTCCTTCGGAATTACCGCGAAAGGTCGAATTGGATTTCTCGAATTTCAGCGGCGAGCGGTTTTCGAATTCGAAGAGAATTCGAGTGCTCCGCACTCTCCCATTCGGTCTGCGACCGAATCCGGAATTGCGCTGCGCTCCATTCCGGGGGCGGGGAATTCGCTCCGCGAATTCAAATACGGACCGAATTCCGGCGCTCCGCGCCGGAATAGGCCCGGCTACGTCGGCTACGAAGAAGGCGGCCAGCTCACCGAGGCCGTGCGCC
>NZ_JOHS01000087.1 GCF_000725625.1 Streptomyces sp. NRRL F-6676
ATGACGCGGTGGCCGCGGAGCGGGCGGGGGTGGGGGCGGTGCTGTACACCGGGGGGTCGCACGGGAGGGCGAGTTTGGAGGGGGTGGGGGTGCCGGTGGTTGATTCTCTGGGGGAGGCGGTTGTGGTGGCGGAGCGGGTGGGGGGCTGAGGGTAGGTTTTTTCGCCCCCGCCGCCCCTACCCTTCCCGTCCCTTCAAGGGGCTCCGCCCCTTGGACCCCGGGGGTGCGTGGTCGGGTGCGGGTGGGTGGGGGCTGGTCGCGCAGTTCCCCGCGCCCCTTCCGGGGCACGGTGGCCTGTCGCGCCTGTCGCGCCCGCCGCGGCGGAGCCGCGCATTGGACAGCGCCCCGCGCCCCTTTCGGCGCACGGTGGCCTGTCGCGCCCGTCGCGGCGGAGCCGCGCAAAGGACGCGTTCCCGCGTCCCCAGCGGGGGAGCGCCTGCCCCCGTCCCCGATACGTGAAGAAACCGTTTCTCTCTCTGTGCGAAACGTCAAAGTTCGGGGGCTGGTTTTGTACACATACGGCTCATGACGGGGGGCCGGGGCGGGGGGATAGCCTTGTGGGCGTGATCAGCGCGATAGTTCGCGGGGGCGTCGTCGCCCCTGCCCTGCGCCCGGTGAGCACGGCCGCGAGCCGTGTCCGGGCGGCGGCCGCTGATCCGCCGGGGCCGCGTCAGGCGGCTCCGGGGCGGGGCCCGGTCGAGAGGGCGCCGCAGGCGCCCGCCGGGGCAACCGGGGGCGCGGTACGCGCGCCGAGAGCAGCGTCACACTGCCCCGGAGTGCCGACATTGGCCGATAACCCCTCGCCCGTCCCACCGTGCGGCATAGCGTCGAAGCAGACCGGACATTCCGCGTCGTGGCGTTGTGGCGGTTACGGCGGAGCAGAGACCGTACTTCCTTCTACGTCACGCAATGGCGCGCGACAGGAGCCAGAGGACAATGCAGACCAAGCTGGACGAAGCCAAGGCCGAGTTGCTCGAAAGGGCGGCTCGCGTAGCTGAGAACAGCCCGGTCGGGGGGCACCTACCGACCGGGCCGACGGGCGACTCCCCGGACGGCCCGTCGAGCCCGGGCACCCCGGCGACGACCTCGAAGAAGACCGCTGCCAAGCCAAGCGTCGGCAAGACACCTGCTGCCAGGACGACCACCGGCAAGAAGACCGCCGCCAGGAAGACCGCCTCGCGCGGACGGGCGACCGCCGAGGCTCCCACGGCGCCCGGCGCCCCGGACACCTCCGACAGCGAGTCCGTGCTGTCGTTCCTGAAGCGCTACTACCTGCACACCGCCCCCGAGGACCTCGCCGACCGCGACCCGGTCGACGTGTTCGGCGCCGCCGTCTCGCACTACCGGCTGGCCGAGACGCGCCCCCAGGGCACCGCCAACGTGCGGGTGCACACGCCCACCGTCGAGGAGAACGGCTGGACGTGCAGCCACTCCGTCGTCGAGGTGGTCACGGACGACATGCCCTTCCTCGTCGACTCCGTCACCAACGACCTCTCCCGCCAGGGCCGCGGCATCCACGTCGTCGTCCACCCGCAGTTCGTCGTGCGGCGCGACGTCACCGGCAAGCTGCTCGAGGTGCTGTCCACCCCGCCCCAGGGCGAGCTGCCGCAGGACGCGGCGGTCGAGTCGTGGATCCACGTCGAGATCGACCGCGAGACCGACCGCGCCGACCTCAAGCAGATCACCGCCGACCTGCTGCGCGTCCTGTCCGACGTCCGCGAGGCCGTCGAGGACTGGGAGAAGATGCGGGACACCGCCTCCCGCATCGCCGACGAGCTGCCCGGCGAGCCGGTCCCCGGCGACCTGCCGGGGCAGCAGGTCGAGGAGGCCCGCGAGCTGCTGCACTGGCTCGCCGACGACCACTTCACCTTCCTCGGCTACCGGGAGTACGAGCTGCGCGGCGACGACGCGCTGAGCGCCGTTCCCGGCACCGGGCTCGGCATACTGCGCGCGGACCCGCACCACTCCGACGACGACGGCCACCCGGTCAGCCCCTCCTTCGAACGCCTGCCCGCCGACGCCCGCGCCAAGGCCCGTGAGCACAAGCTGCTCGTCCTCACCAAGGCCAACAGCCGCGCCACCGTGCACCGGCCTTCCTACCTGGACTACGTCGGCGTCAAGAAGTTCGACGCCGAGGGCAACGTCACCGGCGAGCGCCGCTTCCTCGGTCTGTTCTCCTCCGCCGCCTACACCGAGTCGGTGCGCCGGGTGCCCGTCATCCGCCGCAAGGTCGAGGAGGTCCTCCAGGGCGCCGGGTTCTCGCCCAACAGCCACGACGGGCGCGACCTGACGCAGATCCTGGAGACCTACCCGCGCGACGAGCTGTTCCAGACCCCGGCCGACGAGCTGCGGTCCATCGCCACCTCGGTGCTCTACCTCCAGGAACGCCGCCGGCTCCGGCTCTACCTGCGACAGGACGAGTACGGGCGCTACTACTCCGCGCTCGTCTACCTCCCGCGCGACCGCTACACCACCGGCGTCCGGCTGCGGATCATCGACATCCTCAAGGAGGAGCTCGGCGGCACCAGCGTCGACTTCACCGCCTGGAACACCGAGTCGATCCTCTCCCGGCTGCACTTCGTGGTCCGCGTCCCGCAGGGCACCGAGCTGCCCGAGCTGTCCGACGCCGACAAGGACCGCATCGAGTCCCGTCTCGCCGAGGCCGGCCGCTCCTGGGCCGACGGCTTCTCCGAGGCGCTCGACGCCGAGCTCGGCGAGGAGCGCGCCGCCGCCCTGCTGCGCCGCTACGCCAGCGCCTTCCCCGAGGGCTACAAGGCCGACCACAGCCCCCGGGCCGCCGTCGCCGACCTCATCCACCTCGAACAGCTGGACGACGACGAGAAGGACTTCGCGCTCAGCCTCTACGAGCCGGTGGGCGCCGGCGCCGCCGAGCGCCGCTTCAAGATCTACCGCCGGGGCGGCTCGGTCTCCCTCTCCCGGGTGCTGCCGGTGCTGAGCCTGCTCGGCGTCGAGGTCACCGACGAACGCCCGTACGAGCTGCGCTGCGCCGACCGCACCACCGCCTGGATCTACGACTTCGGGCTGCGGATGCCCGCCCAGAGCGGCGGCGAACACCTGGGCGACGACGCCCGCGAGCGGTTCCAGGACGCCTTCGCCGCGACCTGGACCGGCCGTGCCGAGAACGACGGCTTCAACGCCCTCGTCCTCAGCGCCGGGCTGAGCTGGCGGCAGGCGATGGTGCTGCGCGCCTACGCCAAGTACCTGCGCCAGGCCGGGTCCACGTTCAGCCAGGACTACATGGAGACCACCCTCCGCAACAACGTCCACACCACCCGGCTGCTCGTCTCCCTGTTCGAGGCGCGGATGTCGCCCGAGCGCCAGCGCGCCGGGGTGGAGATCACCGACGCCCTCCTCGAAGAGCTCGACGCCGCGCTCGACAAGGTCGCCTCGCTCGACGAGGACCGCATCCTGCGCTCCTTCCTCACCGTCATCAAGGCGACGCTGCGCACCAACTTCTTCCAGCACGCCGAGGACGGCACGCCGCACGCGTACGTCTCCATGAAGTTCGACCCGCAAGCCATCCCCGACCTCCCCGCGCCCCGCCCGGCGTACGAGATCTGGGTGTACTCGCCGCGCGTCGAGGGCGTCCACCTGCGCTTCGGCAAGGTCGCGCGCGGCGGACTGCGCTGGTCCGACCGGCGCGAGGACTTCCGCACGGAGATCCTCGGCCTGGTCAAGGCGCAGATGGTCAAGAACACGGTGATCGTGCCGGTCGGCGCCAAGGGCGGCTTCGTCGCCAAGCAGCTGCCCGACCCGTCCGTCGACCGCGACGCCTGGCTGGCGGAGGGCATCGCCAGCTACAAGACGTTCATCTCGGCGCTGCTCGACATCACCGACAACATGGTGGCCGGCGAGGTCGTCCACCCGGCGGACGTCGTCCGGCACGACGAGGACGACACCTACCTCGTCGTCGCCGCCGACAAGGGCACCGCGACCTTCTCCGACATCGCCAACGAGGTCGCCGAGGCGTACAACTTCTGGCTCGGCGACGCCTTCGCCTCCGGTGGCTCGGCCGGCTACGACCACAAGGGCATGGGCATCACCGCCCGTGGCGCCTGGGAGTCCGTCAAGCGGCACTTCCGGGAGCTGGGCGTGGACACCCAGACCGAGGACTTCACCGTCGTCGGCGTCGGCGACATGTCCGGTGACGTGTTCGGCAACGGCATGCTGCTCAGCGAGCACATCCGCCTGGTCGCCGCCTTCGACCACCGGCACATCTTCATCGACCCGAACCCGGACGCGGCCACCTCGTACGCCGAGCGCCGCCGCATGTTCGAGCTGCCCCGCTCCTCCTGGGCCGACTACAACACCGACCTGCTGTCGGCCGGCGGCGGGATCTTCCCGCGCAGCGCCAAGTCGATCCCGGTCAACGCCCAGATCCGCGAGGCCCTCGGCATCGAGGGCAAGGTCACCAAGATGACCCCCGGCGACCTGATGAAGGCGATCCTCCAGGCCCCCGTCGACCTGCTGTGGAACGGCGGCATCGGCACCTACGTCAAGGCCTCCACCGAGTCGCACGCCGACGTCGGCGACAAGGCCAACGACGCCATCCGCGTCGACGGCGGCGACCTGCGCGTCCAGGTCGTCGGCGAGGGCGGCAACCTGGGCTGCACCCAGCTCGGCCGGATCGAGTTCGCCATGCGGGGCGGCCGGATCAACACCGACGCCATCGACAACAGCGCCGGCGTGGACACCTCCGACCACGAGGTGAACATCAAGATCCTGCTCAACGGCCTGGTCCGCGAGGGCGACCTCACCGTCAAGCAGCGCAACAAGGTCCTCGCCGGAATGACCGACGAGGTCGGCCACCTGGTGCTGCGCAACAACTACGCGCAGAACCTGGCCATCGCCAACGCGCTCGCCCAGTCCAAGGACATGCTCAACGCCCAGCAGCGGTTCATCCGCCACCTGGTGCGCGCCGGCCACCTCGACCGGGCCCTGGAGTTCCTGCCCACCGACCGCCAGATCCGCGAGCGCCTCAGCTCCGGCAACGGGCTGACCGGCCCCGAGACGGCCGTCCTGCTGGCGTACACGAAGATCACGGTGGCCGAGGAGCTGCTGGCCACCACGCTGCCGGACGACCCCTACCTCAGCGGTCTGCTGCACGCGTACTTCCCGACCGCCCTGCGCGAGAAGTTCGCCGAGGCGATCGAGAGCCACCCGCTGCGCCGCGAGATCACCACGACGGTGCTGGTCAATGACACCGTCAACACCGGCGGTACGACGTACCTCCACCGGCTGCGGGAGGAGACCGGCGCCTCGCTCGAGGAGATCGTGCGGGCGCAGACCGCCGCGCGCGCCATCTTCCGCTCCGCACCGGTGTGGGACGCGGTCGAGGAACTCGACAACAAGGTCGAGGCCGACGTCCAGACCCGGATCCGGCTGCACTCCCGGCGTCTGGTCGAGCGCGGCACGCGCTGGCTGCTCAACAACCGGCCGCAGCCGCTCCAGCTCGGCGAGACCATCGAGTTCTTCCAGGAGCGGGTCGAGCAGGTCTGGTCCCAGCTGCCCAAGCTGCTGTGCGGCGCGGACGCGGAGTGGTACCAGAAGATCTACGACGAGCTGTCGGGCGCCGGTGTCCCGGACGAACTCGCCACGCGGGTGGCCGGGTTCTCCTCCGCCTTCCCGACGCTCGACATCGTGTCCGTCGCCGACCGCACCGGCAAGGACCCGATGGCCGTCGCCGAGGTGTACTACGACCTCGCCGACCGGCTGAACATCACCCGGCTGATGGACCGCATCATCGAACTGCCGCGGGCGGACCGCTGGCAGTCGATGGCCCGCGCGGCGATCCGCGAGGACCTCTACGCGGCCCACGCGGCGCTCACCTCGGACGTCCTGACCGTCGGCAACGGCACCTCCACGCCGGAGCAGCGGTTCGAGACGTGGCAGGAGAAGAACGCGGCGCTGCTCGGCCGGGCCCGCACCACGCTGGAGGAGATCCAGAGCTCGGACTCCTTCGACCTGGCGAATCTGTCGGTGGCCATGCGGACGATGCGGACGCTGCTGCGCTCGCACAGCTGACGGTTGCCGGCCGACGGCTCGGCGGTTCGGGGCGCCCTCTCTCGGGAGGGCGCCCCTGCGCGTTTGCCGGCGGTTCTTGGGGATCTTCCGTGGGATATCTACTCTTTCTTGCTCAAAGGGGTATCGGTATCTCCCTTCGTTCTTCCCTGGAGGTTTCGGGCCGTGACTGTCAGCGTCTCCGAGGGGAGAGTCCGTGGTGCGGTGGCGGCGCGTCCGTCCTGGGGGGTGGGGGTGCTGCGGGCGGCGGTCGCGGTGGTCGTGCTGCTCATGGTGCTCGTGATCCTGCGGTTGCCGTGGATCGGGGACCTCGGGATGCATGCGGCGACCGTGGAGCGGTTGCGGCGCGATCTGGTGCGTCCCGGCGATCCGCTCGTGCGGGCGGACGCGCCCAGCCCGTACTACTCGCCCTGGACGGTGCTGCTCGGGGGGCTGGCGCGGGTGTCCGGGTTGTCCGTGTGGAACGTGTTGCGGGTGGGGGCGGTGGGAGCGCTCCTCGTGCTGGTGTCCGGGGTGTGGCGCTCTGCGCGGACGTGGGGCGGGTCTCGGGCGGCGGGGCCGTTGGCCGTGCTGTGCGTGGTGTTGCTGTGGGGGGTGCGGGACTTCGCGTGGAGCGGGTTCGTGGGGCTGGACTCGCTGGCGTTGACGGTGGCGTATCCGAGCACGCTCGCGTTGGGGTTGTCGTTCCATCTGTGGGCTTCGCTGACGCGGGCGGTGCGGGTGCGGGCGGGGTGGGGGGTGTTTCTGGCGCTGGGGGTGCTGTGGGCGGTGATTCTGCTGGTGCACCAGTTCACGGGGGTGGTGGCGTCGTTGGGTGCGGTGGGGGCGGTTGTCTCGGGGGTCTTCGCCCCCGCCGCCCCTGCCCTTCCCTTCCCTTCAAGGGGCTCCGCCCCTTGGACCCCGGGGGTGCGTGGTCGGCCGACGGCCGGTGGGGGCTGGTCGCGCAGTTCCCCGCACCCCTTCGCCGGGGCGCGGTTGCTCGGTGGAGTCGTGTTGGGGCTCGTGCTGTTGTGGGCGTGGCCCTATTACGACTTCTTCTCGCTCGTGCGGGTGGGGGGCGGGCTGGAGGCCGTTCATCGGCCGTTGTACGACGACCTGTTGGCGCGGTACGGGCTCGTCCTCCTCGGCGTTCTCGCCCTTGCCGTGCGGGCCCGGCGGGTGCGGTGCGACGCGTTGGTCGTGTTCTTCGTTCTCGGCGTTGTCGTGTTCGCCCTCGGTGGGGTGAGCGGGCACTGGTCCTGGGGGCGGGTGTTGCCCGCGGTGCTGATTCCGGCGCAGCTTGCCGTCGCGCTGGAGGCGTGTACGGCGTGGGACGTGTTGCAGGGATGGTGGCGGGCGGGGCTCGCCGTGGTGGTGGGGGGCGCGCTCGCCGTGGGGGCGTGGGCGCAGGTGGGGGTCGTGGGGTACGTCGTGCCGCGCCGGGTGCTGCCGGAGGCGGTCGCCGAGCGGAGCGCGCCGCCGTGGCACGGGTACGGGTGGATCACGCCCCGGGTGCGGTACGGGGACGTGGTGCTGGCGCGGAAGGGGCCGGCCCGGCGCATTCCGGCCTACGGGGCGTACACCGTCGCACCGGGCTACCCGGACGTCTTCCTGGCGGACGAGGCGCAGCGGCTCGACGCGGTGCGCCGGTACTACGCGGCGGGCACCGCCTCTGCCGTACGGCGTGCGGTCGTACGGCGGTACGGGGTGCGGTGGGTCGTGTGGGGGAAGGGCGACGGTGCCCCGCCGGACGGGCTGCGGCGGGTGGCCTCGGGGCCGGGCGGGGCGGAGCTGTACGAGGTCGTCAGTGCGCGGGCCGGCGCGGGAGCCGTGCCAGGAAGTCCGTGAGCGCCGTCGCGACGGCGGCTGGGGCCTCCAGCGGGAGCAGGTGCCCGGGTCCGGGGAGCGTGACCAGGGTCGCGTGCGGGATGTGCGGCAGGAGGTGCTCGCGCAGCACCTCCGGCGGTTCGACGGCGTCGTGCTCCGCCGCCAGTACGGTCACCGGGACCTCGATGCCGCGCACCTCGCGCGTGATGTCCTGCGCGATGCCGTGCAGCGGCCACTCCCGCCGGGCCGCCTCCCCGGCGGCGAGGCTGTCGCGCACGGCGGTGGCGCGCACGTCGGCCGGGAGCGGCGTGGCGGTCAGGACGTGGTCGAGGGCGTGTTCCACCGTCTCCGGTGTGTCGTACACGTGGGCGAGGCCCTGCCGGTACTCCTCCGTCACCGCCGCGGGCGGCCGGGGCGGGGCGGGGGCGACGAGTACGAGGCCGGCCGGCCCGGCGGGCCGGCGGGCCGCGAGGAGCTGGCTCGCCTTGCCGCCCATCGAGTGGCCGACGAGCACATAGGGCCCCGGCACGCACGCCTCGACCACGCGGGCCAGGTCGTCCGCGAGCTGTTCGAGGCCGTACGGACCGGGCAGCGCGCGGGAGGTGCCCCAGCCGCGCTGGTCGAAGCGGACGGTCGCCCGGCCGGGCGGGAGCCGGTGGAGGACGCCGGTCCAGGTGTCGGCGGAGCCGCCCCAGTAGTGGGCGAACACCAGCGCGGGTCCGGTGCCCGCGCCGACGCGTACCTCCAGGGTGCCGCCGGGGACGGGCACGGTCGTCGTCGTTTCGGTGGTGGGGGCTGGGCTTGTGGTTTCCGTCATTTCTCTGTCTCTTCCCTGGTTCTGGGTGCACGTCCGACCGTAGGAGTGGCGTCGTAGGCTCGGTGGCGGAAAGGGGCGCGGTGGTTGTGGAAAACGGACACAGTGGGGTGCGGCAGCTTCGGTATCTGCCCGCGGTGGGGGCGCCGTACGGTGTCGAGGTGCTGGACTTCGCGGCGCTGCGGGCCATGGATCCGCAGCGTCGCCGGGTGCTTCCGCAGCGGCCCGACTTCCATGTCCTCGCCCTGGTCGGCTCGGGGGAGGGCGGCCACGAGGCGGACTTCCGCGGCTACCGGCTGGGGACGGGCAGCGTCGTGTGGATCCGGCCGGGGATGGTGCACCGGTGGAGCGACGTCGACACGTGCGAGGGTCCGCTGGTGCTGTTCCGGCCCGCCTTCCTGGCCGGCTTCACCGCCGCCGAGGCCGCCGTTCCGGCGGGCTGGGAGCTGGATCCGCCGCGCCTGGAGCTCGCCCTGCTCGCGGCCGGGCATCTGCGCCGGGAGCACGAGGCGGTGGTGACGGCGCCGGCACTGGCGTCCGAGGGGCTGTTGCCCCATCTGCTGGCGGCCCTGTTGCTACGGGTGCTGCCGGCCGGGGCCGGCGTGGCGGGGGCGGAGCCGTCCGGTGGGCGGCACGCGGAGGTCTTCCGTGCGTACCGGGCCGCCGTCGAGGAGCACTTCGCCGAGTGGCACCAGGTGGGTGCCTACGCGCGGGTGCTCGGGTACGACGTGCGGACGTTGACGCGGGCCGTGCGGGCGGTGACGGGGGAGGGCGCGAAGGCGTTCCTCGACCAGCGGGTGGTGCTGGAGGCGAAGCGGGTCCTCGCGCATACGGACGTGCCGGTCGCGGGCTGTGCCCGGCGGCTCGGGTTCGGGGACGTGGGGAACTTCACGGTGTTCTTCCGGAGGCTGGTCGGGGTTCCTCCGGGGGAGTGGCGGGGCGCCCGGTAGCTCGGGGAGCCTGAGGTTCGGCGGAGCGGGTACGTCGGGCCTGTCGCGGAGCCGCAGACCAGAAAGCTCCCCCTCACAGCGCCCGCAGTGCCCCCGCCGTCGCCCTCGCCAGGCTCGCCAGATAGCCCTTCGGGAGCTTCGGTTCGCGGGCCACCACCGTGCGCCAGTACAGGGGGCCCGAGATGAGGTCGAGGGCCAGGCTCTCGTCGGCGGTGTCGCGGATCTCGCCGCGGGCCGTCGCCGCCGCGACGATGCCGCGGGTCACCGACTGCTGGCCCTCGCGCAGGGTCTTCTGCAACGCCTCCGCGATCTCCGGGTTGCGGGCCGCCTCCGCCTGGAGGTCGGGCAGGATCTGGCCGGCCACCGGGTGGCGCAGGGCGCGCGAGGTCACCTCGTACAGCAGCCGCAGATCGGTCTCCAGCGAGCCGGTGTCCGGGGTGGGCAGCCCCTGCACCGCCAGCGCCGAGACCAGGTCGAGCACGAGATGCAGCTTGGAGCGCCAGCGCCGGTACACCGCGGTCTTGCCGACGCCCGCCCGCCGGGCGATGCCCTCGATGGACATGCGCGCGTAGCCGACGGCCGCCAGCTCCTCGAAGACGGCCGCGCGGATCGCCTCCGTGACCTCGGGCCGGAGCACGGCCGCCCCGGCCGGGGCCCGTCGCCGCCGGGTCGCGCCGCCGGAGTTGCCGGAGCTGCCGGAGGCGCCGGAGCTGCCGGAGGCGCCGGAGGGGCGGGCCGGCCGCGCGGTCGTGGACGTCTCAGGCCTGGCCCGGCCGGCCGCGCCGTCCCGCGCGGTCCCGCCCTGGCGCTCCCTGTCCGCGTCGGCTCTGCTCGTCATGCGGCCCAAGCATAGGGCGAGCGTTACGACGAAACGGTTGCGTTGCGACGTGGGTTCGGCCTACGCTCGCGTTGCGACGATACGGACCCGTCCCGACGTAACGACGGCCAGGCAAGCGGCCGGCGCACGCCGACGGGCCCGCCCTCCTCCGAAAGCAGCGGACGTGAGCCAGGTCCTGCAACCCCCGCCCCCGACGGCCGCCGGCTCCCCGGCGCCGGCCGCCGCGCCCCCCGCCGAGACCCCCGCGCAGCTCGCCGCCCGGTACGGGCTGTCGGTCAGCGGTGCCCGCCCCTCCCTGCCCGAGTACGGCCGTCAGCTCTGGGCCCGCCGGCACTTCATCCGCGCCTTCGCCACCGCCAAGCTGACCGCCCAGTACAGCCAGGCGAAGCTCGGCCAGCTCTGGCAGGTGGCCAACCCGCTGCTCAACGCCGCGGTCTACTTCCTGATCTTCGGCATCCTGCTCGGCACCAAGAGGGGCGTCCCGGACTACGTCCCGTTCCTGGTCACGGGCGTGTTCGTGTGGACGTTCACACAGAGCTCGATCATGTCCGGCACCCGCGCGATCTCCGGCAACCTCGGCCTCGTGCGGGCGCTGCACTTCCCGCGCGCCGCGCTGCCCGTGTCCTTCGCGCTCCAGCAGCTCCAGCAGCTGCTGTTCTCGATGTGCGCGCTGGTGGTGATCCTGCTCGCGTTCGGCGTGCCGGTCAGCGCCTCCTGGCTGCTCGTGCTGCCCGCGCTCACGCTCCAGTTCTGCTTCAACGCCGGTGTGGCCATGGTGATGGCCCGCTGGGGCGCCAAGACCCCGGACATCGCCCAGTTGATGCCGTTCGTGCTGCGGACGTGGATGTACGTGTCCGGCGTGATGTGGAGCATCGACCACGTCATGCGCGACCGGGACCTGCCGCACGCCGTGCTGCTCGCCTTGCAGTGCAACCCGGCCGCCGTCTACATCGACCTCATGCGCTTCGCGCTCATCGACAGCTTCCACGCGAGCCAGCTCCCGCCGCACGTGTGGGCCGTCGCGACCGGCTGGGCGCTGCTCGCCGGGGTCGGCGGGTTCATCTACTTCTGGAAGGCCGAGGAGACGTACGGCCGTGGCTGACACCGATCTCAGGACGAGCGACCGCATGACGACCGACCTCATCAGGGCCACCGGCCTCCAGACCACCGGCCTCCAGACCGCCGGCCTCACGAATGCCGCGCCCCCGGCTCCCGGAACCCCCGCCCCCACCGTCATCTGCGACGCCGTCGACATCGTCTACCGCGTCAACGGCACCGGCGCCGGCCGGGGCACCGCCACCGCCGCGCTCAACCGGATGCTGCGCCGCGGGAAGGCCGAGAAGGCGGCCGGTGTGCGCAAGGTGCACGCCGTGCGGAACGTGTCCTTCACCGCCTACCGGGGCGAGGCCATCGGCCTGATCGGCACCAACGGCTCGGGCAAGTCCACGCTGCTCAAGGCCGTCGCCGGACTGCTCCCCGTGGAGAACGGCCGTATCTACACCGACGGCCAGCCCTCCCTCCTCGGCGTCAACGCGGCCCTGATGAAGGACCTCACCGGCGAGCGCAACGTCTACCTCGGCGGGCTCGCCATGGGCATGTCCCGCGAGCAGGTCAAGGAGCGCTACCAGGGGATCGTCGACTTCTCCGGCATCAACGAGAAGGGCGACTTCATCACGCTCCCCATGCGCACGTACTCCTCCGGCATGGCCGCCCGGCTGCGGTTCTCCATCGCCGCCGCCAAGGACCACGACGTCCTCCTCGTCGACGAGGCCCTGGCCACCGGCGACCGCTCCTTCCAGAGGCGCTCCGAGCAGCGCATCCGCGAGCTGCGCGCGCACGCCGGCACCGTCTTCCTGGTCAGCCACAGCAACAAGTCGATCCGCGACACCTGCGACCGCGTGCTGTGGCTGGAGCGCGGGGAACTGCGCATGGACGGGCCGACGGACGAGGTCCTGGCGGCGTACGAGGAGTTCACCGGCGGCCCCGACAAGGCCCGGAAGACGCCCCGCTAGGCACCCCGCTGGGCACCCCCGCGCGCCGGCCCGGCCCGCCCCCCCGTTTCCCTCCTGAGGCGCAACCGCATCCACCCCTTTTGCCCCTTTGGTGCAACGATGGCCTGGTGTCGTCCCCGTCGGCGTTCACCAGGGGCGCCGGGGCGCGAGGGAGCGAGGGAGGCCGCGTGCAACCAGGTCTGAGCGTCGTCGTGTACGGCCCCGACGTCCAGGGGCACCTCGCCGAGCTGCTCGACTCGCTCGCCGCCCAGCCGTTCACCGGCGAAAGTCGCGGCGGCGAAAGCCCCGGCGGCGAAAGCCCCGGCGGCGAAAGCCCCGGCGGCGAAAGCCCCGGCGGCGAAAGCACCCGGGGCAGGAGCGGCACCGTCGAGATCGTCGTCGCCGCCGTCGGCGACCGCGCCCGGCGGGAGGCCGAGCGGGCGGCGCCGCGCGACGGCCGGGTGCGCGTGGTGCCGCTGCCCGGTGGCACGGACGACACCGCCGCCCGCGCGGCCGGCGCCGACCGCGCCACCGGGGCCTGGCTGCACTTCGTCCGCGCCAAGGACGGCCTGCCCCCGGGCGCGCTGCGCACCCTCGCCGACCGCACCGCGGAACTCCCGCCCGACGTGCAGGTCCTCACCGTCGACCACACCCGCTCCACCTGGGACACCGCCGCCGCCCGCAGCGGCGACGGCTGGATCTTCGCCCGCACCGGCCGCCGCACCCCGGCCCTCGCCGACTTCCCCAACCTGCTCCGGCTCACCCCGCTGCTCGGCGCCCGCGTGGTCCGCGCGGAGTTCTGGCGGGCGCACGAGGCGCTGCCCGCCACCCGGGAGGCGGCGGACGACGAGGCATACCTCGCCTACAGCCTGCTGCTGCACGCCGACCGGATCGCCTGTCTGCACCAGCCCGTCTACGAGGACCGTGTGCTGCGCCCCGAGAGCCTGCCGCCGCCCACGCCCGAGGAGCGGTACGCGCTGATCGGGCGGTACGAGCGGCTCCAGCGGCTGATGGCCGAGCGGGAGGTCCCCGGGCGGCCCCGCGCGGTGCTCTACGACGTGATGGTCCGCGACTTCCTGCGCACCTTCGCCCGCAGCGGCATGCCCGAGCCGGTGGCGCGCGAGTTCTTCGCGCGCGCCTCCCGCGCCGCCGTACGCCTGCGGCCCGAGGGGTACCGCCGCCCCGGCGGCTTCGAGGGCATCCGCCGCTCCCTGCTGGAGGAGAACGCCTATGCGAAGTACCGCGCCCTCCAGGCCGCCAACCAACGCCGCCGCACGGTCAGGAAGGCGGTCGTCGCGGGCCGCCGCCTGGCCGTCGCCCGGCTCGACGACCACCGCTACCGCAGGGCGCTGAGCGGTCCCGTCGATCCGCACCTCGCGGTGTTCTCCGCGTACTGGGACCGCGGCGTCGCCTGCAACCCGGCCGCCATCGCCGGCCGGCTCGCCGCGCTCGCCCCGGACATCCACCAGGTGTGGGTGGTCTCGCGCGAGCGCGCCGCCCTGCTGCCGCCCGGCACGGACCACGTGGTGCCCGGCACCCGCCGCTACTGGGACGTCATGGCCCGGGCGAAGTACCTGGTCAACAACGTCAACTTCCCCGACGCGGTGGTCAAACGCCCGGACGCGGTGCACCTCCAGACCCACCACGGCACCCCGCTGAAGCGGATGGGCCTGGACCAGCTCGACTTCCCCGCCGCCGCCAAGGGGCTCGACTTCGAGGCGCTGCTGGCCCGCGTCGACAAATGGGACTACAGCGTCTCCGCCAACAGCCACTCCACCCGCATGTGGGAGCGCGCCTACCCCTCCCGCTGGACCCCGCTCGACCACGGCTATCCGCGCAACGACGTCTACTACCGGGCCACCGCCGCCGACATCCGCGCCGTCCGCGACCGGCTCGGCATCCCGCCCGGCCGCCGCGCCATCCTCTACGCCCCCACCCACCGCGACTACGAGGCCGGCTGGACCCCCCGTCTCGACCTGGCCGCCCTCGCGGACCGGCTCGGCGGGAACACCGTGCTCCTCGTGCGCGGCCACTACTTCTACGGCAACGCCGCCTCCCCGCTCGCCGGACTGCGCCGTACCGGCCGGGTGATCGACGTGTCCTCCTACGACCCGGTGGAGGAACTGGCGCTGGCCGCGGACGCGCTGGTCACGGACTACTCGTCGATCATGTTCGACTACGCCAACCTCGACCGGCCGCTCGTGATCCACGCCGACGACTGGGAGACCTACGCCTCCACCCGCGGCGTCTACTTCGACCTGATGGCCGAGGCCCCCGGCCCCGTCGCGCGGAGCCAGGAGGAGCTGACGGAGATCCTCGCAACCGACGCCTGGCGCGACGACGGCGCCCGCAAGGCGCTCACCGCCTTCCGCCACCGGTTCTGCGAGTACGACGACGGACAGGCCGCCGAGCGTGTCGTGCGCCGGGTCTTCCTGGGCGCCGCCGAAGAGACGCTGCCGCCGGTCGTCCCCGTCGACGAACGCACCCCCGCCCCCACCCCCGAGGAGGCGACCGCCCTGTGACCGCCCCGGACGCCGTACCCCTGACCGTCCCCGAGCTCACCAGCCCGGACGTCACGATCACCGTGATCGTCTACAACGACGCCGCACGGTTGCCGCGCGCGGTCGCCTCCGCGCTGCGCCAGACCCACGCCAACATCGAGGTGATCATCAGCGACGACCACTCCACCGACGACACCCCCGCCGTCGCCCGCGCGCTGGCCGCCCAGGACGCCCGGGTGCTGCATCTGCGGCTGCCGGAGAACAGCGGCGGGTGCAGCGCCCCGCGCAACCGCGCCCTGGAGGTGGCCCGCGCCCCGTATCTGATGTTCCTCGACAGCGACGACGAACTCCCCGACAACGCGGTGGAACTGCTGCTCGCCGCACACCGGGAGCGCGAGGTCGACTTCGTGATGGGCGCGGTGGAACGGGTCCGCGTGGACACCGGGCGCCGCTCGCGCTGGATGGCCCACCTCGTCGCCGAGCGCCGTACGGTCGACGGCATCGAGGCCGAACCCGGACTGCTGTTCGAGCACCTGTCGACCAGCAAGATGTACGCCCGCTCCTTCCTCGACCGGCACCAGCTGCGCTTTCCCGAGGGCATCCACTACGAGGACCAGCTCTTCTCCGCCCAGGCGTACTGCCTGGCCAAGTCGTTCACCGTGCTCCCCGAGCCGGTCTACCGCTGGTACATCGCCCCCTACGCCGTCGCCGACGCCGCCTCCATCTCCAACCAGCGGCACAAGCTGACCAACGTGCGCGACCGGGTGCACGTCCAGCGGCTGATCGACGCGTTCCTCGCCGAGAGCGGGCACGAGTCGCTGCGCGAGGACAAGGACTACAAGTTCCTCAAGCACGACTTCCGCATGTACGCGGGCGACCTGCCCTACCGGGACGAGGAGTGGCTGCGCGCCTTCGCCGCCGAGGTCACGCCGTACCTGGACACGCTCGCGCAGGGCGCGTTCGCCCGGCTGCCGCGCCCGGAGCGGGTGGTGCTCCAGCTCGTCCGCGACGGGCGGTACGCCGAGGCACGGTGGGCGGCGCGCGGCCTCGGCCACGCGGTGGCCCCCCGGGAGACCACCGCGGACGGCACCGGGCTCTACTGGGGCGCCGTCCCCCCGGCCTCGGACCAGGGCCGCCGCGAGCTGGACGTCACCGATCTGGAGCTGGACTCCCGGCCCTTCCCCGGCGCCCTGTTCCGGCACGAGATCCGCTCGGTCGCCCCCGGCCCCGGGCTCACCCTGGACCTGGCGGTGCGGACCTACGACCCCGGGCTGCGGCTGCCGGTGGGGCCGCAGAGGGCGAGCGTGGTCGTGTCGCCCGGGCGGCGCCGGCTGACCACCGGGTTCCGGCTGGACCCGGTGCGGCCGGGGGTGTTCGAGGGGCGGGTCCGCCTGGACCTGGCGGCGGCGCGGCTGCCGCCGCAGGGCTTCCGCGGGATCCGCCATCCGCTGCTGCGCCTGCACCACCAGGACCTGACGAACACGGGGGTGCTGCTGGCCCCGCTGTCCTTCCCGGTGCTGCGGGCGGTGGTGCACGGCACCGTCGTCCCGCACGAACTGACGGTCGAACCGGAGGGCAGGGGCGCGGGCCGGCTGCAACTGCGCTGGACTCCGGTGGGCCCGGCCGCCCGTCTGCTCCTCCCGCTGGCCCGCCGGCTGTCCTCGCCGCGGATCCGCCGGGCGACCCGGCTGCTGCGCAGCGCCCTGCGCTGACCAGGGGCCGGGTAGCTAAGGGCTGTCCCGCAATCCCTGGCGGGCGCGCGACGACAGCTACGGCGCCTCGCCGCGTTGTCGGAATGCCCGGATACATCCAGTATCTGGGCACCTCTCCGCCTTGCGATGCACCGCATCTGACGCCGCACGCTGATCCACCAGGGATTACGGGACAGCCCTTAGTAGTGCTTCGTTACGTTGGGTGATCTCGCCTGGTGTTGGGCATCTTCTCGGTATGAGGTTGGGGGAGGTGGAACGGCTCCGGGGTGAGTTGGCGGA
>NZ_JOHS01000088.1 GCF_000725625.1 Streptomyces sp. NRRL F-6676
ACGATCCACGGCCGAGTACTCACACCATCACGAACGGCCGAATCTTCACACCGGTCACGGCCAACCAGCACGTTTCACCAAGATCGTGTTACGAGCTCTGAGCAGCACCCAGCCCCCGCCCTACCAGTGCCGACCCCCTAAACGAAGTCCGCTCCATTCCCCCTGGGCTCCCACAACGCGGCAAACCCACGCCCGCCCCTGCGCCGGTTACGCGAACGCACCTGGCACATCACAGACCAACTCGACCCCGCCTACGCACAACCAGGACTCCACTGGCTGACAGACCAACCCGAACACGAACGCACCCTCTACGACGACACCGCCCGCTACGTCCTCGCGATCTACCCCCCGGCAGCGAGCGCATGAACGCACCCACCCGCGGCTACTGGTGCGAATGCTGGACCCGGGCCGGAAGCTCCCGGACCTCAAAGCTTCCTTCGACGCCTACTCGGCACCACAGGCAGACCGATGGATCCCAGTCGCCCTCCGCACCATCTCACCGGCCTCGACCCCGCAGCATCCCACGAGGCATGAGAATGGCTCCACAACGGCCGCACCGACACAAGAAGAGCCCTGCTCCGCATGCAGCCCTGCACGGTGACCCTCACCCAAGCCCACACCCGCATCACATGGACGATCCGCCCCGTGACCTTCCTGCCCCTCGCAGACCGCCAAGCCGCCCAACTACCGGCATACGCATACGACTACAGACACCAGGCAACCAACTGAGTTACAACTTTCTCTACCGGTTCAAGGCGGCTCGCTCCGCTCCCCGCGCGCGGCCCGGCCCCCGGCCGGCCCTGCGCTCCTGTCTCCGCCCCGCTCCAGCCCGGCCGACGCCCATGCCGCGCGCAAGAAAGGAGGGGGTACGCCGCGGCTGGTGCGGTTAGCTCCACGGTTTTGCGCAGCCGCTTGGGCGTGAGCCTCGCAAATTCTGGCCATATCTTCCTGCCTTACCGGGCAGGTCCACAGACTGCCCGACGCGCCGGAAGCTTACGGGGCCATGATCACTTGCGCCAAAGCCGCTCCACCGACCTAGAAATGCAAGCCTCAATTACCCCTAACCTCGACCGCACCGTGCACGCGCACTGCCAAACCCTCTACTGCACGCAATACCGATACATCAATCGGTCCGCCACTGCAGTTCAATTCAACACCCTGCAGGTTGGGAAATTTCTCAACCATGACACTCAGGTCAACGAACTCCGCTTCCGACATGGTCAAGTATCTGACCGTCTCCATCGCCGGAATTTTATGCATTATATTCGGCACAGCTGGCCCTCTCAGCTCAAGAGAACAAAGGTGAGGAAGTTTTGCGAACTCTGCCAAGCCATCTATCGGTCTATGGGCTGTGATGGAGAGATCTGAGATCGTAGGCCACTGACTGATTCCCCACAGGGATCCACAACTCATAGGCCCAAGGTAAACAGAAGTCACCCCTGAAGCAGGAAAAAAGTCGCGCAACTCAAAAGAGCGACTATCCGAGTTAACGCGAAATTCTCGCAAGTTGACCAGTCGCGGAATATCCCTCAAGCATTCCACGTTACCCTTCCAAACACTCAGGGACTGAACATTTGAATGATTAAGAGCGGATACGTCCTTGACCTGTCGACAGATATCCAGTGTAAACCTATGGAGCCGCGGATAAAACTCTAAGACCTCAAGGTTCACCAACCGTGAGTTATACCCGATCGTTAGTGATTCAACGTAAGTAGCGTTCGGTAGGGCAGCGAGCTGGCCCGTCTCAAAATCCCCATTGAGGGCGATAGAAACAGGTAGCTTCAGCTGCCCCAGTTCAGCCATTTGCTCAACCGTACTGACCGTCAAGTAGTCAATAGCTTGATTGTGGCGCAGAATTTCACGCGCATATTCTGCAATGTCGTGGCGACTCCAATGCAGTTGCAGGTAGTAAGGAACATCCCCCTTGGTGCACTTTCGGTAGCGTTTGAGGACCGTCATGGCCGGGTCACCGCCCAATAGACCAGCTGTGTGCACTACAGCCTCAGCCTCATGATCCTGCAGACCGTCGGGGCCCGGGAGAAGGTCGAGAATTACTGGTCCGACCTTGGCAAGGTTAGCGGCTTCCTCCCTATTCTTCGGTGGGATTAAACCTTCCGCACGCGAGCGCACCTCTTGTCGAATACCTGGGTCCAATTCTGTTGCGTAATCAAGGCAGGCTGCCGCTAGCAGGTGGAGCCTATGCCTCCCGTCTACATTGGCAGTGAAGCGGTCGCCTCGTGCGATAAGTCGGCGTAGTAGCTGCTGCGCATCCTCAGGACTTGCGTGGGCTACTGCCATGCGGATGACATCTTCCCAACGGTCATCATGGGCATGGTTAACCAACGCGCCGAAGTTCCTTCGTTCCACAGCGAACCGTGCTGCCAAATAATCTTGGAACGTTCGATGCACGAAATCGATACTGTCATCATCTGGAGCACGCAGAAGGCCGCTACGAGAAATTAGATGATTCAAAATTTGTTCAGCAGACCCCTGCTCCGCTACCTCAGGCAGATTCGGCAGCACATCGGTCAAGTGATGTATTGCATCACTTCGGCTAATCTCTGCTTGCCCATTGTCCACCATCCAATAAGCAAGACGTTGCAACAATCGCTTAGCCTGACGCTCGCTTAGTCTTATTCCGCTTGCTTCAATCCCTCGCTCTCGATCTCGACGATCAAGCAACATCGATAGTGCTGCCTCATAAATCTCCATTCGCCCGTGAGGGAGATATCCATGCCGGGCTCTGTGGAGAGCGCAAACCAGGGCCGAAAGCAGCGGAGAGGTCGTCATCTGCGCTAGCCCTCGCTGCGAGCGAACTACGTCCTTAAGGTTCTCTCGCAACTCATTAAGGTGTAGGCGCCCATCGTCAGCATCGACATCCACTGCAGCAGCCTTATGCCACCGGTCAATGAAAACTGCAACATCCCGAGGGTTCATGGAGTGGACAGTCAGCTCACTGAATCCGGAGTGGGCTAGCCACCCCTCATGGACGGCAGCAGGTCGAGTTGTAACCACGTATTGGTTGTCTGGATAGGACGCTAATAGCTCTTCTAGCCAGTCTCTTGTGTTATTGCGGTGATCCCGTGCGACTTCATCGACGCCATCGATTAGAACCAAGCCGCGGCCCGCTGATAAAACTCGATCAACCCACCCCGTCGGCTGATCATCAGCAAGCTGGCAGCCCACAGCCTTCAGGTAACCGCCAGGCGAGGGTAGACGGCCAATTCGTGTCAGGGTTCTCAAGCGAAGGAAAAACGGGACGCAGTCATTTAGATGAGCCAGTTCCTGAGAAAAATTGCGGCGCGCTGCAGTGACTGCGAGCCATTGAAGCAACGTTGTTTTACCGCAGCCAGCGAGGCCGCGAACCAAGACTCGGCGCCGGCCAGTCAGTGCTTTCTCTACTCGGATTTCGTTCGGTGACCGCCGCAACCCTGCTCTCGTATCCGAGGAGTCCGAGCTTTCATTTACATCACCCAAACTAAGACTCAGATAAGCAACATCAAGGGGCCAAGAAGGCCGACCAGGGTGACTGAGATCTATACCGATGATAGATAGCTTCTCCCATCGGTTCTCAATGTATTGCAAATATCTTCTCTCGAAGAGATTCTCCCCTGCAACCATGCCACTTGCAATAGCCGCAGCTTCACCGGGTGGAGGCCCAGAGTTCTTGTTACGAGGAGGGAGAGCCTGGCGTCGCAGCTCCAGCAGTGGCCGCGAGCCAATGTTCAGCACTTTCGCTAATGCGATCACGGTTTCTTCTGTGGGCACAGATGCGCCATTTAAGGCTTTGCTCACGGTCGTGCGGCTCAGCCCCGCCCTGCCGGCCAGCGCGGCAACAGGGATGCGCCGTTCAGCTCGGAGGCTCCTGAAGGTCTCTGATAGCCCCTTAAGCGCTTCCGCGCGATCTTGGTGAGCTGTGTTCTGAGAGTTCGCCGTGGCCATCCCCACCCCGCCCTGTGTGCTGACCTGTTCATCTTCGTTCAGCGTGCACTCCCATGCACACCCTTTGGTTCAACGTCTGCTGCATCGCATCTGCTGCATCGGAAGGAAGCCCATGAACACGACTGCTGGGGTACTGAGCCTCCTCGTTCTGACGGTCCTCATCACGGGTGTCGTCGCAGCATTGGTTGGCGCCTTGACCGGGGTTCTAGCACGGCTTGAGGGTGAGTCTGTGGCAGGAGCTCTGCGGTGCGCTGGTACCGCATTCGCAACCACCCTGACCGTTCTGACGGCTTTGGTTGCCCTCGCTGTTAGCGTCCTCCGTTGAACCAGGTCAACTGCTTCTGACGTCCAAGACTGACATCAACGACGTGGGACGGGGCGTACACCACTTCCCCCCTTGAAGCTGTAGTCGTCGGCACGGCAGGCGTCGAGACCAGTCGGCCGCAGCCGTGCCAGACGCACGCCAGATCCTGCAGGGAACTATGGGTAACACCGGGCACTCGGTCCGCCCCCAACCACGCGTCAACATCGTTTCACCTCAGGTCATCCTCGATGGAAACCTTTGATGCTCTGAGCCTCCCAAGCTGATGGCTCAGTAGCACGTGCCGGTTGCCGTCGCTTGCTCTGGCCGACGGCATTGGCAGCGTGGTGAAGGTCGGTGGGGGTGCAGCGAGGCACACGCGCGCCTGTTTGCTCGACGCACCCACCGGCGTGGCTGACTGTCGTCGGCTGAGGTTCGTGCCACAACCGTGCCAGATGCGTGGGTCAGCCACGGTCAACACCGGTGCCCTGCGGTCGAGTAGTCGTCTGCATCCTCGGCTGGCGAAGTCGCAGCTCAGCCAGTGGATCCCCCAGCCTCTCTCTCCTAAAGCGGGTGTCGCAGGTTCGAATCCTGCCGGGGGGACAGAGAGAAGGGCGCCTACGGGCTCTGGTAGGTACCCAGGGTTACATGGCCGACGGCCCTCTGCCAGCGGCTCAGGCGGCGTGCGGGGTGAAGGTGACATGTGAGTCGTCTTCGTCGATGGTCAGGTTCAGCGTGCCGTCCAGGGCCTTGGCCAAGCGCCGCAGCAGCGGGAGAGTCGGCACGGTGTCGCCGCCCTCCATCCGGGAGACCTGGGGTTGAGTCATCCCGGCTCGCTCCGCCAGTTCCGTCTGGGAGAGGCCGAGCTCGATCCGGCGGTTGTAGACCGCCTGCCCGAGATCGCCGGCCAGTCGCGCATCGACGTACTCCTGGTCGTACTCCACCGCCTCACCCGCAAGCTGCCGGGTCCGGCGCGTCCTCCACGTGCTGTGATTCATCAACTCTCCTTGCGCCGCTCGTACGTGTGCTGGGCGTGGCCGTGTTCGCCCTCGCAGACCTTCTGCGCTTGGTGCGCACGCTCGACTTCCGCTGCTTCACGCATCCTCGTCTTACGGAAGACCGTCAGCAGCACGATCCGTTGTCCTGGCGCGAGCCAGTACGGGATGCGTACGGCTTCGCCGTCCAACTCGAAGCGGAGTTCACGTAGCTTGCCACCCAGGTGCCGCGAGTAGGGCTCGCCGAGGGTCGTCGGCTCGTCCAGCAGGCGGTCCGTCTTGTCCTCGACCCGCCGGTAGAGGCGGAACGGAAGCAGTTCCAGCCAATCCCGTACCTCGGGTTCGATCAAGATGCCTACCGCAAACCCCCACGGCCTCCAAGTCGGGCACCAGGTGGTGCGCCGCTTGCCCGGGGATCTCCCCGGGGAGGCGTTCCCTTCAGTCTCGGGCTTCTGGTTCGGGGCCGTTCGCGTGGGTGTTTGGTTGCCGGCCATCCGCAGGCGAGCCGCCGCGGCAACTCCTGGGTTCAGTAACCGAGATGCTGCGTCAGGAGGTGGGCGAAGCCTCGTAGACCGGACAACCGCGTGGTCATCAGGTTCCTGTGGCATTCAGTGCTGGTGTCCGGCGCCGGTGCCAATGAGGCCCGATGGCGGCAAGCAGCAGCGCTCCTGGACGGCTGCCGGTCCGGCAGGCGACGACGGGGTCCGGCGGCTTCTCGAGCCGGCTCCCCGTAGAGTCGCCGCATGGTGACTGCGACTGTTCGTGAATGGTTCGACGAGGAGGGGTGGGGGGTGCTCGACTGCCCTGAGACGCCCGGTGGTTGCTGGGGCCACTTCTCCGACATCCAGGTGCAGGGCTTCCGTACGCTGTCGCCGGGGCAACGGGTGGATCTCGAGTGGGAGGCCCCCGGCTTCAAGCAGGACGGGTACGACTACCGGGCAGTGAAGATTGTGCCCCGGACGGCCTGACGTCCCACATCCGCATCGGACTTCACCCGCAGGGCCCGGAGCCCTGGCGTCAGCCTTCGTGGGGAGCCGCGGCTGATCACCGCGGCACAGACGCGGCCGTACGCCGGCCGCCTCGGGATCGAAGGGGCGGCGGGGGCCCGGCGCCACCCGCCGGCGCGAATCATGAGGTCGGTGCCGAGGAGTCCCTGCTCGTACGTCGAGCGGGCAGTGGGCGTGCGTAACCTCCGCTTCACCCTCCGGCCGCCCCCTCTTCCCGTACAACCCTTCCGCCCCACCGGAGGTCATGCCTTCAGTTCGTACGTATGTTCTGGACGACTGGAGAGGAACCCATGTCACGGCCCCTTCGCAAGCGTTCCCGGAGTTCCGCCGTTCTCGGTGCAGCCGCTGTCGTGGCGGCGCTGGCCGGTGGTCTGCTCGTTGCCGTGCCCGGCAGTGCGAGTGCCGCGCCGTCGGGGTTCGGTGACGACTTCAACGGTGACGGGTACCACGACCTGGCCACCGCCGCCCCGGGGGCCGTCGCGGGCGGGAAGGCGAAGGCGGGTGCCGTCGTCGTCAACTACGGCTCGTCCGGCGGGATCACCGCCGCGAACCACGAGATCACCACGCAGAGTTCCTCCGGCGTGCCCGGCGCCTCGGAGGCCGACGACCGCTTCGGCACCGAGCTCGCGCACGGCGACCTCAACAACGACGGCTACGGCGACCTCGTCGTCGGCATCCCGCTGGAGGACGTCAGCGGTGACGTCGACGGCGGTTCGGTGACGATCCTGTGGGGCAGCTCGTCCGGGCTGTCGGGCGGTACGACGGTCAGCGACCCGAACGCCTCCGGCCACGACAGGTTCGGCCAGTCCCTCACGGTCGGCGACTTCACCGGCGACGGGAAGGACGACCTCGCGGTCGGCTCCACCGGCAAGGACGTGTGGATCTTCAAGGGCGGCTTCACCAAGTCCGGCGGCGCGGCCGGGAAGCTCCGCCTCGACGCGGACATCGAGGCCGGCTCGTACCCGGACGGCGCGGTCCAGCTCGCCGCCGGTGACTTCGACGGCGACCGGACGGACGACCTGGTCGTGTCGTCGTTCGCCGGCAGCTTCGTCTACCTGGGCGGCTCGGCCGGGCCCACGTTTCAGACGAAGGCGGGCACCGGGCTCGCCGCCGCGCTCACCGTGGCCGACTTCGACCTCGACGGCCACGACGACCTGGTCGTCGGCGACGACCTGCCCGGGATCGGCGCGCCCGCGAAGGGCGGCTACGTCACCGTGGTCTACGGCGGCGACGCCGGCGTGGACACCGCCCGCAGCGCCGTCTTCAGCCAGGCCACCCCGGGTGTGCCGGGGGCGGACGAGTACAACGACTCGTTCGGCTGCGCGCTCGCCGCGGGCGACGTCGACCGCGACGACTACCCGGACCTGGCCGTGGGCGCGAACTTCGAGACCATCGGGGACGCGGCGGAGGCCGGCAACGTCTGGGTGCTGCACGGCGGCCCCTCCGGGCTGACGGCGACCGGTGCCGTCTCCCTCAACCAGGGCACCCCGGGCGTCCCCGGCGCCAACGAGTCCTCGGATCTGTTCGGCGACACGGTCCACCTCGCCGACCACAACAACGACGACCGCGCCGATCTGTCCGTGGGCGCGGGCGGCGAGAACAGCGACGACGGCGCGGTGTGGTCCCTGCGCGGCTCCGCCGACGGCATCACCACCACCGGCGCGGTCAGCTTCAGCGCCCCGACCGTCGGCATCGGCGAATCGGGCGCCGACCCCATGTTCGGGTACACCATGTCGGGCGCCTGAGCAGCAGGCCGGTCGGGCCCCCTCGGGCGCCTGAGCAGCGGACGCCCTCGGACGCCCGGGGGGCCCGACCCGAGGGCGTCCGGACGGCTCCGGACGGCTCCGGACGGCTCCGGACGGCTCTCCTCGTACCCCATTACCTGTACTCGCGGAGTCAGAGTTCGGCGAAACGCGTGAGCAGTTTTCCTGTAGCAATAAACCGAGTGATATCGCTCAACTCACGCCGAACGCCGTGACGTGCTACTGTCGATTCCAGTTGCAGTTGTGGTTCCCGAATCTTCGAGCACTTTCCGGCCGGCTTCCCGCCGCCGAGGTGCTCGCGCATTACCGGTTTTTTTCTCCGGGCGGGGTGATCATCACGGCGACACGGCGTTCGCACAGTGCGGATGCCGACGCATCCCCGAAGGAGATATGACATGGCCACCGGTACCGTGAAGTGGTTCAACGCCGAAAAGGGTTTCGGCTTCATCGAGCAGGACGGCGGCGGCGCCGACGTCTTCGCCCACTACTCGAACATCGCCGCCCAGGGCTTCCGTGAGCTGCTCGAGGGCCAGAAGGTGAGCTTCGACATCGCGCAGGGCCAGAAGGGCCCGACGGCCGAGAACATCGTTCCCGCCTAGAGCCGACGCGCATAGCACGTAGCTGGGGCCCGCATCCCTTGGGGTGCGGGCCCCAGCTGCTCGTTTTTCCACGACGTCCGCGGCGGACATCCCCATGACGCGCCCGTCCCCATGACGCGCCCGTCCCCATGACGCGCCGTCCCCATGACGCGCCCCGTCGCATGGATGATTTCAGCGCCTGTGCCCGCGCGCATTCCCCGCCGGCCAGATTCGCTTTCGCGTTCCACCGGTCCCGTATCGCGATTCACCGCGCCGCTCATCGTGTGCGGGAATTCCTTGATACGTGCCGCATCAAGGAAGGTTCCGCATGAACCGCACGCGCAACACCGACCGCTTTTCCCGCACCCGGAACGGGGGCGCCGCCTCCGGGAAGAACGGCGGCCGGTTCGGTGCACCGTTCCACGGGCGCTCGGGCGGCCCGGCCCGTTCCGGTGGCCACGGCCGCCGCCCCGTCGCCGCCGGCGGTGAGTTCACTCTTCCCGAGACCATCACCCCGGCGCTGCCCGCCGCGGCGCACTTCGCCGATCTCGACATGCCCGCGGGCCTGCTGGCCGAGCTCGTCCGACAGGGCGTGACCGTGCCGTTCCCGATTCAGGGCGCGACGCTGCCGAACTCCCTCGCCGGCCGTGATGTCCTGGGCCGCGGGCGCACCGGTTCCGGCAAGACCCTCGCCTTCGGGCTCGCCCTGCTGACCCGTACGGCCGGGCGGCGCGCCGAGCCCCGGCAGCCGCTGGGACTGGTCCTCGTACCGACGCGTGAGCTGGCCCAGCAGGTCACCGACGCGCTCACACCGTACGCCCGCTCCGTGAAGCTGCGGCTGGCCACGGTGGTGGGAGGGGTGTCGATCGGCAGGCAGTCCCACGCACTGCGCGGTGGTGCCGAGGTCGTCGTCGCCACGCCGGGACGTCTGAAGGATCTCATCGACCGCGGCGACTGCCGGCTGGACCGGGTGTCGGTCACCGTTCTCGACGAGGCGGACCAGATGGCCGACATGGGCTTCATGCCGCAGGTCACCGCGCTGCTCGACCAGGTCGACCCGGAGGGCCAGCGGATGCTGTTCTCCGCCACCCTCGACCGCAACGTCGACTCCCTCGTGCGCCGTTACCTGCACGATCCCGTCGTGCACTCCGTCGACCCCTCGGCCGGCGCGGTCACCACGATGGAGCACCACGTCCTGCACGTCCGCGGCGCCGACAAGCACGAGGCCACCACGCAGATCGCCGCCCGCGACGGCCGCGTGCTCATGTTCCTGGACACCAAGCACGCCGTCGACCGTCTCACCGCGCACCTCCTCGACAGCGGTGTCCGGGCCGCCGCCCTGCACGGGGGCAAGTCGCAGCCGCAGCGCACCCGTACGCTGGCGCAGTTCAAGACCGGGCACGTCGGCGTCCTGGTGGCGACCAACGTCGCGGCGCGCGGCATCCACGTCGACAGCCTCGACCTCGTCGTCAACGTCGATCCGCCGGCCGACCACAAGGACTACCTCCACCGCGGCGGCAGGACCGCCCGCGCCGGGGAGTCGGGCAGTGTCGTCACCCTGGTCACCCCGGACCAGCGCCGTGCCATGACCCGTCTGATGGCGGCGGCCGGCATTGTGCCGCAGACCACCGAGGTCCGCGCCGGCGGAGAGGCCCTGCGGCGCATCACCGGCGCCCAGGCTCCCTCCGGCGTCCCGGTCGTCGTCACCGCGCCGGTGGTCGAGCGTCCCAAGCGCGGCGCCGCCTCGCGCGGCCGGCGCCGATCCGTCCCAGCGGCCCGGCGCGCTCCCGGGACACGGTCCGGCACCGGGGCCGCGGCCTCCTAGAACGCCGTGCTTCTGAAACACCGTGCTCCTGGAACACCGTGCCGAGCCGCCGCCGAGACGGCGGCCGTTCGGCACACCGGCCGGGGCACCCCGGCTGGGCACACCGGCCGGGCACATCGCGGGACCGCGGCCCGGTCACCGCGCTGATCAGCGAACGAGTCCATCCCACAGGAGGCACCTATTGACGCTGACCGAGAACTTTCCCCTTCCGGCCGGCGCCGACGCCGTGCGGGCGGCCGGGCCGCAGGTCTGGGACGACATGACGGTCGAGGTGGCGTTGTTCGTGATGGCCGCCGCCCGAACGGATCACCTCGTCATCTGTGACGCGGACGGCCGGAGCACCGGCCTCGTCACCCTGGCCCGGCTCACCGCCCTACGGAACGGTTCCGGCTACACGGACCGGGTCCGCCTGCGCGACGTCGCCGACCTGCACGGCGCCTACGCCCCGCCGCCGACCGCGCCGACCGCGGTCGCCGAGCCCGAGCAGGCGATGCGGCACCGCCGGTTCGGCACTCCGCACCCGGTCGCCGAACACGGCGGCGCCCCCGGCGTCCTCGCCCTGTCCCGCTGAGCCACCGCACCCCACCGCGGCCGGCCCCCTCCTCCCCTTCTGCCTGTGAGGCATCATGCGCTGTGTCATCGCCCGCTTCCCGTTCGAACTGACCAAGGGGGGCGTGCTCGAATCGATGAAGGACGTCAAGCCCGAGCCGGTCACCGGCGACTCCGTGATCATCGGGCGCCGTCGTTACCCGGCCAAGCAGGTCGGCCAGGTCCTCACCCGTCAGGACCGCCGCGACTTCACCGGCCGGGAGATCATCAGGGCGATGAACCGGCTCGGCTTCACCTGCCGCACCGCTCCCGAGGCCGCGACCGCGACCGCGCGGATCGTCGATCCGCTCCAGCGGGCCTCCGCGTTGCTCGGCAGTCCCGCATCCGCCTGACCGGCGGCCCCCGGCCCGGCCGACCGCCCGCCGGCGAGTGGCGGCGAGAGCACGCACGAGGCTCCCGGCGGTGGAACCATGGGCACCGTTCCGGCCGGCTGGGCCACCTCGCGGGCCGTCCGGGTGGGCCGGTACATAGAATGCTGTCTCATGCCGAAGCCTGACGAGCTGATCACTGGCATCGCCGCCCTCGTGGAATCGGGGCAGAGCAGCCGAATGTCCCTGACCGTGGTCACTGGCGGTGCCGTCCTCACGGGGCGCCTGGCTCCCGAAGCCGTCTGGAGGCAACGGGTGTCGGAGGTGCTGACGGGTTCCGCCCAGCTGAAGGAGTTCGCCGCCATCTTCGACACCGTCGCGAAGAGGGACGGACCGCCCACGCACCTGCACTTCCACGTCGCCCGGATCTTGCAGGGCACGATGGGAATCCCGGAGACGGGCGGAATGTACCGCGTCGCGATCGAGGACGTCAGCGCGTGGACCGTGGGCGACTTCAGCTACTCCGAACACTGACCCACCGGCCCCGGGCCTCCGGCCGACCCGCCTCGACCCCGGCCCCGGTCGTGGGCCACGGGCCACGGCGTGCGCCTCCGGCGGTCCGCGGCCGTCTGCCGTCTGCCGTACGGATACGCTCAGGCGTCCGCCTTGCGGCTGGGGCCGGCGGCATCGCGGCGCAGTTCGTCGTTGATGCGCCGGGCCTCTTCGAGCTGGTCCTCGAGGATGATGATGCGGCAGGCCGCCTCGATGGAGGTGCCCTGGTCGACCATCTCCCGTGCGCGGGCCGCGATGCGCAGCTGGTAGCGGGAGTAGCGGCGGTGGCCGCCCTCGGAGCGCAGGGGCGTGATGAGGCGGGCTTCACCGAGGGCGCGCAGGAAGGCGGGCGTGGTGCCGAGCATCTCGGCCGCCCGCCCCATGGTGTAGGCCGGGTAGTCGTCGTCGTCGATTCGGTCGAGCGGGGTTTCTGCGGTCATCTGCACCTCTGATCGGGTCATACGTCGAGGGGCCTTGGTGCCGTACGGCACCAAGGCCCCGAGGGATTTGTAACACCACCGACCGGCTTATTGCGACGCCGGCCTTATGTTTCCGCACTCGCCCCTGATGCGAGGCCGTAGTGCGGGGATCGCGGATGCGTGACCGTGGGACCACCTTCCGTTCCGGGGCCTGCGGTACCCGGGCCGACCTTTCCCGCCCGGGCGATCCCGATGGCGTTCGCCTCCTTCTCTCATCCTTGCGATGAACCTCTTGCCACTGCGGATTCTGCGTACTGCCAGCGGCGGCCCTGAGCTGGCCACCGGGCCCGGCGGTCAGCGACGGGACCACTATCGACTTCGGCCCCGCCACTCCACCGCCGTGCCACAACTTCGTTCCGCTTGCGGGCAGTTCGTGTCTGCCACGCCTCGTGGACTTCTTGGCTACGGACAACACACTAACCCCGGCGCGGGCGCATGTCTACAGTAGCCACAACAGATTTCCGTCCGTGCGAGTGAAAGGTTCCGCATCGGCACTGGTCACGCCCATGTCCGCGCAGAGCGCGTGAGCAGAGCACGCGCGCAGAGCACGCGAGCAGAGCGCGTGAGGGGTTCACGCCTGCGCGTGCGGCGTCCGGACGCCGGGGTTCCGGGGCGGTGGGTCCCGGGCACGTGGGTCCCGGGCAGGTGGGTCCCGGACCCGGTTTGGGGCGCCGGGCCGTACGCGGGAGGATCGTGGCGTGCGCGGGGATGAGCGGGTACGGCTGCGGGTGGCGCTCTTCGGCGAGTTCGAGGTGCGGTGCGGTGACGCCGTCGTGGACGTCGCCGGGGCCCGGATCCGCGGGCTGCTCGCGCGGCTGGCGCTGGCCGGAGGGCGGACGGTCGAGGCGGGGACGCTGGTCGACGCGCTGTGGGGGCGGGAGCTGCCCGCCGACCCGGCGAACGCCCTCCAGTCGCTCGTCTCCCGGCTGCGCCGGCTGCTCGGCGGGGGCCGGACGGTGCTGCGGTCCGAGAGCGGTTACCGCCTCGGCCTCACACCGGACGACGTCGACGTCCTGCGGTTCGAGCGGCTCGCGGCGCACGGCCGCGACCGGCTGCGCGCCGGGGATCCCGGCGCGGCTGCGGAGGCGCTGGGCGGGGCCGTCGCGCTCTACGACGAACCGTCGGTGGTCGCCGCGGTCGCTCCGGCGGTCGCGACGCGGCTGGAGCGCGCCGTCGTCGAGGCGGCCACGGATCTGGCCGAGGCCGAGCTGGTGCTCGGCCGTGCCGACGACGCCGTCGCCCGGCTGGCGGCCCTCCTCGCCGAGCATCCGGCGGACGAGCGGCCGGCCGCGCTCCTGATGGACGCGCTCGCCGCGCAGGGGCGCCAGGCGGACGCGCTCGCCGTCTACGAACGCGTCCGCGAGAGCCTCGCCGACCGGCTCGGCGCGGATCCCGGCACGGCCCTGCGCGAGCGTCATCTGCGGTTGTTGCGGGTGCCGGGTGCGTTGGGGGTGGCGGGGGCGACCGGTGCGACGGGGGTGCGGGGTTCGGGTGGTGCGGGAGCCGCAGGCGGTCCTGGTACTGCGGACGGCCCGGGGGCTGCGGGCGGGCCAGGGGCCGCAGGCGGCCCGGGGGCCGCGGGCGGTCGGGGTGCCGTGGCCGGGGGAGGCCTTTCCCCTGTTTCGGTTTCCGGCTCCGCTCCGGAACCGGGAACCGGGCCGGCGCCCGTAGCGGCTCCCGCGAACGCTCCGGTTCCCGGAGCCGCGGCCGAACCGGGTTCCGGGGCCCTCCCCTCCCCAGCCGTCGGCAATCTTCCCTCCCCTCTGACCAGCTTCGTCGGGCGTGAGGGGGATCTTGGGCGGGTCGGTGCGCTGCTCGCGGCCGGGCGGCTGGTGACCGTCGTCGGGGCGGGTGGGGCCGGGAAGACGCGGCTCGCCGTCGAGGCGGGGCGCCGGCACCAGGGCGCGTACCGCGACGGGGTATGGCTGGTCGATCTCGCCGCGGTCGCCGAGCCGGCCAAGGTCGGCGCGGCCGTGCTCACCGCCATCGGGCTGCGCGGCGCCGCGCTCTTCGACGCCTCCGGGGGCCGGCTCCGCACCGGCACCGACGCCGACGCCGACGCCGACGAGGTGGACCTCCTCGTCGACCGGCTCGGCGGCCGGGAGAGTCTGCTCCTGGTCGACAACTGCGAACACCTGATCGACGCCGTCGCCCAGCTGCTCGCGACGCTGCTGCCGCGCTGCCCCGCGCTGCGGGTGCTGGCCACCAGCCGCGAGCCGCTCGCCATCGACGGCGAGGCGCTGGTCCCGCTGGGTCCGCTGCCCCTCCCCGATGACGGCGACGGGGGCGGGGACGCGGACGCGGGGCACGGCGCGGGCGCGGGCGCGGGCGGCGAAGGGAACGGCCTGGAACGGGTCCGCCGTGCCCCCTCGGTGCGGCTGTTCGCCGAGCGGGCCGCCGCCGTACGCCCCGGGTTCGTCGTCGACGAGGAGACCCGCGCCGACGTCGTACGGCTGGTGCGCGGCCTCGACGGCCTGCCGCTCGCCCTGGAGCTGGCGGCGGCCCGGCTGCGGACCCTGTCGCCGGCCGAGCTCGCCGCCGGGCTGTCCGACCGGTTCCGGCTGCTCGCCACGGGCAACCGGGCCGCCTCCCCGCGCCACCGCACGCTGCGCGCGGTCATCGCCTGGAGCTGGGACCTGCTCGACGACGCCGAGCGCACGGTGGCCGAACGGATCTCCGTCCTGCCCGGCGGCGTCACACCGGAGTCCGCCGCCGCGCTCTGCGCGGGCACGACGGTGCCCCCGGACGGCGTGCCCGAGCTGCTCGCCGCCCTGACCGACAAGTCGCTGCTGCACCGCGCGCCCGGCACCGGCCGCTACCGCATGCTCGAGACCCTGCGCGAGTACGGGACCGAGCGGCTCGCCCAGCGCGGCGACCTCCGTGCCGTACGGGACCTCGCCTCGCGTCATCTCGCCCGGCTGGTCGCGCGCGAGGAGCCGTTGCTGCGGGGGCCCGGTCAGCTCGACGCGCTGCGCGTGCTGCGTGGCGAATACGACAACGCGCTCGCCGCGCTGCGGCATCTGTGCGACAGCAGTGCCGCCGGGGCGGCCGTCGCGCTCGCGATGGATCTCTCCTGGTACTGGCACATCCTGGGGCGGCATGCGGAGGCGGCGTACTGGCAGGAGCGGGCGTTGGCCCTGCCCGTCGGCGAGGGGGGCGTGGAAGGGCGTGGCGGCTCGGATTCCGGCGCGTTCGGTTCCGGTTTCGGTTCTGGTGCTGTCGGTTCCGGTTCCGGTACCGGTACCGGTTTCGGTTTCGGTTCCGGTACCGGTGCCTTCGGGGTCGGGTCGGTCGATCGGGATGCGGCCGAGGCCATCTCTCTGCTCAATCGGATCAACGCCCGTTCGCCGCTCGGTGTCGAGGCGGTGGACGAGAACGAGGCCGCCCTGCGCGACCTCGCCGACCGGCTGCTCGCGCACCCCTCGCTGTCCGGGTTCGCCGGTGTCCTCGCCGCCATCACGCTGCACTTCCTGCGCGAGCACGAGGCCTCGCGCGCGCTGGTGCGGCGTCTCGTCGACGGTCCCGACGTGTGGTTGTCCGGGCTCGCCCATATGTTCCGCGCCTCGTTCGCCGAGAACGAGGGCGATCTGGAGACGATGCGCGTCGACGTGGCCGCCGCGCTCGACGCCTATCGGCGGGCCGGGGACCGGTGGGGGCTGGCCACCGCGCTGCCGATGCGTGCGCTGCTGCGGCAGTACGACGGTGATCTCGACGGTGCGTTGGCGGATCTGTCCGAAGCGCGGGTCCACGCGGGGGAGTTCGGCTCGCTGAGCCTGTCCGACGAGGTGTTCCTCGACGTGCGCTGGATCGAGCTGCGGGTGCGGCGGGGTGAGGACGAGCGGGCGCGGGTGCTGCTCGACGGGCTCCACGAGCGGGTGGTGCGGGCGGGGTCGCCGGAACTCGGTGTCGTGGTGGGTGCGTTGGAGGCCGGGTTGTGGCTGCGGCTGGGGGATGTGGAGCGGGCGGGGGTGCGGCTCGACGCGGTCGAGGCGGGGGG
>NZ_JOHS01000089.1 GCF_000725625.1 Streptomyces sp. NRRL F-6676
CCCGTCCACCATCCGGACACCCCCGCCCGCCCACACTCATACGTCTGCTTTACTTGCCCCCATGAGCACCACGAGCGACCGCACCCCTGCGACCGAGGCGACGACCACGCCCGGTGCTCGTTGTATGTGCTGTCCCTCCCGCGCCGACCGAATGCGCGCCTTCTAGAGGGCCCCCGCACCACCACCCCCGCTCGCGCCCCGAAGCGAGCACCCCCGGCAGCCCGTACGCCGTGCCCGGCGCCCCCCGCACCACCGGCGCCCCCACACGCACGCGCGCACCAAGCGCCGCACAGGTGTGCACCCGCACACAAGCGCCACCCCCCCGCGTGCCCGGGCACACCCACGCCCGCCCCACGCCCCCGACAGCGACGGAAACCCACGTGATCACCACATCGGGCCTCACGAAGATCTACCACCCACACGGAACCCGGGGCCGCGCCCAGGCGGCCCCCCACGGCATCGTCGCCCTCGACGACGTGGACCTCCACGTCCGCGAGGGCGAGGTCTACGGCGTCATCGGCCAGTCCGGCGCCGGCAAGTCCTCCCTCATCCGCTGCGTCAACCTGCTGGAGCGCCCCACCGCCGGCACGGTCACCGTCGACGGCCGGGACCTCACCGCACTCGCCGGCCGCGGCGCCCGCGCCGGCCGCGAACTGCGCCGCGCCCGCAGCCGTATCGGCATGGTCTTCCAGCACTTCAACCTGCTGTCCTCGCGCACCGTCCAGGCCAACGTCGAACTCCCCCTGGAGATCCTCGGCGTCTCGGGGAAGGAACGTTCCCGCAAGGCCCTGGAGCTGCTCGACCTCGTCGGCCTGACCGACAAGGCGAAGGCGTACCCCGCCCAGCTCTCCGGCGGCCAGAAGCAACGCGTCGGCATCGCCCGCGCCCTGGCCGGCGACCCCAAGGTGCTGCTCTCCGACGAGGCGACCAGCGCCCTGGACCCGGAGACCACCCGCTCCATCCTCCAACTGCTGCGCGACCTCAACCAGCAACTCGGCCTCACCGTCCTGCTCATCACGCACGAGATGGACGTCGTGAAGTCGGTCTGCGACTCCGCCGCCCTCATGGAGAAGGGCCGGATCGTCGAGTCCGGCACGGTGAGCGAACTGCTCGCCACCCCCGGCTCCCGGCTGGCCGAGGCCCTCTTCCCGGTCGGCGGCCGGGCCACCGGCGAGGACCGGACCGTCATCGACGTCACCTTCCACGGCGACGCCGCCACCCAGCCCGTCATCTCACAGCTCGCGCGCACCTACAACATCGACATATCGATCCTGGGCGCCGCGATGGACACCGTCGCCGACCGCCAGGTCGGCCGGATGCGCATCGAACTGCCCGGCCGCTACGAGGACAACGTCGTCCCGGTCGGCTTCCTGCGCGAACAGGGCCTGGGTGTCGACGTCGTCGGCGTCACCGACCTCGGCCCCACGGCCGGCCGGACCACCCCGCTGGTGAAGGAAGGTGCCAAGTGACCTGGTCGGAGATGCAGCCGCTGCTGTCCCAGGCCTGTTGGGACACGCTCTACATGGTCGGCTGGTCCACGGTGATCGCGGTCGTCGTCGGACTGCCGCTCGGCGTGCTGCTGGTCCTCACCGACCGCGGCGGACTGCTGCGCAACGTCGTCGCCAACAAGGTCATCGGCCAGGTCGTGAACGTCGCCCGCTCGATGCCGTTCATCATCCTCATGGTCGCGCTGATGACCTTCACCCGGTGGGTCACCGGCACCACCATCGGCCGCGAGGCCGCGATCGTGCCGCTCGCCATCGGCGCCATCCCGTTCTACGCGCGCCTGGTGGAGATGTCGGTCCGCGAGGTGGACGGCGGACTCGTCGAGGCCGTGCAGTCGATGGGCGGCAGCACCTGGAAGACCGTCCGCAGCGTTCTCGTGCCCGAGGCGCTCCCGTCGCTCATCTCCGGCGCCACCACCACGGTCATCGCCCTCATCGGCTACTCGGCCATGGCGGGCACGGTCGGCGCGGGCGGGCTCGGCGACATCGCCATCCGCTACGGCTACCAGCGCTTCGAGACCGGCATCATGTGGATCACCGTCGCCATCCTGGCCGTCGTGATCTCCGTGCTCCAGTTCGCCGGAGACTTCGCCGCGCGCTCGCTGCACCGCCGGGGCGCCCGGTCCGGACGGCTGCTCCTCTTCCGGCCGCTGGGCGGCCCCCGCCCGGTCCCGGCCACCGCGGACGCGGCCGACAAGGGCTGACACCCGCCCGACAGTCCCCGCGCCCCCACCCACAGACCTCCCCGTCCACCCGACACGGGGACGCTTCACCATTGCCGCAAGGAAAGGCACTTTTCGTGCGTAACACCGCAAAGATCACCACCGCCGCACTGGCCGTCACCGCCCTCACCCTCGGGCTCAGCGCCTGCGGCTCGGACTCCGACGACGCGGGCAAGGCCGACGCCGACGCCACCCTCACGGTCGCCGCGACCCCCACCCCCCAGGGCGAGATCCTCACCTACGTCAAGGACCACCTGGCCAAGAAGGCCGGCCTGAAGCTGGAGGTGAAGGAGTTCACCGACTACGTCACCCCGAACACGGCCGTCCAGCAGGGCGAGGTCGACGCCAACTACTTCCAGCACAAGCCGTACCTGGACGACTTCAACAAGAAGAACGGCACCGACATCGTCCCGGTCCCCGGCGGCACCGTGCACCTGGAGCCGCTCGGCGTCTACTCCAAGAGCCTCAAGAAGCTCGACGACCTGACGAAGGGCGCCACCGTCGCCCTGCCCAACGACACCACCAACGAGGCCCGCGCGCTCAAGCTCCTCGAGGCCAACGGGGTGCTGAAGCTGAAGTCGGACGCGGGCTACGACGCCACCCCCAAGGACGTCACGTCCAACCCCAAGGGCCTGAAGTTCAAGGAGCTGGAGGCCGCGCAGCTGCCGCGCTCCCTCGGTGACGTCGACGCCGCCGTGATCAACGGCAACTACGCCCTGGAGGCCGACCTCAGCCCGGCCAAGGACGCCCTGGCCGCCGAGTCCGCGAAGGACAACCCGTACGCCAACTTCCTCGCCGTGAAGAAGGGCGACGAGGACGACCCGCGGGTGAAGAAGCTCGCCACGCTGCTCACCTCGCCCGAGGTGAAGAAGTACATCGAGGACAAGTACGACGGCGCCGTCGTCCCCGCCTTCTGATCCCCGCCGCCCGTTCCGCCACCCGCCGCCACGCACGGGATCCGCTCCCTCACCGCCCGGAGCGGACCCCGTGGTGCGGCGTGGTGGGTTCATGCTGCATGCTGGGCAGTTCAGCAGGTCGGATGACGGCTGATCAGGTTTGACGGTCCACAGGTTACGGAGTGGCGCATGACGAGCACCTTCCCCAACATCTCCATCAGCACGGAGCGGTTGGTCCTGCGCGCCCTCGACGAGGACGACGTCACCGCCCTGTCCGAGATGATGAACGACGAGCAGATCGCCGCCTGGACCGATGTGCCCCAGCCCTTCACCGAGGCCGGCGCCCGGACCTGGATCGACGAGTACGCGCCCGCCGAACGCGCCGCGGGCCGCGGCCTCGACCTGGCGGTCACCGAGTTCCTCACCCAACGCCTGGTCGGCATCATCCAGCTCAGCCGCACCAACTGGCACGTGCGGTCCACGGAGCTGTCGTACATCGTCGCGCCCTGGGCGCGCGGCGAGGGCTACGCCTCCGAGGCCGCGCTCGCCACCGCCCGCTGGCTCTTCCGCGAGCAGAAGTTCGAACGCATCGAGCTGCGCACCGCCGCCGACAACACCGCCTCGCAGCAGGTCGCGCAGAAGATCGGCTGCATCAGCGAGGGCGTGCTGCGCAACGCCTGCATAGCCCACGCGCGCGCGGAGGACGGCACCTGGACCGACGTGCGCACCGACTTCATCGTGTGGAGCCTGCTGCCGGAGGACCTGGAGGGCGGCGCCGGCGAACTCGCCGACAGCACCGGGTTCACCTCGTTCTCCGACTGGAACTGAGTCCCGCGGCGGGGACCTGGGTCCTCGGCGGGAGAGGACACCGGCCGCCACGCCGGGCGAACGCGTCGCGCGCAAGCGGTAGTCTCACATGGTCCCGCGCGGCCCCGACGGCGTCCCGTCCGCGGGTCCGCCCCCCCACCTGCGTAAACACCCTGGAGAATCACGACGATGGCCGACCGGGTCACGGTGATCGGCTGGGACGGCTCGCCGCTGACCGACGCGGCGCGCTCCGCCCTCGGCGCCGCCACGCTCGTGGCCGGTGCCGCCCACCACCTCGCGCTCCCCGAAGTGCCCGCCGGAGCCGAACGCATCCGCCTCGGCAGCATCGCGCTCGCCGCCCGCCGCATCGCCGGACACCGCGGCACCGCCGTCGTCCTCGCCGACGGCGACCCCGGCTTCTTCGGCGTCGTACGCACCCTGCGCGCCCCCGAGTTCGGCCTCGAGGTCGAGGTCGTCCCCGCCGTCTCCGCCGTGGCCGCCGCCTTCGCCCGCGCCGGGATGCCCTGGGACGACGCCCAGGTCGTCGTCGCCCACCGGCGCACCCTGCGCCGCGCGGTCAACGTGTGCCGCGCCCACACCAAGGTGGCGGTCCTCACCTCGCCCGGCGCCGGACCCGCCGAACTCGGCCTGCTCCTGGAGGGCGTGCACCGCACCTTCGTCATCTGCGAGGAACTGGGCACCGCCCGCGAACAGGTCACCGTCGTCACCTCCGACAAGGCCGCCGACCACACCTGGCGCGACCCCAACGTCGTCATCGTCCTCGGCGGACCCGTCGCCGCCGCCGAGGACGGCGGCTGGCTCGCCGGCCGCGCCCCCGCCGCCGGACCGCGCGGCTGGACCCTGCCCGCGGAGGCCTACGAGGGCACCCTCGGCGAGGGCGAGACCGAACCGCTGCGGGCCGCCCAACTCGCCCGGCTCGGCCCGCGCGTCGGCGACCTCGTCTGGGACATCGGCTGCGGCGGCGGCGCCTTCGCCGTCGAGGCCGCCCGCTCCGGCGCCGCCGTCCTCGCCGTCGACGAGGACCCCGGCGCCTGCGCCCGCACCGAGGCCGCCGCCCGGCGCCTCGGCGTCCAGCCGCAGATCGTGCTCGGCACCGCCCCGCACATCCTGGAGAACCTCCCCGAACCCGACGTCGTACGGGTCGGCGGCGGGGGAGCGGCGGTCGTCTCGGCCGTCGCCGACCGCCGCCCGCAGCGCATCGTCACCCACGCCGCCACCCGGGACGCCGCCGAGCGCGTCGGCCGCGATCTCACCGAACACGGGTACGACGTGGAGTGCGCGCTGTTGCAGTCCGTCGAACTCGACACCCGGGCCTGGACGGAGAAGGAACGGAGCGTCGCCTTCTTCCTCTCCGGGGAGCTCGTCCGGCGCGAAAACACCCGCTGAGCGGCCACGGGACCGCACGCGGGGGTGCGGCCGGTCGAACGCGCCCCGTGATCCGGTTGTCGTACCGGCGCGGTAGGCTGGCCGACCGTTGTACCGCATCCGGGTGATCAGGCCCTTCATCAGCCAATGTCCGGAAAGCACACCTCTTTTGAGGAGTGTGTGGTACGGCAGGACCGGAGGACGCGCAACGTGGCGCAGTCCACAGCGGACCCGCGCGGATCACGCTGTCGCAATGGCAGGACGACCGAGACAATGCCAGTCCATGGCTTTGTCGACTTGATGGCGAGTCGTTCGTGCCGCTGGGCGCGCACGCTCGTTCTTCACACGGGGCGGTCGGTGCGCCGTTCCGGGCCAGTGGGTTGAGGAGCACGAACCGATGGGCGAGGGGTACGCATGACCGACACCGGCCAGGTCCCGGGCGAGGGACTGCCGGAGAACGCAGGCATGGTGCAGCAGCCGGGCGTCACCGCGCCGGCCGCGTACACCTACCTCGAACCCTCCGACACCGCCGTTGAGGACGAGGACCAGCTGCTGATGCCCGGCCAGCAGGGCGCGTGGGGCAACGAGATGGCCCCGCCCGCCCCGACCCCGGCCTACCACGAACCGGGGGCGCACGAGGCGGGCGGCCGGGACAGCGGCGCCGTCGACCTGAGCGCCGTGCGCACGCCGTCGGCGCCCGCCGCGCACCCCGCGCCGGCCCGCCGCCCGCTGCACCTCGGCCCGCCGACCCCCGTCCCCTCCGCGAGCCCGGTCCGCTCGCTCGCCGACCGCGGCCCCGCCGACGCGCCCATGCGGCCCACGGGCCCGGCCACGATCGGCCCCGAGTACCTCGACACCACCCCGCAGCAGGAGGCCGCCCCGCAGGGCGCGGCCCCGTGGGGCGCCGCCCCGCAGGCCGGCCCGGGCGCGGTGCCCGCGGAAGCGGCCGCCCCTCAGGACACGGCGACCGGACTCGGCACCGCCGTGGCGGAGCCGGGTGCCGGATACGCGGCCGTCCCGGAGAACGCGGAGGCGGAGGCCGGGTACGCGGTGAACGACGGGTTCCCGCAGCCGGGCGTCGGCGACGGCCCGCCGCAGGCGGCGGAGGCGGTGGCCGCGGCCGGACAGCCGGTCGGTCAGCCGATCGGAGACCCGGTCGGTCAGCCGGTCGGAGACCCGGTCGGTCAGCCGGTCGGGGGGCCCGTCGGAGAGGGGCCGGAGGTTCCCGTCGGGGCGCCCGAGGGGGCGGCTGCCGTGCCGGGTGGTCCGGCCGAGGAGCCGCAGGGTCCCGTGGCCGTTCCCGCCCCTGAGACGCCGGAGCCCTCGGTTCCGGCCGAGGTTCCGGTCGCCGAGGTTCCGGTCCAGGAGGCCCCGGCAGTGCCGCAGGTCGCCGACGCCGGCACGCCGGTTCCCGGTGTTCCGGTGGCGCAGGGGGCGACGCCTCCGGACGGCACCACGCTCCCGGTGGCCGACGGCGCCGTTCCGCCGCAGGGCGCGGTTCCCGTCGTACCGGCCGAGCAGCACGAGGAGGCCGTCGCGGCGCCGGGCGCACCCGAGGCGGGTCAGCCGGTGCCGGGTGCCGAGGCCGCCGAGCCGCCGGTGACCGTCGTACCGGACGGACACGGGGCCGAGGCCGCTCCGGTGGCCCCGGGGCCGGTCGCGGACGTCGCCGGCCGACCGCAGGAGGCGCAGCCGGGCGTGCCCGCAGCCGTCGCCGCCCCGGAGGCACAGGCCCCGGCCGCCCCGCCCGAGGCCCCGCAGGCCCCCGTCGCCGTCCCCGCGCCGGTGGACCCGGCCGCGCACTTCGCCGGGCCCGGCGAAGTGGCCGGCACCCCCGAGAGTGCCGAAGCCATGGGCGAGCAGTCCGCCGAGACGGTCGTGGAGGACGTGAGCCCGGCCGTCACGGAGGCCGTCCCCTCCGAGGCCACGACGACCGACGCCGCGCGGCCCGAGGCGGCGGACCCGGCCCCGGCGGCCGAGCCCGTGCCCGCCGACGCCACACCGGGCGCCGTTCCTCCGGAGGCGGTCGACGCCGCGGCCGCGCCCGACCCGGCCGCGCAGACCACCCCGCTCGCCGCGGCCGGCCAGTCGGCGCCCGTCGCCCCCGTGGAGCCGCCCGCCGAGGCGGCCGTCCCGGACCCGGCGGCCCCCGTCGGCGCCCCCGGTGACGACCAGCCGCTCACCCCGCACACCGACGAGGCGGCCGACGGCCAGTTTGTCCACGCGGCCGAGCCGCTGAGCCCGGCGGTCGGCCACGTTGCCGTTCAGCCCCTCGGCCAGTTCGTCCCGGCGGACGGCCTCGCACCCGTCACCCCGCACCTCGACCCGGTCCCCGCACAGGAACCCTCGGCTCCGGCCGCGGACGCCACGCCCGAACCCCCGGCCACCGGCGCCGTACCCGTACCGGACGTCCCGCAGGCGCCCGTCCCGGAAGCTCCGCAGGACCCCCGGGCGGCCGGCTCCCCGGCGGCGCCCGTGACCGTCCCGGCGCCCCGCGAGGGCGACGCGGCCGACGCCCAGCCCCCCGCGCACCCGGACGCCGCCGCCGTACCGCACCCGCAGGACCCGCAGGAGCAGCCCGTGCCGGAGCCCGCGGAACCCGTCGGCCCCGCCGCCCCCGGCTACGACGAGGCCGAGCGCGAGGCCGTACTGCGCGTGATGCGTGAGCGCCGCGACATCCGCAACGGCTTCCGCCCCGACCCCATCCCGCACGAGGTGCTGCTCCGCGTCCTGGAGGCGGCCCACACCGCCCCCTCCGTGGGCCACTCCCAGCCGTGGGACTTCGTCGTCATCCGCTCCGCCGACACCCGGCGCGCGATGCACGAACTGGCCGAGCGCCAGCGCGACGCGTACGCCAAGTCGCTGCCCAAGGGCCGGGCCAAGCAGTTCAAAGAACTGAAGATCGAGGCCATCCTCGAGACCCCGGTCAACATCGTCGTCACCGCCGACCCCACGCGCGGCGGCCGGCACACCCTGGGCCGGCACACCCAGCCGCAGATGGCCCCGTACTCCTCCGCGCTCGCCGTAGAGAACCTCTGGCTCGCCGCCCGCGCCGAGGGCCTCGGCGTCGGCTGGGTCAGCTTCTTCGACGAGCGCGAGATGGTCCGCGCCCTCGGTCTGCCCGACCACCTGGAGGTCGTGGCGTACCTGTGCGTCGGCTACGTCGACGAGTTCCCGCCCGAGCCCGAGCTGCTCCAGGCCGGCTGGTCCAAGCGCCGCCCGCTCTCCTGGGTGGTGCACGAGGAGACGTACGGCCGCCGCGCCCTGCCCGGCGAGGAGCCGCACGACCTGCTCGCCGAGACGATGGCCGGGATCCGCCCGCTGGACGCCAAGGCGCTCGGCGAGGCGTGGGAGCGGCAGAAGCGGATGACGAAGCCGTCGGGCGCGCTCGGCATGCTGGAGATCATCTCCGCGCAGCTCTCCGGGCTGTCCCGCAAGTGCCCGCCGCCGATCCCGGAGCCCGCCGCGGTGGCGATCTTCGCGGGCGACCACGGCGTGCACGCCCAGGGCGTCACCCACTGGCCGCAGGAGGTCACCGGCCAGATGGTGGCCAACTTCCTCGGTGGGGGAGCGGTCTGCAACGCCTTCGCCACGCAGGTCGGCGCCGAGGTGTGCGTGATCGACGTGGGCGTCGCCTCCGACCTCCCGGCCACCCCGGGGCTGCTGCCCCGCAAGGTGCGCCCCGGCACCGCCGACATGACGGCCGGTCCCGCGCTCACCCGCGAGGAGGTCAAGCAGGCCATCGAGATCGGCATCGAGACCGCCCGCGACCTGGTGGCGGCCGGCAACAAGGCGCTGCTCACCGGTGAGATGGGCATCGCCAACACCACGGCGTCGGCGGCCCTGATCTCCGTCTTCACCGGCGCGGACCCGGCCGAGGTCACCGGCCGCGGCACGGGGATCAACGACGAGACGCTGGCCCGCAAGACCGAGGTCGTCCGGCGGGCCATCGAGCTGCACCAGCCGGACCCGGCCGACCCGATCGGCGTCCTCGCCGCGTTCGGCGGCCTGGAGCACGCGGCCATGGTCGGGCTGCTGCTCGGCGGCGCCTCGCTGCGGACGCCGGTGATCCTGGACGGCGTCAGCGCCGGTGCCGCCGCCCTGGTGGCCCGCGCGATCGCCCCCGAGGTCCTCGCCGCGTGCATCGCGGGCCACCGCAGCGCCGAGCCGGGCCACGTCGCCGCCCTCAACAAGCTGGGCCTGCGCCCGCTCGTCGACCTCGACCTCCGCCTCGGCGAGGGCACCGGCGCCCTGCTGGCCCTCCCGCTGGTGCAGAGCGCGGCCCGGGCGATGCACGAGGTGGCAACGTTCGACTCGGCAGGCGTCACGGAGAAGTAGCCACCGGCGCGCTCCGGGACCTCCGGAGGAGACCCGGCCTGGTCCGGCCCGTCGGGCCCGGCCGAGTCGGCCCGTCCGGGCGGTTCCGGCGGGTCGACCGGGGCGGCGAGACGCACCGCATCCCGCCCCGGTCCACCCGCCCCGCCGTTCGCCGCATAAAATCGCACGTCAGCCCGCTTCGACGTCGCAGCGTGCGCCCGGCGCCCGTCTGTGTGCGCCCGGCATTCCCCTCCCCGCCGTACGAGGAGCCGCACCGCCATGGCCGAACACCCCGCCTACCCCGTGGGCCTGCGTCTCGCCGGCCGCCGTGTCGTCGTCCTCGGCGGCGGTCAGGTCGCCCAGCGCCGCCTGCCCGCACTGATCGCGGCCGGCGCCGACGTCCAGCTGATCTCGCCCTCCGCCACCCCCTCCGTCGAGGCGATGGCCGGCGCCGGCGAGATCACCTGGATCCGCCGCCCCTACGCGGACGGCGACCTCGCCGACGCCTGGTACGCGCTGATCGCCACCGGCGACCACGCGGCCAACACCGCCGCCTCCGCCGAGGCCGAACGCCACCGCGTGTGGTGCGTGCGCTCCGACGACGCGGACGCCGCCACCGCCTGGACCCCGGCCACCGGACACAGCGAGGGCGTCACCGTCGCCGTACTCACCACCAGCGCCCGCGGCCGCGACCCCCGGCACACCGCCGCCGTCCGCGACGCGGTCGTCGAGGGGCTGCGCGACGGCACCCTCGTCGCCCCGCACCACCGCACCCGCACCCCCGGCGTCGCCCTGGTCGGCGGCGGCCCCGGCGACCCCGACCTGATCACCGTGCGCGGCCGCCGCCTGCTCGCCGAGGCCGACGTCGTCATCGCCGACCGCCTCGGCCCCCGCGACCTGCTCGCCGAACTCCCGCCGCACGTCGAGGTGATCGACGCGGCGAAGATCCCCTACGGCCGTTTCATGGCCCAGGAGGCCATCAACAACGCGCTGATCGAGCACGCCAAGCAGGGCAAGTCGGTCGTCCGGCTCAAGGGCGGCGACCCCTACGTCTTCGGCCGGGGCATGGAGGAGGTGCGGGCTCTCGCCGAGGCGGGCATCGCCTGCACCGTCGTCCCCGGCATCTCCAGCTCCATCTCGGTGCCGGGCGCGGCCGGCGTCCCCGTCACCCACCGCGGCGTCGCCCACGAGTTCACCGTCGTCAGCGGCCATGTCGCCCCCGACGACGCCCGCTCCCTGGTCGACTGGCCGGCCCTCGCCCGGCTCACCGGCACCCTCGTGATCCTCATGGGCGTCGACAAGATCGGCCGGATCGCCGACACCCTGGTCGCCCACGGCAAGGCCCCCGACACCCCGGTGGCCCTGATCCAGGAGGGCACGACGGCCGCCCAGCGCCGGGTCGACGCCACGCTGGCCACCGTCGCCGAGACGGTACGGACCGAGGACGTCAAGCCGCCCGCGGTGATCGTGATCGGCCCCGTCGTGCACGTGGGCCCGGAGAAGGGCGAGTAGACCCGTGGCAGAGCTCCTCACCGTCGAGGACCCCGACGACCCCCGCCTGCACGACTACACGGACCTGACCGACGTGGAACTGCGCCGCCGGCGCGAACCCGCCGAGGGCCTGTTCATCGCCGAGGGCGAGAAGGTCATCAGACGGGCCGGCGAGGCCGGTTACGCGATGCGGTCGATGCTGCTGTCCGCCAAGTGGGTCGAGCCGATGCGCGACGTCCTCGACACGCTCACGGTCCCGGTCTACGTGGTCAGCCCCGAGCTCGCCGAACGCGTCACCGGCTACCACGTGCACCGCGGCGCCCTCGCCTCCATGCGGCGCAAGCCCCTGCCCACCGCGGGCGAACTCCTGGGCACCGCACGCCGGGTCGCGGTGATGGAGGCGGTCAACGACCACACCAACATCGGCGCCATCTTCCGCTCGGCCGCCGCCCTCGGCATGGACGCCGTCCTCCTCTCCCCGGACTGCGCCGACCCGCTCTACCGCCGCAGCGTCAAGGTCTCCATGGGCGCCGTCTTCTCGGTGCCCTACGCCCGCCTCGACCAGTGGCCGGGCAGCCTGGCGGCGGTGCGCGAGGCCGGGTTCGACCTGCTCGCGCTCACCCCCGACGCCGGCGCCACGAGCCTCGACGAGGCCGCCCCGCACCGGCGGGAGCGGGTCGCACTGATGCTCGGTGCGGAGGGCGACGGACTGTCCCGGCGCGCACTGGCCGCCGCCGACGAACGGGTCCGCATCCCCATGTCCCACGGCGTCGACTCCCTCAACGTCGGCGCCGCCGCCGCGGTCGCCTTCTACGCCGTGACGGCGGGCCGCCCGCAGGACTGAGCCCGGCCGACCGCCGTACTTCAGGCCCCCCGGCCCCCGGCCCCGTCGCCGCGGCCGGTTCCGGTGTCGTACGACTGTTGGTGCGAGGGGTGGTCCGGCCGCTGGTGGGGCTGTGTCCGCGTCTGTCGTACGTCCGTACGCCCCCGGTCGTCGTCGCGCAGACCGTTGGCCGGGCCCTGGCAGCCCTGCGCCGCGGCGATGCCGAGCGCGACGAGCAGCGTCACCACGACGAACACGAAGATCCGCTGCCGCAGCAACCGGGGATTGGCGGGCCGCCGCCCGGTGCCGTTCGTACGCGGCTTGCGGGACGCTGGACGGCGGCCCGCGCCGGAACCGGCACCGGAACGGGTGCCGCTCCGCTGCGCGGGCGGCTGCTGCCGCGAACCCGGGCGGGAACCGCTGTTCGACCGGGAACCACCGTTCGGCCGCGCGCCTCCGGTGGGCCGGGCGCCACCGCCCGGCCGTACGTCGCCACCCGGCCGGGAGCCTCCGGTGGGCCGCGGGTCACCGGAGGCCCGGGAGGCACCGCCGGAACGGGGCGGGGGAGTGGCGGGCGAGTCGTCCTGCGGGCGCCGCTGGGTGCGCTGCTCCGCGTACAGCTCAGCGAGCCGCCCCGAGGGACGGTCCGGCAGGTCGGGGGAGCCGCGCTGGGCCGGCGGCCGGGCGTCGGTCAGGCCCTGGGCCTCCCGGGCGGCGATCTCCTTCAGCCGCAGCGACAGTTGCAGCGTGCTCGGCCGCTCCTCCGGGTCCTTGGCGAGACAGGCCCGCACCAGCGGGGCCAGCGCGTCCGGCACCCCGCGCAAGTGCGCCTCCTCGTGCACCACGCGGTACAGCATCACCTCGGAACTGCCGTGCCCGAAGGGCGAGTCGCCGGTCGCCGCGTAGGCCAGCGTGGCGCCGAGCGAGAACACGTCCGTGGCCGGCGTGACCGCGGCGCCGCGCACCTGTTCGGGCGCGAGGAAACCGGGCGAGCCGACCGCCGTGCCGACATGCGTGAGCGTCGAGGCGCCGGTGGCCCACGCGATGCCGAAGTCGATGATCCGGGGCCCCTTGGGGGACAGCAGGATGTTCGAGGGCTTCAGATCGCGGTGGACGACCCCGGCCTCGTGCACCGCCACCAGCCCCTCGGACAGCGCGGCACCCACGGCGGCCACGTCGGCGGCCGGCAGCGCACCCTCGTCGGCCACCTTGTCGTGCAGCGAGGGGCCCGGCACGTACTGCGTGGCGAACCACGGCCGGTCCGCCTCCAGGTCCGCCGCCACCAGCCGTGCCGTACAGCCGCCCCGGATCCGCCGCGCCGCCGAGACCTCGCGTGCGAAGCGCGACCGGAACTCCTGGTCCTCCGCGAGGTCGGGCCGGATCACCTTCAGCGCGACCCGCTGGCCGCGCCGGTCGGAACCCAGGTAGACCACACCCATGCCGCCCGCGCCGAGCCGCCGGTGCAGCCTGAACGAGCCGACGACACGCGGGTCCTCACGCCTCAGGCGCATCATCGCCATGTCCATCCCCGCTGCCCGCTCCGTTTGACGAGCACAGCTTACGTATCGGGGGCCGGGTGCGCGCAGAGGCCGCGCCCTCTCGTTCCTGTCGATTGTCAGTACCGGGTACGACACTTGAAGGACGGTCAGCACGGATGCGGACGGCGGGCCCGGGCACCGTCCATGATCCCAACGCCCGGCGGGACGCGGTCCCTTGAGCACGCGGCGGACCCTCGTGCGAGCAGCCCGGGCGAGGCCGTGGAGTGCGGCGCGGACCGGGCGGAACGGTCCGCCGGAACACCGCCGGAAGCGGCCGGAGGCGGACGGCGAGCCCCCGCGAACCGCCCCGGAGTGAGGGATGTCACCCGTCGGCACCCCGGCGTCCCCCTCACGACGGACCGGACGACCCCCGGCACGCCCCGACCCGGACAGAACGGACACCCCCTCCGGGAACACCCTGAGAGCCGTACCCCCGTCTCCACCCAGGGGAGTACACCCCGGTGTGCCGCTCATACTCCGGGAGGCCCGGCAATCGGTACGAGGGCATGACGTCCAGGACGCGCCGCCCGCCTAGATTTGTCGTCAAGCGGCGGGTGCAGCACTCGTCCCCCGAGGTCAGACACCCGCCGCTGCCAAACCCATTCGGTCAGGAGAGGGACCATGGCCCACACGGCACCGCGGACAGTGCTCCGCACGCGAGGACGCAGGGTGTACGGCACCCCGTTCCGCACCGGCCGTACGGGCCGCCGCCACCCACTGGTGGCGACGGCGATGGCCCTTCCCCTGGCGGTCCTGCTCCTGCTCGTCTTCGACGGCTGGGAGACGGTGGCCACACAAGCGTCGTCCGTGGGCGTGATGCTGGGGCGCTGAGCGGCGCCCCAGGCCCGGAAGAGCGGTCCGGGCGGGGACATCCGGCCAGAGAAACCCCGTGGGGACGGGGGTGCGGCGGACGGCAAAAAACGCCCGCGCAGCTGGGGAGCTGCGCGGGCGTTGCCTTTTCCACCTCCAGCGGACCCAGCCGCGGTCACCGCCCCGGCTGCGCCCAGCCGAGCCGCACTCCGCCGCCCCCAGCTACGGGCAGTCCAGGAAACCCCCGGCCCAGGCCAACGCCGTACGCTCGCACCCGCACCCGCACCCGCACCCGCACCCGCACACCGCCCCACCCCGAGGCCTCCATGACCGTCCTCCCCGCCCTCCTCACCGCCGCCCGCGCGGCAGCGCACCCCCAGCCACACGCGCCCCGCACCCCCTGCGCCTGCGC
>NZ_JOHS01000090.1 GCF_000725625.1 Streptomyces sp. NRRL F-6676
ATGGCGGCAGACGCCGATGAGTGCGAAGAAGCAGTAACAGCGAGGGACGACACCCCAACAAGGTAGACCGCGTCTCACCATGATCGTGTTACGAGCTCTCATGTCCGGCAGATTGGTGTGGGGGGTCGTCAGCATGGGTGGGGTCCTGGCCGAGGGTTCGTGAAGCGTTCGGCTGCGGCCGTGTGGCCAGCCTGGGTGGTGTGGACGATGACCCGGTGGGCCAGTGCGCTGACCATGCCCAGGCCCCGGCCGTGTTCGGCGTCCTGGTCCTGGTGCTCGACCTTCGGGGCCGTGGTCGTCCCTCCGTTGTCTGTCCCAGGTGGAAGGTGCCGCTGTCCTGGCCGCTGGCTGTGTGCAGGATCGCCTTCGCGCTCAGCTCGCTCACGATCAGTTCGGCGTCCTCGGCCAGGGGTGATCCGCGCAGGATGTCGCGGGTCCAGCGGCGGGCCCGGCTCACCTCTTCGAGGAATCCCGACTTCCACGATCTGCGGCACACAGGCAACACGCTGGCCTCGACGGCCGGGACCAGCACGCGGGAGCTGATGACGCGGATGGGGCACAGCAGCAGCTCGCGGGCCGCGTTGATCTATCAGCACATGACCAGTGACCGTGACCGGGCCGTCGCGGATCGGCTCGGGGCCATGATCCGCGAGGGTGGGGGAGCGGCCTCCGGCTAGGGATGTGGCATCCACGTGGCATCTAGTGGCACGTGTGTGGCACGACCCCGGACACGGCGAAGGGCCAGCCCGGGAGGTAACCCTCCTGAGCTGGCCCTTTTGCTGTGCCCCCGGCAGGATTCGAACCTGCGACACCCGCTTTAGGAGAGCGGTGCTCTATCCCCTGAGCTACGAAGGCGGGGTATCCGTCGACGAGCGTGTCCGTGGTGGGAGCTACGTGTCGTGGACAGATGGGTGAGCGGACGGTGAGGGTCTGCTCGCCGCGGCCAGTGTAGCGGGTGGGCTGCTGGGTGTGGGGTGCGGTGGGGGTGGCGGGGCCCGCCGCCGCGGTGGGGCGCGCCGCCGCAGTGGGGGCCGTCGCCGTGGTGGGGCCTTCCGCCGTGGTGGGGCCCCGTCGTGGTGGGGCCCACCGTGGTGGGGGCCGTTGCCGCGGCCACCGTTTCTATCCTCCGTTTCGGGCGAGGACCAGGCGGCCGACGGGGGTGGGGACCACCTGGACGTCGGTGAAGCCGGCGGTTCGGAGTTCCGTGGTCAGGGACTCCGCGCTCGCCACCGGCGGGATGCCGCGGCAGTCGGCGAGGAGTGCGTCCAGGGACGCGCTCGGGGTCGCGGGGGAGGAGTCGTCCGGGGGTGGGGTCAGTTCCTGTACGAGGAGGAGGCCGTCGGGGGTGAGGGCGCGGCGGATGGCGGCCAGGGTGACCTCGCGGGTGCCGTGGGGGAAGAACGCCTGGGCCCAGTAGCAGACGGTGTAGACGGCTTCGTCGTCGAGGTGCCGGGCGTCGGCGTGGCGTATCTCCACGCGGGAGGCCACGTCGGCGGCTTCGGCCCGGTTCCGCAGTTCCTCGACGACGTCGCCGGCCCGTTCGACGCCGACCGCGCGCAGCTCCGGGTACGCCGTCACGGTGCTGAGCAGCGCTCCGCCGACCCCGCTGCCCACGTCGAGGAGCGGGCCGCCCGCGGTCAGCCGGTCGTGGTACTCCGGCAGTTCCGCGTAGGCCATCCCGAACAGGGCGCGTGAGGCGTCGGAGGGCAGCATGCCCCAGTCCCGGGCGACGACGAGCGCGTCCTCCTGCCAGTCGTACGGCGCGTCCGCCGACAGCGCCGTACGGACCCGGTCGCGGGCCGCGTCGACGGCGTCGAGTGCGATGTCCGTGCGTATGCCGGACGGTCCGGCCTGGAGTGCGGCGAAGTCTTCGGCCAAGGTGAAGGCGGGTGCCGTTCCCGGGGTTGCGGCCTCACGCACCACCCCGGCCGCGAGGAACACCTCGACGGCCCGGCGGGCGCGTTCGGCCGGGATGCCGCCGAGGCCGGCGAGGTCCTCGGCGGTGACGGGCCGGGTCAGCGCCTCCAGCCACCCTTCCGACGCCGCCGCGTGCAGCAGGTCGAGCAGTTCGGCGCCCTCCGCCCACTGCCGGATACGGGCGCGGGCACCGAGGGCCGCCTGCAAAGCTTCGAGTTCCGACTGCGGTTCATCCACCATGTTCCGACTCCTCGACTCCCTCATCGCTTCCCCTTCGGGCTCGGGCCGTCAGACTGGCGGGAGGGCGGCGCGGAGACGAAGCCGCCGCGCCGACGAGATCCGGTACCGGCCCCCTCGGGCAATCGGGGCCGTCGGCGTCGGGCAGTCCCGCCGTCACGAACAGGCAGTTCGCCCGTCGCCCTCGGGCAGATGGTTCGTCCGTCGCCCTCGGGCAGATGGTTCGTCCGTCGCCCTCGGGCAGACGGACCCCTCGGCGAACACCTCGTGGACCCGGGCCGCCCCGGACGTCAGGACCCCGGCAGGGTGTTCACGTACGGGACGCCCGCCGACGCGAACCCCGTCGCCGCGGCCTCCGCCGTCTTCGCGGACACCGTGGCGCCGGAGGCGTAGTAGAGCCAGTCGACCCGCATGTCCCATGTGCGGGACGCCCCCTTGAAGGGGAGGTCGATGAACCAGGTGCTCATGTTGATCGTCATGCGTTCGCGGGGGAAGTGACGGCTGCCGCTGGTGAAGAGGGTTTCTCCGTCCACGGAGTAGGTGGTCCTCCCCTTCACCGCGGTGATCGCCAGCGTGTGCCAGCCGCTGAGCTTGCGGGTGTGGGAGCTGGTGACGCGGTCGTTGCGGGTGCTGTCGCGCCAGCTGGTGGTGTCGAGACGGGGACCCAGGCTGCCCCAGCCGCCGTTCGGCATGTACTCGTAGTCGAGTTCGCTGTACTTGGACGAGGTGTGGTCGGGGGAGATGGTGAAGAGGGACTCGGCGATGTGGTCGCCGTCCTTGCCGCTCGTCGGTTCGTCGCCGAAGTACACCCGGGCGACGAGCGTGCCGGTGAAGAACGTGGGCCGGGCGGTGTGGAACTCCGCCTGCCGGGTGCCGCGCTTCGTCCCGTCCGTGCGGGCCACCAGCCGCAGTGCCTGGCCGCCGTCCCCACGGTCCTCCTCGCTGCTCCCGGTGCTCCCGCTGCCGCCGGTGCTCCCGCTGCCCCCGGGGCTCTCGCTGCTTCTGTCGTCCCCGCTGCTCCCGGTGCTCCCGCTGCTCCCGTCGTCCCCGCTGCTCCCGCCGTTCTCACCCGCCGGGAAGCTGACGCCGGACGTCGACCACGTGCCCTTGATGCCCGGGCCGCCCTCGTCGTCGCGGACCTCCCAGCCGTTCGTCTTGAGCGCCGGGTCGTGCGGGCCCGCGTAGGCGAAGTCGTCGAAGAGGACGGACTTCGGGAGCGCGGCCGCGGAGGCCCCGGCCCCCGGCGGTGCCGTGCCGTCCGGTTCCTCGCCCCACACATGGGTGCCGCCGAGGTAGGCGGTCACCAGCTTCGACGCCGAGTACGTGGTGTCGTCGGCGTTGAACGAGCGGTCGTTGGCCTGGTTCAGCTTCGCGTGGTCGACGCGGTAGAGCTGTAGTCCGATGCCCTGGCTGGTGCCGCCGGGCGCCAGGGTCCCCGTACCGGCCGTGAAGCCGATCTCGAGGTAGTGGTCGGCCTTCTCCGCGGGCTTGTCGAAGGCACCGGTGCGCTGGGTGACGTGCGAGCAACCGAGCGCCGTCTGCACGCAGTTGGAGCCGTACGCGGAGTCGCCGTCGGCCGTGTAGTAGTACCGCAGCCTCACGTCCGCCAGGTTCACCGTCTTCCCGGAGGTGTTGATGATTTCCAGCCACGGCGCGGCCACCGCCGAGGTGGCCGGCGCGCCGGTACGGTAACGGACCGTGAGCGCGGAGGGGTCGCCGTGCGAGGACCGCCACAGCGAGCGGAACAGCACACCGCCCGCCGCGACGACGCACACGCACAGCACGAGGACGAACACGTTCCGTCCCCGTCGGGGGGTGCCGCGGCGGCGGCTCGGGCGGGTGTCGCGGCGGCTCACGCGGATATCCCGGACGGCCGCGGGCGCGTGGCCTGGGGCATCTGTCGCACAGCGCGGGCACGGCCGTTTCTCTGGCTGATCACCGGCGCATCCTAGGCACACTCCGCCCAGTGCTCCACACTGCGGTCATCCCGGCCCCTGTGGTGTGGTTTTCGTCACTGTCGCTCAGTGTCGCTCGCTGTGCCTTATCGACTCCCAGCATCCGAATTATCAGCCTTTTGAGTGGTAAGGCCGGGCGCATTCAGATGGTTTGGGGTTCAACTACGCAGCCGTCGTGCCACGGAGGGTCGCGGTCTTGCCCTGGGCTGTGCGATCACCATGAGGTAGTTTCCGGCCAGGGGGTTTCACTTCACGAACACAACTGAACACAACGTAGGGGCGTTGTGTGAATGGACCGGGTGGGGGGCTGGCAGTGGCCGGGACAACGGTGCCGAGCGTGGACGTCGACACGCAGACACAGGCGGACATCGACGACACGCGGACGCGGGCGAACGCCGAGACGCGGAACGCCGCCCGCAGCAGGCATCGCCGAGGGCGCGGCGCGCAGTCCGGGGCGGGGCGCGGTACGCGGCCCGGGGTGCCGGACGAGCTGGTCTACGAGACCGTCGTCCTCGTGCCGGCGCGCAACGAGGAGGTCGGCGTCCTCATGTCGCTGAACTCGCTCGCCGCGCAGACCCGCCGGCCCTCGCTCATCGTCGTCGTGGTCAACAACTCCACCGACCGCACCGAGGAGTACGCGCGCCGGTTCGCCGAGGACGAGAAGACTCCGCCGACGGTCGTCCTCACCTTCGACAACAACCCGCACAAGAAGGCGGGCGCCCTCAACTTCGGCCTGCGCTGGCTGCGCGAGGCGGTCGGCGGGCGGCTCAACAACCGGGTGGGGCACGTCCTGGTCATGGACGCCGACACCGAACTGCACCCGCGGTTCGTCGAGCGGGCCGGCAATGTCATCGCCTCCGACCCGGAGCTCGGCGGCGTCAGCGCCGCCTGCCTCGGCCGCACCGATCTGTGGCGCAGCCCCTGGCAGCGGTTCCTGCTCGGCATGCAGATCATCGAGTACGGCCGTGCCGCCAACGCGCGCTACCGCCGCGACGTGCACACGATGTCCGGAGCCGGCTCCTTCTACCGGGCCGAGGCCCTGCAAGGGCTGATCGACTGGCGCGGCGAGGTCTTCTGGGAGGACCACCGCAACCTCGTCGAGGACTACGAGACCACGCTCGCCCTCAAGGAGTCCGGCTGGAAGGTGACGGCCAACCAGCTCTGCATCGCCTACACCGACCTCATGCCCACCCTCCGTGAACTCATCCAGCAGCGCGAACGGTGGAGCCGCGGAACCGTGGACACCCTGCGCCGGCGCGGCTGGACCAAGTTCACCTGGCACTCCATCGCCACGATGATCATGGGGCTGATGGGTTTCGCCTACATCCTCGGATGGGGCGCCAAGCAGCTCGTACTGCTGGCCGTGCACGGCTTCTCCCACCAGCCGCTCCTGGTGGCGCTGTTCGCCTTCTGGGTCGTCTATCCCGCGCTGCGGGTGCGGAACCTGGGCTGGAAGGCGATGCTCGTCGAGGCGCTGCTGATCCCGGAGCTGGTGTACACGGTCGTCCGGGCGTACTGGCTCGTCGCGTCGATCCTGAAGTCGTACGTGACGCGCGTGTCCGCGTGGAAGTGACCCGGTGAGGCGGAGGAGCGGGCTTCGCAGCGGTCCGGTGAGCCGGAGGAGCCGGGTTCGCAGCGGTCCGGTGAGGCGGAGGAGCCGGGTTCGGAGCGGTCCGGTGAGGCGGAGGAGCCGGGTTCGGAGCGGTCCGGTGAGGCGGAGGAGCCGGGTTCGGAGCGGTCCGGTGGGCCGGAGGAGCCGGGTTCGCAGCGGTCCGGTGGGCCGGAGGAGCCGGCTTCGCAGCGGTCCGGTGAGGTGGAGGAGCCGGGCCGGAGCGGTCCGGTGAGGCGTTCGAAGCAGCAGGTCGAGGAAGCAGGTCGTACGAGATGAACACCCTCAGGGGCCTGGGGGCGGTGGCGGTGCTCGCGGGCATCGCCTACGCGGTGACCAGGGCGACCACCGTGGACGCCCTGATCCTGGTCGTCACCGTCGGTACCGTCGCCGTGTCCGCCTTCACCTATCTCGCGTCCGCCAGGCGCCGCCGGCGGGACCGCCGCACCGCCAACGGACGGATCAGGTCCCGCCGGGCCACCTGAGTACGCGGTGCCCGGCGGGACCCGTCCGGCCGGTCAGAACCGATCCACCGTCGCCCGGGCGGGGTCCGCCGCCGCCGGATCCGGCGCCCGGGTGATCGACTCGCCGTTCGCGAGCGGGATCGTGGACAGCAGGCCCGGCGGGAGGGCGAAGGCGTCGGCCAGCGTCGCCAGGTGCGGGGCCGACTGTGCCGTCGCCGCGTCGAGGGCGCGCGGCAGGGACCGCACCTGGTCGGGGGTGAGCAGGCCCTCCGCCAGCAGATCGCCGGTGTGCGCGCGGAGGCGGCGCAGGAGGAAGAGCCGGCACAGCGCGCGCAGGACGGCCCGGGCCGTCGGGTCCGTGGCGCGGTCGGCCGCCGTGAGGAACGCGTCGGCGGCCACCCGGCAGGCGTGGACCTCGACCATCTCCAGTGCCGGTGCCGACGTGGCGTTCCAGCGGCCCATCGGGTCGCCCGACGGGCCCTCGCGCAGGGCGGTCCGGGCGCGGTTCTGCCAGATCGATTCCGCGTGGAGCAGCAGGTCGCGCAGGAAGGCCGGGTCGTCGAGATCACCGGGGCCGCCGGGACCGGCGAGGCCACCGGGAGGGGCGGCGAGGCCGCTGGGGTCGCCGGGGCCGCCGGTGTCGCCGGGGGTCGTGCGGGCGGGCGGGAGCGGGACCCGGTGGCCGAAGACCATCTCCGACGCCGCCTTCACCCAGATCACCAGGTTGTCGCCCTCGGCCGTGATGCCGCCCTCGATGCTGGCCGGCAGGTCGGAGATGCCGTTGGCCGGGAACAGGCCCTGGGCGCCGCAGCGTTCGCGGCACTCGATGGCGATGTCCCGGGCCTGCCAGGTGATCCAGCCCTTCGCGACCGCGGCGAGCCGCTCGACCTCCTCACGGTCCTCGTCGCTCCGGGCGGCGAACCGGTCCACCACCGCGCGGTGCAGGAACGTCATCGCGTACGCCGTCGCCAGCGCGTCGAGCAGCCGGCCGTGGTGGCTGCGGTGGGCGGCGACCGGGATGCGCTCGCCCGTGCGCGGCCCGGCGATCCGGCGGCTGTGCGCGTGCCGGACGGCGAGGGTGACCGCGGCCCGGGCCATGCCCAGCGTGCCGGCGCTCATGCACAGCTTGCCCATCGTGACCCGGCCTATCGAGCGCAGGAACCGCTTGCGCCGGTTGCCGAGCGTGCTGGTCAGCGTGGAGTCGGGGGCCAGCCGTCCGTGCTCGCCCTGGAGCAGCGCCTCGCGCGGCAGCCGGACGTGGTCGAAGGAGGTCAGACAGTGGTCGACGGGCGTGCCGGTGCGCTCGGGCAGCCGGCGGACCGTGACGCCGGGCAGATGACCGCGCGCGTCGCTGAGCGGGGTGAGGAAGAGGAAGATGCCCTGGTCCTCGCCGTCGATGAGGAGGCGGGCGGCGACGACGGCCGTCTTGGGGCCGCCGGTCAGACTGGTGTTCGGCATGAACTTGGCCGCGCCCGGCGTCGGCGTGTGCAGGTCGAAGCCGCCGCTCGCGCGGTCCAGTACGGCGACGGTCTCCATCGCGGCGACGTCGTTGCCGTGCTCCAGCTCCGTGCAGAGGAACGTGCCGACGCGGCGCATGGCGGCGAAGGGGGACAGATCACGCGTCCCCGTCGCCCCACCGTCGTGGTCGCCCTGGTGGTCGACCTGGTGGTCGTGGTCGACGAGGCTGCCGAGGAACAGGTTGTAGTGGATGCTCGCCAGCGTCGTCAGACCGCCGTCCACCGGGCCGATCCACTCGTGCAGCGCCGCCAGCCGGTGCGGATCGGCCGCGAACGCCACGGGGGCGGCGGGAGCTTCGGCGGTCAGCGCGTCGTTGAGGAGGCGCAGACGGTCGTACGACAGCGCGGCGCGCTCGGCGGGGGAGAGGCCGGGGCGGTAGGTGAAGGCCGGGCCGGCGACGAGCTCCCGCCAGGTGCCGTGGGTGCGGTCGGGGTCGGGGTCCGCGAAGAGCAGGCGCGTCAGATCCGCCCGGACGGCGGCCTCGGCATCGGCCGCGGCGTGGGAAGTTCCGGCATCGGCCGCGGCATGGGGAGTTCCGGCATCGGCGCCCGGGTCCTCGGCACCGCCGAGCGCGGCGTCCGGCGCGGACGGCACCCCGGGGGCCGGTCTTCCCGACGGGGGCGGGAGGAGCCGGCGGGATGCTTCCGTCCGTAAGGCCTCGGACGTCGTGACGGTCATCGAGTTCCCCCCTGGGGTGGGTCGGTCTCCTGGTGTGCGGCGGCCGGTGTGGAGAGTGGGACCGGAACGTGTCGATCCGGATACCCGGACGTCGAAGATAAGGACCGGCCGGTTTTCTTTTCAAGGGCCACAACCGGCATATGCCTCTCCGACTTCGTGAAGATCGTAGAGGGGCAAGGGGCGGGAGGGTACGGAGGGGTGCAGAAGCCGGAACAAGCGGGGCATCGGGGGCTGTTCCCGGCAGGGTTGAAAAAACCGTGCGGCTGGTTTTACTGTCCGGGCATTCCTTGAGGATGTTCCTCGCGGACATTCCTCGAACAGATGAACGGGGCGGGGTGCGAGTGGCGCGGCAGGAGCGGGCCATCCGGACGCGGCAGGCCATCCTGGTCGCCGCGGCCGAGGTGTTCGACGAGGTCGGATACGAGGCGGCGACCATCTCCGACGTGCTGCGCCGGTCGGGGGTCACCAAGGGCGCCCTCTACTTCCACTTCGCGTCCAAGGAGGCACTGGCCCAGGAGGTCCTGGCGGCGCAGGTCTCCTCCCTGCCCCGGGTGCCGGAGCAGGACCTGAAGCTCCAGGAGTCCCTGGACGAGGCGCTGTTGCTCGCCCATCTGTTGCAGGGCGGCACCGGCGACCCCATGGTCCAGGGCAGCGTGCGCCTGACCGTGGACCAGGGCTCGGCCAAGGACAACCTCAACCGCCGGGTGCCGATGCGGGACTGGACCGAGCACAACCGCGCACTGTTCGAGGAGGCCAGACACCGGGGCGAGATCCTGGCGCACGTCGATGTCGCCAACCTCGCGCGGCTCTTCGTCGGCGCGTTCACCGGCGTGCAGGTGCTCTCGCGGATCATGACCGACCGCGCCGACCTGCCGGAACGCGTCGCCGACCTCTACCGCTACCTGATGCCGGCCGTCGCCGCGCCCGGCGTCCTGGTCCGCCTCGACTTCTCGGCCGAGCGGGGACCGAAGGTGTACGAGGCGGCACTGCGCCGCAGAGAGGCGGAAGCGGAAGCGCGGACCGACAGCGAGGCCGCCGCGCCCGGCTGACCCCAACGGGCCCCGCCGCCCCGCCACGTGCCGCCCGCCACTCGCCGCTCATCCCGACCCGCTCGCTCTGCCCTGCTCGCCCCGTCCCGCCCCGCGCTGCCCCGCCCCGCGCCACCTCCCGGCGGCGCCCACACCTGCCCGATCGAACGGAGTGCACGGATGGACCCCGACGTTTGCCCGTACGCCCTCGACGTCGCCGGACGCGACCCGGCCGGGGAGGCCGCGCACCTGCGGGCCATGGGCCCCGCCGCGCGCGTCGAACTGCCCGGCGGGGTCACCGCCTGGGCGGTCGTGCGGCAGAAGTACCTCAAGCGGCTGCTCATGGACCCCCGCGTCTCCAAGGACGGCCGCCGGCACTGGCCGGCGTTCGCGGCCGGGGAGATCGGCCCGGACTGGCCGCTGTACCCGTGGGTGGCCAACGAGAACATGCTCTTCTCCTACGGGGAGCACCACGCGCGGCTGCGCCGCCTGGTCGCCGCCGCGTTCACCGCCCGCCGTACGCAGGCGATGCGGCCCCGGATCGAGGAGATCACCGAGGCGCTGCTCGACCGGCTCGAAGCGCTGCCGCCCGGCCAACAGGTCGACCTGCGCGCCGAGTTCGCCAACGTGCTGCCGATGCGCGTGATCTGCGAGCTGTTCGGGGTCGCGGAGGAGTCGCGTGAGCGGCTGTGCGGCCTGCTCGACCTGGTGTTCGGTACGGCGGTGCCCGGCGCGGAGATGGCGGCGGCGCAGCAGGAGGTGTTCGGGATGCTCGCCGAACTGGTCGCCGAGAAACGGGCCCGTCCCGGCGACGACCTCACCTCGGCGCTCATCGCGGTCCGCGACGACGACGAGGAGGGGGACCCCGGAGCGGGCACCGCCCGTCTCACCGAGCCCGAACTGCTCGGCACGCTCTACCTGATGATCGCCGCCGGGCAGGAGACCACCTGCACGCTGCTCACCAACGCCGTCGCCGCGCTCTGCGCCGACCCGGAGCAGCGTGCGCACGTCCGGGCGGGGCGCGCGGACTGGGCGGACGTGGTCGAGGAGACCCTGCGCGCGCACGGGCCCGCCGCCTACTCGCCGATGCGGTTCGCCGTCGAGGACATCGACCTGGACGGCGTACGCATCGCGCGCGGCGAGCCCATCCTGGTCAACTTCGCCGCGGCGGCCGTCGATCCGGAGGCGTACGGGGAAAGCGCCGAGGGCGGCGAGGGCAGCGAGGGTGGCGACGGCGTGGCGGCCTTCGATCTGCTGCGGCCGGGCCGCCGCGAGGACCTGGTCTTCGGGTACGGGGCCCACCGCTGCCTGGGCGCGCCGCTGGCCCGGCTGGAGGCGACGACCGCGCTCGCGGCGCTCTTCGCCCGCTTCCCGGATCTGGAGTCTGTTCTTCCGGTGGAGGAGCTGGGGCGGGTGCCGTCCTTCATCGTCAGCGGATATGCCCGGCTTCCGGTCGTGCTGCGTACCGACTGAGCTGCGACGAAGGGGCGTTCACCCGGCGCGCGGCGGGCGCGCGCCGGGCGCCTCCGGGTGCGCCCGTCCGCGTCTCACGCCTTGTGCGCCCGCTTGAAAACAGCGCGAACGGTTTGTTAGTTTCGCTCGACCCTCCAGCAGCCCGGAGCGACCGATGGCCAAGCAGGAACGTGCGGTACGCACGCGGAACGCGTTGATCGAGTCCGCCGCCGAACTGTTCACCCGGGACGGTTTCGAACTCGCCTCCCTCGCCGGGATCAGCTCCCGGGCCGGGGTGAGCAACGGGGCGTTGCACTTCCACTTCGCCAGCAAGGCGGCGCTCGCCGCGGCGGTGGGCCGGGCGGCGGCCGAGCGGTTCGACCGGATGACGGCGGCGGAGCGGCCGTCGCCGCAGTACGGGGGCTCGTTGCAGGCGCTCGTCGACGCGAGCCACGCCCTGCTGGACGGGCTGGCCCACGACGCCGTACTGCGCGCGGGGTTCGACCTCAGCGACGGTACGGCGGTGGGGTCCGGGGAGCGGGAGGACCTGTACGCGCGCTGGCGGGAGTGGGTGGAGCGGGCCGCCGCCCGGGCCGGCCGCGAGGCGGTGCTGGCCGGGGACGTCCAGCCCCGGGACCTGGCGACCGCGGTCGTGGGCGCGACGGTCGGCTTCGTCGCGCTCGGCGGGCACGACGGGCGCTGGCTGGGCCGGCCCACCCTGACCCGGTTCTGGACGCTGCTGCTGCCCCGGGTGGCCGCGGGCCCGGTACGGCGCGCGCTGGTGCCGGCCGGGCGTCGGGCGGAGCCGGCCCGGGACCCGGCGGTGTACGGCCGCGCACCCCGACCGGCACCGGCGACACCGTAGGGGCGCCCGGCCGGGGCCGCGCGCGCCGGATGCCCGCCCGGGGTCGCACGGGCTGGATGCCCGGCCGGCGCCGCGCGCGCTCGCTGCCCGGCCAGGGCTTTACACGCTCGGTACCCGCCGGAACCGTCCCGCCACGTGCAGGTCCGCCTCGATACGGGCGGCCGTCTCGCGCAGCCGGGGGAGGATCTCCGTCTCGCACGCCTCGGCGGTGCGGCGGCCGCTGTGCAGGGCGACGTTGACCGCGGCGACCACCCGTCCGTCGCGCTCCCGCACGGGTACGGCCACCGACCGCAGCCCCTCCTCCAACTCGCCGTCGACCAGCGCGTACCCCTGCCGCCGTACGCCGTCCAGGATCACCCGCAGCCGGTCCGGGTCGGTGACCGTGCGCCCGGTCGGGGCCGGCAGCACGGCCGGGAGGCGCGGGTCGGGGCGGCCGGCCAGCAGGACCCGGCCCAGCGCGGTCGGGTGGGCGGGCAGCCGGGTGCCGACCGAGACATGGACGCTCAGCACCCGGCCGGCGGAGGCCCGGGCGACGTACTGGATGTCGTCGTCGCCCGTGAGGACCGCGAGCGAGGACGACTCGTGCAGGTACTGCGAAAGCGCCGTCAGATGCGGCTCCGCGATCTCCGCGAGCGTCGTGCGGGACAGCGGCGGGAAGCCGAGGCCCAGGACGCGCGGGGTGAGCCGGAAGCCGCGGCCCTGCGCGGTGACGCAGCCGAGGTGGCGCAGGGTGATCAGTGCCCGGCGCGCGGTGGCCCGGGCGAGCCCGGTGGCCTCGGCGACCTCGCTCAGCGTCAGCTCGGCGCGGCCCTCCCCGAACGCGGTGATCACCGTCAGCCCCCGGGCCAGCGACTCGACGAACTCCCGGCCCAGCTCCTGCTTGGACGCGCCGGTCCACCGGGCGAGCCCGGACGCCGGTGCGGGGGAGGGCGCCGCCGGCGGGGCCGCGGCCAGCTCCCGCTCCATCGCGGCGACCGCCGTGCGCAGCCGGGGCAGCAGGCTCTCGCGCAGGTCCTCGGCGGTGTGCCGGCGGGTGTGGCTGACGATGCTGACGACGCAGGCGATACGGCGGGCGGCGGCGGTCCCGGAGCCCGGCGCGTCCGGTGCCGGTTCCCGGACCGGCATGGAGAGGGCGACCAGGCCGGGTTCGATGAGCTGGTCGTCCAACGCCCAGCCGTCGCGGGCGGCCGTGGCGGCGCGCTCCTCGAAGTCGTCGCCCGGGGCGTCGCCGGTGGCGCCGGCCGGGGGGCGGCTGCGGGCCGGGACCGCCGGGAAGCCGCGGTCCTCGGGGTCCGCCGCGCGGCGGGCGCGCCAGCGCGCCCAGTCCGCCTCGTCCCACTCGGTCGCGAACAGCGGGCCCGGGGCGGTGCGCTCGGCGGGCAGCAGATCGCCGATGCGGAAGCTGAGCGACATCGCGCGGCGGCGGGTGGCCTGGTGGATGAAGCGGATGCCGTCCTGGTCGGGGACGGCGAGCGAGACGGACTCGTCGAGCTCGTCGGCGAGCGCGTCCGCGTGGCCGTCCAGGAGCCGGGGCAGGCGCAGGGCCGCGAGGTAGGCGTTGCCGAGTTCCGCCAGACGGGGGGCGACGAGGACGTCGCGGTGCTCCAGGCGGACGTAGCCCATGCGGGCGAGGGTGGCGGTGATGCGGTCGACGGTGGAGCGGGCGAGGCCGCTGGAGCGTTCGAGGGCGCTGAGGGAGCAGGTGCCGTTCGCTTCTGTGAGACGGCGGAGGACGGCGATGCCGCGGATCAGGGGGGCGACGGCCTCCGCGGGGACGCCGGGGGCGTCCGCGCGGAGGCCGTCGCCCCCCTGATCCGCGGCATCGCCGTCCTCCGCCGTCTCACAGAAGCGAACGGCACCTGCTCCCTCAGCGCC
>NZ_JOHS01000091.1 GCF_000725625.1 Streptomyces sp. NRRL F-6676
GCCGCTACGAACGCAAGGCAGAACACTTCCTCGCCTTCGCCGCGATCGCGTGCACCTTGATCTGCTACCGCCGACTCGCCAAATGAGACGACCTCTTAGCAGTTCTCGGTGCGGCGGCCGGCGGTGCCTGAGTACTGGCGCTGGACATCTGCGAAGGTGGTGGCTTTTTTGACGAAGCCAGTGTCGTCGAGGATGAGGACTCCGTCGGCTTCGCCGAGTCGTTCAGCGACGTATGCCTGCAGGTCGTCGCGGATGTCGTCTGGGTTCCAGGTGGCTCCGTTCAGCAGCCGTTGCAGGGGGGCAGGGGCGCGGTGACCTGCGTGTTCGGCCAGTTGCCAGCCGCTTTTGCGGCCGACCGGGCAGAGCAGGGCGCGGACGTAGTCCACGCATGGGGCGTCGCAGGTCGGCACGGCCGAAACGGTGGCCGATGCGCAGGAAGAGGTCGTCGAGTGCACAGTCCCAGGTCGCGTCGGCAAAGTCGTCGATCACGCGGGAAGACTGCCCTCGTCACCGCGCAGACGGTTCTCGATGTCATTCGTTGGAGGGGCGGTCCGGCAAGACCGCTCCTGACGTGCCAGCAGCCAACTACACTCCCGACGACGCCACCGACCAGGCCAGATAGCGAAACGCTGCTGGAGTATTAGTTGTATTGACCCGCAGGAGTGTTCACGCGCTTGATCGGTGGGTGGGGGCCGAGCGCGGTGTCACAGCGGGGCTGGTTGTTGTAGCTGTGGAGGAAGTCTGCCAGAGTTGCTGTTCCTTCGTCGTTGCTGGGACAGGGCCGCAGGAGGCCCATCCGTCGTGCAGGGTCCGGTTGAAACGTTCGACCTTGCCGTTCGTCTGCGGCCGGTAGGGGCGGGTGAGCTTGCCAGTCGCGCCGAGGTCGGCGAGAGCCTGCTGCCGGGCGCGGCTCTCGCCAGGAGAAGTGGCCCGGCCTGCCCGATCGCAGCGATCAGGTCGCGGCGCCCAGCGCTGACCACTACATCTACGCCGACCAGACTGAGACTGCCGTCGATGCCATGCAGCACGTCATCGCCTAAGCCGGACAGTCCAGAGCCGGCTCCGTTCTCACCCCAGGAGTATCCGATGTCATTCAAAGAACCAGCTATCGCCTGGCGGCCCGCGCTGGTTGCCCGCTCGTTCCAGGCGATTTTCCCGGTCCTGGGTCGGCTCTTGCTCGAATCGCCGAAGCTGCAGTTCGCGACGAAACCCGTCGCCGCCCCGGAGCGAATAAGGATCCCCACCCGGCACGGCGATATATCCGCCTTGCTCTACTCGCCGGTTCGCGCGGACATCGAAGCGGAGCTGACCGCTGAGCGGCGTCCTCCGGTCCACCTGCTCTTTCACGGCGGAGCGTTCGTGGCGCGCCGTCCGGAGCAGGAGGACAACGTCGCGCGGTACCTGGCCAGTGAGGTTGGCTGCTTCGTCGTTCTTCCCGATTACGACGTGAGCCCGCAGGTCCGTTTCCCTGTCGCCGAACAGGAGTCCTACGACGCCTACTTGTGGCTCCTCGACCGTGCCAGCGTCCGCGGTTGGGACCCGACCCGGGTCTCGATCGGTGGGGCGAGCGCGGGCGCGAAACTCGCACTTAGTGTGATAGTCCAAGCCCTGCAGGACGGGGAGGCTACGCCGGTCGCGGCGAGCCTGGAGTACGGCGTCTCGGACTTCTCCCTGCCAGACGAAAGCCGCACCTCGCCGCGGAAGATGCCGGTCATCGGGCACTGGATGTTGCGGATGGTCCGCGAGACCTACCTCCTCGGTGCCGACCTGACCGATCCGGTCGTGTCCCCGGCGAAGTACCTGAATCCGGGCGGCTTCCCACCCTTGCTAATTCTCACCGGTGGCCTCGACACACTCCGACACGACATGCGCTTGTTCGCCGAGAAGGCGCGGGCGAACGGCGCGAAGGTCGATCACCACGAGTTCGCCGGCGTCGACCACGGGTTCACGCATTTCCAGCCCGCCAAGACTGCTCGAACCGCGGTCACGATGATCGGCAATCACCTCCAGGCCGCCTACGCGGCTGGTCGGTAGCCGCGACGTCGCGTGCCACACCGGGCATCGCTCCGCCGATCACTATTGCTCAGTGCACGATGGTGATCGGCGACCAGGACCCCATGCTGGCGCGGCTTGCCCAGGTCGTACGGAGGCAGATCTCCGTACCCCGGACGGGAGTCGGCCGGTTCCGCACCCGGCCCGACCACGTGCTGGCCTACACCTCCCGCAGCAACCGACGGTACCTGTGACGACGCGGAATCCGGCACACGCTACGAGAAACGCGCCCACATCTACCTCGGCACCGTCACCCTCGCAGCCCTCCTGGTCTGGCTCCGCACATGGTCCGGGAAACAGTGCCTACGAGCCTTCAGGATCCAGTCGCCGCCGTCGCGAGCGGCCCGGGTGCGCGTCCGGGCAGGGTTGCGCGAGGCCCGCACCCGGAGCGCGGGTTCACAGGATGTGCCGCAGCCTGGCGGTGATCTCCGCGGGGTCGAGGGTGTCGAGAAAGTGGGCAGCGTACTCTCCCTGCGGGGTCAGCAGGTAGGTGATCGCGGTGTGCGGCACGGAGTAGCCGTCCGGGTCGTCGGGATCGTCTCTGCGTCGGGCGAAGACCCGAAACTCCCGCTTGGCGTGCTCGACCCCGGCGACCGGGCCTGTGAGTCCGGTGAAGCGCGGATAGGCGCGGAGAAAGTCCTGAAGCACGTCCGGGTTGTCCCGGTCTGGGTCGACGGTGATGTAGAGCGGGTGCAGCTTGTCGGCGAGCTCTCCGAGTTCGTCCAGTACGTCGGACAGCCTACTCATCGCGCGCGGGCACACCATCTTGCAGTGAGTGAAGCCGAAGAACACCAGCGGCCACCGGCCCCGGTAGGTCTGCTCGGTCACGTGCGTACCTTGGTGGTCGACGAGGGAGAAGGAGGGCTTCGTGGGGGTCATTCCCGGTGTCGTCATCGTTCCTGCCAGAAGGTGAACCGGTGCGGGGTATCGGTGCAGCGGAGCACGACCTGCTCACCGCGGACGTTTACCGCTTCGGCGAACGGTCCCGGCTCACACAGTGCAGTGGTGCCGTCGATGGAGGCAGTGGGCAGTCCATCGACGGCGAGGGTCCAACGTCCGCGGGCGGCGATCCCGCTGATGGTGACGGTGCCGTCGCCAGGGACTTCATGGCTGCGTTGCAGCCGTGTGTGCAGCACGCCGTCGACAACCTCGGCCCGGCTGACGTCGACGTCCCGGTCGACGGCGGTCAGTGCGGGCTCGTCAAAATGCTCTCGGCCCCAGGGCCGGTTGTACAGGCCCCACAGCCCGTCCGGCACGTTGAGCCGTGCGTACCCGATCAGCACGTTGCCGCTGAGCGGGTCCATCTCGACGAGGTGTCCGTCGGGGGCCACGACGGTGTCGTTGCGGGGGTAGTACAGACCACCGTCGCGCCATGTCGGGTTCATGAAGCGGTCAGCGTGGGCGAGTAGTCCCTTAAGTGCGCGCTCGTCTCCCATTTCGGACGCCCACGCGGTCACCCATCCGAAGTCACAGTTGTCGGCGATCACTCTCTGGCCCAACACCTCCTGGCGCTCCACGGGGCGCACCGCCAAGGTGCCGTCCGGGCCGGGGACGAGGAAGTCGGCGACTTGTCGTGGGTAGTTGGCGCGCACGAAGTCGCGGTTCCACATGTTCATCAGGGTGCCGCACCACGCGTCCACCCAGGGTGAGGGCGCTCTGTTCGGCTCGACGGTCTTGGAATCCTGGAGGATCACCTGGTTGTAGTGCCCCGCGTCGTCGAGCCGACCGAAATCGGCCCACGCCTGCTCGTAACCGGCGATGACCTCGTCGGCGCGGTTGCCCCCGGTGAGCAGGTCGTGCAGCCGGAAACCAAGGATCGCGGGCTGGTTGCAGATCTGGAAGACGCAGTTCGGCTCACAGGCCACACCCAGGTAGCCATTTTGCACCATTTGCCAATATATGTGCTCGTTGAGTGCATCCCTGTCGTAAGCGAAGCGTTTCTCCTCGCCACCCCAGAAGAACGACCAGTGCCGCATGGTCAGCGAGCCGGGAGCCGCATAGCGATCGCTGTCGAAGAGATGGTCGTGCAGGAGTGCCATCGACTGGACATACGCGCTGTACATGATGTTGTCGCGGACGACGGGATCCCATTCCTCGCCGAGGGAGTCCACAAGATGAGCGTTGAACACCGCTCCCCCACGACTCGAATCGCGCCAGTACATCCAGACCTCGGGTAGGAGGATCTTGTCGATAAGCCGCTGCATTGTCGGCTGGAACAGTCCCGGAGCGGCCGGCAGGCGATGGACGTGGGTGAGTGCCAGGGCGTAGGCCATGTAGGCGAGCTGGAAGCGATAACCGCCGAAATCGTCCTGGCCGGTTCCCTTGCCCTGCATCAGGGACCAGTCGTTGGGCAACTGGCGCGAGAGATTGTCGAAGTGCCGCAAGTGGCCTGTCTGTGCTGCGGTGAGCAGGTGCTCGGTCATCGAGACCTCCTAGGTGGTTGGTTCGGTCTGTAGGTCGGCGAGCCGACGGCGCATAACCTTGCCGGTCGACGTCTGCCGCAGCGCCGCGACGAAGCAGACGGAGCAAGGAACCTTGTACGCGGCGAGCCGGGTGCGGCGATACCCGATCACCCGGTCAGTGACGGCTGAAGACACTGCGGGAGGCGGACCTCGACTACGTCCTTGTGGACGGCACCCTCGCCGAGTGCGACCGGGTCGGCGACGGACGGGCCGACTACTCGTCCAAGCACAAGCGGCACGGCGTGAACGTGCAGGTCGTCACAGATCTTGTCGGGAAGATCTTGTGGCTGTCGCCGGCCCTGCCAGGCCGGACCCACGACCTGACGGCCGCCCGCACTCACAAGATCATCCGGATCTGTGAACGCCAGGGTGTCCCGGTCCTCGCGGACATGGCCTGCATCGGTGCCAGCGACTGGGTCACCACCGCGAAGCGCCGCCCGCCCAAAGGGCTGTCCCGCCAATCCCTGGCGGGCGCGCGACGACAGCTACGGCGCCTCGCCGCGTTGTCGGAATGCCCGGATACATCCAGTATCCGGGCACCCCTCCGCCTTGCGATGGGAGTCGCCCGCCTGAAATCCTGGCAGACCTTCCGCAGAGCCCGCTGCAGCCCCAATCTCATGGCCGTCATCGCCAAAGCCGTCCTCACCCTGGAGAGGCAACGCTGAAAACGCTCACTGACCTTGCTTCCGGTATTGCGATGGCGCACATCCAATATGCTTACGGAACACGCGGGCGAAGTGCTCGGGGTTGGGGAAGCCGCAGCGTCTACCGACTTGAGATACTGGGCCATTGTCTACTGCAAGCAGATAGCAGGCGGCTTCGATTCGCAACTCGGTCAGGTACTGCAGAGGCGTCTTTCCGGTAGCTGCGGAAAAACGACGCAGAAAGTGGTAGCGACTGATTCCCACTTCCTCGGCAAGTCGATCAAGCGTGATACTCGAGGAGAAATTCGATCTCATGAATTCTGTCACCGTTTGAAGCTGTTCCGGGCTAAGACCTCCGATGGCCGGTGAGGCGTCGCGGCGTGGATAGAGTAGGTACTCAGCTAGATAGTGGGCTGCACTCTGGGTATAGCGCTCTCCTGCACCTGTCCGAGCCTGAAGTAGAGTTTCCGCCATGGACGCCACATGTGGATCGAAGGAGCGCAGTGTCTGTAATTCCGAAATGTCACGGACAGGCGCGGTGGTGTGCGTTTCCAGTGTCCGCTGAAGAACTTCTAGGGAAAGCTGTATAAAAATGACTTCGAAGGGGAGGCGTCTGGGCAGCATTCGGCTGACCCGGATCACGTTGTTGGGTGCGACCCGACAGACCTCTCCAGGCCTGAGCGTGGTACGTGACCAATCGCGCTTCTCCCGACCTTCAATTTGACACGCGCCTCGTATTGGCGTGACGATGCCGAACCACTGATCCGGCAATTGGTACGTCCAGGCGCCGCTATCGTGTCCCGCGGCTCGCTTTTCCACAACGAGTTTCTGACTGGGCTGATCTCGCAACGTAATGATCACGTATTTTTCCCTTGTGTGGGGATCGGGGAAGCGAGTAGTGACAGAAACAGATCCGTCAGCTCAGGGCTACAAAAGGAGGGGCTACTGACGCGGCAGCTGTGGTTCCGCTCATAACAGCCACCCGAAGCGGACTACGCTCCGCTTCACGTCCGAGGCCACGAACGATGTGAGTCGACGCCGCTCGCAACCGCGATCAGCTGCTTGAGGTCGCGACACGTGTGCTCGCCATCGTTCTGACGAACCTCGAAATCAACGCCGGACGATTTTCTCCGTGGGTCCCGCCCACGATCAGCACAAGCATCCCGAGGACCGACCACGCCAGCCATTTGGCCTGCGAACTCGGTGCGGCGCAGGCTCAGTGGCCGGCAGCCCGCAGTGGCAATTCGCCGTCGCGGTGCACGTGCTGACCTTCCTGGCCGACACGCTCGAGGGCAGCACCGTCAGCTCGGAAGAACTGTCCACCAGCACCAACATCAACCGCGCCTACGTGCGGCCGAGCGCTTCGGCGTCGATCGACCGGCAGTGCTCGTCGGTCGTCGTCAATTCACAGGGCGGGGTCGGCGGCGGGGATACCGAGGACGCTGCGACCGGCCGGTTCGTAGTGGGCCGAGGACAGGGCGATGTGCTGGGCGGCGGTGTGGCCGTCGCGGAAGAGCTGGCCCAGTCGACTCGATTCGTACAGAGCGCTTGAACCGCCCACCTCGTGCATCGACGTGAGCACTTCGCGTGCGGTCTCGCCCGCGTGAGACAACGCGCCCAGCTCTGCAGCGCGTTCCGCCTCCGTAGCGGGGCGGCCCTCCGCCGCAGCGGCATCTAGTCCTCGCAGGGCGGTCATCAGCAACTCCCATGCGGCGTCGACCCGCGCGGCCGCGCGGCCGAAAACGGCCTGGATCCGAGGCTGCTGTGCGAGCGGCGCGCCGTCCGGTCCGGTCCTGGCGAGCGACAACGCTGCCGTCTCTTCGATCGCCGCGCGCGCCAAGCCCAGTACGATCGCCGCGCTCCCGGCGGGGATCTGGTCAATCAGCGATACGCGATAGAGCGGGCGGTCGATGCGGGCGGCCACATCGGGCGCCACGACCATGTCGGCAGCCACCGGTACGTCCTGGATCGTGACCGTGTTGCTGTTCGTGGCTCGCATTCCGGTCGAGTGCCAGGTGTCGCGCACGGTCACCGAGGCGCGGGGAACCAGGCAGAAGCGCCACTCCGGGCCAGCTTCGGTCATGCGTGGCTGCCCGTCGTCCAGGACGAGTGCGAGCAGTCCGATCCACCGGGCCGCATCGACCCCGCTGACGAGCTTCCACTCACCGGAGAGCCGGAAGCCGTTGTCGCTCGGTGCCAGATGACCCGGCTGGCTGGAGTGCGCGATCATCGGGTCCGGGCCGTCTGCCCAGACTCGCTCCACACTCGCCTCGGTGAGGAACGAGGCAGTGAAGCCGGTATTGAGGTTCCACACGACCCAGGCGGTCGAGCCATCGATGCGGGCGAGGTGCTCGATCACAGCCGCCGTCCTGGCCAGCGGCAGCTCGTACCCGCCCAGCTCACGCGGAGTGTTGAGGCGAAACGCGCCGTTGGCGCGCAGTTGGTCGAGGAGTTCGTCCGGCAGCCTGCGCAACTCCTGGGCTTGGGCCCGGTACTTCTCGATGGTGGGGCGCAGCAACTCGGGCAAGTCCTCGGCGGCCTGAGCAGGCTGGGGGTAGGAAAGCATGTCATCTCCGAACGGAAGAAGGAACCGGATCCCTGCGGCGCCGCCCGCGGGGGCGCGGCTACCGGTCACGTTGTCGCCACCACCAGATGCGTGGTGCGGGGCAAAAGTTCGAAGCTTCGCTTGTGATGCGGGTCACGCTGCATGAGTGTGCGTCGGAGGCTCCCGGCGCGTGTGGAAGAGCCGGGCCCGCTCCACCCAGTCGGCACGCAGATGCAGGACCCACACCGCGCTGGGCGGACAATGGAACGGGTCCTCCGGCGGGCTCTGCAGCGCGACCTCCCAGATGGCGACATCACCGCTGGCGACGACGTTGGTCAGCCGATAGCCCACACCGGCGGTCAGATCCTGCCGAAACCCGTGGGCAAGCAGGTCGTACCCCTCGGCTCGCATGCCACCAGGCCCAGACACCGCGACCGTCGGCAGCCAGGAGGTGGCCAGAGCGGGCACCGGCGCACCGCGCCGCGCTGCGCTCAGCAACTCCTCGGCTTGACACCGTCGTTCCGCGGTGACGGCTCGGATGTCGCCGTGCGCGGTGTCGGCGGTCGCCAGCAGGGCTCGTGTCAGCTTGCCGCGAGCCTCACTCAGCCGACTGCGCACGGTGCCCACCGGCACTCCGCAGACATCAGCGATGTCCTGATACGCCGCCACACCACTGAAGTAGCGCAGCATGAGCACCAAACGCAGCGGGGGTGACAACTCCTCCAGCGCCTGCCAGAGCCAGTCCCGGGTGGCATGCTGTCCCAGCAATTCCGCGGGATCCGGTTCTGCCGACCGAAGTACCGACGCGACACCGGCGTCCAGAGGAACATGGGCCGGCGCCCGGTACTGCATGCGGCAGGCGTTGCGGACCACCGCACGCAGCCAGGCGCCCACCGCGCCGGGATCACGCAGATCGTCGAGCCGTCGTAGGGCGGTCATGCTCGCCTCCTGCACGGCGTCCTCGGCGTCAGGGCCGTAACCAACCATGCTGATGGCGACGGCGAGAAGCGCTGGCCGGTGGCGGCCCAGCAGACTACCGAGGGCGCTCACATCGCCCGCTTGCGCGGCCCGCACCAACTCTGCGTCGGTGGTAGCAGCAGAACGAGAAATCGTCATGACCGAAAGGCTAGTAGGACTTGGGCGGGTTCGAATGGGGGTATGTCGCGGGGGCAGGTAGGGCAGGCTCAGTCCGGCACCGGACTTCAGCTCGGCGATCCGAGCGAGGACCAGCCGGTGATCGGACCGTCGAGGAACCAATCGCCAGGCCGGCCGAGGATCAGGACTCCGCGCTTGCCGAGCCCCGAAGTGGCCTGGTCCAGTTCGGCGACGGCGGCGGGATCCTGCCCCGGCAGGGCCGCGAACAGCCAGCCGGGGTGGGCGGCCACCGCGGCGGCGAGGCTGTCGTTGGCGACGCGGCACAACGCGATGCCCGGATCGGCGGGCACCATCTGGACAGGGCTCGTCCAGGACACGATCTTTACGTCGATGCTGTGCCCGTCCATCCAACGGATCCAAGCCCTCGCCCGGAATGGTACCCAGCCGGTACGCGGTGCCCAGGGCCGCCGCTGGGGACCGCCCGGGGCCCCGGACACGGACACCGAGCCGACGGCCTGGAAGCACAGACAGGGTGCCTCGCTGGTGGGCAGCGGTCCGGCGGCTTCCGTGATCGCAGGATCCATTGCCTGTTCCTCGATGCAGGTGAGAGTTGTCTCGTCCTCGCGTGGTGCGGTCAGGAGCGGGCGGCGTCGACAGCAGGTCGGAGGACCTCTGTGCACCACTGGCGGAAGGTGGTGGGCGTGCTGTTCGCGTCGGTGCGGACGACTCCGTCGTCAAGGCCGTCGATCTTGGCCGTCGCCATGTCGGCCATCGCCCGGGCCATGCCGGGCGACGCGCCGAAGGAGAGCATGGCGGTCTCCAAATGCGCCGCCTCGATCTGCACGTAGCGCACCGGGATGCCCAGCACGTCGGTGATGACAGTGGCCATGTCGTTGCCCGACAGGTCCTCCGGGCCGAGCAGCGGGACGTCGGCGAAGCCGGTCCAGCCGCGGTCCAGCAGCAGGCGAGCGGCGGCGGTGCCGATGTCCCGGGTGGCCACCATCGGCAGCTTACGGTCGGGCGCGAAGGGACCGAAGATCGCGCCCTCCCCCAGGATCGTGCGGATGTCGCGCAGCGTGTTGTCCATGAAGGTCGGGTTGGCGAGCGAGCGGTAGTTCGTCACCGTAGCGAACAGGTCGTCCATGGCCAGCGAGGCGGTGCCGTTGCCGGCCCGATCTGCAACGGCGGTCCCCCGGCCCAGCGCCGATACCCCGACGACATGGTGGACGCCGTGCGCGGCGACGGCCTCGACGCCCGGCCTACTGGCCTCGACGTAGGAGGTCATCACGTCGGGAGCGCGCAGGTCGCTGGGCATCAGCCAGAACACCGCGTCGGCGCCGGCAAAAGCCTTGTCGACAACCGCGGCGTCGCGGTGGGAGCCCTCCACGATGTCGACGCGGTCACGGATGGCGGGAGAGAGTCGTTGCGGATCGCGGGCAACGACCCTGACGGGCTCGCCGGCATCGAGCAACTGCTCGACGACGCGGCGGCCGATCTTGGCAGTGGGGGCAGTGACGACGATCATGGGTATACCTCCCGTATGACTGGAGAAAGTAAACTCCACTGTACCGTCTACTTCAGGAAGGGGCCACCATGGTGGTGCGACGAGGCGAGAAGCTCCGCGAGCACATCCTCCTAGCCGCAAAGGACGTGTTTCTCGAGACCGGCTACGAGCGCACCTCGATGGACGTCGTCGCCCAGCGGGCCGAGACCTCCAAACGATCGCTCTACGCACACTTCCCCAGCAAGGACGCCCTCTTTTCCGGGGTCGTCGCCCTGGTGCGCGAGCTCTACCTCGACCGCCTGGGCTCGCCGGAGCACTACGTCACTGCTGACCGGGCCGACCCGGCTGACGCCCTTGTGCGCTACTGCGGACGGCTGCTTCAGCTACTGCTGTGGTCCTCATCCCTGCGCACGCTCCGGATGGGGATCGCCGAGGCGGAGAGAGTGCCCGAGATCGCCTCCGGCTACTACGAGGCGGTCTTCGAAGCTCCCACGACGTGCATCAGCGCGTACGTCTCCCGGGTCTGGGGACTGACGCAGGAGGAGGCGCGGGAGACGGCCGAGGCCATCGTCGGCCGGACTGTCCACCCCGAACTCGTGCAGGCCCTGCTCGGCGTTCGAGCCCCAATCGCCGAACACCCCGACAAGAGCGCTCTTACCACCGATGTCGGCCTCGACCGCATCGCCGCAAGCGTCAGACAGCTTCTCCCGGGCAAACCCGCGTGCTCCTGACAATCCGAGGCCGGCGCGGTCTAGGGCGACGGGCTGCATACAAGGCCGCACTCCCGGCCTGACCACCACAGCGGCGGGGCCGCTTCCCCTTGATAGTGCACACCTGGAGACCGGGTCGTGAGGCTCCAGAGGAAGTAGCGTCAGATGGGAAGCAAGTGCATCGACGACCAGCACTGGCATGGCCGAGCGGAGTCCATCGGACCGAGTGAACCGGCGCCTGTGGAGTCTGTGAGGACCAGCTGACCGACAAGCTGGTCGGCTGTGCCCGGACCGAGGGCCCTCAGCTCACCGCGAAGCCGGGGCTGCCGCAGCAGTCTGACACGATCAGTACGACGTGGGGGGCCTGGTCGAGACCCAGGACGACACGAGTTCGTCAGGGTGTCCTTGGGCGCGGGTCGTCCGCCGATCTGCCGTGTGCTGTGCTGGTGGATTCGGTAAGTGACAGTGCCGTGAGGAGCCGCAGCTTCTCGTCGCTGCCGCTGTCCTTGTCGGGGTAGTACACGACGAGGATGACGTCGCCGACGGGGAGTTTGTCGCTGTGGAGGTGCAGTTCACCGACGACGGGGTGGTGGACGGTGGCCGTGCCGCCGTCGAGACCGCGGACGTCGTGCCGGGCCCACAGGGTACGGAAGCGCTGGCTGGACAGTGCCAGCTCTCCGACGAGCGCGACGAACCGGGGGTTGTCCGTGTCGTCCCCGATGGTGGTGCGCAGGGCGGCGACGAAGTCGGCGGTGGCCGCAGTCCAGTCCTGGTGGAAGGCCTGTTCCTCCGGGTCGAGCAGGAGAGAACGAAAGCCAGTTCTGGCCGGGTCGCAGGCGGGGGAGAGCGCGACCGCCATGGGGTTGGAGGCCAGGACATCGAACGCGCGACCCTCGACGAACGCGGGAATCCGCAGGTGGGCGAGCAGCTCGTGCACCCGCGCCGGTACGTGCTCGGGACGCTTGCGGCGCGGCGTCCTGGGGCGTGCCGACGCGAGGCCGAGCAGATACGTCCGCTCGACGTCGTCGAGCTGCAGGACGCGCGCGAGTGATGCGAGGACCTGCGGAGAGGGGTTCTTGTCGCGGCCCCGTTCCAGGCGAAGGTAGTAATCGGGACTGATTCCGGCGAGCAGGGCGACTTCCTCACGGCGCAGGCCAGGCACGCGGCGGTTGCCGCCGGGCGGGAGCCCTGCCTGGAAAGCACTGTTTCGAACGGGACAGGGAACATCGCCGTCTGCGTCACGAGCCTGAACGCCGTCGGCGCCAGGGACTGAAAGGAAGAAGTCCTGGATCTCTCCGACCGCACCGCTCTCATCGTCGGCGGGGCCTCGGGTATCGGACGGGAGCTGGCCCGGCGGTTCGCCGCGGCGGGCAGCACCGTGGCCGTCGGCGGCCGCAGCCAGGAGGCACTCGCGGAACTCGCCGCAGAAGGCTTCGGCACGATCGGCATCGACGTCACCGACAGTGCTTCCGTCGCCTCCGCCCGTGACGCCGCGCTCGCCCGGTACCCCGAGCTGGACACGTAGCACCGGCATCCACCGCAACCGGTTGAAGGTCTCCGTTCCCATTCTCCTCGACATCGACCTCGACAACCTCGTGCCCTGACTCTCTGCCGGACGCCGAGCCACGGTTTCACATGCTGCGAGCCGCCTCACGACCCCGCAAGGACGAAGACGAATGGTTCTCGGGGCTCGTATCGGCCGGTGACTTCGCCGACCGGTTGACGTCGGTCGAGGCGGGCGGCACGGCCAGAGTCGACGTGATCGAGGCGGTCCAGACATTGTCCGGTGGTCGTGGCAGCGGCTGTGAGGGCGCGGACAGCGGCGGAGGAAGGAGAGCCCCGGGTAGCGGTGCCGACGGGCGACACCCCTGGGGATGTCGCCCGCGCGGACATCGAGCCAGGCCCAGTCGTACTCGCGAGTTCCCCCGTACCGCGTCCGTACCGCGAGCGCATCCGCTGGCGGGGCAGGAGCTTGTTGATCATCTCACGGGCTTGCCACCTGCAACCCGCTCCCTCGGTCACCACCACATGCCTGCGGGCGACGCCCAACGACCACAGGTGTGAGCCACCATGTTGTGGCCTGCTGCGGCTTGGCCGTGAACATGGTCTCCTCCGCGCCCCCGGCAGCCTCGCGGCGTTCCTCGTCCGCGGCCCAGTCCCTGGGAAGATACAGGCTGCGGTCGATCACCACAGTCACGATGTCGGTGACCGCGGCCAGGTGGACAACCACCTGGCACAGACCGACGCCCGTGAGCGCACCAGAGTACTGGCGGCCGGCCCCGACGCAGTGAGGGAGGACTTGGCGTCGACGGTCTCGTCCGCGCCTAGCACAGCGTCCTGGCCTGCGACTTCAGGTGCTGCAACTGGTGCGGGCCCGGATGTCCGAGGGCCTGCCTGAGCCAGTCTCTGACGTGTGTGGGCTCAAGAGATCTTTGACGTTCTGTTCTCATCAGATTCTTGACCGCTGACGGTCGTTGTTTCCTGTAACAAAGGGGCAGGGTGGAGCCACAGGCGCTCGTGGAGCATCGATATCGGGCGGTCTTGGAGGTCCTGGACGGGGCGCCCGTGGTCGAGGTCGCGTTGAGGTGCGGCGTGTCGCTGCAGTCGGTGCATACGTGGCGGAAGCGGTATCAGGAGGGTGGGGTCGAGTGCCTGGTGAAGCGGTCTCGGCGTCCCCATCGCGCCGTCCAGGCTACCCGCGGATGTCGAGGCATCGCTCTGCGAACTCCGGCAGCAGCATCTGCGGTGGGGTGCTCGTCAGGTGGCTTTCGAACTGGGCCGTCGCAAGGTCGAGTCCTTACCGTCCTGCGCGACGGTGCACGCGTGCTCCCTCAAGAGAAGAACGGAACCGTCTCCCGCTGCACTTGATGACCGTCGAACTCGCACCGGACGAAAGTACTCTGACCGCTCCGGTCGGCAGGTGGATCATCTCGGTATGTGCGCTCAGCCTCAGGGCCTCCAGGCCACCCTTGGAAAGCGCGCCTGGAGGGTACAGGTCGCCGGGATGTCCGCCAGGTCATCGTGCAGGTCGGTGAGGTCGGCGAGCAGGTCGTGCAGGAAGTCCCGGGCCTCGCGGCGCAGTTCGGTGTGGGAGAAGGACAGCGAGGGCTCGCACGCCGGCAGCCACTCCGCCTCGATGTCGACCCGGCCGAAGCGGCGCTCGAAGAGCAGGCGGTCGGTGGACTCGGTGAAGTCCGGCTCGGCCTGCTGCGGCCGGGCGGCCCGGGAGCCCGCCGGGTCCCGGTCGACGTGCTCCACGATGTCGCACAGCGCCCAGGCGAAGTCGAGCACCGGCACCCATCCCCAGGCTGTGGGCAACTCCCGGTCCGCCTTGGTGTCGGCGAGGTACACGTCCCCGCAGAACAGGTCGTGCCGCAGGGCGTGGACGTCCGCGCGCCGGTAGTCCGTCTGCGGCGGGTCCGGGAAGCGGGTGGAGAGGGCGTAGCCGATGCCGAGCACGCAGCAGATGGTGTCACGGGCAAGGGCCCGGAGACGGGCGGGTCCGCGTCCGCGACCATAGCCGTGCGCCGTGACCCGCTCAACCGCACGGGGAGTACCGGCTTTTCCACGCGTCACCCCTGCCTCTATCCTCGTCCCCAATCCCGGTGCGCAAGGTGTCGCCGAGGGGAGAGGGAGCAAGATGGACGGGTTGAATCCGGATGATCCCGAATGGATCGGCAGGTACCGGTTGCTCGGCAGGCTCGGTGAGGGCGGCATGGGCCGGGTGTACCTGGCGCGCTCCGACCGGGGCCGGACGGTGGCCGTCAAGACCGTCCGGGAGGAACTGGCCCGCATGCCCGACTTCCGGCGGCGCTTCGCGCAGGAGGTGAAGGCGGCGCAGCGCATCGGCGGTGAGTGGACCGCGCCGGTGCTGGACGCCGACACCGAGGCGGCCACCCCCTGGGTCGCCACCGGGTACGTCGCCGGGCCCTCGCTCGCCGAGGTTGTCGACCGGCAGTACGGGCCGCTGCCCTCCCGCACCCTGCGGGTGCTGGCGGCGGGACTGGTGCGGGCGCTGCAGGCCATCCATGGCGCCAGCCTCGTCCACCGCGATCTCAAGCCCTCCAACGTCCTGGTGACGATCGACGGACCCCGCGTCATCGACTTCGGTATCGCCCGCGCCCTGGACGCCTCCACGCAGTCCGCCGAGGGGCTCACCAAGGCCGGCGCCGTCGTCGGGTCGCCCGGCTTCATGTCCCCGGAGCAGGTGCGCGGGGAGAAGGTGTCGTACGCGAGTGACGTCTTCTGCCTCGGCGCGGTGCTGGCCTACGCGGCGACCGGCCGGATGCCCTTCGGCACCGACGAGGCCGGGTTGCACTCGCTGCTCTTCCGCATCGCGACCGAGGAGGCGGACCTGACCGGGGTCCCCGAATCCTGGCAGGGTGTCGTCTCGGCCTGCCTGGCGAAGGAGCCCGAGAAGCGCCCCGCCCCCGAGGAACTGCTGACGTCGATCGAGGATATGGCGGGCGCGGACGACACCCCGGGCGGTGCGTGGCTGCCCGGCGAGGTGCTGGCGGAGCTGGGCCGGCACGCCGTACAGCTGCTGGACAGCGAGGACCCGGAGGACCGGGCGCCGGTCGGGGCGGCTTCCAGCACGGCTCCCGCCGTAGGCTTCGGACCGCCGCCCGCCGCGTACAACCCAGCGACGCCCCCGTGGCAGAGCCGCACGCCGCTCGGCGCGGGTCCGGGGGGCGCGCAGTCATCGCCGTACTCCATCCCGGCTCCCGCAGTAGCACCCGTCACACCGTCGCCGTACGCCCCGCCGCCCGCACGTCAGGCGAAGAGGCTGGCCACGGCCTTGAACGTCCTGCTCATCCTGTTCGTCGTGCCGGTGCTGTTCGACTTCACCGTCCTCAGGGCCGTCCAGGGCGAGCTTGACGGGCGGCCCGCTTCGTCCTCCCCCAGGGGCATCGACGACTTCCGGGCGCTGCAGGTGACGAGTTTCGTGGCCGAGGGCCTCAGCGTGCTGGTGCTGCTCGCCGCGGCGACCGTGTGGGTGTGCTGGTTCCACCGGATGCGGCAGAACGCCGAGTCGTTCGCGCCGGGCCGCATCCGCTACGGACCGGGCCTGGCGGTGGGCTCCTGGTTCATCCCCGTCGGCAACTTCTTCCTGCCCAAGCAGATCGCCAACGACATCTGGACGGCGACGACCGGACGCCCGGCGGGCGCCGGACGGTGGCTGATGCACACCTGGTGGTGGCTCTGGGTGCTCCATCTCGCGACAGAACTGAGCGCCTACCGGACCTGGGACGAGGAGAAGACCGCGGACGACGCCCTGGGGACCGTCCTCAGCGCCCTGGGCGGCGACGTCGTCGCCGTCGTGAGCACCGTGTTCGCTGTACTCTTCGTCTCCCGGCTCACCAAGCTCCAGAGAGAGCGCGCCGCAGGGGGTGGCGCAGCCGCCGGGGCCCGCTGAGGCCAGTGGGGTGAGGTGGCGCGGCGGACCGTGTCGCGGAGCAGGGCGCGACGGCGTTCGTGCACGTCGTCGGGCTCGTCGGCGGTCGCCGCGTAGACGTTGCTGACCGGGGACCAGGCCATGGACATGGCGATGACGGGGGCCAGCACGTCGAACGGCTCGCCCGGCCGCACCCGGCCCGCCGCCTGCGCCTCGGCGATGGCCCGGAGCTTGGCGTCGTCCCGGCGGTCGGCGTCCTCGACCAGGTGCCCCGCCGGACGCCGCTCCAGCCGCGCCCAGGTGGCCAGCCGGATGAGGTCGGGGCGGCGCAGGTACTCGTCGTAGAGGTGTACGACCCAGTCCGCGAGGTCGTCGGCGTCGATCGGCACGACGTTCACGAGGCGGTCCAGCGAGCCGAAGAAGATCGCGTCGAACAGCCCGTCCTTACTGCCGAAGTACGCGTAGAGCTGCGCCTTGTTGATGCGCGCGGCAGCCACAATCCGTGCCGAGTTCGCATCGCCTCGCGGGCGGTACCCGGGTCTGTCTGAACGACCCCGCCGGGGAGCCCCTGCCGCGCTGGCCGGGGGCATCCAGGGGTGGCTCACACGGAACCGAGGTCCACGGCCTTGGGTAGCTTCCTCACCTCATCGCCTTGCGCCGCATGGTCGCCGTCCTCCCCTCCTCCATCCGCGACGACCTGGTCCCTGCACCAGTCGATGATGCCGAGCCCACCACGCTCGTCCTCGCCTGACACGAGCACGCCACCTACCCACCCCTTGCCCCCTTCGTCCGCGCGGCCACCGCCGTGGCGGGCAAGGCGACGGGCCACGGCGGGTAGAGCAGGGAGGCACGCGGGGTGGGAGGCCGCCCTCGCCCATGCTCGCAGGGGTGCGAACACTCCAGGACGCCCTCACGGCCACCGTCGAGATCACACCGGGAGACAGAATGACGGGCCTCGGACGGCGAACCGCGCTCTTGGAGAAGATCTCCGAGGGGTCGGACCGACGCACGCCGCTGCCCTGGTCACCCGACAATGCCTTCGCCAGCGTCGAGCACGCGCTTGGTGCCACCGCCGCCGTGCCGGCCGACTGGCCGCTCCCGGACCACTCACCCGCAGACTGCGGCGCCCACAGGAGCGCAAGCAGGAAGCCGCAGGTCCAGCCATGGGCTGTCACGGCTGACGAACGGGCCGCGGCCCTGAAGTTGAGGAACTGCGCCGAGTACGCCGGGCCCCCCGGCCAGATCCGCGCCCGCGAGTTGGATGCCGGGCGCCCCCACTGCTGCGTCTCCACGATGCACCGGACTCTGCGCGAGAAGGGGTACTCCGGCGAATGCCGCCGCCAGACTGACTGGCGCTAGGGTTCGTCTTCAAAGATCAGCCGGGTGGTGGATCATGATGTCGTGGTACGTCGTCATGAACTCACCTACCAGGAGTGGGAGTTACTCGCTCTGCTGATACCCCGGGCCGCGACGGGACGTGCCCGCGTGGAGGACCGGCAGGTCATCAACGGGATGGTCTACAAGATCCGCACTGGGATCTCCTGGCGTGACCTGCCGGAACGCTACGGGCCGTGGAAGACCGTGTGCACCCGCTTCCGCCGTTACGCCCTCGACGGAGTGTTCACCCAGGCCCTGCAGCACATCCAAGCCCACGCCGACGCAGCCGGTGACATCGACTGGCTGGTCCAGATCGACTCCACCATCGTCCGCGCCCACCAGCACGCCGCCGCCACCGGCCGAAAAGGGGGCGGCAGCAGCAGGACGAACCGGACGATCACGCCCTCGGCCGATCCCGAGGCGGACTGACCACCAAGATCCACCTCGCGGCATCGCCACCAGATACGAGAAGACCGCCACTTCCTACGAAGCGGCGGTCACCCTCGCCTCGTTCCTGCTCTGGGCAAGATCCGTTTGAAGACGGACCCTAAGGGCTGTCCCGCAATCCCTGGCGGGCGCGCGACGACAGCTACGACGCCTCGCCGCGTTGTCGGAATGCCCGGATACATCCAGTATCCGGGCACCCCTCCGCCTTGCGATGCACCGCATCTGACGCCGCACGCTGATCCACCAGCAGGGCGGTGGTCGGCGTCGGCACGGCGACCGGGAAGTGCTGGCCGCGATCGTCTTCGTGGCCACGTCGGGTTGTACCTGGCAGCAGCTGCCTTCGGCGTCGTTCGGCCCGTCCGGAGCGACCGCTCACCGGCGGTTCTCGGAGTGGTCGAAGGCCAGGGTGTGGGCCAAGCTGCACCGCCTGGTGCTCGACGAACTCGGCGCCCGCGGCGAGCTGGACTGGTCGCGGTGCGCGATCGACTCGGTGAACATGCGGGCCCTGAAAAGGGGGACCTGACAGGTCCGAATCCTGTCGACCGGGGCAAGTACGGCTCTAAGATCCACCTGATCACAGAACGATCGGGTCTGCCCCTATCCGTCGGCATCTCCGGGGCCAACATGCACGACAGTCAGGCCCTGGTCCCGCTCGTGAGGGGCATCCCTCCGATTCGCTCGCGCCGCGGACCACGTCGACGCAAGCCCGGCAAACTCCACGCCGACAAGGGCTACGACTACGCCCACCTGCGGCGATGGTTACGCAAGCGTGGCATCACCCACCGCATCGCCCGCAAGGGAATCGAGTGCTCGCAACGGCTGGGCCGCCATCGGTGGACCGTTGAGCGCACCATGGCCTGGCTCGCCGGCTGCCGCCGCCTCCATCGCCGCTACGAACGCAAGGCCGACCACTTCCTCGCCTTCACCAGCATCGCCTGCACCCTCATCTGCTACCGCCGACTCGCCAAATGAGATGACTTCTTAGAGGTCGTCTCATTTGACTGTCTAGGTAATCTGCTGCCGTGCTGATGGTCGAGCGGATGGTGCCGGACGAGTTGTGGGAACTGTTCCAGCGGGTTGTGCCGCGCGCGCCGACACGC
>NZ_JOHS01000092.1 GCF_000725625.1 Streptomyces sp. NRRL F-6676
CCACCAGCACCACCACCGGACCCCGCCGCGACTGCCGACCCTCACACGACACATTCACCGAATGACCCTCGACGTTGATCTTCTTCTCCCCGACGAAGGCGTCCCCGCGGTCGGCGTGACTCGTGTGCGTGGTCCACGCGGCGCTCGCCGCGTCCCGCACCCCCAGCCCGCCGTCCCCCTTGGCCTGCGCCACGCCGGCGTATCCGAGACCGGCGGCGGCGGTGCAGCAGAGGGTGGCGACGGCGGTGGCCTTGAGCATGCGGTTCATGGGGTCCTCCAGACGGACAAGGAAGCGGTCAGCGAACGGTGGACCCGTTCACCAGGCCCTCGGCCCAGTCCCTGCGGCCATGACCGAACGCTATGGATTTCCGCCGTCGGAATCGTCACCCCACCGTGGACACCTGCCCGTAGCTCCCCAGGGGGACAACGTCAGGGACGTGGCCCCTCGCGGGACAGCCGGTCGGTGATCCGGTCGAACAGTTCGGTCAGCGGCTCGCCGACCTCCCGGCCGAACTCCGTCAGCCCGTACGTCACTTGGGGCGGCGTCGTCGGCTCGACCTTGCGCCAGACCAGTCCGTCCTGGACGAGCGTCCGCAGGGTCTGGGCGAGCATCTTCTCGCTGATGCCCTGGATGCTCTCACGCAGCTCGTAGAACCGGAGGTCGGTGCTCCGCAGGGAGATCAGTACCCAGACGCCCCACCTGCTGGTCACATGGTCGACCATGTCCCGCGCGAGGCAGTCGGTGTGAAACACCTCATAGCGCCTGCCCGCCCCGGCCCGTCTGTCCTGCACGCCTCCCGCCATGCCATGAGCTTACCTCCAGGTATGCCCTTACAAAAAGTAAGCCCGCACTCCTAGCGTCTGGAGCGCACACGACATCCCCGCACGACCCCGAGGAGTTGGACATGATCGTGGTGACCGGAGCCACCGGAAACATCGGACGGCCGTTGACGCGCGCGCTCGCCGAGGCGGGCGAGCGGGTGACGGCGGTCTCCCGGCACCCGGCGGCGGTGCCGGACGGCGTCCGCCACGTGGTGGCCGACCTCGCCGAGCCGGCCGCGCTCGGGCCCGCGCTGACCGGCGCGAAGTCGCTGTTCCTCCTGCTCTCCGGCGATCTGCACGCGGCGGGGGCCAACCCCGCCGACCTCATCGCCGAAGCCGCGGCACACGGAGTGCGCCGCGTCGTCCTGCTCTCCACGCTCGGGGTGGTGACCAGGCCCTTCGGGACCACCCGGGTCGCGATGCGCGCGCTGGAGGACACCCTGCGGGAGTCCGGCCTGGAGTGGGCCGTCCTGCGGCCGGGCGGCTTCGCCTCCAACGCCCTGTGGTGGGCGGAATCCGTCCGCACCCGGCAGCTCGTCGCCGCGCCCTTCGGTGACATCGGGGTGCCCGTCGTCGACCCGGCGGACATCGCGGCGGTCGCGGCGGCCTGCCTGCTGGAGGACCGGCACACCGGCCGCGCCTACGCGCTGACCGGCCCGGAGGTGATCACCCCGCGCGAGCAGACCGCGGCCCTCGCCGCCGCGCTGGACTCGCCCGTCCGCTTCCACGAACTGACCCGCGCCGAGGCCAAGGCCGCCATGTCGCGGAGCATGCCGCCGGAGCTCGCCGACGACACGCTGGACATCCTCGGCGCCCCGAGCCCGGCGGAGCTGGAGGTCAGCCCGGACGTCGAGCGGGTACTGGGCCGCGCCCCGCGCACCTTCGCGGACTGGGCCGCCCGCAACGCGGCCGCGTTCCGCTGAGCCCGACCGGCACAGCTGTGTCCCCGCACCCGAGCCGACTCGGGTACGGGGACACAGCCGTACGAACACCGCCGCAGCGAACCGTTACGTCGTGGTCGTCGAGCGCCTCCGGCGCGAACCGGGGCGGCGTTCGCTCGGGCGGGTGACCGGGTCGCCCGCCTCCAGCGCCGCACGGCGGCGGCGGGCGCCGAAGTCCGCCAGCGCCTCGGCCAGCTTCTGGACCGACGGCTCGGGGGACATGACGTCCACCCGCAGCCCGTGCTCCTCCGCCGTCTTCGCCGTCGCCGGGCCGATGCAGGCGATGACCGTGACGTTGTGCGGCTTGCCGGCGATGCCGACCAGGTTCCGGACCGTCGAGGACGACGTGAACAGGACCGCGTCGAAGCCGCCGCCCTTGATCGCCTCACGCGTCTCCGCGGGCGGCGGCGAGGCGCGCACCGTGCGGTAGGCGGTGACGTCGTCGACCTCCCAGCCCAGCTCGATCAGACCGGCCACCAGGGTCTCGGTGGCGATGTCGGCACGCGGCAGGAAGACTCTGTCGATCGGGTCGAACACCGGGTCGTACGGCGGCCAGTCCTCCAGCAGACCCGCCGCCGACTGCTCACCGCTCGGCACCAGGTCCGGCTTCACGCCGAAGGCGATCAGCGCGTGCGCGGTCTGTTCGCCGACCGCGGCGACCTTGATGCCCGCGAAGGCGCGCGCGTCCAGGCCGTACTCCTCGAACTTCTCCCGGACCGCCTTGACCGCGTTGACCGAGGTGAACGCGATCCACTCGTAGCGGCCGGTGACCAGGCCCTTGACCGCGCGCTCCATCTGCTGGGGCGTGCGCGGCGGCTCGACGGCGATCGTCGGGACCTCGTGCGGCACGGCGCCGTAGGAGCGCAGCTGGTCGGAGAGCGAGGCCGCCTGCTCCTTGGTGCGCGGGACGAGCACCTTCCAGCCGAACAGCGGCTTGGACTCGAACCAGGACAGCCGCTCGCGCCGGTCGGGGGCGGAGCGCTCGCCGACGACGGCTATCACCGGGCGGCCGCCCTCCGGCGAGGGCAGCACCTTGGCCTGCTTCAGCGTCTGCGCGATCGTGCCGAGCGTGGCGGCCCAGGTGCGCTGCCGCGTCGTCGTCCCGGCGACCGTCACGGTCAGCGGAGTGTCCGGCTTGCGGCCCCCGGTCACCAGTTCGCCCGCGGCGACGGCCACCGAGTCCAGCGTGGTGGAGACGACGACCGTGCAGTCGGAGGCGCCGACCTCGCTCCAGCAGCGGTCGGAGGCGGTACGGGCGTCCACGAACCGGACGTCCGTGCCCTCGGCGTCCCGCAGCGGCACCCCGGCGTACGCCGGCACGCCGACGACGGTCGCGATGCCGGGCACCACCTCGAAGGTGACGCCCGCGGCGGCGCAGGCCAGCATCTCCTCGGCGGCGCACGTGTCGAGCCCGGGGTCGCCGGTCACCGCACGCACGACCCGCCTGCCGCCCCGCGCGGCCTCCATGACAAGATTGGCGGCATCCCTGGATGCGGGGACCACGGCGGTTGTTGACGCATCGTCAACGACTGCCAGTTGAGGCGTGCCCGTGCCCGCGTACGGAGCAGAAGACGACACAGCGGCGTCCGCGGGCAGTACGGAGACGCCCGGCGGGGCGTGCACGCGTACGACGTCGAGCACGTCCGGCTCGGCGACGAGCACGTCCGCGTGCGCCAGCGCCTCCACGGCGCGCAGGGTCAGCAGCCCCGGATCCCCGGGTCCGGCACCCAGGAAGGTGACGTGCCCGGATACGTGGCCGGCGGGAAGGTTGGTGGGGCTCACTGCGCTCGCTCCCCCATCAGACCGGCCGCGCCCTTGGCCAGCATCTCGGAGGCGAGTTCGCGACCGAGCGCCATTGCCTGGTCGTGCGTCTCGGGCACGGGACCGGTGGTGGACAGCTGCACCAGCGTCGAGCCGTCGGTCGTGCCGACGACGCCGCGCAGGCGCATTTCCTTGACAATCCGCCCGTCGTCCAGGACGTCGGCCAGCGCGCCCACAGGTGCGCTGCAACCGGCCTCCAGGGCGCCGAGCAGGGCTCGCTCGGCGGTGACGGCGGCCCGGGTGAACGGGTCGTCGAGCTCCGCGAGCGCGCGGGTGAGTGCGGCGTCGGCGGCGTTGTCCGCCGTCCGGCACTCGACCGCCAGGGCCCCCTGGCCGGGGGCCGGCAGCACGGTGTCGACCGACAGGAAGTCGGTCACCTCGGACGTCCTGCCGATCCGGTTCAGGCCGGCGGCGGCCAGTACGACCGCGTCCAGCTCACCGCCGCGGACGTATCCGATCCGGGTGTCGATGTTGCCGCGGATCGGCACCGTCTCGATGCGCATGCCGTGGTCGCGGGCGTACGCGTTCAGCTGCGCCATGCGGCGCGGCGAGCCGGTGCCGACGCGGGAGCCGGCCGGCAGTTCGGTGAAGGCCAGCCCGTCCCGCGCGATCAGCACGTCCCGCGGGTCCTCGCGCCTGGGCACGGCGGCCAGCGTCAGCTCGTCGGGCTGCGTGGTCGGCAGGTCCTTGAGCGAGTGGACGGCGAAGTCGACGTCGCCGCGCACCAGCGCCTCGCGCAGGGCGGCGACGAACACGCCGGTGCCGCCGATCTGCGCCAGGTGCTCGCGCGAGGTGTCGCCGTACGTCGTGATCTCCACGAGCTCGACGGGCCGTCCGGTCACCTGGCTGACGGCATCGGCCACCTGTCCGGACTGGGCCATGGCCAGCTTGCTGCGCCTGGTCCCCAGCCTCAGTGCCTGCTCAGTCATGCTCGCCCTCGGTTCCTGGCGTTCTCGGTGTTCTTCATGGTGCTCGTGGGGCCCGGGGCCGCGAGGCCGGTGACCGCGCCGACCGGGGGCCGGTCGGCGCCGTCCGCCCGGGAGACCCGGGCGACCGTCTCGGGATCCAGGTCGAACAGGGTCCGCAACGCGTCCGCGTACCCGGCGCCGCCGGGCTCGGCGGCCAGCTGCTTGACCCGTACGGTCGGGGCGTGCAGCAGTTTGTCGACGACGCGCCGCACGGTCTGGGTGATCTCCCCGCGCTGCTTGTCGTCGAGGTCCGGCAGGCGTCCGTCGAGCCGGGCGATCTCGCTCGCGACCACGTCGGCAGCCATCGTACGCAGCGCGACGACCGTCGGGGTGATGTGCGCGGCCCGCTGGGCGGCGCCGAACGCCGCGACCTCGTCGGAGACGATGCGGCGGACCTGCTCGACGTCGGCCGCCATCGGTGCGTCGGCGGAGGCGTCGGCCAGCGACTCGATGTCGACCAGGCGCACGCCGAGCAGCCGGTGCACGGCCGCGTCGACGTCCCTCGGCATCGCCAGGTCGAGCACCGACAGCACGGGGGTGGGGCGCGGGATCTCGGCGACCGGCTCGGGAACGCGGCGCTCGGGGATGCGGCCGACGGCGGTGGCCGTGGCGGCGAGCGCGGCGATCAGCTCGGCGTCGTCCTCGGGGGTGCGCTCCGGCGCACGGCGGCCGCCTTCGCGGCGGTCGGCGGTACCGGTGCCCTTGTCGACCCAGACGGCGTGCTGTTCGAGCGCCGCGGCGTCCAGACCGGCGACGGCGGCCTCGCCCGCGACGGAGAAACCGGTGGCGGCGCCCTGCACGGCGGACAGGTCCAGCGGACAGTTCTCGTCACCGGTGGCGGGCTGCGCGGGGCTCGCGGCGGCGGGCGCGGGCGCGGTGGCACCGGCCGCGACGCGCGGCGCGGGGACGCGGCCCTCGACGGCCGCGGCGACCTCCTGGGCGTTCAGCACCAGGCCGGTCGCGCCCGTACAGGACACCGCGACATCGGCACGTGTCAGCTCGTCGGGCACCGTTTCCATCGGGACGGCCCTGGCGGTGACGTCCGTGTCGTCGCCCTCGGTGAGGATCCGCGCGAGCCGTTCGGCGCGCTCCTGCGTGCGGTTGGCGATCACGACCTCGGCCACTCCGGCCCGGGCGAGCGTCGCCGCGGCCAGCGAGGACATCGAGCCGGCGCCGATCACCAGGGCGCGCTTGCCGCGGGCCCAGCCCTCCACCGGGGCACCGGCGGCGAGCTGTTCCAGGCCGAAGGTGACCAGGGACTGCCCGGCGCGGTCGATACCGGTCTCGGAGTGGGCGCGCTTGCCGACCCGCAGCGCCTGCTGGAACAGGTCGTTCAGCAGCCGTCCGGCGGTGTGCAGCTCCTGCGCGGTGGCCAGGGAGTCCTTGATCTGGCCGAGGATCTGGCCCTCGCCCACGACCATCGAGTCCAGTCCGCAGGCCACCGAGAACAGGTGGTGGACGGCGCGGTCCTCGTAGTGCACATAAAGATAAGGAGTGAGCTCGTCCAGACCGACGCCGCTGTGCTGGGCGAGCAGCGTGGACAGCTCGGCGACGCCCGCGTGGAACTTGTCCACGTCGGCGTAGAGCTCTATGCGGTTGCAGGTGGCGAGCACCGCGGCCTCGGTGGCCGGTTCGGCGGCGACCGTGTCCTGGACCAGCTTGGCCTGGGCGTCCGCGTTCAGGGCGGCGCGCTCCAGGACGCTGACGGGGGCGCTGCGGTGGCTCAGTCCGACGACGAGGAGACTCATGCCGGCATCACGGCGGGGACGTCCCCGTCGGGCCCCTGATCGGGGGAGACGGACTGCTCGGCGACGGCAGCGGCCTGGCTCCTGGCGGTCCGCTTGACGGCGGCCGGCGGCTCCTCGGCGGCGGGGAGGGCACCGTCGATGCCGGCGCCCGGGTTCTCCTCGCCGGCCTTGCGCTGCTCGTGGAAGGCGAGGATCTGCAACTCGATGGAGAGGTCGACCTTGCGCACGTCGACGCCGTCCGGGACGGACAGCACGGTCGGCGCGAAGTTCAGGATGGAGGTGACACCGGCGGCGACGAGCCGCTCGCAGACCTGCTGGGCGGCGCCGGCCGGGGTGGCGATGACGCCGATCGACACGCCGTTGTCGTCGATGATCTTCTCGAGGTCGTCGGTGTGCTGCACCGGGATGCCCGCGACGGCCCTGCCGGTCAGCGCCGGATCGGCGTCGATGAGGGCGGCGACGCGGAAGCCGCGGGAGGCGAAACCGCCGTAGTTGGCGAGGGCGGCGCCGAGGTTGCCGATACCGACGATGACGACCGGCCAGTCCTGCGTCAGACCCAGCTCACGGGAGATCTGGTAGACGAGGTACTCGACGTCGTACCCCACGCCCCGGGTCCCGTAGGAGCCGAGGTAGGAGAAGTCCTTGCGCAGCTTGGCGGAGTTGACCCCCGCCGCGGCCGCGAGCTCCTCCGAGGAGACCGTGGGTACCGAGCGCTCCGACAGTGCGGTGAGGGCTCGGAGGTACAGCGGGAGACGGGCGACGGTGGCCTCGGGGATTCCTCGGCTGCGGGTCGCCGGTCGGTGAGTTCGGCCAGTTGCCACGGTGCTCCTGCGGGTAGAGCGGGGCTGTAGGCGGTCGTGTGTCCCCGGACCGCCCCGTCGAAAGCAGGCTATGTCTTTGTGAACGCGTGCACAAAGATGGTGTCCGATTTGCCCGGCCAACGTGACCGGGCTCACGCGAGGATGGTGGGGTTCCGGGGAACCGGTGCGGGTGCACACGTGTTCCTCTCCTCCTGGGGGCAAAACCGCACACTCTCCTCGACGATCCCGCCCCCCGAGATACGAACGCCTTCGATCCTAAGCGACGGGAGGGGTTCTTTGGACTGGTCGGTCAGGCGGCCCCGCCGGGTGGATCAGCCGAGGGCTTTGCGGAGGCGATCTTCGTTCACGCGCCAGAAGGTGTGCTGTTCGCCGTCGATGAGCACGACGGGGATCTGCTCCCAGTAACGGCGGTTGAGGTCCTCGTCCTGGGTGATGTCCTTCTGTTCCCAGGGGACGCCGAGGTCGGCGCACACCTTGGCGACGACGGCCTCGGCGTCGTCACAGAGGTGACAGCCGGGTTTGCGCACGAGGGTGACGAGAGAGGCGCGCGGGGCGCGCCGAAACAGAGGCGGCATACCCCTCATTCTCCTCCGGGCGGACCCCCACGGGCTCTCCTTCGCCCCCGCCGCCTCTGTCAGGGGCGCGGGGAACCGCGCAATCTTGTGGGGGGTCCGGGGGCTTGCCTCCGGGGACGGGAATGGGAAGGGGCGGCGGGGGCGAGGCAACTGCGAACGGCCCCCGACGACCCGCGGTCGAACTACAACACCTCCGCCCCCCGGAGGAACCACGTTCACGACCCGGCCACCTCCGCGGAGCGGAACGCACAAGGCGACTGGCTATGCTCACCGCATGGCCGCTCTCGCATGGCTCACCCCCCGTAGGCGCTCCGCCACCGCGCGCAGCGTGCTCGCAGGCGAGGCCTCGGCGGAGGCCGCGCGCAAGACGTCCCAGGACGCCACCGACCGGGCCGCCCCCGAACAAGAGGAACAGGAACCCGAGTTCCCCGTCCTCGGCGACGACCGGGCCGCCGCCTTCTTCGACCTGGACAACACCGTCATGCAGGGCGCCGCCCTGTTCCACTTCGGCCGCGGCCTGTACAAACGCAAGTTCTTCGAGACCCGCGACCTGGTCCGCTTCGCCTGGCAGCAGGCCTGGTTCCGGCTGGCCGGCGTCGAGGACCCCGAGCACATGCAGGAGGCCCGCGACTCCGCGCTCTCCATCGTCAAGGGCCACCGCGTCGCCGAGCTCCAGTCGATCGGCGAGGAGATCTACGACGAGTACATGGCCGAGCGCATCTGGCCCGGCACCCGCGCGCTCGCCCAGGCGCATCTCGACGCCGGCCAGAAGGTGTGGCTCGTCACGGCCGCCCCCGTCGAGATCGCCACGGTGATCGCCCGCCGCCTCGGCCTGACCGGCGCACTCGGCACGGTCGCCGAGTCGGTCGGCGGCGTCTACACCGGCAGGCTCGTCGGCGAACCGCTGCACGGCCCGGCCAAGGCGGAGGCCGTCCGCGCCCTGGCGACCGCGGAGGGCCTGGACCTCACCCGCTGCGCCGCGTACAGCGACAGCCACAACGACATCCCGATGCTGTCCCTCGTCGGACACCCGTACGCCATCAACCCCGACGCCAAGCTGCGCAAGCACGCCCGGCAGCTGGACTGGCGCCTGCGGGACTACCGCACCGGGCGCAAGGCGGCCAAGGTCGGCATCCCGGCGGCGGCGGGCGTCGGCGCGGTGGCGGGCGGCACGGCAGCCGCGATCGCCCTGACCCGCCGGCGTCGCTGAGCCGCACCCAGGCACTGACTCGCACCCAGGCACTGACTCGTACCCAGGCACTGACTCGTACCCAGGCGTCACTGACTCGCGCGCAGGCGTTGCCGACATCCCCGCCACCGGCACCCACCGGCGCACCCGTTCGAGGCCCTCTCCCGCCCCCGTAGCCGATCGCCGCCAACACGTCGGACATAGCCGGAACCCGAAGCCGAGCGGTCAACAAGCGGTCACTCCGTGACACGCAAACGCGCTTCGAAGCGCAACAGAAGCGACGTAATCGATGATTTGAGCAACTGGGCGTAGCGCAGCCTGTACGAAGCGTTATTCTCCTCAGACGCAAACCGGTACCCCTCCGTCGCTACGACGGGTGAATGGTTCCGTACTGCACGTGATGAAAGCTCTGCCTCTGGGAGTCCCGTGTACCCACACGTCGGGGTTGACGCCTCGGGCCTGGCTACGCTCCGCGCTACGGTCCACAACCTGCTGCGCGGTCTCGTCCCGACCGCGTACGCCGTCCCCGCCTTCGCCGCCACCGCGCCCGTAGGCCCCTGCTACGCGCTGGCGGACGGCAGTGCCGCCGTCGGCGGAAGACGCGGCCGGCCGAGTTCCGCCACCACCGCCCGCCGCCCGGCGGCGGACAGTGACAGCGCCCGCATGATGGAACTCGTCGAGCGCGCCCAGGCCGGCGAGGCCGAAGCCTTCGGGCGCCTGTACGACCAGTACAGCGACACCGTCCACCGCTACATCTACTACCGCGTGAACAGCAAGGCCACGGCCGAGGACCTCACCAGCGAGACCTTCCTGCGCGCCCTGCGCCGGATCGGCACCTTCACCTGGCAGGGCCGCGACTTCGGCGCCTGGCTGGTCACGATCGCCCGCAACCTCGTCGCCGACCACTTCAAGTCCAGCCGCTTCCGGCTGGAGGTCACCACCGGCGAGATGCTCGACGCCAACGAGGTCGAGCGCTCCCCCGAGGACTCCGTCCTGGAGCACCTCTCCAACGCCGCCCTCCTCGACGCCGTCCGCAGACTCAACCCCCAGCAGCAGGAGTGCGTCACGCTCCGGTTCCTCCAGGGGCTGTCCGTCGCCGAGACCGCCCGGGTCATGGGCAAGAACGAAGGCGCCATCAAGACCCTCCAGTACCGCGCCGTGCGCACCCTCGCCCGGCTGCTGCCCGAGGACGCCCGCTGACGCCGGGCGAAGCACGCTGACGCGAGGGGACGCGGGCCGACGTCCGGGGACGCCGGCCGACACCCACCGACCCCCCGCTCACGGGGTGTCACCTCAACTCACCTTCTGTCAACGGCCGGTTGGCCGTACAGCCGGATCGTCCGCCGTCCGTAACCCAAGTGCCAAGCCGCTCGTTGTGCGGGATACAGGCTCCCTGTGGTCACACCTTGCCGACTCTGCTCACTCTTTCGTGTGCACGTGGTCGGAGGTGTGCAACCCTCAGGACCCCCTGGGGAGTCGACCGTCATGACGAGAGGAGGTGCCGCCAGTGATCGCGAACGTATCGGCGCACCGGCGGGCGAACGCCTTCGCCCAGGCCCTGGAGGAGCTGACCGACCGGGGCCCGGCGGCCGAACAGCCCGACCTTCCGGACACGGCCCCGACCACGGAGGAGGCCGGGCAGCAACGTCTGCTCGCCCTCGCCGCGGGCCTCGGCGAGCTGCCCAAACCGCAGCTGGACCCCGAGGTCAAGGTCGTCCAGCGAGCCCAGCTCGTGGCCGCGATGGAGGCCATGCTGCGCGAGGGCACGGCCGGGGGCGGGGTGCCGGATCCCGCGGTGCCCGAACAACGCGACGCCCGCGCGCGGGGTGCGCACCGGGCGAGCCCGCTGGGCAAACTCCGCCCGCGCACCCGGCTCGCCAAGGGCCTGACCGCCGGCGGGCTCGGCCTCGGCGTGGCCGCCGCGTCGTTCGGCGGAGTCGCCGCCGCGAGCACGGACGCCCTGCCCGGTGACTCGCTCTACGGCCTCAAACGCGGCATCGAGGACGTCCGGCTCAACCTGGCCCACGGCGACTCGGACCGTGGCCGGCTCTACCTCGACCAGGCCTCCACCCGGCTCGGCGAGGCCCGCCGGCTGATGGAGCGCGACCGCTCAGGCCCCCTGGACCACGAGTCCCTGGGCGAGGTCCGCCGCGCGCTCAACGGCATGCGGCACGACGCCTCCGAGGGCCACCGCCTGCTGCACGAGGCATACGCGCACGACCCCGACTCGCTCGGACCCATCCAGGCCCTCTCCGCCTTCTCCCGCTCGCACCGCGAGGCGTGGAGCGAGCTGAGCAGGCGCCTCCCGGTCCAGCTCGGGGACGTCGCCGGTGAGGTGACGGAGGTCTTCGCCGCCATAAACGACGAGGTCGCCCCGCTGCAATCGCTCCTGCCCCCGGCCCCGACGGAGGACGGCACCGACGACGAACAGGGCTCCGCCCCGGCCTCGTCCACCGGCTCCGCCCGCGGCGACCACCGGGAGCCCGGCACCGGCCACCGCAGCGCGTCGGGCAGCAGCCGCAGCGGCGGCGCCGACAAGCCCGAGCCGTCCTCCTCGCACGGTCATGACGAGGGGCTGCTCGGCGGCAACACCGGCGGCCTGCTCGACCCGCCGGAGCACAGCACCGGCACCAGCCCGTCGGCGGGCAGCAGCAGGAACCCGACGATGGAGCCCGACGTCACCCTCCCGCCCCTCCTCCCGGGCCTGCTGCCCGGCCTCGGCATCGACAGCGAGGACGCGGAGTAGGGACGAGGGCGAGTACGGGTACGGCTACGACGGCGGGGGGGGCCCCCGCGTCCCGGGGGGCGCCCCCCGCCGCCCCCTCAGAAGAGGGACCCTCAGAAGAAGACCGACCTCCGCTGCACCAGCAGCTTGTACAGCGTGTGCTGGATCTGCTCCCTGACCTGGTCGGTCAGGTTGAACATCAGCATCGGGTCCTCGGCCGCCTCCGGCGGATAACCGTCCGTCGGGATCGGCTCGCCGAACTGGATCGTCCACTTCGTCGGCAGCGGCACCGCGCCCAGGGGCCCCAGCCACGGGAACGTCGGCGTCAGCGGGAAGTACGGGAAGCCCAGCAGCCGCGCCAGCGTCCTGGAGTTGCCGATCATCGGGTAGATCTCCTCCGCCCCGACGACCGAGCAGGGAATGATCGGCGTGCCGTGCTTGAGCGCCGTCGAGACGAAGCCGCCGCGGCCGAACCGCTGCAATTTGTACCGGTCGCCGAAGGGCTTGCCGAGCCCCTTGAACCCCTCCGGCATCACCCCGACCAGCTCGCCCTGCTCCAGCAGCCGGGCCGCGTCCTCCGCGCAGGCGAGGGTGTGGCCGAGCTTGCGGGCCAGCTCGTTGACGACCGGCAGCACGAACACCAGATCGGCCGCGAGGAGGCGCAGATGCCGCCCCGCCGGATGGTGGTCGTGGACGGCGACCTGCATCATCAGGCCGTCCATCGGCAACGTCCCGGAGTGGTTGGCGACGATCAGCGCCCCGCCCTCCGCCGGGATGTTCTCGATGCCCTTCACCTCGACCCGGAAGTACTTCTCGTACAGCGGCCGCAGCAGCGACATCAGGACCTGGTCGGTGAGCTCCTCGTCGTAACCGAAGTCGTCGACCTCGTACTCGCCGGTCAGCCGGCGGCGCAGAAAGGCGAGCCCGCCGGCGATGCGCCGCTCCAGACCGCCGCCGTCGCCGTCGCCCTCGCCCGGTCCCGCTTCCTCGCCCGCGTCCGTCACGGGGACATCCTCCTGCGCGTCCGCCCCGTCGGGCACGGCCGTGACCCCGCGGGCCCCCGCCGCCGGTTCGCCACCGCGCCGGGCGGCCGGGCTCCGGCGTCGCGGGGACCGGTGCGCGGCGGGCCCGCGGGACCGGTCGTCGTCGAACGGAATGACCTTGGCGTCCGCCATCGTTGCTGCGCTCCTCGGTTGGCGCTCTGCTGTGCGCTCCTGCGTCAGTGGGCGTTCCCGGCGCCCGGCGCCGAGGGACGGGCCGGGGGCCGGCCGCCGCCCAGCGCGGGCAGGGCGGCGATCCGGTCGACGATCCCGGCCACGGTCCGCGGCGGGAGCAGCCCGGGGCCCCGGCCGCGCGCGAAGTCCTCGAACGTCCCGGCGGTCGTGTACGCGGGGGTGAAGCCCAGCGTGTCGCGCATCTGGTCCGTCGCCACCACCCGGCCGTGCGTCAGCAGCCGGAGCTGCTCGGGCGAGAAGTCCGTCATCCCCAGCGTACGGACGGCCGAACCGGCCCAGGTGACGGCGGGCAGCAGCAGCGGCACGGTGGGCCGGCCGAGCCGCCGGGCGCACTGCGACAGCAGCAGCACCCCCTCGCCCGCGATGTTGAAGGTGCCGCTGTTGAGCGTGGCCCGCCGCTCCTCGCCGGCGCCGATCCGCAGCGCCTCGATCACGTCGTCCTCGTGCACGAACTGAAGCCGCGGGTCGTAGCCGAACACGGTGGGCAGCACGGGCAGCGAGAAGTACGAGGCGAGCGGCGAATCCCCGCTCGGACCCAGGATGTTGGCGAACCGCAGCACGCACACGGCCACGTCCGGGCGGCGCCGCGCGAACCCTCGGACGTACCCCTCGACCTCGACGGTGTCCTTGGCGAAGCCACCACTGGGCAGCGACTTCGGCGGGGTCGTCTCGGTGAAGACGGCCGGGTCGCGGGGCGCGGAACCGTACACGTTCGTACTGGACTTCACGACCAGCCGCGAGACCGTCGGCGACTTCTGGCAGGCGCCGAGCAGCTGCATCGTGCCGATGACGTTGGTCTCCTTGACCGAGGCCCGGCTGCCGCTGCCCAGCGGGGTGCCGCTGATGTCCATGTGGACGACCGTGTCGACGGAGGTCTGCGCGAGCACGCGGGCGATGGTCGGCTGCCGGATGTCGGCCCGTACGAACTCGGCGCCGCCCAGGTCGTGCTCGGGGGTCACGGCGTCCACGGCGACGACCCGGTCGACGTCCGGGTCGCGCCCGATCCGCCGCACGAACCGGCCCGCCAACGGACGGGCCACCCCGGTCACCAGCACGACCTTTCCCAAGACCAGTGCCTTCCTTCCGCCGCCGTCGGCTCCGGTACCCCTCGCACGGTGACCCGCACGGTCCCGCGTACCCCCGCAGGCGCCCTACCCGCTCCGGTCATCCGATCAGAACCGGACGCCCGCTGTCACGCCCAACCACCGGATCCGGCCGACGGAACCGGTGCGCGGAGACGGCTGTGGCCCCCCGCCCCGAAAGGCGGAGGGCCACAGAACACGCCGCGACGCATCGCGCGCGCCACCACATACCGCGTACCGCGGGTGCGGCTTACTTCTTGTTGCGGCGCTGCACTCGCGTGCGCTTCAGCAGCTTGCGGTGCTTCTTCTTGGCCATCCGCTTGCGCCGCTTCTTGATAACAGAGCCCACGACTACCCTCGCTCACTTCTCATCACTCGGTGCTGGGCGCCATGGGCCCATACGACCTACGAGGGGCCAGCCTACCCGCACCGGGCGCCGAGCTTGTAATCGAGGGTTCCGGGGGGCCGAGGACCGCCCGGGGACCGTCCTCGCACCGCCCTTCGGACCGCCGTCGGACCGCCCTTCGGACCGCCGGACGGACCGTCCTTTGGACTGTCAGGCCGTCTCCACCCCCACGTAGCTGTCCTTGAGGTATTCGTGCACCGCCTGCTCCGGCACCCGGAAGGACCTGCCCACCCGGATCGCCGGCAGATGACCGCTGTGCACCAGCCGGTACACGGTCATCTTCGACACTCGCATCACCGCGGCGACCTCCGCCACGGTCAGGAACTGAACCTCGTTCAGAGGCCTCTCGCCAGCAGCAGCCATGACACACCTGAACCTTCCGCACTCGACGGCCACCGGCTTCCCCTTCCGGTGACTCTTCGTCGTTGCGTGCTCACTCCCCAGACTAGGGGCGGGTGATGCAAGTGGGGAAGAGGGGGATCTCACCGGCGGCCTACTGTGACAGACACGCTCGATTGAGTACATAGCGAGTAAGCGGCCGGTAGTAAGAGGACCGCGCAGCGTCATCGAGGGGCACGACGACGGACACGCGCCCCTCCGCCTGCCCCACGAAGGGCGCGGGGTCGTTGACGTCGGCCGGTCCGATCGCCTCGAACCCCAGCTGACCTGCGCCGCAGAGCCATCCATGATCGCCGATCACCAGCGCGGGAAGGGGCTCGCCGGCCGCCGCGGCCGCCGCCAGGGCGAGCCGGACGGGCAGCGGCGAGTGCGAGTGTGCGCCGGGCTCACAACCGGCGGCTTCGGCGGCGGGGTCCCGGACGCACCCGACTCCCCGTACGTACGTGAGGTTGTGGGTACGTAGACCGAACCGGGTCGTTATGTCGACACAGTGACCCTGCGCGGGGGTGAGGACAGCACATCCCGCCGTCGACAACGCGTCTGCGAGCGCGGCGTAGAAACCGAGGAGCCGGTGCGGGTGGCCCGTGCCGAGCAGCACGGGTTCCCGGTATCGAGCGGCCCGCTCGAGCCGGGCGGCGAAGGCGTCCAGCGCGACGACGGTACGACCGGGGTCGATCACATCCTGACCGGAAGTGCACCGGGGGTCGTCCGAAACGCCACACCTCTCGGCCATGAGCCGCAGCACTTCCCGCTCGTCCCATACCCCTACGGGATCGACCCCGATCGTCACCCGCGGATCCCGCACCCCGAACAACCGATAACTCCGCAGACTGACTTCCCGCGCGGTCCCCACGATCCCCGCCAGCCCCACCCGGACCAGATACTCCCGCAACCCTTCAGTAACCACCACACTACGGAATGCTACGACGGGGGGTCGCGCCCCAAAGGGGCGCGGGGCTGTGTTGACTTGCGGCTCCGCCGCGCGGGCGCGAGAAGTCCCCACCGGCGGTCAGCCGACAACGCACCCCCGGGGTCCAAGGGGCGGAGCCCCTTGAAGGGAAGGGAAAGGCAGGGGCGGCGGGGGCGAAAAAACTCCCGGGCGACCCCCCTACGGCAACAACCCCCGCAGGGGAAACGCCGCCCGCCGCGTAGCCAGCACCGCCTGGTCCAACCGGTCCGCGGGGTCGTACCCCGCATCCCACCCCGCGTAGGACACGGGCCACCGCCCGTCCGTCATCCGCCCCGGCCCCAACTGCCGCGTCCGCGCGTACACCTTCTGCCGCCACCCCTCCGGAGTCACCGTCTCCGGCGCCACCTCCCGCCCCGCCGCGACCCCCACCAGATGCGCCCACGACCGCGGCACCACGTCCACCACCGCGTAGCCGCCCCCGCCCAGCGCCACCCACCGCCCGTCCGCGTACTCGTGCGCCAGCTCATGACACGCGACCTGCACCGCCCGCTGCGCGTCCAGCGACACCGCCAGATGCGCCAGCGGATCCTCGAAGTGCGTGTCCGCCCCGTGCTGCGACACCACCACCTGCGGCCGGAAGTCCGCCACCAGCTCCGGCACCACCGCGTGGAACGCCCGCAACCACCCCGCGTCCCCCGTCCCCGCGGGCAGCGCCACATTCACCGCCGAGCCCTCCGCGCCCCGCGCGCCCGTCTCCTCCGGCCACCCCGTCTGCGGGAACAGCGTCCTCGGATGCTCGTGCAGCGAGATCGTCAGCACCCGCGGGTCCTCCCAGAACGCCGCCTGCACCCCGTCCCCGTGGTGCACGTCGACATCCACGTACACGACCCGCTCCGCACCCAGCTCCAGCAACCGCGCGATCGCGAGCGCCGCGTCGTTGTACACGCAGAACCCGGACGCCCCGGCCGGCATCGCATGGTGCAACCCGCCCGAGAAGTTGACCGCGTGCAGCGCCTCCCCGCGCCACACCGCCTCCGCCGCGCCCACCGACTGCCCCGCGATCAGCGCGGACACCTCGTGCATCCCGGCGAACGCGGGATCGTCCAGCGTGCCGAGCCCGTACTTCGCGTCGGCCGCCGCCGGATCGGCGGACGCCGCCCGCACCGCCGCGATGTAGTCCTCGCGGTGCACGAGCCGCAGCGTCGACTCCCCGGCGGCCCGGGCCGCGACCACCTCCACGTGCCGGTCGAGCCCGAGCGCGTCGACGAGGTCCTTCGTCAGCGCCAGCCGGACCGGATCCATCGGATGGTCCGGCCCGAAGTCATAGCCCGTTACCCGCTCGTCCCACATCAGCCGTGCGCGCCCGCTCATGCCCGTCACCGTATCTGCCCGCGCGCGGCGCGAACGAGCGGGCGTACCCCAGCGTCACAAGGACGAGCACCATCGGCACGCACATGGCACCCCGGTAGCTCCAGGCGTCCCCCAACGCCCCGACCAGCGGCGATCCGATCAGGAAGCCGACGTAATTGAAGACGTTGAGCCGCGCGATCGCCGTGTCCGACGCCTCCGCCCCACCCTGCTCGAAGGCCCGCCGCCCCGCCGCCGCGAACGTCCCCGGCACCAGCACGCACAACCCGAGCCCCAGCAGGGTGAACCCCAGCATCCCCACCCAGGCCCCCGGCGCCGAGGCCACCACCGCGAACCCCACCGCCGCGACCACCGCCCCGACCCGTACGACCGCCGCGGCACCGAACCGCCGCACCCCGAGATCCCCGAGCGACCGGCCCACCAGGGTCGTCACCATGTACACGTTGTAGGGCACGGTCGCCAGCTGCTCGCTGCTGCCGAGCACGTCCTGGAGATACTTCGCGCTCCAGTTCGAGACGGTCGAGTCCCCGATGTACGCGAAGGTCATCACCAGGCAGAACGGCAACAGCATCCGGAAGACGAGGGACCCGCCCCCGGCACCGCCGGAGACCGCCTCCGACGGCTGGTCGCGCTCCCCGTCGACGTACCACCGGCTGCCCACGAACGCCGCCGGCAGCAGCACGAGCACCACCGGCGCGTACGACACCCACAGCGCGAGGTGCCAGTGCGCCCCCGCCCAGGCGAGCGAGGCACCGAGGATGCCGCCCAGGCTGTACGCGGCGTGGAAACCGAGCATGATGCTGCGCCCGTACGCCCGTTGCAGGCTCACCCCGAGCATGTTCATGGACGCGTCCAGCGCCCCGACGGACAGCCCGAACACGGCGAGCGCGACGCCGAGCAGGGGCATCCGGTCCCCGGAGCCGACCCCGACCAGGGCCAGCAGCACCACCGGCTGCGACCACCGCAGCACCCGGCTCGGCCGGACCCGCTTGACCAGCTGCTCGGTAGTCACACTGCCGACGCCCGCGAGGATCGGTACGGCGGCGAGGAAGACGGGGAGCAGCGCGTCGGAGACGCCGTAGCGGTCCTGGATGGCGGGGATGCGTGTGACGAGGAGGGCGAAGGCGGCGCCCTGCGCGAAGAAGCTGAACGCCAAAGAGGCCCTACCGCGCCGCAGCACATCTGTCATGGCGGCGAGCGTAGGGCCCCGGGCTACCGGTGGGTAGATGCGGTGAAAGATGAACTTCACTCAGCTTCGGGCGAGGCCGACCGGTCCCGACCGGCCTCGGCGTACGGCGCCTCAGCGGGCGACAGCCGCGGCGACCGGCACGGCGGGGGCGGCGGGGACGGCAGAGGCGGCGGGGGCGGTGACGACGTCCTGCCGCTGCTCGCCCGTCTCACCCTCCGCCTCGGCGATCAGCATGTGGGCCATGGGCGCGGCGGCCACCGCACCGCTGACGAGGAACCCGAGGGCCATCGCGGCGACCATGACGACCGAGCCCAGCCACACCATGGTGTCCACGGGGATCGTGTACGCCCCGACCACCCGCAGCACGCACTCGCCGAGCAGCACCGCACCCCACACCAGCGAGAACCGCCGCTCGGCCCGCCGGAACGCCGGCGACCCGCCCAGCAGCCGCTTCCAGGCGGCCTCGCGCCCGGCGTCCCCCTTGACCAGCCACGGCTTCAGCGCCGCCGTCATCATCGGCCGGCCGAGCACGACGGAGACGAGGATGCCGATCCCGATCGCGCTGCTGACGCCACTGTCCTTGGCGAGCATCAGCCGCGGGTCACCGGTGAGGAAGCTGAGCAGCACCCCGACGACGTTGACGAACAGGATCAGGCTCGACAGCACGTTGAACGTGCGCTCCTTCACCACACCCCACACGGTGCGCACGGCGGGAGGGACGCTGCTCCAGGCCAGAGCGGCGACGGTGCCGAGTCCGAGGGCGTCCTTGAGGAGGTAGTACGACCCGATGGGCAGGCCGACGTCGAGGAGGAGCGGCTTGAGGTTCGCGAGGGGGCTCCGGCGGGCTGCTGCGGTGTTCGTCGTCATGGGTAAAGCTTCGCGTCCGGACCCCCTCGGCCAGTAGAAACGATCGTCCGGAGCTCCGCATGACAAATGTCAGCCCATGCCCATGGGCGGGGTCATGCCCCGGCTCATCGCAGCAGGTCGAGCAAGTCCCCCATGTCCCCGAACAGTTGAGTGGCCCCGGCGAGCCGCTCGGGCGGCGTCATCGCGGTGAACCCGTACACGTCCATCCCGGCCGCGACGGCCGCCCGCACCCCGAGCGGACTGTCCTCCACGACCGCACACCGCTCGGCCGGCACCCCCATCCGCTCGGCGGCGTACAGGAACAGATCCGGCGCCGGCTTCCCCCGCCCCACGTCCTGCGAGGAGAAGATCCGGCTCTCCTCGAACCACTGGCCGAGCCCGGCCGCCCGGTGCCCCACCCGGATCCGCTCATGACTCCCGGACGAGGCCACGCAGTACGGCACCCCGTCCGCCGCCAGCTTCTCCAGTACGGCACCGACACCGGCCACCGGCCGCAACTCCCGCTCGAACGCGGCGAACACGCGCGCGTGGAAGACGTCGTCGAAGTCCTCCGGCAACCTCTCCCCGGTCCGCTCCTCGATCAGATCGTGCACACGGTGCATGGCGGCACCCATGTAGTCCCGCAGGGAGTCCTCGTAGGAGGTGGGGTGCCCCAGCTCGGTGAGGTAGGCGGCGAGCAGGGTGTTGGAAAGGGGCTCACTGTCGACGAGGACACCGTCGTTGTCGAAGATGACGAGGTCATAGCGCATGAACGCCACCCTAAACGCAGAAAACCCCGCACCGTGAGGTGCGGGGTTTTCCACAATAATTGTTCGGCGGTGTCCTACTCTCCCACAGGGTCCCCCCTGCAGTACCATCGGCGCTGTAAGGCTTAGCTTCCGGGTTCGGAATGTAACCGGGCGTTTC
>NZ_JOHS01000093.1 GCF_000725625.1 Streptomyces sp. NRRL F-6676
GCAGCAGCGGCTCCAGCTTCGGGCCTCGACGAGGAACAGACGCACCAGCAGCAGAAGTCACACCACAACTAACGATCAACTACTGGCGCAGGACACTAGCCGCGAACCAGACAATCGTTCCTACTTCTTCGTTGGCGAGTGCGACAGCGCCGGCGAGCAGATCGGCGAGCGCGTCGTGCTGTCCATCGGCCGCGACGATCTTGGCGACGAAGGCATACGGAAGTGATGCGGGTGTGGACATGAGGGGTTCTCCTTGAAGTCGGGGTTCTTCGTGGGGCGAGTTCAGCGTATGACGAGCGAGGGCCGGTGGGGAGTGGCGTATACGGCAGTATTGCTATTGTTCGCGCCATGCATATCGGACTGATCGCGATCGACGGCTGCTTCGGTTCGGCGGTCGCGTCGGTCATCGACATCGTGCGGGTGGCCGACGGAGCCCGCGGCGATGTCGACCCGCGGATCGACCCGATCGAACTCGCCATCCTCGGACCGAAACGGCGAGTGACCACGACGGCATCGATGACCCTGTCGGTGGACCACCCGCTTTCGGAGTCCGGAGAGTTCGACGTGGTCGTCGTCCCTGCGCTTGGAACCCTCACGGCCGCCGCGACCCACGACGCCCTCCAGAGCCGAGATGCTCGTTCGGTCATCGCCTCACTCGGGCGCCTCGACGACGCGACCACCCGGATCGCCGCGGCGTGCACCGGCGTGTTCGCCGTCGCCGAGACCGGACGGATGCATCATCGGCGGGCGACGACCAGCTGGTTCCTGGGGCCGGAGTTCCTGAAGCGCTATCCGACCGTCGCCCTCGATCTCGACACCATGGTCGTGGTCGACGGGAACCTCGTCACCGCCGGCGCCGCCTTCGCCCACATCGACCTCGCGCTCTCACTCGTGCGATCGATCAGCCCCGACCTGGCCCAACATGTCGCCAAGCTCCTCATCATCGACGAGCGCCCGTCGCAGGCGGCCTTCGTCGCCTACGAACATCTCCGGCACGAGGACCCGATCGTCGTCGAGTTCGAACGCTTCGTGCGCGTCCGCCTGGACGAACCGTTCAACGTCGCCGTCGTCGCGCAGTCGCTCGGCACCAGCCGGCGCACCCTCGAACGACGAGTCCGTGCGGCGCTCAACCTCACTCCGCTCGGCTTCGTCCAACGGCTTCGCATCGAACGAGCTCGGCACCTCTCAGCAACCACGGACCTCACCTCCGCCGAGATCGCGCGACGGGTCGGCTACGCGAACGCCGAGACTCTGCGCTCCCTCCTGCGCAGGGAGCGACGCCGTTCCTGACCTATCGCCATGCCTGTAGCCGGTGTCCTAGCGCTCGGTTGGAACCACCTCTCAGCACGTCGCGTCGACGCTCCTGCGTCGCCCCTGGACGACCCACTCGACACGCCCGCAGCACAGGCCATGTGACGTGCCCCGGCTTCCCGGACGGTCGGGGTTGGGTGGCTGTGATGTCGCTGCGTTCTCGTCGAGGGGGTCAGCAGACCCGATCAGGGTCGATTGGGATGAGCCGCGAAGGCGGTCAGGTCAGGGCGGCCGAACCCGGCCGGCGGGGTAGCGTCGGACACGTCGAGGTCTTTCGGATGGATGGCGTAGGAACCTCCATCGTCGGGAGACCTCGACGTCTATCTGCGGACCGACTGTCGCGGGTGCGCGGAGGATCTCCTGATCCGCCTCGGGAATCTCTGGCCGAGCCCTATTACCGTACCGGCCTTAGAGTGCTTGCATGCGTCCTGTTTCTGATATTGAACGTACAGGGGATCCCTTCGAGGTCGTCAGCCCCTACCAGCCCAGCGGCGACCAGCCGGCGGCAATCGCTGAGCTGACCAGACGCATCGCGGCCGGTGAGAAGGATGTGGTGCTGCTCGGTGCGACCGGCACCGGCAAGTCCGCCACCACCGCCTGGATGATCGAGAAGCTTCAGCGACCCACCCTGGTGATGGCTCCGAACAAGACGCTGGCCGCCCAACTGGCCAACGAATTCCGGGAGCTGCTGCCGAACAACGCAGTCGAATATTTTGTTTCCTACTACGACTATTACCAGCCCGAAGCGTACGTCCCGCAGACGGACACCTATATCGAGAAGGATTCCTCGGTCAATGACGAGGTGGAGCGGCTGCGGCATTCGGCGACGAACTCCCTGCTCACTCGCCGGGACGTGATTGTGGTTGCCTCCGTGTCCACGATCTACGGCCTGGGCACCCCGCAGGAGTACGTGGACCGGATGATTCCGTTGCGGGTCGGCGAAGAGATCGACCGCGACGAGTTGCTGCGCCGTTTCGTCGACAACCAGTACACCCGCAACGACACGTCCTTCGCCCGCGGCACCTTCCGGGCCCACGGCGACACCGTCGAGATCTTCCCCGTCTACGAAGAGCTCGCCATCCGCATCGAGATGTTCGGGGACGAGATCGAAGCGCTGACCACGCTGAACCCGGTCACCGGCGAAGTCGTCGGTGAGGAGGAGCAGGTGCACGTCTTCCCCGCCTCCCACTACATCGCCGGCCCCGAGCGCCTGGAGCGCGCGATCGACGGCATCGAGGCGGAGCTCGCCCAACGTCTGGCCGAGCTGGAGAAGCAGGGCAAACACCTGGAGGCTCAGCGGCTGCGGATGCGCACCACCTACGACATCGAGATGCTCCGGGAGACCGGCACCTCGGCCGGCGTGGAGAACTACTCCATGCACTTCGACGGCCGCTCCCCGGGAGCACCGGGCAACACGCTGCTGGACTACTTCCCGGAAGACTTCCTGCTGGTCATCGACGAGTCCCACGTCACCGTCCCGCAAATCGGCGCCATGTGGGAGGGCGACGCCGCCCGCAAACGCATCCTGATCGACCACGGTTTCCGGCTGCCCTCCGCCCTGGAAAACCGCCCCCTGACGTGGGAGGAGTTCCGGGAGCGCGTGGGCCAGACCGTGTACCTCTCGGCGACGCCGGGAACCTACGAGCTCTCCCGCAGCAACGGCGTGGTGGAGCAGGTGATCCGGCCGACCGGGCTGCTCGATCCCGAGGTCGTGGTGAAGCCCACCGACGGCCAGATCGACGATCTCGTCGACGAGATCCGCACCCGCACCGCGCGGGACGAACGGGTCCTGGTCACCACGCTCACCAAGAAAATGTCCGAGGACCTCACCGAGCACTTCACACAACTCGGCATCCGGGTCCGCTACCTGCACAGCGACATCGACACCCTTCGCCGCGTGGAACTGCTGCGTGAACTGCGCGCAGGCGAGTACGACGTGCTGATCGGCATCAACCTGCTCCGCGAGGGCCTCGACCTGCCCGAGGTGTCCCTGGTCGCGATCCTCGACGCCGACAAGGAGGGGTTCCTGCGTTCCGGCACTGCGCTCATCCAGACCATCGGCCGGGCCGCACGCAACGTGTCCGGGCAGGTCATCATGTACGCCGACCGGATCACCCCCGCGATGCGCAAAGCGATCGACGAGACCAACCGGCGCCGCGAGATACAGATCGCGTACAACGAGGCCAACGGCATCGACCCGCAGCCGCTGCGCAAGAAGATCAACGACATCGTGGCCCGGATCGCCAGCGAGGAGATCGACACCGACCACCTCCTCGCCACCGGATACCGGCAGGCAGCCGGAGGCGTCACCGTTCCGCTGATGCCCGGACTCGGCGGTCAGCTCACCGAGCCCGCCTCGCCGGGGTCCGTACCCACGGAACGTCCAGCAGCCCAGCTCGCCGAGCAGATCGAAGAACTGACACAGCGCACGCGCGCCGCGGCAGCCGAGCTGCAGTTCGAGCTCGCCGCCCGGCTCCGCGACGAGGTCCACGAGATGAAGAAGGAGCTGCGCAGCATGCAGGAGTCGGACCTCGCCTGACCCAGCAGGCCGTGGCGGTGCCGGCGGGACTCAGCACTCTCCCAAACTTGAGGCAGCACCGGGATCACGGCCTGTCCCTTCCCTGAAGAAAGGTGCGGACCGGCGTGGCAGACCGTCTCATCGTCCGTGGCGCGCGCGAGCACAACCTGAAGGACGTCTCGCTCGACCTGCCGCGCGACTCCCTCATCGTCTTCACCGGCCTGTCCGGGTCGGGCAAGTCGTCTCTGGCCTTCGACACCATCTTCGCCGAGGGGCAGCGCCGCTACGTCGAATCGCTGTCCTCATACGCCCGCCAGTTCCTGGGCCAGATGGACAAGCCCGACGTGGACTTCATCGAAGGCCTCTCCCCCGCGGTGTCCGTCGACCAGAAGTCGACCTCGCGCAATCCACGCTCCACGGTCGGCACCATCACCGAGGTGTACGACTACCTGCGGCTGCTGTTCGCCCGCGTCGGCCGGCCGCACTGCCCCGAGTGCGGCCGGCCGATCTCACGCCAGTCGCCACAGGACATCGTCGACAAGATCCTCAAGCTTCCCGACGGCACCCGCTTCCAGGTCCTGTCCCCCCTCGTCCGCGACCGCAAGGGAAAGTTCACCGAGCTCTTCAGCGAGCTCCACATCAAGGGCTACGCCCGCGCGCGGGTCGACGGACAGATCATCCAGCTCTCCCAGCCGCCGAACCTCCGCGGGCAGCAGAAGCACACCATCGACGTGGTCGTCGACCGCCTCACCGCGAAGAAGAAGTCCTCCAGAGTCCGCCTCACCGACTCCGTCGAGGCAGCCCTGAAACTCTCCGGCGGCATGGTCGTCCTCGAGTTCGTCGACCTGCCCGACGACGACCCCGAGCGCGAACGCATCCTGTCCGAGCACCTGTACTGCCCCACAGACGACCTCTACTTCGAGGACCTGGAACCTCGCTCCTTCTCCTTCAACTCGCCCTACGGGGCCTGCCCCGAGTGCACCGGCATCGGCACGCGCATGGAGGTCGACCCCGAACTGATCGTCCCCGACCCGGAGAAGACGCTCGAGAAGGGAGCGATCCACCCCTGGGCCCACGGACATTCCAGAGAGCACTTCGCCCGGCTGGTCGACGCCCTGGCCGACGCCCTGCGCTTCCGGACCGACGCCCCCTTCGCCCGCCTGCCGCAACGGGCCAAGAAGGCCCTGCTCCACGGCTACAGGAAGCCGATCGAGGTTCGCTACCGCACCCGCTACGGCCGCGAACGCCACTTCACCACCCCCTTCGAAGGCGCGGTGCAGTTCGTGCAGCGCCGCCACCACAGCGCCGAGAGCGACGCAGGCCGCGAACGCTTCGAGGGCTACATGCGCCAGGTGCCCTGCCCCGCATGCAACGGAGCCCGCCTCAAACCGATCAGCCTGGCCGTCACCCTGGCCGGCAAATCGATCGCCGAGGTCTCCTCCCTGCAGATCGGCCACTGCGCGATCTTTCTGGGAGAACTCGACCTCACCCCACGCGAGATGAAGATCGCCGACCGCATCCTCAGAGAAGTCAACGAGCGCCAGCGCTTCCTCGTCGACGTCGGCCTCGACTACCTGTCACTGAACCGCGCCGCCGACACCCTCTCCGGCGGAGAAGCCCAGCGCATCCGGCTCGCCACCCAGATCGGCTCCGGCCTCGTCGGCGTCCTCTACGTCCTCGACGAACCGTCCATCGGCCTGCACCAGCGGGACAACCACCGACTCATGGAAACCCTCGTCCGCCTGCGCGACATGGGCAACACCCTCATCGTCGTCGAACACGACGAGGACACCGCCAAGCTCGCCGACTGGATCGTCGACGTCGGCCCCGGCGCGGGCGACCACGGCGGCGAAATCGTGTACAGCGGCCATCTTGAGGGACTGCTCGACGATCCGGCCTCCCTCACCGGCCAGTACCTCTCCGGCCGCAAGACGATCCCCGTCCCCGCCTCCCACCGGGAACGCGACCCCTCCCGACAGCTCATCGTCCGCGGCGCTCGGGCAAACAACCTCCAGGACATCGACGTGGCCTTCCCGCTGGGCCTGTTCACCGCCGTCACTGGCGTCTCCGGGTCCGGCAAGTCGACCCTGGTCAACGACATCCTCTACACCTACCTGGCCCGCGAACTGAACGGCGCCGCCACCGTCCCCGGACGCCACACCCGAGTAGAGGGCGACGACCTCGTCGACAAGGTCGTACAGGTGTCCCAGTCCCCCATCGGCCGCACCCCACGCTCCAACCCGGCCACGTACACCGGCGTCTTCGACCACATCCGCGCACTGTTCGCCGAGACCATCGAGGCGAAAGTCCGCGGCTACAAGCCCGGCCGCTTCTCCTTCAACGTCAAAGGCGGCCGCTGCGAGAACTGCTCGGGCGACGGCACCATCAAGATCGAGATGAACTTCCTCCCCGACGTCTACGTCCCCTGCGAGGTCTGCCACGGCGCCCGCTACAACCGGGAGACCCTGGAAGTCCGCTACCGAGGAAAGTCCATCGCCGACGTGCTGGACATGACCATCGAAGAGGCCACCGACTTCTTCGAAGCCATGCCGGCCATCTCCCGCCAGCTCAACACCCTCACGGAGGTCGGACTCGGCTACATCCGGCTCGGACAGCCCGCAACGACCCTCTCCGGCGGAGAGGCCCAACGCCTCAAACTCGCCAGCGAACTCCAGAAACGGTCCACCGGACACACCGTCTACGTCCTGGACGAACCGACCACCGGCCTGCACTTCGAAGACATCCGCAAACTGCTGAAGGTCCTCTCCGGCCTCGTGGACAAGGGCAACACCGTCATCGTCATCGAGCACAACCTCGACGTCATCAAAACCGCCGACTGGATCATCGACCTGGGACCCGAAGGCGGCGCAGACGGCGGCCTCCTGCTGGCGCAAGGCACACCCGAGGACATCGCAAAAGCCCAAGCCAGCCACACCGGCGCATACCTGCGCGACATCCTGGCCACCCAACACCCACACCGCAGCACAATGCCCCAGCGAACCGCCCGCCGACGCTGATGCCGACCGGGCCTTGGCCCCGAACCGGCTGCGCTGCAGAGATTCGGGTGGCGGCGCGCCCAAGCTCGCCCCGCGCGCACACCGCGGATCCCGTCAGCACGTCACGCTCCGGCGCAGACCTCGCTGAGTGGGCAAGGGCCTGGTGGTGGTGCTGACTGAGCTCGCTACCTGGCGGGACTCGGCAACTTCAGTGCTCACTGTGCAACGCCCTGACCTGCACGTATTGCCGTCACTGCGGCCCCGGACCGCGCCCAAGCCGGGCGGCACGCGACCCGCCCGGGCCGCTGACCTGCGGAATGCCCCATCCGCCAGATCCGCCGCTCAACCGCCAAGTAGCGCGCTCAATCACAGCTACCCCGCAGCGTGAACCGGCGCCACCAGACGGTCCGGCGCGCTAGAGGTGGAATAACCAGGGCGTTCGTTCGATTGGCTTCCTTGCAGAGATCGCGGGAGGGGGCGCGGGTCTGTCAAACGAGCGGTGTAACTGGGGTGGTTGGGTTACTGGCAGGCCGCTGAGAGCCGGCCGTCGAAGGTGATGTCGAAGGCGTTCAGTGCGGTCTTCCAGCGCATGGTCCAGCGGGCCTGGCCCTTGCCGGTGGGGTCGAGCGACATGATCGCCATGTAGACGCACTTCAGTGCGGCCTGCTCGTTCGGGAAGTGGCCGCGGGCCTTGACCGCTCGCCGGATCCGGGCGTTGACCGACTCGATCGCGTTGGTGGTGCAGACGATGCGGCGGATCTCGGTGTCGAACCGCAGGAAGGGAGTGAATTCCTCCCAGGCGTTCTCCCACAGTTTCACGATCGCCGGATACTTCCTGCCCCAGGCGTCGGCGAACTCGGCGAACCGCTCCAGGGCGGCCTCCTCGGTCGGAGCGGTGTAGACGGGCTTGAGGAGCCTGGCGATCTTGTCCCAGTCCTGGCGGGCGGCATAGCGGAAAGAGTTCCGCAGCAGGTGAAGCCGTAAGGAATCAACATGGTGTTTCCCCTTTTTCCGCGACGAATTTGAGTACGTCGGCGGCCGTGGCGAAGCGTCGTTCGGCGGGTGTCACGACGTATTGATGCTGGTCGAGGAGAGGCTGGACGTCCTCGATGGCGTTGCGGATGGTGCCGCGGCTGACGCCGAACACGGCGGCCAGGGCCTGTTGGTCGCATAGACCTCGTTGGGAAAGGACAGTTGCCAGGATTCGGTCGGCGTCGGTGATCTTTTGGCGGAAGAGGCCGCCGCGGGTTCCGGGTCGCCTGTCACCGCCGCGCTGGCGATGCCGGCGTTCTTCAAGGGCGGCCTGGTAGGGCAGGGTGATCCGGTCGATCAGTGCCTGGAGGTCTGATCGAGGCATGCCGGTGAGGGCGGGGTGGGACAGAGCTTGGGAGAGTTCCATGCGACTGGTGGTCGCACCGCCTTCCGCCCAGTCACGCAGTTCCCGGGCGGAGGAGAAGTAATGCGCGGTCTGGGTGACGGTGATTTTCTGTGCGTCCATGAGCGTGCGGGTCTCACCGATGACCTTGCCGATGGTGACCGCGTTGATGGCCAGCAGATCGACCAAGACCTTCTGGGAACAGACGCGGCGCAAGTAGATCACGGTGATCAGGACACGATCGGCGTTCGAGAGCAGGGGTCTGCCGTGGGCTCCGGGGGCCTGCAGCCGTCGGCCTCCGCGCTGTTGGAACTTGCGTTGTTCCGCCTGGGCGGCTTGTGCGGGGGCCAACTGGTCGCGCAGCGTGTCCAGTTCCGATGCGGTCATGCCGCTCAAGCGGGGGTCGGTGAGCATCGTGAGGACCTGCGCCCTGGCGCGGTCTCGATCGCTGGGGCTGACCTGGCTGCCGTTCTCGGCACCGGCGGCGGCGATCGTGTAGTTCCAGGATCCGTGCTGGTCATGGGGCGTGATCGGTAGAGAGCGCAGGTGGTCGCGGCTGACGGAGATGCCCACCGGGTAGGCACCGGCATCCAGCTCGGCATGAACGCGCAGGCCGGTACGGGTGCGGGTCGCAGCGATGCTGTTGACGACGACTCCATAGCTGGTCAGGGGCCTGCCGCGCCAGTTCATAGTGATGTGGGAGAACAGCCGGTGCTCAATCTTGTTCCACTTCGAGGTACCCGGCGGGAAGTGACAGACAGTCACGGTGAGACCCGTCTGGGCGGCGAAGGCGGCAAGCTCGGCCTTCCACAACCGGTAGCGGTAACTGTTGGACCCTCCGCAGTCCGCAGTGATCAACAAGCGGTTGGCATCCGGGTAGTCCGCCCGTCCGCGCGCCTGCCACCAGCGGCGAATTGACTCGACGGCGAACACGGAGGTGTCGTGGTCGGTACCGACGTTCACCCAGCCGCTGTCGTTGGCCAGGTCGTAGATGCCGAAGGGGATCGCCACGTCGACGTCGGGGCCGATGAAGTAGAAGCTGTGGTCCTCCACCTGTACTGGATCACCTGCCGGTCGCCACTGCCGGCCGGGATTGGGTAACTGCCCCAGCTGTTCCTTCTTCTTGGCATCGATGCTGATCACCGGCTGTCCGGCGGACTGATGCTCCTTGACCTGCTCGTTGAGATAGCGGAACTGCGCGTCACGGTCGGGGTGCTGTTTCCCCTCCAGGGTCTTGGCACTGGCCTGCAGGCTGAAGCCCTGCTCCTTCAGCAACCGGCCGACGGTCGGAGCGGAGACCGGATGCCCCTGCCGAGTCAGTTCTTCCGCGAGGTTGCGCAGCGACTTGGTCGTCCAGCGCAGCGGAGACATCGGATCGCCCCGTTCATCCGGCTCCACCAGCGCCAACAGCGCAGGGACGAGCTCGCGGTCCACGTCCTCGACGCGCATCCTCCCGCCGCCCGCCTGCCGGACACGGCCTTCTGGCAGCGATCCGGTGCCGCCTTCAAGTTCGAAAACACCTCTGCGAACCGTAGTCTCGCTGACCCCGGCAGCTCTCGCCACGAGCCTCACACCACCATGGCCCAGCAGCCGGGCCTCGGTGGCCAGGGCGAGACGGCGCTGCCGTTCGTTCAGGTGCGGGAGCAGGACCTCGAACCGCCGGGTCAGCAGGACACGGGCCTCGTCGGATATTCGCATACCAGACCAACGAACGCGTCCTCACGAAGCAACGTGTTATTTCCTTACGGCTTCGGTGGACGACGCAGGTCTGCACGATCGTCCTCGGCCAGACCGTCTCCACCGCCTCGGGCAGGCCCTTGAGCCCGTCGCAGACGAGCATGAGCACATCGCTGACACCGCGGTTCTTGACCTCGGTGAGGATGTGCAGCCAGTGCTTGGCGCCCTCACCGCCGTCGCCAGCCCACAGGCCCAGGATCTCGCGTCGGCCTTCGGTGGTGACGGCCAGGGCCACATAGATGGGCCGGTTGGCGACGGCGCCGTCGCGGATCTTCACGTGGATGGCGTCGATGAAGACCACCGGATAGACGGCGTCGAGGGGGCGGCTTTGCCATTCGGCCATGCCCTCGAGGACCTTGTCGGTGATGGTGGAGATGGTCTGGCGGGAGACCTCGGCGCCATAGACCTCGGCCAGGTGGGCCTGGACCTCACCGGTGGTCAGGCCCTTCGCCGCCAGCGAGATCACCATCTCGTCGACGCCGGTCAGGCGCTTCTGCCGCTTCTTGACGATCTTCGGCTCGAAGGAGCCGTCCCGGTCGCGGGGCACGGCTATCTCCACCGGCCCGACCTCGGTCAGGACGGTCTTGGAGCGTTTGCCGTTGCGAGAGTTGCCGCCGTCCTTGCCGGCCGGATCGTGCCTTTCATAGCCGAGGTGGTCGGTGATCTCGCCCTCCAGGGCCGATTCGAGCAGCCGCTTGGTCAGCTGCTGCAACAGTCCGCCCTCACCGGTCAGCTGCAGGCCCTCGGCCTGAGCCCGGTTCACCAGCTCGTCGATCAACTGGTCGTCCACGGCCTTCGCCGACACAGCCGCTGCCGACTCGACAGTCTCCTGCTCGGCCACGTTCTCACTGGTCATCGATGCATCTTCCATGATCGGGAGTTACACCGAACGATTTACAGTCCCGGGGGCGCGGGTGGCCGAGCTGATGATGTTCCGGCAGGACACGGACGGACGGGATGTCGAGCTGGCCGGTTCGACGGTGGCGCTGGAGGTGGAGCTGCAGCGGCGGGTCGAGGCCGGCCTGGAGCAGATGCTGGGCGTCCGTTTCCTGGCATCGGAGTACCAGACCGGCCCCTGGCACCGCGGGCGGATCGACACCCTGGGGCTCGACGAGAACGGCAGCCCGGTGGTGATCGAGTTCAAGAAGGGCTCGGACAGCGACCTGTTGACTGAACTATCGGCGGAGTTTTCGCAGGTCAGTGACCTTGTGGCGGGGAGGTCGTTGAGTCGGCCATGGAGGCATCACGAGACTTGGCGGCCCTGTCCGTTCCCCTGGTCGGGGAGCTGGTGGCCATGGATGATCCGTGGGAGCCCTACCGGCTCGTCGACCCTGCCAGTAAGCCGGTCGAGGGAGTCCGCGCTTTCCTGCGGGATCTCCAGGGAGCCGGTCGTTCGATGGCGACGGCCCGTTCCTATGGGATAGACATGTTGCGCCGGTTTCGATTCCTGTGGGCTGTCAAGGTTCCGTGGGACCGAGCGAGTCGGATCGAGGCGAGGGACTTCTCCCGTTGGCTTCAGGTCGCCGGGCAGCCGAGGCGTCCGCACTGGCGGCGTCCGAGCGAAACGGGCCGGTGGGCCGCAGGGGGCAAGCCGTACGCACCCTCGGTGCGAGCGCACAGCGAGACAGTGCTGCGAGCCTTCTACGACTTCCACCGCGACATCGGCACCGGGCCGGTCCTCAACCCGTTTCCACTGGACCGAGGACGTCGCGGCCGTCGGGCTCACGCCCATCGCAACCCGATGGATCCGGCCCGGAACGAACGCGGAGGGCTGTACCGGCCGAGAGTGCCCAAGCGGGTGCCCCGCAGCGTCCCTGACGAGGAGTTCAACGAGATCTTCGCCCGTCTCCCTTCGCACCGGGACCGGGCTCTGGTTGCCTTCTACGTCTCCACCGGTGCACGGGCCAGCGAGCTGCTCAGCACCTGGCAGTCCGGCGCCGATCCGGGGAGTCAGCTGATCTCGGTCGTCCGCAAGGGCACCGGCGAGGTCCAGGAACTTCCCGCCTCGACCGACGCGTTCGTCTGGCTGCGGCTCTACCAGCTTGAGATGGACGATGCGATCCCGCGCGGGCATCGTCTTCCGCTGTGGTGGACCCTGCGCTCGCCGTCGAGGCCGTTGACCTACCACGCGGTTCACCGCATGTTCGAGCGGGCGAACGCCAAGGCAGGGACTTCCGCGACGCTGCACGCGCTGCGGCACACCGCCGCCTACCGGATGTCCGAGGACCCCAGCCTCCCTCTCACAGATGTCCAGTTCGTCCTTGGTCACGCTCAGTTGACCACGACGCAGCTTTACCTCACGCCTCGCAAGGAGGTGGTGATTCGGCGCCTGTTGGCCCACCACGCCGAGCAGAGGCGTCAGGCAGCCGGTCGCGTCGCCCCGCCTCCGGCAGCTGGCTATCGGCCGGAAAGTCTCGATGTGCTGTTCGGAGCTGGTGCCCGGTGACCATCACTTCGTTGACGCGTGCCGGTTCCGCACCGGCCGCTGGATTGGAGCCTCAGCTCACCCGTTCCATGGCAGCCCAGCAGCGTTTCCCCGCCCGGACCGTTCCGGACATCTGGCCGGGCACTGGAGCAATGCTCATGACTTGTGGATCGGTCTTCGGGACGGCACGCGAAGGGCGTACCTTCCCGAATGATCCTGTATCGGTCACCAAGTCAGGCCCGCGTT
>NZ_JOHS01000094.1 GCF_000725625.1 Streptomyces sp. NRRL F-6676
CAGCGCCACCGTGTGCTCGGGGAGCTGGAAGTTCCCGTCGGGGAGTTTGACCGCGCCCTCCGGGACCGCCGCGCCCTCGGGGAAGTGGAACGTGCCGTCGGGCAGCTTCAGCGCACCCTCGGGGAGCGTGAACGCGTTCTCGGGGAGCGTGGGGATCTCGATGTTGCCGACGCCCTTGAGGGCCTTGCTGATGTCGCCGATCTTCGACAGGCCCGCGCCGGCGCCCTTCATGACGTAGGTCATCGGGTCGATGACCTTGCCCGCCTTGCCCGCCACCGACAGCACCTTGGCGACCGCGCCCGCCTTGCCCGCACCCGACGCCGCGGCGCCCGAGCCGCCGGTGAACACGGTGGTGAGGACGTTGAAGGTGACCGCCCCCGCGGCCCGTGCGGGGTTCTTGCCCCACTCGTCCCACGCCCCGCGAATCACGCAGCCAGGACGGGAGCTTGTCGTCCGGCAGCGTCCAGAACAACGCCCCCGCACCCGGGATGGAGGAGATGACCAGGCCCGTGGCCAGCTGGGCGAGGCCCTTCCACGCCTGGCCCATCGCGTCCCAGCCACCGAAACCGACCAGCGTGCCCAGACCCTTGATCGTGCCCCACACCCCGTCCACGATCAGGCCGTCCCACACGAACGACTTCACCCAGTGGCCGACCTCGTACCAGTGGTGCTTCTCCTCGACCGGGTCGCCCCACGGCAGCTTCGCGTTCTTCAGGTCCTCCGCGTTGAACCCGTACTGGTCCTTGCGATCGGAGCCGTCCCCGGCGACCATCTGCGTGCCGCCGAAGATCGCCGTGATCTTGTTGTGGCAGGTCCGCTCCGCCGCCCAGAACGCCGCGACCGTCGTCGTGATCTCGTCCCGGCGACAGGGCCGAGGACACCGTCTCCAGATCCGTCGCGAAATCCTCCGCACGGTCCTTCACCGGCTTCGTCGACGCGAACAACTGCTCCGCCTCCGGAGCCGTGTAGTACGCCGACAACCCCTGGAACAACTGGGGAATCTTCGCGGGGTCGATCATCCCGTCTGCACCCCGGGCATCTTCGGGTCGAGGTCCGGCGCCGACAGCGCCTTGCGCTGCGCCTCGGCCGCCATCTCCTCGTCGCCGTTGAGGTACGCCGTCGTCGCGTCGACCGCGCCCTGTAGCGATTTGCCCGCCCGGGCCGCGATGAACTTGAGGTCCGTCGTCGCGTGCTCCGCGTACTGCGACAGCGCCAGCGCGACCAGGCCGCCCTGCGCCTTCTCGCCGCCCTGCCCGCCGCCCTCGGCGGAAATGGTGCCGGCGCTGGTCGCGGCGGACGTCAGATGCTCCCCGTACGACTTCGCGTGCTTCTCGATGTTCGACGCCGTCTCGCCCGTCGTCGTCAACACGCCCCGAATGCCCTGCGGCTTCAGATCCCAGCCCGACACGTGCGCACCCCCGTGCTCGTCAGTCCGTCCATGTTCCACTCCGGCGCCGGGGCCCCTTGCCGTAATGCCGGCCCCGACGCCGCTCCTGCCTCTGTCCGTCCCTCATGCCCCGGCGGTGGCGGGCGACGCACGCACCGCCGCCCACCGGCCGCGTCAGCCGATGTTGTCGACCGCCGCCTTGGCCCGCGCGATCGTCGACTGCGCGGTCCCGTCGTTCTTCTCCAGCGTCGACTTCACCAGCGTGATGATGTTCTTGACCTCCTGCGAGGCCCGGTTCCACCGCTGTTCCTTGCCGTGGTACTCGTCCGCCACGCCGTCCGCGGTGAAGTCCGACATCGCCGCCTTGACCTGCCGGTCGCGCGCCGCGATGACCTCTTCCAGCCGGCCCACGACCGCCTGGATGTTGCTCTGCGCGTCACCCGACGCACCCGTGTCGTACGAGCGACGGTCCGCTCCCTGCGCCATCACACACCACTCCCCGTGAGAAGAAATCCAGTCCTGACCACCGAGCGACCCGAACGACGTCTAGCGAGCGCCGAACCGCGCCCCGTCGAAGTTGGCCGCGGACATCTGCTGCTTCGCGTTGTCGCCCTGCTCCTGGTCGCCGGAGCCGAAGGCCGACTCCATGCCCGACTGACCGCCGAGGATCGCCGACAGCGACGAGTTCAGGTCCGAGGTGATCGAGTCCGCCCGCGCCTTGAACTGGTCGAAGGCCACCCGGCCCGCGCCGTTGAACTTGCCCTCCAGCGGCTGCGCGGCCTGCACCAGCTGGCGGATCAGCGTGCCCAGGTCGTCACCCGACCCGCGCGAGTCCCGCATCAGCGTTTGCAGGGTCTGGTTACCCATGTCGAACTTCATGCGATCGCTCCCCCTGACTGTTCCGACTCTCTGCGTCCTGCGTTCGTACGTTCTTACGCGTGCCTTACGCCTGACTCCCGTACCACTGTTCCCCAGGCTGCTCAACTCGCGCAACCGAGCTACGTAACAGGCTTGCCACAGCAAACACCGCGGTCCGCAACACGGGCAACGAAGGAGGCCTGCTCACAGTTCCGCCCGACGCCCGGGCCGGCGCCCCGTTGACCCCCTTCGTCCCCCGCTCCCCACCCGACTGTCCGTCGGCGGCGTTAACCTTCATCCGGACGGGTGATGCGTCGCCCGCGGAACTGCCGCGCCGTCAGCCGACGGCACGTCAATCTCCGTCGGGACGGCGCGCGGGGGTCGCACCGTCGCGCGGCGGCCTCATCCGGGCCGTCGAGGGAGGGCCGGGGTCGCGGCGGCGCACACCGTCGACGTGGCGGGGCCTCAGGGGCGTAAAGGGGCTAACGACCGGACCACGGCACAGGTTCCGCCATCATGTCATTGCCCGGCGTAATCCGCCGTGATACACAGAGTGACCATACGATTCCCCGCACACCGCCCCGAGTCCCCCAGGAGACACCGGGCGGTCCGGAAGACAAGAGAACATACGAAACCCGCCAATCAATGACGCCAAGTCGACATACGACAGCGGCATTGTCGGCGAGAATGAGCCTGGCCTCCGCGCAGCACCGCGGTGGCGCACAGGTTCGGAGAACTACCCGACAGGGGCGGTGACTTAGATGCTTTTCGCGGCCGAAAAAGGCGACATCAACACCATCATCGGCGGAATCGCCCCAGACTGGGGCCCGTTCGGCAGCCTCGGCAACGAGGCCCGCGTGATGGTCGAGGTCGTCATGGCCGTCGCCATCCTGCTCTGCCTGGCCATCGCCATCTGGGGCGCGGCCAAGCAGCGCATCGGCGCCACGGCCCTGCGCGACACGTTCAGCGCGGAACAGGGCAAGGGCCTGATCATCGCCGGTCTGACCGGGGTCTTCATCATCGGTTCGCTCGGCACTGTGTTCACGATCGTGTACGGCATGGCCGTCTAGCACGCCGGCGGTGGCCGTCCGGCGCCCCGTCGGTCCCGGCCGGGCGTGCCCCCGGTCCCGTCGACCCGTCCGCCCTTCGCGCCCCACCGGCTGAGGTTCCGTTTAGCTGATGTCCAGTCACCATCGAGCCGTCGCACCGCACTCCCCGCTCGGGCAGCGCGGTTACCGTCGTACTCCGGCGCGCTCCGCCGGTGCGCGGGGAACGGAACCGGAGCGGGCGGGCGCGAGTTGTCCCGGTACGAGGACGAGGTCGAGGTCGAAGGGGGCGTGGGCGGCATGAGTCCCGGTGGCGAGCGCGGATACGGTGACGCCGCTTCACGAGGCGACGACGGGGGATACGGCGACGGCGGCTACGGAGGCACGGGCCAGACCCGTACGCGGCTTCCGGATCGCCCCGGCGACGTCTACGGGGGCGCGCGGCGCGGCCGCGGCGCGGCCTCGCGGAGCATGGTGACGGTCGTCGGCGTCGTCGTCCTCCTCATCGCCGCGATCGCCTTCGCGAACCGCGGCGGGGGCGGAGGCGGGGGCGACGGGGGTGGCTCGTCGTCGGACGGCGCCCGGTCGGGCGACAAGGCGAAGTCCGCCCCGACGACGCCCACGGGCAAGGACCCGGTGAACACGAGAACCTCCGGCATCCCCACGGGCTACGCCCACGACCAGCAGGGGGCGCAGAGCGCGGCGACGAACTACGCCGTGGCCATGGGGGGCACCGGCATGTTCAACAAGGACACCCGGCACGTCATCGTCGACACCGTCTACACGAAGTCCGCCGCGAGCAAGCTCGAAGGCCCGATGGACGACGCCTACTCCCCGAGCTTCCTCAAGCGGATGGGGCTGGACGCCGACGGCAGCCCGCCCTCGGGCAGCACCTTCGTCTCCCGCGCCGTCCCCGTGGGCAGCAAGGTCAAGGAGTACGGCGGCGACACCGCGAGCATCTCCGTCTGGTACATGGGCCTCATCGGCATGGCCGGTACGGGCTCGACGGACCCGGTGACCACGTCGTGGTCGACGTGGACCTTCGATCTGCGGTGGGCCGACGGGGACTGGAAGATCGTCTCGGACTCGCAGAAGGACGGCCCCACCCCGGTCCCGGGTGACGACAAGGCCGCCGCCTCCGACGAGATCAGCAAGGCCGTCGAGGAGTACGGAGGCTTCACGTATGCCCGGTAAGCACCGCGTACTCAAGCTCGCGGCGGTCGTCACCGCCGTACAGACCGGCGCCGTCCTGCTGGCCACGCGCGCCTTCGCCGACCCCTCGCCCTCGGCGACCCCGGGCGACGAAGACTGCAAGAACATCATCAGCGACGCCCGCAAGTACTGCGAGAAGGGCAACACCTCCTCCGACGGATCGGGCTCCTCCAACTCCCCCGGCGTCAGCGACACCCTCGACCCGCTCTCCTCCCTCGCCCGCGGCTGCGCCGACGCCGCCTCCTGGACCGTCGACAAGCTGTCCGAGGCCGTCAAGGACACCGCGACCGTCGACTTCACCAACACCAAGTTCCTACAGCAGTACGCCGTCGTCTTCGCCGCCTCCACGATCCTCACCCTCGTGCTGTGGCTGCTCGCCGTCGCCAAGCGCGCCGTCCGCGGCGTGCCGCTCGGCACGGCGATCGGCGAGGCCATCGGCTTCCTGTGGCTGACGGTGCTGGCCTCCGCCTTCACCCCGCTGATCCTCTACACCGTCGTCTCCGCCACCGACGGCGTCACCGACGTCCTCGCCAAGACCACCGGCGACCAGACGGACACCTTCTTCGGCACGTTCTCCGGCGCGCTCAGCAAGCAACAGGACATCGGCGGCGGCCCGATCATGCTGATCGTGGTCTCCCTGGTGTCGATCCTCGCCGCCGGCGTGCTCTGGCTGGAGCTCGTCATCCGCGCCGCCCTGCTCTACGTCGGCGCCCTGCTCGGCACGGTCGTCTACGCCGGCCTGGTCGACAAGAACCTGTGGAGCCATGTGCGCCGCTGGGCGGGCATCATGATCGCCGTGATCATGGTGAAGCCCGTCATCGTCATCGTCCTGGGGCTCGCGGGCGCGCTCTCCAGCGACGACGGCCCCGACTCGTTCTCCGCCGTCGTCTCCGGGCTCGCGATCATCCTGCTGGCCATCTTCGCCAGCGCCATGATCTACCGCTTCGTCCCCGGCTTCGGCGACGAGATCGCCGCCGGCCGCAACAACCGCATGATGCAGGGCGCCGAGAACAAGGCCGCGGCCGTCATCAGCTCCCCGGCCACCTTCGTCGCCCAGGGCATCAAGGCCCACAGCACCCGCGCCGACAACAGCGGGGGCGGCGGCTCCGCGTCCGGCGGCGCCCGCCCGTCCAACCCCGCCTCCGGCGGCGTCGCCGCCCACAGCTCTCGTACGGGGAACGGCGGCGGGGGAGCAGTCCCCTCCCCCGCGGCCGCACCGCGTCCGAGCCCCGTCAACACGCCACACGCCAGCAACGCCCGCAACAGCGGTACCAAGAGCACGGGAGGTGAAGGGCGTTGACGACCGAGTCCCACCTGTCCCATCCGATCGCGCCCCGCCGGACCTATCTGATCGGCCGCGCCCGGCCGAACGCGATCATCGGACGCAACCGCGAGACGGGCGAGATCGCCCTGATCATCGCGGGCGCGTTCCTCGGCATGATGTGCGGGCTCCTCGTCCCCGTGCTCCCCCTGCGCATCGTGCTCCTGATGGGCTTCCCGCTGCTCGCGCTCGCCGCCGTCTACGTGCCCTACCGGCGCCGCACGGTCTACAAGTGGTTCGAGATCAACCGCAGCTACAAGCGCACGGTCAAGCGGAACGCCACCTACCGCAGCGTCGCCATGGAGGCCGGCACTCGGCTCGACGGCCGTGAGGTCGAGGTCGGCCCGCCGCCCGGCATCGGCCGCATCTCCTGGCTCGCCGCTCCCTTCGGCCCGGACGAGATCGCCGTCCTGCTGCACGCCGACCGGCGCACGGTCACCGCCGCCATCGAGATCGAGGGCCCCGGTGTCGGCCTGCGCGACAGCGAGGACCAGGAGGCCCTCGTCGACCGCTTCGGCACCCTGCTGAAGCACGTGGCCAACGGCGACGGCTTCGTCACCCGGCTCCAGATGCTCGCCCGCACCCTGCCCGCCGACCCCGACGCCCACGCCAAGGACGTCGCCGTGCGCGGCGACGAGCGCTCCCCCGGCTGGTTGCAGCGCTCGTACGACGAACTTCAGTCCATGGTCTCCACCAGCAGCGAGCAGCACCGCGCCTACCTCGTCGCCTGCATGCACTTCACCCGTGAGCTGGCCGCCGAGGCGAACGCCATGGCACGCGCCGCCCGCTCCCAGCACGGCCAGAAGGTGGACCGCGACGCCGGGCTCGCCGTCGTCATGGCCCGCGAGCTCACCGACATCTGCTCGCGCCTCCAGGAGGCCGACATCCGGGTCCGCCAGCCGCTCGGCCAGGGCCGGCTCGCCTCCCTGATCCACTCCATGTACGACCCGGACCACCCCATCGACCACATCCAGGCGATGACCAAGCGCAACGCCTGGCCGGCCGAACTGGACGCCATGGAGCCCACGTTCCTCCAGGCCAAGACCCGCGAGTCGACCACCCGCGAGCCCTGGTGCCACGCCACCGCCTGGGTCAAGGAGTGGCCGATGACCCCGGTCGGCGTGAACTTCCTGGCGCCGCTGCTCGTCCACACCCCGGACGTGATCCGCACCGTCGCCGTCACGATGGACCTCGAACCCACCGAGATCGCCATCGAACGCATGCTGACCGAGAAGACGAACGACGTCGCCGAGGCCAGCCGCGCCGCCAAGATGAACCGCACCGTCGACCCGCGCGACATGGCAGCCAACAACCGGCTCGACCAGCGCGGCGAGGACCTCGCCAGCGGCGCGGCCGGCGTCAACCTGGTCGGCTGGATCACCGTCTCCTCACGCAACCCCGAGGCCCTGGCCCGCGACAAGCGCACCATCCGCGCCTCGGCCGGAAAGTCGTACCTGAAGCTGGAGTGGTGCGACCGCGAGCACCATCGCGCCTTCGTGAACACTCTTCCGTTCGCCACCGGCATCCGAAGGTAGGGCTGCCCCATGCGGGACCCGCTGTCCATCCTCACCGAAGCCTTCACGTCCTTCCTCTTCGGGAAGGTCGAGACCACCCGGCTCCCGGTCCGCACCTCCACGGGCCAGGCCCAGGCCGTCTACCTGCCCACCGCCGCCCCCGGCCTCGGCGACTCCGGTGTGATCATCGGCCGTGAGGTGTACTCCGGGAAGGGCTACATCTACGACCCCTTCCAGCTCTACGGCCAGCAGCTCCCCGCACCCCACTGGCTGGTCCTCGGGGAGTCCGGCAACGGCAAGTCGGCCCTCGAGAAGACCTACGTCCTGCGCCAGCTGCGCTTCCGCGACCGCCAGGTCGTCGTCCTGGACGCCCAGGGCGAGGACGGCGTCGGCGAGTGGAACCTCATCGCCGAGGAGCTGGGCATAACGCCGATCCGTCTGGACCCGGCGGCGGCCCTGAACCACGGCATCCGGCTCAACCCGCTGGACCCGTCCATCACCACCACCGGCCAGCTCGCCCTGCTGCGCACCATCATCGAGGTCGCGATGGGCCACGGCCTGGACGAGCGCTCCGGCTTCGCCCTCAAGGTCGCACACGCGTACGTCAACGAGACGATCGTCGAGCGTCAGCCGGTCCTCACGGACATCGTGGAGCAGCTCCGCCACCCGGAACCCGAGTCGGCCGAGGCGATGAACGTCGACCTGGACGACGTACGGGCCTGGGGCCTGGATGTCGCCCTCGTCCTGGACCGCCTGGTCGACGGCGACCTGCGCGGCATGTTCGACGGCCCCACCACGGTCGGCATCGACCTGGACGCCCCACTGATCGTCTTCGACCTCTCCCACATCGACCGCAACTCCATCGCCATGCCGATCCTCATGGCGATCGTCGGCGTCTGGCTGGAACACACCTGGATCCGCCCCGACCGGAAGAAGCGCATCTTCCTGGTCGAGGAGGCCTGGCACATCATCAACAGCCCGTTCGTCGCACAGCTGTTCCAGCGCCTGCTCAAGTTCGGCCGCCGGCTCGGCCTGTCCTTCGTGGCGGTCGTCCACCACCTGTCCGACGTCGTCGACGGCGCGGCGGCCAAGGAGGCCGCGGCCATCCTGAAGATGGCCTCGACCCGCACCATCTACGCCCAGAAGGCCGACGAGGCACGGGCGACCGGCCGCGTCCTCGGCCTGCCCCGCTGGGCGGTGGAGATCATCCCCACGCTGACGCCCGGCATCGCGGTCTGGGACGTCAACGGCAACGTCCAGGTCGTCAAGCACCTGATCACCGAGACCGAACGCCCGCTCGTCTTCACCGACCGCGCGATGACCGAGTCCTCCTTCGACCACCCCGAGGACGACGCCCTGCGCGCCGCCGAACTGGAGGCGGAGGAGCGGGCGGCGGCCTTCATGGAACACCATCTGGGCGAACTGAGCGGCCTCGACGGCTCCTCGGAGTCGACAGTGGCGTAAAAGAGGGTGAGCGGTGAGCGGGACGGCGCGGGCCTCGGCCCGTCGGCGCCGTCCGGGAGCCGGGCGTGGGCAAGGGCGCGGGAACAGCGGGGAGGCGTGGACCCGACATGAGACCGGGAGACCGCGGTCACCAGCAGGGCGGACAGTACGACGACGGCAACGCGAACGGCGGCCGGGGCGGCGTCCCGGACGGGCTGCTCATAGGGCTTCTGCTGTTCCTGCTCGGCACGACGGTGCTGGTGTGGACGGCCACGGGCCTGTCCGGCCTGTTCACCGCCGGTGGCTGGCCGCACGCCGTGACGTTCTCGCGCACCCCACTGGCGATGCGGCACCTCATGAGCCACCCGCACGACGTCCGGGGCGCCTGGCCGGACACCCCGGCGGACCAGCTCTCGGGGTACGGGCTGTTCTGGGGCCTGTTCATCGCCCAGCTGATGATCCTCTTCGTCCTGACGGTGTTCGTCATGGGCACGTTGACGAGATGGCGAGCGGTACGGGCCCGGCGGCGGGCGATGCGCGGGGTGGCGCCGGAGGCGCCGCAGGCGCGGGGAGAGCGGACGGAGCCGTTGGGGCCGGGGGAGCAGGCGGCTGCTTCGGGGCAGACGGGGCTCGCGTGGCCGGTGGAGCAGGCGGGGCCTGTGGGGCCTGTGGGGCCTGTGGGGCCTGCTGGGCCTCCGGCGCAGGTGCCTGCGCAGCCGCCTGTGCCAGTGGGGCAGACGACGCCGACCCCGCCGCCGCTGCCGGCTGCTCCTCCGGGCCCCGGTGTGCCGGCACCACGTCCAGCGGTGGACGACAGAGCGACGGCAGGGAACGACAGCGCGGCGACGCCGGGCCCCGGAGCTTCGGGACCCACGGCGCCGGGCCCGGTCCCCGCCGCGGCGACCGCGCCCGGCGGCTGGGAGCACCCCTCGGTCCTCCTCGGCCACGCCGATTCCCGGCGCCCCGCGGCCGTCCAGGCCGTACGGGACGCCGCGGGCCCCGCCGTCGTCGTCACCTCGGACCCCGCACTGTGGGCGGAGACCAAGGACGCCCGCACCAAGCTCGGTCCCGTCCTCCTCTACGACCCCTCACACCTGTGCGACACCCCGGCCCGGCTCCACTGGTCCCCCTCGGCCGGCTGCGAGGAGAAGGCGACGGCGAAGGCCCGCGCGGAAGCCCTGCTCGCCCCCGTCCGCCCCACCGCCAAGATGGACCAGGCCCTCGCGGACACCGCCGAGACCCTGCTGCGCTGCTATCTGCACGCCGCCGCGGTGGACGGCCGCACCGTCCGCCACCTCCACCGCTGGGCCCAGGGCACCGGCGTCCAGGAAGCCGTACGGGCACTGCGGACGAATCCCAAGGCGTCGCCCGGCACGGCCGGCGAACTCGAGGCCGCCCTCACCTCGCACCCCGACCGCCGTGACATGGCACAGGAGTTGACGGCTCGCGCACTGTCCTCACTGTTCACGGTCAATATCCGCGAGGCCTGCACTCCCAACCGAAGTGACGCCCTCGCCTTGGATTCCTTCGTCAACGAAGGGGGAACGCTTTATGTGGTCGGTGAACCCATCGAGGACCCCAGGCAGCATCCCGGCGCGATGCCCCTGCTGACGGCCCTCGTCGCACACGTGGTCGAGCGCGGCCGCCGCATGGCCGAACGGTCATCCGCCGGTCGCCTCGACCCACCACTTGCCCTCGTCCTGGAGGATGTGGCGGCGGTGGCCCCCCTTCCCCAGCTGCCGGAGCTCCTGGACACGGGGGCCGACCGCGGCCTCCCCACCCTGGCCCTGCTCCGCTCCCGCGAGCAACTCCGCTCCCGCTGGCCGCGCTATCAGCTCCCGGTGTAGCCGCCGCCGACCGGCCGCCGCATGACGAACTCCCGCTCACGGTGGCCGGTGTCACCGGGCACGGGACCTGTCACACCGGTGGGCACGAACCCGGCCTTCCGGTAGAACGCCTCCGCCCGCCCGTTGTCCTCATGCACGAACAGCCGCACGCGGTGCAGCCCCATCCTCCACGACCACTCCAGCGCGGCATCGAACAACGCCCCCGCCAGACCGCTACCACGCTGCTCCGGCCGCACGAAGACGCCGACCAGGTGCCCCTGGTCGCGCTCCACGACCTGCCCGAGGAAGTCCTCCGTCCCGGCCGCCTCCACCATCACGGTCACCGAACCGTCCCACTCACCGTCGGGTCCCTCGGCGATGAACTGCTGCCGCTCAAGCGCCCCTTCCGCCGCGGTCGCCGTCCGCTCCTGCCAGTAGGCATCCGGCCTCGCGACGGCGTTCTCGTACGTCTCCAGAAAGGCGAGATGAGCCAGCGGGTCCCGCAACGCCTCGAGCCGCAACCGCTTCACAGCCGGCCACTCGTCGGTACGTATGGGTCGGATCACGTGCTTCATGACGGCCACGCTACCTGGAAGCAATGCCTGAAGAAACGCAAAAAAGCCCCTGTACCGGATCACCCGGTACAGGGGCTTTTCTACAAGTATTGTTCGGCGGTGTCCTACTCTCCCACAGGGTCCCCCCTGCAGTACCATGTAACCGGGCGTTTCCCCTACGCTATGACCACCGAAACCCTAATGGTTTCGAGCGAACAAGCACACTTTTCAATTGAAGAGTAGCGTTCAGCTCTCTGCCGACAACTGTTCGTTGTCTCAGAACTTACACAGTGGACGCGAGCAACTGAGGACAAGCCCTCGGCCTATTAGTACCAGTCAACTCCACCGGTCACCCGGCTTCCATATCTGGCCTAT
>NZ_JOHS01000095.1 GCF_000725625.1 Streptomyces sp. NRRL F-6676
ACGATCCACGGCCGAGTACTCACACCATCACGAACGGCCGAATCTTCACACCGGTCACGGCCAACCAGCACGTTTCACCAAGATCGTGTTACGAGCTCATAGGGATCAACAGGCGCGGGTTCTCCAATCGATTGTTGAATGGCGTCCAGTACTTGTCCCACCTGGCCGGCATCGACCCTCTCCTGAGTGCTCCAACAGCCGAGCCAGGACACCGGCGGCAGTGACTCAGAGGACCGCAGGCATACCCAGGTGCTCTCGGGAAGCCCACCATCCCCACGCAGCACGTACGCCGTGAAGGCCTGGTCCGAAGCCGTTGCCGTTGGAGTTGTCCGATCACGAACGTCGTGTGCTGCGGGGCTGATTGCCGCAAGCAGACGGCGTCGCAGGCGCTGGTGCTGCGGTTGAAGAGCGTACTGGCGTGCGCGGAGGGCCAGCCGAACGCGCAGGTCGCGGACGACCTGGGGTCTCGCGGGAGACGGTGCGCAGTGGCGGTCCCGGCTCGCCCCGGACCGACTGGAGGGCCTGGTGGACCGGCCACGCTCGGGTGCACTGCGAAGGACCACGGACGAGGAGGTCGAAGCCCTGGTCGCCAGCACGCTCGGCCAGACGCCACCGACGGGTGATTCGCACTGGTCGACGCGCTCGATGGCCCAGGCCACAGACATGTCGCAGTCGGCGGTCTCCCGGATCTGGCGGGCGTTCGGCCTCGAGCCACACATCGTTCAGACCTGGAAGCTGTCGCCCGACCCGCAGTTCGTGACCGAAGTCCGCGATGTGGTGGGCTACGCCACCCACAAGACCGAACCGGTCAAGAAGTGGCTGTTGCGGCACCCCCGCTTCCGCCTGCACTTCACCCCCACCTCGGCGTCCTGGCTCAACCTCGTCGAGCGCTGGTCCGCCGAGCTGACTTGCCGCAAACTCCGCCGCTCCGCCCACCGCAGCGTCGTCGAACTCGAACGGGACATCCGCGGCTCGATCAACGAGTGGAACAAGAACCCCAAGCGCTCATCTGAACGAAGACCGCCGACGACATCCTCGATACCCTCGCCGCATACTGCACACAAAATAACGACTCAGGACACTAGGCTATTCCCGTGGAATCGGAAGAGCGTTCTAAGCGCTGCGTTCTGAGAGCCACTCCTCGGACTTTGTTCTGATTCATGACTCATCCACACTTCCCGATGGGCGCCTGAGCCCTACATGGGCCACGGCTTCATCTCTTCGGGCGCATGAACGCAGATCAACGGGTGATCCGCGCTCACCATAAGGTCCAAGCCCTCGTAGGGTGTGCTTCCGATACCCCAGATCAGGCCGTTCGCGTAAGCAGCCACAGCCCCGTCCGGCCGCATGAAGACATGCGAATAGCTGAGCCACCAGCCGACGGGAAACCATGAGCCGCTGAGGGCTGAGCCGATCGCCGAGGATTCGTCCTGATGCCTGCCGCCAGCCCCCACAGCATCGACGAAAAACGGTTCGCCGTTGATGAAGTTGGGGCCGTCCTCACGGGCCGGCCCAATCTTCAGGCCTCGGAACGATTCGAGGAAGGCGGTTGCCAATGGACTCGGGATGTACCCCTGCGCCATCAGAGACTGGATGTCGGAGGACACGTCGATGTGTCGCCCGGGGTACCAGCCAGCCTGCCGCAGGGCGGAAACCGTTGTCGGGTCCAATCGGGAGGTGAAATCCTCCGGTTCGCCGCTCACTAGTAATTCACCCCCAAGCTGTCCATCACTCGGCGGCACGCCTTGCACGGGGTAGCAGGAGCACCGTGGTCACCCTTGGGCGTATCGCTCACATGCACCGTAGTCATGTTCCCGCCTCGGATACCCGGTTCACCTTCTCTTGCATACGCTTTGCTCAGGCACTGCATCTCCGCACATCCACCGTTCATCGGGTGGGCCTGCTGCTCGAAGATCTCCGCCATTTCATCCGGAGCGGTGACAGGTTCCTTATTGTCCGATCGGTAGACATGGCCGCTCCGAGATTCATATTCGGCGGCGAAGTCGCTTCCCCGAATGTCGCCCGCATCGGCCTGTGCGTCGAGGGATGCCTCACCGCAGTTATGGACCAGGACTGGCGTGGCTCCCGCCAGCACATAGTACGTGTGCTACGCGGTACCCCTCTACCTGCTTCTTCGCTGGTCAGCGTGGGTTTTGCGCTCCGCTGGCGTCCGTGGTTGTGCGCGGAAATCCGTGGGTGTTGCCGTCGCTACTGCCGTCAGGCGGTTCAGCCCAGGTAGGGGCTTTCACGGTGCTCCAGGAAGTGCTGGAGCCGGAGCCGTTGGGTGTGGTGCATCGGCAGCTGCTCGATCTCTTCCGGCGGTACATACCGGAGTTCGGTGGACTCGTCGGAGATCTCCAGCTGGCCGCCGGTGATGCGGGCGGTGAAGCAAACGTTGAACTGGCGGCGGACCTCGCCGTCGGTGTAGGCGATGATGTGTTTCGGGTCGGTGTAGGTGCCGACCAGGCCAGTGATCTCTACGTCCAGGCCGGTCTCTTCCTTGACCTCGCGGACGGCCGTGCCTGGCAGGGAGTCGGTGAGGTCCATGCCTCCGCCGGGCAGCGCCCAGAGGTCGTTGTCACGGCGACGCTGGAGGAGGATGCGCCCGTGATCGTCGGTGACGACGGCGGATGCGGCAACGACCATGCTGTTCGGCTTAGGCGCGTTCGGGTCGCCGTAGTACTCAGTGCGGGCCACGGTCAGCCTTCCTCTCGTACGGGAGTTGCCGTCGCCCACACGGCGTTGAAGCTCTCAGCGTAGGTGTCGAACATGCCGCTCTCCTGGTGTCGGCGAAGATGCCATACGGAGGCGGCGTAGGCGTTGACGCCCCAGACGTGTGCGTTGACGAGTTGCTGGTCGTCGGCGCGGTAGAGGGAGTTGTAGAGCGTGGTGCCGTGGGTGCGGACTTCGATGCCCGGGGTGGCAGCGAGGGGTCTGTAGTGCATAAGCGCGAGGCGGCAGCGGGATTCGATGCCGTGGCCGCGCGGAGCCGGTCCTGTACGCGATGCAGTGCGCCGTGGACGGAGAGACCTCGCCGACAAGCGAGGACTTCGCCGAACCACAGGAATGAGTGTTGCGGCACTGCGGCCAGAACCCGGCCCACCACACCTACCGGGAGATCATCACCCGCCCCTGGCGGACCTGGCGCCAGATGTGACCTGCCTCGCTCGCCCAGGCGCCGCACCGCGCCGACCCACCCGACTCCCGTCCCTGCCGGGCGCGGCCAATCGAGGCTCGCCCGTCCTCGTCAGCCCCGGCAGGGACGGGCCTTCACGTGTGCGCCGCGCCCATAACCGTGAGGTTCCGGCCTCAGCCCCAGAAAGTCAGCCACGACGGCGGGCGCGCCAACCGATCACCCGCCACGTGTGTCTCGCTCAACCCCGCACCGGCATCAGCCCAGTTATCTCCATCGTCACGGCCCCAGCCAGGCACAACGGCCGCGTTCCGGACGACAGTTCCGCCGGGGTGCCGACGCCGCACGGTACGAGATAGCCGGACGACCTCTCGGGGACCCGGCCGGTCTGCTGCTGAGCGGTCGGACAGCGGGGCTTCCGATTGACAGTCCGGCCTGTGCCTCTGGGCTCTACGCGCCGAGTGGTCGGCGGCCGTCGCCAGCGGGGCGGCAGACAGGAGCGGGCGGCGGTCACCGACCGCCGGCGCGCGGCGGCCCGCGTCAGCGGGACGCCCTTGATCAAGTAAAGAAACTTTGAACAGCTCACCCACTGGTCAAGCTGCCCGGCCGATGGTCAGGGTCGCTGCTGCCGGCGCTTCTTCGATTCGGCCAGTGCGGTCTTCAGCTTCTCGCTCGGCGATACGTCCGGCTCGGCGTCGTCGTCATGGAGGGGCGGCAGGAACAGGCCGCGTCGGCTCTTCTCCCGCTTGACCTTCCGGCGCTCGCTGTAGAGCCGCTGATGCTCTTCCCGCACCACGTCCCATCGCCGGTCCAGCTCCGCTTCCCGCGCCAGCAGCTCCTCATCGCTGAGGTCGGCGAACTCGGTGGCAGCAGCACGCGCCTCGCGGGCGATCTCATCGCGCAGCAGGTAATTCGTGATCGTCCCATGGTGCTTGCCCGGCTCCGGTTCCTGGCGCACGAAAACACCGCGCCCCTTGACCGCGTACGCCAGCCCGTCCTGCTTGAGGCGCCGATAGGCGTTCTGCGCGGTGGAGTTGGCGACTTTGAACCGCTCTTGGATCTCCCGGGCGGGAGGAAGCTGGGAGCCTGGAGGGTAGGTGCCTTCCAAGATTTCCCGGCGGAGGATATCGGCGACCTGAGCGTACGGCGGTCGGGGATCACCGTTGTAGATGACGTCGACCGGCCAGTCCGGCCCCTCAGCGTCGGAATCCTCATGATCGCCGTCGGCCTCTTCGGCGCTCCCGCCGACGGAGTCACTGACGTAGCTGCCCCGGCCAAGCTGGGAATAGACCAAGCCTTCCTGCTTGAGCACGCGCAGGGCGTTCTGGACGGTGGAGCTGGATACCCCGAACCGATCACTCAGCACGTTGGCCGAGGGCAGCCGCTCGCCGGAGCGGTACTCGCCGTTCAGGATCGCGTCCCGCAGGGCCTCGGCGGCCTGGAGGTACGGCGGCCGGGAGTCCTCGTCCAAGGGCAGGGTCAGCCTGGATCTGGTGACGGTGGAGGCGGCCCAGTGATCCGCTTCCTTCGCCAAAGTCGCCGAGTACCAAAAGCACGGCCTGGTCCAGCACCCAGGCACCACCGTCGTACGCCACCACCGCCGTGCTCTCCGATGCCATCAGGGCCGCCGCACCGCGCGCCCGCATCTCCGTCACCTCGAACGCGGTCGGGGAACGCGAACTCGGCTGGGGCCAGCAGCTTGACGTGCGCGAGATCGCCACTTTCGGCACCGACGCCGAACTCACCGACCAGGCCGTTGCCGCCTACGTGGCCAAGTACGCCACCAAGTCCGCCGACGCCTCCGGCACCCTCGACCACGCTCTGTTCTGCCGCCCCTGCCAAGGCCGCGGCGCCACCCTCCTACCCCACGGGACCCCGCTCCCCTGCACCGCCTGCGACAGCACCGGCCAGGCCCGCCCGCTACCCCGCCTCGCCGTCGCACGCCACGTCCGGCAGATGATCCGCACCTGCTGGGAACTCGGCAGGCTGCCCGAGTTCGCCGAGCTCAAGCTCTGGAAGTGGGCACACATGCTCGGCTTCCGGGGCCACTTCTCCACCAAGTCCCGCAGCTACTCCACCACCCTCGGCGCGCTGCGCGACGCCCGCCGCGCCTGGCGCACCGAACAGGCCCGCGCCCACGCCGGCCTGCCCGAGCCTGACCCGGACACCACCCTCGTCGTCGGCCACTGGGCCTACCTCGGCACCGGCTACAACCCCGGCGCCGCGCTCTTCGCCGCCGCCGTCTGGCACCGCAGAGAACTCGCACGGCAGTTCATCGCCGAAGGGGGCTGCTGATGACCACACATGCACCCGCCACGCCCCACCAGGGGCCGAGCACACCGGAGGAACTGCTGACGGTTCCCAAGGTCATGGCCAGCCTCCAGCTCGGCCGTTCCGCCGTCTACGACCTGCTCCGCAGCGGCCAGCTCGCCTCGATCACCCTCGGCCGTGCCCGTCGCATCCCCGTCCACGCCCTGACCGACTTCATCCGCACACGCCTCGAACAGGAAGCCGCCTGATGACCACGCCCCGCGACACCCCCGCCTCCCGCCGCGTGCGAGCCAACGGCGATGGAACCGTCTACCAGCGCAAGGACGGACGATGGGAAGCCGCCGGATACGTCCTGGCCCCCGGCAACACCCGCCGCCGCGTCCGCGTCTACGGCACCACCCGCAAGGAAGCCCTGGCCAAGCTCACCGAGAAGATCGCCACCAGCAACCGGGGCCTCCCCGTCCCCTCCGCCCAGGGCAGCGTGGCCGCATACCTGACGTACTGGCTGGAGAATGTTGCCGTACACCAACTCCGTGAGAACACCCACACCCGCTACACCACCTGCGTCAACCGGTACCTCATCCCCGGCCTCGGCAAGAAGAAGCTCACCAAGCTCACCGCCAAGGACGTCCGCACCTGGCTCAACCAGCTCCGCACCACCTGCCAGTGCTGCACGCGAAACATCGATGCCCGGCGCGAACAGCCCCGCTGCTGCGCCGTCGGTCAGTGCTGCCACAAGCTGCTCTCCCCGCTGACGCTCACCTACATACACTCCGTGCTCAAGTCCGCCCTGGAGCACGCCGTGCGTGAGGAAGAGATCCCGCGCAACGTCGCCCGCAACGTCCGCACCGGCACCCCACGCCCCCGACGCTTCGAACCCCTCACCGCCGACGAAGCCCGCCATTTCCTCGCGGCTACGCGCGGACGCAGGTTGCACGCGCTGTTCGAACTCGCCCTCCACACCGGACTCCGCAAGGGCGAACTTCTCGGCCTGCGCTGGGAAGACCTCGACCTCGACACGGGCACCGCCGCCATCCGCCGCACACTTCAGCGCACCAGCACCGGCGGGCTCACCACGCTGCCCACCAAAACGCGCGCCTCCGAGCGCCGCATCACCCTTCCCACCCGTTGCCTCCATTCGCTGAGGCTCCACCACGAGCAGCAGAAGCGCGAGCGTGAGGCCGCAGGCATCATGTGGCAGCGCGACGAGCACGTGTTCACCACTGTGCAGGGCACACCGATCGACCCAACCAACCTCACCCGCACCTTCACCGTGCTTCTCCGCAAGGCCGGCCTTCGCCGCATCCGCTTCCACGACCTCCGGCACTCCACCGCGACCCTGCTCCTGGAACAGGGCGTCGAACTCGTCGTCATCAAGGAACTCCTCGGCCACGCCCACATAGGCGTCACCGCCACCGTCTACGCCCACGTCCGCCTCCAGCGCGATGCCATCGACCTCCTCGGCCGCGCCCTCGACCACCCCTGACATACGTACGGCAACGGCGGCGGACACCTGGTGTCTGCCGCCGTTGCCGTCAACTACTGCCGTCAAACGGCAAATCAGCCCCGCCGAGCGCAGCTCGACGGGGCCTATATTTGTGATCGCTAGCGTCACTCAGCGTGGCAGCTGAGACAACATCTGCGCGAGGCTATCCGAGAACTCAGACATGTGCGATTCGGCGGCATATCTCACGGTGCAGGCGGCAGAGACCAGCTCCAGCGCCGAATAATCACCACTCGAAAGCATCCTCGCGCACATTCCTAGGGGGACTACGAAATCTGCTTGCGCACCATCCGATAGCGAATCGAGCATGTCGTCTTCCCCTGCGAGAACCAGCTCCACGATCGAACTCAGCACTCCCACCATCCTTGGAGCATCTACTCCATGGGCGAGCTTAATCATGTCTTCGTATTCGGCAAACCCGAATCGATTAACCTGGAGGTGCTCTCTGGCCACATCAATCACCTTCGAAACTGATCTCCTGATGCTGCAGCCTGGGCTGACAGACCAACGCACATGGACTGGCAGGCGTGCCGTGCGCGCCACCGGGCGGCGAATTCAATCCCCGCACCTTTACCACTTCGAACGATCCCCCTCGGATCCCGGCCGCACCCTCGGCTGCCTCCGCCTGGATGAGGCACATCGTTTCAGCACATCCCGCATGGTAGCGACCCCCCTCAGGCGTGAACTGCCGCACGAGAGAATCCACTTCTCCACCGGGAGCTGGCGTCAGGTCATGACCCGAGTGACCAAAATAGGTTCGCCCTGACGGTGATGTGTATTTCGCCGCAAAGAAGGGGCCATCAGTTTTATTGAAGCCAGCACGCAGACTGTCGGCATACTCACCCAGGTTGCAGTTGTGAACCAGGACCGCCGTGGCCCCCGCCAGCACATAGTACGTGTGCGTGACGTCGACCGTCAGGTCGTGGGTGAGGTGCTGGTGGCGCCAGATCTTGACGGAGACGACCGGGACAGCGGCGCCCGAGGCGGCTTGGAGGCGCATCCCCGTCTTGATGTCGCCGGCGTTTATCCACTTCTTCGCCGACGTCACCCAGAAGGGGTGGGTGACGGTGGCGACGATTTTTGAGGGCTTGCGACCGTCACGGATGGTGAGAGTGGCGAAGTCCTTGTCGTGCTTCGTCGTGATCAGCTTCTCGACGGTGCGCGGCTGGGTTTTGCCCGTCTCGGGGTCGGTGGCCCGGACTTTGTCGCCGGGCTTGATGTCCTTGATCTGCTGTTCGTGACCGTCGGCCATGAGGACCTTGGTCGTGGGCAGGAAGCTGTGGTTGCAGGGGCTGGATCCGCTCTTGGGCGCTGCGGTGTCAGCACGTTTGCCCACCCTGGCAGCGCCGGAGCCGGCGGTTCCTTCCGCCGCGTTGCCGGCTGCCTTGGCTCCGGACCGGGTCGCTGCCTTGGCAGCGGACGCGGTCTTTGTCCCCTTGGCAATCGCTGCCGCGCCGGCGCCGGCGATGCCTATTGATCCGGCGATGACGGCGCCGCCTTCAGCGATCACTCCAGCGGACGCCCCCACGACTGCGGCACCGACGCCGGCCTCGGCGCCCGCAGTGAAACCCGTGGCACCGGCCGCAAGCACGGCTCCACATCCGCCTGCCGTGGCTGCCACGCAGGCAACGACACCCACGACCACGGCCGTAGCCACCACAGCGGCGATCACCGGGTGTCGCTGAATGGCGTGGTAGGCCTTGTGGACGACGTGAGTCACGTGGCAGGAGAACCATCCTCCGCAGCCACCGCCTCCTCCGCCGCCTCCTCCCCCGCCGCCGCCTCCGCCCCCTCCGCCTCCGTGGTGGCCGTCCTTGCCCTTGTCGTTGTCCGAGTCGGTTGTTGACGTGTCGTCGTTGGACGCGCACGTCGTGCAGCCGCGGTCAGCGGGGTATTGCAGGCCAGTGGGGTCGCTGTGCGTGAGTGGGTTGTTTCCTGCGTAGGTGTAACCGTCGATTTGCTGGGCGTCGGTGAGTTCAAGGATCGGATCGTCGGAGATGAAGCGGCCGATGGTGGGGTCGTATTCGCGGGCACCCAGGTGGGTGAGGCCCGTGCTGGTGTCCTGGATGCCGTTGACGAATCCCTTGTCGCCGAGCCAGGCCGTGGCGGTGGGCTGGGTGCCCCGGGCGTTGCCGAAGGGGTCGGTGCGGCGACGCGTGACGGCTTGTGTCGTGGCGTCGACGGCGGTTTCGGCGGTGTCGTGACCGTCGGTGATGTGCCATTGAAGGCTGTCTGAGCTGGTGCGGACGGCGACGGTCTGGCCGGCCCAGGTGTAGTAGCGGGTGCCGGTGGTCGTGCTACTGCCCTTGGCGAGGTGAACTTCTGTGTCACCGAGATAGAGCGTGGTGCCGGAGTCGTCGCGGGCGAGAAGTCGGTTGCCGTCGGCGTCGTAGAGGTAGGACGCGGCGGTGCCGTCGGCATCGGTGGCCTTGGCGAGGTGACCTTCGTCGTCCCAGTCCAGCGTCTGGCTGTTGCCGTCCAGTGAGGTCTTTCAGCGTTGCCTCTCCAGGGTGAGGACAGCTTTGGCGATGACGGTCATGCGGTTGGGGCTGATGCGGGATCTGCGGAAGATCTGC
>NZ_JOHS01000096.1 GCF_000725625.1 Streptomyces sp. NRRL F-6676
GGTGGGGGCACCGCGGGGGTTCCTCACGGGTGCGGGTGGGTGCGGGCTGTCAGTGGGTGATCACTGACAGCCAAGCGGGCGGGTGTGGTCGGCGTCAAGGGTGGGGTGCGCGTTACTCGCGTCAACGAGGGTGGGGGTGGCTGTAGTTGGGGTTTTCGCCCCCGCCGCCCCTACCCTTCCCGTCCCTTCAAGGGGCTCCGCCCCTTGGACCCCGGGGGGCGCCTGAGAGCTCGGGGGGGTGGGTTCGTTGGCGGGTGCGGGCGGGTGCGGGCGGGTCGGTGGCTGGTCGCGCCCGCGCGGCGGAGCCGCAGATCCCGCACAGCCCCGCGCCCCTCAACGGTCCGGGGGCGTCACCCCACCGTGCGGGCTGCCGCGCGGCCGGCCGTGCGGCCGGAGAAGAGGCAGCCGCCGAGGAACGTGCCCTCCAGGGCCCGGTAGCCGTGGACGCCGCCGCCGCCGAAGCCGGCGGCCTCACCCGCGGCGTAGAGGCCGGGCAGGGGCTCGCCGCTGTCGGTCAGGACGCGCGAGGAGAGGTCGGTCTCCAGGCCGCCGAGGGTCTTGCGGGTGAGGATGTGCAGCTTGACCGCGATCAGCGGCCCCGCCGCGGGGTCGAGGATGCGGTGCGGCGCCGCCGTGCGGATCAGCCGGTCGCCGAGGAACCTGCGTGCCCCGCGGATCGCGGTCACCTGGAGGTCCTTGGTGTACGGGTTGGCCACCTCGCGGTCGCGGGCGACGATCTCGCGGCGCAGTTCCGCCTCGTCGATCAGCGGCTCCTCGGTGAGCGCGTTCATGCGGCGCACCAGTGCGCCGAGGTCCTTCTCGACGACGAAGTCGGCGCCGTGCTCCATGAAGGCCCGCACCGGCCCCGGCACGTCCGTGCGCGCCCGCCCGAGGACGTCGCGCACCGACTTCCCCGTCAGATCGGGGTTCTGCTCGGAGCCGGAGAGCGCGAACTCCTTGCCGATGATCTTCCGGTCGAGGACGAACCACGTGTAGTCGTACCCGGTACGCATGATGTGTTCGAGCGTGCCGAGGGTGTCGAAGCCGGGGAAGAGCGGCACCGGCAGCCGTCGGCCGCGCGCGTCGAGCCAGAGCGAGGAGGGGCCGGGCAGGATGCGGATGCCGTGCTTGTCCCAGATGGGGTCCCAGTTCTGGACGCCCTCGGTGTAGTGCCACATCCGGTCGCGGTTGATCACGTGCGCGCCGGCCGTCTCGGCGATGCCGAGCATCATGCCGTCGACGTGCGCGGGAACGCCGGAGATCATGTGCTCGGGCGGGGTGCCGAGGCGTTCCGGCCAGTGGGCGCGGACCAGGTCGAAGTTGCCGCCGATGCCGCCGGAGGTGACGATCACCGCCTGTGCCCGGTACTCGAAGGCTCCGATGACGGTACGGCTGCTGGCGCGCCCGCGCTCGACGTCCGAGGGCTCCAGCACCTCGCCGGAGACGGTGTCGAGGGCGCCGCCGGAGCGGGACAGCCCGGTGACCCGGTGCCGGAACGCCGGCCGCACCAGTCCCCGGGCGACGCCCTCCCGTACCCGGCGCTCGAACGGTGCGACCACTCCCGGCCCGGTCCCCCACGTGATGTGGAAGCGCGGCACGGAGTTGCCGTGCCCGATGGCGCCGTAGCCGCCGCGCTCGGCCCAGTTCACGAGGGGGAAGAACCGCACGCCCTGCCGGTACAGCCAGGAGCGCTTCTCCCCGGCCGCGAAGTCGACGTACGCCTCGGCCCAGCGGCGCGGCCAGTGGTCTTCCGGACGGTCGAACGCGGCCGTGCCCATCCAGTCCTGGAGGGCGAGCGCGTGACTGTCCTTGATCCGCATGCGGCGCTGCTCGGGCGAGTCGACGAGGAACAGTCCGCCGAACGACCAGAACGCCTGGCCGCCCATGGACTGCTCGGGCTCCTGGTCGAGGAGGATCACCTTGCGGCCGGCGTCCACCAGTTCCGCCGTCGCGGCGAGACCGGCGAGGCCCGCTCCGATCACGATCACGTCAGCGTCGTAGGCCATGCGCGTTTCCTCTCGCCCCGTCGTCGTACCGCACCGCCGACTCTCTTGTTACCGGCTGGTCAGATCCTTGGGGCAGGCGGGTGACCGCGTCAACCGTCCGCACGGCCCGCCTCCGGCGTCGGGCGCCGGATCCGGGGTACTGACGAGCGCGTCACAGCCCGGGGCACTCACGGGCGGGGCGCGGCCCGGGCCGCTACAGTCAGCGGGATACGCCTTCCGTGACCCCGCTGAGTTATCGAGGTACACAGCGTGTCGGTACTGGTTCTGGTTCTCTCGGTGAGCGCTGCCGTCTGTCTGGGCGTCGGGTTCGTGCTCCAGCAGAATGCCGCCCAGCAGGCGCCGCTGAGCGACTTCCTCTCCCCCCGGCTGCTGCTCGACCTGATGCGGGTGCCGCGCTGGCTGGGCGGGATCGGGTGCATGATCGCCGGCATGGTGCTGGGCGCGGTCGCGCTGTCCCAGGGCGAGGTGTCCCTGGTCGAGCCGCTGCTCGCCACGAACCTGCTGTTCGCGCTGGTGCTGTCCCGGCACTGGCCGCGCGGCGCGCAGGCCCGCCGGCCGCTGGGCCGGCAGGGCTGGTCGGGGCTGCTGATGCTGGCGGGGGGCGTCACCGCGTTCATCGTCGCGGGCCGGCCGAGCGGCGGGCAGGCGGTCGCCGATCCGGTACGGCACTGGGCGATCATCGGCTCGATGGCGGGGCTCGCGCTGCTGCTGACGACGGCGGCGAAACGTTCCCGGATGAGCACCGCGCCGGTGCTGCTGGCGCTCGCGGCGGGGCTGCTGTACGGCATGCAGGACGCGCTCACCCGGGTGAGCGGACAGCGGTTCACCCACGGCGGCTTCACGGAACTGTTCACCGGCTGGCAGCCGTACGGGGTGGTGGTGTGCGGGGCGACGGGGCTGCTGCTGGTGCAGAGCGCGTTCGAGACGGCGTCCCTGCGGATGTCGCTCCCCGCGCTGACGGCGGCGGAGCCGTTGGCGGGCATCACGTGCGGGGTGGGGTTCCTCGGTGACCGGCTGCGCACGGATGTCGGCGCGCTGACGTGGGAGGCGACGGGGCTGGCGGCGATCGTGGTCGGCATCGTGCTGCTCGGCGCGCATCCGGCGATGCCGTGCGGGGGCGACGCGGCGAGCCGCGAAACGAAGCAGGACCATGACCGGGACCTGCAAGCGTATTAGGGCGCCTTGGAGCTCAGGGGCTTCTGTTCGTGGGCGGGTGCGGGTGCGGGTGCGGTGCGGGTGCGGGTGCGGGTGGGACGTGGCTGGTCACGCAGTTCCCCGCGCCCCTCAGTCCCCGCGCCCCACAGAACCCGGGGCGCTCCTCGTTTTTCAGGGGCGCGGGGAACTGCGCGAGAAGTCCCCACCCCCCGCACCCGCCCGACGCACCTCATCCACCCGAGCTCTCCGGGGTCCAAGGGGCGGAGCCCCTTGAGGACGGGAAGGGTAGGGGCGGCGGGGGCGAGAACATGTTGGATGGGCACCATGACTGCCTCGGACGAAACCCCCGCACCCGACCCCGCCGACGAGATCCTCGACGTCGTGGACGTGGACGACCGCGTCGTCGGACAGGCCCGCCGCGGCGAGGTCTACGCCCGCGGCCTCCGCCATCGCTGCGTCTTCATCCAGGCCCGCGACGCGGCGGACCGCATCTTCGTGCACCGCCGCACCCCCACCAAGCTCGTCTTCCCCTCCCTCTACGACATGTTCGTCGGCGGCGTCGTCGGCGCCGGCGAGTCGTACGACGACGCGGCGCTGCGGGAGGCGGAGGAAGAACTCGGCGTCTCGGGGCTGCCGCGGCCCGAGCCGCTGTTCCGGTTCCTGTACGAGGACCCGGCGACGGGGCACGGCTGGTGGTCGGCGGTGTACGAGGTGCGGTGCGTGCTGCCGGTGCGGCCGCAGGTGGAGGAGGTCGCGTGGCACGGGTTCCTCGCCGAGGGGGAGGTGGAGGCGCGGCTCGGGGAGTGGGAGTGGGTGCCGGACGGGTTGGCGGCGTACGAACGGCTGCGGAAGTGGCGGGGTGGGCGCGGGGTGTGATGCGCCCCCCGCCCCCTGAATCGGCCGGATAAGGTCCCGTACGTGAGTGATCTCGTGCGGAACGTCCGGTTGTGGTTCGTGCCGGAGGAGGTGCGGGGGGAAGGCAGTACGCCCGACTACCGGTTCTCATTGGCCAACGAGCGGACCTTCCTCGCCTGGCTGCGGACCGCCCTCGCCCTGATCGGCGGGGGCTTCGCCGTGGACCAGTTCCTGCCGGACCTGGGCCGGGCCTGGCGCATCGGGCTGGCGCTCGCCCTGCTCGCCGCCGGTGTGCTGTGCGCGCTGCGGGCCGTCAACCACTGGGTGCGGTGCGAGCGGGCGATGCGGCGGGGGGAGGACCTGCCGGTCTCGCGCTTCCCCGTACTGCTCGGCATCGCGATCGGCGTCGTCGCCGTCGCGATGGTCGTCGTCGTGCTGCTCGGCCGGGAATGAGGACACCCCCCGCCCCCGGGACCGGCCGCGACCCCGGGTTGCAGCCCGAGCGCACCCGGCTCGCCTGGCGGCGTACGACCCTGTCGTGCACGGTCGCCGCCGTGCTCGCCGTGAAGACCGCGCTGCACGGCGGCTCCGCGGCCGGCTACGCCGTCTGCCTGGCCTGCGGCGCGCTCTGGCTGGCCTTCCTCGCCCTGGCGCACGTCCGCATCCGCACCCTGGCGTCGGCACCGGTCGCCGGTCCGCCGCGCATGTCCGCCCGGCACGCCGCGCTCGCCGCGCTGGCCACGGTGGCGCTCGCCGTGTGCGCGGCCGTCCTGGTGGTGTGAGGGGCGGCGGGGCACCCCCGAGCCACCGGGGGGCACCCCCCTGCCACTGCGGAGCGCCCCCGTGCCACCGTGGTTCCCGTCACGTCGGCCGTCACCCCCGTGTCGCCCACTGGACGACATACCGACCGGTCGGCATCATGAGCGGGTCACCGTTTTCCGGCGTAGGAGCGACGATGAGTCCAGACCATCCGCCAGGTCTCGATCCCGACCGGCTGCGCGAGCTGCTCGCGCGGGAGCGGCCCGGGCTTGTGCGCGGTCCCCTGACCGGCCGGCTGATCGAGGGCGGACGGTCGAATCTGACGTACGCGGTCTCCGACGGCACCACCAGGTGGGTCGTACGACGGCCCCCGCTCGGCCACGTCCTGGCCACCGCGCACGACATGCGGCGCGAGCACCGGGTGATCAGCGCGCTGTACCCGACGGCCGTACCCGTGCCGCGCCCGGTGCTGCTGTGCGAGGACCCGGAGAACGAGGCGGCGCCCGGGGCGCCGTTCTACGTCATGGAGTTCGTCGAGGGCACCCCGTACCGGACGGCCGACCAGCTCGCCCCGCTCGGTCCGGAGCGGACCCGGGAGGCGGTGCTCGGCCTCGTCGACACGCTCGTCGAGCTGCACGCCGTGGACCCGGCGGAGGTCGGGCTCGCGGACTTCGGCCGGCCCGAGGGCTTCCTCGACCGGCAGCTGCGGCGCTGGGGCAAGCAGCTCGACGCCTCCCGCAACCGCGAGCTGCCCGGCATCGACGAGCTGCACGCCGCGCTCGGCCGGAGGCTGCCGCACTCCCCCGCGCCCGCCGTCGTGCACGGCGACTACCGGCTGGACAACGTCCTGCTCGGCAACGACGACCGGATCACCGCCATCCTGGACTGGGAGATGTCCACGCTCGGCGACCCGCTCACCGACCTGGGCCTGCTGACCATGTACAGCGTGCCGCTCGGGCTGTCCGACTCCCCCGTCTCCACCACGGCCACGGCCCCGGGGCACCCGTCCCCGGCGGAGCTGGTCGAGCGGTACGCCGCGCGCTCGGGGCGCGACGTGTCCGCCGTCTCCTGGTACACGGCGTTCGCCTGGTTCAAGCTCGCCGTGATCCTGGAGGGCATCCACTACCGGTACACGCTCGGCCAGACGGTCGGCGCCGGCTTCGACCGGATCGGGGATCTCGTCCCGGTCTTCATCGAACACGGCCTGACCACCCTGAAGCACGGCTCCGAGGAGGGCTGATCCGTCATGGACTTCGCGTTCGACGCGCGCACCGAGGAGCTGCGCGCAAAGCTGCTGGCCTTCATGGACGAGCACGTGTACCCCGCCGAGGCGGTCGCCGAGGAGCAGCGGGCGCGGCTCGCCTCGCCCTGGGACACCCCGGCGGTGGTGGAGGAGCTCAAGGCCGAGGCCCGCAGGCAGGACCTGTGGAACCTCTTCCTGCCCGACCCGGAGTACGGCGCCGGGCTCACCAACCTCCAGTACGCGCCGCTCGCCGAGATCACCGGCCGCTCCCCGCAGCTCGCGCCGACCGCGCTGAACTGCGCGGCGCCGGACACCGGCAACATGGAGGTGCTGGCCCAGTTCGGCGACGAGCGGCAGCGCAAGCAGTGGCTGGAGCCGCTCCTTGCCGGTGAGATCCGCTCGGCGTTCGCGATGACCGAACCGGAGGTGGCGTCGTCGGACGCGACCAACATCGAGACGCGGATCGAGCGTGAGGGCGACCAGTACGTCATCACCGGGCGCAAGTGGTACATCTCCGGGGCGATGAACCCCGACTGCAAGATCTTCATCGTGATGGGCAAGACGGACCCGGACGGCTCCGACGTGCGCCGGCAGCAGTCCATGGTGCTCGTGCCGCGGGACACGCCCGGCGTGACGGTGAAGCGGGCGATGCGGGTCTTCGGGTACGAGGACCACTACCACGGCGGGCACGCGGAGGTCGTCTTCGACCAGGCGCGCGTGCCGGTGTCGAACCTGGTCGGCGAGGAGGGCGGCGGGTTCGCCATCGCACAGGCGCGGCTCGGTCCCGGCCGTATCCACCACTGCATGCGGCTGATCGGCATGGCCGAGCGGGCGATCGAGCTGATGTGCCGGCGGGCGGTGTCGCGCACGGCGTTCGGCAAGGCGCTGGCGCAGCAGGGGGTCGTCCACAACTGGATCGCGGACGCGCGGGTCGCCGTCGAGCAGTTGCGGCTGCTGGTGCTGAAGACAGCCTGGATGATGGACACGGTGGGCAACCGGGGCGCGCACACGGAGATCCAGGCGATCAAGATCGCGACCCCGCGCACGGTGGTCGGCATCCTCGACCGGGCGATTCAGCTGCACGGGGCGGGCGGCGTGAGCCAGGACTTCCCGCTGGCGGAACTGTACGCGGGCGCCCGCACGCTGATGCTGGCGGACGGGCCGGACGAAGTACACCAACGCTCCCTGGCGCGGCGGGAGTTGAAGCGGTACGTGTAAGGACGGCCTGTTGCGCCCGGGCAATCGGGCGCGCGACGGTGCGCTACCCTCCCCGGGGGCGCCTTTGCCCTGGTGGTGTGCCGAACGGCGGCTTCCGGGGCGGGTGTTGGTCGAACCCGGAAGGCGCCCCGCGTTTCAGGGGCGAGGCCGGGAAGTGACGTATGCGCGCATCAATCGGACGTGGTGAGACGTCGGGCGACGCCCGGAAGGCGGCGTCCGGCCGCCCCGGGGCCCACCGTCCGGGTGCGCGCGCGTCCACTGCGCCGTCGCGCGTGGCGGACGTCCTGTCGCTGCAACGCCTGGCCGGCAACGCCGCGACGGCCAGGGTCATCGCCGTGCAGCGCGAGGCGGACGGCGGACGGCACGGCCGGGGGTACGACGACGCGGACCTGGCCTACGGCGACTTGCCGGGGAGTTCCGCGGGCTCCTCCCGCGGACGGCAGCGGCCCGGGGACGACGACGCCGACCTGGCCTACGGCCCCTACTACGAGGCTCCGGAACCCGCCGGCGCCCCGTTCCACGGCATGGTGGGCGGGGTGAGCTTCGTGAGCGAGACCGACGGCGCGGCGATGCGGAAGATCTACGACTTCGTGTCCGCCGCGGCTCCCCATTTCCGCCGGGAACTCGCCGCCGTCGGCTCCGTCACGGTGCGGTTCGGCCGCACCAAGGGCGGAACCCCCGGCGAATGGCGGGCGGGCAGCCGCTCCATCACGTTGGACAACAGGCGGGGGGACACCGCTCATCTCCGTGGAACCGCCGTCTTCGAGATCCTCAACGCGGCGGCGGCGCCCCGTGTGACGACCCTGGAGAACGAGGTGCGCAGCGGCAGACTGGACGTCCAGGCGCAGCGGTCGGGATGGCAGCCCGCCGCGTTCTTCGCGATGGAGGTGGAGCGCATCGAATGGGAGAACGGGCTGAGGCACCGGGCGGTCGTGGCCGCCGCGGGCGGAGCGGGTACGGGTGCCGATCTGTTCTCCGCCGAGGGCGACTTCAACGCCTTCTACGGGCGCCAGGTGCGCGCCGGCCACACGCACAGCTACGAATGGCGCTACAGCTATCTGCGCGAAGAGGCGGCCTCCGAGGAACGCCGCCGCCGAGCGGCGGAAGGGACCGCCCCGTCCCGGACGGACCAGGGACACGGCCACCCCGCGCAGGAGTCCCAGCGCCGCTAGGGGGTGTCTTGTCGATCATTGGTCGAGCCAGATGAGGGTGCTGGCGAGGGTGATGGCGGCGAGGTAGCGGTCGGAGCGTTTGTCGTAGCGGGTGG
>NZ_JOHS01000097.1 GCF_000725625.1 Streptomyces sp. NRRL F-6676
CGACAAAGCCCCCCACCCCGCCACCGAACCCCCCATCTGGCCCACCTCACAGGCACCCACCACTCCCCCCGCACCCCCGGTGGCGCCCGCGTCGAGCTATGTGCGGAACTACGGCGCGCTGCCCGACGGCACGGTCGGCCTCGTGCAGATACAGCCCTTCTCCGCCGAGGTGCTGGACGGGCTGCACCGGCAGGTGTACTCCGAGCTGGGCGTCGACGAGAACGATCCGCCCGCCGAGGTGCGCGAGCAGGTCGAGGACCGGCTCAGCGGCGCCAACCTCGCCCTCAACCTGGCCTATGTGCGCAGTGCCGGCGGTCACCGGGTCACCATCAGCGTCGGCGGACGCGACCACACCATCGACGTACAGCTCACCCTCTCCGAGGCCCGGCCCTCCTCGCGCCAGGGTGAGTTCGACACACGTGACCCCGACAAGCACGTCGAGCGGCGCGGCTTCGGCACCCGGGAGAACTTCTCCGGGCAGCCGTCCGGCACCTACCGCACGTTCCAGGTGCCGTGGACCGGGTCCTGGCCCGTGGCCGCCCCGACGCCGGTGCGGGCGGTGGACGGCGCGGCGACGGCGTCGATCACGCACAACCAGGCGAGTGACTCCAGTACGGTCACGTACGCCGTGCAGACCACGTCCGCCCAGCGCTCCAACGAGCCGTCGGACCCGGTGGAGTTCACCACCCACTGGCGGGTCCGCCGCGACGCCCCCGGCGTCACCGCGCCCTCCAAGAAGCCGTCCACCACCGCCTCCGACGGCTGGAGCGCCCCGCGGTCGCACGGTCCGACCACGATCTGGTTCCCGCGCCACCTCACCACCGCCGACCCCGCGCCCGGCTCCCTGCCGGCCCCCGCCGACCCGGACGACCTGCCGCTGTTCGGCGTCGACTCGGTCATCGACCCCCGTGCCCTCTACGAGCACACCCACCAGAGCTTCCACGCGGACCTGGACGACACCGCCGCCGGGCAGGTGTCCGACTTCCTCTCCGAGCAGGTGCTCCGCGGTCTGCTCCCGGCACAGCTCGACGGCGGTCTCTACTCACCGGTGCTCGTCAACGGCAACGGCGATGTGGTGGGCATGCTGCACTTCACCGCCGTGCCGACGGTGGGCACCCCGCAGCGGCAGAGCAACGCGGGGCAGATCAACCTCGAGAGCCATGTCGTCAACTTCTCGAAGGTGGACCTGTCGTCGAAGTACACCAGTGGCATCGGGTTCAGCGGCAACGCGGCCGCCGCGCTCACCGGGGACCACTCCGCGGGCCACCCGGACTCCTCGAAGCACATCGGCGGCAGCCTGGGCGCGCGCGGACAGGCGCAGGCGACGGTCACCAACACCTACGGCGCCGGCATCTCCTCCGGCACCATGCACGCGATCCGCACCAACCGCGGGCACCTGCTCACGCCCGCCGCCGTCGGCTACCAGGTGACCCTGATCCGGCCCGACGGGACCGAGTCGCACGCGCCCCTGCTGACCCGCCCGCACGGTCTGGACCTGCGGGTGCTGTCCAAGGACGACGCCACCGGCCACGCGCCCACCGCGAGCGAACTGCGGGAGCTGCCGGACTCGTTGGAGCGGCTGGACGGCATCGGGCTGAGCGCGGCCCCGCTCGACGTCACCGGCACCAACCCCCTGTGGGACCGTGCCGAGACCTGGCTGCGCGAGGAGGGGCTGCTGCCGCCCGACCCCAAGGCGCCGGCGGCCACCGGGCTCGGCGCGAAGCTGAAGCAGGCGGCGTTCGACCACGAGCCGGAGCATCAGATCCGGCTGCACGCCCAGCTCAACAATCTGCGCCGGCTGCGCGAGGCCCGCTCCCGGCTGGGGCTGCGTGCCGCCTCCGACTCCATGGTGGACGGCGGGCACGAGCTCCATCTGGAGGTGCCCAACAGCTCCGACACCGGGGTGCGCCGGGTGCGGCTGCTGCTCACGGCGGTCCGGGACACCTCGCGCGGCAGCGTCCACCGCCGGGTGCTGCCCGGCATCCAGGTCATGGGTCTGGCCCAGGCCTCGGGCGGCGACAGCGAGCAGCGCGGCGAGTCCTACGGCGGCGCGCTCGGTCCGATGGGCAGTGTGAGCGGGCCGCTGGGCGACTGGGGCGGGATCGGCTTCGGCGCCGACTACCAGTACGGTCACCAGATCACCCACGGCGACACCGTGGGCGGCGCGACCGGGCACGACCAGTTCTACATCGGCACCGGGCAGGACAGTCACAAGTTCGAGGTCCCGGTGCTGCTCGCGCTCGACCTGTACGCGGACGACGGCGACGAGCCCACCGTGCGGTTCGGGCAGGACGTGAACCAGGCGGCGGCCCCGGCCACGCCCGCGGCCCCGGGCGCGCCGGCCGCGCCGGTGGCCCCGACCGTGTCCGGTTCGATGTGGCTGGCGGTGCCGGAGGGCCGTACCCGCGCGCCCTCGGTGACACCCGCGCCCGCCCCGCCCACCACGCCGCGGGACGGGGCCCCGCGGCGGCCCGACGCGACCGACATGGCACGGCTGGACGGCACCGACGCAGCCGGCAACCCGCTCCCGGAGCTGGTGCGGGTGCCGGACGACGGGCTGATCGACACCGCGCGCGGTTCCGCCGCCATCGACTCGGCCTTCCGGCGGGGCGCCGCCGAGCTGCGCGACCGGATCCAGGCGGCCGCCGCGGCCACGTCGGCGAACACGGACACCGGCACCGGCCCGATCCTCCCGGTCACCGCCACCGGCGCCCCGCCGGCCACCGGCCGGGGGCCGGACCACGGCATCTCACCGCTCGCCGGGCGGGGCATGACCGACAGCACGACACGCGCCGCCGAGTTCCGGCACGCCGCGACCACACCGGGCAGCCTGATCGCCCACGGCCACGAGATCTTCAAGAACTCCTACGTCGTCGAGGGCATGACCCTGCCGGGCACGCTCGCGGACGGCCAGTACTCGCTGGAGATCCAGGCCGTCGCCCACAACGCCCGGCTCGTCGACACCACCAAGCAGTATCTGGAGACGGGTGTCGCGGCGACGGACAGCGCCCAGCAGCAGAAGTCGCTCGGCAAGTCGCACCAGACCGGTGTCACCGGGCTGGTCTCGCAGAACCCGCCCGCGCTGCCGAAGGGGGAGGACGACGGCTCCGGGCAGGTCAACCCGGAGATCGACGGGACGATCGGGGTGAGTTCCCGGTCCGGGACCAAGGCGTTCAAGGGGCTGTTCAACCCCTCGGCGCGCTTCGGTTACGTGGCGCGCACCGACACCTCGGACAGTCTCTCCTCCAGCACCGCCGTCAACCGGGTCCCCACCGAGTCCGGCGTCCTGCACCGGGTGGTCGCCGACGTCACCTACTTCGTCACCCTCCGCGCCGGTACCCGCAACGCGCTGGGCGGCATCGGGGATCTGGGCACGAACGACCCCATCACCTTCGCCGTGGATGTCCGGGACGGATTGCAGTTCCTCACCTCGCAGGGCCAGGTCACCCGTGACGCGCGGTGGATGGGCTCCGTGCGGGGCCTCACCCCGCAGCCGGCGCCGGCTCCGACGGCGGCGCTGCCGTCGTCGTACACCCGCGACCGCGAGCTGGGGCTCGGCGGCGTCCTCTCGGTCATCGAGTACCAGACGCCGCCGGCCGCGCCCCCGCCGGCCACGGCCGCGCCCGCCGGGTCCGTCCCGCTGGGGCCGGTGGCCCCCCGGGAGCGGCGCGGGCAGGTCTACCGCGAGCTGGTGGGCCTGGTGGAGTCGGAGGCACCCGGTGTGTTCACCCCGGGCCACACCGGCTACCAGCCCGGCGTACGGTCGCGGATCGCGCAGCTCACCTCGACCGCGGGGCTGCGCGCCCTGCCCGGGCGCGGCCCGGACGGCACCCCGCGCCGGGCCACCACGCGCTTCCACTTCCGCCACCACGGCGCCGGCGGCGAGCGTCTGGTCGAGGTCACGCTGACGGCGGTGCCCCGGCGTACCCAGGACCTGTCCGGCATCCGGGGCTCCTCGCGCCCGGGCTCGGGTCTGGAGCAGTGGCAGTCGCACACCTCGGCGGGGCGGACGACGACCAAGGCGTGGGTGCGGCAGAAGCAGCTCGGGGTCAATGTCACCACCCGCTACCCGCGGCCGCACCAGAAGCCCGAGGAGTCCAAGGTGGACCGGGCGGCGCCGGTGTTCACCCCGCAGGCGGCGACCAGCAGGTCGGTGCGGCGGGCGACCACCGTCGACAACCGGTTCTGGCTCCGTACCGACAACGGGGCGGACTTCGACGGCCTCCAGTACGACTACGTGGTCTCCGTCCGCTCGGCGCTGGTCGCCGACTGGCCGCCCAACCTCGTCGGCGGTCTGGTACAGAACGGTGTCATCGCCTGGTCGGAGGCGGGCGGCGATCTGCGGCGGTGGATGGACGAGCTGCTGGCGCGCGGCACGCCCCGTACCCGCAGCATCCCGGTCCGGCTGGCCCTGCGGTTCACGGGCACCGAGACCAACGCGCGCACCCGGCCGGCCACGGTGACCGCCCCGTCCGTCGTCTCCACCGTCGACCCGCGCAACACCGTGCTGCCCGGCCCGACGCCCACGCCGTACCTCGCCGACGACGGCATGTTCAGCCCGACGGGGCCGACCCCGGCGTTCGCCTTCGACGGGTGGGCCCAGCTGGAGACCGCGCTCGACGAGGTCGCACCGCTCAGCAACGGCCGCTGGCACTCCCAGTTGACCTCGGTGTCGCTGGAGGGCCGGGCGGCCCGCCTCGGGCAGCTCGTCCAGGCCGGCCGGGCCTCCCTGGACCGCCCCCGGCTCGCCGCCGACCTGACCCGGCGCATGCCCGGCACCCGCCCCTTCGAGGGGGCGCCCGCGCAGCCGCCGTCGATCACGGTCACGCTCTACAACCCGCGCCGCGCCACGCACGGCGACGACGTCACCCTCGACCAGTTGCACAACACCACCGACACGGTGAGCACGGCGGCGGGCGCCGACCACTCCTTCTCCACCGCCTTCACCGAACTCCTCAGCACCGACGGCGAGGGCCACCACCTCGCCGGTGCGACCGTGCCGCTCGCCCAGCGCTCGACCCAGCCCAGCAGCTTCGGCGGCAGCACCACCGGCAGCCGCCGCGACTGGCTCAAGAACGGCAGCACCTCCGCCCCGGCGAGCGGTGCCCGGGGCACCCGCAGCTACGCCGTCGACGCCGATGTCCACCTGCTGGTGGAGGGGCCCGAGGGCGCCCGGCACGTCACCGGCACGGTCACCCTGCGGGTGGAGGAGCGCGATCTGCTCGGCCACGGCCTCATCGCCCCGGGCGAGTCCCCGGACCATGTGCGCGACCTGCCCGCGCTCGTTCCCGACTGGGCCGACGTCGCCCCGCACGATCTGGCCGAGCGCCTGCACTCCGCGCTCACCCCCGGCACCGACGGCGTGCAGTTGTGGGTGTCCGTCGGCCCGGACACGGACGGCACCCGGCTCGGGCAGGCGCTCTACGGGGCCTCCCGCGCCGCCGTCCTCGGCAACCGTCCGGTGGAGCTGATGACCCGGGGCCCGGAGGGCATCCGCCGCTGGCGGTTCGGCGCCGACGGCTCCCTCGTCACCGCCGACCCCGACCTCGTCTCCGCCTGGACCCCGTTCCACGCCAGGGCGGAGACGCTGCACGCCGCCATGGAGACCCTCGCCGACACCCCCGGCCGGCTGCACCGCCTCACCACCTCCCTCCAGCACGCCAACCGCGCCCACGCCGACGCCGTGGACGTGCTGGACGGGGCCCGGAAGGCGGTGACGGCCGCGCTCACCGCCGAGAACAAGGCGAGGACCGACGCCGCCGCCTCCGCGAAGGCCGCCCGGGAGGCCGGGGAGCTGGTCGGCAGGCTGCGGCAGGGGCTCGCCGATGCCCGGAAGACGGTCACGACGCTGCCGCCGGTGATCGCGGCGAACGAGCGGAAGGCGGCCGACGGCCGCCGCGACCTGGGCCGGGCGCTGGACCGGCTGACCACGGTGGAGAACACCGTGCGCGCCGAGCGCGCGGCCGCGGCGGCGAAGGGGGCGCAGGGCACGCGGGGGGCCGTCCCGCCGGTCGCGCCGCCCGTCACGTCCTCGGCCACGGGCACCTCCGGAACGACCGGCACCACCGCGCCGCGCTCCAGCCGCCCGGCCGCCGACGTGGCGGACGATCCCCGGGTGCGCGCGGTCCTCCCGGCGATCACCGCCGCCGAGGACGCCATCCAGCAGGCCACCGACCAACTCGCCGACCAGCGGGCGGCGTTGAAGCGCGCCCAGCACATCGTCACCATCGGCCCCGACCGCATCCGCCAGGCGGAGGAGGCGCGCGACGAGGCCGAGGCGGAGGCGCGCGACGACGCGGCCGCCGTCGTCCGCCGGAGCGAGAACGTGCGCATCGCCCGGCTGCGCGAGAACCGCGCCCAGGGCCACGTCACCCGGGCCGGTGCCAAGGTCACCCGCCGCAACACCCAGCTCGCCACCACCGTCGGCGCGCAGTTGCGGGCCGCCGCCGAGCAGACCTCGGCCACCGAGGCGCTGCCGGACCTGTCCGCCACCGTCCGGGACAGCGCCCCCTCGCCCGAGCAGTCGCTGCGGACCACCTTCGCCACCACCGCGCCCCGCTGGCCCGACCCCGACGGCCGCTCCGCCCCCCTCCCGGCCGGCGGCCAGACCCACGCCCCCGCCCCGGCCACCACCACGGGCACGACCCAGAGCCCCCCGCCGCCGCCCCCACCGAAGAAGACGGGCACGAAGGCGACGACCAGCCCGCCCAAGACCACCACGACGCAGACGAACAAGGGCAAGGCCAAGGCAACCGTCACGGCACCGCCGCCCGCGGCCCCGTCCCCGTACGTCGCACCGCGCGGCAACCTCGTCCGGACCCCCGGCGACGGCTTCTGTCTGCAATACGCCGTCATCGGCAGCGCACCCCAACTGGTCCGCCAGCGGCTGCTACAGGCCGGCCTGACCCTCGATCCGGGCACCGCCGCCTGGCTCGGCCGGCCGGCCCAGGTGCAGCAGGCACTGATCGCGCTGGAGCAGAACCCGGCCACCACGGCCCCGGGCACCGGTCATCTGCGTGCCACCCAGCGGCAGGTGCAGAACCTGGTGCTCGCCCGGCTGACGGCGGCGACGGACGGCAGCCGCCCGCTCTCGCCCCATGTGCTCGGCCAGCTCCGGGGCGCCCTTGTCGGCGGATTCGCGGCCGAGGCCCAGAGCAGGCCGCTCGCCTGGGTCGACGCACGCCTGGCGCAGTTCGGCATCACGGGGCTGACACGCGCCGAGGACATGGACCCGGCCGACCTCCAGACCCGCTACGCGCAGGCCGTGTCCGCGCCGGGCGCACCGCCCGCCCCGGCCGGCAGCCCGCCGAGCAACCGCCAGATGTTCGCCTACCTGCGCGCGCAGAACGCGCTGCCCACGCTCGCCACCATGACGGGCGACCAGCGCCGGGCGCTGCTCATCGCCGGTTACCACCAGAGCACCGCACCCCTGACCCGGCCCGAGGCGGCCGCGCTCACCCAGGCGGTGCGGAACTGGGACACCGAGTGGGGCAGCCCGCTCGGCGACACCTTCCTGCCGCTGCTCGCGGACACCCTCGACGCCCCGATCGACGTCTTCCAGCCCATGCCCGGCACCACCCCGGCCGGCGGCACCCGCGGCATCGTCCTGCGGTACGGCCCGGTCACGACGACACCGGCGCTGGAGGTGCACTACACCGGCCTGAACCACTACAACGCGAGCACGGCGGGCCCGCTCACGGCCTCCACGACCACCACCGACCCGACGTCGAGTGCGCCCCGGCATGCCGGCGACGCCCCCAGCACCCAGCCCGACGGCCGCCACCGCCCCGCACCGAGAACCCGCAACCAGGAACCCGCACCCCGCGTCACCACACCGGTCGCCAAGGGCGCCTGGCTCCACCTCCGCCCCCACGCACCCCACGCCACCCTCCACACCGAACGCTTCGACCCCCACGCCGACCCCACCGCCAACCCACCCGGACCCGGCAAACTCT
>NZ_JOHS01000098.1 GCF_000725625.1 Streptomyces sp. NRRL F-6676
GCGTACGCCCCCCACCCGCCCGCCGCAAGGAGGAAGCGCCACCGTGAGCCAGTACATCAGCAGGCTCGGGCGTCGATCGGCAGCCACCCCCTCCCCGCGCCTGCGCATGTCCCGCCGCCCCCGCCGCGTCGCCATGCTCTCCGTGCACACCTCCCCCCTGCACCAGCCCGGCACTGGCGACGCCGGCGGCATGAACGTCTACATCGTGGAGCTGGCCCAGCGCCTCGCCGACCTCAACATCCAGGTCGAGATCTTCACCCGTTCCACCACCGCCTCCGTGGCCCCCACCGTCGAACTCTGCCCCGGTGTCCTCGTCCGGCACATCGACGCCGGCCCCTACGAGGGCCTCGCCAAGGAGGACCTCCCCGCCCAGCTCTGCGCCTTCACGCACGGCGTGATGCAGGCGTGGGCCGGCCACCGCCCCGGCCACTACGACCTGGTCCACTCGCACTACTGGCTCTCCGGCCACGTCGGCTGGCTCGCCGCCCAGCGCTGGGGCGTCCCCCTCGTGCACGCCATGCACACCATGGCCAAGGTCAAGAACGCCAGCCTCGCCGCCGGGGACACCCCCGAGCCCGCCGCCCGCGTCATCGGCGAGACCCAGGTCGTACGCGCCGCCGACCGCCTCATCGCCAACACCGACGAGGAGGCCGGCGAACTCGTCCGCCACTACGACGCCGACCCCGCACGGGTCGCCGTCGTCCACCCCGGGGTCAACCTGGAACGGTTCCGCCCCGCGGACGGCCGCGCCGCCGCCCGGGCCCGGCTCGGCCTGCCCCAGGACGCGCTCGTGCCCCTCTTCGCGGGACGCATCCAGCCCCTCAAGGCCCCCGACATACTCCTGCGCGCGGTCGCCGTCCTCCTCGACCAGCGCCCCGAGCTGCGCTCCCGCATCGTCGTCCCCATAGTGGGCGGCCCCAGCGGCAGCGGCCTGGCGAAGCCCGAGGGTTTGCAGAAACTCGCCGCCCGGCTCGGCATCGCCGACGTCGTACGGTTCCGGCCGCCCGTCGGGCAGGAGCAGCTGGCCGACTGGTTCCGGGCCGCCTCCGTCCTGGTGATGCCCTCCTACAGCGAGTCGTTCGGACTCGTCGCCATAGAGGCGCAGGCGGCCGGCACGCCGGTGCTCGCCGCCGCCGTCGGGGGGCTGCCCGTCGCCGTGCGGGACCGATGTACGGGCTTCCTGGTCGACGGCCACGATCCCGCCGCCTACGCGCGCGTGCTGCGCGATTTCGCCGACACGCCGGCCCTGACCGACACCATGGGCGACGCCGCCGCCCGGCACGCCCGCTGCTTCGGCTGGGACGCGGCCGCCGCCGCCACCGCCGAGGTCTACACGGGGGCCGTCCACGACCACCGGCGCCGGATGCGTACGGCCGCCGCCGAGGCCCGTCGCGTACGCTCCCACCATGGCTGAGGCGGAGCGGGTGACACGTGCGGGCGAGGCCGTCGAGGCCGCCCTCAAGGACGCCGAACTGGAGTGGGAGAGCCCCGAGCCCGGCGCGTACGTCGTCAAGCTCCCCGGCACCCGGAAGCTGTCGACCACCCTCTCCCTGCGCCTCGGCCGGCACGCGCTCTCCCTGAACGCGTTCGTCGTCCGTCACCCCGACGAGAACGAGGCCGGCGTCCACCGCTGGCTCCTGGAGCGCAATCTGCGGCTGTACGGGGTCGCGTACGCCGTCGACCGCCTGGGGGACATCTATCTGGCGGGCAAGGTGCCGCTGGCCGCCGTCACCCCCGACGAGCTCGACCGCCTCCTCGGCTCCGTCCTGGAGGCGGCCGACGGCGATTTCAACACCCTTCTGGAGCTCGGTTTCGCCTCCGCGATCCGCAAGGAGTACGCGTGGCGGGTCTCGCGCGGGGAGTCCACGCGCAACCTGGAGGCGTTCACCCGCCTCACCCGGGACGCGGACGACGGCGTCTGAGAGCCGTTTTCAGCCCGTAGGACCGGCTTTGGCACCGAGGCGCGCGTACCGCCCCGGCGTGACCCCCACGAGCCGCCGGAAGTGCCGGGTCAGATGGGCCTGGTCGTAGAACCCGGCGGCGACCGCCGTGTCGGCCGGCCGCATCCCCCGCAGCAGCAGCCGCCGGGCCCGCTCGACCCGGCGCGACATCAGGTACTGGTGCGGCGCGATCCCGAAGCTGCGGCCGAACGCCCGTACGAGGTGGGCAGGGTGCGCGTGCACCAGCCGCGCCGCCTCCTCCAGCCCGACGCCCTCCACGAGCCGCGCGTCGAGCAGTTCGCGCAGTTGGTGGGCGACGCCGCGGTCCGGGGGCGGCACCTCGGGGCGCCGCCGGGGCCGCAGATGCCCGTACAGCCGTTCGGTGACGAGGGTCAGCCGGCTCTCCGCCTCGAACTCGTCGCCGGGCCGGGTCAGCGCGGTGTGCAGCTGTCCGATCCGGCCGCGCAGCAGCGGATCGCGCAGGTCGGGGCCGTCGACGGCCGCTCCCACCAAGCCCTCGTCGAGCACCGAGAGGTCGAGGTAGAGCACCCGTTTGCGGAAGCCGCGCTCGGTCACCGGTGCCCCGTTGTGCGGGACGTACGGCGGCAGCAGCGAGACCGTGTCGTGCGGGGTGCCGTGCTCGTGCCGGTCGAGGTCGTACCGTACGGCGCCGTCGTCCACGATCAACAGCGTCCAGGCGTCGTGGACGTGCATCGGGTAGGCGTACTCGGTGTAGTGGGCGTGGAAGACCTCCACGACGCCCGGTACGCGGGGGCGCCAGGCCGAGACCTCGCGGATCTTGCGACCTTCGCGAACCTCGCGAACCTCGCGGGCCTCGCGGGCTTCGCGAACCTCGCGTTGAGCGGCCATGCAAAAAACGTACAAGAACGGACCGCCCGCGCACCGGCAGTCTCACTCCATGAGCACCGAGAACACCGGAATCGCCCCTGTCGCCTCCGTCGCCCCTGTCGCCCCCGCCACCTCCGCCGTCTCCGGCGCCCCCACGCCCCGCTTCGACACGAAGATCGCCGTCCTGCTCCGTGACGACCTGGAGACGTGGCAGCGCCTGAACGTGACCGCGTTCCTGGTCAGCGGCCTGGGGACGCAGGTGCCCGAGGTGATCGGGGAGCCGTACGGGGACGCGGACGGGGTGGCGTACCTGCCGATGTTCCGTCAGCCGGTGCTGATCTTCGAGGGCACGAAGGAGACCCTGAAAGCGGCCCACACTCGCGCCCTGTCCCGCGCGCTGCCCCGGGCCCTGTTCACCCGCGACCTGTTCGCCACGGGCAACGACCACGACAACCGGGCGGCGGTGCGGGCTGTGCCGACCACGGACCTGGACCTCGTCGGCCTCGCGGTGTACGGCCCCCGCAACGCGGTCGACAAGACCTTCAAGGGCGCCCGTATGCACCCGTGAGCGCGGGTCTGCCGGACCCGCTCACGGTGATCGACCCGTTACCCACTTTCGGGTGACGGTACGAAGTCGGGCCGGGGTGGCGCGCCCCGGCGCACGGCCCCGGCCGGCCCAGGTTTCCGGCACCGAAACGGTCGTCGTGGCGTCAACCAGGCGCCGTCACCTCATAAATGGACGTTGCAGGCGAGCGTCACGGAAATGTGGACAAGGTGTAACACGCGATCCATGTCGGGTTCACACGGCGGACTTCGGGAGCAGTGTGGGGACGCGCGGCCGACCGGCCGCACCAGCACAGCGCATCGTTCCCGCCGCCCCTGCTTCGGGCCGCCGGCGGAACGTGCCCGCACCATGCAGGGGGAACCTGTGTCCGATTCCGCTCCCGCTCCCGTCCGCACCTCCGCTCGCGTTCCCGCCTCCTTCTCCTCCCGCCGTCTGGCGGCCGCCGTGCTCGCGGCGGGCGCCCTGATCGGCGCGGCGGCGCTGCCGGCGTCCGCTGCGGACCACGCGCGCCCGCAGCGCCAGCAGGTGCAGATCACCCACGTCAGGTTCGACGCCCCGGGCCGCGACGACCGCGACAACCGCACCCTCAACAAGGAGTGGGTGGAGATCACCAACCGCGGCCGTCACGGGATGAACCTGAACGGCTGGACGCTGTCCGACGAGAGCGGCCACACCTACACCTTCCACCACTACCGCCTGGACGGCCGGTCCACGGTGCGCGTCCACACCGGAAGGGGCCATGACACCCGGCGTGACGTCTACCAGGACCGCCGCCGCGAGGTCTGGGACAAGCGCGACACGGCGACCCTGCGCAACGACCGCGGCCACCGGGTCGACAGCGTCTCCTGGGGCCGCGGCCGCCACCACTGACGCGACGAGGGCCGGGCTCCGGCACGCATTCCGGCACGTATTCCGGCACGCATTCCGGCACGTATTCCGGCACGCATGAGGAAGCTCCCCGTCCGCGGTGACGCCGCCGACGGGGAGCTTCCGTGTGAGGGAAAGTCCTCGCGCGAGGAATCGCCACTCCCTGCCCCACACCGTTCGCACCGACGACCGGGGGCGGCTAGGGCCGGTGGTCGCCACGCAACGTCGGCAGACTGTTGTGCACGGCGACTGACCCGTAGGCAGACCGGTCACTCTGCGCCTGCACCCGCCGAGCCTGTTCGACAAGCAGCCCATCGACGTTCTCGGTAACCCTGCGCCCCCGCCGCAACAACGTGACCGACAGAAAAGCCACGAACACCACCATCAACCCGAACAACACACCAAGCTCAACCACGGGACCCCCGTCCTACGCACCCTCTTCCCTCACTCCCTACCCAACGATCACCCCGAAGAGCCCCAACACAACGGAGCCCCCCACCAGGCATGAACAGGCAGGAGGCGTCACGGTGCCAACGAACACTGGGCCCAAGAAAGCGCGAGGCGGGGTGACGAACACCAGCTTGGGGAGCTGCGGGCATTTGCGGCTGGCTTGGGGGTTGACCCGGGCGAGCGTCCGCGATCTGGCCTTAGTGAGCCCGGTTGCTTTCACCGTGCTTCCCTGCTGTTCCCCGCTCGATCTGGTGCGGTCGTGGTGCGCGCCACGGCCGCCGGTCGTTGCACGGCCTCGGAGGACTGCTGCCTGAAGAAGACGGTTGCTGTGGTTGCAGTACTCCACTGCTGTACAGGTCGCCGGCATGGCCCGGCGCTCCACATCGTGTCGCCTACTCTCTGGGCCATGGGTGACTCGGAGTCCTTTCGCGCAGCGGTCAGCGCGCGTGCGGCGGCCATGCTGGACAGCGGTACTTCGCCGTACGACCCGGCGTTGGAGATCTTGGGTCTTGCAAGTGGCGGGGCGCCGGTGGACAACGGTGACGAAGCCCTCTACTTGCTCGCACTCATCTGGGGCGAGCTGACCGATTGGGTCGAGCTTCGGCCTGAGGAAACGGATCAAGCCGAGACGCATATGGTCATTGCTGCCCGTGAGTGGCTGACCGTCGAGGGCGACCGAGAGGCAGAGGCCCAGTACCTCGACCGTTGGCTTCACGACATCCTCGGGTACGAGCGTCCGGCTCCCCCCACAGACGCAGTGAACGATCTTGAAGACCGTCGTCGTGGCAACCCGACCGTGGGGTCAAATCCCACCGCCTCCGCGCGCCGAGCAGTGAGAACGGCCCCTGACCAGGTCAATCGGTCCGGGGCCGTCGTGCTGCGCGCTGCCCGTGGATGACCGTCGGTCCCCGGTGCTTCCCGCCCGATCGGGCACGTCGGAGGCACGGTCAGTCTTCGGGGGGACTGGGCGCTGTGAGGTCGACCCATATCCACGGCTCGCGGTGCCATGCAGGCAACTCGCCAATGACCAGATCGATGGTCGCCTCTACCAGCGGCAGCTCCTGTGAGAGTCGCTTCACTCCCCGCTCGCTGTTGCGGCGAATCGTGTCCAGCGAAGCGCCCACGGGCTCGTATCCGTTGAGTTCTGCGATGAGACCCCATGGCTGGTGGCTGGTGATCGTTGCTTGGACAGTCTGGCCCTGCCGAAGCTCGCTGAGAGGGCGTCTCGATTCGCTTGCCATCTCGGAGCAGTAGAGAAAGTTGTAACTCAGTCGGTCGAATGAGGGCTGAAGGCGTATGCGCATGCGGGTAGTTGGGCATCTTGGCGGTCTGCGAATGGCAGGTAGGTCACTCCTGGCCCCTGGCGTCGTCCATCCGGGTTCGCATCATGCAGCACGTCTAGGCGAGTAGGTAGCAGTGCGCCTGGCGCATCATCCGTGTGGAGACCTCGGCGGTCACGATCCTGCTGAACGGGCCGCCCGGAGTTGTCCGGCACCTGACGGCCCAGAGACGGCGCCCAGAGACAGCAACAAGCCCCCTGCCAGCGGAGAACCCGCAGGCAGGGGGCTTGTTCGTGGGCGCTTACTTCTTCTGCCCTGGGTCTTGCCGGGGATCTTGGTGAGCTGGGTCTTCGCTGGTGAGAGGCGGTGCCCCTGCGTACGTGGTGGTCGCCGTCGGTCGTTGCCGGTCGCTGTTGAGCGCCCTCGGACGGCCCAGAGACGGCCCAGCATCGCCGCGCCCGACTGACGGCCGGCATCTTCGATGGGACCCTTCTGAACCTCAGCCGACGACAGTCAGCCATGACGGCGGGGGCGTCGACCGGTCAGGCGCGCGTGTGCCTCGCTGTACCCCCACCGGCCTCAGCCACGCTGCCAATGCCGTCGACCAGGGCGGGTTACGACGGCCGGGCCGCTACGACGATGCCTCAGCCATCAGCTTGGGAAGCTCGGGTGATCTAGGGACGATGGTCGACCTGACCTCGGAGTAGCGGCGTGATAAGAGCTCGTAACACGATCATGGTGAGACGCGGTCTACCTTGTTGGGGTGTCGTCCCTCGCTGTTACTGCTTCTTCGCACTCATCGGCGTCTGCCGCCAT
>NZ_JOHS01000099.1 GCF_000725625.1 Streptomyces sp. NRRL F-6676
CCACCAGCACCACCACCGGACCCCGCCGCGACTGCCGACCCTCACACGACACATTCACCGAATGACCCTCGACGTTGATCTTCTTCTCCCCGACGAAGGAGTTCGTGTGCGTCACCCACGCGGTGCTCTGGTACGCCGTCCCACCGTTCCCCTTGGCCTGCGCCACCCCTGCGTACCCGGTACCAGCGACGGCGCAGCACAGCGAGGCGACAGCGGCGGCCTTGAGCATGCGGTTCATGGGAGTCCTCCAGATGGACAAGGAAGCGGTCAGCGAACGGCGGACCCGTTCACCAGGCCCTCGGCCCAGTCCCTGCGGCCATGACTCAACGCTATGAATTCCGCGCCCCGAAGTCGTCACCCCACCGTGGGCATCTCCCGTAGCTCTCCAGGGGGAAGCCACCCCCCGCGACTCCACCCCCAGGTCCAGAACCGCCTACGGCACCGGGGGCAGTTCCGTCTGCCGCGTCGTTCGCGACGCGGGCCAGGACCTCAGCCCGCGATTCCGCCCGGCACCGCTGCCTCGCCCGTCACGCGGAACGCGGGCCCGGCGTGGGACCGAGGCCTGCCTGGGGCTGGCCGCCGTCCACCGGGATGTGGGCGCCGTTCACGGCAGCGGAGGCCGGGGAGAGCAGGAAGGCGATCACCCGGGCGACTTCCTCCGCGTCCAGCAGCCGCCCGCTCGGGTTGCGGGCCGCATAGGCGGCGTAGGCCTCCGGGTCCCGCAATCGCAGTCGGTCCCAGCTCTTCCCGGGCAGGAGGATGGAGCCGGGGCTCACGGTGTTGACCCGGACCCGGCGGGGGGCCAACTCCTGGCACAGCGCGCCCGCCAGATAGATCTCGGCGGACTTCGCGGCCCCGTACTGCGCCGGGAACCGCGGCTTCCAGCCGGAGATGGAAGAGACCAGGACGACGGAGCTGCCCGCGCGGAGATGGGACAGCCCCGCCCGCACGGCCCGCACCGCATGACCGCCGTTCAGCTCCCAGGTCGTCTGCCAGTCCTCGCGGGTGGAGTCGAGGAGGCCCCCGCCCCGCTTCCCGCCGACATTGGCGACCAGACCGTCGAGCCCGCCGAACTCCCGCCCGGCCTCGTCCGTGAAGTCCTCCAGTTCGTCCGGCGCGAGGACGTCCACGGCGCCGGTGATCACCCGTGTCCCGCCCTCCCGCTCCAGCTCGGCCGCCGCACGCGCGAGCCGGCCGGTGTCCCGCCCGCAGAGGGCGACCGAGGCGCCTTCCGCCGCCAGGAGGCGCGCGACGGCGAATCCGAGGCCCCGGCTGCCACCGGTGACCAGGAACGTCCGGTGCCGCAGCCCGTACGTGACCGGGGGCGCAGTGTTCTCTTCCATGGCCCCAGCCTGTCACCCGGCCAACGAGCCCCCTCAGCGGACCAGTTTGCGGATGACGATGCCCACGATGAGGGTGGTGAACAGCAGGCCCGCCGAGGTGAACGCGACGGCCAGTGCCGTCCACTGCCCCGACTTGAGCTCCGACGGCAGACCGGTGCCGACGTTCAGCCACAGGGCGAGGGCCAGGAGCAGGGACTTCCCCGCGGCCGTCAAGTTCGTCACGCCCTGCCCGGCACCGCGCAGCGGGCCCGCCAGATGGAGTGCGACGGCCGTGAGGAGAACGCCCGCCACGAGGAACCGTGCGGGGTTGCGGGCGCGCACGCCCCAGCCGAGCACGCCTCCGACGATTCCGCGGGAGATTCCGCGCCGCAGCAACGGCAGCCCGGCAGCCTCGCGTTGACGGGTCAGGTAGTACAGATGGTCCACCTCGCGGTTCCGGTTCCGTTTGGCCAGGGCCGAGCGGACCGACTCCAGTGCCGTGCCGGTCACCTCTGTGAAGGAGCGCTCCAGGAAGGAGACGATCTGGTGCCCGTCCCGGAAGACCTCCCCGGCGAGTTCCATGTCACCGACGCTGCACGCCGCGTCGAGGCTGTAGCGCGAGCCGCCGCCAGGCAGTCCGAGGGTGTCGGTGACCGAGGTCCCCCGCAGGCTGATCACCGTGGACTCTCGCGAGGTGGCGGTCAACCGGACGACCGTGCTGTTGTCCAGGGAAAGGCGGGCCGCCACGCCCGGCCGGCCACGATCGCCGCCGCCCACCTCGAGGTCCCGTACCTCCACGGGCCCTCGTACGGTGCTGTCGGTGATCGTGCTGTGCTCTCCGCCGGGAATCACCAGCCCGTTGACACGCAGAGTCTCGCTGCACCGGAGTTCGACGGCCCGCATGGGCTCGTCCAGACGCACCCGTTGCAGGTTCAGCTCCTGGGCCTCCACGTCCCGCAGGTCGAGGGCGGACAGCCAGAGGTCGTCGAAGGTGATGTCCTCGCGCGCCCGCAGCCCGCGGGCGACCATGCGTGGACGGCCGAGGCGTCCCCCGGTGACCTGGCTCTTCACCGCCATGGCCGACAGCCGGGTATGGGTGAGGTGCACGTCTCCGCGCAACGCGTTGAGCTGGAGCAGCTCCTCGATGCGCAGCCGTTCCAGCCGGGTGGAACCGCAGGAGTGGAGCGCGAGGGAGACGAGCGAGGTGTCCGTGATGATCACCTCGCATCCCACGGCGGCGTTGCGCACGGTCAGGCGTCCGATCCGCGAGTTCGCCACGAGGACGGCGTCCGCCTCCACATGGTCGATGACGAGTTCGTCGATGTGGCAGGAGCGAACGGTCAGGGTTCCGTCGATGCTGACGCGCTCGAGAGTGACCCGGGCGGCGGAGACGACGTCCAGGAGGAGGTCCCCCTCCACCTCCTCCTGCCGCAGGTGGACACTGCGATCGGCGACGGTGCGCTGGCTGCCGATCCTCGCCAGTTCCTCGAGTGTGCGTACGGCTCCCACAGCATCCCCCCTGCTGCTTGTGATGACGGTTCGTCCCTGACGACGGTGCCGCCGTGGCCTGCCCGGGGCGGCCGCACCTGCCGAGCGGCGGATCCGTCAGGTGACGAGGTCCACGGCTGCCCGCAGCTCTCCGGGCCGACGGGCACGGATCGGGCTCGGACTGTCCAGTGCGGCGACGATCGTCCTGGCCGCCTCCTCGGGTCGCACCTCGTCGGTGCGCACCACCACGTCGAAGAGGTCATGAAGGTCGGAGTCGAGGATGTCCCGCGCGGTCTCGTCCCAGGCCCGCAGCCGCTTGGGGGTGTCGGCGTCGTCGCGCTGTCTGGACCGGGCCCCGCACACCTCCCGCGGCACCCAGAGCAGCACGCGCAGCCATTCCGTCTTCGTACCGGCCAACAGGGTGCGCAGATCGGCGACATTCCCGATGTGCACCACCGGCACCTTTCCGCGGGTCTGAGGCTCTTCGAGGGAGTGACGGTCGACGGCGTAGACATTGCCGTAGCGACGGGTCTCCACCACGACACGGTCCTGCGCGCGCAGATCGTTCAGCTCATTTTCGGTGACGAACCGGTACCCGGCCGACCGGCCCGTCCCCTGCTTGAGTTTGGTGAGCAGCTCGAACCGGGGATCGGCGGCGGACAGCGCCGCTGTGACGGTGTCCTTGCCGGCCGCGGGCGGGCCGTACAGGGCGACGGCGGTCATGGCCCCTCCAGCAGCTTCTGCGCCACGGTTTCCATCTGCTCGGCCAGCGGCCGCGAGGCGGTGAGGCGGTTGTCGATCACGTGGTGCGGGACCACCGGCCGCAGAGCGAGGTCGATGCCGTCCACGTACGACGTCCAGTGGGCGAGCTTCCAGGTGTCCCGGGAGGCGTTGCGCGAGATCAGGTGCTCGCGCATGGACTCCACGTCACTGTCCACCCACAGCGCCTCGAACCGTGCGCCGAGCCGACGGCACCGCCTCGCCGCCCGGCCGGTCCACTGGGTGTCGGCTGCCTCGGCGAGGAACGGGGCGACCAGGACCACGGAGGTGCCGCACTCGAGGTTCTCCCAGGCGGCTTTCATCAGGCATTCGTATTCCAGTGGCCTGACGTGTTCGAGGTACGCCGGACTGTGCCGGTCGTCGGGATCGCCCCCCATGGCCTGGAGGAGGCGTTCCGTGAGGGGGCGACTGAGCGTGTCCTTGTCGAGCATCGCCCAGCCCGTCGCCGCCGCCAGCAGCTTCCCGGCCTCCGACTTGCCCGACCCGGCATAACCCGCGACCAGCGCGAGGGTGAGCTGACTCGTATCTGCGGTTGTGGTTGTCACTCGGCCCCTCCGGAAAGTCGTACGCGACGATCCTAGGAGCCGGGCGAGTCTTTTGACGTGTGTAAATGCCTGCTACTGAGGCGAGTTGGCTGGATCGGGCCCCTCATGGCGGGGTCGGGCGCCTCCTGGGCCATCCGCAGGATCTGCGGGCCGCGCGGCACCTCGGTCGTCGCGGACGCGTCCGTCGCTCCGACGGTGAAGGACGCCATCACCGCCGCGGACGACAGTGCGGCCAGGGCCGCGTTCTCCAGGGTGTTCTCCATGGCTCTTCTCCTTGTGGGGCAGGAGGGCGACCGACCACCGGCCGGCGTCTGACGGGGATCGTTTCTCGCCGGTGCGGGCGCCAGCCAGACCCGACGGGCAGAACTGCCCACGAGGACACGCGCGTTGACCCTCGGACACCCGGCCCCTACCCCTGCGTCCGTCCGCCCCGTGGACCACGGGGCGGAGCGGTCCCGTACGCGAGGTCCAGCTCCGCCCACACCGTCTTCGACGGCGGTGGGCCGACCCTGACTCCCCACCTCGTCGCCAACTCCTCCACCAGCACCAGCCCGTACCCCGACCCGCCCGGCGGCTCGTCGCCCTTGCGTCCCAGCTCCGGCATGCGGTCGCCCCTTGTATCCGTCAGCTCGATGCGCAGCGTCCACGGTGTGGCCAGCGTCAGCGTGAGGCGGAAGCTGCGGCCCGGCACCCTGCCGTGCAGCGCCGCGTTCGCCGCCAGCTCCGCCACGATCAGTCGCGCCGGCTCGGGCGGCACGTCCCACTCCGCGAACTGCTCCGCCGCCAGCAGCCTCGCCAGACGCGCGCCGCGCCGCGTCGCCGACAGCGGGACGGAGAAACGGGGACCTGTCGGCCCCGCCGTGGCGGAATTGCCGGTTCGGGTGATTTCTTCGCTCATGTCACTCAGAGTGTTCATTCGTGTCTAGTGTGTGAAGAGTTGGTGTCCGGGCGGAGCGGGACCGTCCGGGCCCCGGCCGGTTTCCGTCCGGCCCGTCCGTGGTGACGGTCCGCGTACGGCCGGAGTTGGACACGGAGGTTCGTCGGAGGGGCGGTGGGGAGAGGCACATGAACGACTGGAACGCGGAGGCCGAGGACGAGGAGTCCGGGGCCGTCATGCGGGCGGTCATCCGGCAGCTGAAGTTGTGGCGCGAGGCCGCGGGGATGACCCAGGCGGAGTTCGGCACGGCGATCGGGTACGGGCAGGAATTGGTCTCGTCCGTGGAGCGGGGACGGCGCATCCCCCGCCCCGAGTACCTGGACGCGGCGGACGAGGTTCTGAGGGCGGAGGGCAAGATCTCCGCGATGAAGGGTGACGTTGCGGAGGCGCGTTATCCGAAGAAGGTGCGGGATCTCAAAAAGTTGGAGGCCGAGGCCGTCGAGCTGTGTGCCTACAACAACTCCGTCGTGCATGGGTTGTTGCAGACGGAGGAGTACGCCAGGGCCGTCTTCGGCGTGCGCCGCCCTGCGTTCACCGAGGACGAGATGGAGGAGCGAGCAGCCGCGCGGCTCGCCCGTCAAACGATCATCAGCGGCGGCACAGCCGGGCGGCCTGTCTTCAACTTCGTCCAATGCGAATCGACGCTGCGGCGTCCCATTGGCGGCAAACTGGTCCTGCGCAACCAACTCGAACACCTGCTGGAGGTGGCCCAGTTCCGCAACGTCGACCTACAGGTCCTCCCCCTGGATCGGGAGGAGAACTCGGGTCTGGCGGGCTCCTTCCGGCTCCTCAGGTTGAACGACGGCTCCACGGTGGGGCACGCGGAGGTCCAGCACATCAGCCGAGTGATCGCAGAGCCGAAACAGGTTCAGTTGCTGGAAATCCGCTATGGCAACATCCGTGCGCAGGCGCTCACGCCGCGCGAGTCGCTGACCTTCATCGAGAAAGTGCTGGAGGAAACATGACCTTCACCCCCGCCCCCAGAGATGAACACGATCCGGAGTGGATAAAGAGCAGCTACAGCACGGACGAGGGACCCGACTGCGTCGAAGTCGCCCCCAGCATGGAACGCATCCTCATCCGCGACTCCAAGAACCCCGCCGGCCCCCGGCTCGCCCTCGCCCCCACCACCTGGGCGGCTTTCGTGCCGTACGCCTCCCGCCACTGACCGCCCACGCGTGCGCGGCCCGCACTCACTCCCGTGAGTGCGGGCCGCCCCCGTCGTCAGCGGCGCGCCTGCGCCGCGACCCGCTCGATGGACTTCACGGCGATGTCCTTGCGGTCGACGTAGATGTAGTGACCGCTGCCCTCCGCCTTGCGGATCACCGAACGGCCCGAGACCGCCGTCCACGCGTACTGGCCC
>NZ_JOHS01000100.1 GCF_000725625.1 Streptomyces sp. NRRL F-6676
ACCCACAACCCCACCCACCCGAGCCCTCCCGGGGTCCAAGGGGCGGAGCCCCTTGAAGGGATGGGACGGGTAGGGGCGGCGGGGGCGAAAAAAACCACGCGACCCCCCTCCCCTCACCACCCGGAGGGATCCCGCACCCCAACCCCGAACACCACCCCATCCGGCGCCGCCCCCACCACACGCTCCCCCACAACCACCGGCCCCCCCAAAGCCCCCGGCAGGGACCCCCGCACGCCCCCCATCCGCACCCCCGTCTGCCCCACCACAACCCCCCGCCCCACATCCACCGCCACCAACCGCCCGTCCGCCGCCATGAAGTACAACCGCCCCCCAGCCACCACCGGCGCGGACGCCAGACTCACCGCCGTCTCCAACCGCCACAGCTGCCGGCCACCGGCGCCACCACCGTCACCCCCCGCAGCCGTCCCGACGGCCACCACCGCACCCCCACTGGCCAGCAGATAGACCACCTCCCCCCGCACCACCGCCTGCGCCCCCGGCAACGGATACCGCAGCTCCACCCGCCGCACCGCCCCGCTCGCCACCTCGTACCGCACCACCGCGTCCGTGTACGACGAGGAGTCCGTGGAGGTGAACCACACCGCCCCGCCCCGCGCCCCCACGACGGTCAACGCCCCGTCCATCCGCCACCGCGCCCGCACACCCCCGGTCTCCGGATCCACGGCGGTCACCGTGGTCCCGCCCCGGCCGGCGCCACCCGTGACATACGCGAGCCCGTCCCCGTAGACCCGGAACACCGGCAACGACAGCCCCGGCACCGCCCGCCGCCACTTCACCGCCCCGGTCGACGAGTCCAGCGCGGTCACCTTCGAGTCGGCACCGGTGAGCAGCACGACACCGCCCGCGTGCGCGATCCGCCCCGCGTACGGCGTGATGTCCCGGCTCCACCGGGTCCTCCCCGTCGCGGGATCGAGCGCGGTCAGCCGCTTTCCGCCCTGCCCGACGACGTGCAGCAAGCCGCCGGACAGCACCGGGGTCCCGGCGCCCGCGCCGGCCTTCCCCGGGCGCACCCACAGCGTGCGCCCGTCGTCGGGATCGACGGCCGCCGCCAGCACCCCGTCCCGCGTGCAGTACAGCCGCCCGCCCCCGGCCACGCAGTGCGCCATGCCGCTCGCCGTGACGCCGGACGCGTGCAACGTCACCGCCCACGGCCGGACGTCACTCCCCGCCGAAGCCCCACTCCGCGGCCCGCCATCCCCCGCCCCCGACCTGACGAGCACACCGGCACCACCACCCACGACAGCGAGCACCAGGGCGACGACACCCCCCACCAGCCACAACCGCCGCCGCCGACGCCGCCGAGAAGGCCCCCCGGCCCCCTCCGTACCCGCCTCCGACCGCTCGCGCGCGTCGCCCTCGACGGCGACGGCGGGCGCCTCCCGCTGCGCCGGTATGAACGCCTGCGTGTCGTACGAGGCGGACACCGACCGCAGCGCCGTCATCAACTCGTCCGGCGTCGGCCGGTCCTCCGGCTCCTTGGCCAGACAGCGCGCGACGAGCCCGGCGAGCTCCTCCGGCACACCTGTCAAGTCCGGCTCGTCGTGAACGACTTGATATGCCACCAGATACGGACTGTCCGAATGGAACGGCCCCCGCCCCGTCGCCGCGTGCACGAGCACGGACCCCAGCGCGAAGACGTCCGCGGCCGGCCCCACCTCCCGTGGCCTGCGGAACTGCTCGGGTGCCATGAACGGCGGCGTGCCGATCAACTTGCCGGTCTCCGTGTGCAGTTCGCTGTCGAAGGGCCGGGAAATGCCGAAGTCGATGACCTTGGGACCGTCCTCGGCGAGCAGGACGTTGCTGGGCTTGAGATCCCGGTGCACGACGCCGACACGGTGGATGTCCCGCAACGCCTCGGCGAGCCCCGCCATCAGCCGGCGCAGCCGCGCCGCGGGCAGCGTGCCGTTCCGCTTCACATGCTCGGCGAGGGTGGGCCCGGGGATGTAGAGCGTCGCCATCCACGGCCGCTCGGCCTCCGGATCGGCGTCGACGACGGACGCCGTGAACGCCCCGCTGACCCGCCGCGCGGCCGCGACCTCCTGCCGGAACCGGCCCCTGAACTCCGGATCCTGGGCGTACCGCGCGTGCACCACCTTCACCGCGAGGCGCAGCCCCGAGGTGGACCGGGCGAGATGGACGACGCCCATGCCGCCGGAGCCGAGCTCGCCCTCCAGTCGGTACTGCCCGGCGTAGATCGGACGTTCCGCTTCCGGTTCGGTACCGGCGTTGCGCCGTGGCGGCATCAGTCACCCCTGTGCTCGCGTCCGCATACGCGACGCGCCGAGCCTAGTCGATGCTGCGTACGAATCCCGTGGGGCTTGCTAGCCTCGGCGGCGCCAGAGCGATTGGCGTGAATTTTTCTCAACTCGCATACGGGGGAGGCCATATGGCCACGGAAGAGATCACACCGGAGTCCGCACCGACGGCACCGCCCGCACTCACGGTGGAGCCGGTGGGGGAGTCCGCGGGGGAGGCGGTGGTGGCGAGCGCGGCGGCGACGAAGCTGTACCCGATCGCCCCGGGCGTCGAACTGCACGTCCGCAGCGGACCGGGCGTGAACTACACCATCGTCCGCACGCTGCCCGCCGGCACGAGCGTCCCGATCATCTGCCAGCGCTCGGGCGACTCGGTCAGCGGCTACTACGGCACGACGAACATCTGGGACTGCATCGGCAACGCGCAGTTCGTCTCCGACGCGTACGTCAAGACGGGCAGCGACGGCTACATCGCCCCGCGCTGCTCCTGATCACCCCTGCCGCCCGCCCCTCCCCGGAGGGGCGGGCGACGGCGGAGCGATAATCAAACGGTGAGCGAACGAACCGGACGAACCGAACGCGGGACCACGGGGAACGGCCGGCCGGAGCCCCGGACCGGCGGCGGCCCCCGCCCCGAACCCCTCCGCTTCTTCGGCACCACCTGGGTCGACCACGACCCCGGCCTCCGCGGCTACGCCGCCCGCCGCGCCGCCGTGTCCGTCGGCTCGCTCGTGGCGGCCGCCCTGGGCTGCCTCGTCCTGCGCTTCGCCTACGAGGGGCTGCGCATCGCCGACGTCGGCAACCTGGTGAGCGTGCTGATCGTCGTGATGTTCGCGGTGTGCAGCGCACTGGCGTTCAGCCACACCTGGGGCTCCTTCACCCGCCGCCCCGACCCCGAACGCCAGGCCTCCCTCCGCGGGCTGCTGGCCATCGGCTTCATCGGCTCACTCCTGGCCTACTCCGTCCGCTCCCTGAAGGAAGCCCCCGGCGAGTCCCTCCACCGCCAGGAATACGAAACAGCCCGCACCCGCCACACCCAACGCACCACCCGCCGCACAGGCAACCCGTCCAAGAAGCGCGGGAGCAAGGGCTAGACCCCGGGCCCTCCCCCCCGTCCGCCCACCGGACACCGACCCTCACCCGCAGCCCCCGGTGCAAAGATGACCAAAGACGACGACACGCCGCACCCCCGGAGGGCACCCCACGCCATGACCCAGAAAGTCGCAGTCCTCGGCACCGGCAAGATCGGCGAAGCCCTCCTCAGCGGAATGATCCGCGCCGGCTGGCCCCCCGCCGACCTCCTCGTCACCACCCGGCGCCCCGACCGCGCGGAAACCCTCCGCACCCGTCACGGCGTCACCCCCGTCACCAACGCCGAGGCCGCCACATCCGCGGACACCCTCATCCTCACGGTCAAACCGCAGGACATGGGCACCCTCCTCACCGAACTCGCCCCCCACACCCCCGCCGACCGCCTGGTCATCAGCGGCGCCGCCGGCATCACCACCGCCTCCATCGAGGACCGCCTCACCCCCGGCACCCCCGTCGTCCGCGTCATGACGAACACCCCCGCCCTCGTCGACGAGGCCATGTCCGTCATCTCCCCCGGCACCCACGCGACGCCCGCCCACGTCGCCCACGCGGAGGAGATCTTCGGCGCCGTCGGCAAGACCCTCCAGGTCCCCGAGTCGCAGCAGGACGCCTGCACCGCCCTCTCCGGCTCCGGCCCGGCGTACTTCTTCTACCTGGTCGAGGCCATGACGGACGCCGGCATCCTGCTCGGCCTGCCCCGCGACAAGGCCCACGACCTCATCGTCCAGTCCGCGATCGGCGCCGCGACGATGCTCCGCGACAGCGGTGAACACCCCGTGAAGCTCCGCGAGAACGTCACGTCCCCCGCCGGCACCACGATCAGCGCGATCCGCGAACTCGAGAACCACGGCGTCCGCGCCGCACTGATCGCGGCCCTGGAGGCCGCCCGCGACCGCAGCCGCGAACTGGCCTCCGGCAGCAACACCTGACGCCACCGCCCCCAGGGGCGCCGCACCCGCGCGGCACCCCCGGGACGTACGGGAACGGGACAGAGGGGAACGGGACGGCCAGGGCACTCACCCCGCCGGCAACAACCCGATCGCCCGGTACGCCGCGTCGACCCGGGGCCGAGCCACCTCCCGGGCCCGCTCGGCCCCCGCCCGCAGCACCCCCTCCACATACGCCGGATCCGCGCACAGCTCCCGATGCCGCTCCCGCACCGGCCGCAACACCTCGACCACCGCCTCCGCGACATCCCGCTTCAACGCCCCGTACGAGTCGTACGCCGCCGCGAGCTTCACCGGCTCCCCACCCGTGCACGCCGCGAGGATCTCCAGCAGATTGGCGACCCCCGGCCGCTCCTCCCGGTCGTACACCACATCCCGCCCACTGTCGGTGACCGCCCGCGCGACCTTCTTCCGCACGGCTTCCGGCTCGTCCAGCAGATAGACGACACCCGGCCCCGCGTCGTCGCTCTTGCCCATCTTGGAGAGCGGATCCTGCAAACTCATCACCCGCGCGGCCACCTGCGGCCGCACGGCCCGCGGCACCACGAACGTGTGCCCGTACCGCTGGTTGAACCGCACCGCGAGATCCCGCGCCAGCTCGACGTGCTGCGTCTGGTCGTCCCCCACCGGCACGTCGTCCGTCCCGTACGCCAGGATGTCCGCCGCCATCAGCACGGGATACGTCAGCAACGACAACCGCACACTGCCGCCCCGCTCCCGCTCCCGCACGGACTTCTCCTTGTACTGGATCATCCGCCGCATCTCCCCGTCCGTCGCCACGCACTCGAGCAGGTACGACAGCCGGGCGTGCTCGTCCACATGACTCTGGACGAAGACGGTGCACAGCGCGGGGTCGAGCCCCGCCGCCAGCAACAGCGTCGCCGCCTGCCGACTGAGCCGCCGCACCCGCGCCGGATCGTGGTCGACGGTCAGCGCGTGCAGATCGACGACGCAGAACAACGCGTCCGCCGCATGCTGGTCCACCTCGGCCCACCGCCGTACGGCGCCCAGGTAGTTCCCCAGCGTCAGATGCCCCGTCGGCTTGATCCCGCTGAAGATCCTCGTCATCTCTCCTACCTCCCGGTCGAGGCCGCCGCACCGGCCGGCCGGCTCCCGGAAGGGAGAAACGAGAACGGCCGCCGAAGCGGCGGCCGTGGTTCGCGCATGTGAGTCGGCCGCCGTCAGGCGGCCCACCAGAGCTGGATGCACGTGCGCGTGGTCATGGGGAGGAGGGTACGCCCACCACGCGCCCGCGGCCCCCCACGGCACCGAGTTGACACGCCTACGGGCGATCCGTAATGTTCTCCGGGCTGTCCGAACGTGAGCGCCGCCCTCGGGCCGGTCCCCGGACAGCCATTCCGCAAGTACCTACCGATCACTCGGCGATACGTCGTTGCGTATGGCGTCGTCTTTGCTTCGGTATGCGTACGTGCGAAATGAGGATTCGGTATCCGTGAACAGGACGCCGGCCCCCGATTAGCTCGGGCGCAGCGAATCCGCTAAAGTCTCACCAGTCGGAACGGCCCAACGGCCGGGAAGACGCCCCCTTCTGACGGGGGATCGGACCGGAAACGGATCTGATAAAGTCGGAACCGCCGGAAAGGAAAGCGCT
>NZ_JOHS01000101.1 GCF_000725625.1 Streptomyces sp. NRRL F-6676
CACCGCGCCGATGGCGCCGCGCACGAGGTCGTCCCACATGAACCAGAAGCGGTCCTGGCCGGGCGTGCCGAACAGGTAGAGGATCAGGTCCTGGTCGAGGGTGATGCGGCCGAAGTCCATGGCCACCGTGGTGGTGGTCTTGTCCCCGGTGTGGGTCAGGTCGTCGATGCCGGCCGAAGCGGACGTCATGACGGCCTCTGTGCGCAGCGGGTTGATCTCCGAGACGGCGCCGACGAACGTGGTCTTGCCCACGCCGAAGCCGCCCGCCACCACGATCTTCGCGGACGTGGTGGAGCGGGAAGGCCCTCCGCTAGAGCTTGCGAAGTCCACTGAGCACCCTTTCGAGCAAAGTCACGTCTGGCTGTCCGCCGGCGCTCTCGTCGCCGCCGGGCTGATGAATGGCGACCAGGCCCGCCTCCGCCAAGTCGGCGACGAGGATCCTGGCCACGCCGAGAGGGATCGTCAGGAGGGCCGAGATCTCGGCGACCGACTTGATTTCCCGGCAGAGTTGGCAGATCCGCTGATGCTCGGGCAACTGGCCCTGCATCTGGTGCGGCTGTGCGGTGGTGTGCACCAGCGCCTCGATGGCGAGCTGGTAGCGGGGCCTGGTGCGGCCGCCCGTCATGGCGTACGGGCGCACCAGGGGGTTCGACGCCCCCGCGGGCGCCGGCTCGGGGCTGCGTCGCTGCGGCTGCACGGGCTGGATGCGCGGTGCCGAGGGCTGGTCGTACGGCGACGGACCGGGACCCTGCGGCGGGTACGGCGAGCCGTGCCGGGGGGTGGAGGAGAAGTCGTACCGGTGCCCCGAGCCGTCGCCGTGGCCCTGCTGGGGGCCGTACGACCAGCTCTGCGAAGGCGAACCGCCTGGGGGTGTTGTCACGATCTCTCCTCCTCCGACTGTGCCGGGCACCCAACCCTGTGGAAGCCGCGTCCCGAAACCTTACGGCCCCGGGACGCCAAGACGCACGGTCCGTTTGTCAGTTGAGAAGGCTCCCCTGGAGCTCCGCACGGAGATCGGGTGTCAGCACCGTACCGGCACGGTCCACCAGGAGGGCCATCTCGTACCCGATGAGGCCGATGTCCGCCTCCGGGTGTGCGAGAACCGCGAGGGAGGAGCCGTCGGAAATGGACATGATGAACAGGAATCCCCGCTCCATCTCCACAACCGTCTGATTCACGCTCCCGCCCTCGAAGATGCGGGAGGCACCCGCGGTCAGCGAGGTCAGACCCGACGCGACGGCCGCCAGCTGGTCGGCGCGGTCGCGGGGGAAACCTTCGGACATCGCCAGAAGGAGGCCGTCGGCGGAGACCACCACCGTGTGGGACACCCCCGGGGTGTTGTCCACGAAGTTGGTGATCAACCAGTTCAGGTTCTGTGCCGCCTGGCTCATCGGGCTCACACTAACGCTCCTGGTTGTAGGTGCTGTCAGGGCCACTGTGTTCATTCGTCGTGGCCTGACCGTTCTTGTCACTTCCTGCGCTGCGTCCCCGCTGGACACCCCGGCGCAGGTTGCTCAGCCTGCCCCGTACGTCCTCGGGGGCGCGGGAGACCTGTGGGCCCCCCTGCTCGGTGGGTTCCGCGGCGCCCTCCATGAGGTTCGCCTTGGGCACCCGGCGCGGCAGCCCGGAGGCGGTCACCCCGCCCGCCTTGGGCTTGCGGAGCTGGGAGGCGTGCTGCCAGCGCTCGTCGTTGGCCGAGCGCCAGTCGCCGCCCGGCTCCACCGGCGCCGCCGGCGATTCGGGTGCCGCCGTCCGCTGTCGCGCCCCGGCGCCGTTCACACCGCTCGCGGTGGTGCCGCGGCGGGGCAGTCCGGCGTCGGTCAGCTGATGGCCGGCGGTGGGGGCCGGCCCCGGACGGTCGAAGCCTACGCGGTCGGGCTCGGCCACGTCAGCGGCCTGCGAGGATTCCGTTTCCGGAGCGTAGTCGGAGTGATATCCGCCCGAGAACTCGTCCTGCTGCGGCCAGTTCTCCTGGTAGGCGCCGTTGTCGAGACCCGTACGCGTATCCGCGGCCGCGGCTCCGGTGGGCGTCTGCGCGTCCTGGGCGGGCTCCGCATACGGCTGCTCCGGGTAGCCGCCGTGCACCGGGAACTCCCCGCCGGGAGCGGGAGCCGACCCCTGCGCGTAATACGTCTCGCCGTACGCGGGCTGCTGCGGCTGCTCGTACGCGTCCTGGCGGTCGTAGCCCGGCCGCTGCTGGTCGTAGCCCGTGGCCGGGTCGGCGTAGCCCTGGTCCGGCGCGTAGGCCGCGGGTGTCTCCGGGTAGGAGCCGTCCTGGCCGCCCTGCCCGTTGTCGTAGGCGGACTGCTGGGCCTCGTACTGCGCGGTGAAGTCGTCCGGGTACGGCTGCTGCGCCTGGGCGTGCTCGGGGTTCTCCGCCGCGGGCTCGCCCTGGGTCTGCGCCTCCAGCGCGGCCCGGCGCTCGCCGCGGGCCAGGGAGCGGCCGACCGGGTCCAGGTCGCGGAGGTCGTCGGGGGCGTCGGCGTAGCGGCTGTCGTCGAAGCCGAGTTCGGCGGCGGTGCGCTGCTGCGGGCCGCCGAAGTTCTCGCCGGGGAAGGGCTGCTCCGGGATGAGCTGGGAGACGGTGAACTCGCCGCCGCCCTGCCGCGCGGTCTCGCCGCCGCCGCCGTGCGTGATCGCGTCCGGCAGCATGACCAGCGAGGTGGTGCCGGCCTGCTCGCCCGAGGGGCGCAGCTGGACCCGGATGCCGTGCCGGTCGGCGAGCCGGCCGACCACGAACAGGCCCATGCGCTGGGAGATCGCCACGTCCACGGTGGGCGGGTTGGCCAGCTTGTGGTTGATGTCGGCGAAGTCCTCGGCGGTCAGACCGATGCCCTTGTCGTGGATCTCGGTCATGATCCGGCCGTCGGGCAGCCGGGTCGCGGTCACCCGGACCTTGGTCTGCGGGGAGGAGAACGTGGTGGCGTTCTCCAGCAGCTCGGCGAGCAGGTGCACGAGGTCGGTCACCGCGCGGCCGTGGATCTCGGCCTCGGGGACGCCGGACAGCTCGATGCGCTCGTACTGCTCCACCTCGGAGGAGGCGGCGCGCAACACGTCGACCAGCGGGACCGGCTGGTCCCAGCGGCGGCCCGGCTCCTCGCCGGCGAGGACGAGGAGGTTCTCGCCGTTGCGCCGCATACGGGTGGCGAGGTGGTCCAGCCGGAAGAGGCTCTCCAGCTGGTCCGGGTCGGCCTCGCTGTTCTCCAGGTCGGTGATCAGGGTGAGCTGGCCCTCGATCAGCGACTGGTTGCGGCGCGAGAGATTGGTGAAGATCGCGTTGATGTTGCCCCGCAGCAGGGCCTGCTCGGCGGCGAGCCGCACGGCCTCGCGGTGCACCTGGTCGAAGGCGCGGGCGACCTCGCCGATCTCGTCCGTGGTGGTGATCGGGATGGGCGCCACCCGGGTGTCGACCCGGCCGGGGTCGGTCCGCGAGAGCTGGTCGACCAGCATCGGCAGCCGCTGCTCGGCCACGCCGAACGCGGCGTTGCGCAGCCGGCGCATCGAGCGGCTCATCTGCCGGGCCATGAGCCCGGCCAGCAGGAACGCGGCCAGGAGGGCGATGACCACGATGCCGCCGGTGATGAACGCGGACTGCTTGGCGTCGTCGGCGATGGCGGAGGCGTCCGTCACCGCGTTGTCGGCGAGGTCCGACTCGATCTTGCGGTAGGCGTCGTACTTGAGGGTGTTCACCCCCCACCAGTTCTGCGCCGTGATGCCCTTGGCGGCGAGCTGGGCGCGGGCCGCCTGGTCGGTGGAGGGCAGCGTGGCCAGCGCCGAGACCATCTTGGTGGTGTCGGTGGGCGGCGGGACGTAGGTCTCGCCCTGGGCCGCGGCCGCGTCGGCGGCCTTCTTGGCCTGCTCCTGCCCGTCCGCCTTCAGCTGGGACTTGGCGGCGTCCAGCTTGGCGGCGTCCTGCTCGGTGCCGCCGCCGAGGTACTCCTCGACGGCGATGTTCTCCAGATAGGCGTAGGAAGAGAGCGCCACCCGCTGCTTGCCCAGGCTGTCCTCGGACGTGCCCGGCTTGACCAGCAGATGCGTGCCGATGGACCGCTCCAGCGACAGCGCCGCCTTGGTCAGCGAGATGGCGTAGACGGTACGGCCGTAGCTGGTGATGTTGCCGGTGCCGAGGCCGAGTTCGTTGGCGAACTCCATCAGCGGGTGGGCGACCTCGACATAGCCCTCCTCGGTCTGCACGCCGGTGAGCTTGGAGGTGTACGCGGCCTGGCGCAGCGGGACGAGCCCGGTCTCGGACTTGCGGAAGATGGCGAGCCGGCGCTCCAGGCCCGGCTTGTGCGGCATGCCCTTGGCGGCCTGGTCGAAGGCGTCGGCGGCCTGGTCCGTGTTGGCGCGGACCTGGACGACGGTGGAGTCCTTGGCCCCCTTGCCCTGGAGCAGGGGAGCGGCGGAGACGTCCCGTTCCTGGTAGAGGGCGTCGGCGTAGGTGAGGGAGGCGCGCACCAGGCGGGCGGTGCTCTCGGCGTCCCGGGCCTCGTTCCAGGTGTCGATCGAACTCTTCACCTGGAAGCCGCCCATGACCAGACCGACCCCCACGGGTATGAGGAGGATCGCGTTCAGCCGGGTGGGCACGCGCCAGTTCCGGGGGGAGAGGCGGCCGCCGGACTTGGGCGGCGCCGTCGGTTCCGGTCCGGAAACCTGTGCGGGCGCCGCTCCGCGCGGCGGCGGGGTGAAGTTGCCCCGTGCCGACGGCTCGGGACCGTTCTTGCTTCGCCTCACTCGACCAACAACCTCTCGGCGCCGGCACCCGGTCGTGCCGCGGTGATTCCAGAGCCCTGTCGATGAACCTGTACGTCGTTCTGTACGTCCTTGACTACTGGGCAGTTCAGGCATTCCAGCACGCGGACCTCCGCTCTTCCAAACATCGGAAAGCAACGATTCCGCGTGATGTAAGCATCAGATAAATCGGTCAAAAAGAGCGAGCCCCGTCAAAAGACGGGGCTTTCGTGCGCGCAGCGGCACCGAGCGACCGCGACGCGTGTCGGCGCAGACCGATTTCTACGTCTAAACGTTATGAACAACGGGGCCGACCGTGTCAAACACCACAGTCGGCTCCGTCGCCTCTACGCCGGGGCTACGACAACTGCCGTACGGCGTGAATGACTTGTGTGCTGGTCTCCTCCGTGCCGGCTACCGCAGCCGGGCCATCAGGGCGTGCTCGACCAGGGTGATCAGGGTCGACTTGGCGTCCGCCCGGTGCCGGGCGTCCGTGGTGATGATCGGTGCGTCGGGCCCGATCTGAAGGGCCTCGCGCACCTCTTCGGGGTTGTAGGGCTGCTGGCCGTCGAAGCCGTTGAGGGCGATGACGAAGGGCAGGCCGGAGTTCTCGAAGTAGTCGACCGCGGGGAAGCAGTCGGCCAGG
>NZ_JOHS01000102.1 GCF_000725625.1 Streptomyces sp. NRRL F-6676
CTCGCCGCGTTGCGGGGGTAGGGGGCACGGGGGGTGGGGGGTTCTCTGAGGGGGGTTTCGCCCCCGCCGCCCCTACCCTTCCCGTCCTTGACCTGGGGGCTCTGCCCCCAGGCCCCCCGGGGGGAGTCGGGGGTGCGTGGGGAGGGAGGAGCGCGGTAGAGCTCGGGTGGGTGGGGTGCGTGGGCGGGTGCGGGTGGGTGAGGGCTTCTCGCGCAGTTCCCCGCGCCCCTTATGGGGCGCGGTTGCTCGCGCCCGCGCGGCGGAGCCGCAGATCGGACACAGTCCCGCGCCCCTTACGGGGCGCGGCCCTCACCGGGTGCTTCGGCGCCAAGTGCGCAGTGCTCGTGTTACGCGCAGCCTTGCGAACAGGTGGTCGTAGCGGGTGGTGATGGGGGTGGGGTCGTAGCGGTGGGCGCTTTGCAGGGCTGCCGCTGCCATGCCGTGGCGCAGGGTGTCGTCGGCGATGAGGTCGAGGATCGCGTCGGCGAGGGCGGGGGCGTCGCCCACGGGGACGAGGCGGCCGTCGACGCCGTCCGTGACGATCTCGGCGGGCCCCAGCGGGCAGTCCGTGCTGATCACCGGCACCCCGCAGCGCATCGCCTCCACCAGCGTCATTCCGAAGGACTCCGCGTCCGACGCGCTCACCACCAGGGACGCCTTCGCGAATTCCGCCTCGATCGGGGTGCAGGGGCCCATCAGCCGGGCTCGGCCGGTGAGACCGAGTTCGTCGATCAGCTTCTCCAGATCCTCCTTCGCGTTGCCGCCGCCGTAGATCCGCAAGCGCCAGTCGGGTTCCTTGGCCGCGACCGTCGCGAACGCCTCCAGCAGCAGGTCGAAGCGTTTGCCGGGGGCGAGCCGGCCGGCCGCCGCGATCACCTTGGACGTGCCGTCGGACGGCGGCACGTCCACCGGCGGCACGATGTTCGGCACCGACACCACCCGTACCCCCGGCAGCGGCATCCGCCTGCGGTAGACCCGCGCGTCGGCCTCTGTCATCGTCACCACCGCGTCCATGGACCGGTAGTGGCGGGCGAGCTCGGCGCGCAGCCGCTTGTTGTGCGCGTCGTGCCGCAGGTGCTCCTGGGCGATGCGCAGCGCGCGGCGGGGGCCGAAGCGGGCGAGGTAGACGTTGATGCCGGGCCGGGTGCCGATGATCACGTCGGCGTCGCACCGTTCGAGGTGGGCGCGGACGCGCAGGTCGGTGAGGCGGGAGTACTGCTTGTGCCGCTTCTCGGCGGCGGGGAAGTCCTCGGCGGGCCGCGCGTACGCGGGGTCGTCCAGGTCGGGGCTGCCGGGGCGGGTGTCCACCAGCGGGACGAGGCGGACGCGCGGGTCGAGGTCGAAGCGGGGGGTGTCCCGGTGCCGGGACATGGAGACGATCTCCACGTCGTGGTCGTCGGCGAGTGCGGCGGCGAGGTTGAAGGTGGTGCGGACGGTGCCGCCGATGGCGTACGCGTTGTGCAGCAGGAAGGTGATCTTCCGGCGGCGGCGCCGCCAGAGGCGGAGGGCCAGCCGGACGGCGGCCCTCCGGGCCGGGCCGGGGCCCGTGGGGTGGCTCGTCGTGCTCGTCGTGCGGTTCATCCAGTGCCTTCCCGACGCGACCTCTTGTCCGGACGCGCGACGCGTGACGTACGGGGACACGGTGGCCCGACGAGGTAAACCACCGGGCCGCCCGCGGTGAGAGGCGGGTAAGAAGCCCGCCCGCACCCCGGTCCACCCGGTGGGTACCCGGCCGCGGCCTTGGCAGACTGGTGGAGTGACCCAGACAGTTCTGCTGGCCGAGGACGACCGTGCCATCCGTCATGCCCTGGAACGCGCCCTGACGCTCGAGGGTTACGAGGTGACCGCCGTGGCCGACGGGGTGGAAGCGCTCGCGCACGCCCACCGCACCCCGCCCGACGTGCTCCTTCTCGACGTGATGATGCCCGGCATCGACGGCCTTCAGGTCTGCCGTGTACTCCGTGCGGAGGGTGACCGTACGCCCATCCTGATGCTCACCGCGCTGGTCGAGACGGCGGACCGGATCGCCGGTCTGGACGCGGGCGCGGACGACTACGTCGTCAAACCGTTCGACGTGGAGGAGGTCTTCGCCCGGCTGCGCGCGCTGCTGCGGCGCACGGGAACGGCGGGGTACGGCGGGTACGCCGGTCCCGACGGGCCGAACGGGCCGAACGGGCCGAACGGGCCGAACGGCGGTCCGGTGCTCAAGGGGGAACGCTGGACCGGCGGGCAGCTGTCGGTGGCGGGGCTGCGCATGGACGTGCAGGCGCGCCGGGCATGGCGCGGGGAGCGGGAGCTTGAGCTCACCCGCACGGAGTTCGACCTGCTGGAACTGCTCGCGCGCAACGCCGGGATCGTGCTCGACCACGCCACGATCTACGACCGCATCTGGGGCTACGACTTCGGCCCCGGCTCCAAGAACCTCGCGGTCTACGTCGGCTATCTGCGCCGCAAGCTGGACGAACCGGGGGCGCCGGCACTGATCCACACGGTGCGGGGTGTGGGGTACGTGCTGAGGGAGGACTAGGCGTGCGCCGCCGTGGCGGGGGCGCGTGGGCTGCCGTGCGCCGTGAGCGGAGCCTGGGGTGAGCCGGGTTCCCGGCCGGCTGCGGACGGTGTCGTCGCTGCGGACGACCTTCACCGTGTCGTTCGCGGCCGTCGCCGTCGGCGTCACCGTGCTGATCGGGTTCCTCAGTTACGACGCCGCCGCCCGGCTCGTCCGCGTGGACGAGAAGACCGTGTTCTCCGAGCGTGTGGAGGATCTGCGCAACCAGGTGCGGCAGCAGCGGTTCGACTCCGACGACTTCGCCAAGGACGATCCCGACCGGGACGGTCCGCGCGCCGCGATCTTCCGCTCCAGCCGGATGGACGTGCAGGTCATCGGACCGTCCGGCACGGTCGTCGACCCCGGCAAGCCGCGGCTGCCCGTGGACGCCACCGGCCGCCGGATGGCCGGGGCCGCGACGGCCGGGCAGCTGGTCGAGCAGGGCGAGGTCGCGGTCGCCGGCGACTTCTACCGCGTGGCGATCGTCTCGCTGGGCGGCGGGCGTGGCGCGGTGCAGGTGGCGCAGGAGTTCAGCGACACCGAGGATCTGCTGCGAGAGCTGCAAAAACGGACCATCCTGCTGGTCGCCGCGGTGGTGATCGGCTCCGGGCTGTTCGGCTGGTGGCTGGCCCGGCGGATCACCCGGCGGCTGGTCCGGCTCACGGCGGCGGCGGAGGACGTGGCCCGTACCCGGCGGCTGGGCATCCAGGTGCCGGTGACCGGGCACGACGAGGTGGCCCGGCTCGGCCGCTCGTTCGACCGGATGCTCGGCCGGCTGGCCCAGTCGGAGGAGGACCAGCGGCGCCTCGTGCAGGACGCGGGGCACGAGCTGCGGACGCCGCTGACCTCGCTGCGGACCAACATCTCGCTGCTGCGCCGCATCGACGAACTGCCGCCCTCGACGCGGGAGGAACTCGTCGCCGACCTCGCGCAGGAGTCGCGGGAGCTGACGGACCTCGTCAACGAGCTGGTCGACCTCGCGGCCGGGCAGTCGGACGCCGAGCCGGTGCAGCGGGTGGCACTGGGGGACCTCGCGGAGGACGTGGCGGTGATCGTCCGCCGCCGCACGGGCCGCGAGGTGAGGGTCCGGGTCACCGGGGACACGACGGTGGACGGGCGGGCGTCGGCGTTGCAGCGGGCGGTCTCGAACCTGGTCGAGAACGCGGTGAAGTTCGACCGCGCAGGGACGGCCCCGGTCACGGTCACGGTGGCGGGCCCGGCGCACACGGGAGCGACCCGCACGGACGCGGCGCCGCCGCGCGCGAGCGCGGTGCGGGTGGAGGTGCTGGACCGGGGGCCGGGGGTGGCGGAGGAGGACCTCCAGCGGATCTTCGACCGCTTCTACCGGACGGCGGACGCGCGCAGCCTGCCGGGCTCGGGGCTCGGGCTGTCGATCGTCCGCGAGGTGGCGACGTCGCACGGGGGCGCGGCGTTCGCCTACCGGCGGGAGGGGGGCGGGTCGGTCATGGGGTTCACGGTGACGGGGGCTCCGCCGAGGGGTGACCAATAGCTCGGGGGGGGCGGGTCCGGGTCCGGGTCGGGGTCGTTGTGCGGGTGCGGGTGCGGGTGCGGGTGCGGGTGCCGCGCCTCAGCCGATCACCGGGCTGCGGCGCTCGACCAGGACGACGTCGCGCCAGCGGCCGTGGTGGCGGCCGATCCGTTCGCGGGTGCCGATGACGCGGAAGCCCAGGCGGGCGTGGAGGGCGAGGCTCGCGGTGTTCTCGGGGAAGATGCCGGACTGCACGGTCCAGATGCCGGCCGCCTCCGTGGAGGCGAGCAGCGCCCGCAGCAGTGCGGAGCCCACGCGCCGGCCCCGGGCGTCCGGGTGGACGAACACCGAGTGCTCGACGACGCCGGCGTACGCGCGGCGGTCGGTGACCTTCGCCGCGGCGACCCAGCCGAGCACGGCCCCGTAGCCGTCCGCCCCGGAGCCGGAGCCGGAGCCGTCCGCCCCGGCGCCGTCCAGTGCCACGAACCGGTGCTCGGGCAGCTTGGCGGCGTCGAACACCGGCCAGGCCGGCGGCGCCGTCTCGAACGTGGCGTCGCCCTCCGCGATGCCGGCGCCGTAGATCGTCAGGACCTGGTCCGCGTGCGCGTCGGTCATCGGGACGACGCGCACCGGGGCGTCGTTCGTCTTCGGCATGCGGCCATGGTGGCATGCGCCGCTGTCGTGGACACGGCCCGCGGACGGCGCCCCTGCCGCGTCCGGTCAGTCTCCGCGCGGCGCGTACATGATGACCGCCATGCCGGCGAGGCAGACCAGCGCCCCGATGACGTCGTAGCGGTCGGGGCGGTAGCCGTCGGCGACCATGCCCCAGGCGATCGACCCGGCGACGAAGACGCCGCCGTACGCCGCGAGGATGCGCCCGAAGTGGTCGTCGCTCTGGAAGGTGGCCACCAGGCCGTACAGCCCCAGTGCGACCACCCCCGCGCCGATCCACGCCCACCCGCGGTGCTCGCGCACGCCCTGCCACACCAGCCAGGCACCCCCGATCTCGAACAGCGCGGCGACGGCGAACAGGGCGAGGGAGCGGACGACGAGCACGGCGGGAGTCTTTCCGGGAGGGGACGGGGGGGGGACGGGAGGTCAGGGG
>NZ_JOHS01000103.1 GCF_000725625.1 Streptomyces sp. NRRL F-6676
GTGGGGAGGGGCGCGGGAGAGCTCGGCTGGGCGGGGTCGGGTGGGGGGGGGCGGCTGCGTCGTGGCTGATCGCGCAGTTCCCCGCGCCCCTGAAAAGCAGGGGGCGGCCCCCTGCTTCCAGGGGCGCGGGGAACTGCGCGAGACCTCCCCACTCACCCGCACCCGCCCACGCACCCCACCCACCCGAACTCTCCGGGGTCCAAGGGGCGGAGCCCCTTGAAGGGACGGGAAGGGTAGGGGCGGCGGGGGCGAGAAAGAAGGACGTTACGCGCCCACGGCGGACAGGTGCGGCAGGGCCGCCTCGTCGTAGCGGTGCAGCAGCACGCGTGCGACCTCCGGTGACGGGCCGAGGACGTCGGCCAGGACGTCCGCCCCGGCCGCGCCCCGCGCGATCCGGTCCGGCAGGCGGCCGGGCGCGAGGACGTAGGGGGCGACGGCCACCCGCCGGCACCCCGCCGTCCGCAACTCCCGCACCACCCCCTCCGTACGCGGCAACTCCGCGGAGGCGAACGCAGGCCGCACGGCGCACCAACCGGTGTGCCGCCACTCCCGCGCGATTTCTGCGATCACTGCGATCGCCTCCGGGTCACTGGACCCCGCCGAGGCCAGCACGACCCCGGTCGAGGCTCTGTCGGCGGGGTCGAGCCCCGCCTCGTACAACCGCCGTTCGAGCCCCGCGAGCAGCAGCGGCGAGGGCCCCAGCACCTCGGCCTGCCGGATCCGCAGCCCGGGCGGCGCCTGCCGCAGCACCGCCGGGATGTCGGACTTGGCATGGAAGGCCCGGGTGAGCAGCAGCGGCAGCGCCACCACGTCCCGTACGCCCTGAGCCGCCAGCGACTCCAGCACACCCCGCACGGAGGGCACGTTGAAGTCGAGGAAACCCGTCTCCACCCGCACCCCCGGCCGCAGCGACCGTACCCGCCGCACCAGGGCGTGCACGGTCGCGGCGTGCCGCGGATCGCGGCTGCCGTGGGCGACGACCAGGAGGACCGGGCTGCTGTGCATGGGCGTTCAGTTCCTCACCAGGAGGCCGCGGCTGCGCAGTACCCACCGCTCCAGCGGACTGAAGATCAGCAGGTCGATGGCGATACCGACGATCAGGATGAGCAGGATGGCCTCGAACACCATCGACATGTCGCTGGCGTTGCGGCCGTTCTCCAGGAGCTGGCCGAGCCCGACGCCGAGGTCGGGGAAGGACGCGATGATCTCCGCGGCCATCAGCGACCGCCAGGAGAACGCCCAGCCCTGCTTCAGGCCCGCCACATACCCCGGCAGCGCGGCCGGGAGCACGATGTGCCAGGTGCCCTTCAGCCCCGTCGCGCCCAGGGTTCGGCCCGCCCGCAGGAACAGCGGGGGCACCTGGTCGACGCCGGAGACCAGCCCGTTGGCGATGGAGGGCACCGCGCCGAGCAGGATCACCGCGTACATCATCGAGTTGTCCAGACCCAGCCAGATCACGGCCGGCGGCACCCACGCCACCGACGGCAGCGACTGGAGCCCGGACAGGATCGGGCCGATCGCCGCCCGCACGAACTTCACCCGGGCCACCAGCAGCCCCAGCGGGGTGCCGATGACCAGGGCGAAGAGGAAGCCGAGCAGACCGCGCGAGACGCTGGTCCAGATGTAGCCGAGCAGATCGCCCCGGAGCCAGGCGTCGTGCACCTCGCCCCACACCGCGGACGGCGAGGGCAGCTTCGTCGGATCGTCGACGACCTTGAAGGTGATCAGCGCCTGCCAGAGCACCAGGACCAGCGCCACGGCGACAACCGGCGGCAGGACCTTGTCGATCAGGGTGCGGCGCAGCGGCGGGCGGCCGGAGGAGGCGGACTCCAGCGCGTCCAGGCCGGCCTCGACACCGGCCAGCCCCTCATGGGTCTCGTCCGTGTCCGTCGTCGTCTCAGTGCTGGCCATGGCGGCGGATCTCCCCACGCAGGACTTCGGTGATCTCGACGGAGAGTTCCGCCACGGGCGCGTCCTCGATGCGGCGCGGCTGCGGGATGTCCACCGTCCACTGGCGGGCCACCCGCCCCGGCCGGGACGACAGCAGGACGACCCGCTGCGCGAGCCGTACCGCCTCGCGCACGTTGTGCGTGACGAACAGGACGGAGACCCCCGTCTCGCTCCAGATGCGGGTCAGTTCGTCGTGCAGCACGTCCCGGGTGATGGCGTCGAGCGCGGCGAACGGCTCGTCCATCAGCAGCAGTCTGCTGTCCTGGGCGAGCGCACGGGCCAGCGCGACCCGCTGCCGCATGCCGCCGGACAGCTCGTGCACCCGCTTGCCGTGCGCGCCCTTGAGCCGGACGAGCCCGAGCAGCTCCTCGGCCCGTTCGCGGCGGTCCGCCTTGGGCACCCCGCGCAGCCGCAGGGCCAGTTCGATGTTCTTCCCGGCCGTCAGCCAGGGGAACAGGGCGTGCTCCTGGAACATCAGCGCGGGGCGGCCGTCGGTCGTGATGCCGCCCGAGGACGGGGCGTCGAGCCCCGCCACCAGGTTGAGCAGTGTGGACTTGCCGCAGCCAGACGCCCCCAGGAGGGTGACGAACTCGCCCGGCGCGACATCGAGACTGATGTCGTCCAGGACGAGCTGCCGCCCGGCGGGTCCGGCGAAGGACTTCGAGACGTGCTCGATACGGGCGGCGTGCCGCACCGCCGCGTCGTCGGCGGCCTTGGCGAGCGTGGTCGTGGCCATGGTCGTCACCTCCTGGGAACGGGTCGGGATACGGGGTCAGCCGCGGACACGGGTCACTGGGTGCCGAGTCCTGCGGCGTCGACCGTGCTCCCGCCCTGCGCCTTCAGGACCTTGTTCAGGAGCGTGAGGTCGTAGATGCCGTCCAGGTCGGGCTTCTCCAGCAGACCGGCCTTGACCGCGTGGTCCGCCTCGGTGTTCAGCGTGGCGGCCAGCGGATCGTCGAGGATCTTGATGGACTTCCACGCCGGGTCCAGGACGTCGGCCGGCAGCGCCTTGCCGGAGTCCTTCTCCAGCTGCTTGTTGGCCACGGCCTTCGCCGCGTCCGGGTTGGCGTTGATCCACTTGTTGGTCTCGACCGACGCCTTCAGCACCGCCTCGACGGCCTTCGGGTGCTCCTTGAGGAACTCCGCCCGCACCACCACGTTGGTGATGACGAACTTCTTGTCCGGCCACAGCGTGGACTCGTCGAGCAGTACCTTGCCGCCCTCGGCGACCAGCTTCGAGGCGGTCGGCTCCGGCACCCACGCGCCGTCCAGCGAACCGGCCTTGAACGCGTCCGGGGTCACCTTGTTGTCGCTGCGCACGACCGTGACGTCGCCCTTGCCGCTCTGCGCGTCGACCTTCCAGCCCTGCTCGGCGATCCAGTTGAGGAACGCCACGTCCTGGGTGTTGCCGAGCTGCGGGGTGGCGATCTTCTTGCCCTTGAGGTCCTTCAGGCTCTTGACCTTGTCCGGGTTCACCACCAGCTTGACGCCGCCCGAGGCCGAACCCGAGACGATCTTCAGGCTCTTGCCGTTGGACTTGGTGTACCCGTTGATCGCGGGGGAGGGGCCGAGCCAGCCGATGTCCACGGAGCCGGAGTTCAGCGCCTCGATCTCGGAGGGGCCCGCGTTGAAGACGGCGTACTTCGCCCTGGTCCCGCCCAGCTCCTTCTGGAAGAAGCCCTTCTGGTTGCCGACCAGCGCGGTGGCGTGGGTGAGGTTGCCGAAGTAGCCGATGCGCACGGAGTCGAGGCCGTCGGTCTTCTTCGCGTCGGCGGCGACCTTCGTGTCCCCACCGGAGTCGTCGGACTTGGAGCCGTAGCCGCAGGCGGCCAGTGTCAGCAGGGGCAGGACGGCGAGCACGGTGACGCCCCCGCGCAGGCGCGGGACACGTATGAATCGATTGGCAGGCACGGGAGGTGGTCCTCTCGTTGGCCCGGCGGTCACGGTCTTCTCATGCCGTGGCCGGGAGGTCGGCAGGTCTTCGGTGACGCGGGTGGGGGGTGAGGGCGCGCAGGCAGTGCGCGTACGTCACCGCGCACATCGCGCGACCCCGCCCGTTCCGCTGCCGAGGGCGCCGCTGCCCACACGGCCGCCCTCCTTGGCGAACGTCGCGAAGATGTCGACCCCGTTCATCTCAGAAGTCCCAGCCCTCGTCGGCGTCGGACTTCACCGGCTCGGGCGTGGCGAAGGACTCGCCGACCATCCCGGCGGTGAGGGTGGTGCCGTCGGACGGATCGATCAGGATGAACGAACCGGTGCGCCGGGAGTCGGCGTACGCGTCGGCCGGGAGCGGCTCGGCGGTACGGATCTTCACCCGGCCGATGTCGTTGGCGGCCAGCGTGCCGGGGTGCGGGTGCAGGGACAGGTCGTCCAGCGTCAGCCGGGACGGGATGTCCTTGACCAGCGCCTTGACGGTACGGGTGCCGTGCTTGAGGAGCACCCGGTGGCCCACCGTCAGCGGCTGGTCGGCCACGTGGCAGACGGTCGCCTCGATGTCCTGGCTGGTGGCCGGGGCGTCCGGGGCCGGGGCGATCAGATCGCCGCGGGAGATGTCCAGGTCGTCCGCGAGCAGCAGCGTCACCGACTGCGGCGTCCACGCCACGTCGACCGGCGTGCCCAGCAGATCGATCCCGGTCACCGTCGTCGTACGGCCCGAGGGCAGCACCGTGACCTGGTCGCCGACGCGGAAGGTGCCGGCCGCGATCTGGCCCGCGTACCCCCGGTAGTCCGGGTGCTCTGCGGTCTGCGGGCGGATCACGAACTGCACCGGGAAGCGGGCGTGGCAGTGCGCCAGGTCGTGGCTGACCGGCACGGTCTCCAGGTGTTCGAGGACCGTCGGACCGCCGTACCAGTCCATGTTCCCGGACGCCTCGACCACGTTGTCGCCCTCGAGCGCCGAGATCGGGATGGCGGTGACGTCCGGGACGCCCAGCTCGGTCGCGTACGCCGTGAACTCCTCGGCGATCGCGGCGAACACCGACTCCTGGTAGCCGACGAGGTCCATCTTGTTGACGGCGAGGACGACGTGCGGCACGCGCAGCAGGGCGGCGATCGCGGCGTGGCGGCGGGTCTGTTCGACGACGCCCGAAGTAGCGGTAGGCGACATCGATGGTGATGCCCTGCTCGCGCTCCGCCCGCAGCCCGTCCGTCAGCAGCGCCAGATCGGGTCCCTCCTGGCCGCGCCCGGCCGATGCCCGCTCCACGGCCTCCAGCTGGTCGGTCAGGACCGACTTGGAGTCGTGCAGCAGCCGTCCGACGAGCGTGGACTTGCCGTCGTCGACCGAACCGGCCGTCGCGAACCGCAGAAGGGTGGTCTCGGTGAGTTCCGTGGTGGTGGTCATGCCTAGAAGTACCCCTCGCGTTTGCGGTCCTCCATCGCGGCTTCCGACAGTTTGTCGTCGGCGCGGGTGGCGCCGCGTTCGGTGAGCCGGGAGG
>NZ_JOHS01000104.1 GCF_000725625.1 Streptomyces sp. NRRL F-6676
GCGCCGGAGGCGTCGGCGTCCCAGGGCGCGATGGTCGCGCCGGGGGCGGTGGCTCCGGGGGCGGTGGAGCAGGTCGGCGGGGCGGGGCCCCGGTCCCTCGCGGCCCGGCTCACCGATCCGGGGACGGTGGGGCCGGGGCTGCTGGTCCTCGCGGGGAGTCTGGTGGCGTGGGTGGCCGCGCGCTACATCCGCGCGGAACAGGACCGCAAGGCCTACCGCAGGCAGTACGCCCGCACCTGGATCTGAGGGACGCGCGGGTCCCCGCGCCCTGACAGGGGCGCGGGGAACCGCGCGAGCAACCAAGCACCCACCCGCAGCCGCCGACGCACCCGAACCCCCGAGCTCAACCGCGCCCCACCGGGGCGAAGGGGGGAACCCCTGACCTGTCAGGCCGCTCGGCGGGGCTGAGGCACCGCGGTGGCCCATTCCATGACGAGCCGCTGGTACTCCTCGCGCTGCTCACCCGTCAGCGTGCCGCCCGACCGGTGCCACAGCGCACGGATCTCGTCGTTGACTTCGTCGGCCGACCTCTCGACGGCCGGCTCAGGAGTGGTGGACATGCCGTGAAGCATACGAGTCCCGGCGTGAAGGCGTTGTGAGCAATCCTACGTATTCCGGCATTTGGGTGCGTGAAGCTCATCACCCCAGCTCAGCACCGGTGTGGAGGTGGTCCGCGTCACTCTCACGTACCCGGCTTGCGCCCGTACACGTACACATCGTCACCGTTCCTCAGCAGCGACCAGTATTTCTTCGCGTCCTTCGTCGTCATGTTGACGCAGCCGTGCGAGCCCGGCGGGTTCCACATGCTGACGCCGACCGAGTGGAAGGCCTCGCCGCCGTCGAAGAACTGGCTGTACGGCATGGCCACGTGGTAGATCGACGACACGTGGTCGATGTGGCGCCAGTAGATCTTCTTCAGGCCGGTGCGGGTCTCGTACCCGTTGCGCCCGGTCCGCACCGGTACCGGACCGTACACGAGCTTCTTGCCGTCCTGGATCCAGCTGAGCTGGAGCGTGAGGTTCACGCAGGCGATGCGGCCCTTGTTGACAGGGCACTTCCCGGCCTTGTTGGGGGTCTTGCCGACCGCCTTCTGCTTGTTCATGAGGTCCATCACGCCCCAGGTGACGGGGCCGGCGTAGCCGATGGTGGGCGTGATGCCGTGCTTGCTCTGGAAGGCGCGGATCGCCTTGCAGTCGGCGGCGGACTGCCTGCCGTTCACCGGCCGGCCCAGGAACCTCTCCACCTGCTTCTGGTACGGCCCGATCGACGTCGTACAGCTCGCGGCGGTCGCGGGCGCGGCCCCGAGCGCGAGCGTGAGCGGTGTCACCAGTGAGGTGATGCCGAGCGCGACGACGGTCCGTCTGCGGGCGTCGCCCAGGATGTCCTTCATGGCACGTTTCCCCCTGCCCCGTCCTCCCGCTCCCGGTACCTCCGGGGCGGTACGGACTCGTCCAGGTAGACACGCGAGGGCGCCCGGCGGTTGCACAGCCGGGCCGGACGGCCGGACGACGGTCAGGACAGCCGGTGCCGGATGCCCTTGAAGCCCGTGTTGACCGCCGTCACGCCGCCGTCCACGCACAGCGTCGTGCCGGTGATCCAGGCCGCGTCGCGGGAGGCGAGGAAGGCGACGGCCGCGGCGATGTCCTCGGGCTCGCCGACCCGGCCCAGCGGGTAGACCTCCGCGGCGGCGGCCAGGGCCTGGGGGCGGTCGGCCCAGGCGGGGGTGCGGACCGTGCCGGGCGCGACGAGGTTGACGCGCACCCCGCGCGGTCCGGCGTGCCCGGCGAGCGTACGGGTGAGGGAGACGAGCCCCGCCTTGGCGGCGCTGTAGGCGTGGTTGCCGAAGTCCTGGAGCCCGTTGACCGAGCCGATGGTGACGACGGCGCCGCGTCCGGAGGCCACCAGATGCGGCAGCGCGGCCCTGCTGCACCGGTAGGCGCCGGTGAGGGTGACGTCGAGGTCGAGAGCCCAGTTCTCGTCGGGTTCGTCCTCGAAGAGCGGGGCGTCGGGCGCGCAGTGGTAGGCGTTGTTGACCAGCACGTCGAGCGCGCCGAAGGCCTCGACGGCGCGGGCGACGGCGGCCTCCACCGACGCCCGGTCCGCCACGTCGCACCCGTACGCCTCGGCGGCCAGCCCCTCCGCGCGCAGCCCGGCGGCCGTCTCCTCGGCCGCCGCCACGTCGACGTCGGTGACCAGGACGCGGGCGCCCTCCCCGGCGAGCCGCCGCGCGACGGCCGCCCCGATCCCCCGTGCCGCACCGGTGATCAGCGCGCCGTACCCGTCGAACCGTCCCGCAGCCGTCGCAGTCATGGCTCCGAACGTACCGCGCGGTGATCACCCGGCACAGTGCCCGGCACGGATCAGTGGCCGCGGGCGATCCATTCCTCCAGGTGCGGGGCCTCGGCGCCGATCGTGGTGGGGTCGCCGTGGCCGGTGCGGACCACCGTCTCGGGCGGCAGCGTGAGCAGCCGGTCCCGGATGGAGTCGACGATGGTCGGGAAGTGCGAGTACGACCGTCCGGTGGCGCCCGGGCCGCCCTGGAACAGGGTGTCGCCGGTGAAGACCGTGCCGAGCCCGGGGTCGTACAGGCAGACCGCGCCCGGCGCGTGCCCGGGCGTGTGCAGCACGGTCAGGTCGGCGCCGGCGGCCTCCAGGACCTGGCCGTCGTCCAGCCACTGGTCGGGCAGCCGGTCGGGGTGGGTGAGTTTCCACAGCGGCAGGTCGTCGGGGTGCAGCCAGATCACCGCGCCGGTGCGCTCGGCGAGGGCGGGCGCGGCGTTCACGTGGTCGTTGTGGGCGTGGGTGCAGACGATGGCCCGCAGCCGCCGGCCGCCGAGCGCCTCGACGATGGCGTCGGGGTCGTGTGCGGCGTCGATGACGATCGCCTCGTGGTCGTCGCCGACGATCCACACGTTGTTGTCGACGTCCCAGGTGCCGCCGTCGAGGGTGAACTGTCCGGAGGTGACGAGGTGGTCGATGCGCGCGGCCATCAGAGCGTCACCACCGAGCGCAGCACGTCGCCCTGGTGCATCCGCTCGAAGGCCTGCTCGACGCCGTCGAGCGCGATCGTCTCGGTGACGAAGGCGCCGAGGTCGAGGCGGCCCTGGAGGTGCAGGTCGATGAGCATGGGGAAGTCGCGGGAGGGCAGACAGTCGCCGTACCAGGAGGACTTGAGCGCGCCGCCGCGGCCGAACACGTCCAGCAGCGGCAGTTCGAGCTTCATCTCGGGGGTGGGCACGCCGACGAGGACGACGGTGCCGGCCAGGTCGCGGGCGTAGAAGGCCTGCTTGTACGTCTCCGGGCGGCCGACGGCCTCGATGACGACGTCGGCGCCGAAGCCGCCGGTCAGCTCGCGGACCGCCTCGATGGGGTCGCTCTCGCGGGAGTTGACGGTGTGGGTGGCGCCGAGCTTCTTCGCCGTCTCCAGTTTGCGGGGGTCGATGTCGACGGCGATGATCTTCGCGGCGCCCGCCAGCCGGGACCCGGCGATCGCCGCGTCGCCGACGCCGCCGCAGCCGATGACGGCGACGGTGTCACCGCGGCCGACGTTGCCGGTGTTGATCGCGGCGCCGATGCCGGCCATGACGCCGCAGCCGAGCAGTCCGGCGACCTCGGGGGCGACCGCCGGGTCGACCTTGGTGCACTGGCCGGCGGCGACCAGGGTCTTGTCGGCGAAGGCGCCGATGCCGAGGGCCGGGGAGAGTTCCTGGCCGGTGGAGGCGAGGGTCATCCTCTGCTTGGCGTTGTGGGTGTCGAAGCAGTACCAGGGGCGGCCGCGCAGACATGCGCGGCACTGGCCGCACACCGCGCGCCAGTTGAGGATGACGAAGTCGCCGGGGGCCAGGTCGGTGACGCCCTCGCCGACGGACTCGACGACGCCGGAGGCCTCGTGGCCGAGGAGGAACGGGTAGTCGTCGCTGATGCCGCCCTGCTTGTAGTGCAGGTCGGTGTGGCAGACGCCGCAGGCCTGGATGTCCACCACCGCCTCGCCCGGGCCGGGGTCCGGCACCACGATCGTCTCGATGCGGACGGGTTCGTCCTTGCCGGGTGCGATCACGCCGCGTACTTCCTGGGCCATGATGCTGCTGCCTTCCGTCGCTGCCGGGGTGGTGTCGGGGTGCCGACACCCTATGATCTTCACGCATTCCGGGGCGTGGGGATGCGGGGTGTCGCCGACGGGACGATGCTGGAGACATGTCCGGGCGTGCACCTGTGATCGTTCATCCGCCGCTGGGGTCGGGGGGCCGGCGCGTGACCGCGCGTGGGGAGAGTCTGGGGGTGGCGTTCTCCGACGAGGACCTGGTCGAGTTCCTGGGGCGGGCGGGTCTGCCGGACGCGGAGGAATTGCTGGACGACCCGGCCTGGGTCAAGTGGCGCGGCGCGGACGCCCACCACTATGTGACGGCGTGAAGTTGCCTCTCCCCAGTTCCCCGCGCCCCTGAGAGCCAGGGGCGCCCGGGTTTTTCAGGGGCGCGGGGAACTGCGCGAGAAGTCCCCACCCACCCGCAGCCCCCACACAACCCCACCC
>NZ_JOHS01000105.1 GCF_000725625.1 Streptomyces sp. NRRL F-6676
CCGTACCGAACCCGGCGTACTGCCGCATCGTCCACGGCCGCCCGGTGTACATCGTCGGATACACACCCCGCGTGAACGGAAACGCCCCCGGCTCCCCCAACCGCTCCGCCGGATCCCAGCCCTCCAGATCACCCGGCCCGTAGACCGGCTCGATCGGCAGACCGGACTCACCGGACCGGGTGCTCCCTGTGCGCTCCATGGCGTCACGTCCTCTCCCGGGACGCGTCGCGATCCCGGCTCGACCGGTTCCGGGCGGGCGCCGGACGGCGCCCGGCCGCCGAGTCTGCCGGGGCACCGGGGAAGACGGAATCCTCTTTCGGGGCCCTCGGGCTGCGCCCCGGATCCGGGGCACCGGCCGTGACCGTTCAGCCACCTCGGCCGGCGCGGGGGCGCGCGTCCACGGCGGGGTGTCGTGCTGGGTTGTCGTGCTGTCGCACGGGCCCCGGAGTCCCGCGCTTCACACGGGGCACTCGCCGCCCATGACCGTGAACCGTCGCCCCCTGACCGACCGCTCCCTCGCCGTCCTCGCCGAGGGCTACGCCTGGCTGCCCAACCGCATGCGGGACAGGGCGGAGCCCGTACTGCGCACCCGTGTGCTCGGCCGCCCCGCGCTGGCCGTGCGCGGCCCGGACGCCGTGCGGTTCTTCTACGACGAGGACCACGTCCGCCGGCACGGAGCCCTCCCCGAACCCGTGCGCGCCACCCTGTTCGGCCAGGACCCCGTGCACACCCTCGACGGCGACGCCCACCGCGCCCGCAAGCGGATCTTCCTGCCGCTGCTGTCCCCGGACCGCGTCACCGGCATCGTCGAAGAGGCCGTCCGGGCCTGGGACGACGCCGTCCCCGAGTGGGCCGAGCAGCCCCGCATCACACTGTTCGACGAGGCCGGTACCGTCCTCACCCGCGGCGTCTGCCGCTGGTCCGGGGTCCCGCTGCCCGACGGGGACGCCGCGTCACTCGCCGCCGACCTGCTCGCCATGGTCGACGGGTTCGCCACCGCCGGCCCGCGCCACTTCCGGGCCCGCCGCGCCCGCAACCGGCAGGAGGCCCGGCTGGCCCACCTCGTCGACGCCGTCCGCGCAGGCACGGCCACCGCGCCCACCGGATCCGTACTGGACACGGTCTGCCGGCACCGGGACGCCGACGGGGAGCCGCTCGGCGCCCGTACGGCCGCGGTGGAGCTGCTCAACGTGCTGCGCCCCACCGCCGCCGTCGCCTGGTTCGTCGCCTTCGCCGCGCACGCCCTGCACCGGTGGCCCGCCCACCGGGAACCACTGCGCGACGGCGACCCCGCGTTCGCCACCGCCTTCGCCACCGCCTTCGCGCACGAGGTCCGCCGCTTCTACCCCTTCGCCCCCTTCCTCGGTGGCCTCGCCGTGCGGGAGCTGTCCTGGCGGGGCGCGACCGTGCCCGAGGGCGGCATCGTGCTCCTCGACGTGTACGGGCAGAACCACGACGAGAAGCTGTGGGGCGACCCGTACGCCTTCCGCCCGCAGCGCTTCCTGGACCGTCCGGCCGCGGTCGACGCACTGATCCCGCAGGGCGGGGGAGACCCGCACACCAACCACCGCTGCCCCGGCGAGAACGTCACCGTCGGCCTGCTCGAAGCGCTCGCCGTCCGGCTGGCGCGGCTGGAGTACACCCTGCCCGAGCAGGACCTCACCATCCCGCTGCGCCGCATCCCGACCCGCCCGCGCAGCGGGGTCGTGCTCACCGACGTACGGGCGGACCCGGCCGCCCGCTGATCACAGCCGTACGACGATCACCGCACCACCGGGACCCCCCGACCCCGCCGTCACCCGGGCGCGCTGCCCGTGCCGGCAGTGCACCAGCCGCTCGCCGAGCCCCGCCCGCCCGGCCTCCGCGAGGAACGCCTCCAGCGGGGAGCGCATCACCGTGTAGTCGCCGTAGTGCACCGGCAGGATCAGCCGGGGGTCCAGGCGGCGGGCCGGCTCCGCGCCCCGCGCGCCGTCCATGGTCACCACGAAGCCGCCGGGCAGCAGGGTGCCGCCGAGATGCGGTACGGCCAGATCGGCGGCGGGGAAGCGGCGGGGAAGCGGCGGGCGATCTCGTCCACACCGTCGTGGAGCAGCGTGTCGCCGGAGGGGTACAGCCGCAGCCGTACCGGTCCGTCCCCCGGGCCGAACTCCAGCATGCTGCCCATCACCGGTGGCAGCAGCCCCCGCAGCACCGCCCGCCCGGCGGGCCGGCCGGGCAGCGAGGTGATCCGCACCTGGGTGCCGCCGCGGCGCGGTACGCAGTCCTGCCAGGTCCGCAACCCGGCCGCCTGCCGGAAACCGTGCAGCACGCCGAGGCGGCGGGCCGCGTGCGGGGTGGTCACGATCCGCAGTGAGCGGTCCAGGCCCCGCCGGGCGCGACGGTCCCAGTGGTCGCCGTGCAGAGGGGACAGGACGACGCCGTCCAGCGGCGGCAGCTCCGCGAAACCGAGGGCCGGTTCGGTGAGGCGGCGGCCGGCCAGGCCGTGGCCGAGGTACGCGTACTCGCCGCGGTGCGGGAAGTTCGGGTCGGTGAGCAGGGTCAGCGCGCCGTAGCGCAGCAGGACGCGTGGCCCACCGGCTCAGGGCCTGCTGAGTACCCGCCCGGCCGGGGCGTACGCGGGCGTGCGGGCGCGCACGGGGTGGTGCGGCCCCGGGAACTTCACCACCGGCCTTCGGTGAACCGTGAGCCGTGCGCGCACGTATCCCTCACCGGACACGGCGCACGGCCCAGGGAGAGCGCACGGAAGGAGAACGGCGTGCCGACACCGCCCGAACCCCCCGGACAGCCCATGCGGCGCCCGGTGCTGGAACCCACGTACGTCATGCGCCGCCGCCGGACGGAGGCGCTGGCGGACCTGGTACGGGAGTACCGGGAGCGCCAGGAGAGCCGGCGTGGGGAAGAGGGGGTGGGAGCGGGTCCGGACATGGACCAGGGTCCGGGCACGGGCACGGACTACGAGGTGATCGCGCCGGGCGGCAGGGCGGGCCCGGGCGGCTCGGGCCTTGGTGCCGCCGGCTCCACCGTCGACCTCGCCACCGAGGAGATGCCCCCGGTCACGGCGCCCTTACGGCCGCCGGTGCCGGGCCGGTCCGGGGCGCGGCCCCGCGCCCGCCCCGCCGTGGCCCGACGGCGCGTGGGCGTGCGGCGGGCGGGGCACGCGAGGACGGGCTCACGACGCGGCGGGCCGCCGTCGTCGTGGGAGTGACCGCCGCCGCCCTCGTCGGCTTCGGGGCCGCGCTCCTCGTGGTCCCCGGCGTCGGCGGGAGCGACGCCCAGGGGGCCGGTACGCCGCTGCGGCCGCCCGCGACCGGCACCGCCTCCGGGCCCGCCGACGCCCCCGGCACCGACCCGGACGGCGCCGGCACCCTCCGCGAGGGGGACAGCGGGCCCGCCGTGAGCGAATTGCAGCAGCGGCTGCTGCGCGTCCCCGACGTGTACCGCGACGGCGCCACCGACGGCCGCTACGACGCCGTGCTGCGCGCGGCCGTCGCCCGGTTCCAGCTCTGGTACGGCATCAGGGGCGACGAGAGCGGTGTGTACGGCAACGACACCCGCCGCGACCTGGAGTCCCGCACCGTGCTGTGACCCCCCGGACGGCGAGCACGGGCCGGCGTACGGAGGCCGCTCACCTGAAAGCCGTACGCCGCCCGGGCCCGCCCACCGCAACGGGCGTGCCGTGCGTCTCCCGCACGCGGCACGCCCGTTGCCTACTCTCCGCGCCCGGCGGACTCGCCCGGCAGTACCGGTTCCGGGACGATCAGGTCCGCCCGGTCGCGGGTCGTGGCGATCAGTTCGGCGTTGCGCCGGTCGGTGCCGAGGGCCCAGGCGACCGCCGCGTCGTGGTCCTTGCCGAACTCCTCGTGGCGGGCGATCAGCCGGCGGACCCGCTCGTCCTCGTCGCGGGGTTCGCAGTACCAGACCTCGTCCAGCAGGGGGCGTACGCGGGACCAGGCGCCGGTGGTGAGGAGCAGATAGTTGCCCTCGGTGACCACCAGGCGCGTGGTGGGCGGTACGGGGATGGTGCCGGCGATCGGCTGTTCGAGCACACGCTCGAAGCCGGGGGCGTAGACGATCGTGTCGTTCTCCGCCGGGTCCTTCAGCCGGCGCAGGAGGGCGGCGTAGCCGGCGGCGTCGAAGGTGTCGGGGGCACCCTTGCGGTCCCGGAGGGACAGGCGGTCCAGTTCGGCGTCGGCGAGGTGGAAGCCGTCCATGGGGACGTGGGTGGCGGGGGGTGGGCCGGGGGTGGTGGCGTTGAGGGCGCGGACGAGGTGTTCGGCGAGGGTGGTCTTGCCGGAGGCGGGGGTGCCGGTGAGGCCGAGTATGGCTCGGCCACGGGTGCGCATCAGGCCTGCGGCCCGCAGCAGCAGTTCGTCAAAGGTCACACCCCCATTGTTCTCGCCCCCGCCGCCCCTACCCTTCCCGTCCCCCCCCCCCCGCCCCCGCGGCCCCCCCCCCCCCCCCCCCCCGCCACGACCGCCGCCCGGGCGGCCCCGCGCTCCTCGACAGCCTCGGCTCCGCGCTG
>NZ_JOHS01000106.1 GCF_000725625.1 Streptomyces sp. NRRL F-6676
CCCCCACCCCCACCGAAACCCCGCACTCCGCATCCCCGACCTTCACCCCACCCGCGGACAGCGCGGCCAGCGCGTCCTTCATGACCCACACAACGGAGGCGACACCGAGCTAGGGGCGCCCCGGCCTTTGAGGGCGCGGGGCTGTGTTCGATCTGCGGCTCCGCCGCGCGGGCGCGAGCACTCCCCACCCCCACCCGCACTTTCCACTCGACCCCGTCCACCCGAGTTCTGCGGGGTCAAAGGGGCGGAGCCCCTTGAGAGGACGGGAAGGGCAGGGGCGGCGGGGGCGGAAACCTCACCGCACAACCTCCACCCGCACCGCGCACACCTTGAACTCCGGCATCCCCGACACCGGGTCGAGCACGGGGTTCGTCAACTCGTTGACCCTCCCCGCCCCCGCCCAGTGGAACGGCATGAACACCGTATCCACCCGAATCCCCGCGAAGACCCGCACCGGCACCACCACCCGCCCCCGCCGCGACACCACCGCCACCTCCTCCCCGTCAACGACCCCCACCCGCTCGGCCAGCCGAGGATGCATCTCCGCGAACGCCCCCGGCGCCGCCGCGTTCAACTCCGCCACCCGCCGCGTCTGCGCCCCCGACTGGTACTGCGCGAGCACCCGCCCGGTGGTCAGCAGCACCGGATACTCCGCGTCCGTCTCCTCCCCGGCCGCCCGGTGCGACACGGCCGCGAACCGCGCCCGCCCGTCCTCCGTGGCGAACCGCTCCAGGAACAACCGGGGCGAACCGGGATGCGGACGGCCGTCCTCGCCCGCCCCCTCCACCGCCGGACAGGGCCAGAACACCCCGGCCCCGGCCTCAGCCCCGGTCCGGTCCCCGTCCCCCTCCGCCAACCGCCGGTAACTGATCCCCGAGTAGTCCGCCGGACCCCCCGCGCTGGCCCGCCGCAACTCCTCGAACACCTCCTCCGGATCGACCGGAAACCCCTTCTCCACACCGAGCCGCCCGGCCAGCCCGTGCAGCACCTCCAGATCGCTGCGGACCCCGTCCGGCGCGGACAGCGCACGCCGGCGTAGCAGCACCCGCCCCTCCAGACTGGTCGTCGTCCCCGTCTCCTCCGCCCACTGCGTCACCGGCAGTACGACGTCCGCCAGCCGGGCCGTCTCCGACAGCACGACGTCCGCCACCGCGAGGAAGTCCAGCGACCGCAGCCGCTCCTCCACATGCGCGGCGCGCGGCGCGGACACCACCGGGTTGGACCCCATCACCAGCAGCGCCCGGACGTCCGTACCGAGCGCGTCGAGGAGCTCGTAGGCGCTGCGGCCTGGCCCCGGCAGGGAGTCCGGGTCCACGCCCCACACCCCCGCCACGTGCCGCCGCGCGGCGGGGTCGGTGAGCTTGCGGTAGCCGGGCAACTGGTCCGCCTTCTGGCCGTGTTCGCGCCCGCCCTGCCCGTTGCCCTGCCCGGTCAGGCACCCGTACCCGGACAGCGGCCGGCCCGCCCGCCCCGTCGCCAGCGTCAGGTTGATCCACGCGCCCACCGTGTCCGTGCCCTTGGACTGCTGCTCGGGCCCCCGCGCGGTGAGCACCATCGCGGCCTCGGGTGCGCAGAACAGCCGCACAGCCTCCCGTAGTCGGGGCACCGGCACGCCGGTGATCCGCTCCACGTACTCCGGCCAGTGCGCCATCGCCGCCGCCCGCGCCTCCTCCCAGCCGCTCGTTCGCTCCCGGATGTACTCCTCGTCCGTGCGGCCCTCGGCGACGACCAGGTGCAACAGGCCGAGCGCGAGCGCGAGATCGGTGCCGGGGCGGGGCGCCAGATGCAGATCGGCCTGCTCGGCGGTACGGGTGCGGCGCGGGTCGACGACGATCAACGTGCCGCCGTTCTCGCGCAGTTCGGTGAAGTAGCGCAGCGCCGGCGGCATCGTCTCGGCGGGGTTGGAGCCGACGAGGATCACGCACCCGGTCCGCGGGATGTCCTCCAGCGGGAACGGCAGCCCCCGGTCCAGCCCGAACGCCCGCGTCCCGGCCGCCGCCGCGGACGACATGCAGAACCGCCCGTTGTAGTCGATCTGCGAGGTGCCGAGCACGACGCGGGCGAACTTGCCCAGCGCGTACGCCTTCTCGTTGGTCAGCCCGCCACCGCCGAACACACCGACGGAGTCCGCCCCGTGCGCCGTGCGCGCCCCCGCGAGCGCGTCCGCGATCCGGTCGAGCGCCTCGTCCCAGGTGCCGGGCTCCAGTACGCCGTCGCGGCGCACCAGCGGGGAGGTGAGCCGTACGGCGGACGACAGCAGCGCCGGTGCCGTGCGGCCCTTGGCGCACAGCGCGCCCCGGTTCACCGGGAAGCCGGCGCGCTCGGCCACCTCGACCCCGCCGTCGGCCGCCGGGACGAGGTTCATCCCGCACTGTAGGGAGCAGTAGGGGCAGTGCGTGGGGGTGACGGTGGTGTGCATGCCGTTCAGCGTGCGCGGGACGTGTTACGCGGTGGGGCGTCCGTCGTTACGCGGACGGCACGGGGGGCTCCCGGCGGGGCGGGGGCGGGCGTGAGGGGGTGCCCCCTTCCCGTCAGTCCGCCGCCAGTGCCCGGCCCACCCCCGGCTCCTTCGGGCCGAGGAAGTGCGGGTCCGGCTCGAAGGCGGCGTCCAGGGCGGCCTTGGCCGCCGCGAACACCTCGCGGGTGGCGCCGTAGTACCAGGTCACGTCGTGTGCGTCGCCCGCCGCCGCGACGCCGTACGACTCGATCCCGGCCGCCCGGCACAGGGCCACCGCACGGCGGATGTGGAAGCCCTGGCTGACGAGGACGGCCCGGTCCACGCCGAAGATCTTCTTCGCGCGGACGCAGGAGTCCCAGGTGTCGAAGCCGGCGTAGTCCTCGACGATGCGGGTGGCGGGGACGCCGTGCTTCTTCAGGTACGCGCGCATCGCGTCCGGCTCGTCGTAGTCGTCGCGGCTGTTGTCGCCGGTGACGAGGACGACCTTGACGCGGCCGGCGTGGTAGAGGCTGGCGGCGGTGTCGAGGCGGTGGGCGAGGTACGGGGAGGGTTCGCCGTCCCAGAGGCCGGCGCCGAAGACGACGGCGACGTCGGTGCGGGGGGCGGTGCGCGGGGTGCGGAGGTGGCCGTCGGTGGTGGTGAACAGCCAGGCGGCGGGGGTGAGGGCGAGGGCGCAGAGGGCGACGGTGGCCTGGAGCGCGCGGCGCTGGGACCGGCGGGTGCGGGGGAGGTGGGGCAGGCGGAGGATGCGGCGGCGTATGCGCGGACGGGGCAGGCGCATGGGCGGGGTTCCTCCGGGGGCGGGTGGCGACGGGTGTTCGTGCGTTCGTGCGCTCGTGCGTTCGTGGGGGAGGACGCGGGGGGTGCGGCGGTGGTTCAGGAATGTGTGTCTCGCCCCCGCCGCCCCTACCCTTCCCGTCCCTTCAAGGGGCCCCGCCCCTTGGACCCCGTGGGGTGCGTTGTCGGGTGCGGGTGGGTGGGGACTTCTCGCGCAGTTCCCCGCGCCCCTGAAAGCCAGGGGGCGCCCCACTGCTTTTAGGGGCGCGGGGAACTGCGCGAAGCACCCCCACCGGCGGTCAGCCACCGAACTGCCCCGCCCACCACCCCCTGGGGTGCAAGGGGCGGAGCCCCTTGTCAAGGACGGGAAGGGTAGGGGCGGCGGGGGCGAGAAAAGCACGAGAACCGCTCACCGCACCGCACCCCACCCCGTGAGCCCCCCGCAAACCCCCGTGACCCCCACGCAACGGCCCCGCAACCTCCCCCCACCACCCTGAAAAACGTGACCCTCGTCCTCGTAGCCCACGGCAGCCGCGACCCCCGCACCCTCCCTACCGTCCACGCCTTGCTCAACCACGTCCGTACCCTCCGCCCCCACCTCCCCGTCCACCTCGGCCACATCGAACTCAACGCCCCCCTCCTCCCCGAAACCCTCGCCACCCTCGACGCCCGAACCACCACACCCACCACGCCCACCACGCCCACCACCCCCGCCGTCCTCGTCCCCCTCCTCCTCAGCCGCGGCCACCACGTCACCCACGACATCCCCACCGCCGCCCACCAGACACG
>NZ_JOHS01000107.1 GCF_000725625.1 Streptomyces sp. NRRL F-6676
GTCTTTTAGGGGCGCGGGGAACTGCGCGACCAGCCACGACGGACCCGCACCCGCCCACGAACCCCACCCACCCGAGCTCCCCGGCGCCCCTCCCCCCGGGGTCGAAGGGGCGGAGCCCCTGGGGGACGGGAAGGGTAGGGGCGGCGGGGGCGAGAAAAAAAGGGCCTGGGCGGCCCGACGCCCGCCCTCCCCGGAACAGGGAGTGGAGGGCGGGCGTCAAGAACGGCCGGGGGCGCAGCCGCCCCCGATCACACTCACGCCTGCTTGATCGCCGAGATGTCGAACAAGAGCTTGATCTTGTCGGACACCAGCACCCCACCCGCCTCGAGCGCCGCGTTGTACGTCAGCCCCCACTCCGACCGCAGAATCTCCGCCCGCCCCTCGAACCCGACCCGCTCGTTCCCGAACGGATCCGTCGCCGACCCGTTGAACTCGAGGTCGATCGTCACCGGCCGGGTGACGCCCACGATGGTCAGGTCCCCCGTGATCCGGTAGTCGTCCCCGCCCACCGCCTCCGCCGCCGTCGAACGAAACGTCATCGTCGGGAACTCGTCCGTCTTGAAGAAGTCACCGCTGCGCAGGTGCCCGTCCCGGTCGGCGGACCCGGTGTCGATGCTGGCCATCGTCACATCGATCGTGGCCGTCGACTTCGCCGGATCGCTCCCGTCGAGGTGCAGCGAGCCCTCGAACTCCTTGAAGCTGCCCTTGACGTTGGTCACCATCGCGTGCCGCGCCGTGAAGGCGAGGGACGAGTGGGCGGGGTCGATGGTGTAGTCGCCGGTGAGCGCGGCGAGGTCCGGGCCGGCCGCCGCGGTGCCCGCGGCGGAGGTGGTCTCGTCGTTGCCGCGGCCGAAGATACCCATGGCGCACTCCTCAATTGGTTGAAGATTGAACTACCCCGTACTTGTACGGTAGACCCATTCTGTTCAAGTTTCAACATCATCGGGGCCGTTTCGGCAAAGTCGCCACGGACTCCGTACGATCGGTCCGCCGCACGCGCCCCGGTGTCACCCGCCCGGCATCGGCCGGCCCTCCCGTGCCCCCCGGTCGGCCGTCGCCCGTCACTCCGGTGCGGGCATGCGGACGGGCCGAATGTGAGCACGCTCTCCCTGTCGCCCTTTGTGCGCCCCCTACAACGCCGAACCCCTCTGAGCAGTCGAAACGGCTGCATCCCGGTAGGGTTCTGTTCGGTCGCACCAGGAAAACGCCCCGGAGACTGTACGGAGTCGACGGCTCGCTTTCACCGGTCGGCTTCGTAAGGTCACTACATGACCGTTTTGGAAGAGACGACGGGCGAACCCACCGGCGAACCTGCGGATGCCCGCGGCCGGGTCGCCGAGCTGCACGAGATCCGTGCGCAGGCGCTGGCGGGCCCCGGCGAGAAGGCGACCGAGGCGCAGCACGCCAAGGGCAAGCTGACCGCCCGGGAGCGGATCGAACTGCTGGTGGACCCCGGTTCCTTCCAGGAGGTCGAGCAGCTGCGGCGGCACCGGGCGACGGGGTTCGGCCTGGAGGCCAAGAAGCCGTACACCGACGGTGTCATCACCGGCTGGGGCACGGTGGAGGGCCGTACGGTCTTCGTCTACGCCCACGACTTCCGTATCTTCGGCGGTGCGCTGGGCGAGGCCCACGCCACGAAGATCCACAAGATCATGGACATGGCCATCGCGGCCGGTGCCCCGCTGGTCTCGCTGAACGACGGCGCCGGCGCCCGTATCCAGGAGGGCGTCAGCGCGCTCGCCGGCTACGGCGGCATCTTCCAGCGCAACACCAGGGCGTCCGGTGTCATCCCGCAGATCAGCGTGATGCTCGGCCCCTGCGCCGGCGGCGCGGCCTACAGCCCGGCGCTCACGGACTTCGTGTTCATGGTCCGTGACACCTCGCAGATGTTCATCACCGGCCCGGACGTGGTCAAGGCCGTCACCGGTGAGGAGATCACCCAGAACGGCCTGGGCGGCGCCGATGTGCACGCCGAGACCTCCGGGGTGTGCCACTTCGCCTACGACGACGAGGAGACCTGCCTCGCCGAGGTGCGCTACCTCCTCTCCCTCCTCCCGCAGAACAACCGGGAGAACCCGCCGCGCACCGAGTGCTCCGACCCCGCCGACCGCCGCTCCGACACCCTGCTCGACCTGGTCCCGGCCGACGGCAACCGGCCCTACGACATGACCAAGGTCATCGAGGAACTCGTCGACGACGGCGAGTACCTGGAGGTCCACGAGCGCTGGGCGCGCAACATCATCTGCGCGCTGGCCCGCCTGGACGGCCAGGTCGTCGGCATCATCGCCAACCAGCCCCAGGTCCTGGCCGGCGTGCTGGACATCGAGGCGTCCGAGAAGGCCGCCCGCTTCGTCCAGATGTGCGACGCCTTCAACATCCCGATCATGACCCTCCTGGACGTGCCCGGCTTCCTGCCCGGCGTCGATCAGGAACACGGCGGCATCATCCGGCACGGGGCCAAGCTGCTCTACGCCTACTGCAACGCCACCGTGCCGCGGATCTCCCTGATCCTGCGCAAGGCGTACGGCGGCGCGTACATCGTCATGGACAGCCAGTCCATCGGCGCGGACCTCACCTACGCGTGGCCGACCAACGAGATCGCGGTGATGGGCGCGGAAGGGGCGGCCAACGTCATCTTCCGCCGGCAGATCGCCGGGGCGGAGGACCCCGACGCCATGCGCGCCCGCATGGTCAAGGAGTACAAGTCCGAACTGATGCACCCCTACTACGCGGCCGAGCGGGGACTGGTCGACGACGTCATCGACCCCGCCGAGACGCGCGAGGTACTCATCAAGTCGCTCGCGATGCTTCAGACCAAGCACGCCGACCTTCCCTCCCGCAAGCACGGCAACCCGCCGCAGTAACGCTGCGGACATCTTCCTCACGGAGACTGAGACCCATGAACGTTCCTGACATCCGCGTCGAGAAGGGGCACGCCGGGCCCGAGGAAGTCGCGGCGATCACGGCCGTGCTGTTGGCCCGGGCGGCGGCCCGGCAGGAGCCGGCGGCCGCCGGGCACCGTGGGCGCGCCCGGGCCGGCTGGCGCCGGCTGGAGCGCGAGAACGGCTTCCGCGCCCCCCACAGCTGGCGCTGACCCCACATCCGACGAGAAGGGCCCCTCCGCATCGCTGCGGAGGGGCCCTTCTCGTCGGATGTGGTGCCTGGGGGTTCCGGCGGGCGCGGGTGAGTGGGGACTTCTCGCGCGGTTCCCCGCGCCCTCTGCTTTCGCGGGGGCGCGGGGAACCGCGCGACGAGCCACGACGCGCCCGCACCCGGCAACGCGCCCCGTGGCCGTGACCCCTACCGGAGTCGCGCCATCAGTGCGTGCTCCACGAGCGTGATCAGGGTCGACTTGGCGTCGGCGCGATGCCTCGCGTCCGTCGTGATGATCGGCGCGTCGGGGCCGATCTGCAACGCCTCCCGGACCTCGTCCGGGTTGTAGGGCTGCTGGCCGTCGAAGCCGTTGAGGGCGATGACGAAGGGCAGGCCGGAGTTCTCGAAGTAGTCGACCGCGGGGAAGCAGTCGGCCAGG
>NZ_JOHS01000108.1 GCF_000725625.1 Streptomyces sp. NRRL F-6676
CCGACCGGGCCCGGCTCGGACAAGGGCCGGTGACCTGCCAGGAGATGGCCGTCGAGCTCGGCATGGACGTGGTGCCGGCCCGGGTGGAGGCGCTGCGGTCGAAGGCCAAGCGCCTGGTGGCGAGGGGCTGGTTGGCTGAGCCGGCGACGGGCCGGTTCACGCCCGCTCGCGACGCGGGCCGGCCAGGCGGCGAGTCATGACCATGGTCATCGACCAGTAGATCACTCATTGCGACCGGGCCCGGTGTGTCCCGGTGCTGCGGCCGTGTCGGCGCATTGTCAGGGCCGCACCGATGTTGATCAGACACAGGGCGATCCCCGCGGCGAGCGCGTGATCGATGCCACCCGATGCTTCGTGCCCGCTGGTCGCGGTGGCGCCGGTCGGGACGAGCGCAGCGCTCAGGGCGCTGCCGATGGCGCCGCCGAGTTGCCGCAGGGCCTGGTTGAAGCCGTTGGCGCTGCTCGTCTCACCGGCGGGGACGGCGGAGACTATCAGCCCGGGCATGGTGGCGAAGGTCAAGCCCATGCCGGCGCCGCCCAGTCCGAGCGCGGCGAACGACGACCACAGGTGTGAGCGTTCTGTTCCCCACAGCAACAAGCCGGCAGCGGTGGTCGCGGCGCCGAGGGCGAGGATGCTGCCGCTGTCCAGGCGCGTGCTGAGCGCGGGAGCTGCGCGGTTGGCGGCCAGGCTGCCGACGGTGAGCGGCAGCATCGCCAAGCCTGCGATCAACGAACTATGGCCGAGCCCGTAGCCGGTCGAGGCGGGGGACTGTACGGCTCTGGAGATCAGAGACATCAACAGATACAAGGCGACACCGACGAGCAGCGCGGTGATGTCGGCGGCCAGGACGCGTCGATCGGCCAGCAGGCGGACCTGTATCAGCGGCTGTTGTGCGCGCAGCGAGTGGACCCCCCAGATGCCCAGCGTCAGAGCACCGGCGACGGCGAGGGTCCATGTCGGGGCGGATGCCCAGCCCCAGTCGGCGCCTTGGCTCAGTGCGATCAGCCAGGCTGTGAGGCCTGTGGCCAGCAGGAGCGCCCCGGGAGTGTCGAAATGCCGGCTTGGGGCATTCGGCTCGTGGGGCAAGATCAGTACGGCCAGGACCAGGACCGTGCCAGTGAGTATGGCGCCGAGTCCGAACGCGGCGGTGACGCCGCCGGCCAGGGCGGCAAGGCCGGTGAGCGGGTAGCCGATGCCGAGTCCTGCGGCGGTGGCCACCGACAGGGCGGCAACGGCTGGCCGGACGCGCTCGGCGGGTAGGTGGTCGCGGGCCATGGCGATGGTGACGGGGACCAAGCCCAGGCCAAGCCCCTGCAGGGCGCGCCCGGCGAGGATCGCCGAGATCGAGGGAACGGCCGCGGCCAGCAGACAGCCGGCCAGGACTGCGCCGAGCGCGCCGAGCATCGCAGTCCTGCGGTGGGTGCCGTCGCCCAGCCGGCCGAGCACCTGTCCGCAGGCCGCCCCCACGAGCAGCGTGATGGTCAGCGACCACTGCGCTGTCCCCGCGGACACGTGGCGGGTGGTGGCGATGGTCGGCACCAGCGGTGCGCCGAGGCTGCTGATGACTGAGACGACGGCGGCGATGGCGATGAGGGTCGGCAGCAATAGCCGGGTGCGCCATCCCGCCGGTGTTGTACCGGGATCGGCTGTGCCTCGAGGAGGCGTGACGGTGCTGGTCATGCGGTTCTTCTCTTCTCTGACGTCCACGTGGTTCTGGTGGCTACGCGGTGGCAGGCCAGTGCCTCGGCGGCTGTCTGGAGCCTGGCCGCCGCCCTGCGTGGGTGGCTTGCCCCGCAAAAATGAACAACTCTGTTGTACACCTAAGTTGTATAGATGGTAGCGTGGAAACACAACCTGGTTGCACATCTGTTGGGGCCGCCGGTTCCCGGAGCCCCCTGATCCCTGGAGGACACCGTGAAGATCACTAAGTTCGGGCACGCCAGCGTGACCATCGAAGACGGCGACCGTCGCCTGGTCATTGACCCGGGCGGCCTGACCGACCCGTCTGTGCTGGATGGCGTCACGGACGTACTGGTCACCCATGAGCACTTCGACCACTTCTCCGAGGCGACGCTGCGCAAGGCCGCCGCCGAGCACGAGCTGCGGGTGTGGACCAACACCGCGGTCGCCTCGAAGCTGGACGGCTTCGCCGGCCAGGTGCGGGCCGTGGGGGAGGGTTCGGTGTTCACCGCGCAGGGCTTCGAGATCCAGGTGCACGGCACCTGGCACGCGGAGATCCACCCGGACATCCCGCGGGTGGCCAACATTGGCTTCCTGATCGACGGCACGGTGTTCCACCCAGGAGACGCCCTCACCGTCCCCGACACCCCGGTGGACACGCTGCTGCTTCCGGTCCACGGCCCCTGGTCCACCACCGGCCAGCTCGTCGACTACGTGCGCGAGGTCGCGCCGGCCCGGGTGCGCGCCATCCACGACGGTGCCCTCAATGAGGTGGGCCGAGCAATGGTCGGCGGCCTGCTTGGTGATGGCGGCCCCGGCATCGGCTCGCACTTCCAGCACTTCGGCGTCGGCGAGACCGAATCCCTGTGAGTGCCGGCCGTCGGGCTCCGCTTCACGCGGAGCCCGACGGCCTTCGGCGTTCGAGCCCGGTGGTCTCGGTCAGCTTCGGCCCGCACTCGGCGGTACCTGTCGCCAGGACGGGCGGAACGGCTGCAGCGCGACCGCGTCAGCGCCCTGTGATGTGCGTGGCCAGACGGGCAAGCAGTGGGATGCATTCCTGAAGTCGGCGCCGTTCGGCCGAGTTGAGCGCGTCGCGGATCGCCACGTCGAGCCAGGCGGCGCGCTGTGCACGCTCTTCCTCCAGGCGGGCGCGGCCGCGGTCGGTGATGTGGAGCAGGAGTTTGCGGCCGTCGGTGGCATGAGGTTCGGTGCGCACCAGGTCGCCGGCGAGCAACTGTTTAACGGATTTGGATGCTGACTGGTGGGTCACGCCTCGACAGTGGGCCAGCTCCGCCGTGGTTTGCGGGCCGCCGCGGTCGAGGTGGCCGAGGATGGCGGCCTCGCCGGCGGGCATGGTGTCCGCGGTCCGCGCGGCTCGGACCAGCTCTCCGATCGCATGCCGCAGGTCCTCAGCGAGCGTGTCGTCCATTACCTCAAGCCCTCCCGTAATAAGAAACCTAACTGTACAGTATAGCTGCACGTTTTCCTGGCTTGCGCGTTTCGTGAGGCCTCCGGCCGGCTGCGGCGCTCGGCCCTTCGCGGGCATCGGACTGCCTCGACCCGCCATAGCGCGCCTACCGTCACCTCCGTCGATGGTCGGGCCGCTGGAAGAGCGTGAGCTGTCGAAGGTCGGAGAAGTGCTGGCCCCGGAGAACGAGACGGAGCAGGACCACACCCGGGCCGGCCAGGCAGTGCCGGCCGCCGAAGGGCGGGGCGGAACG
>NZ_JOHS01000109.1 GCF_000725625.1 Streptomyces sp. NRRL F-6676
TGGCGGCAGACGCCGATGAGTGCGAAGAAGCAGTAACAGCGAGGGACGACACCCCAACAAGGTAGACCGCGTCTCACCATGATCGTGTTACGAGCTCGTTGGAGGACCGTTCTGATTCCGCAGGTGCCGCCACCCACGGCGGCTCGACCGGGTGGTGCCCGCACCGGACACCGCCCCAGGCAGGAAAATCACATGCCTTCCCGTATCCACCACCTCACCGACCGTCTGCTGCCGGGCCGCGTCCGTGCCCGTGAGAAAGAGGCCGCCCAGGCCAAGGCCGCACGGGCCGCCGAGGCTGCCCGACAACGCGAGGAGAAGATCGCGGCCCGGCGCCAGGCCCTGCTGGAGTCGGACGCCACGGTGCGCACGATCCTCTTCGAAGGACGCCGCTACTACGGGCGTACCGTGGACCGGTTCACCGCGCAGGGTGCCCGGGCACACAACCTCGCCCTCGTCGCCAATGCCCTGGAACAGGCCGGGATCGAGTACTTCCTCGTCCCGAGCCGCTCGCGCACGCGCCACGTGGTCGCCCTGCGCCGGGCCGACCGCAAGGCCTTGCTGGACGCGCTCCGCGCCACGTACGGGGAGAGTCCGCTGTACGCGCTCAAGCCCAGCGCCAAGGCCTTACCCGAGGACGCGGTGCTGTACGCGGACGGCTCCCTGCCCACCGCGCTCAAGCGCCAGGACGTCATCCGCTTCGGCGAGATCCTGCTCGGGCCTCGGCAGCAGGTCCTCGCGGACCTCACGTACGGCTGCGACGTCGAATTCTGGCAGGACGGCCGAATGCTGCTCGACGACGGCGAACGCGACGCCGCCCGCATCGAGGCGCTGCGTACCCAGGCTCCGCCGGCGGTGCTCGCCGACGCCCTGGTCGCTCCGCGCCCCAACGCGGTCGCCGACGTACTGCCCTCGCCCGCTCGTGCCACGGCCGTCCGCACCATCGAGCGCCGCGACTACCCGACGTACGAAAGCCTCGTCCAGCCGCGCATCGACGCCGTCGACTTCCCCGTCGACCTCGTCTACACCTGGGTCGACGGTTGTGACCCCGACCTCGCCGCCCGCCGTGAATCCTTCCGGACCGGCTCGGACACCCCGCGCATCCACGCCCGCGAGACCGGAGCGTCCCGCTACACGAGCAGGGACGAGCTCAAGTACTCCCTGCGTTCGGTGATGACGTACGCCCCGTTCGTCCGGAACATCTACCTGGTCACCGACGGGCAGACACCCGCGTGGCTGGACACGGAGGCACCCGGCCTCCAGGTCGTCGACCACAAGAGCATCTTCAGCGACCCCTCGGCGCTGCCCGTCTTCAACTCCCACGCGATAGAGACCCAACTCCATCGCATACCCGGCCTCTCCGAGCACTACCTGTACCTCAACGACGACGTCTTCTTCACCCGTCCGGCCGCCGCCGAGCAGTTCTTCCACGGCAACGGCATCGCCAAGCTCCCCTTCTCCCCCTTCCAGCTCGGTCTCGGTGAGCCGCATCCGGACGAGCCGGCCCCCAACTCGGCGGGGAAGAACGTCCGCGCGCTGCTCCTGGACCTCCACGGCCGCTTCACCGTCAACAAGTTCAAGCACACCCCGCACCCCCAAGTGCGCTCCGTGCTGCGGGAACTGGACGAGCGGTTCGCCGAGGACGTGCGCCGTACGAGCCGCTCCCGGTTCCGCGCCACGACGGACATCGCCATGGCGACCTCACTGCACCACCACCACGCCTACCTCACCGGCCGCGCGGTGCCGGGGAAGTACAAGCTGCGGTACCTGGACGTCGGCAGGCCGGGGCTGGACGACGCCCTCGCGGAGTTCCGGCCCGGGCACCCGCACGACTTCCTCTGTCTCAACGACGTCCATACGGCCGAGTCCGAGCAGGAGCGCGTCGCGGCCACCCTGCGCGCCTTCCTGGAGACACAGTTTCCGTTCGCCAGTCGCTGGGAGAAGGCGGGTTCCGGGCCGGACGGCGACGCGGGGCGGTGAGCCACCGCGGGGGCCGGTCCGCCGGCGTCGCTCACGTCGCCGGCGCCTCGGTCCCCTCCTCCCCCGGTCCGAACAGCCGCTCCTCGCTCCACCACTGCGGTGTCTCGTCGACAACCGGGGTGAGTTCCAGCGGCGTCACCTCGTTGCGGGCCAGGACGAGGTCGACCTCGGCGCGGCCTGCGGTAACGGGGACGCTGCGGTGGGAGCGGGCGGGTTGGGCGGCCTCGCGGAGGGCGTCGAGGCGGCGGGTGTAGGGGGCGAGCGGGCGCTTCGCCTTCGACCGCATGTCGGCGTACATGTGAACGCGCAGAGCCGCGTACGGATGAACGTGCAGATTTCTTGACGTGTTGAGTGTCGACCCCCGGCACGCTGCTGCCGGTTGTCCAAGGTTGCAGAGAGGGGCCGGCCATGGTCTTGGACCCGCAGCGCTGGTGGGAGCTCCGGCGTTTTCGCGGCCTGGTGGAGTCCGGGGCTATGAGCGTGTCGGAGGTCGCCAAGGAGACCGGGCTGAACTGGCGAACGGTCAGCAAGTACCTGTCTGCTGACTCGGGTGCCCCACCGCGCCGGACGGCGAGCGGTCAGCCGCGCAAGCGGGTGGTCGATGAGGTCGCCCCGAATGGGGACAGGTGTTCGGTGACGAAGTCCTCGCCACAGCGATCCTCGACCGCCTCCTGCACCACTGCGAAGCCGTCGCCATCAATGGCCCCAGCTACCGGCTGAAGAACCGCCTCAAGGCCATCGAACGCGAGACTGAAGTCGTCTGATCCGGGGGCTCAAGCCTGGCCGAGTTCCTCGCCCGGCGGAATGAAGGCGTCGGCGCTATCGGCATCGTCTACATGCCCGTGAGCGTCCATCGTGATGGCCGTTGCCCGGCCCTGCGAGGTGATCAGCCAAGCGAGCACCTGTTCCTTGAGCGGGGCTTTTCCCGGGCCCTCATCTTTCCAATGGGCCCTCCACCCGCCACCAGGTACTGCGGCCACGACCTGATCGGCTCTCTCAAGGTGGGAGAAATCCTCGTACTCCGTAACGGGACGCATGGCGCCTCGCTTGGGGTCGACGACAAGCGCCGTCCCCGTTGCCGGGTCCCGCGCCTCCACCCGCACCATGCGGCCGATCTCTTTTCGGTGCCGTTGAAGATCGCGGTCCAGCCGGTCTGATCGAAATGACGAAGATCCACTGCCCCATCATCTCGCAGGACAACAAGCTTCATTCGACAAATACTTGCTCTGCACGTTCATCTGTACCCACCTCTGCACATACGCGAGTACGCCGACACCGCAGCGCCTCCACCCGGGCCGGCACCACGTCCATGCCGAGCTCGACGGCCATCTCCTGGCAGGTCACCGGCCCTTGTCCGAGCCGGGCCCGGTCGG
>NZ_JOHS01000110.1 GCF_000725625.1 Streptomyces sp. NRRL F-6676
CCCCCGCACCCGCACCGGCTTCCGCCCCACCGGACGCCCAGGGCCCCACCGCCTGCCCCACCCCCACCACGAACCCCGGCCCCACCCCGTACGCGGCCCCCCACACCGCCGCGTTCGGCAGCAGCATCACCCCGAGCAGCACCACCGTGAGCCGCCCCCACCACCCCGGCGTGAGCTGCACCAGGGAGTCCCGTACGGCCCCGCCGTGCCAGGCCAACGAGCCGACGACGAGCAGCGCCCCACCCCCCACCAGTACCGCGACGCCCCGCAGCGCGGCGCGCAGGGCCACCCGTACCCACCACGGCAACGCCCCCCGCGGCGCCCCGTACGCCGCCCACACACCCCACCCCGCCGCGAGCCCGGTGAGCAGGGGCAGGCAACAGGCGGTCCAGACCGCGGAGGGCCGCAGTTCACCCCCGGAGGCGTACACCGCCGCCGCGGCACCGACCACGAGATAGCCGACGACAACTCCGGCCCACACCGTGCGCGGCGCGACGGACGACACGACGGACGACGCGACCGGCGATGCGAAGGACCCCGCCCCCCGGCGCCCGCCCGCCCCCTCCCGGGACGCGTCGACCGCATCTCGCCCCGCCCGGTACAGCAACCACACCGGCAACGCGGGCAACAGCAGCGGAGTGACCCCGACCGGCGCGGCCGCCCCGCTCAACGTGTCGGCGCGCAGCAGTTCGACCCCGTGCCCCAGCAGCCAGAGGGAGGCGGCCAGATGCAGCGCGCCGTCCGGCCCCCCGTCCGGGTACGGGGAGGTGACCCACAGCGCCAACACCAGTACGGCGAACGCGCCGAGCCCGAGCCCGGCCGCGATCGCACCGCCGAGCAGCCCGGCCCCGAGCCCGGGCGACCGGTCCCGCACCCGGCTGCGCAACCGCCCGCGGAGCCGGAGCAGCAACCGGGTGAGCAGCCACGCGAGCAACCGGGTGAGCGACCGCGTGGTCAGCGAGGGCGCCGCCGCATCCGCCCCGGAACCGGGGGACGCCGAGCCGGACCCCACGGGAGCCGAACCAGCGGACGCCGAACCAGCGGACGCAGCAGAAGCGGACGCAGTAGAAGCGGAGGAACTGGAAGAGCCGGAAGAACCGGAAGAACGACGATCGATCCATGGGAGCACGACGGCCATGCTCCCAACGACACCCACTTTTCCGTCGTAACGGGCAAGACTCGGCAGTGTCGCTCAAAATACGTTTATGTCATTTTTCGTACGAAAGGGTGTCCGGTGACGCACAGCCAGCTCATGCGAGCACAGGTCACGGGAGGTCAGCTCACGCGCGGTCAGCTCACGCGCGGTCACGTCGCACAAGGCCGGCTCACACCCACCCAGGCCTTCGACGCGCTGCACGGCTTCTGCGCCCCCGTCCTCGTACGGCAGGCCTATCTGCTCACCGGGCGTCGGGCGCTGGCCCGGGAATCGGTGGAGCGGGCGTTCGAGCTGGCCTGGCAGCGCTGGCCCGAGGTGGCACGCGACCGCGACCCCGGCGGATGGGTGCGCGCGGCCACGCACGAGTACGCGCTCTCCCCCTGGCACCGGTTCCGCCGACGCCACCGGCAACCGGAGGCGCTGCCCGGCGACCCTGCCGGCCGCGCACTCCTCGACGCCCTGCTCCGCCTGCCGCCGCCGTACCGGCGCACGCTCCTGCTGCACGACGGCGTCGGGCTGGGCGTACGGGAGATCGCGGCCGAGACGGAGGCGACCACGTCCGCCACGGCGAACCGCCTGCGCCACGCCCGCGAGGCGGTGACCGCGCGGCTGCCGGATCTGACGGCACCGTCGGACCTCCACCGGCGCCTGACCGAACTGGCGGCGGCGGAGACCCTGACCCCCGCGCTCCCGCCGACGATCCGCTCGACGGGCGAACGACGCGACCGCCAGTGGGTGCGGACGGCGGCGGTACTGGTCACCGCCCTGACCGGCACGACGGCGCTCACCCTCCAACACGCCCCCGACCACTACGAACGCCCGGTCCCCCGGGGCCAGGCCATCCACGGCCTCCCCCCGCATACGGTCCAGGGCCCCCTGTCGGAAAAAGCCCGCGAACTACGCAAGAACCTGCAATCACACCTCCCCCACGGCCCCCAGCGCCTCACCCCATTGACGGACTGACGCCAACCCCAAAAGGGGCGCGGGGAACTGCGCAACGGAGCGAAGCTCCGTAGGGGGGTCCGGGGGCACAGCCCCCGGGGACGGGAAGGGTAGGGGCGGCGGGGGCGAAAAAACCCCCGCGCACCCCCCCCCCCCCCCCCCCCCCCCCCCCCCCTCCCCCCCCCCCGCCGCCAAAAGGCCCCCCCCCGAAGGCGCGTCAGCCCGCGAGGATCTCCCGCGCGAGCTTCGCCGTCTCGGTCGGCGTCTTGCCGACCTTCACCCCGGCGGCCTCCAGGGCCTCCTTCTTCGCCTGCGCGGTCCCGGACGAACCGGACACGATCGCACCCGCGTGCCCCATCGTCTTGCCCTCGGGCGCGGTGAAGCCCGCGACGTAGCCGACGACCGGCTTGGTCACGTTCTTCGAGATGTACTCGGCCGCACGCTCCTCGGCGTCGCCACCGATCTCGCCGATCATCACGATCAGGTCGGTCTCGGGGTCGGCCTCGAACGCGGCAAGCGCGTCGATGTGCGTGGTGCCGATGATCGGGTCGCCACCGATGCCGACGGCCGTCGAGAAGCCGATGTCCCGCAGCTCGTACATCATCTGGTACGTCAGCGTGCCGGACTTCGACACCAGGCCGATGCGGCCCGGCTTGGTGATGTCGCCCGGGATGATGCCGACGTTGGACTGGCCCGGGGTGATGATGCCGGGGCAGTTCGGGCCGATGATCCGGGTCTTGTTGCCCTTCTTGCCGGCGTACGCCCAGAACGACGCCGAGTCGTGCACGGCGATGCCCTCGGTGATCACGACGGCCAGCGGGATCTCGGCGTCGATGGCCTCGACGACGGCGTCCTTGGTGAACTTCTCCGGCACGAAGATGACGGAGACGTTGGCGCCGGTCTTCTCGATGGCCTCCTTGACGGTGCCGAAGACCGGTACCTCGGTGCCGTCGAAGTCCACGGTCTGCCCCGCCTTGCGCGGGTTCACGCCGCCCACGACCTCGGTGCCGTCACCCAGCATGAGCTTGGTGTGCTTCATGCCGGTGGCGCCGGTCATGCCCTGGACGATGACCTTGCTGTCCTTGTTGAGCCAGATAGCCATGGTGTGTTGGTGTCCTCGTCCTGAGTGCTTACTTGGCGGCGGCGTGAGCCAGCTCGGCGGCCTTGTCGGCCGCGCCGTCCATGGTGTCGACGCGCTGGACCAGCGGGTGGTCGGCGTCGGTGAGGATCTTGCGGCCCAGCTCGGCGTTGTTGCCGTCGAGCCGGACGACGAGCGGCTTCTCGACCTTCTCGCCGCGGTCCTCCAGGAGCTTCAGCGCCTGGACGATGCCGTTGGCGACCTCGTCACAGGCGGTGATGCCACCGAAGACGTTGACGAACACGGAGCGGACGTCCGGGTCGCCGAGGATGATCTCCAGGCCGTTCGCCATGACCTGGGCGGAGGCGCCGCCACCGATGTCCAGGAAGTTGGCGGGCTTGACGTTGCCGTGCTTCTCACCGGCGTACGCGACGACGTCCAGGGTGCTCATGACGAGACCCGCGCCGTTGCCGATGATGCCGACCTCGCCGTCGAGCTTGACGTAGTTGAGGTTCTTCTCCTTGGCGGCGGCCTCGAGCGGGTTGGCCGCGGCCTTGTCGTGGAGCTCCTCGAAGTCCGGGTGCCGGAACTCGGCGTTGTCGTCCAGGGAGACCTTGCCGTCGAGGGCGATGACGTCACCGGAGGCGACCTTGGCCAGCGGGTTGACCTCGACCAGGAGGGCGTCCTCCTTGATGAAGGTGTCCCACAGCTTGACCAGCACGTTCGCGACCTGGTCGGCGACCTCGGCCGGGAACTTGGCGGCCTCGACGATCTCGCGCGCCTTCTCCGGCGTCACGCCGTCGATCGCGTCGATCGGGGTCTTGGCGACGGCCTCCGGACGGGTGGCGGCCACCTCCTCGATCTCCATGCCGCCCTCGACCGAGGCGATGGAGAGGAAGGTGCGGTTGGCACGGTCGAGGAGGAAGGAGACGTAGTACTCCTCAAGGATCTCCGGGGCCGTCTCGGCGATCATCACCTTGTGGACCGTGTGGCCCTTGATGTCCATCCCGAGGATGTCCGTCGCCCGGGCGACGGCCTCGTCCGCGGACGCGGCCAGCTTGACACCACCGGCCTTGCCACGACCACCGACCTTCACCTGCGCCTTGACGACGGACTTGCCGCCCAGACGCTCGGTGATCTCGCGCGCCGCCTCAGGCGTGTCGATGACTTCACCGGCCAGCACCGGTACATCGTGCTTGGCGAAGAGGTCCCTCGCCTGGTACTCGAACAGGTCCACGCGCTTCCGTCCCTATCAGTGATCTCGCGGTTCGTTGGATGCGTGGGCGTGCCGCGAAGGGCAACGTGACGTCCGCTGTGAGTCACAAGGAAGGCGCACACGGTGTCCGAGCGCGCGGCATGTCCGTCTCGCAGGTTATCGCCGCCGGGGGTGGGGCTCTAAATCGCAGATCACACCTGAGCGGTGATACCTGTCACATGATGCCTAGCTTACTGGCACGGCGTGCCGCGCGGGAGGGGCTGCGGGGAGGGGCGGCGGTGTCCGGAGGGGGAGGCCTCACCGGGCTGGGGTTGGCCCGGTGAGGCCCTGTTCAGCACCGCGCGGGACATCGGTGCTCCCGCGAGGTGCGCGGGGCGGGACCCCCTTCCCCAAGGGGGCCCGCCCCGTCCGCAGGGCCCGGCCGAACGGTTCCGACGGCTTTCGGCCGTCCGGCGACGGTTCCCTGTGGAGCGGTGGGGCGGCGCGAGGACGCCGCGGTTCTCTGTTGTCCGGCGTGACGGCGGTCAGACCTGTCAGATCCGTCGGACGTGTGAGGCGTGTGTGACGGCCGGCAGTACGTGAGGTGCCGGGAGTACGTGAGGTGCCGGGAGTCGCTGCCGTGTTCGGACGGGACGTCATGTCCCGTCCCGCCGGTTGCACGTCGTGAGGGGAGCGGGCGCCGGACACCGGACGCGTCGGCCACCGCCGGCGGAAGAGGCGGGGGCAGGCGCGCACGCGGTAACGCGGGCACACGGCCGGGGGGGGCCGGACGGCCGCTGCGCGGTCCTGGGCCTGTCGTTCGGATCAGGTCGCAGGGGGCCGACGGTGCCGACTCACCGCCGGTGAGCGGGGTCCGGTGCGTGCAGTCGCAAGGCGGAGGAGGGAGTCGATGCGGTGGGGGTCCCCCTGCTCGAACGAAGTTGAGAGCTTGGGGGAATCGGCGACCGACGACAACGCCGCAGATGTGCGCACCAGACCCCGCGTCTGCGGGCTGATCCAAACGACAGGCCCTAGTAGTGCTTCGTCAGGTTCTGGGCTGTCTGCGGCTTCTCCGAGG
>NZ_JOHS01000111.1 GCF_000725625.1 Streptomyces sp. NRRL F-6676
GGGTGATGGGTGGTTGGTCGTTGTTTGAGAACTGCACAGTGGACGCGAGCATCTGTGGCCAAGTTTTTAAGGGCGCACGGTGGATGCCTTGGCACCAGGAACCGATGAAGGACGTGGGAGGCCGCGATAGGCCCCGGGGAGTCGTCAACCAGGCTTTGATCCGGGGGTGTCCGAATGGGGAAACCCGGCAGTCGTCATGGGCTGTCACCCTTGCCTGAACACATAGGGCAAGTGGAGGGAACGCGGGGAAGTGAAACATCTCAGTACCCGCAGGAAGAGAAAACAACCGTGATTCCGGGAGTAGTGGCGAGCGAAACCGGATGAGGCCAAACCGTATGCGTGTGAGACCCGGCAGGGGTTGCGTGTGCGGGGTTGTGGGAGTGTGCTTGATCGGTCTGCCGGCCGGTCGGAGAGTCAGAAACCGTTGGTGTAGGCGAAGGACATGCGAAAGGTCCGGCGTAGAGGGTAAGACCCCCGTAGTCGAAACATCAGCGGCTCTCTTGCGTATTTCCCAAGTAGCACGGGGCCCGAGAAATCCCGTGTGAATCTGGCGGGACCACCCGCTAAGCCTAAATATTCCCTGGTGACCGATAGCGGATAGTACCGTGAGGGAATGGTGAAAAGTACCGCGGGAGCGGAGTGAAATAGTACCTGAAACCGTGTGCCTACAAGCCGTGGGAGCGTCGGACATCAGCTTGCTGGTGTCTCGTGACTGCGTGCCTTTTGAAGAATGAGCCTGCGAGTTTGCGGTGTGTTGCGAGGTTAACCCGGGTGGGGTAGCCGTAGCGAAAGCGAGTCCGAAGAGGGCGTTTGAGTAGCACGCTCAAGACCCGAAGCGGAGTGATCTAGCCATGGGCAGGTTGAAGCGGCTGTAAGAGGTCGTGGAGGACCGAACCCACCAGGGTTGAAAACCTGGGGGATGACCTGTGGTTAGGGGTGAAAGGCCAATCAAACTCCGTGATAGCTGGTTCTCCCCGAAATGCATTTAGGTGCAGCGTCGTGTGTTTCTTGCCGGAGGTAGAGCACTGGATAGGCGATGGGCCCTACCGGGTTACTGACCTTAGCCAAACTCCGAATGCCGGTAAGTGAGAGCGCGGCAGTGAGACTGTGGGGGATAAGCTCCATGGTCGAGAGGGAAACAGCCCAGAGCATCGACTAAGGCCCCTAAGCGTACGCTAAGTGGGAAAGGATGTGGAGTCGCAGAGACAACCAGGAGGTTGGCTTAGAAGCAGCCACCCTTGAAAGAGTGCGTAATAGCTCACTGGTCTAGTGATTCCGCGCCGACAATGTAGCGGGGCTCAAGCGTACCGCCGAAGTCGTGTCATTGCAGCATGAGGGCCAACGCCCGCTGTGATGGGTAGGGGAGCGTCGTCTGCCGGGTGAAGCAGCCGTGTAAGCGAGTTGTGGACGGTTGACGAGTGAGAATGCAGGCATGAGTAGCGATTCACACGTGGGAAACGTGTGCGCCGATTGACTAAGGGTTCCTGGGTCAAGCTGATCTGCCCAGGGTAAGTCGGGACCTAAGGCGAGGCCGACAGGCGTAGTCGATGGATAACCGGTTGATATTCCGGTACCCGCTGTGAAGCGTCAAACATCGAGCATCGTGATGCTAAGGCCGTGAAGCCGCCGGGTGCGTCTTCGGACAATCTCGGAGTGGTGGAGCCGCCGGCCCAAGCGGTTAGTAGGTGAGTGATGGGGTGACGCAGGAAGGTAGTCCATCCCGGGCGGTGGTTGTCCCGGGGTAAGGGTGTAGCCCGTCATCTAGGTAAATCCGGGTGGCTTGTGGGTGAGACCTGATGCCGAGCCGATTGTGGTGAAGTGGATGATCCTATGCTGTCGAGAAAAGCCTCTAGCGAGTTTTATGGCGGCCCGTACCCTAAACCGACTCAGGTGGTCTGGTAGAGAATACCGAGGCGTTCGGGTGAACTATGGTTAAGGAACTCGGCAAAATGCCCCCGTAACTTCGGGAGAAGGGGGGCCACGCCTGGTGAGAGGACTTGCTCCTTGAGCTGGGGGTGGCCGCAGAGACCAGCGAGAAGCGACTGTTTACTAAAAACACAGGTCCGTGCGAAGCCGTAAGGCGATGTATACGGACTGACGCCTGCCCGGTGCTGGAACGTTAAGGGGACCGGTTAGCTCACTTTCGGGTGGGCGAAGCTGAGAACTTAAGCGCCAGTAAACGGCGGTGGTAACTATAACCATCCTAAGGTAGCGAAATTCCTTGTCGGGTAAGTTCCGACCTGCACGAATGGCGTAACGACTTCTCGACTGTCTCAACCATAGGCCCGGTGAAATTGCACTACGAGTAAAGATGCTCGTTTCGCGCAGCAGGACGGAAAGACCCCGGGACCTTTACTACAGTTTGATATTGGTGTTCGGTTCGGCTTGTGTAGGATAGCTGGGAGACTGTGAGCATCGGACGCCAGTTCGGTGGGAGTCGTCGTTGAAATACCAGTCTGGTCGTGCTGGATGTCTAACCTGGGTCCGTGATCCGGATCAGGGACAGTGTCTGATGGGTAGTTTAACTGGGGCGGTTGCCTCCTAAAGGGTAACGGAGGCGCCCAAAGGTTCCCTCAGCCTGGTTGGTAATCAGGTGGTGAGTGTAAGTGCACAAGGGAGCTTGACTGTGAGACCGACGGGTCGAGCAGGGACGAAAGTCGGGACTAGTGATCCGGCGGTGGCTTGTGGAAGCGCCGTCGCTCAACGGATAAAAGGTACCCCGGGGATAACAGGCTGATCTTCCCCAAGAGTCCATATCGACGGGATGGTTTGGCACCTCGATGTCGGCTCGTCGCATCCTGGGGCTGGAGTCGGTCCCAAGGGTTGGGCTGTTCGCCCATTAAAGCGGTACGCGAGCTGGGTTTAGAACGTCGTGAGACAGTTCGGTCCCTATCCGCTGCGCGCGTAGGAGTCTTGAGAAGGGCTGTCCCTAGTACGAGAGGACCGGGACGGACGAACCTCTGGTGTGCCAGTTGTTCTGCCAAGGGCATGGCTGGTTGGCTACGTTCGGGAGGGATAACCGCTGAAAGCATCTAAGCGGGAAGCCTGCTTCGAGATGAGGGCTCCCACCCACTTGATGGGGTAAGGCTCCCAGTAGACGACTGGGTTGATAGGCCAGATATGGAAGCCGGGTGACCGGTGGAGTTGACTGGTACTAATAGGCCGAGGGCTTGTCCTCAGTTGCTCGCGTCCACTGTGT
>NZ_JOHS01000112.1 GCF_000725625.1 Streptomyces sp. NRRL F-6676
CCTCGTCCGCTCCGGCGCCCGCTTCGAAAACGGCCACCTCGTCGAGGACCTCGAAGTCGCCTGAAACTCAACTCACCCACAAGTCTTGACAATTACTCGCGCAGGCCGGCCGGCTGGCCGAGGCGCTCGACGCCCTCGCCCGGCCGTCCGCGCGGACCGATGGCGAACTCCCCGGTGAGACGGCGGCCCTGGCCGCGTTCCGCGCGGCACGGGCGGCCGGCGGCACCGAAGCGGAATCCGGTCCGGCCGGCCCGTCGGAGGGCGCCGACGCCGGTCTCGTACGGCTCGGCCGCCCCCTGGCCGAGGCCCGGCGGAGGTGGCCGGTGCGCCCGCTGCGGCTCGGTCTGGCGGCCGGGCTCGCCGCGGTGACGATCGGCGGGGTGGCGGCGGCCGCCGGGGCCGGGGTGCTGCCGACCCCGTTCGGCGGGGACGAACCGGAACCCGGCACCTCGGTGACGGCCGCGGCCACGCCGCGCCCCTCCGGCACGGCGCCGGCGGACGGCACCGGCACGGCGTCGCCCGAGGGCACGGGCGAGGAGACGGAGGACGGCTCCTCGCGCGACACCGCCGGCGACGGGAGCGCGCGGCCCGGCACGGGGGACGACGGGGCCGCCGTCCGCGGGTCGCGGGAGTGGTGGAACGAGGTGCTCGACTCCTGCCGTGACGTTCGCGAGGGCAAGTCCGTCGGGGCCGCGCGGTGGCGTGCGCTGGAGGACGCGGCGGGCGGCGACGGCTCCGGCAGGGTGACGGCGTACTGCAAGGCGGCACTGGCGTCGCACGGCGGGAACGGCTCCGGCACGGCGAGCGGGAGCGGCGGCGGACAGAGCGGCGGCAAGGGCAAGGGCAACGGCAACCAGGGCCAGGGCCAGGGCAACGGCAACCAGGGCCAGGGCAACGGCAACGGGAACCAAGGCAACGGCAACGGGAACCAAGGCAACGGCAACCAAGGCAACGGGAACCAAGGCAACGGCAGCCAGGGCAACGGCAACCAAGGCAACGGAAACGGCAACGGCGGCGACGAAGGCAACGACGACGATGGCGGTGGAGGCGGAGGCCACGGCAACGGCGGCAACGAGGGCCACGGTCACCACGGCGGCGGACACAGCCCGAACCGGCCGTGAGCAACCGTGAGCGGCCGTGACCGGCCGCCGCGAGGAAACGAACGCAGGGGGCGCGGGCGGGACCGGGGGAACGTGTCCCGCCCGCGCCGATGGCGCCGAGCCACGGGTACGGGGGGAACCCCGGCTCGTGTGCGCCGGCCGATGACCAGTCGGCCCACTCAGTACTGCGCCGGGCGGCCGGAAAGTGTCACACCGGTGGCGCGGGACCATGTCACACCCGCGCGCCCCCGGCCCGCACCCACCGCCGTCTCACCAGTAGACGACGACCTTGTCCCCGTCGCGGACCTGCGCGAACAGCGCCGCGATCTTCTCCTCGTCCCGTACGTTCACACACCCGTGCGACCCCCCGGCGTATCCGCGCGCCGCGAAGTCGTACGAGTAGTGCACCGCCTGGCCCCCGCTGAAGAACATCGCGTACGGCATCGGGGAGTCGTACAGCGTGGAGACGTGGTGCCGGGACTTCCAGTAGACGTGGAAGACGCCCTCCCGGGTGGGCGTGAGTTCGGTGCCGAACCGTACGGGCATCTCCGAGACCGTGCGGCCGTCGATCATCCAGCGCAGGGTCCGGCTGGTCTTGCTGATGCACAGCACCCGGCCGGTCAGACAGCGCGGGTCCGGAGGCGCCGCCGGCTGCCCGCCGAACGCGTACAGCTCCCACTTCGTCGGCTCGTGGGTCATCGCCCGCAGCCGCTGCCACGTGACGGTGTCCGTGCGGCCCGTCCTGGGCAGCCCGCGCTTGCCCTGGAAGCCGCTCACGGCCTTCGCGGTGAGGTCGTCGTACGTGCCGGTCGGCCCGTCGAACAGCCAGGCGACCTGTTTCAGCCGCGCCTGCACCTCCCGTACGTCCCTGCCGTGGTCGCCGTCGGACCACAGCACCCGCGCCGGAGCGGCCGTACGGGGCGCGGACTTCGTGCGCGGGTTGCGGCGCGGGGAGGCGTTCCCGGAGTCCGACCCGTGGTCACGGGGGCTGTCGTGGGTGGCCGGGACGTCGATGTGGACCGGGGAGGTGCCCCCGCCCCGCCCGTCGCCGGTGGGCTGGACCGTGCAGCCGCCGACGGCCGCGACCAGCGCCAGCGCCCCGGCGCCCGCGGCGAACACCGCACCGCCGCGCCCCGGCCGTCCGCGCCCCGGCCGTCCGGGGGCCGCCGGCACCGCATGGGCCCTCCACCGTCCGCGCCCCACCCGCACTCCGGTCCTCCGCATACCCCTCTTACGCACGTCGCCCCCAGCCGTCTCACCGCTCGCCGTCGATGACCGCCGCCGATACCGCCGATGCCGTCGATGCCCCGCGTGCACCCGGAGTTCTGCCCGCCGTGCGGGCGCTCACGCGTGCTCCGTCGTGCGGGAGGGGGCACAGTTGTGAGCAAGGTCCCAGCTCGGCGCTCTCCACCACGCGCACGCCCGCCGCTACAGTCCGTCGCGAGGGCCGTGCGTACCGGCGGGTAACCGGGCGGGCGGAGCCGGCGGGTTCACCAAGCAACGCGGAGGCACACACCATGGCGCGGGAGTCGGGCAGTGCTCGGTCCACGGAGAGCGGTCTGCCGATCGAGCCGGTCTACGGGCCGGGTGATCTGGAGGGCTGGGATCCGGCGGAGCGGCTGGGGGAGCCGGGGGCGTTTCCGTTCACGCGGGGTGTGTATCCGACGATGTACACCGGGCGGCCGTGGACGATGCGGCAGTACGCCGGGTTCGGTACGG
>NZ_JOHS01000113.1 GCF_000725625.1 Streptomyces sp. NRRL F-6676
CGCCGCAGCCACCGGCGCCGTCAGACTCAACGTCACCGCACTCGACGCGCCCCCCACATGCCGCAACACCGCATGCACCGTGCCCCCGGCCCCCCGCCCCGCCGCCTCCACCCGCTCCACATCCCCCAGCACCGGCATCAGCACGGACAGCGCATGCGGCCCCACGTCCCACAACGCCCCCTTCTCCCGCCGCCACGGCGAGGCGGCATACGGACTGTCCCCGGTGAACACCGCCCCGAGCCACTCCGCCCGCGCCGTGAACCACCCACCCCGCGCCGCCTGCTCGGCGACCCACGCCTCGGTCGCCGACTGGAAGCGGGTGGTGAAGAACACCACCGACGCCACCCCCGCCGCGCGCACCGCCTCCGCGACCGCCCGCGCCTCGGCCACGGTGGTCGCGACGGGCTTGTCCAGCAGCAGATGCCGCCCGGCCCGCGCGGCCCGCACCGCGAGCTCCGCCTGTACGGACGGGGGCAGGGCGACGGCCACCGCGTCCACGTCCGCGAGGAGCGCGTCGACGTCGTCGTACGCGCGGGTGCCGTGCGGGGCGGCCAGCTCCGCGGCCGCCTCGGGGCGCCGGCCCCACACCCCGGTGAACTCCACCTCCCGGTGCGCCGCGAGCGCGGGCGCGTGCGCCGCGCGCGCCCAGGGTCCGGTGCCGAGCAGTCCGATCCGCATACCGCCGCTGCCTTCCTCCGTGCCGACGTCCGTACAGCGGGCGCCCCCGGACCACCGGACACGCCCACGTCCCGTGAGGGTGCCACGGGAAGCGGCCACCACACACCCCCGTCCCCGCCCCGTCCCGAGTGTGCGCACCCACAGACCGGCGGGCCGCCGCCGGGGCACGGGCACAACCGGGCGGCCGTCTGCGCTCCCCTCCGGCCGCACCGCCCGCGGTCCGCACCCGTACGGAAATGGCCCCTGCACACCCCTGGGGACCGACCGGACGGTATGTCATTCTTCGGGGCAGGACTGCCCGTCAGCCCGGCCCGGGGGAGGACCGTCATGCAGCACGCACTGCCACACGCACTGCCGCACGCCCTGCCGTACCCACGGCCACGCGGAGCGGCGCGTCCGCAGCCGCCGGCCGCCCCCGCCGCGCGGGGGCCGCGCGTGCGGTCGCTCATCGACGCCGACGCCCTCGGCGTCCTGCACCGGGCCGCCCGGACCCTCCTGGACGACCTGCCCGACCTCACCGACCGGCTGCTCGTCGCGCTGCGCGAGCGGGAGCCCGCCTACCGGGCCGCTCTGGAGCGCGACCCCACCGGCATCCGGCAGGAGGCGCACCGCTCGCTGCGGCACAGCGTCGCCTCCCTGCTCGACCCGCGCGGCACCCGCGAGGCCGCCCGGCGCTGCACCTGGCGGATCGGCGCCGCCCGCGCGGAGCAGGGGCTGCCGCTCGACGCGCTGCTGCACGCCTTCCGGCTCGGCGGCTCCCTGGTCTGGCAGGCCCTCGTGGACGAGACCTCCCGCACCGCGCCCGAGGACACCCGGCTGCTCATCCATGTCGCCGCCGACGTGTGGAACTTCGTCGACGAGCACTGCACGCTCGTCGCCGAGGCGTACCGGGGGACCGAGCGGGAGCTGCTGTGGCGGCGCGAGAACCGGCAGCGGGTGCTGGCCACCGCGCTGCTCGACGGCGTCTGCCGCATCGCCGACCTGTCCGAGACCGCGCGGGCGCTCGGGCTGCCGGAGGACGGGCGGTACGTCGTCGTCGCCGTGGCCGGCGGGGTCCGCCCCGGGGCGGGGGAGTCCGGCATCGTCCGCGGCGCGGTCGTGCCCGCCGGGGCCGACGTGCACTGGCACGCCGGTGCGGAGGCGGACCACGGCATCGTCCTCCTGCCGGACGGCGACCCGGACGCGCTGCCGAGGCCGGGTGCGGAGCTGCTCGCGGGGGCGCGGGTGGGGATCAGCGCGGTGGTCGACGGGCTGGCCGCGGTGGGGGACGCGCGGGCCCGGGCCGACACCGCGCTCGGGCTCTGCCCGGCGGACGGTGGGTGGGTGCGGCTGGACGAGCATCTGCCGGAGGCGCTGCTGCTGGCCAGTCCGGAGCTGGGGATGGCGTTGGTGGAGCGGGTGCTCGGCGGGTTGCTGGAGGTGGAGCCGGGGGAGCGCGAGGTGCTGCTGGCGACGCTGTGGGCGTGGTTCGAGTGCGGGGGGTCCGCGCGGGGGGTGGGGGAGCGGTTGTTCTGTCACCGGAACACGGTGCTGAACCGGTTGCGGAGGTGTGAGCGGTTGACGGGGCGGGTGCTGGGGCGTCCCGCCGACGCGGCGGAACTCAGCCTGGCGCTGACGGCGTACCGGCTGCGTCCCACGTGAGTTTTTCGCCCCCGCCGCCCCTACCCGTCCCGTCCCTTCAAGGGGCTCCGCCCCTTGGACCCCGTTGCGCAGTTCCCCGCGCCCCTGATCCAGGGGCGCGGGGAACTGCGCAATCTTTTCGGGGGTCGGGGGGCTTGCCCCGGGGGACGGGACGGGTAGGGGCGGCGGGGGCGAGAGAAATCCCGCGCGCCCCCTGGGCC
>NZ_JOHS01000114.1 GCF_000725625.1 Streptomyces sp. NRRL F-6676
CCACCCGCTACGACAAACGCTCCGACCGCTACCTCGCCGCCATCACCCTCGCCAGCACCCTCATCTGGCTCGACCAATGATCGACAAGACACCCCCTAGGGGCGCGTCGGTGCCGGGGTCCAGGCGGGGAGGGATTCTGTCCGGTGTTGCCAGGCGGGGGGCGGGGAGCCCTGCGGGTGTGAGGCGATGATTCCGCCGACAATCGCGCAGGTCGTGTCGATGTCGCCGCCCGCCTGGGCCGTCGTCCAGAACGCCTGTTCGTAGTCGCTCAGGGCGCGCGCGGCCGACCAGAGCGCGAACGGCACCGTGTCGTGCGCCGTCGTACGCCGTCCGCAGCCGAGGACGGCGGCGACGGTTCCCGCGTCGGCGTAGTCGAGCATGTCGCGCGCCCGGCGCAGCCCGGCGCCGACCGCGCTGCGCGCCGGTACCAGGGCGATCACGCCGTCGAGCAGCGCGCCGCCGTCCGGCGGCCCCGCGGGTGCCGCGACGAGCGCCGCGGCCGCGGCGACCGCCATCGCGCCGACCACGGCCTCCCGGTGCTGGTGCGTGGGGTAGGCGGAGATCTCGGCCTGGTGGGTGGCCTGCTCGGGGTCGTCGGCGTACCAGGCGCCCAGCGGCGCGATCCGCATGGCGGCGCCGTTGCCCCACGAGCCCTGGCCGTTGAAGAGCGCGGCGGCCAGCTCGCGCCAGTCCCCGCCCTCCCTGACCAGCCGCAGCAGCCGGTTGACGGCCGGCCCGTAGCCGCGGTCGAAGTCGTGGTGGACGGCGAAGGAGCGGGCGAGCGCGTCCTGGTCGATCCGGCGGTGCGCGGCGAGCACGGCCACCACCGAGCACGCCATCTCGGTGTCGTCGGTCCACTGCCAGGGCCCGGCGGGCAGCTCACGTCGCTTGAGCAGCGGATAGTTCTCCGGCACGAAGAACTGCGAGCCGAGCGCGTCCCCCACCGCCAGTCCGCGCAGGCTCGCCAGGGCGCGCTCCAGGCGCTCCGCGGAAGCGGAAGGGGGGTGGGCGGAGAAGTCAGCGGTCGTCATCGCCGTACCACTTTATCCGGTGATCCCGTACGGTTCCGGATCCCGCCACTGTTCGAACGGCCGGTCGAGTGTGTACTTGCCGTTCTCCCCCAGTACCAGCATCCGTGTCTCGCCGTTGCCCGGGTTCGACAGGGATTCGAACTCGGCGACCGTCCAATGGAACCAGCGCATGCAGAACAGCCGCATGGCCAGGCCATGGGTGACGATGAGGACGTTGGGCGGGTGGTCGGGGGCCTCGAAGCTGCGGAAGAGGCTCTCCAGGAAGCCGCCGACCCGGTCGTACACGTCGGCCCCGGACTCGCCCTGCGCGAAGCGGTAGAAGAAGTGTCCGTACGCGTCCCGGTACGCCTTTTGCAGGCGTACGTCGTCGCGGTCCTGCCAGTTGCCCCAGTCCTGCTCGCGCAGCCGGGGCTCCTCGCGGATCCGGACGAGGCCGGGGTCGAGCCGGAACTCTTGGAGGGTCTCGTGCGTTCTCCGGTACGGAGACACGTACACGCTCACGCGCTCCCCGCCGAAGAGCTCCCGCAGCCGCCCGCCCGTCTCCCCCGCCTGGTGCCGGCCCTTCTCGGTGAGGGCCAGCGCGTGGTCGGGCTCGCGTTCGTACACGGTGTCGTCGGCGTTGCCCATCGACTCCCCGTGGCGGACAAGGACGATGCGCCGTGGTCGTGCCATGTCTCGACCCTAGGGCCTGTTGTTCGGATCAGGTCGCAGGGGGCTGACGGTGCCGTTGCAATGCCGGTGAGCGGGGTCTGGTGCGTGCAGCTGCAAGGCGGAGGAGGGAGTCGATGCGGAGCGTCGGCGACCGACGACAACGCGGCAGATGTGCGCACCAGACCCCGCGTCTGCGGGCTGATCCAAACGACAGGCCCTAGTAGTGCTTCGTCAGGTTCTGGGCTGTCTGCGGCTTCTCCGAGG
>NZ_JOHS01000115.1 GCF_000725625.1 Streptomyces sp. NRRL F-6676
CCCCGACCCCACCACACCACCCCCCGCGCACCCCCACCCCACCACCACCGGAGCCAAACGCCCCCGCACGGTCAGAAGTCGCCGCCTCCGCCGCCGAAGTCACCACCCCCGCCGAAGTCGCCGCCACCACCCCCGAAGCCGCCGCCGAAGTCGCCCGGGTCGAAGTCGGACCCTGAGACGTCGCCGCCCTCGTAGCCGCCGCCCGAGCCACCCCCGTAACCGGCGTCTCCGTAGCCGTAGCCATAGCCGCCGCCGTAGTACGCGCCGTACCCCGGCCCCGCCATCAGGCCGCCCAGCATCGTGCCGACCAGCAGCCCCGGCAGCAGCCCGCCGCCGAAGTAGCCGCCCGCCCACGGACCGTACGCCGGGCCCGCGTCCCAGTACGGACGGCGCCCCCAGTCCGTCTCCACCTCCCGCACCATCGGCTCCCGCCCGTCCGCCAACCGCGCCCGGTCCGCCGCGCACACCGGCACCCGGCGCGGCGCGCCCCCCGCCGGAACCCACTCCACGTCGTCGACCGACGGCCCGTGCCGCGGGTCGAAGAAGCACGGCGGACGCCGCTCCGGCAGCGGCCGTCCCTCCCGCCGCGCGGCCAGCCGGGCCAGCGAGAACCGGCCGTCCTCCAGCGCCTCGGTCACCCCCCGCACGTCCTCCGGGCGCCGCGCGCCCGCCATCGCCGACTTCGCCTGCTCGTATGCGTCCAGCGCGCGCCCGTAGTCGGCGCGCATCGCATCGTCCGCGCCCCGCTCGTCCGGCCGGAAGTCCAGCCGGTCCAGTTCCTCGCCGAACGCGGTGATGTCCTCGTCCACGACCACCCGCAGCCGCTCCAGCGCGGCGCGCTGCTCGTTCTCGCGCCGGCGCCGGTTGCGGCGGGTGAGCGCGTACGCGCCCGCGCCCGCGACGACGACCACCGCGCCGAGGGCGATGAGCGCGGTCGACGACGCGCCGCCGCCGTCGCCTCCCCCGCCGCTCCAGCTCGACGGGGCGTGGCCGCCGACGTTCGCGAGGGCGCGGTCGGTGAAGTCGGTGAGCTGTGCCTTCGCGTCCTCGCCCTGCACGCTGGTGACCAGGTTCCGCACGGCGGTGTTCGGCAGCACGGAGGAGTCGGCGCGGGCGTCGAAGCGGTCGCCGAGCCGGACGCCGTACAGGCCGGTGATGCCGGTCGCCGTGCGCAGGTTGGTGAACAGGTTCCGGGTGGGGAAGTCGGCGGGCAGCACGGCGACGAAGACGGGCTTGTCCGCGTCCTCGATCCGGTTGGCGAGATTGTGGGCGTCCGCCGCGGAGATCTGGTCGGAGGCGGCGGGGTCCACGTAGACGGGGCTCTTGCGCAGGGCCGCGGCGATGGTGGACACGTCGGTGGCGGCGTGGGCGCGGGGCGCGAAACCGGCGGTGAAGAGCACCGCCAGGACGGCCGCGAGCAGGGCCACCGGGTGGGCCCGAGGGGCTCGGGCCGGTGGAGAGGTCATGGGTGCGGGGTACCCGGAACGACGCGAAAGGTACGTACGGTTTCTGGGGGGTGCGCGGGGGGTGGTGTGGTGGGGTCGGGGCCGTGGGGGGG
>NZ_JOHS01000116.1 GCF_000725625.1 Streptomyces sp. NRRL F-6676
ACGCGGGCCTGACTTGGTGACCGATACAGGATCATTCGGGAAGGTACGCCCTTCGCGTGCCGTCCCGAAGACCGATCCACAAGTCATGAGCATTGCTCGACTCGGCATGGTCCCTGGCCGAGGCGCAACCGGACCAGCACACCCAGCCCATCATGCTGTACTGGTCGACCTTCCCGGCGGTTCTGGTGGACGACTTCAAGATGTTCACCTTCGCGGCGCTCGACGGCCCCTATCCACCGGAGCTGAGCCGGATCACGGCCCTTGACCAAGCCAGCGTCGCTACCGTGCACCTGTGGTTCAAGCGTCTGCGTGTCTTCGCGGCCTGGCTTGAGCAGCGCGGCATCGACCGGCTGCTGGACGTGACCGATCAGCATCTCGATCTGTATCTCGACCACGTGCTTGCGATGCAGGCCAGCACCAACACCCGCCGGCAGCTCCTGAGCGCCGTACGTGCCGTCTGGGCCTACGCGCCGCAGCTGCCGCCACAAAACCGGATGTCCGTCGGAGTGCCGTGGAAGGGCCGCTCCCCCGGGGAACTGGCCGAGGACATCAAGACCGGCCGGGGCAACAAGACCCCGAGGATCGAAGCCACCACCATGACCGCGCTGTTGGACTGGTCTCTGCGCATCGTGGAGGACATCGGCCCTGATGTCCGCGACGCGTGGCGGGAATTCCGGCAGCGGTACACGGGCACCCACCTCAGCCATCGCCGGTACGACGGGCTGCCGCAGGCCGAGCGGATGAAGCTCTTCCTCCAGGTCGCGCGTAAAGAGGGCAGGGAACTGCCTGGTGACCCGGAGCGCCCCGGCTCCATCGACTTCAAGTATCTGGCCTGCTTCATCGGGCTGCCCGCGCTGTCCAACTCGCTGTCCGGAGCCTCCCGGTCGCTGGCCGAAGAAGCCGGACTGCCGGTGGCCGAGGACTTCTTCATCGGCCGCGTCACGGGACGGATTGACGGCCGTCCATGGCGGGAGCGGCCGCTCACCGTGTCCGAACTCCCCGCCCTAGTTTGGGTCGTGACTGCGGCATGCTTCGTCACAGTGTCGTACTTGTCTGGTATGCGCCCAGGTGAGGTGGCCAATCTGCGTCGCGGCTGCCGGGCGGACGACACCGAGTCCGGAGAACTGGTGCTGCTCGGGCACCGGGGCAAGGGATACGACCGCAACGCGGCGGAGACGCAGCGGCCGCCGACCCGTCCTTGGGCCGTCGTCACCCCGGTGCACCAGGCCATCGCCCTGCTGGAGTCGCTGCACGAGACGGACCTGCTGTTCCCCACCCGTCTGCCGGGCAGCAGCGGGCACAAGAGCCGCGCGGGCGCGCGGACCTGGGACACCAAGAAGACCAACACGGAGCTGAAACGGCTGCAGGACTGGGTGAACTCCACCGAGCAATGCTCATGACTTGTGGATCGGTCTTCGGGACGGCACGCGAAGGGCGTACCTTCCCGAATGATCCTGTATCGGTCACCAAGTCAGGCCCGCG
>NZ_JOHS01000117.1 GCF_000725625.1 Streptomyces sp. NRRL F-6676
TAGTGCTTCGTCAGGTTCTGGGCTGTCTGCGGCTTCTCCGAGGGCGGGGCAGGGGTCGTCCGCAGGTGGTGCAGGTACCGGTCCAGCACCTCAGCAGGTCCTGAAGAACGTCGAGGACCTGGTAGAGGGTCAGGCCGGTGTGCGGACTTTTGGGTCGTGCCGCCGGAGAGTGAGGAAGGCCTGGGCGGCGGTGACGAGGGTGACGTGGTGGTGCCAGCCGCGCCAGGTGCGGCCCTCGAAGTGGTCCAGTCCGAGGCCGTGCTTGAGCTCGCGGTAGTCGTGCTCGATCCGCCAGCGCATCTTTGCCCACCGCACCAGGTCAGCGACTGGGGTGGCGGCGGGTAGGTTCGATATCCAGTAGTCCGTCGGAGTGTCATGGCCGTCCGGCCATTCGACAAGGAGTGTCTGGACGGGCAGGACGCCGTCCCACCGGTTGCGGCCGCCGCCGGCCTCCTGAGCTGCGGCCAGGGACTGCTTGCCCGCAGGCCGCGCTGTCAGCACCGCGAACCGTGAGGTCATCGTGCCTTTGCTGCCCTGCCTCCAGGTCACCTCGGTGAACCGCTCCGCACCCGCCTCCGCGGCGAGGACGCAGACGGCTCGTGGTGGGGTGCGGTAGCGGGGAAGGGTAGGTGGTCCGAGCCCGCCATAAGCAGGCTGGTGCGGCTCGGCATCCTCAGGGTGGGCGACTTCCTTCCCGTTCAGTGCCAGAACGTAGGACAGCCCTCGCGCCTGGAGACCGAGCCGGAACGGGGTGCTGACGCCGTAGCCGGCGTCGGCGACCACGACCGGAGCCTTCAGCTGCCACTGGGCGAGTGTGTCCAGCAGGCCGAGCGCCAGACGCCACTTCTCCCGGTGCACCACGTCGTCGGGAACTCCTGCCCTGCGGCACCGGTCCGCCTCGTCCGTCCACTCACGCGGCAGATACAACTGCCACTCCAACGGGCACGAGGCGGTGTCGGTGGCGGCATGGACACTGACCGCGACCTGGCAGTTCGCCCGTTTCCCGACCGCTCCGCAGTACTGGCGGGCCACCCCGACCGACGCCTTGCCGCACTTGGGAAACGACACGTCGTCGATCACCCACACCTCAGGTGTGATCACCTCGACCAGCCGCTCGGCGATCCGCCGTCTGACCGGCAGCGGATCCCACGGCGACTGGTTCACGAACTGCTGCAGGGCCTGCATGTTCCCGTCCGGCAGACGCCCGGCCATCGGCTGGACCGACTTGCGCCGTCCGTCCAGCATCAGACCCCGCAGATAACACGCACCCCACCGCCGCTGATCCCGCCGCGGCACCGAGGCGAACACATCGGCAACGAACTCCGCCAACTCACCCCGGAGCCGTTCCACCTCCCCCAACCTCATACCGAGAAGATGCCCAACACCAGGCGAGATCACCCAACGTAACGAAGCACTACTA
>NZ_JOHS01000118.1 GCF_000725625.1 Streptomyces sp. NRRL F-6676
GAGCTCGTAACACGATCTTGGTGAAACGTGCTGGTTGGCCGTGACCGGTGTGAAGATTCGGCCGTTCGTGATGGTGTGAGTACTCGGCCGTGGATCGTGGACGACGACTTGTGGGCGCTGATTGAGCCGCTCCTGCCGCCTTGGCCGGAGCGGTCGCCCGGGCCGAGACCGGTGCCGGACCGGCTCTGTCTCCAGGGCATCCTGTTCGTCCTCTACAACGACATAGCGTGGCAGCTCCTACCGCTGGAGCTGGGGTTCGGCTCGGGTCAGACGTGCTGGCGCCGTCTGGACCGGTGGCAGGAGGCGGGGGTCTTCGACCGGCTGCACCAGGTCCTGCTCGCAGAGCTGAACGCGGTCGGCGAACTCGACTGGTCACGGGCCTGCGTGGACGGTTCCCACATCCGCGCGAAAAAGGGGGCGCCGACACCGGTCCGTCGCCGGTCGACCGGCGGAAGACGGGCAGCAAACACCACCTGATCTGCGACGGACGCGGTACCCCGCTCAAAGTCATCACCACCGCGGCGAACGTCAACGACATCACCCAGACCCTCAATCTGGTCGACGGCATCCCGCCCGTCGCTGGCCGGCCCGGCCGACCGCGACGGCGCCCCGAGGCCGTCCTGGGCGACAAGGCATACGACTCGAAGGCCGTACGACTGGAACTGCGGCGCCGCAGGATCCTGCCGGTCATCTCCCTCAAGGGTGCCCCGAACATCAAGGGCCTGGGCAAGCTCCGCTACGTCGTCGAGCAGACGTTCGCCCTGCTCCACCAGTTCAAACGTCTCGCCATCCGATGGGAACGACGCCTCGAACTCCACGACGCTTTGGTCTCGTTGGGCTGCAGCCTCATCTGCTGGAGACGCCTGAAGAAGTTCGGATCATGAATCTGCGCTGCAGTTCTAGGAGTTACGGCTCACGATCGAGTTGGCGTATGACGCAAGATCCTGGACCCAAACCTGCAGACGCCGTCTCCTGAGCATGTCCAGGAGAGGGAGGGTGTGTCGGTAGGTCGCTGACCAAGTGATGTCGGTGCCGCCATGGGGGGCTCGGGCCAGGTCCACAGACCCTCGATGAGAGGTGAACAGTCCTGCGGCCTGTTCGTAGCTGAACCGCTGGTCGGGAACCATCTCGACGACGCGCTCGCGGCAGCACACACGCCCAGTAAGGGAACGGATGGTGCGCAGGTCATCGACGCGTGCCGGCCGGTCGACTCCCGCAGGCACATCCCACTCGACGTCGGCGTAGGCGGACCACAACGGCCAGGATTCTGCATCCAGGAGCGCCGCGTAGACGATGGCGGCAGACGCCGATGAGTGCGAAGAAGCAGTAACAGCGAGGGACGACACCCCAACAAGGTAGACCGCGTCTCACCATGATCGTGTTACGAGCTC
>NZ_JOHS01000119.1 GCF_000725625.1 Streptomyces sp. NRRL F-6676
GAGCAATGCTCATGACTTGTGGATCGGTCTTCGGGACGGCACGCGAAGGGCGTACCTTCCCGAATGATCCTGTATCGGTCACCAAGTCAGGCCCGCGTTCGCAGCGCGGGTCGGGAAGGCACGCCCGTGCTCAGCGTAGTCAACGAAGACGGCTCCACCGCTACCGGTTCGCTGATCGACGAGATCGTGCGGGAAGGCGCCCGCCGGATGCTCGCCGCCGCTCTGGAAGCGGAAGTCGACCAGTACATAGCCGAGTTGGCTGCCGAGCGGGACGAACGCGGCCACCGTCTGGTGGTGCGTAACGGTCACCACCGTCCCCGCACCGTGACGACAGCGGCCGGCCCGGTCGAGGTCCGCGCCCCGCGAGTGAACGACCGCCGCGTCGACGAGGCGACCGGTGAACGGCAGCGGTTCTCCTCGAAAATCCTTCCGCCCTGGTGCCGCAAGTCCCCGAAGATCAGCGAGGTCCTGCCGCTGCTCTACCTGCACGGGCTGTCCAGCGGTGACTTCGTGCCCGCCCTTGAGCAGTTCCTCGGCTCCGCGGCCGGCCTGTCGGCGGCCACCGTGAACCGGCTCACGAAGCAGTGGCAGGACGACCACACGGCCTTCCAGAACCGGGACCTGTCCGGCACCGACTACGTCTACGTGTGGGCCGACGGCGTCCACCCCAAGGTCCGCCTCGGCCAGGCCCACTCCTGCGTCCTGGTCCTGATGGGCGTGCGCCTGGACGGCACCAAGGAGCTGATCGCGCTGGCCGAGGGGCTGCGGGAGTCGACGGAGTCGTGGGCCGACCTGCTGCGGGACTGCCGGCGGCGTGGCATGCGCGATCCGGCCCTCGTCGTGGGCGACGGTGCCATGGGCCTGTGGCGGGCCCTGGCGGAGGTGTTCCCGCAGGCCAGGCACCAAAGGTGCTGGGTCCACAAGACCCGTAATGTCATGAACACGCTACCGAAGTCCACGCAGCCCGGAGCGAAGAAGGCCCTGCAGGAGATCTACAACGCCGAGGACCGCACCCACGCCGAGAAGGCGGCCCGCGCGTTCGAGAAGACCTACGGGGCGAAGTGGCCCAAGGCCGTGAAGAAGATCACCGACGACCTGGACGAGCTCCTGGCGTTCTACGACTTCCCCGCCGAGCACTGGATCCATCTGCGGACCACGAACCCCATCGAGTCCACGTTCTCCACGATCAGGCTGCGGACGAAGGTCACCCGAGGAGCGGGCAGCCCGGCCGCCGCCCTGGCGATGGTGTTCAAGCTCGCCGAGGCCGCCCAGGCCCGCTGGCGGGCGGTCACCGCACCCCACCTCGTCGCCCTCGTCCGCTCCGGCGCCCGCTTCGAAAACGGCCACCTCGTCGAGGACCTCGAAG
>NZ_JOHS01000121.1 GCF_000725625.1 Streptomyces sp. NRRL F-6676
CTAGTGTCCTGCGCCAGTAGTTGATCGTTAGTTGTGGTGTGACTTCTGCTGCTGGTGCGTCTGTTCCTCGTCGAGGCCCGAAGCTGGAGCCGCTGCTGCTGTCCGCTGATGAGCGGGCGGTGTTGGAGCGGTGGACGCGTCGGGCGACATCGGCCCAGGCCCTGGCCCTGCGCGCACGGATTGTGCTGGCGTGCGCGGGGCCGGAGGTGCCGCCGATCGTGGCGGTTGCCCGGGACCTGCGGGTGGCTGCGGACACGGTCCGCAAGTGGCGACGGCGGTTCCTCGCCAGCCGGCTGGACGGGCTCGTTGACGAGCCCCGGCCGGGCCGGCCGGCCACCATCAGCGTGGATCAGGTGGAGGCGGTCGTGGTCACCACGCTGGAGGAACTCCCGAAGAACGCCACCCACTGGTCGCGCAAATCGATGGCGGAGCACAGTGGCCTGTCGAAGTCCACCGTGGGCCGGATCTGGCGGAAGTTCCAGCTCAAGCCGCATCTGACCGACACGTTCAAGCTGTCGACGGATCCGCTGTTCGTGGAGAAGGTCTATGACGTCGTCGGCCTGTACTTCAACCCGCCCGAGGGCGCGGTGGTGCTCTCGGTGGACGAGAAGTCGCAGATCCAAGCCCTGGACCGGTCCCAGCCGGTCCTGCCGATAATGCCGGGCATGCCCGAGCGGCGGACCCACGACTACGTGCGCAACGGCCTGACCACCTTGTTCGCAGCCTTCGACGTCGCCACCGGCGAGGTCATCAGCGCCCTGCACCGTCGGCACCGGGCGGCGGAGTTCAAGAAGTTCCTCATCAAGATCGACAAAGAGGTCCCCGCCCATCTCCAGATCCACTTGATCTGCGACAACTATGGCACCCACAAGACCCCCGCGATCAAGGCGTGGCTGGCCAAACACCCCCGATTCCAGATGCACTTCACCCCGACCGGCTCCTCCTGGATCAACCAGGTCGAGCGGTGGTTCGGCTTCCTGGCCGACCAAATGATCCGCCGAGGTGCGCACAAGAACGTCCAGGCCCTCGAAGCCGACATCCGCGCCTGGGTCAAGGACTGGAACGAAGATCCCAAGCCGTTCATCTGGACCAAGACCGCCGAGGAAATCCTCGACTCCCTCGCCCGCTTCTGCCGACGGATCTCCGGCGCAGGACACTAG
>NZ_JOHS01000122.1 GCF_000725625.1 Streptomyces sp. NRRL F-6676
GGACCGGTACCTGCACCACCTGCGGACGACCCCTGCCCCGCCCTCGGAGAAGCCGCAGACAGCCCAGAACCTGACGAAGCACTACTAGGAGCTGTCCGGCCGATCATGTGACTGTTCCGCGTCCGGGTCGTTGATGTGGACATGGGGCGGGGTGATCTGACGGATGCCGAGTGGGAACGGTTGCGGCCGTTCCTGCCGGTCAGTAACAGGCGTTGTGGCAGGTGGCGGGACCGTCGGCAGGTGATCGACGGAATTTTGCACCGGGTGCGGACCGGAGTGCACTGGCGTGACCTGCCCGAACGGTTCGGACCGTGGAAGACCGTCTATGAACGCCATCGGCTGTGGTCGGCCGACGGGACGTGGGAGCGTCTGCTCCAGCAAGTCCAGGCCGCGGCCGACGCGGCAAGTGAGATCGACTGGGACATCTCGGTCGACTCCACCGTCGTGCGCGCTCACCAGCACGCGGCCGGTGCTCGGACCGAGCCGCCGCCGGCACCCGCGCCAAAGGGGGCCGAAGTGGTGGAACACCAGGGCGAAACGCCGTGGCAGAGCCTGGGCGCCCGCCTGGTGGAGGTGGTGCTGGAGGTGAGGGCCTGGGGCGCTCGCGGGGCGGGTTCACCAGCAAGATCCACCTGAGTGCGGACGGCCACTGCCGCCCGTTGTCCCTGGTAGTCACCGGTGGACAGCGGGCGGACTGTACTCAGTTCAAGCCAGTGCTGGAGAAGATCCGCATCCCCGGGGCCGGTCCGGGCAGGCCGCGCAAGAAGCCCGACAGCCTGGCGGCCGACAAGGCCTACAGCAACGGGCCCTGCCGCGAGTACCTGCGACGACGGGGCATTCGCCACGCGATCCCGGAGAAGACCGACAGCCGGGCGGCCCGCCTGCGAAAAGGCTCACACGGCGGACGGCCACCCGGCTTCGACGAGGACCGCTACAAAAAGCGCAACACCGTCGAACGGGCGATCAACCGGCTGAAGCAGTCCCGGGCAGTCGCCACCCGATACGACAAACGCGGATATGTCTTCCTCGGCACTGCGACAGCAGCAGCCCTAAGAGCTCGTAACACGATCTTGGTGAAACGTGCTGGTTGGCCGTGACCGGTGTGAAGATTCGGCCGTTCGTGATGGTGTGAGTACTCGGCCGTGGATCG
>NZ_JOHS01000123.1 GCF_000725625.1 Streptomyces sp. NRRL F-6676
CCCCCGCCCCCCCCCCCTCCCCCCCCCCCCCCTCCCCCCCGGCCCCCCCCCCCCCCCCCCCGGCGCCCGCCACGTCGTCCCCCCGCACCACCGCCCCGTGCGGCCCCGTCGGACGCGACGGCCCCGGGTGCCCCGCGTCGTCCCCCACGCTCACGCACCCCGTGGCGGCCGCCACGGTCAGCACGGCGGCGGCGAGTCGGAACGGAACGTCACTGGGGCGCACGGGCAGCCACCTCCGGGGGCGGGCGAAGCGGTCCCCCTGCCCAACTCCCCCGCCCCACAGGAGGACACGCCCCAGACACACACCCGCACCCGCACCCGCACCCGCACCCGCACCCGCACCCGCACCCGCACCCGCACCCGACAGCAACGTCCCCCGCACCCGCCAACAACGTCCCCCGCACCCACCCCCCGACAACAACCTCCCCCGCACCGACGCCCCCCGTGCAGGACAATGACCCCGTGCTGCAAATGACGCGCGAGGAATTCGAAGAACTCGTCAGCGAGGCCCTGGACCGCATCCCGCCGGAACTGACGCGGGTCATGGACAACGTGGCCGTCTTCGTCGAGGACGAGCCACCCGCCGACGACCCCGAACTGCTCGGCCTCTACGAGGGAACGCCGCTGACCGAACGCGGCGAGTGGTACGCCGGCGTCCTCCCCGACCGCATCAGCGTCTACATGGGCCCGACCCTGCGCCACTGCACCTCACCGGAGGACGTCGTGCACGAGGTCTCGGTGACGGTCGTGCACGAGGTCGCCCACCACTTCGGCATCGAGGACGCCCGCCTCCACGAACTGGGCTGGGGCTGACCCCACAGCACCCCACAGCACCCCTCCCCGCCCCGCCGCGCCCGCGCCCCCGCACCCCGCCCGCCGCGCACCCCTCACACCTCCGCATATCCGACCCCCCATTTGGGCATACGG
>NZ_JOHS01000124.1 GCF_000725625.1 Streptomyces sp. NRRL F-6676
TGAGCGTTTTCAACGGGACCACTGATCGGGTGACGTCAGTCAGGCCGAGGTGAGGGCCGCAACGCACAAGGCTCCCGTGCCGTTGGTGGAGGTGTTCGAAGTCTCAACCCATCGGCACAGGAGCCCTGTTGGTTCCCTATCCTGCCGCACTCGACCTCCCGCATGCCCTGGTCGAGTGGGTCACGATGCTCATCGTCACCCGTGAGGGTGACCGCCGCTGCAAGCTCCCGCCGCACCAGCGGGCGCTCGTCGCTCTGGTGTACCTGCGCCGCCACGACACCCTCACCCGGATCGCGTCCGGCTTCGGGATATCCATCGGCACCGCCCACGCGTACGTCACCGCCGTCACCGGCCTGCTTGCCGGCCGCGCCCCGGGCTTGCTCAAGACGCTGCGCGAGCACGATCCGGAGTTCGTCCTGCTGGACGGGACCCTTGCCGAGTGCGACCGCGTCGGTGACAGCCGGGAGGACTACTCGGCCAAGCACCGCCGGCACGGCGTGAACGTCCAGGTCGTCACCGACCCCGCGGGCGAGGTGCTGTGGATTTCTCCCGCGCTGCCGGGCCGCACCCACGACCTGACCGCGGCCCGCACCCACCGCATCATCCGGATCTGTGAGCGTCAGGGCCTCCCGATCCTCGCCGACCGCGCCTACCAGGGCGCCGGTCCCTGGGTCACCACCGGACTCAAACGCCCACCGGGCGGTGAGCTCACCCTCACCCAGCGCACCGTCAACCGGGCCCTTGCCGCAGCCCGGGCACCGGTCGAACGCGCCATGGCACGGCTGAAGTCCTGGCAGATCTTCCGCAGATCCCGCATCAGCCCCAACCGCATGACCGTCATCGCCAAAGCTGTCCTCACCCTGGAGAGGCAACGCTGAAAGACCTCA
>NZ_JOHS01000125.1 GCF_000725625.1 Streptomyces sp. NRRL F-6676
CTGTCTAGGTAATCTGCTGCCGTGCTGATGGTCGAGCGGATGGTGCCGGACGAGTTGTGGGAACTGTTCCAGCGGGTTGTGCCGCGCGCGCCGACACGCCCTCAGGGTGGTGGCCGGCGGCGTCACGGAGATCGTGAGGTGCTGGCTGCGATCGTGTTCGTGGCCACCACCGGCTGCACGTGGCGGCAGCTCCCGCCGGTCTTCGGGCCGTCCGGGCCGACCGCGCACCGCCGCTTCACCGAGTGGACCAAGGCCCGGGTGTGGGCCAAGCTGCACCGCTTGGTCCTGGACGAGCTTGGCTCGCGCGGCAACCTGGACTGGTCGCGATGCGCGATCGACTCGGTGAACATGCGGGCCCTGAAAGGGGGGACCTGACAGGTCCGAATCCTGTGGATCGGGGCAAGAAAGGATCGAAGATCCACTTGATCACCGAACGCACAGGACTGCCCATCTCGGTCGGCATCTCCGGTGCGAACACCCACGACAGCATGGCCCTGCAGCCGCTGGTCCGGGGCATCCCGCCGATCCGCTCCCGCCGCGGCCCTCGCCGGCGGCGCCCCGCCAAACTGCACGGCGACAAGGGGTACGACTACGACCACCTGCGGAGGTGGCTACGCGGCAGGAACATCACACCCCGCATCGCCCGCAAAGGCGTCGAGGCATCGAACCGCCTCGGCCTACACCGCTGGACCATCGAACGCACCGTCGCCTGGCTTGCCGGCTGCCGCCGACTCCACCGCCGCTACGAACGCAAGGCAGAACACTTCCTCGCCTTCGCCGCGATCGCGTGCACCTTGATCTGCTACCGCCGACTCGCCAAATGAGACGACCTCTTAG
>NZ_JOHS01000126.1 GCF_000725625.1 Streptomyces sp. NRRL F-6676
TATGGCGTAGCTGATGGTGTGCTTATTGATCTTGATTGTGGCCTGCTGTTGTTCAGTTGTACTGGGTGGTAGTTCTGGTCAGTCGGTGAGGCTTACGCGGAACCGAGTGTCCGGTGCTGGGGGGTACGTGGGTTGAGCTGGTTGTTTGGTGTTGCTCAGTGTGCTGAGCGGGGTGGTGGTTTTTGCTCAGTGCGGTTGGCGCGTCTGTAGGTAGCGGTGCTGGTCGGCTGTGCGAGGGCTGGGGGGGGTGGGGGTGGTTCAGCGGGTGGTGAGGCGTTGCCAGAGCAGGTCGTGGTCGGCGGGTGCGAGGCGGGTCAGGTGGAGGCGGCCAGCGAGGTTGTGGAGGAAGGCGGTCTGCTGGGTGCGTGTCCGGGGGTGCGGGGGGAGGCGGTCGAGGGCGGCGGCGAGGGTGAGGGTTTCGGGGTAGGTGATCAGGTTCCGGCAGGTCAGGGCGGGTGAGGCCGGGCTGTGGGTGAGGTGGGGGTTGGCGGCGGTGAGCTGGGTGAGGCGTGTGCGCCAGCGCTGGTGCAGGTGTTGATGGTGGTCGTACCAGCGGGTGGTGATCGTGATGGCCCAGCTCAGGGAAGCCGCGGTGGGCGGCTGGCGGGGGGGGCGGGCGTGGGTGAGTTCGGGCAGGGCGCGGATGTCGAGGGGGATGCGCTGTCGGGGGTCGCTGGAGGCTTGCTGGTGGCGGGTGCAGATCATGGCCCGGGGCAGGCCGGGCGCGGGATGGATCCATGCGGGGGTGGCGTGGTGGGGCGGGCGGCGCAGGGTGCAAATGGTGCAGGCCGGCAGCGGCTGCACGGCGGGGGCGAGGGGCTG
>NZ_JOHS01000127.1 GCF_000725625.1 Streptomyces sp. NRRL F-6676
CCCCCCGGCAACCACCCACACCCCACCCGAGCCCACACCGTCAACCCGCCCCGAACCCACCAGAGCCACCCCAACCCCGCCCCCGCGCAACCCCGGATCTAACACCCCAACAAACCCCTAACGCGAATCTAAGGACACCCAGAAACGCCACACCGACGCAACCGGCGAATCTAACGCCCGTCCCGCGTGTGACGATTGGAGCGGGCCCGGATCTAACGCCCCCGGTTCGCCGAATCTAACAACCCGCCAATTCCCGAACCATGAATCTAACGCCACCCTCACGCGCGCCCCGGATTGCCGCGCACGGCCCCTGGCGCGTCACCTCCGGAACCCCCTCCCCTCGCTACCGGGGCCCCTGTAGGCTGCCGCTAGAGCCGCACAGGGGCAACCCGACCCCATCGGAGCGAACCCCGGAGCCGGGGGAGCGGAAACTCCGTCAATCCCCGCCGCACAACTTGAATTTCAGGGCCCCAAGCTCTTAGAATGATCAGGCCGAACGGGAAATCAGGACCACCCGCAGAGAAACCCGCCGGGACAATCTGAAAACTCGTCGAGAAACCACAGAAAAGGCCCGCCAGGACCACGAGGGAACCCCCTCCCACCTAGCCAGCCATTCTCTGACCCCAACACCCGGAAAGAGGAACCGAATTCGAGGCCAAACCACCCGCTGGCCTCCGGCCCGCCCCGCGGGCCGGCTCCTCGGCCGGCCCTCCGGGCCGGCCGGTCAGCGCTCTGCGCTGACGGTCTTTCAGAAGGCGCTCTGCGCCTTCTGTACCCGCTC
>NZ_JOHS01000128.1 GCF_000725625.1 Streptomyces sp. NRRL F-6676
ACCCCGACCCCTCCGAAGCCACCCGCCCCGCCCCATGCAACCCCGGATCTAACGCCCGCCACGAACCCCCCGAACGCGAATCTAACGCCCCCGGAAAGACCCCCACACTGACCGGCGAATCTAACGCCCCGCCCGCGTGCAACGCTTGGAACGACCCCCGGATCTAACGCCCCGGATACTCCGGATCTAACACCCCGCCAATTCTCGGAAGGCGAATCTAACGCCACCCCCGCACGCGCCCCGGATCGCCGCATGCGGCCCCGTGACGGCCACACCCCGGGATCCCCTTCCCTGACTGCCATGACCCCTGTAAGCTGCTGCTAGAGCCCGTACAGAGGGCGGCCCGGTCCCCGCCGGAGCAGCCCCGGCCCGGGGGAGCGGAAGCCCCGTCAAGTTACGCTACACAGCTTGAATTTCGAGGGCTCCAGCCCTTAGAATGATCAGGCAGCACGGGAAATCAGGATCACCCGCAGAGAAACACCCGCCGGGAAACCTGAAAGCCCGTCGAGAAACCACAGAAAAGGCCCGCCAGGACCACGAGGGAACCCCCTCCCACCTAGCCAGCCATTCTCTGACCCCAACCCCCGGAAAGAGGAACCGAATTCGAGGCCGAACCACCCGCTGGCCTCCGGCCCGCCCCGCGGGCCGGCTCCTCGGCCGGCCCCCGGCCGGCCGGTCAGCGCTCTGCGCTGACGGTCTTTCAGAAGGCGCTCTGCGCCTTCTGTACCCG
>NZ_JOHS01000129.1 GCF_000725625.1 Streptomyces sp. NRRL F-6676
GTCATGCCTAGAAGTACCCCTCGCGTTTGCGGTCCTCCATCGCGGCTTCCGACAGTTTGTCGTCGGCGCGGGTGGCGCCGCGTTCGGTGAGCCGGGAGGCGGCGATCTCGGTGATGACCTTCTCGATGGTGTCGGCGTCGGAGTCGACGGCGCCGGTGCAGGACATGTCGCCGACGGTGCGGTAGCGGACCTGGCGCCTCTCGACGCTCTCGCCGTTCTTCGGTCCGCCCCACTCGCCGGCGGTGAGCCACATGCCGTTGCGGGTGAACACCTCGCGTTCGTGGGCGAAGTAGATCTGGGGGAGGTCGATGTGTTCGCGGGCGATGTACTGCCACACGTCCAGTTCGGTCCAGTTGGACAGGGGGAAGACGCGGACGTGTTCGCCGGGGGCGTGGCGGCCGTTGTAGAGGTTCCACAGTTCGGGGCGCTGGCGGCGGGGGTCCCACTGGGAGAACTCGTCGCGCAGGGAGAAGACCCGTTCCTTGGCGCGGGCTTTCTCCTCGTCGCGGCG
>NZ_JOHS01000130.1 GCF_000725625.1 Streptomyces sp. NRRL F-6676
GCGTGTCGGCGCGCGCGGCACAACCCGCTGGAACAGTTCCCACAACTCGTCCGGCACCATCCGCTCGACCATCAGCACGGCAGCAGATTACCTAGACAGCCAAATGAGACGACCTCTAAGAAGCTGTTGTCTTTCCGGACTTGAAGACTGCATTTTCGCTGGTGGAGCATAGGGGCGGCGATAGGGTGGAAGTGACGGCTTGTCATGTCGTCGCTGCTGTGGGGGTCGTGGATGCCGTCGGTGGTCGGGCTGTTGGAACAGCGCGAGCTGGGTGCTCGTCGTCGAGTGGACGAGCTGCGGGAGGAGGCCGACCGCATCCAGGCCGAGCTGGCCCTGGCCGAGCGGGAATGGAAGGAGTGGGCCATCGCCCGCTCGAAGGTCGGAGAAGTGCTGGCCCCGGAGAACGAGACGGAGCAGGACCACACCCGGGCCGGCCAGGCAGTGCCGGCCGCCGAAGGGCGGGGCGGAACG
>NZ_JOHS01000131.1 GCF_000725625.1 Streptomyces sp. NRRL F-6676
GACGGCACGTTCCACTTCCCCGAGGGCGCGGCGGTCCCGGAGGGCGCGGTCAAACTCCCCGACGGGAACTTCCAGCTCCCCGAGCACACGGTGGCGCTGCCGGAGGGCACGACGAAGCTGCCGACGGAGGCGGGCGCGCCGGCGCAGTACCTGGACCCGCACGGCAACGTCCTGGACGGCCAGGGCAACGTCGTCCACGCCGCGAGCGACGCCCCCACGGACATCGTCGACAAGCCCGACCTCGGCGAACACGGCCCCGCCTCCGGTGCGGACAATCCGCACACCCCGACCCCGGTCAGGGAACCGGCCCTGGTCGGCGCCGGCACCCACACGGCCGAACAGGCCGGCCACCAGCACATCAAGCTCGGCAGCGGCCTGGACGACAACCTGGGCGACATCGGCCGCGTCGGCGACGACGCCACGCACACGCCAGTGGTCCACGCCGGCGGCGA
>NZ_JOHS01000132.1 GCF_000725625.1 Streptomyces sp. NRRL F-6676
GTGCCGCGCGCGATGTACTCCTTGAGCACGTCGTTCTGGATCGTGCCGGTCAGCTTGTCCGCGCCGATGCCCTGTTCCTCGGCGACGAGTTGGTAGAGCAGGAGCAGCAGGGCGGCGGGCGCGTTGATCGTCATCGAGGTGGAGACCTTGTCCAGCGGGATCCCGCCGAACAGCACCCGCATGTCGTCGACCGAGTCGATGGCGACACCGACCTTGCCGACCTCGCCGTGGGCGAGGGGCGCGTCGGAGTCGTGGCCCATCTGGGTGGGCAGGTCGAACGCGACCGACAGGCCCATCGTGCCGTTGGCGATCAGCTGCTTGTACCGGGCGTTGGACTCCGCCGCCGTACCGAACCCGGCGTACTGCCGCATCGTCCACGGCCGCCCGGTGTACATCGTCGGATACACACCCCGCGTGAACGGAAACGCCCCCGGCTCCCCCA
>NZ_JOHS01000133.1 GCF_000725625.1 Streptomyces sp. NRRL F-6676
CACAGATGCTCGCGTCCACTGTGCAGTTCTCAAACAACGACCAACCACCCATCACCCCGAACCAACAAGTTCGAGTGCACTGGGGCCGGCATCCCGAAGACCCAGCCTCACGGCCGTGCCCTCAGACACCCAACAGCGTGCCCGGCCAGCATCCGTCCGGAGATCGTGCGTTCCACGCTCCGAAGAGCAGTACTAGCAGCCTCCAACCCGAGACCCTGACCGAATAGTCAACGTTCCACCCATGAGCTGACCACCGCCGGACATTCGCCGGCGTAGTGGCTCTGGACCACCAAGCAAACTTGGCGGCCTAGATGCTCCTTAGAAAGGAGGTGATCCAGCCGCACCTTCCGGTACGGCTACCTTGTTACGACTTCGTCCCAATCGCCAGTCCCACCTTCGACCGCTCCCTCC
>NZ_JOHS01000134.1 GCF_000725625.1 Streptomyces sp. NRRL F-6676
CCTGGTGCCAAGGCATCCACCGTGCGCCCTTAAAAACTTGGCCACAGATGCTCGCGTCCACTGTGCAGTTCTCAAACAACGACCAACCACCCATCACCCTGCCACCATCGGCAAGTTCACTGGGGCCGGCATCCCGAAGACCCAGCCTCACGGCCGTGCCCTCAGACACCCAACAGCGTGCCCGACACCCTCGTCCCCCGTGGTCTGCGTTCCACACTCCGAAGAGCAGTACTAGCAGCCCGAGCTGACAGAAGATGCCGAGTAGTCAACGTTCCACCCATGAGCAACCAGTGCGAGACGTTTGCCCGCATGCTGGCCTCTGACCTCGTCCCGAAGGACTCGGTAAGAAGTGCTCCTTAGAAAGGAGGTGATCCAGCCGCACCTTCCGGTACGGCTACCTTG
>NZ_JOHS01000135.1 GCF_000725625.1 Streptomyces sp. NRRL F-6676
CACAGATGCTCGCGTCCACTGTGCAGTTCTCAAACAACGACCAACCACCCATCACCCCGAACCAACAAGTTCGAGTGCACTGGGGCCGGCATCCCGAAGGACGAGCAACGCTCGCACCCTCAGACACCCAACAGCGTGCCCGACACCCTCACCACTCCCCTTCCGTTCCACGCCGAAGCAGTACTAGGAAAACAAGCTGGTCAAAGATGCCGAGTAGTCAACGTTCCACCCATGAGCAACCAGTGCGAGACGTTCGCCCGCATGCTGGCCTCTGACCTCGTCCCGAAGGACTCGGTAAGAAGTGCTCCTTAGAAAGGAGGTGATCCAGCCGCACCTTCCGGTACGGCTACCTTG
>NZ_JOHS01000136.1 GCF_000725625.1 Streptomyces sp. NRRL F-6676
CACCCCCGCCCCCGTGCCCTTCTCCCTCCTCCACGTGGACACCGGCCACAACTTCCCCGAAGTACTGGCCTACCGCGACCGCGTCGTGGAAGAACACCGCCTGCGCCTGCACATCGCCTCCGTCCAGGACTACATCGACCGGGGCATACTCCGCGAACGCCCCGACGGCACCCGCAACCCCCTCCAGATCATCCCCCTCACCGAGAAGATCCAGAGCGAGAAGTTCGACGCCGTCTTCGGCGGCGGCCGCCGCGACGAGGAGAAAGCCCGCGCCAAGGAACGGGTCTTCTCCCTGCGCGACGAGTTCTCCCAGTGGGACCCCCGCCGCCAGCGCCCCGAACTGTGG
>NZ_JOHS01000137.1 GCF_000725625.1 Streptomyces sp. NRRL F-6676
GCGACGTCGTCGACGACGTCGGCGGATGTGACCCGGGTGATTCCGGAGTCGGCGACGGGGGATGCGGGGGATCTGCGGGCGCAGACGGTGGCGGTGATGCAGGGCCAGAACCCGGAGAACCTCGTCGTCCCCGACGGCAGGGTCCGCTCGGCGGGGTGGATCCCGACGCAGGTCATCCGGCACGGTCAGCCGTATCTGTCGGAGTTCCCGACGTACGGTCCGCAGTTGGAGGCGGACTGGACGAAGGGCCAGTACGCGTGGACGGCGGTCTCGGGCCGTTCGGTGATCCGCAAGGCGGAGGGCAGCGGTCACTACATCTACGTCGACCGCAAGGACATCGCCGT
>NZ_JOHS01000138.1 GCF_000725625.1 Streptomyces sp. NRRL F-6676
GCGGTGATCGGGCCGTTGCTGGCGCCGCCGCGGATGGGCAGGCCGGTGCGTGACCGTCGCCAGGTGGTCAACGGGATTCTGTGGAAGCTGTCCACGGGCACCGCCTGGAGGGATCTGCCGGAGAGGTACGGGCCCTGGAAGACGGTCTACGAGCGCTTCCGCCGGTGGTCGGCCGATGGAACCTGGGACCGGCTCCTCGCCCATGTCCAGCAGCATTGCGACGCGGCCGGTGCGGTCGACTGGACGGTCGTGTGCGTGGACTCGACGACCGTGCGTGCCCACCAGCACGCGGCCGGGGCCCGAAAAGGGGGCACTCGATCCGGCCGGGTG
>NZ_JOHS01000139.1 GCF_000725625.1 Streptomyces sp. NRRL F-6676
CACCCGGCCGGATCGAGTGCCCCCTTTTCGGGCCCCGGCCGCGTGCTGGTGGGCACGCACGGTCGTCGAGTCCACGCACACGACCGTCCAGTCGACCGCGCCGGCCGCGTCGCAATGCTGCTGGACATGGGCGAGGAGCCGGTCCCAGGTTCCATCGGCCGACCAGCGGCGGAAGCGCTCGTAGACCGTCTTCCAGGGCCCGTACCTCTCCGGCAGATCTCTCCAGGCGGCGCCCGTGGACAGCTTCCACAGAATCCCGTTGACCACCTGGCGACGGTCACGCACCGGCCTGCCCATCCGCGGCGGCGCCAGCAACGGCCCGATCACCGC
>NZ_JOHS01000140.1 GCF_000725625.1 Streptomyces sp. NRRL F-6676
TCGAAGGTCGGAGAAGTGCTGGCCCCGGAGAACGAGACGGAGCAGGACCACACCCGGGCCGGCCAGGCAGTGCCGGCCGCCGAAGGGCGGGGCGGAACGGCAACGCAGGGGCCGGAGGCGGCGAAGGCGAAGTCGCAGGTGCCGGTGTGGCGCGAGGGACTGGCCTGGTCGGTGCTGTCGGTGGACTACCAGCGCATCCTGCAGGTGGCAGCCGACCGGGCCCGGCTCGGACAAGGGCCGGTGACCTGCCAGGAGATGGCCGTCGAGCTCGGCATGGACGTGGTGCCGGCCCGGGTGGAGGCGCTGCGGT
>NZ_JOHS01000141.1 GCF_000725625.1 Streptomyces sp. NRRL F-6676
TCGACGGCGCCGCCGAGGTCCTCGACCTTGCGCATCAGCTCGCGTGCGGCCGTCTCGACGTCGTCGGTCATCCGCTCCACGACGTAGGAGCCGGCGAAGGGGTCGACGGTGGCGGTGACGTCGGTCTCGTAGGCCAGGACCTGCTGGGTGCGCAGGGCCAGGCGGGCGCTCTTGTCGGTGGGCAGGGCGATGGCCTCGTCGAAGCTGTTGGTGTGCAGCGACTGGGTGCCGCCCAGCACCGCGCCCAGGCCCTGCACCGCGACGCGCACCAGGTTGACCTCCGGCTGCTGCGCGGTCAGCTG
>NZ_JOHS01000142.1 GCF_000725625.1 Streptomyces sp. NRRL F-6676
TCCCTCCCTTACGGGTTGGGCCACGGGCTTCGGGTGTTACCGACTTTCGTGACGTGACGGGCGGTGTGTACAAGGCCCGGGAACGTATTCACCGCAGCACTGCTGATCTGCGATTACTAGCGACTCCGACTTCATGGGGTCGAGTTGCAGACCCCAATCCGAACTGAGACCGGCTTTTTGAGATTCGCTCCACCTCACGGTATCGCAGCTCATTGTACCGGCCATTGTAGCACGTGTGCAGCCCAAGACATAAGGGGCATGATGACTTGACGTCGTCCCCACCTTCCTCCGAGTTG
>NZ_JOHS01000143.1 GCF_000725625.1 Streptomyces sp. NRRL F-6676
TCCCTCCCTTACGGGTTGGGCCACGGGCTTCGGGTGTTACCGACTTTCGTGACGTGACGGGCGGTGTGTACAAGGCCCGGGAACGTATTCACCGCAGCAATGCTGATCTGCGATTACTAGCGACTCCGACTTCATGGGGTCGAGTTGCAGACCCCAATCCGAACTGAGACCGGCTTTTTGAGATTCGCTCCACCTCGCGGTATCGCAGCTCATTGTACCGGCCATTGTAGCACGTGTGCAGCCCAAGACATAAGGGGCATGATGACTTGACGTCGTCCCCACCTTCCTCCGAGTTG
>NZ_JOHS01000144.1 GCF_000725625.1 Streptomyces sp. NRRL F-6676
TTCCCGCCCAAGCCGTCGCTGCGGCTGATCGCGGACATCTTCCAGTACTGCCGCACCGAGATCCCCCGGTGGAACACCATCTCGATCTCCGGCTACCACATGGCGGAGGCCGGGGCCTCGCCCGCGCAGGAGATCGCCTTCACCCTCGCCGACGGCATCGAGTACGTGCGCACGGCGGTCGCCGCCGGGATGGACGTGGACGACTTCGCGCCCCGCCTGTCGTTCTTCTTCGTCGCGCGGACGACGATCCTGGAGGAGGTCGCCAAGTTCCGTGCCGCCCGCCGGATCTGGGC
>NZ_JOHS01000145.1 GCF_000725625.1 Streptomyces sp. NRRL F-6676
CCGGCGAAGTGCTTGAGGGTGGCGACGATGCCGGCGGACTCCAGGCCCTGGACGTAGGCGGTGGCGACGGTGCCGACGAGGTAGGGGTCCTCGCCGATGGTCTCCTCCACCCGGCCCCAGCGGGCGTCGCGCACCACGTCGAGGACGGGCGCGAGCCCCTGGTGGATGCCGACCGCGCGCATGTCGCGGCCGATGGCGGCGGCCATCTTCCGCACCAGGTCCGGGTCGAAGGTGGCGCCCCAGGACAGCGGCACCGGGTAGGCCGTGGCCCCCCAGGCGGCGAAGCC
>NZ_JOHS01000146.1 GCF_000725625.1 Streptomyces sp. NRRL F-6676
CAGAGCCCCTCACGTCTTCGGGGGCGCAGGGGGCAGAGCCCCCGCGAGGGCCCGGGGCACCGGCCCCGAGACCACCACCGGGGGCGGAACCCCCCACGCCCCCCTCCGGGGGCCCAGAGGGCAGAGCCCCCTCGGGACCAGGGGCGCCAGCCCCGAGACCGCCGCCGGGGGCGGAGCCCCCCATGGCTTCGGGGGTGCGGGGGGCGGAGCCCCCGCGAGGACCCGGGGCACCGGCCCCGAGACCACCACCGGGGGCGGAACCCCCCACGCCCCCCTCCGGGGGCC
>NZ_JOHS01000147.1 GCF_000725625.1 Streptomyces sp. NRRL F-6676
GGCCCCCGGAGGGGGGCGTGGGGGGTTCCGCCCCCGGTGGTGGTCTCGGGGCCGGTGCCCCGGGTCCTCGCGGGGGCTCCGCCCCCCGCACCCCCGAAGACGTGAGGGGCTCCGCCCGCGGCGGCGGTTCCGGGGCTGGCGCCCCCGGCCCCGAGGGGGCTCTGCCCCCTGGACCCCCGGAGGGGCGCGTGGGGGGTTCCGCCCCCGGTGGTGGTCTCGGGGCCGGTGCCCCGGGCCCTCGCGGGGGCTCTGCCCCCTGCGCCCCCGAAGACGTGAGGGGCTCTG
>NZ_JOHS01000148.1 GCF_000725625.1 Streptomyces sp. NRRL F-6676
CGTGGACGACTTCGCGCCCCGCCTGTCGTTCTTCTTCGTCGCGCGGACGACGATCCTGGAGGAGGTCGCCAAGTTCCGTGCCGCCCGCCGGATCTGGGCACACGTGATGCGCGAGGAGTTCGGGGCGAAGAACCCCAAGTCGCTGATGCTGCGCTTCCACACCCAGACGGCGGGCGTGCAGCTGACCGCGCAGCAGCCGGAGGTCAACCTGGTGCGCGTCGCGGTGCAGGGCCTGGGCGCGGTGCTGGGCGGCACCCAGTCGCTGCACACCAACAGC
>NZ_JOHS01000149.1 GCF_000725625.1 Streptomyces sp. NRRL F-6676
GCTGTTGGTGTGCAGCGACTGGGTGCCGCCCAGCACCGCGCCCAGGCCCTGCACCGCGACGCGCACCAGGTTGACCTCCGGCTGCTGCGCGGTCAGCTGGACCCCGGCCGTCTGGGTGTGGAAGCGCAGCATCAGCGACTTGGGGTTCTTCGCCCCGAACTCCTCGCGCATCACGTGCGCCCAGATCCGGCGGGCGGCACGGAACTTGGCGACCTCCTCCAGGATCGTCGTCCGCGCGACGAAGAAGAACGACAGGCGGGGCGCGAAGTCGTCCACG
>NZ_JOHS01000150.1 GCF_000725625.1 Streptomyces sp. NRRL F-6676
CATCACCGCCACCGTCTGCGCCCGCAGATCCCCCGCATCCCCCGTCGCCGACTCCGGAATCACCCGGGTCACATCCGCCGACGTCGTCGACGACGTCGCGTCCATCAGAACCAGGCCCTTGACCTTGTCCCGGTGATCCGGCGCATACCGCGCAGCGATCAGACCACCCAGCGAATGGCCCGCCAACACCACCGGAGAATCACCCGCAACCCGGTTGATCACCCCCGTCAGAATCCGCCCCGTGTCCGCCATGCTCTGCGGACCCTCCGGCTTG
>NZ_JOHS01000151.1 GCF_000725625.1 Streptomyces sp. NRRL F-6676
CATCACCGCCACCGTCTGCGCCCGCAGATCCCCCGCATCCCCCGTCGCCGACTCCGGAATCACCCGGGTCACATCCGCCGACGTCGTCGACGACGTCGCATCCATCAGAACCAGACCCTTGACCTTGTCCCGGTGATCCGGCGCATACCGCGCAGCGATCAGACCACCCAGCGAGTGGCCCGCCAACACCACCGGAGAATCACCCGCAACCCGGTTGATCACCCCCGTCAGAATCCGCCCCGTGTCCGCCATGCTCTGCGGACCCTCCGGCTTG
>NZ_JOHS01000152.1 GCF_000725625.1 Streptomyces sp. NRRL F-6676
TCCTGGGGCAGGGCCAACTATGTGCGACTGGAGCCGGGCGACAGGCCGGCACACGTGCTGACCGTCCTGCGACCGTCCTCACCGCAGATCGGAGGGTCACCCACACCATGATCGTCAACGAGCCCGTCCCGGACACCTTCGAGGACACCCCCGCCAAGGACCGGGACCCGGACTGGTTCAAACGCGCCGTCTTCTACGAGGTCCTGGTCCGCTCCTTCCAGGACAGCAACGGCGACGGCATCGGCGACCTCAAGGG
>NZ_JOHS01000153.1 GCF_000725625.1 Streptomyces sp. NRRL F-6676
CGACCGCAACGCGGGCTTCTCCTCCTGCGACCCCGGCCGCCTCTTCCTGCCCACGATCATGGACCCCGTCTACGGCTACCAGGTCACCAACGTCGAGGCATCCATGTCCTCGCCGTCCTCCCTGCTGCACTGGACCCGCCGCATGATCGAGATCCGCAAGCAGAACCCCGCCTTCGGACTCGGCTCCTACACCGAACTGCCCTCCTCCAACCCCGCCGTCCTGGCCTTCCTGCGCGAA
>NZ_JOHS01000154.1 GCF_000725625.1 Streptomyces sp. NRRL F-6676
CGACCGCAACGCGGGCTTCTCCTCCTGCGACCCCGGCCGCCTCTTCCTGCCCACGATCATGGACCCCGTCTACGGCTACCAGGTCACCAACGTCGAGGCGTCCATGTCCTCGCCGTCCTCCCTGCTGCACTGGACCCGGCGCATGATCGAGATCCGCAAGCAGAACCCCGCCTTCGGACTCGGCTCCTACACCGAACTGCCCTCCTCCAACCCCGCCGTCCTGGCCTTCCTGCGCGAA
>NZ_JOHS01000155.1 GCF_000725625.1 Streptomyces sp. NRRL F-6676
GACGACGACAACACCAGGCCCGCACCAGCCACTACAAACGACGCGGACACAGCCCCTGACCTGGCCACCCGTCACGGCAAGCACCGTTGCAGTACTAGGTCGTGTCCGCAAAGTGTGGTCGTCGTTGGTCTGTCCGTGGTGCGTCGTCATGAGCTGACTGATGAGTCGTGGGCGGTGATCGGGCCGTTGCTGGCGCCGCCGCGGATGGGCAGGCCGGTGCGTGACCGTCGCCA
>NZ_JOHS01000156.1 GCF_000725625.1 Streptomyces sp. NRRL F-6676
GGACGTGGTCGACTACTTCGGCGACTACAGCACCGGCGGCGACGAATGCCACATGGCGTTCCACTTCCCCGTCATGCCGCGCATCTTCATGGCGGTGCGCCGCGAATCGCGCTACCCCGTCTCCGAGATCCTCGCGAAGACCCCGGAGATCCCCGCCAACTGCCAGTGGGGGATCTTCCTGCGCAACCACGACGAGCTGACCCTGGAGATGGTCACCGACGAGGAACGCGAC
>NZ_JOHS01000157.1 GCF_000725625.1 Streptomyces sp. NRRL F-6676
CCCGCACACCAAGCCGGTGGTGTTCTGGGAGCGGGTGATCGGCGAGATCAACGGCCGCGACCCGGACGTCATCTTCCTGGCCGAGGCGTTCACCCGCCCCGCGATGATGCACACCCTGGGCGCGGTCGGTTTCCAGCAGTCGTACACGTACTTCACCTGGCGCACCACCAAGGAGGAGCTGACGGAGTACCTCACCGAGCTCTCCGGTGAGGCGGCCGCCTCCATGCGG
>NZ_JOHS01000158.1 GCF_000725625.1 Streptomyces sp. NRRL F-6676
CCGCATGGAGGCGGCCGCCTCACCGGAGAGCTCGGTGAGGTACTCCGTCAGCTCCTCCTTGGTGGTGCGCCAGGTGAAGTACGTGTACGACTGCTGGAAGCCGACCGCGCCCAGGGTGTGCATCATCGCCGGGCGGGTGAACGCCTCGGCCAGGAAGATGACGTCCGGGTCGCGGCCGTTGATCTCGCCGATCACCCGCTCCCAGAACACCACCGGCTTGGTGTGCGGG
>NZ_JOHS01000159.1 GCF_000725625.1 Streptomyces sp. NRRL F-6676
CCGAGAAGATGCCCAACACCAGGCGAGATCACCCAACGTAACGAAGCACTACTAGGGCCTGTCGTTTGGATCAGCCCGCAGACGCGGGGTCTGGCACGCGCATCTGCCGCGTTGTCGTCGGTCGCCGACTCCCCCAAGCTCTCAACTTCGTTCGAGCAGGGGGGACCCCCACCGCGTCGACTCCCTCCTCCGCCTTGCAGCTGCACGCACCAGACCCCGCTCACCGGC
>NZ_JOHS01000160.1 GCF_000725625.1 Streptomyces sp. NRRL F-6676
ATCACCCGCAACCCGGTTGATCACCCCCGTCAGAATCCGCCCCGTGTCCGCCATGCTCTGCGGACCCTCCGGCTTGTCACTCTCGCCCTCACCCAGACGGTCATAGGAGCACACCCGATTCTTCGCACCCAGCGTCTTCTGAAGATCGGCCATCTTGTCCAGACCGTCCCCCAGACCCGCCACCAGCACCACCACCGGACCCCGCCGCGACTGCCGACCCTCACAC
>NZ_JOHS01000161.1 GCF_000725625.1 Streptomyces sp. NRRL F-6676
ATCACCCGCAACCCGGTTGATCACCCCCGTCAGAATCCGCCCCGTGTCCGCCATGCTCTGCGGACCCTCCGGCTTGTCACTCTCGCCCTCACCCAGACGATCGTAGGAGCACACCCGGTTCTTCTCGCCCAGCGTCTTCTGAAGATCGGCCATCTTGTCCAGACCGTCCCCCAGACCCGCCACCAGCACCACCACCGGACCCCGCCGCGACTGCCGACCCTCACAC
>NZ_JOHS01000162.1 GCF_000725625.1 Streptomyces sp. NRRL F-6676
CTCGACCAGGACCTGATCCTCTACCTGTTCGGCACGCCCGGCCAGGACCGCTTCTGGTTCATGTGGGACGACCTCGTGCGCGGCGCCATCGGCGCGGTGGTGCTCGTGGACACCCGGCGCCTGGCCGACTGCTTCCCCGCGGTCGACTACTTCGAGAACTCCGGCCTGCCCTTCGTCATCGCCCTCAACGGCTTCGACGGCCAGCAGCCCTACAACCC
>NZ_JOHS01000163.1 GCF_000725625.1 Streptomyces sp. NRRL F-6676
TCCCGTAATCGGGACCACACACACGAGAGCGGAACAGCCGGGCGGAATAAGCCCAGCCGTTCACAGCGTCCTCGCTGTGTATTCTTCAAAGGAACCTCGCCCCAGCAGACGCTGGAGACGGGGTATCAACATATCTGGCGTTGACTTTTGGCACGCTGTTGAGTTCTCAAGGAACGGACGCTTCCTTTGTACTCACCCGAGAGACTCTC
>NZ_JOHS01000164.1 GCF_000725625.1 Streptomyces sp. NRRL F-6676
CTCAAGGAACGGACGCTTCCTTTGTACTCACCCGAGAGACTCTCTCAGGCTTTCCTCCGGGCGCTTCCCTTCGGTCTTGCGTTTCCGACTCTATCAGACGTTTTCGCTGTCCGATTTCCTCGGTGCTTTCCAGGACTTCGCTCTTCCGAGCGCTTTCCTTTCCGGCGGTTCCGACTTTATCAGATCCGTTTCCGGTCCGATCCCCCGTC
>NZ_JOHS01000165.1 GCF_000725625.1 Streptomyces sp. NRRL F-6676
CGCCGGTTCATCCTCGCCGACACCCCCGGCCATGTGCAGTACACCCGCAACATGGTCACCGGCGCCTCCACCGCCGAACTGACCGTGATCCTGGTCGACGCGCGCAACGGCGTCGTCGAACAGACCCGCCGCCACGCCGCGATCGCCGCCCTGCTGCGCGTGCCGCACGTCGTCCTCGCCGTCAACAAGATGGACCTCGTCGGCTAC
>NZ_JOHS01000166.1 GCF_000725625.1 Streptomyces sp. NRRL F-6676
GCTCTACCAACTCGTCGCCGAGGAACAGGGCATCGGCGCGGACAAGCTGACCGGCACGATCCAGAACGACGTGCTCAAGGAGTACATCGCGCGCGGCACGTACATTTTCCCGCCCAAGCCGTCGCTGCGGCTGATCGCGGACATCTTCCAGTACTGCCGCACCGAGATCCCCCGGTGGAACACCATCTCGATCTCCGGCTACCAC
>NZ_JOHS01000167.1 GCF_000725625.1 Streptomyces sp. NRRL F-6676
GTGGTAGCCGGAGATCGAGATGGTGTTCCACCGGGGGATCTCGGTGCGGCAGTACTGGAAGATGTCCGCGATCAGCCGCAGCGACGGCTTGGGCGGGAAGATGTAGGTGCCGCGCGCGATGTACTCCTTGAGCACGTCGTTCTGGATCGTGCCGGTCAGCTTGTCCGCGCCGATGCCCTGTTCCTCGGCGACGAGTTGGTAGAGC
>NZ_JOHS01000168.1 GCF_000725625.1 Streptomyces sp. NRRL F-6676
CTTCGCCGGCTCCTACGTCGTGGAGCGGATGACCGACGACGTCGAGACGGCCGCACGCGAGCTGATGCGCAAGGTCGAGGACCTCGGCGGCGCCGTCGAAGCGATCGAACACGGCTTCCAGAAGAGCGAGATCGAACGCAACGCCTACCGCATCGCCCAGGAGACCGACTCCGGCGAACGCGTCGTCGTCGGCGTCAACCGC
>NZ_JOHS01000169.1 GCF_000725625.1 Streptomyces sp. NRRL F-6676
CGCCCTGCCCACCTCACACGACCAGTTCCACCTCACCGTCACCCTCCACAACGCCCCCCACCACCCCGAAACCATCAACCTCACCCACACCACCAACCCCACCCGCGCCAACCAACGCCACTTCGACCTCAACCACAGCGACGCCGACCTCCTCCACGAACTCCTCCACTACCTCGGCCTGCCCGACGAACAACGCGACAAC
>NZ_JOHS01000170.1 GCF_000725625.1 Streptomyces sp. NRRL F-6676
CGCCCTGCCCACCTCACACGACCAGTTCCACCTCACCGTCACCCTCCACAACGCCCCCCACCACCCCGAAACCATCAACCTCACCCACACCACCAACCCGTCACGCGCCAACCAACGCCACTTCGACCTCAACCACAGCGACGCCGACCTCCTCCACGAACTCCTCCACTACCTCGGCCTGCCCGACGAACAACGCGACAAC
>NZ_JOHS01000171.1 GCF_000725625.1 Streptomyces sp. NRRL F-6676
GCGGTTGACGCCGACGACGACGCGTTCGCCGGAGTCGGTCTCCTGGGCGATGCGGTAGGCGTTGCGTTCGATCTCGCTCTTCTGGAAGCCGTGTTCGATGGCCTCGACGGCGCCGCCGAGGTCCTCGACCTTGCGCATCAGCTCGCGTGCGGCCGTCTCGACGTCGTCGGTCATCCGCTCCACGACGTAGGAGCCGGCGAAG